>NZ_JBNIEU010000001.1:0-1401893 GCF_049985285.1 Aestuariirhabdus sp. LZHN29 | reverse complement strand
CTGAAAACGCTTTTTAACAAAGCTTCCCGGGCAACGAGGCGCGCGTTCTACAGCGTTCAATATCGCTGTCAACACACCCTTAAAAGTTCTTCTCAACTCCAGATATCCCCCGCCTGAGCGGTGCCTTGTCGTCGAGAAGGAGGCGCATTATATAGCGATCGGCACCATCGTCAAGTCTCTTTTTAGAGGAGTCCTTACGACACCCTATGCACACCACGAACAACACCCCGGACAGTCAAAGATAGTCACCCGCGCGCAGTAACGCTCCCGATAACAAAGAACATTTCGCAATTAGCCAGCCAGAGTAAAACCGTTTGCGTATATAGCTAAAAATAGCGACCACAAAAACAGAGAGGGCGCCCACTGGGCGCCCTCTCTGTATAGCGTACAAAACCGCCACATCAATCCTCTGCGACTTCCCGGGACTGCCCGCGGCCTAAATTCATTACCGCCATAACAGGACCTGAAAGGGTGTAGATCAAAAACACGCCCCATAACACCCGCGGTGGATCATAGGCCACAATAGCAAATACCAGCACCACCAAAAGAATAAATACGAAGGGCACTCGCCCTTTAAGGTCCAGGTCCTTAAAACTATGGAAGCGTATGTTGGTCACCATCATGACACCCGCCGCCGCCGTGACGACCATCGCCATCAGCGAGAACCACAACGAACTGTCGCCCCCAAACTCGCTAAAGGACCACACCATTCCAGCAACAACTGCCGCTGCCGCCGGGCTTGGAAGCCCCGTGAAAAACCGTTTGTCTGCCGACTCAATCTGGGTGTTGAAGCGAGCCAAACGCAATGCGGCTCCCGCAACATAGATGAAGGCCACGACCCAACCCAGCTTCCCCAAATCCTCCAACGCCCAACTGTATGCAACAACCGCAGGAGCCACGCCAAAAGACACCATATCCGCAAGACTGTCATACTCTGCACCAAAGGCGCTCTGAGTATTCGTCAATCTCGCTACACGACCATCAAGTCCGTCCAGCACCATTGCCACAAATATGGCAACCGCCGCCGGCTCAAACGCGCCCTTCGTAGCGGCGATCACCGCATAAAAACCACAAAACAGGGCCGCCGTCGTAAACAGGTTGGGCAACAGGTACACGCCTCGATGCTGTACCCGGCGGCCATTTTCAGCCACCTCTTCAACATGTTCATCAATCAGCAGGCTTTCCGCAGACTCGACCGAATCGACAGGGGTAGCATCCGCTTCCTCACCAGCCCCCTTTAACGGCGTCACTTTCGTATCGTCAGTCATTACTTTTAGTACTCACAAAAAACATTGCAGCATTATAAACAGCATCTGTATAAATGTCCTGTGCGGGGGCACGCCCATTCGCTACTACCGACACACACTTTCAGCAATCGACCACAACGCTTTAACGGCCGGTTTTTGCAACGAGCGCCCACGCACGCAGAGCCCGATCTCGAATGGCGGCAGTCGCAACTCAATTGCGAGCACTTTTACCCGCTCAGCAACCGGGCTATTTTGCAACACCAGCTCCGGCACCACACCGACCCCACACCCCAGATTTACCATAGCCACAATCGCCTCATTCCCCGCAACCGTAGCATAGACATCAGGCTTAATACCCTGCTCCACGAACCATCTATCGAGGTGCATCCTCGCCACCCCACTCTCGGCCTGCACCAACGGAAGTTCATACCAGGGCTTTCCTACCTCCAAGCTACTGGACACCCCCCCCTCTACCAACGGAGCAATGAGTTGCAGCGGGGTTTCGCTAATTCGTTGAAACTCCACATCCGCGTTCAGCTCGGCGGGCCTCGCCGCGATCACTAAATCCGCCTCCCCCCCCAACAACTTGGGCAATGATAGAGCCGCATCACCAGTGCGCAGCTTTATCTCTACCCCGGGGTGACGCCGCCGAAATTCACTCAGCAACTCCGGCAAGAAACGATAGCTCGCCGTCACCGAGCAATATAAGCTGAGCTCCCCCTCAAGAGGCCCACTCTCCTTTACTCGCTCCTTAAGCTGCCACCAGCGCTCAACCACTTCCCGCGCATAGTGCTGAAACTCCCGCCCCGCCGCGGTTAACGCCACCGAACGATTATCCCGATAAAAAAGCGGCACCCCCACCTCTGACTCCAGCCGCTGCACCACCCGACTCAGGGTGGAAGGGCTGACATGGCAAAGCTCGCTCGCCCGGGAGAAGTGCAAGGACTCGCTTAACACCAGAAACTGTTCTAACGCGACTCTATTCATGCGTGCCTCTTAGCATTTCGTTTTATGCAATAAAGTATTCCATATAATTCATTTTACGCAACACAAGAAATCCGTTAGGGTGGCGCCATTGTTGCCAGTAGCCACACACCGCAACAACCCAGACTTCCCAGCGCCCACGAGGCGCACTACCGATTCGGAGATATCGAATGAACTATTTCAATACCCTGCCACTGCGCATCCAGCTTGAAGAGCTCGGCAAATGCCGTTTTATGCAACGCGAAGAGTTTGACCAGGGTGTCAGCAAGATCAAAGGCTGGAAGCTGGTTGTCGTAGGCTGCGGCGCCCAGGGCCTCAACCAGGGTCTGAACCTGCGGGACAGTGGCCTGGACGTTTCCTATGCACTGCGCGAAGCGGCTATCGCCGAGAAGCGCCAGTCCTGGAAAAATGCCTCAGAAAACGGATTCACGGTCGGTACCTACGAGGACCTGATCCCAACCGCCGACCTGGTACTTAACCTGACCCCTGACAAACAGCACACATCCGTTGTAAAACAGGTTGTCCCGCTGATGAAAAAAGGCGCCACCCTGGCCTACTCCCACGGCTTCAACATTGTTGAAGAGGGCACAAAAATTCGCGATGACATCACCGTAGTGATGGTTGCACCGAAATGCCCCGGCACCGAAGTGCGCGAAGAGTACAAGCGCGGTTTTGGGGTTCCAACCCTGATCGCAGTGCACCGCGAAAACGATCCAAACGGCGACGGCATGGAGATCGCGAAAGCCTACGCTGCCGGCACCGGCGGCCATCGTGCCGGCGTATTGGAATCTTCCTTTATCGCCGAGGTGAAATCCGACCTTGTCGGCGAGCAAACCATCCTGTGCGGAATGCTGCAAGCTGGCTCCCTGCTTTGCTTCGATCGTATGATCGAGAAGGGGATCGATGCAGGCTATGCCTCCAAGCTAATCCAGTACGGCTGGGAAGTTATTACTGAAGGCCTGAAGCTGGGCGGCATAACCAATATGATGGATCGCCTCAGCAACCCGGCTAAAATCCGCGCCTACGAGCTCTCCGTTGAACTCAAGGACCTGATGCGCCCACTCTACAATAAGCATATGGACGACGTAGTAAGCGGTCACTTCTCCTCTACCATGATGGCTGACTGGGCCAACGACGACGCCGATCTGCTCGGATGGCGTGCCGCCACTCAGGACACTGCGTTCGAAAATACCCCCGCCGGCGATGTTGAGATCGACGAGCAAGAGTACTACGACAACGGCATCCTTATGATCGCCATGGTAAAAGCTGGCGTTGAACTGGCCTTTGAGGCGATGACCAGCTCCGGCATCATCGCTGAATCCGCCTACTACGAGTCGCTGCACGAGCTACCACTGATCGCCAACACAGTCGCACGCAAGAAGCTGTACGAAATGAACGTCGTTATCTCCGATACCGCCGAGTACGGCAACTACCTGTTCGCGAACGCCTGTGTACCACTACTCAAGGATTTCATGCAGACCGTAGATACGGACGTTATCGGTTCTGGCATGGCCGTAACCAGCAACAGTGTTGATAATCGCCAACTGGTTGATATCAACCAGGAGATCCGTAGCCACGGTGTAGAAGTAATTGGCAACAAGCTGCGCGCTTACATGACCGATATGAAACGTATCGTATAAGCGCTTGCAACCTACAAAAAAGCCCGGCAATGGCCGGGCTTTTTTGTGTATGGCGCACAAGGCGCCAACAGCTCCTATTTAAAGACTCAACACCTTCTCGCCGCGTGCTATCCCGGAAACCCCGGTGCGCACAACCTCTACAATGATGGCAGGGCCTATCGCCTGGATAAAGGCATCAAGCTTATCCCCATCACCGGTAAGCTGAAGGGTATATATTGAGCTGGTGACATCTACAATCTGGCCGCGGAAAATGTCAGTGGTGCGCTTCACCTCTGCCCGCTGGGCACCCCCGGCCTTCACCTTCACCAACATCATCTCACGCTCAATGTGCGCGCCCTCGGTAAGATCGACAACCTTTACCACATCGACCAGCTTGTTCAGCTGCTTGGTGATCTGTTCGATCTTCTGATCCTCACCCACGGTGGTCAGGGTCAGCCGGGACAATGTGGGGTCCTCCGTCGGCGCAACGTTGAGACTCTCAATATTGTAATTACGCTGGGCAAACAATCCCACAATGCGAGACAGAGCACCCGGCTCGTTTTCCATCAATACAGAAATAATATGTCGCATCAGGTTCGCTCCGTTTTACTCAACCACATGTCACGCATGGAACCGTCTTTAATCTGCATCGGATAAACATGCTCAGATGAATCCACCGCGATATCCATAAAGACCAAACGATCCTTCATCGCAAACGCTTCCTCCATGGCCGGTTTCAGGTCTGCCAACTTTTCTATGCGCATACCGACGTGTCCATATGCTTCAACCAGTTTTTTGAAATCCGGCAGCGAGTCCATATAAGAGTGCGAGTAACGCCCTTCGTACTGCATCTCCTGCCATTGGCGAACCATTCCCAGCACCTGATTATTCAAGTTAATGATCTTCACCGGCAGGTCGTATTGCAGACAGGTAGAGAGCTCCTGAATATTCATCTGGATACTGCCCTCCCCGGTAATACAGGCCACTTCGGCATCAGGGTAATGGAGCTTGATTCCGTTTGCGGCCGGGAAGCCGAAACCCATCGTGCCCAAACCACCCGAGTTGATCCAGCGGCGCGGCTTATCAAACTTGTAGTACTGCGCACCAAACATCTGATGCTGGCCCACGTCGGAGGTGACGTAAACATCCATATCCTTGGTGACCTCATACAGAGTCTCAACCGCCTTCTGAGGCTTGATAATCACCCCGTCACCGGCATCGTAAGGGAAGGTCCCTTTGCTGGAGCGCCACTCGTTCACCTGCTTCCACCAGCTCGCGATTGCGTCAGCGTCGGCAGCGCGCTTCTCCTCTTTCAGCTGCTTGAGCATATCCCGCAGCACGCTATCAACCGGTCCCACAATCGGAATATCGGCAACAATGTTTTTGGAAATACTGGTGGGGTCAACATCGATATGTATCACCTTTGCACCCGGACAGAACTTGCCAATACCGTTGGTCACACGATCATCAAAGCGAGCACCGATGGCCAAAATAACGTCGGCATGGTGCATCGCAAGGTTCGCCGTATAACTACCGTGCATGCCCAGCATACCCAAAAACTGCTGATCCGAGCCCGGAAACCCACCCAACCCCATCAAGGTGTTGGTGATTGGAAAATTGAGCAGGCGAGTCAGCTCGGTAAGCTCCTGCGCAGCACCACCGGTTACCACGCCACCCCCACTGTAAATAACCGGGCGTTTGGCACTTAAAAGAAGATCCAGCGCTTTTCGAATCTGCCCGCTGTGTCCGCGATTGGCTGGATTGTAGGAGCGCATTTTTATCTTTTTGGGATATTGATACTCAAATTTATCCGCAGGATTGGTAATGTCTTTAGGTATATCGACCACCACCGGACCAGGCCGGCCTGTCTGGGCGATATAGAAGGCTTTCTTGATGGTTTCCGGAATATCTTCGGCTCGCTTGACCAGGAAGCTATGCTTCACGATCGGGCGGGAGATACCCACCATATCCGTCTCCTGAAACATATCTGTACCGATAAAGTCAGAAGGCACCTGCCCCGACAGAATAACCATCGGAATAGAATCCATATAGGCGGTGGCAATACCGGTAATGGTATTGGTCGCACCGGGGCCGGAGGTGACCAGCACCACTCCGGGTTGGCCGCTGGCGCGAGCATAACCATCCGCCATATGGGTGGCGGCCTGCTCATGCCTCACCAGGATATGAGTCACCGCATCCTGCCTGAAAATAGCATCATAAACATGCAAAAGGGCACCACCGGGGTACCCGTAAATATATTCAACCCCTTCATCCGCAAGGGAGCGCACTACCATTTCTGCGCCAGATAAAAGCTCCACAATATTCCCCTAAAAGTGTGCAGACCACTGCCGGGAGTGGTCCTGAATTTACTGCGAAAATTGACTATACGGCCTACTACATCCGCACGAAACTGGATAGAGCACACCACCACACCGGATACAGAACCACAAAAACAACCGGCCCGGCTTGCTCAGCCAGCGCCTGTTTGCTTTGTCGTCCTGCCCCAGTAGCCAAACCAACTCGCCCTAAGGGCCTTCAGCTACTTTAAAGCTAGATTGTCTATGCGTTCCGTTTGTCGCGGACCGCTGCAACCCAGCGCGTGGTAACGCGTCTCGGGAGAATCCTTTGCCGAGGGTAACAGCGCTGGATCTGATAGGTCAGGAGCTCACGACCTAAACGCTTAGCCTGCAGGTGTGAGTCTTTCTCGAAGGGGCATTATTCTAACTTCACTACTATAAGTCAACGCTCGGCCAAAAGCGTGCCCAAATCACAGAGTGAAAGGGCTTTAGCGCCTTCAACTACACAGCAAATGAGCAAAGGTATATAGTAGGAATCTCACAAGGAATTTGACCAGTGGAAGCACTCAGATGAAAAAAGCCTGCCTCATAATTTTCTCGGCACTCCTGACCATGAGCTCGGCTCACGCAGCAACCTATTACAAATGGGTCGACGACAACGGTCTGACCCACTATTCAGCCACTCCACCCGAGGGCAGGCCCAGCGTTCAGATAGAGCGGGGCAGCTCGCGATCCCCGTCGGGCATCACCCCTTCAATTCCCAGTGCGAACGAACCAAACGAAGCGGCGGCTAGGACTGAAGACAAACTGGAGGCAGAGGGGTTCGAGCAGAATCTGGCCGCTGCGGAAGAGACTCGCAAAAAAAATTGCGACACGGCACGGGAAAATAAGGTTCAACTGACCCTAAAAAACCGCATCAAATTGCTACAAGACGACGGTACCTACCGCGTACTGTCCGACGAGGAGAAACAGCAGAAAGTCAGGCAGGCCGACGAGGCGATTGATACCTACTGCAACTAATCCGGTTTCTCAAGCACGGGTTAGCAGGCGGTCGATCTGTGCGATCACTTCGAGTAACGGGGCACTTTCACTCGCCCGCCCCTTAAAAAACTCATCAGCCAGAGGGCACAACTCACTGCGCGTTGGTAATGAGGCCCTAGCCTCGATCATGGCACGCAAACGAGCCACAAAAACCCACTGCAACCACTGATCAAACCCCATCGTATCGATGCAAAAAGGCTCCTGACTGGCAAAGGCCTCTGCCGCAGGCGGTACCCCCTGCCACAACTGCAACGCCTGCATCTCCTCTTCTAATCTATCCAGTAACCGGGTTAACTCAATGGCAGTCATCACTATCCTCTCGCCCGGATTTGGGCCTGTTCGATCAAACGCTGTAACTGTGCTCGCTGCTCGGTATCATGCACGATAGAAAGTCCTCTGCGGGCAAGCTGTTCGGCCTGGGCAAATTGCCCCTGCTGCAAACGCACAGACCCCAAGCGATAGTAAAGATCGGCATCATCGGGGGCGATTCTCAGCGCCCGCTCCAGGGACGCGGCGGCGGCATCAAACTGGGCAGCCGATAGCTGCTGCTCCGACAAAGACACCAGCTGTATTACCCCCGCTGGCCGCTGGGCCAACGCCCCCGGAGCAGGATCAACATAGGAATAGGTATCACCAGCCTCGGGTGACGGCGCATCAGGGGTCGCGCTACGATCGGTTTCAATCTGGGGCACCAACTCGCGACCGGGGTCCTGCTCGGGCACATAATAGTACTCGGGGCGGGATGCGCAGCCCACCAGTATGGCACCCAGGGATACACCCAGAACTTTACAAGCTCCCACAACCCATTTCGGAATCACAAACACCCTCACACAAACACTCAGTCGAACCAGGTACGGAACCAGTCTACCACAGGCCCCTGTATCCGGCAGATGCTGCTGGATGAGGGTTCGCTGCCGGTTATAAATGGCATATATCGTGCTCCGGCACAGCCTGCTCCACTGCGCTTCCCCGTATCGGGCTCGACCCAAACATAATCAATACCCTCTATCTCGGTGGGCCGCAGGGACTCCCTGCTTCCCTGCGCCATATAGTCGCTCCATACTCTCAATGCACCACTGCTGCCGGTTAGCTGCGTGGACCGGTTGTCATCCCGCCCCAGCCATACCACCGCCAGACGGTCGGCGCTGTAGCCGGCAAACCAGCTGTCACGCAAATCATTTGTAGTGCCGGTCTTTCCCGCTATGCGCAAATTGTTGGGCAAATAACGGTAGGCTGAACGCCCCGTACCCTCTCTCATTACCTCCATCAGCCCATACTGGATAAGATGGACCGCGGCCGGAGAAAACTGCTGCTGTACCGCCAGCGGATAACGGCTAAGAGGATCTCCTCCGCCGGTCACCACTGCACGAATAGACCGCAGGGGTACTTCAAAACCATTTGATGCAATGGTCTGGTATATCGTTGCCACCTCGATGGGAGACATTGAAGCTGCCCCCAGAATAAGCGCCGGATAATCGGTCAAGGGGCGAAGCACCCCTAACCGACGCAATACCTCCTGCACCGCAGGAACACCGATCTCCATACCCAAACGAGCCGCGGCCTGATTGTAGGAACGAGACAACGCTTCATGCAGGGGCACCATACCGTGTCCCTTGTGATCAAAATTCTGCGGTTGCCACACGTCATCTCGCGACAGGGCTACGCTGAAATCTCCATCGTCGAGCGGGGTGATCAAACTGTAGCGGCGGGGTTGTTCCAGTGCGGCCAGATAAACCGCCGGCTTGATCAGGGAGCCGATAGGACGTACCGCATCCAGCGCGCGATTAAATCCAGCATAACCGGCTTTACGGCCGCCCACCAACGCCAGCACCTCCCCTGTTACCGGGGAGGTAACGACGATAGCGCCCTCGGTTTTTTCATCACCGGGTGCGACGCGGGATAGCGTGCGCTGCAGGCTTCGCTGAGCCCTGCGCTGCGCCAAAGGGGAGAGACTGGTAAAAATTTTTAACCCTTCCGACGTCAGGTCCTGCTCACGATAATCTCTTCGTAGTTGGCGCTTTACCAAATCGAGGTAAGCGGTATAGAGGTTCCCCTGGCCACCCGGGCGGCTAATGACACCAAGCGGCATCCTCTTGGCGCGCTCTCCCTGAGCTGCCGTGGCGCCTCCCTGTTTAACCAGCTGATCGATCACCAGGTTGCGCCGCGCCCTGGCTCGCTCAGGATGACGTCGCGGGTCGTAATAGGAAGCGCCTTTAACCAGCCCCACCAGCAGGGCTGCACGTTCAAGCGACAGTTCCGCTACCGGCTGACCGAAATAGAATTCGCTGGCCAGACCAAATCCATGGATAGCGCGACTGCCCTGCTGCCCCAGATAGATTTCGTTAATGTAGGTTTCGAGTATCTCATCCTTGCTGTAGTGAAACTCCAGCAATAACGCCATCAGCGCTTCGATACCCTTGCGCCACAATGAACGCTCGCCACTCAGGTAGAAATTCTTCACGAGCTGCTGCGTAAGGGTGCTGCCTCCCTGCCGCACCCCCCCCGCACTCAGGTTAACCATCAGGGCCCGCGCGATCGATTTGGGTGAGACGCCTGCATGCTGGTAAAAGCTTCTATCCTCCACTGCCAGCAGGGCAGGTATCAGGGTTGAAGGGAGTTGCGACAGCTTCACCAACAAGCGATCTTCGTTATTAGCCGGGTAGATACCCCCGATCAGGAGGGGTTCCATGCGCACCACCCCCACATCGGTCCCCGCTGCGCTGCGCAGAGACGCTACTCGCCCCCCGGAAAACTCAACCACTAGCCGCTGCGACGGTTCGCGACCATCGGGGAAACGAAAGCCTCGGCTGTAGAGCTCAATTCGATCCCCCGAACGCGACACCTGCCCAGCCCGACGCACCTGCGCTACCGCCTGATACCCAAGCAGTTTTAGCTGTTCCAAAGCGCCATCGGCATCAAGCAGGGCACCCGCATAAAGCTCAAGAGGGCTGGCGTAAACCTTGGCGGGTATCGCCCACTTTTTCCCTTCAAAGCGGCTCACCACTGCGGCATCAAGATAAGCAAGCACAAAGAAACCGACCACTGCCATCACCAGCGACAGCTTGAACAGCGTTGATAGGATCAGTTTTTTGCGGGAGCCAGCGTTTTTCTGGCGTTTTCGCCTGCGGCGCGGGGTAGTAGGTCTGGACATAGGCGGCAAATTATAACCCAGCTACCACTGCGTACTGAGTGCTACATTTACTATTGAATCAAAATCGCCATAATAGTCGGCCTTATTCTGAATCCAAAACCAAGGAGCTGCTGTGAGCAACCCCCTGATCGAGGCACTTTCCCGCCCTGCCCTCTTTGACCACCCGGTTGACTCGTTCGAACTGATCGAGACCCATATCTCCTGGGTACTGCTTACCGGCCCTTATGCCTACAAGATCAAGAAGCCTGTAGACTTCGGCTTTCTCAACTTCACCTCGTTAAGCGCGCGCAAAGCGTTTTGTGAAGCAGAGGTCTCCCTCAACCGGCGCCTTGCCCCCGAGATCTACGACACCGTATTACCCCTCTATGGCAGCGCCCAGTCCCCCTCGTTCCAAGCCAGCGGAGAGCCTTTCGAGTATGTGGTACGGATGCATCAGTTTCCAACGGGGCAGCTCCTCAGCGAACTGCATGAGCGCGGCGAACTCAACGTTGGGCACATCGATCGACTGGGCGAAATTTTGGCCCACTTTCACGCTGACATAGAGATTGCCGCTCCCACCAGCGAATTTGGTACCCCTGCGCAGGTCATGGCTCCCGTTAGCCAGAATTTTGAGCAGATCCGCCCCCTGTTAGGGGATAACACCAACGATTTACGCCAGCTGGACCTACTGCAGGGCTGGGCCGAAGACAGCTTCCAACGCCTTAACGAACTCTTTTCCCAGCGTAAGGCACAGGGCTTTATTCGCGCCTGTCACGGCGACGCTCACCTTGGCAACATCACCCTCTTCAATCAGCAGGTGACCCTGTTTGACTGCATCGAGTTCAACGAGGCGTTTCGCTGGACCGACGTCTGCGCCGATACGGCATTCCTTATTATGGACCTCGAGGCGAGGGGAGAACCGCAACTGGCGAACCACTGCTTGAACCGGTATCTGGAGATCAGCGGTGATTACCAATCGCTGGCGCTGCTCAATTTTTACAAATCCTACCGCGCCATGGTGCGCGCCAAAGTATCGCTGTTTATGATGCAGGGCGCCGACGCATCTGGCCGCGAGGCATTGCTGGCAGAGTATCGCAAGTACGCCGAGCTTGCAGAGAGTTACACCTGCGTCCCCTTCCGCTTCGCAGCCATTACCCATGGCCTCTCCGGATCAGGAAAGAGCACCGCGGGTAACAAACTCATCGACGGCCTGCGCATCATTCGGGTACGGTCTGACGTGGAGAGAAAACGTCTGTTCGGACTGGCCCCGGAAGCCTCATCGGAAAGCGAACTCAACGCCAACATCTATTCTACTGAAGCTACCCAGCAAACCTACGACCACCTTACCGGGCTCTGCGTAGAGATTTTGAGCTATGGCTTCAGCGTGGTAGTTGACGCCACCTACCTGAAACAACACCAGCGCCAGCAGATTCACGACGCTGTCGAAGAGCAGGGAGTTCCATTCCTGATCCTTAGCTGCGAAGCGGAGCTGGACAACATTCGCCGCTGGATTCAAACCCGTGCAGACGAAGGTGGCGACGCCTCCGAAGCCAATCTGGACGTGCTAGAGCAACAGCTGAAAAGTAGCGAGCCCCTTACCGAACAGGAGATGCATTATCGCAAACTGGTCAAAACCGACGACCAGGATAGCGTTGATTCTTTGGTAGCACGAATTCGCCAGCGCTTCGACCAGCACTAAACCGGGAATCAAAGTCCCCCTTGCATTTAACGCAGGTCGTCTATTATTAGTGGGTGAACAGCTTCCGTTCACCCACTTCACCAGACTCACCGGCGAGCGCGCCACCATTGGCGCGTAAAAAGGATTGCAAGCGATGTCAACAAACCTGATCGAAATGAAGAACCTGGGAAAAACCTCGGTTCAATGGCTCAATGCGGTGGGTATCCGCGATAAAGAGAAACTGGAAGAGATCGGATCCGTTGAGGCGTACCGTAAGATCAAGACCCGTGGTTTCAAAGTATCCAAAGTGCTCCTCTATGCACTTGAAGGCGCGCTGATCAACGCCCACTGGAACAAATTGGACCCATCACTCAAGGAGCATCTGGTCGAGCAAGCCGAGAGTGACGGGCAAAAATAAGACCTAGCGCACACAGCACCCCTTTAACTCGCCCAATATTTGGCCTATCGTTGATCGTCCAAACGTACGATGGACATACCTATATGTATTTGCTGGGCGAACATCCTCCCTATATCGACAATCTGATCGAGAGCCTGCAAGCGATACCTGGCCAGATGCTTGCGGGGCTCACCCCAATCGACGATCCCGTTGAGTTCAGTAACGTTGAAAACCTTTACCTGCAACATAGTCGTGACCGCCTGTACCATGTACAGCAGGGAGTCGTGCACGCAGAGATTGAGGGTCGAGCGCTGTTTTATCTCCAGGACGGAGACCTGATTGGCCTGCGCCAGGGCCTGGGCCTCCCCCCCTGCACCTATTCGATCGCCCAAAGCTCCATTCTCGTGCCCTACGATCGTCAGGAAACCTTCCGCCACATTCACCAGGATGAGGAGCGCCAGCAGCTCTTTACCCGCTACATACTTGGCCACTCCGCACTCTTTGCGGACGCCTTGGCGCGTAATAGCCACGCCAAGGCACACCCCGCCACGGGCTTCATGCACGTACGCAAGGGCGAAGCCATTATTCGCGAGGGGGAAGATGCAGACCACGTGTACATTATTATGAGTGGTCACGCCGAAGCCCAGGTTAAAGGCGTCAAGGTAGGAGAGGTCTTTAAAGACGAAGTCTTTGGTGCGATGGCCGTCTTTACCGGTGAAAAACGCAGCGCTTCGGTTATCGCCAGCGAAAACAGTACGGTCATGACCGTCCCTAAGGATCAGTTTGTTGACCTGATGCAAACACACCCCCGCATCTGTTCGACGCTGATTGAGCAGATGGCTCGCACGATCACAGCCTTGAATAAAAAGCTGCTCGAATGCGAGACATGCAGCGACCACTAGGAGGTCACTGCATGCGATGACGTTTTCAGGAAACTGCTTGACTCCTCAAATGAGAATGATTATTATTTGCATGCGGTTGTCGCAAGACAACCGGATAAGCTGAGCAGGACGATCTAGCAATCCTGTTCGGGTTATCTCCTCATCAGGCTAAACCACGGTTTGCCCCTCTCCCCCAGGAGAGGGGCTTTTTTATGTACAGGATGTACGGTAGATCGCGGGAGCCATGGACGGCGGGAGCGATCATATGCAACCACGGTAGATCGCGGGAGCCATGGACGGCGGGAGCGATCATATGCAACCACGGTAGATCGCGGGAGCCATGGACGGCGAGAGCGATCATACACAGCCACGGTAGATCGCGGGAGCCATGGACGGCGAGAGCGATCATACACAACCACGGTAGATCGAGGGAGCCATGGACGGCGGGAGCGATCATACACAGCCACGGTAGATCGCGGGAGCCATGGACAGGCCGGTCAATGCTCCTGCCAGACCGGCACTCCCCCGCCCAATGAAAAGAAGTAAGCACTTACACCCGGTCTTAGCCACCCCGTGAATGCTTGGCCCAATCGGCACAATAATCGGGCCGAGGCATTTTGGGCGTAAACCAAAGATAATCATAAATCCCCCGCAACCGCTCAACCGCATCACCCACACCGCCATCGGAGGCGTCCGAAAGCTCTACCATCGCCAGGGAGATCAGCTTGGCATCGGGCTGCAGACGCTGCAGGTAGAGAGGAACCCCGAGGTCCCGCCGAACGTGATAGGCTCCTGCCACCAGCACCGATACGGCATCGGGGGCCATTATCGCCTCAGCCATACTCTGGTCGCGGTGCTGCTGAACCCGCACCATCGCCTGCAAATGATCCCCCTCCGCCTGACCACAATGGGAAGCAATAATCTGCTTTTCCAACTGACCTTGCACCCGGGCTTGTTGTTGGCTTGCTAATAACGGAGCACCCGAGTCCTGTTGCGCGTAGATCTCCTTAATACGTCCGGCATCCAGATTCCCTGCACGCAAAGGAGCACCCTGCTCGAGCGCCAGCAGCATCAGCGGACCATAAAAATGCCAGTCCCAGCCCCGCACCTGATCCCAACGAAGATGCTGCTTCAGCTCGGACAGGTCTGGGTGTTCCAGCTGCGCGGCACTATCAACCAGGGGCTGCTGACCCTGTTTCAGCATCTCCAGCGTCAACATCCCCAGCCGCTTCTGCTGGCCAAGCTGATCCAGTAGGTACCACTGAATTCGGTGATGGTCCGGGTTATCGTGTTTTTCCCCCAACATCAGGTAATCTGTCTGGCTGATCGCGTGCACCAGCGCTTTCGGCTCAATCCACTGCTCCCGAGGGTATGACCAGATATTCCCCAACCCTGGCGCCTCGCGATTAAGTGGCGCTTGCCACTGCTGTAACTGCTCCTCACCGGCAACGATAATCGGCGGCCGGGAGACGCAGCCCGTTAACATCAATACCACCCCCACACCAAAGGTGAACCATCCCATCTTCATATTGACTCCCGTTTATCGAAAACACGAACGTCGTCGCTGAACATCAAGCGGCGCTCCAATGTGATCGCGTCGAGGCTAATGTTAGCCCCGTAAGCGATCACCTCTACTCCGCAGGCCAACGCCTGGCGCAAGGTCGCCGCATACTCAGGGTCTATCTCATGGGCCGGGGCCACCCGCTCGATCGCGGTATGGGGCACCACATACAACAGAACCCCACGATATCCCGCCTTTACCACGGCCATCAACTCACGTAGATGCTTAGCTCCCCGGGCACTCACAGAATCGGGGAACAGGCCAACGCCCGACCCCACCGCCAGGGTGACACTCTTGACCTCAACATAGCAGTCAGCACGGTCACTAGCCCGTAACAGGAGGTCGATGCGGCTGCGCTCTTTACCATAGGCGACCTCGCGCAAAATCTCGCTATAGCCCTGAAGCTCGACCAGACACCCCGACTCAATGGCCTCGCGGGCCAGATGGTTGGGGCGCGCGGTATTCACTCCGGCCAGCCCCGCTATGGAACCCCCTCCGCCCTCATCCAGCGTGGTTTCCACCAACTCCCAGGTATGAGGGTACTTTCGCTGGGAGTTGCCAGAATCCCAATACCAGACCCGGCTTCCTGGCGCTGCGCAATTTTTCATCGAGCCGGTATTCGGGCAATGGACCGTAAGGCAACCACCCTCAGCGGTTTCCACATCGGCCAAAAAACGCTTATAACGGCGCAGCAGGCGCCCCTCTATTAACGGTGGGTAGTTCATTACTGCCTGTATATCCTAATCGATTTGATTGGGCCGATCTCAAAGCCGACCGCACGCCGGTAGCTGCCAGCACATTAAGCCCCAAATTGTGTGAAAATTCGCGCAGATTTTGACTGACCTCCAATGAAGGGGGTATTTTTTTATTAATTGGCTAGCGCAGAGTTCACTGTTCTGGTAGTTTCTCCGCTCTTGCGAGTAGATGGATCCTACGTCACCGGTCAATCGCGTAATTCCACCTGCAAAAAGATAGCTATTTATGTAGAGGCTGAGAGTATGCCAGCACAGAAAAAGACCACCAATATGATCCGTAGCTTCGAACCCTATAAAGAAAAAAAGGGTGAGGAGTACATGAATGAGTCGCAGACAGCTCATTTCACCCGCATCCTCAATACCTGGAAACTGGAGTTGATGGAGGAGGTGGATCGTACGGTTAACCATATGCAGGATGAAGCTGCCAACTTTCCGGACCCGGCCGACCGCGCCAGCCAGGAGGAGGAGTTCAGCCTCGAGCTGCGCACAAGGGATCGCGAGCGTAAGCTGATCAAGAAAATTGAAAAAACCCTGCAGGCCATCGAAGACGACGACTATGGCTACTGTGATTCCTGCGGCGTTGAGATCGGCATCCGTCGGCTGGAGGCGCGTCCAACTGCGACCCAGTGCATCGATTGCAAGACTCTGGCCGAGATCAAGGAAAAACAACTGGGCACCTAAATGCCCTACCGGGGTCGCACTTTCGACGTAAAGACGACCCCATCCAGCCATGGCTGATCCTTCCTACGTCGGGCGTTTTGCCCCATCCCCTACCGGTTTACTGCATTTTGGCTCCCTGCTGGCTGCGGTTGCGAGCTATCTGGATGCCCGCGCCCAAAAAGGCAGCTGGCTACTGCGTATTGACGATATTGATCCCCCGCGGGAGCAGGCCGGCGCTAGCGATCAGATCCAGCGCACCCTTGAACACTATGGCCTGCACTGGGATGGAAGCACCCACTACCAGTCACTTCATACCGAACGCTACCGCGACTTGCGAGACCAACTCCTTCGGCGCAGCCTAGCCTACCCCTGTAACTGTTCACGCAAACAGCTAGCGGCTTATCATGGCCGCTACCCAGGACTATGCCGAAACGGAACGTCGGGAACCGGAGCCTGCGCCATCCGGGTGCGCTGCGATAACACCCCGACCAGTTTCATTGATCGCATTCAGGGAGTTCAACACTATGATCTTGCGGCCGATTCGGGAGACTACGTTATCTGGCGCAAAGATGACCTGGTGGCCTACCAGCTTGCAGCGGCAGCCGATGACGCATGGCAAGGCATCACCCACGTCGTGCGCGGCGTTGACCTGATAGATTCCACCCCCCGCCAAATCCACTTACAGCAACTGCTGGATTTTAAAGCGGCAAGTTACGGCCACATCCCCGTGCTGGTAAACTCCAGCGGCCGCAAGCTCAGCAAACAAAATTTTGCTCGCCCCCTCCCAACAGGCGACCCTCGCCCCCTACTGTATTTTGCGCTGGAGCTGCTGGGGCAAGAGCCATACCCTGAGTTGCGCGACGCCCGTCTCGACGAGTTGCTCCAGTGGGCGATAGAGCATTGGTCAATCGCGACGGTGCCCCCACTGGTTGAGGTTTCGGTCACGGCGGTAACGCCGCCCTTTGATGTTTAGGTACAGCTTGAGTACCATCGTCTCCACCCCGGACGCCAGAGAGCCCCTATGTACATCTATCGCCTGGTAACCCTGCTTGTTATCGGCATTTACCTGTTCTCGCCTGCGATCATGGACTGGTGGATCCGCTCCTCGGTGGATTGGTACGCGCCCTGGATCCTGTGGCTAATCCTGATTATCGTCTGCCTGCTCCTGCAGCGTCAGCGAGGCCCCGATGAACTTTGAGGTCAGCACCCTGCTGCTGGTTACCCTGGGGTATCTCGCCTGCCTGTTCCTTATCGCCTGGATTACCGAACGGGGAGTGATTCCCAGCCGTATTGTGCGCCACCCCCTGACCTACGTACTGTCACTGGGTGTCTATGCCAGCGCGTGGGCCATCTACGGCACCGTCGGCTTTGCCCACAACTATGGCATGGTATTTCTCGCATATTACCTTGGTATCTGCGGTGCTTTCTTTCTTGCTCCGGTACTGTTGGCACCGATCCTCAAGATCACCCGCACCTACCAGCTGGGATCGCTCGCCGATATCTTTGCCTTCCGTTTTCGCAGCTCATGGGCGGGAACCCTCAGCACCGGGCTAATGGTCATCGCCATTCTCCCTCTGCTGGCACTGCAGATTCAGGCCGTGACCGATGCGATGCAGCTGATCTCCAACTACCGCTCCCCCGAACTCCTGGCGCTCGGTTTTTGTGGACTGATGATCCTGTTTTCGATTCTGTTTGGAGCTCGACACACCTCCTCGCGAGAGCGGCACGAGGGGCTGGTATTTGCGATCGCCTTCGAATCCGTGGTCAAGCTGATCGCGATGGTGACCATCAGCATTATGGCGATATACCAATTCTTCGATGGACCCGAAGGCCTAGAGCAATGGCTTGAGCAAAACCAGGAGCTGATGCCGGCGTTTCAGCAGTCCCTGGAGGGTGGCCCCTGGCGAACCTTGCTGCTGGTATTCTTTGCCTCCGCCGTCACCATGCCCCACATGTTTCACATGATCTTTACCGAAAACCTGAATCGACGCTCACTACTTAGCGCCAGCTGGGGCATGCCGCTGCTACTACTGGTACTGAGCTTTTGCGTGATCCCGATTCTCGCCAGCGGCTTGCTACTGAACACACCGACCAACCCCGAATACTTTACCATCGGCATCGGCATCAGCGCAGAGAGTGCCCTGATGACCCTGCTAGCCTATGTCGCGGGACTATCCGCCTCTAGTGGCCTTATCATCGTAACAACACTGGCGCTCTCGGCCATGGTACTCAACCACCTGGTGCTACCCTTCTACCAACCCAGCGCCAAGGGCAATATCTACAGTTGGCTGGGCTGGACCCGCCGCATTCTAATTAGCACCATCATCCTTGCCAGCTATGGGTTCTACCGCCTGCTCGAGGGCTACCAGGACCTGTCCAACCTGGCGGTGGTTGCCTTTGTCGGTACCTTACAGTTTCTGCCCGGTGTTTTGGCGACCCTCTATTGGCCTACGGCTAACCGCCAGGGGTTTCTCGCGGGGCTCTTCGCGGGGGGGGCGGTGTGGGCGACCACGATGTTGATCCCGCTGATTACTGGTAGCCAACAGATCCTGCTGCCCCTGCTGGACTATGCCCTGGTCATTGATGTCGACACCTGGAACATGGCTGCGATTATCTCCCTCAGCCTTAACAGTCTGGTGTTTATCACGGTATCCATGTTGACCCGCAGCTCGGATGAAGAGATCAGCGCTGCCGCCGCCTGCGCCGTGGATGCGATGAACCGCCCCCACCGACGCGAACTGAGCATCACAACCCCATTGGAGTTCCAGCAACAACTGGGTAAACCCCTGGGGGCCCGCATTGCGCAACGGGAGGTTAACCAGGCCCTGCGGGATCTCGGACTGGGTTACAACGAAAAGCGCCCCTACGCCCTGCGGCGCCTGCGGGACCGGGTTCAGGCCAACCTATCAGGGTTGATGGGACCCAGCGTAGCCCAGGAGATCGTAGACAATTTCTTACCGTATAAAGAGGGCGTCGCAGAGTACGTTACCGAGGACATTCACTTTATGGAGAGCAGGCTGGAGGACTATCATCTCCAGCTCACCGGCATGGCAGCCGAGCTCGACGGGCTGCGGCGCTACCATCGAGAAACCCTTAAAAGCCTGCCGATGGCAGTCTGCTCACTCGGTGAAGACCAGGAGATCTTGATGTGGAACCGGGCCATGGAGCGCATTACCGAGATCGAATCGGTCGAGATCGTCGGCTCTCGGCTCAGTGATATACCGCCCCCCTGGCGTGAATTACTGCAACGCTTCGTCGAGGACCGCGCCCCCCACCTCTACAAACATGAGATCGAAGTCGACGGTGAGCACCGCTGGATCAGCCTGCACAAAGCGGCTATCAGCACGCCCCAGGCTATGCGCAGCGGTACCATCGTATTACTCGAAGACCTGACCGATACCAAAGTGCTGGAAGAAAAGCTGGTCCACAGCGAACGCCTCGCCTCGATTGGCCGCCTCGCCGCAGGCGTCGCCCACGAGATCGGCAACCCCATCACCGGCATCGCCTGCCTGGCACAGGAGATGCGCGAGGAATCCGAAAGAGAGGATTTTCGCGAGATGGCACAGCAAGTACTGGGACAAACCCAGCGCGTGACGCGCATCGTACAATCGCTGGTGAACTTCTCCCATAGCGGGACCAACCATCAACAAACCGCACCTGGCGACCCGGTCAACATGTACATCACCGTCAACGAGGCCGTCGACCTGCTATCGCTCAGTCGCAAGGAGCAGGGGATTGAGTATGACAACCTGGTGGGGAGCGAACTTATGGCCAGTGGCGATGGGCAGCGCCTGCTGCAGGTTTTTGTTAACCTGCTCAGCAATGCCCGCGACGCCTCACCGCCCAACAGCAAAATAACGATCGCCAGCAGTGCCAGCGAGCACACACTAACGCTCTCTGTTAGCGATCAAGGCAGCGGTATTCCAAGCGCTATTCGCGACACGCTGTTCGAGCCTTTCGTCACAACCAAAGACCCTGGCAAGGGAACCGGTCTGGGTTTAGCTTTGGTATACAGTATTATTGAGGAACATTTTGGTAAGATAGAGGTGGTCAGTCCAATTGACAGCGAAAGCGATCGCGGTACCTGCATCCACATCACCTTACCACGATACCAACAGGGCTTCGATTCTTCTCACTCTAGCTAAGAGATTCACACAGGTTTTCCATGCAGCCAATCTTGATCGTCGAAGATGAACCCATTATTCGCTCCGCCCTGCGGCGCCTTCTTGAGCGCAATGACTATCAGGTGCGTGAAGCCGGCTCTGTCCAGGAGGCCCTGGAAAATAACAACCTTCAGGAACTCGCATTGATCATCAGCGACCTGCGCCTTCCGGGCGAGCCCGGCACCGACATGATCAAGCACGCCAATGGCACACCGGTACTGATCATGACCAGCTACGCCAGCCTGCGCTCCGCTGTCGATTCGATGAAAATGGGCGCCGTGGACTACATTGCCAAGCCATTCGACCATCAGGAGATGCTACTGGCCGTTAAACGCATCACCAGCGAGCACCAGCAGCGCATAGAAACCGAGGCTCTGGAGCCCAAAGCGGGCTCCCCTGCCGCTTCGGCCCAGGGCAGCACAATTATCGGCAAGTGCCCAGCGATGCTGGAGCTGTTCAAACGCATCAGTAAAGTCGCCCCTACCGATACCACGGTACTGATTCTGGGAGAGTCCGGCACCGGTAAAGAGCTTGTCGCCCGCGCGCTGCATCGCGAAAGCCGGCGCACCAGCGCCCCACTGATCTCCGTTAACTGTGCCGCCATCCCTGAAACACTGATTGAGTCAGAGCTGTTCGGTCACGAAAAGGGAGCGTTTACAGGCGCTACCAGTGCGCGCAACGGACTGGTTGAGGCCGCCGACGGTGGTACCCTTTTTCTGGATGAGATTGGCGAGCTCCCCCTGGAAGCCCAAGCCCGCCTCCTGCGCGTACTGCAGGAGGGGGAGATCCGCAGGGTAGGCTCGGTACACAGCCACAAGGTAGACGTCCGTCTTATCGCCGCAACCCACCGCGACCTCAAGGCGCTGGCTAAGGTTGGCGAGTTCAGGGAGGACCTGTACTATCGCCTCAACGTGATGCAATTGAAGCTGCCCGCGCTACGCGAACGCGGTAACGACGTGATCGAAATCGCAGAAAAACTGCTTCAACGAACCTGCAGCAAAATGGGTAAAGAACCTCATATCTATAGCCCACAAGCTCTGCAAGCGATCGCGGGCTACCCCTGGCCGGGAAATGTTCGAGAACTCGAAAACGCCATTGAGCGGGCCGTAATCCTGGCGGAAGATGGCCTTATTAGTCACGACCTGCTGGACATAGAGTATGAGTCCGCAACCACCGACCGTACAGCTCGCCCGCCGCGCAACATCGACGATGAGATCCCCCTGGGCAGTGTGGTGGCGGCCCCCCAGTCCAGCAACGCTCATGAGGAGCTGTCGCTGGAGGATTACTTCCAGCACTTTGTACTGGAGCATCAGGAGAGCATGACCGAAACCGAACTCGCGCAAAAACTGGGGATTAGCCGAAAATGCCTGTGGGAGCGCCGCCAGCGCTTGGGCATTCCGCGTAAAAAAAGCACCCAGAGCATCTGAAGGCAGATACCAGGCACACGGGCAACGAACACTGCAGCCGCCTCCCCTCTCTTTGTTACCGGGCCCCTGCCGAGGCCACCCACAAAACTGTTACCGCCTCCCCGTAACGGTAACACCTCCCCCTACGGCACCCCACCATCGGTAACACTTTTTTGGTGTGTTACCCCCGTATCGCCCTTCCAATTACATCGATTTTACCTATCTGATTGTTTTTAAAGCATTTATTAAAACTGGCACACTGCGTGCTATATGAACCGCACAATAAAAATAAAAACCCATAACAATAAGAACAACAAAACACCCTGATAATAAAAACAACCGGGGTAAAGCAAACTGATTTTTTTGGAGAGGGGCCTTTTTAGTGGCCAGATGAGCACCCTGCGGGGTGGCCGGAAAATAAAAAGATCGCGAAAGCGAGGACAACACCGGCAAGCGTAACCGCAACTCAATAACTGCCTCACCCAGCTTCCAAAAGAATCCGCTTGTTACTTGTAGGCCGGATGGGCCTCATGCATTCGGGAGAATGAGCCACCTATAATAAGAATAAAAAAAACAACAAGAACAATAGCGAAGCAATATTATAAAAGGAGAGCCCAGCTCTCCTTTTGCTTTACTTGCCCCCCAAAATACCTCTCTAACGCTGAAATACCGCCGTCTCAATGGTATGATGGCACTATTCAAATATAGCTATCCCACTTTTCAGGAACTCTTCCCCACGATGTTAAAACGGCTGTTTCGCAAATTGCGCCCGTCGTCGTCCGGCATTGCCATGCCCACCCAAACGATTATCCCTCGCGACCACCATACCGTCAGCCGAAAAAGGATCAGCGATAACGCCCTCAAGGTGCTTCGCCGCCTCAACGAGGGGGGCTTTGAATCCTATCTGGTCGGAGGCTGCATCAGGGATATCCTGCTGGGTCACCACCCCAAGGACTTTGACGTTGCCACCAGCGCCACTCCCGAGCAGGTGCGCGGCCTGTTCCGCAACTCGCGCCTGATTGGACGCCGCTTCAAACTGGTACACGTACAGTTTGGCCGCGAGATTATCGAGGTCGCGACATTCCGTGCCGATCACAGCAGCGCAGGGGGCCGCAAAGACAAGTCGAAGGTGGCCGATAGCGGGCGCATCTTGCGAGATAACGTGTACGGCAATATCGAACAGGATGCGATTCGGCGCGATTTCACCATGAACGCGCTCTACTATACCTCTGAAGATTTCAGCATCCACGATTACACCGATGGCTTGCGAGATATCAAGCAGCGCAAGATCCGCCTGATCGGCGACCCGGTCACCCGCTACCAGGAAGACCCGGTGCGCATGCTGCGAGCGATTCGCTTCGCCGCCAAACTTGATTTCGAGATTGAAAAGGCTACCGCCGCCCCCATTCGTCGCCTTGCACCCTCATTGGGAGACATTCCCGCCGCCCGCATGTTTGATGAGATACTCAAGCTTTTGCAAGCCGGTCGCGGTTTAAAAACCTTCGCGCTGATGCAGGAATACCACCTCTTTCAGCCCCTGTTTCCCGCCACCCATACTGCGCTGGAGAGCGACCCGTACTACCAGCGCATGATCGAGCGGGCCCTGCACAATACCGACGAGCGCCTGCGCCAGCACAAGCCGGTCACACCGGCCTTCCTATTCGCGACCCTGCTCTGGGGCCCCTTGCAGGCCTGCCGCAAGGATATCGCGGCGCAAGATATTCCACCGATTCCTGCATTGCAGCAGGCGATACAGGTCGTGATCGGCAACCAGTCCAACCACACCACCATACCCAAGCGCTTTGGCATCCCCATGCGCGAGATTTGGGAGTTACAGGACCGCTTGCCCCGCCGTCAGGGCAAACGCGCAGCGCAGTTGCTTGAACACCCCCGTTTCCGTGCAGCCTACGACTTCATGCTGCTGCGCTGCGAGGCCGGTGAAACAGAGTTACAGGAGCTGTGCGACTGGTGGACCGATTATCAAAAAGTGGAAGAGGGTGATCGCAAGCAGATGGAGCGGCAGGTCGCACCGGCGAAACGATCCCGACCCCGCCGCCGCAGGCGCAAACCTTCCAGCAACGAATGATCCACTGCTACCTTGGACTGGGGAGCAACCTGGCAACCCCCCGACAGCAATTACAGGCAGCGGTCGACGCCCTTGCCCAACTTGCCGACTGTCGCTGGGTCGGGGCTTCCAGCCTCTACCAAAGCAAAGCAGTCGGTCCCGAACAACCGGATTACCTTAATATGGTCGTCGCCCTGGACACACGACTTGCCCCCCTTGATCTGCTCGATGCCCTGCAGGCGATCGAGCAACATCAGGGGCGCGAACGCAACGAGCGCTGGGGCCCCCGAACCCTCGATATCGACCTGCTGCTCTATGGCGAGCAACAGCTGAACCTCCCCCGCCTCCAGGTCCCTCACTCCGAGATGCACTGGAGAGACTTTG
This sequence comes from Aestuariirhabdus sp. LZHN29, assembly GCF_049985285.1. NCBI lineage: Bacteria > Pseudomonadati > Pseudomonadota > Gammaproteobacteria > Oceanospirillales > Aestuariirhabdaceae > Aestuariirhabdus > Aestuariirhabdus sp. LZHN29. The sequence goes on along the minus strand of NZ_JBNIEU010000001.1, from coordinate 1,377,625 downwards.
TGCTCAAACCACTGTACGAATTGGCGCCCGCGCTCGAGCTGCCGGCGGTACAACCGCTAACGAATTTATTACACACCTGCGTGAACACCCAACTCACCCGGGTAGGCGATCCACTGACCCCCACGGACTAACTTGTGACCATTAGCCAACAGCCCCGCCACCGTTTTATTGCCGTTGAAGGCCCCATAGGGGTCGGCAAGACCACCCTCGCCAAACGCCTGGCCGAAAGTTTCGAGTACGCGCCCCTACTGGAGCCCGTTGAAGACAACCCCTTCCTGGAGCGCTTTTATCGCAACCCTCGCCAGGGAGCCTTTGCCGCCCAGCTTTATTTCCTCTTTCAGCGCACCCAGCAGATTCAGGAGCTGCGCCAGAACGACCTCTTCAGCCCGGCGTGGGTGGCCGATTTCTTGATGGACAAAGACCGCCTGTTCGCCCGCCTCACCCTCGACGCTGACGAGCTTGACCTGTACCACAAGGCCTACGAACTGCAGACCCTCGATATCCCCCAGCCCGACCTGGTGATCTACCTGCAAGCGCCTACCCAGGTGTTGCAGCAGCGCATCAGCAAACGGGGCGTGGCCGCCGAACAGATGATCAGCGATCTCTACCTGCAACAGATCAATGATGCCTACACCGAATTCTTCTATTACTACGATCAGGCTCCTTTGCTGATCATCAATGCCAGCGACATCGACCTGGCCAGCAGCGACGCCGATTACGAACAACTGCTGCAACAAATTCATAGCATCGGTAACGGCCGCCACTACTTCAACCCCATCCATCGCTAGGGAGTTGAGGCGCCAACCTGCGCAACTGGTGCCCCTTGTCGATAGATGGGATTTAGGCCAATTTTGCGTATAATCGCTGCTTCATTCGCAGTATTGATTGGTGATCGCGTTGAATATTACTCTCGACAGTCTCCGTAAACTGAAAGCCGGCGGCGACAAGTTTGCCTGCCTGACCGCGTACGATGCCGCCTTTGCCCACGCGGTTAGTGCCGCGGGTATAGAGGTCATTCTGGTCGGAGACTCCCTGGGCATGGTACTGCAAGGACGCGATAGCACACTGCCGGTAACGATCGAGGACATGGTGTACCACACCCGCTGTGTCGCGCGCGGCAACCAGGGCGCCCTGATCATGGCGGACCTGCCTTTCGGTAGTTACGCCACCCCCGAGCAAACCCTCGAAAACTCCGCTGCATTAATGCGAGCCGGGGCTCACCTGGTCAAGCTCGAAGGCGGACGCTGGCTGTGCGAGAGCGTCGAGCTATTGGCTCGCAATGGCATCCCCACCTGTGTGCACCTTGGACTTACCCCGCAATCGGTCAACCTCTTTGGCGGCTTTAAGGTACAGGGGCGTGATCAGGACGCGGCCCGCCAGATGATTGAAGACGGCCAATTATTGGATCAATCCGGCGCCGCGCTGCTGCTGCTCGAGTGCGTTCCTTCTGCGCTGGCCCGAGAGTTCACCCTTGCCGTTGGAGCGCCGGTGATCGGCATCGGTGCCGGTGGCGATACCGACGGCCAGGTATTGGTACTGCACGACATGCTGGGGGTTACGCCAGGGCGACGCCCTCGCTTTGTAAAGGACTTTATGGAGGGGCAGTCCAGTATCGACAGCGCCCTTAAAGCCTATGGTGAGGCGGTAAAATCCGGCCAATTCCCCGCTGAGGAGCATCAGTTTACGTCATGAATACCGTTCACAGCATTGCCGATGTACGCGAATACGTGCGTGCCTCCCGCGCCGCAGGCAAGCGCGTCGCCTTTGTCCCCACGATGGGCAATCTGCATAAGGGTCACCTGACGCTGGTGCATAAGGCTCGGGAACATGCCGACGTCGTTATCGTCAGCATCTACGTTAATCCCCTGCAGTTCGGCGCCGGTGAGGATCTCGAATCCTACCCGCGCACCCTGGCCGAAGATCAGGCCCAACTCAAGGATGAAAACGTCGATCTCCTGTTTGCCCCCTCCAGCAACGAAATCTATCCCGAGGGCATGGAGCATCACACGACGGTGTCAGTGGAGTGCCTTTCCAACATGCATTGCGGCAAATCCCGCCCCGGTCACTTCGCCGGCGTTGCCACAATAGTGTGCAAGCTGTTCAATATCGTGCACCCCGACGTTGCCGTATTTGGCGTCAAGGACTTTCAGCAGCTGGCCGTAATTCGCCAGATGGTCAACGACCTCTATATGCCGGTAAAGGTCATCGGCGCCGATATCGCCCGGGATAGCCGCGGGCTGGCGCTCAGCTCGCGCAACGGCTACCTCACCGACGCGGAGCTCGACATCGCGCCCAGCCTCTATCGGGTGCTGCGCGAGGCGAGGGAACAGATATTGCAGGGGATGAACTACGACCTGATCCTGCGCGATGCCCTGGCCAAACTGGCGCAAGCCGGACTGAAACCCGACTACATCGACATCTGCAGCCAGCACAGCCTGCAACCGGCCAACGCACAGGACAAGGAGCTGGTCATTCTTGCCGCCGCTTACCTAGGGCGCGCGCGACTGATCGACAACGTCACCCTGACCCTGCCCTGAGGGCACGTCAGGCAACAGGAGCAGAACCCTGAAACAGCTCGCAGCCTACCCGTTACTCGTGCAACACAAACAACGCCTGGAGCAACAAACACTCTGCAAGCTGTTTGCCCAGCAGCCCAACCGCTTCGATCGTTACACCCGCTCCGCAGCGGGCTGGACCCTTGATTACTCCAAAAACCGGCTCGATGATCCCGCGCTCAACGAACTGATACGACTCGCGGGCCAGGCCGATATCAGCGGCCAGCGCGACGCCCTCTTCCGCGGCGAGGAGATCAACAATACCGAACAGCGCCCGGCACTGCACACGGCGCTGCGCAGCAACACGAGCACGCCATTAGAGATCGACGGCGAAGATATTCGCCCGCTTATACGCGCCGCCCAGCAGCAGATGCAACGGCTGTGCGAAGAGATTCACGGCGGCCGCTGGCTCGGATACAGCGGAAAACCGATAAAGGATGTGGTCAACATCGGCATCGGCGGATCCTTCCTCGGCCCCAAAGTGGTGATCCAGGGACTCCAGCCCTACCAGCACTCATCCGTTAAAGTACATTTTATCGCCAATATCGACCCCTCCGATATGCAAGAGACCCTGAACCGGGTTGACCCTGCCACCACGCTCTTTATCGTGGCATCCAAATCTTTCGGGACTCAGGAAACGATCTGCAACGCCTCGGCCTGCCGCGCCTGGCTGCAAGGGGCGGGCGTCGAGGATGGTGATCTTTCAAAGCACTTTTTGGCGATCACTGCCAACGCCCCCAAGGCGATCGAATTCGGTATCGCTGGCGACAATATACTGCCCATGTGGGACTGGGTTGGAGGGCGTTACTCGCTGTGGTCCACCATCGGCCTGCCGATCGCGCTGGGGATCGGCTACGACAACTTCCAGCAGTTACTCGATGGCGCGCGCTCCATGGATGAGCATTTTTGCGAGGCACCCCTCGCCGACAACATGCCGGTGCTACTGGGTATGCTGGGGGTCTGGTATCAAAATTTCTGGCACGCCCGCAGCCACGGCTTGCTCTGTTACAGCTATTACCTGCGCAGCTTCGTCGATCACATCCAGCAACTCGACATGGAGAGCAACGGCAAGAGTGTAAACCGCCACGGCGCAACGCTCGATTACCGCAGCGGCGCCATCATCTGGGGCGGAGAGGGCTGCAATGGCCAACACGCCTACCACCAGCTCCTCCATCTGGGAAACCAGTTCACCCCGGTTGACTTCATTCTCCCCCTGAACTGTCACTACCCCGAGCGCCAGGCCCAGCATTGCATACTGGTTGCAAACGCCTTCAGCCAAAGCCAGGCCCTGATGCAGGGCAAGCCCGGGGCGCAGGCGCGCGCCGAGCTCGAACGCCAGGGGCTGGATACGAGCGCCGTCGAAACCCTGTTACCCCACAAGATCATGCCCGGCAACCGCCCCAGCAATACCCTGGTTGCCGATCGCCTCACACCCCACTCCCTGGGGGCCCTGCTCGCCCTCTATGAGCACAAGGTTTTCGTGCAGGCGATGGTCTGGGATATCAACCCCTTCGACCAATGGGGAGTTGAACTAGGTAAACAGCTAAGCGACACTCTCCATGAAAGGTTACAGCACCCCGGAGCGACGGCGGATCAAGATAGTTCCAGCAACGGCTTGATCAAGCTTTACCACCGCGCTCTCGACGTGTAACCGACAGGGCCCGAAGGGTCCTGTACGATAACAATAACCCACACGAGAGACGCAACATGTTCGAGATTGAAAACCATCCTGTAAAGGATGCCATCAAGCAGCGTGCCCATATTACCGATGCCCAGTACAAGGAGATGTACCAACAGTCCATCGAGCAGCCCGATACCTTCTGGGGCAATATGGCCAACGAATTCCTTGAGTGGTTTACCCCTTGGGACAAAGTCTCCGAGTTTGATTTTCACAAAGGTGAAGCCAGCTGGTTCAAGGGCGGCAAGCTGAACGTCAGCTACAACTGTATCGACCGCCACCTGGCCACCAAAGCCAACGATACCGCCATCATCTGGGAAGGCGACAACCCGGAAGAAGACCTCACCATTACCTACCAGCAACTGCACGACAAGGTGTGCCGACTGGCCAACGTGCTTAAGGCTCGCGGCGTTAAAAAAGGCGACCCGGTCTGCATCTACATGCCGATGATTCCCGAAGCCGCCTACGCCATGCTCGCTTGCGCGCGTATCGGCGCCGTGCACTCGGTGGTGTTTGGTGGCTTCTCCCCCGAGGCCCTTAAAGACCGCATTCTTAACTCCGACTGTCAAACCGTGATCACCGCCGACGAAGGCCTGCGTGGAGGCAAAAGCGTACCACTCAAGGCCAACGCCGATGTCGCCGTGGAGCAGTGCCCTAACGTGCATACGGTCGTCGTGGTCCAGCGTACCGGCGGCGATGTTGCCTGGAACGAAGGCCGGGATATCTGGTATCACGAGCATACCGATGCGGCCAGCAACGAGTGTCCTGCCGAGCCCATGGACGCAGAAGACCCTCTGTTTATCCTCTACACCTCCGGCTCCACCGGCAAGCCCAAGGGTGTACTGCACACCACCGGCGGCTACCTGCTGCAGTCAGCGATGACCCACAAGTACATCTTCGACTACCATCCCGGCGACGTCTACTGGTGTACCGCCGATGTCGGCTGGATTACCGGCCACTCTTACATCGTCTACGGCCCATTGTGTAACGCCGCCATCACCCTGATGTTCGAAGGCGTCCCCACCTATCCCGATGCCTCACGCTGCTGGCAGGTGATCGACAAGCACCAGGTCAACGTGTTCTACACCGCGCCCACGGCTATCCGCGCACTGATGGCCCAGGGCGACGACTACGTCACCCGTACCGACCGTTCCAGCCTCAAGATTCTGGGTACCGTCGGTGAGCCGATCAACCCCGAAGCCTGGGAGTGGTACTACAACGTGGTTGGCGAAACCCGCTGTCCGATCATGGACACCTGGTGGCAGACCGAGACCGGTTCGGTGATGATCACCCCGCTACCCGGCGCTACCGACCTTAAGCCCGGCTCGGCGACCCGCCCCTTCTTCGGCGTTAAACCCGAACTGGTTGATCCCGAGGGCAACATCCTCGAAGGCGCGGTCGAAGGTAACCTGGTCATCACCGCCTCCTGGCCGAGTCAGATCCGTAGCGTCTACGGCGACCACGAGCGCTGCATCCAGACCTACTACAGCACCTACCCCGGTTACTACTTCACCGGCGACGGTGCGCGACGCGACGAGGATGGCTACTTCTGGATCACCGGCCGGGTCGACGACGTGCTTAACGTCTCCGGTCACCGCATGGGTACCGCCGAGATCGAAAGCGCGCTGGTGCTGCACGACGCCGTAGCCGAAGCCGCCATCGTCGGCTTCCCCCACGACATCAAGGGTCAGGGTATCTACGCCTACATCACCCCGATGCACGACGTGGAGCCAAGCGCCGAGCTGGAGAAGGAGCTGCGAGCTTTTGTCACCAAAGAGATCGGTGCTATCGCCAAGCCAGACTTCATCCAGTGGGCCGTCGGCCTGCCGAAGACCCGCTCCGGTAAGATCATGCGCCGCATCCTGCGCAAGATCGCCAGCGACGAGATTGACGCCCTGGGCGACACCTCCACCCTGGCAGACCCCAGCGTGGTCGACAACCTGATCGACAACCGCGCCAAGCGCTAAGCGGCGTATCGACAAAAAAGGGACAGCCGCAACGCTGTCCCTTTTTTTATGGGGTTGACCCGTTCTGGTAGAGCTTTAGCGCAGGGGCACAGGCGGGGGCGAGTTGATATTACCCCCGCGCGCAGAGCCTTACCCCCTCGTTTACGCATATTTTGCCCGCACCCTCGCGCTAAAAAAGAGGAGAAGCCGACACCCCGGTAATAAATTTCAGCCTGGGGCCATTAACCCCGGTGTTCTGGCACCCGCAGCTATTGGCTCGCCTCCGCCAAGACGCTATAATCGCCGCTCTTTCAGGGCCTATAGCTCAGTTGGTTAGAGCAGGGGACTCATAATCCCTTGGTCCGAGGTTCAAGTCCTCGTGGGCCCACCAATAAAATCAACGTCTTGCAGCGTGTTCTTGTAACCATAGTGTGGCCGGTTTGGCCACATTATGGTTACATAGATAAGCAGAACTGGCCGGCTTTGATGTTAAAAAGGCCGTCATACTTAGGTTTGACGGCCTTTTTATTTGAGCCTTAGTTTAGGCAGCTCTACATCATTCCAGATCAGTGATCGCCTCCGCGCTCTGGTACTTGTCGTAGATATGCATAGTGAATCGCCACGACTTCACTAGACACCTTTCACCCCCCACCATAATACCGGTCTTCATACTCTAAAGGTGATAACCCGTGTCGGAGCCAGCCAACTCATCACGCCTGTAGCCTAACCCTCACCATAGACAAACAGCCCGTTGGATTCTTGAGATAAGGCCTTCAGTCGCTTGCAGAGTAACTCTGAAAAGTCGATAGCCAGCAATGACTTTGAACGAGTCGCCGGATAGATAATGTTGTAATTGAACTCGATTTTCGGTTTGAACGGCTTCACCACCAGCCCACGTTTCGAATAGTTGATGGCCGTGGCAGGGTCGACCAATGACACCCCGCTACCCGCCAGGACGTAGGCACAGGCTACATGGGAAACCTGGGTATCGAACAGTAGCTGGCGCTTGACTCCGGCTTGTTCAAATACTTCATCGACCTTATAGCGAACGCTCTGTTCGGTACCCAGTGAAACAAACATCTCACCCTCCAGGTCTTGCGGGATGATCACCGCTTTACTCGCAAGTCGATGGTTGGGCGGCAGGGCACACAGCAACTGACTGCTTGCGAGGCTTTGCACCTCAATGGCCGGGTCGGAGACTTTGATGGCGGAGATGCCAATGTCGAAGTGCTGGGTCGAGATCCAGTCAGCCACCTGTTGTGAACTACGCACTTGCAGGGTGACCGCAACGCCTTTGTGGTCGGCCATGAAATCATGCACCACCTGCGGCATAAAGTCCTGCGCCAGCGCGGGCATGCAGACGATGCGCAGAGTGCCGCGATGAAAATCACGTAACTCCTCGGCGGTTCTCGCCAGCTTCTCAATACCGACAAACGATTTTTCCACCTCTTCGAACAAGATCATCGCTTCGGGGGTCGGTAGCAAGCGTTTCTTATGGCGCTCAAACAGCGTGACTTTGACACTCTCCTCGAAGTCGCTCAGCAGCCGGCTAACCGCCGGCTGCGAGATGCATAAAATTTCGGCCGCGCCGGTGGTGGTGCCCGCGATCATCACCGCGCGGAACGCTTCAACCTGCCGAAAGCTCAGTCGTGCCATATCTGCTACTACTCCTGTATGAGTGCTTTAGCACTCAATCGGCCATTGATTGCTATAACCTTATATTATCAAGTACCAAAAACAAACGATTTGATGTTATCTGTTGCGCTGGGCAACATGGTTATCACCAAAGCGGCGTGGATCGAAACAACGATTCCCGTCTGCGGGACTCCAACATAATAAAGAGAAATCACATGGAGAGATTCTTTCGTTATTCGCTGGCGCTGCTGATTAGCATGGTGGCCGGTTTCCAGTTTGTTCAGGTGATTACGCGTTACGTCTTCGAGACGCCAGTGATGGGGTTGGAGGAGGTTGCCGTGATCCCGACCTTGTGGCTGTACATCCTCGGTGCCGTTAACGCCTCTCGCGATGACACCCAGATACGCGCCAATGTGCTGGAGATATTTCTCAGCACCGAACGGGCTCGGCATATTTTGTTGGTGGTTTCTGAGAGTTGCAGCCTGGTGATCTCAGTGTGGCTAACCGTTTGGGCCTGGGACTACCTGAAGTATGCCTGGCGTGTCGGCAAGGAGACCCCAACGCTATACCTGCCAACGCTGACCTACGAATCGTCGCTGTTTCTTGGCCTCTTCGTTATGACCCTATACGTCGCCTGGCATCTGTGGGGGCATATCCGGACACTGATACGGGGCGGCGCAGCACTGAACACGCCGATCGATCACGAGCACCCCCATACCAACGAAATCGACGAGCTACAGGTGCTGGATCAGCGCGAGGATAAGAATCATGGTTGAGATTGCACTGCTAGCCTTTCTGGTACTGGTTATTCTGCTGAGCCTGGGGGTGCCGCTACCTTACTGTTTTGGCGCCGGTTTAATGGTGATGACCCTGGTGGGTGATGCCACCATGAAGGGGATGATGTTGTGGGGCTTTAGTCAGCTGACCAACCCGATACTGCTGGCGATCCCGCTGTTCGTGTTCGCCGGTACCATCATGAGTGTTAGTGGTATCGCCGCCAGCCTGCTCAAGTTCGTTAACATTTTTGTCGGTCGGGTTCGCGGCGGACTGGGCGTGGTGGCATCGGTAAGCTGTGCCATTATCGGAGCTATCTCCGGCAGCGGCCTGACCGGTATTGCCGCCATCGGTCCATTGTTAATTCCTGAAATGGAGCGCAAGGGCTACCCCCGGGCGTATGCCACGGCTTTAATTGCCAACTCGTCGATCTTGGGTCTGTTGATTCCGCCAAGCGTTACCATGATCGTCTATGGCTGGGTTACCGAGACATCAATTCTGGCCAGCTTTCTGGCCACGCTGGGGCCGGGTCTGCTGATTATGCTCAACTTTGCCATCGTTAACCTGGTGATGGCGCGCAAGTTCCCGCTGGTGCTCGATGAGCCGATGGAGATCGGGGCGATGGCCAAGGAAGCGAGCAAGCATACCGTACATGCGATCCCGGCGTTGCTGATGCCGGTGATCATTCTGGGCGGTATCTACGGTGGCATTATGACGCCCACCGAAGCGGCGGCCGTGGCCGTGATCTACGCGCTACCGGTCGGCTTTATGGTCTATAAAGGGCTGACTTGGAAAACCTTCCTGGAGTCCGCTAAAGAGTCGGCCACCGCCGTGGGCGCCATTCTGATCATGATCCTGTTCAGCCTGATGTTGAGCCAGCTGTTCGTGATGGAGGATATCCCCCAGGCGCTGGTAGAGGTGATCTTCGAGATCACCACCGATAAGACCATGCTGCTGATTATGGTGACGCTGTTTCTGCTAGCCATCGGCATGGTGGTCAACGACATCACCGCTATCATCCTGACCGCGCCGCTGCTGATGCCGCTGATGGGAGCACTGGACGTTAGTCCCATCCAGTTCGCCGCCATCATGGGGGTGACCACCGCGATGGGTGGGGTAACACCGCCCTACGCCAGCATTCTTTACTTGGGTGCGCGGATCGGCAAAGTCAAATTTACCGAAGTGATTAAGCCCGCCATGGTGCTACTGCTGTTCGGCTATCTGCCGGTGGTGATACTCGTGCTGATCTGGCCCGAACTATCTGAATACATACCGGCTCAGCTTGGGTACTAGGAATTCATCCAGGCATTTGAATAGAAAGCGTTTGTTTTTACGTTCGAAAGAAAGGCTCTACCTCGATTCCCGATGTGGAATATAAAAAAAATGGAGAAGACCATGCATAAAACACTAACCAAGAAAATTGCTTTTGCACTGTCATTGTCGTTGGCAAGCGTCGGAGTCGCTCAGGCGGCGACACTGAAAATGTCTCATGTACGGCCTCAGGGCACGATCATCGACCAGGAACTCAAAGCGTTTTCCGCCAAAGTCGATCAGGCTACAGGGGGGGAGATCAAACTCAAAATTTACGCGGCCAGCGCCCTGGGTGACTACACCTCCGTCCAGGAGCGGATCTCCGTCGGCGCGGTGGACATGGCGGTGCAGCCGGCCGCCACCGCCGCCTCACGCAAGATGCAGATAAGCTCCTTCCCCTACCTCGCCGAAAACTGGGAGCAGGCTCGCAAGGTCTACGGCCCTGAGGGTGCCATCTACACCGCCATGAAAGGTCTCTACGCCGAGCAGGACATCACCATGCTGGCTGCCTATCCGGTCTATTTTGGTGGTATCTCTTTGAATCGTGATGCGGTATCACCCGGCGACGTTAATGCCAAGAAAGGCATCAAGGTTCGGGTGCCCGGTATCAAGAGTTTCCAGCTGACCGGCGACGCCCTGGGTTATATCAGTTCTCCCATCCCCTTCTCCGAGGCCTTCACCGCGGTGCAGACCGGAGTGGTTGACGGGGTGATCGGTTCCGGTGCCGAGGGCTACTACGCATCGTTCCGTGATGTCACCAAAACCTATTTGCCGGTCAACACCCACTTCGAGGTGTGGTACATGATCATCAACTCCGAAACTTTCTCCGACCTTGACGCAGACGAACGCGAAGCGCTGCAGAAAGAGGCACAGGCCTTCGAGGTCCAGCGCTGGACCCGTGCCGAGTCCGACCAGGCAGCCTACGAGCAGAAGCTGGCCGATAACGGTGCGACTATCGTCCGTTTGAACGAAGCCCAACTGGCAGAGGCAGCCAAGAAGGTCCGCTCCGACGTCTGGCCCCAGATCCTGGAAGACGTAGGTGCCGCATGGGGTCAGGGCATTCTGGACCAGGTCGCCAACTGATCCTTTAATCCGACAGCTCGGCACGCCGGCCACCGTTGTTGTGGCCGGCCATCAAGCCCGATTCCTAGGGGCTTACCGACTATCCCCACGGGAGGAAAAACAATGAGCGCAGGTGTAAATCCTGACTGCCGTGAGACTAAGGTGGCCGTTATCGGTGGTGGGTTGGTTGGATTGGCGGTCGCTCTCGGGTTGCAAGACCAGGGATTAACCGTTTCGATCGTCGACGAGGGAGATATCGCCCTCCGCGCATCACGGGGAAACTTTGGTTTGGTGTGGGTGCAAGGTAAAGGGGACACCTGTCCCGCCTATGCCCGACTGAGCCGATCATCGGCACTGCGCTGGGGTGAGTTTGCCAAGCAACTGACCGCATCAACCGGTATTGATGTGCAGCTATCTCAGGTCGGCGGGCTCTATATCTGCCTCACCGAACAAGAACTGGAACAACGCCGGCTGCTGTTGGAAGCGATGCGACAGGAGCACGATGGTAACTATCCGTTCGAGATGCTGAACCACGAGCAGCTTAAGGCAAAGGTACCCGAAATTGGTCCTACGGTAGCAGGAGCCACTTGGGGACCTGAAGATGGCCATGTCAACCCGCTGTTGTTACTGCGAGCGATGGCGCAGCGCTTTATCGCTGAGGGTGGCCGGTTGCTGACCAGCGGCCCAGTGACTCAAGTCGAGCCTGACAATGGTCGGTTCAGGATTCACTGTGGCGACCAGCAACTGGAAACGGATCGGGTGGTGCTAGCGGCCGGTCTCGGTAACCGTGAGCTGGCTCCCCAGGTGGGGTTGTCTGCTCCTGTGGTACCCAATCGCGGCCAGGTATTGATTGCCGAGCGGGTACGCCACTTCCTGGATTACCCCACCGGCCATGTGCGCCAAACCGGTGAAGGCACTATCCAGTGTGGCGACTCCAAGGAAGATGTGGGGCTGGACAGCAGCACTACCACCGATGTGGTGGCGACGATTGCACGACGGGCAATAACGATGTTCCCACTGCTTAAGCATGTGCGCTTGATTCGATCCTGGGGCGCGCTGCGGGTGATGACTCCCGACGGCTACCCTATTTATCAGCAATCCCAACAATATCCGGGGGCTTTTTTGGTCTCTTGCCATAGCGGTGTCACCTTGGCCGCAGCCCACGCCGGCCCGATCGCCGAGTGGATCGCCACTGGCATTGCCGATCCGAGCCTCTCTCTGGAGGAGTTCCATGCCGAACGATTCAGCCTTTAAACGGCTCCCTTCGATCGCCACTGAAACGGTCAGTCTTCGAGTCGAGGGGCAAACGGTTGCCGCACGGGCGGGAGAAAGTGTGGCGGCGGCCGTATTGGCGGCCGGCCTCGGACCGACCCGCACCACCCCGGTGTCTAATAGTCCACGCGCGCCTTACTGCATGATGGGGGTCTGTTTTGAATGCCTGATGGTGATCGACGGTCAGCCCAATAGCCAGGGCTGTATGACCCCGGTGGCAGAGGGGATGGAGGTGAGCTTTCAGCATGGCGCTCGTGCGGTGATGGAGGAGCAGGTATGAACACCACGCCATACGACCTTGCTGTGGTAGGCGCAGGTCCTGCCGGAATGGCTGCAGCGATCGAGAGTGCCCGCCTTGGCTTAAAAGTGGTCGTGATTGACGAACAACCCCGCCCCGGTGGTCAGATCTACCGCGAGGTCGGCCAACCGGTGTTGCAGGATCAACAGATCCTTGGGTCTGATTATTACTACGGTGCCGGTCTGGTGCGCGAATTCTCAACGGCCAATATTGAGGTGTTACACAGTGCTACCGTGTGGGAGATCGGTGCACGCCACCTGTGCCTGTCGGCGGACGGTAACAGTCGGCGCATCAGCTTTGCCCGCTTATTGCTGGCAACCGGCGCGCAGGAACGCCCGGTTCCTTTCCCCGGTTGGACCACGCCGGGGGTGATGACCTGCGGCGCCGCCCAGATCATGCTCAAAAGCAGCGGTTTAGCCCCTTCCGAACCGCTGGTCATTGTGGGTAGCGGGCCGCTGTTGCTGCTGGTTGCCTGTCAGTTGCAGCGCGCCGGTGTCTCGGTCGCTGCCGTGCTCGATACCACCCCAACGCGTCATTATGCCGAGGCGCTGCGCGAACTACCGGGCGCGCTGCGAGGTTGGCGTTATCTGCTAAAGGGTTTCAAGCTGTTGATGGAACTGCGATCTGCCGGCGTGAAACGCTTGAACGGCGTGCACCAGCTGCGCGCCGAGGCGGGCCACGATGGCAAACTGGCCAGAGTGCATTTCAGCCACAATGGGCGTGAGCAACAATTGCCGTGCTCCACCCTGCTGGTTCATCAGGGTGTGGTGCCCAACCTCCAGTTAACGCAGGCTTTGGGGGCTGAACACCGCTGGGATGAACTGCAGCAGTGTTGGCACCCTTGCCTCGATAGTGGAGGCGAGACCAGTATCGGCGGCGTTTTTGTGGCCGGCGATAGCGCCGGTATCGGGGGTGCGCTGGTTGCCGAGCTGCAGGGTAAGTTAGCCGCCATCGAGATCGCATCGCGGCTCAGAGGTGTCGGCAAGCAAAACCCTGGAGTAGAGGGCCGAGACAGGGAGATCCGCAAACTGCAGCAGGAGATTGACCAGCAGCTGGCAATCCGCCCCTTCCTCGATCGACTCTACCGTCCCGCTGAGGTGTTTTTGCGGCCGGCTGATGAGACGCTCGTGTGTCGTTGCGAGGAGGTCACTGCGGGGGATATTCGCCGTGCCGCCAAAAATGGCTGTGCCGGTCCTAACCAGGCCAAGGCCTTCAGCCGAGCCGGCATGGGGCCTTGCCAAGGGCGCTTGTGCGGGCTAACCGTATCGCAACTGATGGCCGAGGCACACAATACGCCGGTATCTGAGGTGGGGTATTACAACATCCGTTCACCCATCAAGCCGATCACCTTAGGGGAACTGGCAAGCATGGACACCGAGTCAGAATTTGTTGAGCAGGCCGACGCCTAACCATTCATATGAGAATCAAACAAGAGAGCAATACGATGTCGATTACCCGTTATCAGACTGCAGCACGCATGAGTAAAATTGTGGTGCACAACAACACTGCCTACCTTTGTGGCCAGGTGGCCGAGGATCGAAGCGCCGACATAACCGGGCAGACAAAAACGATGCTGGCCAAGGTCGATGGGCTGCTGGAGTCGGTAGGGAGCAACCGGGATAAGCTGTTAACGGCCACCATCTATCTCAAGGATATGGCCGATTTCGCCGCGATGAACGCCGTCTGGGATGCCTGGGTCCCCGCGGGAAGTGCACCCGCCAGAGCCTGCGTAGAAGCGAGTATGGCCAGCCCTGAACTGCTGGTAGAAATTTCGGTTACGGCGGCGGTCTGAGCCACACCTTAATCCACCTTCTCGAAGGGCTACCGAATCTTACTGGCCCGCTTGCCCCTGCGCCTCTCGGTACAGGGGCTTAATAAGATGGTTCCCTTCGCTCCACGGCCTAAGCTTTGGAGCGAGCAAAACAGGAGAACCGTCCCATATCTACGATCACAGCCCTAATCAATTATGGATGCATAAGCGGAAGCTGATCTGTACGCAACATTAGAGCGTTCAGCTGGCCCTCTTACTAGACAGTAAATCACGGCTCAGCGAGCCGCACCTCCTACCCAGTCAGTTGACCACGTAGCGCACTCCAAAAACTTGAACTAGACGACTATGGATACCTTCGCCGTAATCCCTATTGGGTGAGCAGAAAGATGCTTGAATAGCCAACGCAATGATAAAGTATTGCAGCTATTCAACGGGGCCGGCCAAACGGCCACACTATGGCTCCATACACAGATCCGCAAGGACCACCCTTTTTTGTTTTCTCACAGGAAGCCCCATGGCCGCCAAAAAATATTACGTCGTATGGGTAGGGCAACAGCCTGGCATCTACACCTCCTGGCCTGAGGCTGAGCGGCAGGTTAAGGGCTATCCCGGTGCTAAGTACAAATCCTTTGCCAGTTCAGCGCTGGCCGAAGCGGCCTACGCCAACAAACCAGCGGCTGCGGCGGGCGCCCAAACGGCCTCTCGCGTTTCCAGCAAAAAAAATGTCTCCAGCGCCGCATCCTCGGTAGAGCTCGGTGCCGATGTCAGTATTTTTTGTGACGGAGCCTGTGACCCCAATCCCGGACAGGCCGGTACGGGTATCGCCATCTACCACAAAGAGAAGCTGTATCAGCTCTGGTATGGCCTCTATAACCCCGCTGGCACCAACAACACGGCAGAGCTGCTGGGGTTGCATCACTCGCTTCTGTTTGCCCAAACGGCGATAGAGAGCGGCCTAAGCGTTACCATCTACTGCGACTCCCGATACGCCATCGACTGCATCACCCAATGGGCCAGCGGCTGGAAAGCCAAGGGCTGGAAGAGGGCCGGGGGCGAGATAAAAAACCTTGAGATCATCAAACCTGCCCACGCCCTTTACGTCGAGATCGCCAACCGGGTCGCCGTTAAACATGTTAAAGGGCACGCCGGGGTCGAGGGTAACGAGCTGGCTGATCGCATGTCGGTTGTCGCCATTGAGCGGCAGGAAACGGATCTGTGCCGCTATCAGGAAGAGCTCAGTGTCGAGGAGTTACTGGGGCTAGCCCGAGGCTAGTTCGGGGCGACTACCTGTTCGTGTTTCCTCCACTGGAGACCAGCTGACCTGTATGTACGAAGGGCCGCAGGCCAGCAGCGAAAGCGAAGTGAGGGTTCAGAAAGCGGCGGCCGGTGGCTTTCCCTCCTGATCGGGCCGGGTTTCGCCGCTGAGACTACTGTCTGCCGGGGCTACTTTGGCTGCTCATCGCCAGATTTAATCTCTTCGTAAAACCCGACGTAAGACATGATTAAAACAACACCGACGATAATGGGAAACGAGATGGACCCCGTGTTGTCCCAGATCGAATACGCCAGGCCGCCGAGAAACAACGACAGTATGATGGTCGCAATCGCCCCATTTATAAAATTCAACATACGCCTGTACTCCCTCTAGTCAGCTGTTGCCTGCACAATATGTTGTACCAACCAGTTTGTTGTTCGCAACAAACGCGCATCATCACCCTTGCTGGCCACCAGCTGGGCGCCCATCGGGAGGCCACGCGCCCCCTGCAAAACCGGTGCAGACACACTCGGCACACCGAGCAAAGACCATGGCGTGCAAAAGACAGGGTCTCCGGTGGATTCGAGACCCTTTGGTGCCGCACCCGTGGTCGCTGGAGTCAGGATCGCATCGTACTCCAGCATGATCTCATCAAAAGCTTTATTCAACGCGGGGAGTTGCGCCACCGCGTGATTATAATCAACCGCCCGGCACTGCTGGCCGCGCTCAATCATCTGGCGCAGGACCGGGCTTAAACGCTCCCTGGCACCAGCATATTCACGGCGAAAGCTTCGAGCCAGGTCCGCTTCCATGATGGTCTGGTGCCAACCCACGGCACTCTCCAATAGCTCCGAAAGGTCGATCTCCTCAACCCTGCTGCCTAGGAAAGCGGTCAGTTCACCAAACGCTCCCTGCACCTCTTCACCGGCCTTGTCCCAGGAGGGGGTTTTTACGAAAGCCAGCCGCGGTGTAACCGGTGGCTCTTGCGCTGTGGTGTCCACCAGGCGTGGACGTGCCCGTGGCCGCATATCCGGGTCACGGTCATCGAATGCCATCAACTGTTCAGCCATCAGGGCCACATCCGCGACCGAGCGGCCAAACACGCCAACATGGTCCAACACTCGGGATAACTGCAAAGCCCGGTAGCGTGACACCAGCCCGTGGCTCGGTTTATATCCGACAACACCGCAATAGGATGCGGGGCGAATGATCGAGCCGTTGGTCTGGGTACCCATGGCCAAGGGCACCATCTGCGCAGCTACCGCCGCCGCTGAGCCACTGGATGAGCCGCCCGGGGTACACTCGGGATCATGGGGGTTCCGGGTCTTGCCCGGTGAAAACACCGCCAGCTCTGTGGTCACTGTCTTGCCCATGATGATGGCACCCGCTGCGCGCAGCAGGGCAACCGCGGTGGCATCACCACCCGGTGTGCGCCCCGCATGGAGGGGGGTGCCGTCCTCGGTCGGCATATCGCTGGTGTCAAAAATATCCTTAATCCCCACCGGAACGCCATGAAGCGGCCCAAGGGCCTTGGCGCTACGACGGTAGAGGTCGGCATCGCGGGCCTGCTGCAACGCATATTCAGGGTCGAGGTAGTGCCAGGCCCCCACCGTCTCTTCCAGCGCCTGGGTTCGGTCCAGACAGGATTGAACCAGCTCTTGCGAAGAGATCTCCCCTTCGCGAATGGCCGCTGCCGCCTGCCCCGCACTCATTTCAAACACATTCATCCGTTAACGTCCGCCGCGCTGTATTTCAATATGAAGATGAGATCACCGCCTTCGGGTCGATGATCTCCTTGAACCGCCCCTGAAGCCCAACCGGTTAACCAAAGAGGTATTCCGGCAGCCACAGGATAATTTGCGGGAACATATACATCAGTACCATGGCAAAAATCACGATAGCCAGATAGGGCATGATCCCCTTGAATATCTCTATCAACTGCACATGCTTGGGCGCCACACCTTTGAGATAGTATGCCGACATCGCCATGGGTGGCGTCAAGAACGAGGTTTGTAGATTCAGGGCCACCAGCACCCCGAAAAACAGCGGATCCACACCAAAGGTGCTCAACATGGGCAGGAAGATCGGAACGAAAATAATAATAATTTCACTCCACTCCAATGGCCACCCCAGGAAGAAAATAATGAGCTGGGCGATGATCAGGAAACCCACCGTGCCCAACGCCATTCCTACCACCCACTCTTCGATCAGGCCGTGACCGCCGAGGTAGGAAAACACCGATGCGAAGGTCCAGGAACCGATGAACAACCAGCACACCATCGCCGACGTCCGCGCCGTAAGATAGACCGCCTCCTTCAGGCGCTCCCAACTCAGCGATCGGTACATTCCCGCCAGCACCAGTCCACCGAACGAACCCACACCGGCAGCCTCTGCCGGCGTCGCGATACCGGCCAGAATGGACCCCAACACCCCCATAATCAGCACAAACAGGGGCACAAACGAGGTCACCAGTTGCCACACAATGGTCCTGAATGGTGGGACATGCTCCTCTACCGGCTTGGGCGCTAATGACGGGTTGAGGTAGGCGCGAAGGATGACATAGAGCATATACATGCCCGCCAGCATCAGCCCCGGAAACAGCGCGGCGGCATAGAGACGTACCGGGGAGACCTGCGCAATGGCAGCATAGACGATCAGCATGATACTCGGTGGAATCAATATGCCCAGGGTTCCCCCCGCACAGATAACACCGGAGGCAAGTTTCTTGTCATAACCGGCCTTGAGCATAGCCGGCAATGCCAACAAGCCCATCAGGGTCACGACGGCGCCCACGATTCCCGTCGCGGTCGCAAAAATAGCGCAGGTAGCCAGCGCAGCCACCGCCATGGAACCGGGAATGTGCCGGGTCGCCAACTGCATACTGAAAAACAGCCGGTCAACAATATTTGCCCGTTCAACGACGTACCCCATAAAGAGAAACAACGGCACCGCAACCAGTACGTCATTCGACATGACCGAGAAGGTATTTTGTACAAACAGATCGAATATTCGGTTATTAAACAGGTGTTCCAACTGGTCAACCTGGGCATAGGCGTAGTAACCAAACCCCAACCCCATGGCAATCAACGTAAAGGCGATGGGAAAACCCAGCAACACGATACCGATAAACAACACCAACATCAGGATGGCTATTTGAGGATCAGTCATTTCCGATCTCCTGCTTCACTGCCATCGATTTGAGCACGGCTGCGGTCATTGTCGTCGATTCCCAGTTCGCTTAATTCCACATGCTGGTGATGCGCCATGGTCTCTGTTTCTTCGACGTCATGAAGTCGTGGCGGCCACTGGCCTGTGCGCAGGCAAATGACACAGCGGGTGGCCTCTGCAACCCCTTGCAGGAAGACCAGAAAACCGGCCAATGGAATCAATGTTTTAAAAAAATAGATCTGCACTCGGGCAGGGCTACTCCAGCTGACCTCTTTGTAGCGCCACGAATCGGCGGCAAAGTCATAGCCGTACCACACCAGGGCAAACACCCCTGGAAGCAGGAATAAAATGTAAAGAGTCAGATCAATAACAGCCTGCCCCCGGGGCGGGAGCAAACGGTGAAGCACGTCCCCCCGCACATGACCATTACGCGACAGGGTATAGGCACCGGCCATCATAAACAGGGCACCGTACATCTGCACTGCCATATCGAACGCCCACGCCGTCGGCGAATTAAGCACATAGCGAACAAACACTTCATAACAGGTAGCAAAGGTCAGCACCATGATGCACCAACCAAACGCCTTACCCACCCATGCGCTTAAACTATCAACAAAATAGATAAAGGGGTTCATATCAATTTCCACATAACGGAACACAGCGGTCATTACCAGTGAAGGGGCGACGCACACTGGCGCCACCCCATCTACATCTACGCGTCAGCAACTTATGCGAAATCACCAAAGTAATGCTTGTAAGCACCCGCATAGTCTGGCGCATTGGTCAGCTCAAACGCACCTACACGCTTCATCCACTCTTTCTGCGACGCCACCACCTTGGCAAAGTAAGGGTCTTCCATAAACTTCGGCAGGACCTTATCCCAGGCTTTAAGCTGCGCATCCATAATGGACTGCGGTGTTCTGCGTACCTTCACACCGTGTTCCTTCTTCAAAACCTCCAGGTCCTTTGAGTAACGATCCTGAGCCTTCCAGGACATATCCGAAGACGCCGCTTCGGAAGCGTACTGCAGGATCTTTTGATGCTCATCCGCCAGAGAATCGAATTTCTTCTTATTGAAGATAATCTCAAACGACTCCTGAGACTGGTGGAAACTGGCCAGGTAGTAGTTTTTGGCCACATCCTGCATACCAAAATCCTTGTCGGAGGTTGGGTTATTGAACTCTGCAGCATCGATCAGTCCGCGATCCATGGCCGGCTGGATCTCTCCGCCGGGCAACTGCACAACGGACATCCCCATCTCCTGCATAACGTTGGCGGCCAGACCGACCGTACGGTACTTCAGCCCCTTCATATCGTCGATAGAGTTCACCTCCTTGCGGAACCACCCCAACGGCTGTGCCGGCATGGGGCCGGAGAAGAAGCCAACGATATCCAACTGGAGAATATCCCTCATCAGCTCGTCGTACAGCTCCTTGCCCCCACCGTAGTGAATCCAGCCCAGCAGCTGATTGGCCGTCCAGCCCCAGCAGGGGCCGGTACCAAATAGCGATGCAGCGGCGTTCTTACTGTACCAATAAGCGGTTACCAGGTGAGATCCATCGATAACGCCCTTGTGCACAGCGGTCTGCAGCTCGGCGGTTTTAACAACGGCGCCGACATCCAGGTAATCAATTTTCAGCGAGCCGCCGGACATCTCGTTAACGCGCCTGACGTAGTCCTCGGCATACTCTTTAAAAATACCTCCGCCCCAGGCGCCCTGTAGTTTTAGAACAACCGGCGATGCCGCCGTAGAAATCATCGGGAAGCCCGCAGCAACTGAACCAGCGGCGGCTACCAGCCCGCCCTTCAAAAACGTTCGACGACCGCTCGTTTGCTCAACTGTTTCGGTGTTAACAGCCGCTTTACTACTTGTCTCTTCGGTTTTCATAAATATCTCTCCATTAGGATCTTCTATTTATTAGTCAATATATTCAGCTGCTATCGGATTACGCATCCCTCCTCTCATTAAAACGAGTCACTGAATTCGTTAAGAATAGACATAACTACTCACCACCGGAGTAACCGGCAGAGATTTTGTTCGATTACACCAGGCGGTCACGAGGCTCGCTCCCGGTGAAGATGGCATCCAGGTTCTCCAGCGCCCTGAAACCCATGGCGTCCCGTGTTTCACGGGTTGCACTGCCAACGTGGGGCAATAAAAATGTATTTGCCAGTTCGCGGTAACGCGGGTCGATATCGGGCTCGCCATTAAAAACATCCAGCCCGGCTGCAAACAACTTACCCGAGCGCAACGCCGCAATCAGGTCATCATCATTAACCACCGCCCCCCGCGCGGTATTGACGACGATGGCGCCATCGGGAAGCAGACCGATGCTCTGTGCATTCAACAGGTGATGGGACTCGGGGGTCGCGGGACAATGGATAGAGAGGAAATCACAGTGGGGTAGCAGCTGTTCCAGACTCTCGTGATAGATGGCCCCGGCCTCCCGCTCAGCAGGGAGTCGGCTGCGGTTGTAATAGTGGATCTCCATGTCAAAGCCACGGGCGCGCCGGGCCATAATCTGGCCCACCCGGCCCATGCCCAGAATACCCAGGCGCTTACCCGTCACCTGGGCACCCAGTTGCGCAACAGCACTCCAGTCGGCCCAGCGGTCGGTGCGAATTTGGTGCTCGCCTTCATGGGCCCGCCGGGCAGCACCAAGCATCAGCAGCATGGCGATCTCGGCGGTGGCATCGTTAAGCACTTCCGGGGTGTTGGTGACGATAATCCCCCGCGCCTTGGCGGCACCGAGATCGATATGATCAACCCCCACGGAAAAACTGCAAATAGCCCGCACCGTATCGGGCAAGCGTTGTATAACGTCCGCGGTAAGCTTTTCGGTGTGACACGGAATAATCGCCTGGGCACCGGCGGACAAGCGAATAAGTTCATCGCTGCTATAGACGGTATCTTCGGTGTTAAAGCGGGCGGTGTAATCGCGAGCTAAACGATCTTCCACGGCTTGGGGAAGCTGCCGGGTCACCAATACGATGGTTTTATCACTCATGATTGCGCGTCTTCCTGTGGCACTTCAAGCCTTTGGGTTTACACCCAGCCATCAGGCGGTAATACCTACAAGTTGCTGCCAGAGATAAAGACAACCTATGCTCGAACCCGTTTTTATGATTCTCATTCGAGCACTCAACCTGCGGTACAACCGTCTATATTCGTTTGTTTTTTTGTTGTTATTGAATAGTCAATCAATATACTACAACCGGTAATTAACATATTGCAATTAGTTCTACCTTACAACAGACCCTGCAACTATCAATTCCACCATGTGGAATACCAACACCTTGCTACCCACCAGCAAACCGCCCCGTTTCTGAGCCATCCCGGCGAATAGCTTACAAGCGGTGCAAAGAGAACCTGGACAGTAAGTATAGGAAGAAAAGCCGCGACGTCCTCCCTAACCTGGCCCGCCCCTTGCCCCCAGCTCTCTGGGCACCGACAGGAGCTTGGGCCTTACATTCTGGATAAGACCAAAAAAACCCATAAAATCAACGCAGTAGACGATACGCCAGGATACAACCCAGACCACTCCGGCTCCCGTGCAACGGCGATTTTATTTCCGGCGGTCGGTTTTTGTGTCGATCCGATCTGTAGCGCGGGGCCTGCACGCAGCACCTCACTCCGGTGACACACCTCTGACCGCACCGTAAACCATGGACCGATTCACAGGCTCCTAGCTGCCGCAGGAATCAATCTCCCAAAGATTTTCACTCATCACCTGCAATCGGCACAACGGCCATTGAGGCTCAAGCCACCAACTCCACCACATTTTGGATACACTCAAATGCACCCCAGCGAAGCGAGTAATATCAACAATAGCATCGGGGGCTTGGGTCACATCGGTATCATCACCTGCCCTGCGGTGTTTGTACGCTGTAAAAAATTGATCCGGATACCTGCACGCTAACTCCCGGGCGTCCGCCAGGGTCATGGACACCGCATCCTCGACCTGCATCCGCTTGCTTAGCGGCTCCGGCACGACAAGACGGCTGCCCCAGGGCTGATCGAGCACGACAATCCACTGCGGATGCAGGGACTGCTCCCGGATACGTCGCAACCATTTAGCCAGCAGGGCTTGCTGGCGAACCTTCAGGCGCTCAATCGCGGGTATCAGGTCCTGGGCCAGGTCGTGCCCCAGGGTCTCGGTAGTCGAAGGCTGCGCCGCTATATGCCGCTCAACAGCGCCCTTAAAGCGGTGCAGTTCAGCCAGCGAACCATTTAGAATCCACGCCTGGTTTCCCAATTCAACCAGGTCGTCACTGTATTGTTCCATTACAATCCCCTCAGGCCCATTGCACCATAACCCATTTTTTGATCTTCTCCTCCCCGCGACGACAAAACACCGGGGCAGGCTTGTCTTGATGAACACCCTACTACAGGCGCTGCGATCTGGTGAGGGCGGTGGTCACAACTGGAGGTAGATTGACGTTCCCTGTTGCGCGATCACCCAATCCAGACATTAGCCCCCCGGATTGTATAGAATTGCGGATGACTAAAACCGGATCCAAGCACCTGACATGCAACTACAAACCATCGATAAAAGCATCTACCGAAAGCACCTTAATCGCGTCATTGCGGCGGTGATTGTGTTGCTAGCGGCCACCTCCCTGGCAAGCTCGACCCTCCTCATCCACTTGCTGGGCGAGCCGGGAGGCTCCAATTTTTCCCTCAATCTGGCGGGACTGGCTATTGGAGGAGCAGTAATCGCGCTGGTGCTGCGTCATTACCGACAGCACCCCTATATGTCCGAGGTGATGTACGTGTGGAGACTCAAGCAGGAGCTCAATCGCATCTATCGTAAAACCGCCAAGCTTAATGCGGCGGCAGAAAATGATAACCCGGATGCGCTGGTGATATTGAACTTCAGCTACCGGGGCAGTCAACAGCTCTACGAACTGGACGATAACACCCTGACGGCAGACCAGCTGATTCGTGATATCCAGCGGCTCGATGACAAGATCGCCCATTTGGGGCTGAACATCAGCACCGATGATTACCACTCAGGGCTGCTGCAAACACTCGATTAGACGCCACGATCTGCCCCCGGGCACCCTAGCACCTTATCTTTTCCATCGCAGGGTCAAACAGGGGGCGCAATGAGGCGATGGCAGCGTAGCGCTTGCTGGCTTCGTTGCCGCACATCTTGCCACACACCATAACAATATGAGAATTAATCACCTCAACCGATATTGAACTATTATTAGCTTTCAAACGAAGGCTTGTGTAGCCTGCGCCAAAACTGCTCCAATTCCCCACCAATTATCGACCGCACAGGCCCTGTTTATGCGCCATACCTTTTTACCCTTAGCTTCCTTGCTGGTTAGCTGCTTTATCATGATGCTGGGCAATGGCTTGATCAACATCCTGCTGCCTGTGCGCATGGAGGTCGAAGCCTTCGGCACGGGCACCATCGGTATGGTGCTATCGCTCTATTTTGTCGGCATGCTGGTGGGTAGCCTTTACGCTCGACGCCTGATCAGGCGGGCAGGACATATTCGAATGTTTGCCGGCGGCATGGCCATCGCGTCGGTGAGTATCTTGCTGTGCAGCCTCTATACCGATGCAGCACTCTGGGGTGCCATGCGCATCGTGATCGGTTTCTGTAACGCCTGCGCCTACTGCGCCATGGAGAGCTGGCTCAACGAAAGCGCCAGCAAGAAAAACCGCGGGCGCGTGCTCGCATTCTACCAGGTGGTGGCTATGGTGGGCCTGTTCCTGGGCCAGTTCCTGCTCAATCTGGCGCCCCCTTCCGGAGAAACGCTGTTTGTTCTCGCCGGCATCTTGCTCACCGCCGCGGTCATTCCAATGGTTCTGAGCCGCCAAACCGGTCCGGTTGTAGTGGATGTAGCGGCGATGTCATTGCGCTCCCTCTATCACCGCTCGCCACTGGGGGTGATGAGCTGTTTTATGGCGGGCATCGCCTATTCGGCCATATTCAATATGTTACCGGTATTCGCCCACCACTACGGTATCGACAGTACCAATCTTTCACTATTTATGGCCTCGGCGATCATGGGCGGATTCCTATTGCAGTTTCCGGTGGGCTACCTCGCCGACCGGTTCGATCGCCGTAGCGTCTTGCTGGCGTTGCTGCTGATCTCAGGCTTGGCGGGGCTGTCCATTACCCGGCTAGCCGATGCGGGCCTGTTCTGGCCCGTCTGCGGCGTAACCGCTATAACCGCTGGTATTATTTCGTGCCTTTATCCCATCAGCATCGCCGAATCCTTTGACAAACTGCGCAGCAGTGAGATGGTCGCCGCGATGGGGTGCCTGATTTTAGCATTCTCCCTGGGCGGTATGATCGGCCCCTATACGGCTTCACTGGTGATGGACCTTGCCGGCCATAGTGCTTTGTTCAGCTTTTTAGCCCTGACCCAAGGACTGCTGGCACTCTTTGTTGTTTACCGTATGAAGGCCCGCAAGGCGCTACCGGTAGCCGAGCAGGAGCACATGTCAGTACAGACCGGAGCGGCACCAATGATCGTCGACCTCGACCCTCGCAGCGATATCACCCCGTTCGTCAGTGAAGAGTCTCGTATCGCCACCGAGGTGGCCGAGACCGACCCTGCGGCAGCGGTCAAACTGGCGCGAGCCGTGGTCGTAGCCGGCTCAGAGCACAGCTCCGAAATAGCCACTGCGGTGGCCAGCGCCGATGGTATCGACCCGATGCGCTTCTATCAGGTCCTTCTGGATGCGGTCCCCGAGCAGGCCGCCGAAATTACCGCCGCGGTAGTGCGGGCAAAACCCGAACGAGCCTATGCTCTGGTGGAACAATTAGCCAAGTCCATGCCAGAGCAGGTGGTAGAAATTGCCGCCCAGATCGGCAAAACGATGCCTGACCTGCGTCTTGAAATGGCCCGGATCGCCATTGAGTCGGCTCCCGAGTCGGCGCTGGAGGTAGCGGAGTATTATGCCCATGTGTTGGCAGAGGAGCATGCCGCCGTGCGGCCAGCTGATCGCGGGGAGGATACCAGCGAACAAACAGTCGTCGAGCTGGTTAGCAAAATTACCGACCTTGTTCCCGAGCAGGCCCTGGACATCGCGGCAACCCTGGTAGAATCCATGCCCTCTGCGGCGTCCCAGGTCGCCGAAGAGTATGCCGAAAATCTGTCAGAGGCCCGTAGCGATGAAGCCATTGAGGATATGATCGACACCATAGATGACATCAACAGCCCCGAGGAAGCACTGCAAGCACTCAACCTGGATGCCGTTGAGTTTGTTTCGCGCATCTCCGATGCTGCCCCCGACGAGTCATTCAATATCGCCTGCGCGGTCGTGGCCGCTATTCCCGAGGTGGCCAGCGACCTGATCGATGAGCTGAGCGACGGGGAGCAGTCTGTCGACGCGGAGCTGGCCGAGAGCATTGATGCTCGCCCAGAGGATCCGGACCCCCTGGGTTTCAACCGACGTTAGCGCCTCGCTCGAAAAGAGGGCGTCACCGGGCTCCCGTTGAGCATTAATCGACCAACGTAGTGGCTACCGTTCTCGCTGTTTTTTGGTATAGTCGTGCGCCAATTTACTGGAGGTTGTTATGCCCGCTTACGTACTTGGCCACAAAATCCCGGACAGCGACTCGATCTGCTCCGCCATCTCCCTCGCCTACCTGAAAAATGCCATCGGTGAAGAAGCCGTTCCGGTTCGAATGGGAGAGCTGAACCCCGAAACCACCTTTATCCTCGATACTTTTGGCCTCGATACCCCCGAGCTGAAAACCTCATTCGCTGGCGAATCGGTGTACATCGTCGACCACTCTGATCGGGCCCAAAGCCCCGATGACCTTTCCGAGGCCACCGTGCTGGGTATCGTTGATCACCACAAGCTGGGAGATATCACCACCTCCGCGCCGCTGGAATGCTGGATCCGCCCGGTCGGGTGCAGCAACACCATCATCAAAGAGATGTACGACTACTACAACGTCGAGGTGCCCAAGGGCATTGCCGGCATCATGATGAGCGCGATCCTCAGCGATACCGTAATTTTCAAGTCCCCCACCTGTACTCCGGTTGACGTTGCCGCCGTCGAAACCCTGGCGGCCATCGCCGGCGTCGAAGACTACAAAGCCTTCGGCGTGGAGATGTTCAAAGTGAAATCACGGGTCGAGGGCACCCCGGTGCGCGAACTGGTCATGCGCGACTTCAAGGATTTCGAGATGAGCGGAAAAAGAGTGGGCATTGGCCAACTCGAAACCGTCGACCTGTCGGTATTTGATAGTGTCAAAGCCGATCTGCAAACCGATATTGCACGTCTCAAACAGGAGGGGGGCCGCCACAGCGTCTGCCTGCTGCTGACCGATATCATGCAAGAGGGGTCTGAACTGCTGGTGGTCGGGGATGACCTGTCCATTGTCGAGGGGGCCTTTGATACCTCCATCATCGACGGCAAGGTCTGGCTCGACGGCGTGTTGAGCCGCAAGAAGCAGGTGGTTCCGCCACTGGAAAAAGCCTTCGCCTGATCGGCCGGTCTGTACTGAGTTTACCCTGACTTAGTACCACTAGAAGTCACCAATACATGCTACTCCTTCTGCGTTTGTACAGAGGGAGTAGCATACGAGTGACGGATCAGTGAGTATTTCCTGTTGATAGTCACACTTCTCTTACCGGCGTAGATCTATGATGTTTTCTACCTAACTACGTCAATAAACAACTCTTTTAGTAAATCGTTGCCCGCATCTACTAGATGGTTATCATCATAGTAGAGTGGTTTTCCATTGTAAGAGCCTAAGCATTTGCCGTCGGGGCAAAGATAGGGTGCTGGGTCAAGAACTTTTACATTGCACTCTTTTCGAGCTTCATCGATAGCTAAATTTGCCTCATGATTTCGCTTAACATGCTCGTCCAGTGAGATTGCTATATCAGCGTTCTCACCCAGAATTTTCTTTTGTAAATTCAAACCTTTGTATACACTGAACGGCATAACAGGGACGGGCCTAACAATAAATACAGGCCTATTCACAGACAATTCACATATAGTGCTAACATACTCCCTTCTATAATCTTTATACAGACCATCCCCGCCCTGATTAGCATCCCCATTAAAATATACCTTAAAATCATTATCACGACTTTGATCTAAATAGAGACTGAAATGGTTAAAAACAACTAAAGGAATGCCGTTAAAAGAGTCAGCCAGAATATTTACTTTATCCCTTACAAATGCCCTGCATACATCTTCAAGTTTTTTATCACGCATGCTGAAATTAAGAAGAGTAGGACATCCGCCTCGCGCCCACGACAGCGCCGCCGATTTATTCACCAACTGAACAGCTGCCGCTGTTGATTGCGCATGGCTATCGCCAAACAAAATAACAGAAACTTCCCCCTCCCCTAATTTACATTCCGCAGCTTTATAATCATTAGGAAAACACTCCTGTGAAAAATATTTACTACGATAATCAGGCTGACCAAATTCCACATAGGGGAATCTAATATCGGGGTATTTTTTCGCCGCGGACGCCATTGCGGCCGATACACCAGCAACAGAGATGACAACCAAGAGATACTTACCTAGCATCCTAAGTGCCGAAGGCAACATCGACTCTTTAGACTCTATGAGATAAAAAGAAAACGCACCTAAAACAAAGGATAGCGCTATTCCAGCCGTAACAGCGTACAAGCTACCAAGAAGCCCACAAGTATACAAAAACACCACCAGAGGCCAGTGCCATAAATATACTGAATACGATATTTTACCTACAAACTGGAGCAACCTGTTACGGCTAAACCTCGATGAAGAATTGCCATAGATAACTAAAACAGCGCCCACAACGGGTAACAGCGCCAAATAACCCGGCCACAGCAACTCTTCAGAAAAAAAATACACACTAATAAAAATGAACGAAAGACCTAACACTTCAAAAAAACGCCCCTGAGCTTTAGAAAGAGCCAAGGGAAACAAAAAAACCAAGCCTCCTGCTATCATTTGCCAAGCTCTGGTAGGGAGCATATAAAAAGCATATGTTGCGTTATAACTTGTAACGTAAACTGACAAAACCAGCGACATTACCGCAATTAATACAAGCGTGATTTTTACTCCCCGAAACCCTAAAAATCTATGCAATACAATCAAAAGGATTGGATACACCATATAGAACTGCCACTCTACAGATAGAGACCAGGTATGAAGCATCCAGTTTTCACTTAGCGGGGCGTCAAAATACCCACCGTCACCCGCGAAATAGAAGTTCGAGCCAAAAAAAAGACTATTTTTAATTCCTTTTGCAAGATCTCTGAAATCTTCGAGCGGAAGATAAATAAAACCAAAAACAAGAAGAGCGAAGCACATAACTGCCAAAGCAGGTATGATTCTGCGAGACCTTGAAGCATAAAATCTCAACAAAGAGAACCGGCCCTCATGTAGCCCCTTAATAATTATTCCAGTCATGAGGAACCCGGAGATCACAAAAAAGACATCTACACCGACGAACCCACCGAAAAATACAGGCAAGCCAAAATGAAACAAAACAACTGATACAACAGCAACAGCTCTTAACGCATTAATATCACTTCTAAATTCCAACTGACCAACCTCTCTATCAATCCAGCTGTAAGACAGCTTTCTAAAACCTACGTCATTTAATAACAAATCAACCAGGCTTAAGTTGCTATTTCAACACACGCCTTACTAAAACGACGCATTCAAGAAAACGCACCATTACAGACGCTAAGCCCTCTTGATTTAGCAGTTTCCTGGCAGTGTGTGATTTTATTATCACATATCCATGCGCACCACTCAGCTCTTGATCCGGTAGCCGGTGCGGAATATCCACCACACCGCGCCAAGACAGAGGATCAGAAACAACAGAGTCATCCCCAGGCTGAGGCCAAGGTTGACGTCAGCAACCCCATAAAACGCCCAACGAAAACCGCTGATCAGGTAAACCACGGGGTTAAACAGGGTCAGGGTCTGCCAGGGTTCGGGCAGCATGCTAATGGAGTAGAAGGCGCCGCCGAGGAAGGTCAAGGGCGTTATAACCATCAACGGAATGATCTGCAGTTTCTGGAAGTCATCGGCCCAGATGCCGATAACAAACCCAAACAGGCTAAAGGTAACCGCCGTTAATACCAGAAACACCAGCATCCACACCGGGTGCTGAATCTGGTAGTCAACGAACAGGCGTGCAGTCAACAGAATCAACAGCCCCAGTAAAATCGATTTGGTCGCCGCCGCCCCCACATAGCCGGTAACGATCTCGAAGGGGGATACCGGAGCCGACAGCACCTCATAAATGGTGCCGGAAAACTTGGGGAAGAAGATACCAAAAGAGGCGTTGGAAATACTCTCCCCCAGCAACGACAGCATCACCAGTCCGGGAATAATAAAGGCGCCGTAGCTGATGCCATCAATATCACCCATGCGGTTACCAATGGCGGTACCAAAGACGACAAAATAGAGGGTTGTTGAGAGGACCGGCGAGGCGATGCTCTGCATCAGGGTGCGCCAGGCACGCGCCATCTCAAAGGTATAAATAGCCCGTATTCCATGGAGGTTCATATCAGCTTCCTCGTACCAGGTTCACAAATATCTCCTCCAGGGAGCTTTCGCTCGAATGCAAATCCCTGACTTCGAGCCCCAGCTCAGCAAGGCTACGCAAAAGATCAGCAATGCCATTGGTTGTTTGTTGGGTATCGTACCCGTAAACCAGCACATGACCCTCTTCACACAACCCCAATTGGTAGGGTTCCAGCACCGCGGGCAATTCCTGCAGGGGCTCCTGTAAGGAGACCCGCAACTCTTTCTTGCCCAGCTGCGCCATCAGCGCCTCCTTCTCCTCAACCAGAATCAGTTGCCCCCTGTTAATCACACCGATTCGATCGGCCATCTCCTCGGCCTCCTCGATGTAATGGGTAGTAAGAATAATCGTGACCCCCCGCTCACGCAGCTCACGCACCATATTCCACATATCACGGCGCAGCTCGACATCGACCCCCGCAGTCGGCTCATCCAGAAACAGGATGTCGGGCTCATGGGAGAGTGCCTTGGCGATCATCACCCGCCGCTTCATACCCCCTGAGAGCTCGCGCAACTGGGCATCTTTTTTGTCCCAGAGGGAGAGCTGACGCAATATCTGTTCGAGATAGGCTCCATTGGGAGGCTTGCCGAAGAGTCCGCGACTAAACTTGACCGTCGCCCACACACTTTCAAAGGAGTCGGTGCAGAGCTCCTGGGGAACCAGGCCGATTTTACTCCGCGCCGCTCGGTACTCCCGGGTAATGTCGTGCCCACCTGCTAGCACCGTGCCCCCGCTCGGGTTAACAATACCGCACAGAATACTGATCAGGGTGGTTTTGCCCGCGCCGTTGGGACCCAACAGCGCAAAGATCTCGCCGCGGCGAATATCCAGGTGGATGTCGCGCAAGGCTTCAAAGCCTGAGTCGTAGGTTTTACCGAGACCGGTAACGGAGATTATTGATTGCACTGCAACTCCTGTCTTTCAATGCGCAACGATACCCCGCGATATACCGCCGCGATGGCAAACGCTAACCATAGCAGCTGAGGGCCCCTTTGCCGACGCAAATTATAGATCCCCAGTACCCCCCCTTCGCCCTTGTGAACTAAAAAAGCCACGCTTTGGGCGTGGCTTTTCGTTAATCCGCACTCATTTTCCGGTTACTTTTCGGCGTTACGCTTCACCCAGAAATCCGCATTCTTGATGCCAAGATTTTCAGGGTCAAAGGTGTATTTCTCGACACCCTCTTTCTGCTGGCGCTCGTAATCCTTCAGCGCTTTGATGGCAGGCCGTGCCATAAAGAAGATGATCAGGATGCCGATGATGTTCAACCACGCCATCAGGCCCACACCCACATCGCCCATCCCCCAGGCTAGATCCGCAGTTTTTACGGCGCCGTAGAAAGTTGATGCCATGAGCGCGATCTTCAACGCAAAGGTCAGACCCGGCACATGGATCGTGCGTTTGATGTACGCCACATTGGTCTCGGCGATGTAGTAGTACGCCAGGATTGTGGTGAAGGAGAAGAAGAACAGCGCTAGCGCCACGAAAGGTTTACCGACGCCCGGCAAAACGCTTTCAACCGCGGTTTGGGTATAGGCCGGGCTGTTCGCGGCGATCTCAGCAGCGATATTCTGCACCAGAAACGCATCACCGACACCGTGCACGTTGTACGCGCCGGTAATCAGGATCATAAAGGCCGTAGCCGAGCACACGAAGAGGGTATCTACGTACACAGAGAACGCCTGCACCAGCCCCTGTTGGGCGGGGTGCTGCACTTCAGCCGCTGCCGCTGCGTGAGGTCCGGTTCCCTGGCCCGCTTCGTTGGAGTAGACACCGCGCTTTACGCCCCACCCGATTGCAGCGCCAACACCTGCCATGGGAGTGAATGCATCGTTCAGGATCATTCCAAAAATTGCAGGCACCTCGCTGATATTCAGGGCGATGATCACGCACGCGATTACGATGTAGGCCAGAGCCATAAACGGCACCACAAACTGGGTAAAGTGCGCAATTCGCTTGACGCCACCAAAGATGATGAAGGCCAACACCATGACAACCACCGTCGCGGTCAGAATCTTGGCAAAGCTGATCTCGCCCATCGCCGTATCGATCATGGCACCACTGCCGAAGGCCAGCTCCACGGCGTTACCGATGCTGTTGGACTGCACGCCAGGTAGCAGCACACCGACGGCCACAATGGTGGAGATGGCAAAGATCCAGGCGTACCACTTCTGCCCCATCGCTTTCTCGATATAGTAAGCGGGGCCACCTCGATATTGGCCCTCCTGCTCCTCTTTGTAGATCTGCGCAAGGGTGGATTCGATGTACGCGGTAGCCGCGCCCAAAAAGGCCACCATCCACATCCAGAACACGGCACCCGGGCCACCAAAGCCGATCGCGGCGGCGACACCGGCAATATTACCGGTACCCACACGACCAGAAAGAGATACCGCCAAGGCCTGGAAGGAGGAGATACCCTTATCGGATTCCTTACCGGAGAATAGTAGCCGCCACATCTCACCAAAGTGACGAACCTGCACGAACCGGGTCAGGATAGAGAAAAACAGACCCGCGCCCAGGCACAGATAGATCAGCGCCGGGCTCCAGATAAACCCGTTAAGGGTATTCACCAAATCTTGCATCGATAACACTCCAGAAAATAATTTTTTATACGAGGGAGGGTGTGAAAGGCGGCAATTATACGTAAAAACCCTAACCCCGATTTTCGAAAATCGGACCAAAACTGTCGCCCCTGCGGGGCACTCCCGTTATCCGCTGTAGCCTCATCGGCAGATCCGCGCGTATGATGCGGCCACTATGTCGCCTCTCCTCACCCAACCGAAGCAGGACCTGTTACTGCAATTTCAGCAACTGGACCAACTGTTACTGGAACTTAAGCCCTATTGGCAGCTACGCCCCTTCGCGGAGATGGCCCTGCCGTGGACACACAACCCGCCACTATTAGGTTATTTGCAGCAACTCAAGCCCGACCAGGTCACGGCGCTGGAGGAGGATATGGCGGCGCGCCTGGCCGCCTTGAGCCCCTTCATAGACAATATTGATGCCCTGCACGCACTGATTAATACAAGCACCCTCCCCGTCAATAGCCCGGTTAGTGTCGAGCCACTATTGAGTTACGGAGTGCCCGGACGCAAATGGCGGCAGGTACAGGCATTCAGTGCAGCGTTGCCACAAGAATCGAGGCCCTTTCTCGAATGGTGCGCGGGCAAAGGGCATCTGGGCCGAGTGCTGCATCAGGTTCATGGCGGCACTGTCACCAGTCTGGAGTTACAGGCCTCCCTGTGCCGTGATGGAGAAGCGCTGGCGGAACGCCATCATTCGAGTTGCCAAATGGTCACCTGCGACGTGCTTTCCGACGCGGTTGAGCCTCACCTCTCACCCAATCAGCATGCGGTAGCACTGCACGCCTGCGGCCAACTGCATTTACAGCTGCTGCAGCGGGCCAGTGCCAAAGGCGTTGAGCGTATCAGCCTTTCCCCATGCTGTTATCACTTGATCGATAGTGATCACTATCAACCCATCAGCCCATCCGGCGCTGCCAGCGCGCTGAAGCTGACGCGCCATGACCTGCGTCTGGTCGTACAGGAGACCGTGACTGCTGGCGCCCGTGAGCGACGCCAGCGGAACCGTGAGTTCCATTGGCGGCTCGGCTTCGACCTGCTACAACGCCAGCTGCGGGGCGTGGATGACTACCTCAACTGCCCGCCGGTTCCCCGCCGCGTAATGGGGGGGGATTTTGCCGGTTTTTGTCGCTATATGGCTCAGCGCAAACAGCTGTGCCTGCAACAACCGATCGATTACGACGCATTCGAGGCGCGGGGGGTGGAGCGCGCAGATACCGTTGCGCGCATCGAGTTAGTGCGACACCTGTTTCGGCGACCGCTGGAGCTGTGGCTGGTGCTGGACCGCGCGCTCTTCCTGCAGCAACAGGGTTACAGCGTGCGCCTGGGTGAGTTTTGTGACTATCAACTCACCCCGAGAAACCTGATGATCCTGGCCTCGAAGGGCTGATTAACCCTGGCCCAGCGAGAGCGGTGCCGGACGTCGATACTACTCCGCGATTTGATACCCCTGCTTACCCGAGCCCTTTACCCGGTACATCGCCTTGTCCGCCGAGCGTGTCAGGGCATCACTATCTTCTCCATGCTGTGGATAAAGACTGATACCGATGGAGGCTCCGATCTGCGCGGTATCACCCGAAGGCAGGGGAATAGGACGGGTAACCGCGTTGACGATCTTGGTGGCGATGTCGGTAATTATTTTATTCTCACCACAATCCTCCAGCAGCACTACAAACTCATCCCCGCCATGACGGGCGAGGATATCAGTACTGCGAATACAACCCCGGATGCGAGCAACAGTCACCTGTAATACCGCGTCGCCGGACTCGTGACCAAAACAGTCATTCACTGCTTTAAAATCATCCAGATCCACAAACATCAGCGCCAATCGGGCGCTGCGTCGAGCAGCCAGTTTTATCGCCCTTTCGAACTGATCGTAAAATAGCGTACGATTCGCCACCCCCGTTAATAGATCGCTGTGGGCCAGCTCATGCAAGCGAGTTTCCATGCGCTTGCGCTCGGTAATATCGATCGCCATCGCCACCACCATACGCCCCTGACTTGACGTTGATGGCAACGCCACATTGCGCCAATCGCAGAGAATCTTGCGTCCGCTTTTGGTCAGGTTCCAGTTTTCGTGCTGTTGAACACTGCGCTGCGCGAGGCTCTGGAGCGTTTCATTAACTCCCTTTTGCTCCTCCTCAGGGATCAGGAAATCGTTCAGCGTGCGCCCTATCACCTCATCACGCCGCCACCCAAAGGTCTGCTGTGCTTGTTGATTCCACACCTGTACACAGCCCCGACCATCAATCTGCACTAAGGCCGTCGGGGCGTGATCCAAAATCATCTGCAACCAGGCTTCGCTTCCGGACAGGCGGCGGTTCAGTCGATAAAACGCCATTACCAGCAGCAGCGCAACCGATGTCAACAGCAACCAAACCCACACCCAGGGCTGCCATATCACCGAGTCTGCTGCGGTGGGGTCGTACAGAAAACCCTCCAGATTGGCGTTTTCCGGCAGCATCCCCTGTTCATGGTAAATTCCGGCGATGTGCTGCCACCGACCCTCGCTCATATAGCCGACATCGACCAGGTCCGGGCGCAGCAGGCGCTGCATCTCCTGGGCCTCAAACCGCAGATGATCGGTGCTGTGGCGGTCACTGTATTTGCTTTGAATGACCTGCACCAACTCCTCGGGATGGTCCATCGCGTAGCGCCAGCCTTTGAGCGTCGCCTCCCTGAACGCCGCAACAACCTTGGGGGACTGGGCTATCATCTGCTCGGTGGTAAAAAAATTGTCGCCGTAAAAATCGACGCCACCCTCGGACGCCTCAAACAGCTGATACCTAACCCCGGCCTGTTTTAGGGCAAAGGGCTCGTCGGTAACGTACACCGACATTGCCGCCACGTTTCCCGATAGTAGATCCTCGATATCAAAACTGTGATGTACAATATCCAGGCGCGAACTGCTGATTCCCTCACTCGACAGGTACGCGAACAGCTCCGCCGAGTTAGCTTCGATCATCAGCGGCTTGTCGGCCAGGTCATGGACATTGCGTACCGAGCCGTCACCACGAGCCAGCAAACCCAGCGGCGAGTGCTGGAATACCACCCCTAGTACCACCACCGGCTCCCCCCGTTGGCGCAGCAGTAACAGGTCACTGGTGCCGACACCAAACTCGGCTTTGCCATCAATCACCGCCTGTATAGGGTCCTCTCCCTCCTGGGCCTGGACAACATTAACGTCCAACCCTGCGGCGCGGTAGTAGCCGTTCTCTATCGCCGCGTAATAGCCTGCAAATTGAAACTGGTGCTTCCACTTTAATTGCAAGGTGACGCTCTGCAAAGCGAGAACCGGGCCAGAAAAAAGGCCCAGCAGCAGAGTCAGCCATCCGATGCTGATGCGCCCCAAAAGTCTATTGATCCCCATGCACGAGCCCTGGCCTTTCCCTGACGAGATAATGTACAACATTGTGACCAGCCCCATGGCGATTTGCAATCAAGCACCGGGCGGTACTGGCAGTATCGGCGCCACAGGCCCTATAATTGCGAACCCTTTATCCCGACGCCCCACAGGAATTCACGATGGCCTGGTTACAACTACGAATCGATATAACACCTGACAACATCGAGCGGTTCGAAGAGTTCCTGCTTGCCTTTGGGGCCTCGGCGGTAACACTGGAAGATAACGAAGATCAACCGCTGTTTGAACCGACCCCTGATTACACGCCACTGTGGGATCACACCCGGCTCACCGCGCTGTTTGATGCAGAGACCGATATGGAGCAGGTGCTGCAACAACTGCAGGCCGCCCTCGGAAGCCCCCTGCCTCGGCACAAAATTGAGATTCTCGAAGACAAGGACTGGACTCGCGAATGGATGACTCACTTCGAGCCCACCCGTTTCGGTCAACGCTTATGGGTGTGCCCCAGCTGGAAGCCGGTTCCAGACCCCAATGCGGTGAACCTGATGCTGGACCCCGGCCTCGCCTTCGGCACCGGAACACACCCAACCACGGCATTATGCCTCGAATGGCTCGATAGCCAGCCCCTGAGCGGACAAACCGTCGTCGATTACGGTTGCGGATCCGGTATTCTTGGCATCGCTGCATTGCTGTTAGGTGCAGGCCGCGTTATTGGCGTGGACTACGACCCCCAGGCGATCGAGGCCAGCGCCGATAACCTGCAACGCAACCAGCTTCCTGTTACGGCGATGGATCTCTACCTGCCGGACAACACGCCGGAGATAGAGGCCGACCTGGTGGTCGCCAACATTCTCGCTGGCCCGCTACAGCAGCTGTATCCGACGCTCGATTCATTGCTTAAAGGCGGTGGTCGGCTGGCGCTCTCCGGAATCCTGGTGGAGCAAGCGCAGGATGTGCTGGACACCTACAGCGCCAGCTTTGAGATGGAGCCTCCGCGGGTAAAAGGTGACTGGGTTCTGCTTTATGGGCGTAAACGCGCCTGATCCCACGCCACACGACTAGCCTTATATGCACTATATTGGATACACTCGACAGGTCCGGAAGAAGGGATCTCCTCCCGCCACTAGAAGTCGTCAATTATGAGTAAAACCTGGGTCACACGCTGCCCGCAGTGCCAAACAGCATTCCGTCTAACCCGAGCCCAACTGCAAGCGGCCAACGGGTCAGTGCGCTGCGGCTCCTGTTTGCACGTTTTTAAAGCGACCAACCATATTATCGCCCAGCCCGACGCTTCTGCCGCAGGCCAGCCCACTCCGGCCCCGACCCCAAAACCGGCTCCCGCTCCAACCCAGCGACCCGCTGCAGCGCCACCGCGCCCTGCACCGCCACCTCCTGAACCCAAACGGCAAGAGTTTGAACTCAGCGATGACTTCACGAATCTGGAGGCATGGAGTCCTGAGCAAACCGGCACCTATACCGGTGACAGGGACCACGTCGGACATGAGGCCGCCGATGAAAGCTGGGCAATGGATATGCTTGAGGAGCTGGAGAAGGAGCAGAAAGCGCCCCCACCAGCACCTGCAGCCCCGCCGAAACAAAAACCCCTCGCGGAAAGTAATGAATGGGGTCTCGACGGTGAACCGGATTTTTCAGATACCGACCTGTCAACGTTTGACGAGATCAACAAACTCGAAGCCGCAGAAAACAAAAAGGCACCGGATCAGAATGAGATGGGCGGATTGCGCGCCGACAAGCGAGCACTTCACGCCCTTAACGATGAGCCACTCAACCTGCACCTGCCGGATAGGCCCGCGCGCTGGAAAACCGTGCTCACCACAATGGCCTGCCTGCTGGCTGCGGCCGCACTGGCGCTGCAGTATGCCTGGTATGATCGGAATCAATTGGCCCGACTGGATACACTGCGCCCCTATTATCAGGTAGCCTGCGAGCGGTTTGGGTGTGCCTTGCCGGACAAGATCAACATCGCGGCTATCCGTGGTACCAACCTGGTAGTGCGGAGCCATCCGAAGTTCGAAAACGCGCTGGTGGTGGACGCCATCATCAGCAACCTCGCAAATTACAGCCAACCCTTCCCCGCGATCCAGCTCAGTTTTTCTGACTTGACGGGGCAGCCTGTGGCCTCACGCCGGTTTACTCCCGCAGAGTACCTCGCCGGGGAGCTCGCCGGTGCCCGGGAGATGCCCAGCCGCACGCCGATTCACCTGGCACTGGAGATCGTTGACCCCGGCCAAAAGGCGGTTAACTACCGTCTCGCCTTCTATCCAGCACCCTGATTTAGGCCCCAATTAGCGGCTCGTCCGCGCTGTACATTTTTTCGCCAAACGCTTGGAAATTCGGCCATTTTCCTCTTTATCGCCTGCCGCCAACAGAGTATGATACCGCCCCCTGTGCGACAGGTTCATTTTTAACCAGCCCCCCCTTTGCGCTGATCCGTCGCCGACCCCAAAAACGTACCCATTACTGAGCATGCGGCGACTGTATTGTGTTTGAAATAGGTCCATACCAGATAGACAACCCGGTAGTGTTAGCCCCGATGGCAGGGGTGACGGACCAGCCGTTCCGGCTGCTGTGCCGCCGTCTTGGTGCCGGACTGGTGGTGTCCGAGATGGTCACCTGCGATCAAAGACTGTGGAATACCCGCAAATCCCGCCAGCGCCTTAACCACACGGGTGAGAGCGAGCCGCGGTCAATACAGATTGCCGGCAACGATCCGCAAATGATGGCCCAGGCCGCCATCGAGAGCGTGCGCCTGGGTGCGCAGATCGTCGATATCAATATGGGCTGCCCGGCCAAAAAAGTATGCAACAAGGCCGCAGGCTCCGCACTGCTGCGCGATGAACCTTTGGTACGAGAGATACTGCAATCGGTAGTGGATGCCGTTGAAGTTCCGGTCACGGTCAAGATTCGCACCGGTTGGAATCCAGAAAATCGCAACGGCGTCAGCATTGCTCGAATCGCGGAGGACTGCGGCATCAGGGCCATCGCGGTGCACGGTAGAACCCGCGCTTGCGCCTATAAGGGGGCCGTCGAGTACGACACCATCGCCCACATCAAACAAGCGGTCAGTATCCCTGTGATCGCTAATGGAGACATCAACAGCCCCGGCGACGCCAAGGCTGTTATCGACTACACCGGTGCCGATGGTGTGATGATCGGTCGCGGAGCCCATGGCCGGCCCTGGATTTTCCGCGAGATCAACCATCACCTTCGCACCGGCACCACCCTGGGCACCATCGACCTGCGAGAGTTCCAGTCAATACTTCTCGAGCATCTGGGAAGTATTCACGCCTTCTATGGCGAATATCTGGGCGTACGGATCGCGCGCAAGCATGTCGCTTGGTACACCAATACGCAGCCGGGCGGTAGCTCTTTTCGACGGGACTTTGTCCGACTCGAAAGTGCACAGGCTCAGCGCGAAAGCGTTCAGCAATTCTGTGAACGCCTAATTAACAATGAGGAAATTGCGGCATGACTGCACCCGAACTAGCTCCTAACGAAATGACAGCAGCGAATGTAGACCTGCGTCAACATCTGACTCAACAAATCGAAAAGGGAGAAACCCTGCGCGACTGCGTCCAAAATGCGCTCAGCAACTACTTCTCTCACCTTGAGGGACAGTCGGTTACCGACGTCTACCAGATGGTTCTGTCGGAGGTAGAAGCTCCGCTGCTGGAGGTCGTCATGACCCACGTTAAGGGCAACCAGACCAAGGCGTCGATACTGTTGGGGCTTAATCGGGGCACCCTGCGCAAGAAGCTAAAGCAGTACGGCTTGCTGTAAACACAGATTAAAAAGGCGGATTGGTTTCAATCCGCCTTTTTGCATTATCAGACCCCCTTTCATCAACTTCCAATCGAACCTATGACTATGGCTGACCAACAAACCCTACCTGTTCGCAGAGCGCTGATCAGTGTTTCTGACAAGACGGGCATCGTCGAATTTGCCCAGGCCCTCCACCAACAGGGCATCGAGATTTTGTCCACCGGCGGCACCTTTCGCCTCCTGACCGACAGCGGCATCCCTGCAGTGGAAGTGTCCGATTACACCGGATTCCCGGAGATGATGGACGGTCGTGTGAAAACACTGCACCCCAAAATTCACGGTGGTATTCTCGCTCGACGCGGTCAGGATGATGAGGTAATGGCCGCCCACGGAATTCAGCCCATTGATATGGTCGTGGTCAATCTCTATCCCTTCGAACAAACCATCGCCCGTGACGATTGCGACCTGCCGATGGCCATTGAAAATATCGATATCGGTGGCCCGACCATGGTTCGCGCTACCGCCAAGAATCACCGCTACGTTTCGATTGTGGTCAACAGCAGCGACTACGGCTCCATTCTCGATGAGCTGGAGCAAAATAGTGGCAGCCTGGGGCAGGCGACCCGCTTTGATCTCGCGGTTAAGGCATTTGAACACACCGCCGCCTACGACGGCGCCATCGCCAACTACCTGGGCCGTTTGACCCAGGGGGACGCCGCCGAGGCCTTTCCGCGCACCTTTAATACCCAGTTGGTCAAGGCGCAAGATATGCGCTACGGCGAAAACCCCCACCAGCGGGCAGCATTTTACGTTGAGAAGAGCCCTGCTGAGGCCAGCGTTGCTACCGCACGTCAACTGCAGGGCAAGGCGCTCTCTTTCAATAACGTCGCCGATACCGACGCCGCGCTGGAGTGCGTAAAATCCTTCGAAGAAGCCGCCTGCGTGATCGTCAAGCACGCCAACCCCTGCGGCGTAGCCGTTGGCAGCGACGCGCTGGAAGCCTATCTACTTGCCTACCAGACCGACCCCACCTCGGCTTTTGGTGGCATTATCGCCTTTAACCGCGAACTCAACGCCGATACCGCCCAGGCGATTATCGAGCGCCAGTTTGTCGAGGTCATTATTGCCCCGAGCGTTAGCGCCGAGGCCGCAAAAGTCTTGTCGCAAAAGCAAAACGTTCGCCTGCTCGCCTGCGGCCAGTGGCCCCTCGAGCGCATCGCCGGCTTCGATTACAAACGTGTTAACGGTGGCCTTTTGGTGCAGGATATCGACCTTGGCAATATTACAGCGAGCGACCTCAAGGTCGTTACGGAACGTCAGCCCACAGCGGCTGAACTCGGTGACCTGCTGTTCGCCTGGCGCGTGGCAAAGTACGTCAAATCCAACGCTATTGTGTACGCCCGCAACGGCCAGACCATCGGTGTAGGCGCCGGCCAGATGAGCCGCGTTTATAGTGCGCGCATCGCAGGCATCAAGGCCGCCGACGAAAACCTCGAAGTGAAAGGGTCCGTTATGGCATCCGATGCTTTTTTCCCCTTTCGCGATGGGATTGATGCCGCAGCCAAAGCTGGCATCAGCGCTGTGGTTCAGCCCGGCGGCTCAATGCGAGACCAGGAAGTGATCGATGCGGCGAACGAAGCCGGCATGGCCATGGTCTTTACCGGCATGCGCCACTTCCGCCACTAGGAGCACCTGCAATGAAGATACTGGTAATTGGTAGCGGCGGTCGCGAGCACGCGTTGGCGTGGAAATCGGCGCAAGATCCTCGAGTGGAACAGGTATACGTTGCCCCCGGTAATGCGGGTACAGCGAACGAGCCCGGGCTCAGCAATGTCGATATTGGGGTTGATGCGCAGCAGGAGTTGGCTGATTTTGCCGAGCAAAATGGTGTCAGCCTGACCATCGTCGGCCCCGAAGTCCCGTTGGTTGACGGTATTGTCGATTATTTTGAGGGCCGTAACCTGGCGTGCTTCGGCCCCAGTCAGGGGGCCGCACAGCTGGAGGGATCCAAGGCGTTCACCAAGGATTTTCTGGCTCGCCATCAAATTCCCACCGCCGCCTACCAGAACTTTACCGACGTTGAGCCCGCCCTCGAGTATCTGCGCAAGATGGGCGCCCCCATCGTCGTCAAGGCCGACGGTCTGGCTGCGGGCAAGGGCGTGATCGTGGCAGAAACCCTGTCGCAAGCTGAAGACGCCGTGCGCGACATGCTGTCGGGCAACGCCTTTGGCGACGCGGGCTATCGCGTGGTCATCGAAGAGTTTCTCGATGGTGAGGAGGCCAGTTTTATCGTAATGGTCGACGGCACCAACGTGTTACCCATGGCTACCAGCCAAGATCATAAACGCATCGGAGAGGGCGATACGGGCCCCAACACCGGCGGCATGGGCGCGTATTCACCCGCTCCGGTGGTGACCCCCGAGATACACCAGCGGGTCATGGATGAGGTGATCCTTCCTACTGTGCGTGGCATGGCAGCAGAGGGCAACGAATACACCGGGTTCCTATACGCCGGCCTGATGATCGACGCCCAGGGTATCCCCAAGGTGATCGAGTATAACTGCCGCTTTGGCGACCCCGAGACTCAGCCGATCATGTTACGGCTTAACTCCAGCCTGGTAGAGCTTTGCGAAGCCGCACTGGAAAAGCGTCTCGACCAGGTCAACGCTGTCTGGGATCCGCGCGCCAGCGTCGGCGTCGTGCTGGCAGCAGGGGGCTATCCGGCCGATTATGCTAAAGGTGCCATTATCGCAGGCCTCGACACGGCGGTGAGTGACAACGGTAAGGTATTTCACGCTGGCACGTCACTCAGTCAGGCGGGTGAAGTTGTCACCAACGGCGGGCGCGTGCTGTGCGCCACCGCCCTCGGCGAGAGCGTTAGCTCGGCACAACAGGCCGCATACCAGCTGGCAGACAATGTGAGCTGGGAGGGATGCTACCGACGCAATGACATCGCGTGGCGTGCCATTGCTCGCGAGCAAGAGTAGACCAGGTTGTGGGTGCTGGCCGACCGGTGGTCGCCCGCACCCTTAGACAGCCCCCCGGATTTGGATATAATCAGGGTTCAATAACAGGGAGGTAGGCCGTGGCTCGGTCAAAACCACAGGTGAGCACCCTTCATAGACTGATAGTCGGCGGTTTCCTGCTGTTTGTTACGCTCCTGGCCCTGCCCGCTACCGCCGACATACAATTGCCCGCCGGCAGCTACCATTTCAATCTCACCGGTAGCGTAGATATCTATCTCGACGAGAGTGGAAATCTCTCCATCGACGAAGTACTGTCACAATACTATGTAAACCGCTTTGCCCCATCCCGGCAGGAGTTCCTGCAA
Source organism: Aestuariirhabdus sp. LZHN29 (assembly GCF_049985285.1). Taxonomy (NCBI): domain Bacteria; kingdom Pseudomonadati; phylum Pseudomonadota; class Gammaproteobacteria; order Oceanospirillales; family Aestuariirhabdaceae; genus Aestuariirhabdus; species Aestuariirhabdus sp. LZHN29. Next base: position 1,334,318 of record NZ_JBNIEU010000001.1, on the reverse strand, counting down.
TTGGGCTCAACCGATGCTGCGGTTTGGATTCGCATTCGACTCACCTCGAGCGCAGGCAGTCAGGACCCCTTCCTGATGGTCACTCCGCCGAACATTAGTGACATCCAGTTGTATCAGTCCAGCGTAAATGGCTGGGTACAAACTCGCACCGGTGCCGACCAACCCTATTCGACTCGCGCCGTCGATACGCGGGACTTTATTTTCCCGTTACAGGTCAGTGGCGAACCCCAGGAATTTTATCTGCGGCTGACATCCGCAAGACCGCTTAATATTAGCCTGGGCCTTGCTTCTGCGGACCAGCTGATCGGCCACGAGCACGCCACACACTGGACCAGCGGAATACTGTTCGGGCTATTCCTTGCGGTTCTGTTCTACAACCTGCTTACCTGGCTGGGTTTTCGTGATCGTAGCTTTCTCTATCTGGCTGCGTTTATGCTCTGCGGGCTGCTATTTCAGGCTAGCTGGCAAGGTCTCATTGCGGAGCTGGTTCCACAGTGGCCCGGATTACAACAGCAGACCTACATCTTCAGTCTGCTGATGGGCACCGCAATCGGCTCACAGCTGATACGACGCTTTTTTGATACCGGCAACACTCAAACCCTGATCGACCAGGGTCTCAGGTGCCTGGTCATTATGCCCCTCGTGACCCTGCCATTGGCCGCGGTGCTGGGTGACCGGCTTCCGGTAAGCGTCCCCATACTGATGGCCACGCTGTCTGCCATCGCGATATTTATCAGTACGGTTTACTATATCCGGCAAGATTATCCCTGCGCTTCAGGCTTGTTCATCGCGCAAACTCCTTTTGCCATCGCGGCGCTGGTAAGCTTTTTGGCCACCCTTGGCATGCTTACCATCCATCCTCAGACGCTGCACTGGGCAATTATCAGCATAGCCAGCCTAACGGTGGTAGGCGAGTCCTGGGCATTCACCAACCTTCACCGACTCAAGCGTCGACAGGAAACGGCAACCGCCCAGCAGGAACGGATACGCTCTTCAGCAGCCATCGCCAAGAGTGAGTTGCTGTCAAAAATCAGCCACAACCTGCGCAGCCCTATGAACGGCATTCTCGGGATGAGTGAACTACTGCTGGAAAGCAGCCTTACTCCCAAGCAAAAAGATTATGTCAGCACTATTCATAACTCGGGAAATGATCTGTTAAATTTGCTCAATGAAGTGCAGGACATCAGCAAACTAGAAACCGGGAAAATGATCCTGAGCGACGTTCGGTTTGAGCTACATGGATTAGTTGAGTCCTGTCTTGATCTTTATAAGGTCACCGCCGAGCAGCGCGATATCGAGTTGATCAGTTATGTACAGTTGGGCATACCCGACACCCTCAGTGGTGATCCCGTGCGCCTGAAACATGTGCTGCTAGCGATGCTGGCGCAGTCCTTTCGCACCACGGATCAGGGTGAAATATTGCTTTCAGTGACCCTTGATCCATCATCCAGCGGCCCCAGAATTCTGTTTACCGTTAAGGACAGCAGCAATGGCATTAGCGCTGCCGAGCGCTCGTTTTTGCTTAATACCCGTATCGACACCCACAACTTTCTGGATGGAAACTCAACCGAATATTCGCTAGGGCTGCTGGTATCGCGTCATGTCGTGAACCAGATGGGGGGCACGCTGGGAATCGAATCCAACCCGGGTGCGGGCAGTCGCTATTGGTTCACACTGCCATTTATACCTAATCAGGACGGGGCAGCGGAAACGGAAGTATTTAATTTTTCCGGCATCCGCGCACTGGTCGTCGACGACAACGACACCTGTCTAAAAGTGCTTACACAACAGTGCCTGGCACTGGGGATGGAGGTCAGCCCTTGCCCGGATGGCAAGGAGGCGTTGGCGCTGCTGCGCACAAAGAACCACCTCAACACCCCCTTTGACCTGGTCATCCTTGACCACAACATGCCGGGCATGACCGGGATGGAGTTGGCCGCCAAGATTAACGAAGACTCCTCCCTGGGGGAGCTGGTTATTATTATGCTCACGGGCATCAGTAATACACCCAATCGTGTGGCGTCGCGCAATGCCGGCATTCAACGCATACTCACCAAACCGGTGGCCAACTATATGCTGCGCACCACGCTGGCAGAAGAGCTAAAAAATCACTTGCCGGCAAAAGTGACAAGCGACGGAGGATCAGAGTCTCTGCTCATCGTGACCCAGGATGCCAATCGCGGGCAAGAGATCCAGCAACTGGCCCAGACCCGCCAGATTTCAACCAGCATTGCCGTCACGGCCAACCAGGCGCTCGATACGCTTCGCAGTGGCGATTACCGGCTGGTGCTGATTGATTGCTCCAGCCGCGTGCACGATGGCTTTGAGGTGGCCCAGCGTATCCGTCGCTGGCAGGAGGCCCAGGGGCTTGGCGCAGTGCCCCTGATCGCCATGAGCGAACAGAGTGATCCTGATTTCGACCAGCAGTTGCGCCTGGTGCAGATCAACGGGCTGCTGCCCCTGCCGCTCAAGCCACCGCAACTGGATAAACTGTTCGACCACTGGCTACGCTGACGTGCGGTGGGCAGCACTACTGCTCAGCCTGTTGGCCACCGCGTCCGAGGCTAGGCCACTCCAGTTGCTGCACAGCCTTACAATCGAATCCCGCGAGGCCAACTTGCAACTCTCCGGGCTTGCGTTCTGCGACGGTGAGCTGTTGACGATTTCTGACCGTCATAACAATCAGCTCTACCGCTTGCAGCTTGAAACCGAGCGCGGCCTGGCCCATGCGATGGATTGGCGATCCATACAGGCACCGCCCTCCAGCGATCAGGGAGTGTGGGGCTGGGCGATCTCATTATTCAGTGGTCGGCGCCTGGATTGGGAGGGGCTCGCCTGCCAGGGGGAGACGCTTTACCTGCTCAGCGAACAACTTAGCGATGTGCTGCTCAGCTCGCGCAACGAGACCCGCTGGCTAAAGTTCCCTCAACTGAGCGTCGGCGGGATGCTGCGTCATACCAACGCCGGTCTGGAGGGGATAGCGCTGCATGAGGAGGGAGTGCTGCTCGCAGCGGAACGCGATGCCCGAGGCCTACTGCTTTTGGTGCCCGATGGAGATAGATGGACACTGCAGCGACAGCAAACACCGCTGCCGCCGTTGCCTCCGATCGCCGATCGTAACCCCGATTTCTCCGGCCTCTGGTACGAATCTCCCTGGCTCTATACCCTCGAGCGCAACCTGTTTCGTATCTGCCGACGCGATAGCGGTTTTCAGCAGCAGCGCTGCTGGAGCTACGCCGATACCGAGCTATCCCCCGCCCGGAGTTATCGCAGTGAATTCGGGGTTGCAGAAGGAATTGCCGCCGATGAAACGCGCATCTACCTGATCACCGACAATAACAACAAAGCCTTGCTCGCTGCCCCCCATGACCGCCGCCCCCAACTGTGGATATTCGCCAAGCCGGATGACTGGAGCCACTGATTACTCGAAGTCGTACCCTGAGTAAGCGCCGGGCGCAAGATTTTCGAAGCGGGTGAACTTGCCGATAAAGGCCATGCGTGCGGTACCAATAGGGCCGTTACGCTGCTTTCCGATAATGATTTCAGCGACCCCCTTATACTCGGTATCCGGGTTATACACCTCATCGCGGTAAACGAACATGATCACATCGGCATCCTGCTCGATGGCGCCCGATTCACGCAGGTCCGAGTTGACCGGACGCTTGTTGGGTCTGTTTTCGAGGGAGCGGTTGAGCTGCGACAGCGCCACCACCGGCACCTCGAACTCCTTGGCCAGGGCTTTCAGCGAGCGCGATATCTCGGAGATCTCGTTGGTGCGGTTTTCTCCGCCCCCGGGAATCTGCATCAACTGCAGGTAGTCGATCATAATCAGACCCAACTCGCCATGCTCGCGTACCACTCGCCGGGCGCGGGATCGCATCTCCGAAGGGCTAATGCCCGCGGTGTCGTCGATCAGCAGTTTTTTATCATTCAACGAGGACACGGCCGAGGTCAACTTCGGCCAATCCTCATCTTCCAGGGCTCCGGCACGCATACGGGTCGCATCAATGCGCCCCAGGGAGGAGAGCATACGCGCGACCAACTGGTCGGCGGGCATCTCCAGACTGAACACCAGCATGGTCTTGTCGCTGTTAAGCAGCGCATTCTCCACCAGGTTCATGGCAAAGGTGGTCTTACCCATCGAGGGACGGCCCGCCACAATCACCAGATCGGAGGGCTGCAGTCCCGATGTCATCTCATCGAGGTCGGTGAAGCCGGTGGTGAGACCTGTAAGTCCGCCGCCGGTATTAAAAAGATGATCAATGCGGTCTATGGCCTTGCCCAGCAGCTCCTTCACCTCCACCGGCCCCCCACTCTTGGGTCGGGATTCGGCGATCTGGAACACTTCACGCTCGGCCTCATCGAGTAACGCGGCGCTGTCGCGCCCCTCCGGATTATACGCCCGATCCGCGATCTGGGTGCTCGCCTTGATCAGTTTGCGCATCACCGAGCGCTCATAGATGATTTCGGCGTAGGCGCGGATATTGGAGATACTGGGGGTGTTTTGTACCAACTCGGTGAGGTAGGCCAATCCACCAATGCGGTCCAGCTCGCCATGGCTGTCCAGGCGTTCCGACAGGGTCAGGGGGTCAAAGGGTGCACTCTGACCTACCAACTCCGCGATCATGCGAAAGAGGATGCGATGGGAAGGGTTATAAAAGTCCCTCTCCACCAACCGGTCGGATACCGCCTCCCACGCACTGTTATCCAGCAACAGCCCACCCAAAACCGACTGCTCCGCCTCTACCGAGTGGGGCGGAGTTTTAAGGGAAACAACCTGCTCGTCAAAGCCGGGGAACTGTTGGGGCACACTCTCGTTCACAATCACTGTACCTGTATGGGGAGATGCTATTCTTGCATAGCAAGCGCATACAAAAAAGCACCTCCCGCCCAAAGGCGCGGAGGTGCTTCCAGATTAGCAGCGCTAACCTTAGACGGCAGTGACAATTACCTTAACGGTAGCGGTCACGTCGCTGTGCAGCTGAACGTCGACATCGAACTCGCCCAGCTGGCGAATAACGCCTTCTGGCAGGCGAATTTCAGTCTTATCCACTTCCACACCCGCAGCGATGATTGCATCAGCCAGGTCGCGAGTACCGATGGAGCCAAACAGCTTGCCCTCGTCTCCGGCCTTGGCACTGATGGCCAACTCCAATCCATTCAGCTTTTCAGCGCGCGCATCAGCTGCGGCACGCTTCTCGGCAGCAATCTTCTCCAGCTCGGCACGACGGGCTTCAAACTCAGCCACGTTAGCAGCAGTCGCAGGAACCGCCTTGCCAAAAGGGATCAGAAAGTTACGGCCGTAGCCAGACTTTACGTTTACCTTGTCACCCAGGTCACCCAGGTTTGAAATTCTCTCGAGCAGAATAATTTCCATCTCGTTTACCTCTAATCTATGTCAAGTCGTTGCCTGACTCAGGTTTGCGGTTTGGCCGCACGACCCCGAAAGTCAAACAAACTGTCCAAAAACGCCATCAGTACAACCAGGGGATAGATGATCTGCGTCGCTATAAATAACATCAGGTAGAGTCCGTAGACCCACACCCGAGACATCTTTCGCATCGCAATCTGCCCGTGCATTAACGCCAGTCCAGCAACAAACAACGGTACCGAAGCGATCGGTATCATGGTTGCCATTAACGGCGATAACTGTGCCCCCATCAGGATCATCCCCAGTAACACTACCCCCCACAAGGCGGGTATGCGTAACTGGTAAAACTCCTGCTGAAAGCCACCGGGATTGTAGAGCAGCGACTGCCAGTACCGCGCCAGCGCCACCGACGCCACCGCAAACAGCAGATAAGCCCAGGCGATCACCCCCACCATCACGAAGGGTAACAGCTGTTGCAAGCGATCAAGCAGATCACCCAGCGCAGCGCTGTCACCCGCAGCTGACAACTGTTGCGCCACAATTTCGTGGGCCAGCTTGCTCAACTCGGCGATGGTTTCGGGCATCAGTGACTGCACCATCAGCGCCTGCACCGCACCCACAATCAGGGCCAGCAGCAGGGTTTGACGCCAGGATACGGTAACTCGCAGCAACGCTGCCAATACCGCTCCCGCGCTGATCGCGAGCAATGCTGCAGGATTCCCCTGCAACGCCCAGTAGCCCGCCGGAATCAGTGCCGCAATCAACACCTCCAGCCCGCTATTCCAGCCTCGACGCAGCAGCACCAAAGCCACTACGGCCGAACTCAACCAGAAAAACATCGGCACTGCTGCCGCGACCAGTGCAATCGCACAAGCCGGAAGGCGCCCTTTCATGATCAGTTCAGCGAGACTACGCATCTATCAATTAATCCCCGGACGTCCCGCTTATTCGTGGGCGTCGGTGTAAGGCAGCAGCGCAACGTAGCGCGCGCGCTTGATCGCAGTAGCCAGCTGACGCTGGTACTTGGCCTTGGTGCCAGTAATACGGCTGGGTACGATCTTGCCGGTTTCAGACACATAAGCCTTCAGGGTAGCGAGATCCTTGTAATCGATCTCGACGGTACCTTCAGCGGTAAAACGACAGAACTTTCTACGACGGAAAAAACGTGCCATAGCAGCGTCTCCTTATCTTTAACTCAATATTCGTTGGATAATCGGTAGAACCGATCAGGCTTCGCTTGTAGTCTCTGCAGCCGCAGGAGTTTCCGCAGGCGCTTCAGCCTTTGGTTCTGCAGGCTTTTCACGGCTGTCGCGACGATCATCACGGTTGTCACGACGCTCGTTACGGCTCTCTTCAGCCTTAACAATATCGGATGGCTCGGTGACGGCAGCATTGCGACGGATAACCATGCTACGAATAACGGCATCGTTAAAGCGGAAGGTGCTGTTCAACTCGTCCAGGGCTTCATTGCTGCACTCAACGTTCATGAGTACATAATGGGCTTTGTGGATTTTGTTGATAGGGTAAGCAAGTTGACGACGACCCCAATCCTCCAGACGGTGGATTTTGCCGCTGTCCTCTTCGATCAGCTTGGTGTAACGCTCGACCATAGCGCTAACCTGCTCGCTTTGGTCCGGGTGCACCAGAAATACAATTTCATAATGACGCATAATTGCTCCTTACGGGTTACAGCCTCCCGATGCGGGACCATCCCGTCGGTAAGGCAAGGAGAAAAACAGAGAGCGTCCAGAGAAGAGGTCCCGCAACGCGGCGCCTCAAACTGCAGTCTCTCTGGATTCCTTTCAAGGAACCGCGCATTCTAGTGACTTGACAACCAACATGCAACCCTGAAATCCCCCTCAAGCGCCCAACTTACGGGGCTCGAAGGGGATTTCGCAAAGCAGGTCAGATCAGGCGATTGCGGGAGTCGCCGGCAAGGAAGGCGTTGAGATTATCGGCTGCGATCATCACCAGCCGCTGGCGAGCCTCACGACTGCCCCAGGCACTATGAGGAGTCAGGATCAAATTGGGGATATCCTCAGCCAGCAACGGATTCCCACCCTTGGGAGGTTCCGTACTGAGGACATCAAAACCGGCACCGCCCAGCTGACCCGCCCGCAGCGCCGCGGCCAGCGCCGCCTCATCCACCAGCCCACCACGAGCGGTGTTAATCAGCAGCGCCGAGGGTTTCAGCAACCCCAGCCGGCGCTCATCGAGCAGGTGCCGCGTGTGCTCGGTCAAGGGGCAGTGCAAACTGACGATATCCGCCTCGGCCAACGCTGGCTCCAGCTCGGGCCGGTCCGCTCGCTGATTAGGGGAACCGGGAGTATTGGCCACCACCACCGACATACCAAAAGCCTTGGCTATGCGCGCCACACCCTGCCCCAACTCCCCGTACCCGATCAACAGCAGGGTCTTACCCGCCAGTTCCATGATGGGGTAATCCAGCAGGCAGAACGCTTCGCTGGCCGCCCAGCGCCCCGCCCTGATATCGCGGTGATAGGAACCTTGGCGGGTAGCCAGCGACAAGATCAACGACCAACAGTGTTGCACCACACTGGGGGCACCATATCCCGTCACATTGGTGACCGCGACCCCGCACTCTTCAGCGGCCTGAAGATCGATATTATTCGTGCCCGTTGCCAACACCCCGATATACTGCAGCTGGGGATTGCTCTTTATCAGCTCTCTGCCGATTACCACCTTATTGGTGAGCACAACCTCGGCACCCGCAATACGTTCTGCGAGCTGTTCTGGACGGGTGTAATCGTGGCGCTGCCAATCGGCATCGATCGACAGCAAAGCCGACAGATCAAGATCACCGCTCGCCAGGGTCCCCTCATCAACTATTACCGCACGCATCACTCACCTCCATTAGCCAGCGCTGGCCAGCGCTGGCGTACCGCTTCAAACAGGCAAACCCCGGTGGCAACCGATACATTCAAACTACTCACCTCACCCGACATCGGCAGATAGGCCAGGCGGTCACAGTGCTCTCGGGTCAACCGACGCATACCCTTACCCTCGGCGCCCATGACCAACGCCAGGGCGCCGGTCATATCCAGATCAAACAGGGACTCCGTCGCCTCGCCTGCGGTGCCGGTAATCCAGACACCGCGCTGCTGCAATGCCCTCATGGTACGAGCAAGATTGGTCACTTCAATATAGGGAATCACCTCGGCCGCGCCACAGGACACCTTGCGCACGGTCGCATTCAGTGGCGCCGAGCGATCCTTGGGTGCTATGACCGCGTGCACTCCCGCCGCATCTGCGCTGCGCAGGCACGCGCCAAGATTATGGGGGTCGGTGACGCCGTCGAGGATCAACAGCAGTGGCGGTACCTCCAGGGCATCCAAGACCTGTTCCAGCCGGGTTTCGTTGCCCGCTTGCAGCATCGCCACTTTAGCAGCAACCCCCTGGTGGACACCATTGAGACGCTCATCCATCCAGCGCTTGTCTTTATAGCTGACACGAATGCCGTTGATTTCTGCGCTGTGCAACAGCTCGTTGATACGCTCACCGCTCTTGCCGCGCTGCAGGATCAGCTCCTGCACCTGCTCGGGATGATTGTCGAGCATGGAGGCAACCGCATGGACTCCGAAACTGATTTCGCTACTCACTACGACTCGTTCTCCTGTGAAAGCAGCCCCCGGAAAAGGTGCCCGGGTACCGCGATAGATTCAGTAACCGACCAGTTAACGCGCCGGCTTGCCGCGGGCAGAGCGACGCTTCCTGCTTTTTACAGGCGCTTTTTTATCGCTTTTCCCTGACTCGGCGGCTTTTTTACTCGCTGCACCGGATTTACGTCCAGTTCCGCCCCTCTTTGCGCCGCCACGGGCACCAGCTTTGGCACCTCGATCACCCCGCCCTCCCTTCGAGGAGGCCTTGGCGCGCTTGGGAGGCTTGGCACCGGCCAGCTCGAAGTCGATCTTTTTCTCATCCAGGTTAACACGCACCACCGTTACCATCAGCTCGTCCCCGAGACGATAGGTAACCCCGCTACGCTCTCCCTGCAGACGCTGGTGAGCCGGATCAAAATGATAATAATCGTTGCTCAGGCCGGTCACATGAATCAACCCTTCGACAAAAATATCCTGCAGCTCTACAAAGAGTCCAAAGCCTGTGACCGCGGTTATGACGCCCGGGTAGGTCTCCCCGATATGACTCTGCATATATTCACATTTGAGCCAGGCCTCAACATCGCGCACCGCTTCATCGGCACGACGCTCCGCCATCGAACAGTGCTCGCCCAACGCCAGCATCCGAGGCAGATCATAGGGGTAGATATCCTGTTTACCCATAAGCTGGGCACCCTTGACCCGCCCCACAACCGCGCGCTCTCCCCGCGGCTGGATGGCATCTTTAATGCGCGCAAACACGTTGGCCCGCCGCTCTCCGCTGGCGGTTGCTCCCTGGGCGCTGGAGCGAATCATGTAACGAATTGCACGGTGTACCAACAGGTCAGGGTAACGACGAATAGGGGAGGTGAAATGGGCGTAGGCAGGATAGGCCAAACCAAAGTGTCCATCGTTGTCCGGGGTATAGGTTGCCTGCCCCAATGAGCGCAACATCATCGACTGGATCATATGCGCGTCGGGACGATCCTTCGCCTGTTCCAGCAACTGCTGGTAGTCACCCGGCAGGGGTTTATCTCTCCCGGGTAAACTTAATCCCAGCTCTCCAAGAAACTTGTGCAGGTTTTCCAACTTCTCTTTTTTAGGGCCCGGATGCACACGGTACAGGGCGGGGAGATCGAGCTTTTCCAAGAAGCGTGCAGTCGCGACGTTAGCGCATAGCATGCACTCTTCAATCAGCTTGTGGGCGACGTTACGCACGGTCGGCACGATACGCTCAATCTTGCGCTCCTCACCGAATAAAATACGCGTCTCGACGGTTTCAAAGTCGATCGCTCCTCGCTGCTCGCGACTCCCACGCAACGCCTTGTACAGGGCAAACAGATCGTGCAGATGGGGCATCAGGTGCTTTAGCTCTTTGCCGAGCTGTTTCCCCTCACGAGAAGTCGGGGTTTCCAGCACACAGCCTACCTGGGTGTAGGTGAGGCGAGCGTGAGAGCAGATCACCGCTTCGTAAAACCGATAGCTGCTCAGTTTTCCCGACGCACTCACGGTCATTTCACACACCATCGCGAGGCGATCGACCAGCGGATTCAGCGAGCAGAGTCCGTTGGAAAGCACCTCCGGCAGCATCGGGATAACTTGACCGGGAAAATAGACCGACGTCGCGCGATTGAGCGCTTCTTCGTCCAGGGCGGTATTGACCTGCACATAATGAGAAACATCGGCAATCGCGACATAGAGCCGCCACCCGCCTCCACGCTTGGCCTCGCAATACACCGCATCGTCGAAATCCCGCGCATCTTCGCCGTCGATCGTTACCAGGGGAAGCTGACGCAGGTCGACCCGAGCCTGCTTGTCGGACTCGTCGACCTTTTCATTGAAGGCTTTTATCTGCGCCAGCACCTCATCCGGCCAGGCGTGGGGAAGCTGGTGCGAACGCACCGCGACATCGATCTCCATTCCCGGCGCCATATGATCACCCAACACCTCCTTCACGATGCCTTTAGGCGGGGTATGCTTGCCGGGCTGCGCGGTGAGTTCCACCGATACAAATTGCCCCTGACGCACCTTGAGGGAGGAGTTGACGATTTGCACCTCGTGCCCCAAACGCGGATTATCCGGCACCACGAAGCCACTGCCCTCCTCCTCGAAATAACGTCCTACCAGGGTATGGGTGTTGTGTTCCAACACTTCAACCAGTTGGCCTTCACGACGTCCGCGGCGATCGATACCGGCAACTCGCACCACCGCTCGATCACCATCAAACAGGCGTCGCATCTGCCCATGACTCAAAAACAGGTCTTCACCACCGGCGTCAGGAACCAGGAAGCCGTACCCATCTTTATGTCCCTGTACCCGCCCGGGAATCAGGTCCATCTTGCTCATTAGTCCGTAACTGCCTTTACGGGTATTTACCAGCTGGCCGTCACGGCACATGGCACGCAGGCGAAACTGCAGCGCTTCGCGCTCCTCCTCCTTATCCAACCCCAGCTCTTTACACAATAGTGGGTGGCTGGCGGGCGCTCCGCGCTGCTCGAGATGCTGCATAATCAACTCTCGGCTGGGGATCGGGTTATCGTAGTTGCGCGCCTCACGATCTGCGTGGGGGTCTTTACGATTCCAGTTCTTGCTCATGGGGTTCTCCAATGGAGCGGACAGGGCTAAAAACAGTATAGAGTAGCCGAATCGGGGGGGGATTAGGGAAATTCAAGGGGGAAAAACAAAAGAGGGGCCTTGCGCCCCTCTTCACTTAGTGACTCAGGCCCATCAGGCCTCGAAGGGATGGCGCAGCACGATCGTCTCTTTACGGTCAGGGCCGGTTGACACTATATCAATCGGCGCACCCACCAGCTCGGCGATCCGCGTGATATAAGCTTGCGCCGCCGCAGGCAGCGCGTCAATAGACTGGGCGCCAACCGTCGACTCACTCCAGCCGGGTAACTCCTCGTAGATAGGCTGCAGCGCTTCGTAATCCTCTGCATCGACTGGGCTTGCTGAGATCTCTTCACCCTCCGCATTACGGTAACCCACGCAAACCTGGATTGCATCCAGACCATCCATAACATCCAGTTTGGTCAAGCAAAGACCGGAGATGCTGTTGACCTGTACCGCATGGCGTAACGCGACCGCATCAAACCAGCCACAGCGGCGGGCCCGGCCCGTAGTGGCACCAAATTCGTGCCCTTTCTTGGCCAGATGCTGCCCAACCTCACACTCCAGTTCGGTAGGGAAGGGGCCGGAACCGACTCGGGTGGTATAGGCTTTGGTGATCCCCAGAATGTAATCAAGGTACAATGGACCCACGCCGCTTCCGGTCGCGGTGCCGCCGGCCGTGGTGTTGGAAGAGGTGACGAAGGCGTAGGTACCGTGATCAATATCGAGTAGCGAGCCTTGGGCGCCCTCAAACATAATCTTGTCACCATTACGGCGATGACGGTGTAGCTCATCGACTACATTGACAACCATTGGCGCCAGAACACGACCCATATCGAGGAAACTATCCAATACTTCCTGGTAGTCAATCGCCGTTTCCTGATAATAATTAACGAGCATGAAGTTGTGATATTCGATCACCTCTTTCAGCTTGGTAGCAAAACGCTCAGGGTGCGCCAGATCGGCAACACGCAGACCACGGCGGGCGACTTTGTCTTCGTACGCAGGCCCAATACCACGACCGGTGGTTCCGATCTTGGCATTGCCCCGGGCCTTCTCCCGCGCCTGATCAAGCGCGATATGAAACGGCAGGATCAGTGGGCAAGCCGGACTCAATCGCAGTCGCTGGGCAACAGGAATACCCTGCGCCTCCAGTTCTGCCATCTCCTTGAGCAGTGCTTCCGGAGACAACACGACACCGTTGCCGATATAACAGGTAACGCCATCACGCAGGATACCCGATGGAATCAGGTGCAATACCGTTTTTTCGCCATCGATTACCAGGGTGTGACCCGCATTGTGGCCGCCCTGAAAACGAACAACCGCCGCGGCTTGATCGGTGAGCAGGTCCACAATCTTACCCTTGCCCTCATCGCCCCACTGGGTGCCCAGCACTACAACATTTTTACCCATGTCTATTCTCTTTAACTACGCTAGATTAATCTGACGGCGAGACTACTGCCCGACAGGCTCGATCTGCCAATCATCGGTGGTCTCCACCAAGCGACGATTGCAACCCAACTCAGCCGCTCCCTGCGACTGTCCTGGTAACTCATAAATAACCCGCTCACCCTGTGCTCGCAGCGACTGTACCAACGCGGCATCGGCCTGCTGCGGTGCAAGTATTGCGTTCGCCGGCGCGGGTTCAGTAACCATCAACCCCAGCAGCACTTTAAGGTCAGTACTAAAACCGGTGGCCGGGCGGGCACGACCAAACGCCGCGCCAATACCATCGTAGCGGCCACCCTTGGCGATCGACTGCCCACTACCAGGCAAATAGGCCGCAAAGACGACCCCTGTGTGGTAGTTGTAGTTGTATCCGCTCAGTTCACTCAGGTCAAAGTAAAGCGAGACCTCCGGGAACTGTTGCTGCACACCGGTAGCGATCTGTTGCAACCGACTCAGTGCAGCGCGCACATCCTCCGGCGCGCCGGACAGCTTTTTGCTCGCATCCTCTAATATTGAGATATCACCATTAAGATGCGGCAGCAGGCACAGCATCTCGGCGATAGCAGGATCGCTCACCCCGGCGGCCACCAGGGCTTGCACTTCGGGATTCGCCTTACGCTGCAGGGCGTCGAACAGCAACTCCTGCTGATCGCCGTCCAGTCCGGACTCGCGCATCAGGCCACGAAAAATTCCGGCGTGACCTATATCCACGTTAATATGACACTGGCCCGCGTGTTTCAGGGTGGTCAGCATCAGCGCCATCACCTCAACATCGCTTTCGAAGCCCCCGTGGCCATACAGTTCTGCCCCCAGCTGGATCGGGCTACGCGATGCAGATGAAGCGCCCGCTTTGGTATGGAACACGCTGCCGCAATAACACAGGCGTACAGGCCCCTCGCGCCGCAGGGTGTGGGCGTCGATTCGGGCTACAGAGGGGGTGGTGTCGGCCCTTAACCCCATCATGCGGCCGGTCAGCTGATCAACCACTTTAAAGGTTTGCAGGTCAAGATCATGCCCGGCCCCCGCCTGTAGTGATTCGAGGTATTCAATATGAGGTGGAATCACCAGCTCGTACCCCCAGCTGGCATAGAGGTCAAGCAGTTCTCGGCGCACACGCTCAATCTGCTGCGCGGCAGCGGGCAACACCTCGTCGATTCCATCCGGCAAAAGCCAACGGTCAGCTATCGTCATTTGTTAACGCCTGTCATTCAATTCACCAGGTAAAGCAGGCCGGTGCCACACAACATGGTAACCAACCCAACAATCCTCAAGGTTCGATCATCGGTGGTCGCCAACTGGGCAACCAGTACTCGCCAGCGGCGAGGATACAGAAAGGGGATGATTCCCTCCAGTACCAACATCAGGCAGAACGCCACCAGCAACTGGTGCCAAAACTCCATCCCCATACCCACCCATTCAAATCGGGGTCATAAAAAAACCGGGTCAGAACCCGGTTCGAACAATAATAACACAATCTTTGCGGGAGGCAGAAGCGCTCTCTGCGCTCCCGCCTCACCGGGCCTATTTGGCGCCAGACTGCTTAAGGTAATGGAAGAAATCGCTATTGGGATCCAGCACCATAATATCGCCCTGCTTGCTGAAGGTTCCCTTATACGCCTGCATGCTGCGATAGAAGGAGAAGAACTCCGCGTCAGCATTATAGGCCTTAGCGTAGAGCGCTGCAGACTGTGCATCACCATCACCACGCAGTTTTTCTGCGTCACGGTACGCCTCGGCCAGTAGCACTCGCTTCTGGCGGTCGGCATCGGCACGAATCACTTCGGCCTGCTCGTTACCTTGTGAACGGATCTCCTGAGCCTCTTTGTCCCGCTCGGTCGCCATTCGCTCAAACACCGAATCACTCACCTGGGGAGGAAGGTCGATCCCTTTGATTCGAACATCGACAACCTGCACACCCAATTCCTGGCGAGCAATTCCGTTGAGGTTAGTGGTAATGACCGTCATTAGCTCATCACGCTCACCGGATACGACCTCTTGCAGCGACCGGGCACCGACGATATTACGCAGGCGCGATTCTACCCGCTGGGACAGCAACTGATTAGCCCGACGAATATCACCGGAGGTTGCCGTATAAAACGTCTCCACATTATCGATGCGCCACTTCACAAAGGAGTCGATAATCAACGCCTTCTTTTCCTGGGTCAGAAAACGCTCTGGCGCGGAGTCCAAGGTTAACAGCCGCCCATCAAAGATACGCACCTTGTCGATAAAGGGCGCTTTCAGGTGCAGGCCGGGCTGGACGTTGGGCTTGATCAACTCACCAAATCGCAACACCACAGCGCGCTCACGCTCGCTAACTATAAACAGGCTTTCCGCACCCACCAGCACAACCGCCGCCAGCAGAATAACTCCTAACATGCTCTTCGGGCTCATTGTGCGCTCCTCCCGCTACGAGTGGTGGTGTTATTGCGTGAACGCAAATCCTCAGCCACCTTGTTGGCCAATTCACGCACCTGCTGCGAACTCAGCTCGACCTTGCCACCGGAGGTAAGACCGGTTTGTTCCTGCATGATTTTGTCGAGTGGCAGGTACATCATGTTGTTGCCTCCCTCCACATCCACCAGCACTTTATTGCTGTCGCCCAACACCTCTTGCATGGTATCGAGATAGATACGCTGGCGTGTTACCTCGGGGGCCTTACGGTACTCGGTAAGCAGCTGAGAGAAGCGGCTCGCCTCACCCTCTGCTCGCGCAATCACCTCCTGGCGGTAACCTTCGGCTTCCTCCAGCAGACGCTGGGCCTCACCACGAGCTTCCGGGACAATAGCGTTAGCGTAGGATTGCGCCCGGTTCTGGGAGCGCTCCTTATCTTCCCTTGCGCGGATAACATCATCAAATGCTGCCTGTACTTCACGGGGAGCCGATGTACTTTCAACGTTAATCTTGCCGATATTGATACCCGAGCCGTAGTTGTCGATGTA
Source organism: Aestuariirhabdus sp. LZHN29 (assembly GCF_049985285.1). Taxonomy (NCBI): domain Bacteria; kingdom Pseudomonadati; phylum Pseudomonadota; class Gammaproteobacteria; order Oceanospirillales; family Aestuariirhabdaceae; genus Aestuariirhabdus; species Aestuariirhabdus sp. LZHN29. The sequence continues at coordinate 1,318,326 of NZ_JBNIEU010000001.1, read as the reverse complement.
GCTTTGCAGACGCTCACGCACCTCATCGGCCATGGCTTCCCGACCCTCGGTCAATACCTGGTGCATCTCGGAACCACCAACCACATGGCGCAAGGCGCTTTGGGTGGCCTGCTCAAGGCTGCTCTCAGGGTTCTCCACGTTGAGGACAAAGTCCTTAAGATTTGCAACGTTGTATTGCACCGACATGGAGACCTCGACGATGTTCTCATCCTCGGTCAGCATCTGGTTACGGAAATTATAGGTCCGAAACTCAGTTACATTTTCCTGATACTTGGTATCGATCGGTGGAAAATAGAAGTGCAAGCCCGGGCCTACCGTCTCGAGGTATTCCCCGAAGCGGAGTATGACAGCCCGCTCCTTTTGGTCGACGGTATAGACCGCGTTCCAAACATAGGCCGCAAACGCAACCAGTAGTGCTACGGCAAGAATGCCGCCAGAGCCACCCGAAGAGGAGGATGAGGAAGACCCACCCCCTTTGCCGCCAAAGATACCGTTCAGTTTCTCTTGCAGCTTACGGAATGCCTCATCGAGGTCAGGCGGTCCCTGGTTTCCACCTCGATTACCACCACCCCATGGGTCTTGATCCTTACCGTTACCACCCGGTTCATTCCAGGCCATAGTTCTCTCCATTAACAATTACGTAAAAAAATAAAACGAGCCTGCGGCATACGCTACCGGCCCGGCGCTGAGTATTTACTGGTTACCGCCGATTCTAGGTAGCCTCTTCGGCCGCTGCAACCCCGTCCAGATAATCATCCTCCGGTATCGGCAACGGATCGAGTCCGGCTTCTTTCATTAGCCGCGCCAGATCATGGCGAGGCATTCTCACCTCAACAACCATCTGCCCCTGCTCATCGTGGCGTTCAGTTACCACCCCACCCAATGCATACAAACGCGCGCGTAGCCGACCCTGAGAGGGCTCCAGCGGCAATTCCATATGCACCATATCTTCGCCGAGGCGCTCACTGATCGCCTGCAACAACAGGTCGACCCCTTCACCGCTGACCGCAGAGCACCAAACCCGCACCGCCTCCCCAGCTTCATTACGCTGGATAGAGGGCTCGACGCCCTCCATCAAATCAATCTTGTTGTAGACCTGAAGTACTGGTATCTCACCGGCACCGATCTCACTCAGCACCAGTTCAACCTGGTGAATGTTGTCGTCCCTTTCTATATCGGCCGCATCGACCACATGCAACAACAGGTCGGCCTGCGCGGATTCCTCCAGCGTGGCCCTGAACGCCTCCACCAGTCGATGGGGCAAATGACGAATAAATCCCACTGTATCCGCCAATACCACCGGACCCAACTCGTCAACACTAATGCGCCGCAGGGTCGGATCCAGGGTCGCAAACAGCTGATCGGCAGCATAAACATCTGCATCGGTAAGGCGATTAAAGAGCGTGGACTTGCCGGCGTTGGTATAGCCCACCAACGAGACATTGGGTATCTGTGCCCGACGTCGTGAACGGCGCCCCTGGTCGCGCTGCTTGCGCACCCTTTCCAGACGCTTGAGAATCGCCTTAATACGCGCCCGCAACAGTCGCCGATCGGTTTCCAGCTGGGTTTCACCCGGCCCGCGCAAGCCGATTCCACCTTTTTGGCGCTCAAGGTGAGTCCAGCCGCGAATCAGGCGCGTACTCATATAATGAAGCTGGGCAAGCTCTACCTGCAGCTTGCCCTCGTGGGTTCGCGCCCGCTGGGCAAAAATATCCAGGATGAGCCCGGTACGATCCAGCACCCGACACTGAAACGCCTGCTCCAGGTTACGTTCCTGGGAGGGGCTCAGGGCATGATTAAAGATCACAATATCGGCTTCGTGAGCGATCACCAGATCACGAATTTCGTCTACCTTGCCACGCCCGATGAAGAAACGCGCGCTCGGCTGCTGACGAGCTACCGAAATAAACGCGACCCCACGGGCGCCAGCCGAGCTGACTAACTCCTCAAACTCGCGCGGGTCCTCTCGCTCACTGTCTTCTGAAAATTCGGGGTGAACCAGTATCGCGTGTTCACCACCTTCGTGGCGTTCAAAAAACAATGAAGAACTCCAATTTAGACGCTGTCAGCTTCGCCCTGCTCTGAAGCAGGTACCGGCATGCGCACCGGGCGACTAGGCACCACGGTAGAGATGGCGTGTTTGTACACCATTTGGCTAACGGTATTCTTGAGTAGAATAACGAACTGATCGAAAGACTCGACCTGACCTTGCAGCTTGATGCCGTTTACCAGATAGATGGAAACGGGAATGCGCTCCTTGCGCAGTACGTTCAGGTAAGGGTCTTGTAGGGTATGCCCTTTTGACATTGTTCTACTCCTTAGTCGGTAGGTATTGATTAGGTCAGGATACAGTCGCTTATGCGACCAAACGGTTTGATAACAGGCGGCGCTCAACACTGAAGCACCTCAAAGACCCGCTACCCTATGCCACCGGATTATAGACTTCAATACGGATTTGCCGCTATAAAAATTATTCCAACAGGTCGAAACACCTATATGAGGTCAGTCGGCAAGGTTTTCAAGGCTTGCTCCACCAGTTGTGGCGATAAACTGTCAAGCCACTTCAGATCACCCCACCCCCGCAACCAGGTGTATTGGCGCTTGGCCAGCTGCCGGGTTGCAATGATACCCTTTTCGACCATCGCTTCGCGCCCTAGTTCCCCGCTCAGGTATTGCCATACCTGGCGGTAGCCTACAGACCGAATTGAGGGAAGCTCAAGACCCAGGTCTCCTCGCTGGTAAAGCTGCTCTACCTCGGCAATAAACCCCTGCTCGATCATCTGCGTAAAGCGCAGCGCTATGCGTTCGTGCAATACCGAACGCTCGGTTGGCGCCACTGCCAGAGAAAGAAACCTGAACGGAAAAGACTCCGAGCGCCGGTGACGCTGCTCCTCGCGCAACACTGTCATGGTCTTACCCGTTAGCTCGCACAACTCCAGTGCGCGCTGCAATCGCTGGGGGTCATTGGGATGAATACGAGCCGCCGATTCGGGATCCAGCTTCGCTAGACGCTGGTGCAAGGCTAGCCAGCCGTGTTCGGCAGCCTCCTCTAACAAGCGCCGACGAATAGTCTCGTCCGCTCCCGGCATCTCCGCCAGACCATCTCGTAGCGCTTTGTAGTAGAGCATCGACCCTCCTACCAACAGCGGTATTCGCCCCCCGGCAGCACTGCGATGCATCGCGGCGAGGGCATCTACAGAAAAATCGGCGGCGGAATAGGGTTGGGCTGGATCGCGAATATCGATCAGCTGGTGGGGAGCTCGCGCCAACAGGTCAGCATCGGGCTTTGCCGTTCCAATATCCATCTGTCGATAGACCATCGCCGAGTCGACGCTGATCAGGTCGCAGGGCAAGCGCTCTCCCAGAGTCACCGCCAGATCGGTTTTTCCCGCCGCGGTCGGACCCATCAGAAAAATAGCCCAGGGTCTGCTATCGTTTGCTTCCGACACCCGCTAGCGTCCCCTTAAAAACAGTTTGTCCAACTCATTCATATCGAGCTGGGTCCAGGTTGGGCGGCCATGATTACACTGCCCGCTACGCTCGGTGACCTCCATATCGCGTAACAGTGCGTTCATCTCGGGAAGCGTCAGGCGGCGGTTAGCACGCACCGACCCGTGACAGGCCATGGTCGCCAAAATCTCATGCTGCCTGGCTTCCAGCAGATCACTGCTGCCCCGTTCCATCAGGTCGGCCAACAGGTCGCGCAGTAACTGTTCAACATCGGCGTTACGCAGCAGGGCCGGTAACTGCCGGATGGTGAGGGTCTCCGGCCCCATTCGCTCCACGTCCATCCCTAGCCGCACCAATAGCTCCTGCTGCTGGTCGGCACAGTCAGCCTCCCGCTGGCTAACCGCTACCGATACCGGCACCAGCAACGGCTGGCGGGTAATCCCTTGATCGGCCCAGGTTGTTTTCAAGCGTTCGTAAGTGATGCGCTCGTGGGCGGCGTGCATATCAACCAGAATCAACCCCTGCGCATTTTCCGCGAGGATAAACACCCCCTTTAACTGCGCCAACGCGTACCCTAGCGGCGGCACCTCTCCATCATCGCTGCTGGTTTCCACAGGAGGGGTTGCGGGCTTGTCCGTCGCCAACAACTGATCAACCGCCGAGTGCATGCTCTGGTAGGCCGCCAGCTGATCGCTCACCCGACCCGCCGGAGGTCGCTCGCTCCATTGTTCGCCCGCGGTGTGTAACGCCATTGGCCGCTGACCGGAGAACTCTCCCGCCGCGAGGCCACCCACACCCGAAGCCGCAGGTGCTTCCAGCGAAACAGATTCGGCCACCTGATCCCGGGGACGCACTTCGGCCAGCACTCGATGCAGGGTACTGAACAAGAAATTGTGTACATTGCGCCCATCACGGAACCGCACTTCGTGCTTGGTGGGGTGCACATTAACATCGACCCCCGTGGGATCGAGTTCAAGAAAAAGCACAAAGGTAGGGTGGCGCCCATTGTACAGTACGTCCCGGTACGCCTGACGCACGGCATGGGCCACCAGCTTGTCGCGTATCACACGCCCATTCACATAGAAATATTGCATGTCCGCATGGCTGCGGGAGAAAGTAGGCAGCCCAACCCACCCCCACAAACGTAACCCCGATGCTTCCACATCAACACAAACCGCGTTATCAATAAACGCCGGCCCACAGAGCATGGCGATGCGCCGTTCTCGCTCTAGCTGGCTATCGGCGGGCTTGAGTTGATGAATGGTGCGCTGGTTATGACGCAGGTGAAAGCCGACATCGAAACGACTCAGCGCCAAGCGTTTGATCACCTCTTCGAGATGGCTAAACTCTGTTTTTTCGGTGCGCAAAAACTTCCGCCGCGCCGGTGTATTGAAAAATAGATCCCTGACCTCTACGGTGGTGCCGCGAGGATGTGCCGCGGGTGCGACCACCGCATCCATATCCCGACCTTCGGTCTTGACCCGCCAGCCAGCCTCCTGCCCTTCACAACAAGAGGTAAGGGATAACTTACTGACCGAACTGATACTGGCCAGCGCCTCGCCGCGAAACCCGAGGCTACCTACCGCCTCCAGATCTTCCAACTCACTGATTTTGCTGGTTGCATGACGATTCAAGGCCATGGGGAGCTCCTGCTGCGGAATCCCCCAACCATCATCACGAATCCTGATTAGCTTAACCCCCCCCTGCTCAACCTCGACATCGATACGCCCGGCCCCTGCGTCGAGACAGTTTTCCAGCAACTCCTTGACCACCGAGGAGGGGCGCTCTACGACCTCGCCGGCAGCAATCTGGTTGGCCAAGCGAGGGGGTAACAACTGAATTTTTTTCATAAGGAGGGCTGTAATAGCAAAGAATAACGGGGCAGCCAGTGTACCTGACCCCGCGCCACCCCAACAGAGGGCAGGCGTGGGGAGGGTCAGGGAATTTGCAGAACCTGCCCGATACGCAACATGTCGGCATTAAGGTTATTGTGCTGGCGCAGACTCGCCACCGTGACCCGATAGCGCGACGCGATCGAAGAGAGCGTTTCCCCCCGCGTTATCACGTGGCGCTGCTGATCTCCGCGCTGACGCTGGGATAGGTAGGTTCCAGGAGGGGGAGTGCGCGTAAAGTAGCGCTTGATACCCGCATGAATCGATCGCGCCAGGCGCTTCTGGTGCTTACTGCTGGCGAGATTCTTGCCATCGGTCGGATTAGTGATAAATCCTGTTTCCACCAGTATCGATGGAATATCCGGAGATTTCAGCACCACGAATGCAGCCTGCTCTACGCGGGACTTATGCAACCGGTTCACCCGGCCGATCTCTTTCAACACTTCCGAGCCGGCATCGAGACTGGCAGACAGGCTCGCGGTCATCGACAGATCCAGCAGCACACCCGCTAAAACGGAGTCTTTATCATCAAGGCTGACCCCCCCTACACCACCAATCAAATCCGCATTGTTTTCACTACTGGCCAGCCAACGGGCCGTTTCTGATGTCGCGCCTCGCTGGGAGATTGCAAACACCGACGCGCCGTTCGCCTTGCGATTCTTGAATGCGTCGGCATGAATGGATACGAGTAGGTCAGCGTTGGCCTCGCGTGCACGCTGGGTCCGTTTTCGCAACCCCACGTAGTAATCCCCGGTGCGCACCAACACCGGCTTAAACCCGGGTTCACGAGCCAGCAGCGCCGCCAACTCGCGGGCGATCTGCAGCACTACTTTTTTCTCTTTCAACCCACGGTAGCCAATCGCTCCAGGATCTTCGCCACCATGACCCGCATCGATAGCAATAATTACATCGGAGGAGCGCGAAGATCCAGGTGCCACCACCTTATCGATAGTTTTAACTGACGATGTTTTGTGGTCATCCAGGTCCAGCACCAACCGATGACCATAAGAGGCGTTGGGCTTAAGCAAGAAACTGCGGGGTTTTACGCTGGCATTCAGGTCCAACACAATACGCAGGTTTTTGCCATCGCGTTGCGCCCAACGCAACTGCTTTACCGGGGTATTCTCCGTTGCCAGCGCCGCCACGGAGTCCTTCATGCGGGCGCCCTTGAGGTCAATCACCAATCGATCGGGGGCTTTAAGGGGAAACACGCTATGCTCCACCGGACCGCTAAGATCAAATACCAGCCGGGTACTATCGGGCGCGCGCCAGATCCGCATGCTCTCGACACTGGCCGCCCAGGCTGTCGATGACAGCAGGTGTATTGCCAGCATCACTCCCAATCCGAGCCATCTCATGGGTCAATGACCCCATAGTGCTTACCAGCCGCCGTCAGCATACTCTCCCCTCTTGGACTACCCGCCGTCAGCGCAACCCGCCGGCCCGGCAATTCAACCTCGATACTGATCTCCAGATCGAAATCCGGCAACCATCCTGCCCCTCGCTGAGGCCACTCAATCAAACACAGAGCCCCGCCATTCAAATAATCACGCACGCCGAGAAACTCCAACTCCTCCGGATCAGCCAGGCGGTAAAGGTCAAAGTGGTAGATGCTCCCCCCCTCCAGCTCGTAGGGCTCAACCAGGGTATAGGTTGGACTCTTAACCGCCCCGAAATGCCCCGCCGACTGCACGACCCCACGGCTGAGGGTGGTTTTTCCTGCCCCCAGCCCACCCAGAAGGTAGATTACGCCTTCCAGCTTGCTCGCAGCAGCCAATACCCCACCCAGACAAACCATTTCGTGCTCATCAGATATATATAGATTCAACGAGTTAGGCATGCAACTTAACCAAAACCATTAATGTACCTGCGTATTTGTACCAGCAAATCGCTCGCCAGCAAACCTCTTACCCCCTGATGGCTCGCCACTGAATCGGCCGCCGCACTGTGTAACCAGCACCCAAGCGCCGCAGAATCCACCGCGCAGACCCCTTGAGCCAGCAGGGACCCCACCACCCCGGAGAGCAGATCACCCATCCCGCCAACCGCCATGGCAGGATTTCCCGCCGTACAAAGCTGCAACGAACCTGCAGGCCCTGCGATCAGTGATCCAGCCCCCTTCAGGACCACCACTCCCCCCCACGCTTGCTGCAAGCGGGAGGCCGCAGCAAATCGATCCTGTTGTACCTCCGCACCAGTGCAGGCTAACAATCTCCCCGCTTCGCCCGGGTGCGGCGTAAGTACTCGCTCACTCCGGCAACATTCCATCAAACCGGGCTCGTTCGCCAACAAGTTCAGGGCATCGGCATCCAGCAACAGCGGCAAACCACTACCCATCGCAACCGATAACAGCTCCCGCGCCCAGGCATCTTGCCCCAAACCAGGCCCCACCACCAAGGCACTTTTACCCTCCAGCAACGCTTGCAACTGATTCCCGTCTGCGACGGCGCGCGCCATCACCTCGGGGCGACGCGCGATAAAGGCCGATAGATGCTGCTCCCGCGTCGCAACGGACACCAATCCGGCGCCGGAGTAGAGCGCCGCCTCGGCGGCCAACACCGCCGCTCCCGCCATGCCCTGGTTGCCGCCGATCACCAACAGGTGACCGTGGCGACCCTTGTGCGAATCCGCCTGACGAGCAGGCAACTGCGCCAGCAAGGGCTGGGGATCAATCCTGTTAATGTCCGCTGGCAACTGTCGAAACACTACGGATGGCACAGCCAGGTCATCGTAGAGGAGCTCACCACAACACAACGGCCCGCTGGAGGTGAACAATCCGCGCTTGAGACCAATAAAGGTCACGGTAAGATCAGCGCGCACCGCGCTGCCCAGTTCGGCACCGGTATCCGCACTCAATCCCGAAGGGATATCCACGGCCAATACCGGTGCGGTGGAGCCATTGATCGCCTCAATCGCAGCCACGTAGTCACCACGTACCGGACCACTCAGACCGGTGCCCAGCAGCGCATCCACCAACAGCCCCGCATCAAGGCTCTGGTTCGAATCCCAGGCACGAATCGGGATACCCAGGTCACGGGCCTGCGCCCAGGCGCGGGCAGCATCACCCCGCAGGCGGGCGGGTTCACTCAGCGCCACAATCGAGACAGCCATACCCGCCCGACGAGCCAGCGCAGCGACAAGATAGCCGTCACCCGCGTTGTTGCCGGCACCGCACAGCACGCAAACCGATAGCGCGGAACCATAACGCTGCAGCAGGGCATCAAAGCAGGCTTGGGCCGCGCGTTGCATCAACGCGAACCCCTCTACCCCCTGCTCTTCGATGGTCATGCGATCGAGTTCACGCACCTGCTCCGCTCGATATAGCCCCTGTGGTAAACTGCGTTTCATCGACTCCCCCGGCAAAGCTGTTGCCTTAGCTCCAGTATGCCAGAAACCAACCACTGCCAGCGACCCCATGCCTTCATCAGAATCCGGTATCGACTACAAACACCTGGCGACGGAGATCCATCGCTGGGGGCGTGAGCTCGGCTTTCAACAAATGGGGATCGGGAGCGTTGACCTCGGAGAACATGAACAGCATCTGCAGCACTGGCTAAAGCAGGGTTACCATGGTGAGATGGATTATCTGGCCCGCCACGGCACCCTGCGCAGCCGTCCTGACGAACTACTCCCCGGCACCCTGAGGGTCATTAGCGCCCGCATCGACTATCTGCCCCCCGATACCGATTGCATCCGCATCCTCAATAACCCGGACAAGGCCTACCTCTCCCGCTACGCACTGGGTCGCGACTATCACAAACTGGTTCGTAAGCGCCTGTCACTGCTGGGAAAGCAGATCGAGGAGGTCGTCGGCGCTCACGGCTACCGCGCGTTCGTCGATAGCGCTCCGATCCTCGAACGAGCGCTCGCCAGCCGCAGCGGGCTCGGCTGGATCGGCAAGAACACCATGTTGATCAACCGCCAAGCCGGGTCCTGGTTTTTCCTGGGAGAGCTTTTTACCAATCTACCTCTCCCCCTGGACAGCGCCGACACCAGCGATCACTGCGGCAGCTGCACCCGCTGCCTGGAGGTGTGCCCAACCGACGCCTTTGTCGACGCTCACCGGCTCGATGCGCGTCGTTGCATCTCCTATTTGACCATTGAACTCAAGGGCGCCATTCCGCTGGAGTTACGAGAAGCCATGGGGAACCGGGTATTTGGCTGCGATGACTGCCAGCTAGTGTGTCCGTGGAACCGATTTGCCAAATCCAGCAAAGAGAACGATTTTCGCCCTCGCCACCAACTCGACAGCAGCGATCTGGCCGAGCTCTTCGAATGGAGCGAGGCGCAGTTCCTGGATCGTACCGCAGGCTCTCCGATTCGTCGTAGCGGCTACAACGGCTGGCTGCGCAATCTGGCGGTAGGGCTGGGCAACGCCCCCTCGTCCCCCCGGGTAATCCAGGCCCTGCAAGCCAGGCTCGGATACGAGAACCCGATGGTGCTCGAGCACATTCACTGGGCGCTCGCACGCCATGGCGTCAATCCAGGTTGAGGAAGTGCTCGCGGTAGTATCGTAACTCTTCGATCGAATCGCGGACATCGTCCAGCGCCAGGTGGGTGCCCGTTTTCGTCAAACCACTCAAAATCTGCGGTTTCCAGCGCCGCGCAAGCTCCTTGAGGGTGCTGACATCGAGGTAACGATAGTGAAAATAAGCTTCCAGCTCAGGCATATAGCGCTCAAGAAAACGTCGATCCTGACCGATAGTGTTACCGCAAATGGGTGAGCTATTGGGCTCAGTATGCAAACGCAAAAACTCCAGCGTGGCCTGTTCTGCCGCAGCATCATCCTGGGTGCTATTGAGTACCCGCTCGGTCAAACCACTGGCACCATGGGTGCGAGTACACCACTCATCCATCCCCTCAATCAGCGCGACCGGCTGATGCACTGCGATCACCGGCCCCTCGGCAATAACATTGAGCTGCGGATCGGTAACAATAGTCGCGATTTCGATAATGCGATCGGCTTCCGGGTCGAGGCCGGTCATCTCAAGGTCGATCCATATCAGGTTTTCCGCTTTAGACATCCACATCTCTCCGGTTGATAACACACTAAAGCTCCATAATAATGCCCTAGGCGCCCTGCCGTAAACGACACAAGGACACTCCCCTGAGCAAACGACGTCTAAACCGCCGGCAAAACTGGCGTATCGAGAAGATCCAGCAGGAACGGACCAAGCGGGCAGAGTCGCGGGAAGACAGGGTGCAGGAGCAGCTGCAGGCGGGCGAACTCGGCGGCGAACAGCAAGGGACTGTCATTGCCCACTACGGCAGCCAGCTGGATATCGAACCAATTGATCAGCCCAACACCCTGTTCCGTTGTCACCTGAGGGCCAACTTGCCGCAACTGGTAACCGGTGACCATATCATCTGGCGTGCCGGCAACGACAATAGCGGAATCGTGGTCGCCGCGCAGGAAAGAAAATCAGAGCTCTGCCGACCCGACAGTCGCGGACAGTTGAAGCCGGTAGCCGCGAATATCGACTACATCGTACAGGTGATCGCTCCCTTACCAACGCCGCACCCCAACCTGATCGATCGCTATCTGGTGGCCGCCGAGGCGGTTGATATAGAACCGGTTATCCTGTTTAACAAGGTCGACCTGATCGGCGATGACAACCGCGAACATTTCGCGCAACTGCTGGGGCGCTATGAATCCATCGGTTATCGGGTGATACACGCATCGACCCACACCAGCACCGGACTCGACGAAATAAAGGCGCTGTTACGGAACCACACCAGCGTTTTTGTGGGCCAATCGGGCGTGGGCAAATCGTCACTGATCAACGCGCTCTTACCCGGCGTGGATATTCGGGTAGGTGCACTGTCGGAGCAGTCCGGTAAAGGCACTCACACCACTACCGCCGCGAAACTGTTTCACTTTCCGGCGGGGGGCGATCTGATTGACTCTCCGGGCATCCGGGAGTTTGGCCTTGGTCATATCGACCAGTCGACACTGATAGACGGATTTCGAGAGTTTCGGCCCTTCCTGGGCTACTGTCGCTTCCGTGACTGCCAGCACGAACACGAGCCGGGCTGTGCGCTACTCAAGGCACTGAAGGAGGGACAGATCAGCTCACAGCGCCTCGCCAGTTACCGCCACATACTTTCCGGTAACTGACCGGTAGCACCCCAAAGGTTTATCCACAAATCAACTGTGCACCTGAGCGCCGTTGCCGGAACGGCGGGTTACGGCCTAGAAATTCTGGTCCGCGGGTAATTGATTTTGCTGAGCCCGCTCACGGGCATCAAACAGGTTGAAACGCTCCTGGCCTTGCGCGTCCTGTGGCTGGGCGGCCTCTGGAACTGTTCTCGCGCGCTTTTCCAGCCCCCCTGCCATACGCTCTATGTTGTTTTGGGTGCGTTTGCTCATGATCAGGATGTCGATACGACGGTTGACCGGGTTGGTAGGATTCGCCGTGTCGAACAGGATGGAGTCGCCATAACCCACAACCTGCGCCACCTGGGAATCAGCCACCCCCCCAAACAGCAGCGTGCGCCGGGCGGTGTTGGCGCGTGCGCCAGAGAGTTCCCAGTTTCCAATCCCCTCGTCGTTGATAAAGGGTGTTGAATCGGTGTGGCCACTGATACTGATCTTATTGGGCACCGACCCAACCAGCGGCGCGATCTCCAATAGAATGTCTTCAAAATAATACTTCAGGGTGGAGCTGCCGCTATCAAACATGGGTCGCTGGCTGTCATCCACAACCTGGATACGCAAGCCATCGGGGGTAATCTCCATGATCAGTTGATCCTTAAAGCGGCGCAGCATCTCATTTTCCTCGACCTTGGCCTGCAACTCGCTCAACAACGATTCGAGTCGAGTCTCCTCAATCTGATCTGCGATCGAAGTGATCTCCTCGGCGTCAAGACGTTTGGCGTCATCCTCATCCATCGGCGCGCCAATCCCCTCCCCTTTCGTCACTGCCGCCGAACCGCCCAAATCGATCACATAGGGGCTGGCGCTCTTGCTAAAGCCTGCAGGATCGTGAAAAAAACCTGCTATCGCCATCTTCTGCTCGGGCGTGGTTTGCGAGGTCAGCCACAGCACCAGAAAGAACGCCATCATCGCCGTGGCAAAATCAGCAAACGCAATTTTCCATGAGCCACCGTGGTGCCTATGGCGTCCCTTGCGGACGCGCTTGATGATAATGGATTGGTCTTTATCCACGATTACCGTCCCCGGACATGGTTCTCCAGCTCGGTAAAGCTCGGACGCGCATCGCTGTAGAGCGCCTTACGTCCAAACTCCACCGCCAACGCTGGAGGCATCCCCCCCAGGGAAGAGACCAGGCAGGCCTTCACGGTTTCGTATCCGTTCAACTCCTCTTGCGCCCCTTGCTCCAGCGCCGTTCCCAGCGGACCGACAAAGCCGTAGGCGGCCAGAATACCGATAAACGTTCCCACCAGCGCAGCAGCAACATGCGCCCCCAGCTCTTCAGGGGGACCGGCGATCCCCTCCATAGAGATAACAATACCCAGTACCGCCGCCACGATACCAAAGCCTGGCAGCGCATCGGCGACTTTGGTCACGGCCATCCCCGGGCGCTCAAACTCTTCGAGACGGGTCTCGATCTCCATATCGAACAGGGCTTCCAGCTCATGGGGCGCCATGTTGCCCGATGACATCAGGCGCAGGTAGTCGGCAATAAAATCGGTTAACTGCTGATCTTTCAAAATTGCAGGATAGCGGGTAAATACTGCGCTGGCGGAGGGTTCATCGACATCCGCCTCAATCGACATCATGCCGTCTCGCCGGCTCTTGTTGAGCAGGTCATAGAGCAATCCCAGCAGATCCATGTAAAAGGCGCGGTTGAAGCGGTTGCCAAAAAACATATTCGGCACACTGCGCAGAACCGCCACCTGCACCCCCCATGGGTTGGCTATCATAAAGCCCCCGAGTGCGGCACCACCGATAATCAGCAGCTCAAAAGGCTGCCAAAGCGCCAACAGTTTACCGTGAGAGAGCACAAAGCCTCCCAACACACTGCCTATTACCACCAATATTCCCAGCAGCTTGAGCATATTTCCTTCCTGATCCCAAAAGCGGGCAGTAACGCCTGTTGTTACGGGAAAATAACCATATAATGAGTTAAACCTATAATCAACGATCCCGCGAACAGCAAAAAGCGAACTCCATCAATGAGCAGCGATAATACCACGCGCACAGCGGAACACTGGCAACTCCTGTTAAAAAGCAAGCCACTGCCAGTGATGGAAAGGTCTTATCGGGACGTGGTGGATGCGCTGAAAAATGAGGCCGTCTCTCTTTATCAGCTGGCCCAGTTGATGCGCCCCTGTCCGGTAATCTGTTTACACGTTTTCGCAGCAGTTAATAGCAAGCGTAATCCCGATGATCCTCGCGTAAATAACCTGGAACATGCCCTGTCGCTGATGGGGCTCACTCCCCTGAGGCAGTTACTCGACACTCTGGAACCGATCAGCCCCCACCGTGACGCTGCCAGCCAGTACTACTGTCATGCGATCACCACCAGCTATCACGCCGCACGACAAGCCCTCTGCTGGTACCAGCACCTTAACCGGGAGGCAAGCGAAGCGGTTTTCTGGACCACGCTGTTTGCGCAGATGATCCGCTGGCCGCTGTGGTTACACGCTCCCGATACGATGCATGAACTGCAGCAGAGGCTTGCACAGGGCGGAGATATCTACCGGGGCGAGAAAGAGGTGCTGGGGTGCACTATCGACGAACTGGCACAACAACTGGACAGCTACTGGCCGCTCCCCCGCCTCGACCACAACGATCGCGAGCAGTTTGCCGAGGTCTCCGGCGAACAATGGCTGCAGCTTTCGCGCATCGCCATCAAGCCCAGCAGCCAGCGCTATACTCAGGCCCCTCTATACGACCGCTACCTACACCTGCTCCACGACCACCGCACCATCAAACTGATAAGAAATGGTCACTGTGGCGCCGTAATGCTGGCCAACCTGATCGCCCTCAAAGCCACCCATAGCTGGTACAGCAAAGGCATGCGACGGTTACAGCGCCTGCTGGCGCTCTTCACCGGCACCGACATTGAAAACGCGATCAGCCTATGCCACAAAGCGGCCATCGATACCTCTCACGAGGAGCGCGATTGGCTTATGCCAGCACCAGCCGCTGCCCTGCTGTGGCCCACCCCCGAACACAAAGGGCATCCGAGCACCTCAGTACCGGCAAAGGCGGCCATCGGAACTCCCCTCAGCGCCCCGCCGAATCAGCCACCCAGAAAGGCGAACCCTGCTCGATTCAAGGAGATACACCACAAACTCGCCCATGAACCCCAGAGCGTCAGCAATCTGCCGGCCCTCATCGATCTTCTGGGCGAGGCCCTGTACGAAGGGCTTGGTTTTGACCGCGTGGTGATCGCGCTCCCCAACAAGGAGCGCTCGAAACTCATCTCATTCCGCCGCTATGGTGATGAAAGCCTTGTCTTTACCCTCGACCTGACTCCTCCCTCCCTGATGCGCAGCATGATGCAAAAGCCCGCCGCACTGTGGATCAAAGGCCCTCAGCAACAGGCGGTCTGGAGCCAGATCCCCACCTCATTCAGGGAGTTGATCGGCAACGAACAGTTTTTCCTGCGCTCACTCTTCGCAGGCAACCGCAGCGCCGCCCTACTGTTTGCTGACATGGGAGCCAGCGGCCGCCCCCTGACCGATAAGCACTATCAGTATTTTCAGGCCCTGTGCAAAGCGGCCGCACCAACCCTTAACCACCTGGCAAGATCCACAAAGGCGAGCAAACCAAGCCCCTCTTGAGGAGTCTGGTTTTATTGTCTGGTTAGCGTACAATCGTGCGTTTGATTTCGCAGTAGCAGACTCTCGCCATGACCCAATTGCGCCACCTTCCCCTGATCCTTGAACCCGACGAGCTCCAGCCCTTGCTTGGACACCCGGAGCTGCTGATCCTGGATCTATGTCGAAGCGACCTCTACGCGCGCGCTCATGTGCCAGGAGCCATTCATGTGGACCCATCCCGACTCATGCGGCGAGAAGAGCCCGCGATGGGGAAATGCTTGTCCGAGGAACAGTTACAGCAACTGTTCAGTGATATCGGTTATACCGGGCAGGAGCATATCGTCGTCTATGACGATGAGGGGGGCGGTTGGGCCGGGCGCATGATCTGGACGTTGGACCTTATCCAACACAAGCACTACTCCTACCTTAATGGAGGCCTGCTGGCCTGGCTCGACAACAACCAGCCCAGCGAACAACAGCCCAATACACCGCCCCCCAGTGAGGTTGAGCTGGAATTTGACTACAGCCCCCTGATAACCCGCGAGGTCTTGCAGGCACAGTTGGGCGCCGACGATCTGGTGATTTGGGATGCGCGTTCAGACGCTGAGTACCGGGGTGAGAGACTGATGGCCCAGCGCGGCGGACATATCCCGGGCGCGATTAACTACGAATGGACCCGCGCGATGGACCGCAGCAAGCAACTGCGCATCCGCGAGAACCTTCTCCCCGAGCTTGAGTCCCTGGGCATACGTCGCGACAAGCGCATCGTGACCCACTGCCAATCCCATCACCGCTCCGGCTTCACCTACCTCCTCGGGAAAGCCCTCGGCTTTGAATCAATCCAGGCCTACGCAGGCTCCTGGTCCGAATGGGGCAACCTCCCCGACACTCCCATCGAAAACTAGCCTGCCCAAGAGAAACGTGACGTGAACCCTAAATTTTTCGCTCTACTGCAATACATTATTCCCCAGCACCTTCTATCCCGCATCGCAGGATGGGTCGCGGAGTGTCGCTGGCCCTGGCTCAAAAATCGCTTTATCACCACATTTGTCAATCACTATCAGGTCGATATGAGCCAGGCATTGGAAGAAAACCCACAGGCCTACGAGCATTTTAATGCGTTCTTTACCCGCGCACTTAAACCCGACGCCCGCACGCTGGCGACAGACCCCGCACAACTGATCTGCCCCGCAGACGGACAGATCAGCCAGATCGGCCAGATCGAGTATGGGCGTATTTTTCAGGCAAAGGGTCACGACTACAGCCTGACCGAGCTGGTCGGGGGTGATACCAAACTTGCCGATGAGTTTATGAATGGCGCCTTTGCCACCGTCTATCTTTCACCCCGCGACTACCATCGGGTGCATATGCCCATGGCCGGCACACTGCGCAGCATGACCTACGTCCCCGGTAAACTGTTCTCGGTAAACCAGGCAACGGCGGAGAACATCCCCGGCTTGTTCGCTCGTAACGAGCGCGTCGTCGCCATCTTCGACACAGAACATGGTCCCATGGCGATGATTCTGGTGGGGGCGATGATCGTCGCCAGCATTGAAACCGTTTGGGCAGGGCTGGTGGCCCCGCCACAAAGAGCACTCAAGCGCGTCGATTATACCGAGCAGGCGCGCCAGCCGGTTAGCTTAGGGCGCGGAGATGAAATGGGGCGCTTCAAGCTAGGCTCCACCGTGATCCTGCTGCACCCCGACAAAAGCGTAAAATGGCTGGAATCGATGCGCGCCGGCAACAGCGTACGCATGGGCGAAGCATTGGGAACATTAACCGCGGCAGCCGAATAACTCCCTAGGCTCGATCAAAACTAAAAGCCAGCACGTCAGCAATATCGCGGGTGCCGGCCATCAGCATCAGCACCCGATCAAGCCCGATCGCCACTCCAGCGCAATCGGGCAGCCCGGCATCCAGTGCCGCCAGCAGGTGTGCGTCATGGGGGAACTCCCGACGCCCCAGTGCCTCCCGCTCGGCTCGATCACGCTCAAAGCGACGCAACTGCTCTTTCCCATCACACAGCTCGTGGTAACCGTTCGCCAACTCCAGACCATCAACGAATAGTTCGAAGCGTCGTGCGACGGTATCGCCATCTTCGGTTTCGATGCGCGCCAGGGCCGCCATCGATGCGGGATAGTCGTACACGTACACACCAGCCATCACCCCATCTCCGGCAACACCCAGCTGGGGCTCGATGCGCTGCGAAAACAGTAGGTCGAGGCAATCATTGCGCGAGAGGTCTTGCAACTGGGGGTCGACCTTGTCCATCACCAACTGCTCGAGCTGCGCGTCGGAGGCACGATGGGGGTTCAGCCCGAAATGTTCTTCAAACAGGCGTCGGTAGCTCACGCGCCTCAGCTCATGAAAACCGATAGCGCTGGCGAGCATAGCGGTCATGTCGGTCATCAGCTGCTGCTGATCCATCCCCAACCGATACCACTCAAGCAGGGTAAATTCAGGATTGTGACGACCACCCACCTCGCCATTACGAAACACCCGGCAAATCTGGTAAATATCGCCACTGCCCGCCGCCAATAGCCGTTTCATCGGAAATTCCGGCGAAGTGTGCAGGTAGCGCGTCTGGTTTCGCCCACCTCCTGCGGGCAGAAAGCGCGTACCAAAACTATCAATATGCAGGTCTGTAGCCGCCGCACACGAAAGCATTGGAGTTTCCACCTCCATCACACACTGCTGCTCAAAGTAGCGTCGAATACTACCGAGCAATTGCGCTCGGCGCTGCAGTTCGAGAGGTGCGGCGCTGGGGCGCCAGGTAACGTCGGTCATAGTGACTCCGCAAAACAACCGTTGATAGAGGGGGGCGGCAACCACCCCCAACCCGACCTAGCTCTTGGCGCGACTCACGTAGTCACCAGTGCGGGTATCAATTTTTAGCACTTCGCCAATATTAATAAACAGGGGGACCTTAACCACGGCTCCGGTACTCAGGGTTGCCGGCTTGGAGCCGCCCTGGGCGGTATCACCCTTGAGGCCCGGATCCGTTTCCACGACTTCCAGCTCGACAAAATTGGGGGCAGTAACGATCAGCGGGGCACCGTTATAGAGGGTGATCTCATACTTCTCCTGCTCCTTGAGCCAGTTCACCGCGTCGCCTACCGCTTTGGCGTCAGCAGCATGCTGCTCGAAGGACCCATCGGTCATCATAAAGTACCAAAACTCACCGTCGGTGTAGAGGTACTCCATATCCAGGTCCATCACATCGGCCCCTTCCAGGGATTCACCGGACTTGAACGTACGCTCCCAAACACGGCCAGTTCTCAAATTACGAAATTTAACGCGGTTGAACGCTTGCCCCTTTCCCGGTTTTACCAATTCGTTCTCAAGAATAGAGCAGGGGTCCCCGTCGACCATCAATTTGAGACCCGACTTGAATTCGTTGGTAGAATAGTTTGCCATTATCTGTATGCACCAATATCGATTAAAGAACCTATGATAACGCGAACCGCATCCTCTGTGCACACCGATAGCTGGCAACAAATACTTCGTGACGCGATTCGTGACCCACACGAGCTATCCCAGGCCCTAGGGCTGACGGGCGTGGTCAGCCAACAGGCGCACCAGCAGTTCTCCGTTGTGGTCCCCGCCCCCTTTCTTGCAAGAATCCGCCAAGGAGACCCCCACGACCCCCTGTTACTGCAAGTATTGCCGTCCTTTGCGGAGACAATATCCGCGGGTTTCGGCACCGATCCGCTACAGGAAGCTTCCTCCAACCCACTCCCCGGCCTGATCCATAAGTACCATAACCGTGTACTGCTCACCTTGGCGGGGCACTGCGCCATCAACTGCCGCTACTGCTTTCGCCGCCACTTCCCATACGATGAAAATATGCCCGGGCGCGAGCACTGGCTACGGGTACTGGACTACATCGCACAGCGTCCGGCCATCGAAGAGGTAATTTTCAGCGGAGGAGAGCCTCTCGCGGTCAATGATCAACGACTTGGCTGGCTCAGCAACGAACTCGAACAGATACCGCACCTCAAGCGTCTGCGAATTCATACCCGTATGCCAATCGTGATCCCGCAACGGATCAACGACCCGTTACTGAACTGGCTCGACCGCGGCAGACTCAAAAAGATCATGGTCATCCACTGCAATCACCCCCAGGAGATTGACGAAAATGTGACTCGTGCACTGCAACTCCTGCACAAGCGCGGGGTCTTACTATTAAACCAATCCGTATTGCTGCGTGGAATCAACGATCATGTAGACACCTTAAGCGCACTCAGCGAGGCGCTGATAGAAGCTGATGTCCAGCCTTACTACCTCCACCTGCTCGACCGAGTTGCAGGCGCTGCGCACTTTGAGGTTGACGAAAATGAGGCGCTGCAACTGATAGCGCAACTGCGTGGTAACTGCAGCGGTTATATGGTGCCCTCACTGGTGAGAGAGACCCCGGGAGCGTCGGCGAAAACCGTGATCGGCTAATAGTGTTGATAATCCTGCAGGGAATCGGTTTTTTATTGATATTTCAAGGTTTTATCATCTAAGCTATAGTTCTAAAGAGTATGGTTTAATAACTCGATGTATTCGCTTTCGGGGCTCTTAATAAAAGTGACGGCATATTTGGTTTACTAATGCAGGACTGAATGGATAGCGACATTTCACAACTACAGCTGAGAGTACCCCAGAGAACGCTAACCGAGCTCAGTTTTTGCCTGCCCGCTCCATCGGCGCTTGAGGAGTGGCTCAACGGTCTTCCCAAGGCAAACCTTGGGGAGATCTCCCGCCAGCTATACAACGCCCTGACCGAGCTCAACAAACTCGACTCCAAACCGCAACTGAGGTTTCAGCTGCTTGAGCTGATACGCTCTACCGTCTATTACACCCTGGACGCCCTAAGCAAGCATTATCTGGGGCAAAGCGTGGTTCTGAACGAGCAGCAGAAAAAAGTCGCCAATCTGGCCCAGGCGCTGCAGATGGGCCTGGCTACCGGCTACAAACAGGTGATTCTTGATTGTCATGCTGCCGAGGGCGAGCGCACGCTCTGTGGTAACGCGATTCATCGTGCCATGGCTGAACTTTCCAGGGCCCAGCTCAGGGCTTACCAGCTCTACTGCCCCCCTCCTCGCTATCTATGGCTTGAGCTCGGACAACTCTACCAAGCCTCAGAGTCACTGCATCTGCTGGATCACGAAGTTGCCGACAAACAAAACCATTACCTCAAATCAAGTACCCCCCGAACGCTTTTTGGTCGCATAGCTCTGCTGGGGTGCTCTCGCCCCAACCAGCTCCGACAGGCCGACCTTAGCCAGGTCTTTGATGTACTGGAGCTCTGGTCATCGCTGGCAGAGGTGCAGGTCATCGCCCAACACGACCCGACCTTTATCATTAACCTTGAAGCGGACCTCCCTCCCAGCTATTTTGCCCTGACCCGGGAACCGGTCACTCTCGCCAGCAGGGGGTTAAACAGCGTGCCCTTGATGCAGGCACTGCAACAAGCGAAAAAAATGCCGGCGATGCCCGGCGATGACGGTACGCTTACCATCCCTAAATCGATGTCGCCGGAGCTAATTAAGCACCTTATTCAGGCTTGGGGCCCGCTAAAAGAGCGCTCCTTCAAGCGCATTTCAACCCACGGCACATTACAGATTACCGTAGGGCTCTCTGCGACCCACTACTTCCTGAGCGGTGAAAAAGATTTCAACGAGCAGCTCATCGCATACAGCTCGGCGTCACGCAAAGCACGTTTTATGGCCGGAGGGGTCGGCTCTGACGCCTGGTCCAGTGCCTTCGATGCCGACGTCTCAGACCGCAAGCAGTTCGCCCCCTTGCGCGAAGGCGAAGAGATTAAATTCAAGCATAGCGACGACAAAACGGTATCCCACTACCAGATCCACGAAACCCAGCTCGAAGATACCAGTCCGGGTGGATACTGTGTTATTTGGCCCGGCAATCTACCTACCCAAACCCAATCCGGAGAGCTTATCGGGGTTCGGGAGACCAGTACCGAGCAGTGGTCTCTGGCTGTCATTCGCTGGATAAAGGTCGATTCTCCAGAGCGAGCCCTAATGGGAGTTGAATTGTTGACACCCAATGCGGAGCCCTGCGCTCTATCACTGCTGCGCAAATCCAGCGACTCCAGTCTGGCGATGCGCGCGTTTCTGCTGCCAGAGATCAAAGCCATAGCCCAGCCAGCCACCTTGATCACGCCACTAAGGCCGTTCGAAGAGGGCAGCAAAATACTGCTCAACCAGCACGGGCACGAGCGCAGGGGCCAGCTAACTCACAAAATAATGGGTACACGCAGCTTTTCTCAATTTGACTTTAAGTTCTTGCAACAGCTGCTCGACACCCAAACAAACACACCAGGCGCTGCCGGTGCAGACGATGAAGATTTCACTTCAGTATGGAAGCTGCTTTGAACTGCTCGGCAGATTTGCCAGCGCCAACCCGTGCCATCCCACTATTTAGCCCTTGCTTTGATTGAACTGTGGTACGATGTGGCCACATTGGGGCACTGCGCCCGTGCTTGCTCGGCCAAGAGCTAACTTCCGGATAAATAGATCAACGACTCGTCACATTATGGCCAAGGAAAAAAAGACACTCCGCCTTCTGATCATCGAAGAATCCCAGAACGATGCCGAGCAGCTCGTTAATGTCTTCCGCAACTCCGGCCATGCTACCCGTGCCCACCGGACGATTTCCGCCGAAGCACTGGAAGAGGAGCTACAGAGCCAAACCTGGGACCTATTGTTGGCCAGTGAGTCCAGCGATGAAATTACCGCCGATCAGGCGCTCGATATCGTTAACACCCTGCATAAAGATATTCCTGTATTGCTGATGCTACCGGAACCTAGCAGTCAGCAGATTACCGAAGCCCTGCAAAAAGGCTATCGCGACGTTATCCCCTACGATGAGGATAAGCGACTGGTATTGGTCGCCAACCGTGAGCTGTCCCAACTGGAGGAGCGCCGTAAGCGCCGACAGCTGGAAGTTAGCCTGAAAGAGACCGAGAAACGCTGCCAACTTCTCCTCGACAGCTCCGTCGACGCCATCGCCTACATTCATGACGGCATGCATATCTATGCCAACCGCGCTTACGTGGAACTGTTTGGATATGAGGACGCCGACGATCTTGCGGGCATGCCAATTATCGATATGGTGGCGCCCGAAAATCAGGCCGAAATCAAAAAACTACTGAAGGAGTTCCATGGTGAGGATACAGGAGAGCGTAAACTCACCTGTTCCGGACAGCGCCAGGACGACAGTCAGTTCCAAGCCGACATGGAGTTTTCCCCCGCCAGCTATGACGGTGAGCCCTGCGAGCAGGTCGTCATCCGGGTCGATACCGGCAACCCTGAGCTGGAAGAAAGGCTCAAGGAGATCAGCACCCAGGACCTGGTAACCGGCCTCTTTAACCGCGACTATTTCTCACAACAGCTCGATTCAGCGATTGAAAAGGCGGTGGGCGGCAAGCAAAACAGCTCCGTCTTCTATATCTCACTGGACAATTTCAGCGAGATCCGCGACAAGGCGGGCATCTCTGGAACCGATCTGGTGCTCACCGACGTGGGGTCGCTGCTTAAGGAAAACGTCCCCAGTCCCAATGTGCTGGCCCGATACGGCGATGACGTTTTCCTCGCCCTGGTCGCCAACGATCAACTCGATAAGCTCAAGGCGGTCGCCGAAAAAATCTGTGCCGAAGTAGCCGAGCACATGTCCGATATATCCGGCGTCACCATACAAACGAGTTGCAGCGTCGGTATCGCTATCGTCAACGAAACCACTAGCTCCGCAGATGGCATCATGGGGCGCGCCCAAAAAGCGGCTAACCGGGCTCAGGCCGCAGGCGGAAACCGTTTCCACCTGCATAACCCCAAAGATGACATTGCCGCCCAGGCCAATAAGGGCGACATCGGCGCCATGATCCAGCAAGCTCTGGACAACAACAGCTTCAAGTTACTCTTCCAGCCGATTATTAGCCTGCGCGGCGACAGCCACGAGCATTATGAAGTCCTCTTGCGCCTGATCGATGCCGACGGCAAGGAGATCAGCCCCAAAGAGTTCATGAGCGTTGCTCACGAAACAGGGCAAAGCACCAAGATAGATCGCTGGGCAATCCTGCAATCGATCAAACTGTTGGCAGGGCACCGTGCCAACGGCCACGACACCCGGCTATTTATCCACTTGAGCGGGGATTCCATCATGGATCCAACGCTTCCACCCTGGCTTAGCGTTGCCCTTAAAGCAGCCCGCCTGCCTAGTGACGCCATCATTTTCGAAATTTCCGAGAAAGATGCCACCACTCACCTCAAGCAAGCCAAGGTACTAACCACGGCCATTAACGAACTGCATTGCCGCGTTGCTCTCGGCCATTTCGGGGGCTCACTGAACCCCTTCAACAACCTCAAGCATCTCGATGTTGCTTTTGTGAAGCTCGACGGCTCCTTCAGCGAAGATATCGACAATAGCGATACCCTTGAGAACATGAAGAACATGATCAGCTCGCTGCAAAGCCAGGGCAAACTCACCATCGTGCCGATGGTCGAGAACGCCTCAATGCTATCCATCCTCTGGCAGGCAGGGGTCAACTACATCCAGGGTTATTACCTTCAGGGTCCTGCAGAGCAGATGGACTACGACTTCTCCAACGACATGTGACCCGTTTAGTCCACCTTCACAGACCAAACTTAACGCAAAAGGGGAGCTATCGGGCTGCCCTTTTTTGATCACAAGCTAACGCCACACCCCCTCTATACCTGATCGCGGTCCCTGAAGCCGATAAGGTAAAGGATCGCATCCAGCCCCAGGGTGGAGATTGACTGCTTGGCGCTCTCCTTTACGATCGGTTTGGCTCGAAACGCAACACCGAGCCCTGCAATACTCAGCATCGGTAGGTCGTTGGCGCCATCACCGACGGCGATGACCTGCTCCAGCCGAATGCCTTCCTGGGTCGCAATCTGCTGCAACAACGCCGCTTTACGCTGACCGTCAACGACGGTACCCGTCACTCGTCCCGTTACCTTACCGTTTTCTATCTCAAGCTCATTGGCATGCACGTAGTCGATACCCAGCCGCTGCTGAAGGTTTTTAGCAAAATAGGTAAAACCACCCGAAAGAATAGCCGTTTTATAGCCCAAGCCTTTGAGAGTCGAAATGAGCGTTTCGGCGCCCTCGGTCATGCGCAACTGACCCGCTATGGTGGCCAGCACCGACTCATCCAGCCCTTTCAGTAATGCGACCCTGCGGCTGAAACTCTCGGTGAAATCGATCTCACCACGCATCGCCTGTTCGGTAATTTCCGATACTTGCTCCCCCACACCTGCGGCCTTGGCCAGTTCGTCGATCACCTCCGCTTCAATCAGGGTAGAGTCCATATCAAACACCACCAGGCGGCGATTACGACGGAAGATACTGTCCTCCTGAAAAGCGATATCAACTTCCAGCTCGCTGGAGATACGCAAAAAATCCGCTTTCAACGCTTCCAGGTCTGGTGCGGACCCCCGCACCGAGAACTCCAGGCAGGCCTTGTTTTGGTTCAGCGGATTCTCCAGCGAAACCCGACTCGATAGGCGGTTAATGCTGTCGATATTAAGGCCGTGACGAGCGGTGATGCCGGACACACGTTCTATCTGCTCGGCACCAATGGAGCGTGACAACAGGGTGACAATGTAGCGTGCCTTGCCCTTCCCACCGACCCACTGTTCGTACTCCTGAGCAGAGATTGCATCAAAATGAACCTGCAACCCGAGGTCATGCATATGGAACAGGAGATCCTTAAGCAAGGGGGCGGACTCCTGCTCAGCCGGAATCTGCACCAATATCCCCCAGGTCAGGTGATCATGGATGACGGCTTGGCCTATATCAAGAATGGTCAGGTTAAACCGCGCCATAATGCCGGTTATGGAGGAGGTAAGACCGGGTTTGTCTTGCCCCGATACGTTGATAAGAATGATCTGGCTCACTACGACTATCCGCTGGATGAACTGAATAGCCATTGTAACCGAGATCCTGTGCTGTATGCTTCTGTGAGCGACAGATTCATCGATTCAAGCTACAATAGCGCTGCGGCCTGCTGCCGCTTTTCTCCCTTAAACCGCAACCCGAAGCAATCCGTGCCAGACATTCTGAAAATAATTGCCCGCGAGCGCACCCGCCTTTTTTTGATGCTTTTCTACGCCGGCAGCGTAGCGCTGTTTTGTGCCATCGCCTACCAGCAGATCCGTTTTACCAGCGAAACCCAAGCCTACGTTTTCGGCGATACGCTGGTAGCCCAAACCGCCCATCAGGCCACCGAGCTGCTGGTGAGCAATGACACCCTGAGCCTCAACGTGATGCTGAACCAGCTCAGCGAAAACCCCTACATCGCAGCCATTAACGTCTACAGCATCGATAACCAGCTACTGGCCGGGCGTGATTTTAATCACAACGCGGCAGGGCGTCTGTATACCGCCCCGGTGCATTACCAGGAAGTAATTGCAGGATACGTGCGGGTACGACTGAACGACCAATATATCCAGCAGCCCGCTCAGGATGCCGTTACTCTCATCCTGTTTTCTGCGCTGCTGATGCTGGTCATCGCTGCCATACTCCTGCGCCACTTACCTACCATCGCCTCGGCCAGCCCTGCTCGCCTCCCCCAGCAAAAAGCGCCCATCGACACTGCCACTGCAACAGCACCGCCAACCAGTGCGGAGGATGATACCGAAGAGGATCAATACACAGACAGCGACGCCTGCGCCCTGCTTTGCATCCGCTTTAACAACCAACCGACCCTGCAGCAATGCATGAATCCCGGGGATTTCAACCAGCTACTGGAACAGCAAACCCAGGCCTTACACCAGGCCGCTCGCCTATACAACGGAGAGCTCAGCTATTCGGCGGAAGGCCACGCGTACATCAGCTTCCCCGAGCGCTTTAACGAAGACTATCTGTTCAGTGCCACCTGCTGCGGACTGCTGCTCGAACGGCTCAGCCAACACAGAAAACTGCAGCAACAGCCGCGCTTTAGCCTCGGTCTTGGTATGAGCCTCCAACACGAGAGGGAACCCTCGAACGAGCACCCCTTGCGCCACCCAACAGCATCGTCAGTCGCTTTCCAATTGGCAATTCTTGAACAGCGGAACGGTATTGCCATCTGCGCAGAGCTGGCCGACATTATGCGCGAGGAGAGCCGCATCCAGCTTGAGGCCAGAAGCCAACACACTCCACCCCGGGTCACTGCGGTACACAACAACTACCAGCACCTGCTGGAGCAGCAGTGCCAGCAGATGGCTGCCAACCCCAAGGGGTGATTGACACCCTTTACGGCTTCCCCTAGCTATCGGCTTCTATACGATCTACTTTCTGGAAGCCCCGTGGTAGCTTATTACCTCTGCGTCCGCGCTCCCCCCGGTAGTGTTCAAGATCGGACGCGCGCAGACTGAGATGCCGTTTTCCTGCGTGGAGCAGCAATGTTTGACGGGGTGACAATACCGCCACGCCCACCACATACTCTTCACGAGCCGCTACCCGCGCCGCGGCGATATTAATAATCTTGTTACCCTTACCCCTCGACAACTGGGGCAGATCGGCGATAGGAAATACCAGCAAGCGTCCCTCGTTGGTCACCGCTGCCACCAAATGGTCGGCAATATCTACGACAGGAATCGGGGCCATTACCCGCGCCCCTTTAGGCAAACTCAGCGCAGCCTTGCCGGAGCGGTTCTTGCTTTGAAGCTCGCCGAGCGTTGTCACGAATCCGTAGCCGGCATCGGATGCCATCAAGAAAAGCTGTCGATCATCGCCAATTAACATTCCCTCGAAGCTCGCGCCCGACGGAACGTTGAGGCGTCCGGTCAACGGCTCGCCCTGCCCTCTGGCAGAAGGCAAGCTATGAGTCGCAACACTGTAACTGCGGCCGGTTGAGTCAATCACCACCGTTGGCTGGTTGCTACGCCCCTGAACCGATAACAGATACCCATCGCCCGACTTATAACTGAGCGCGGCGGGATCAACGTCGTGCCCCTTGGCCGAGCGAATCCACCCTTTCCTGGAGAGGACCACGGTTACCGGCTCCGCCGTCATCAGCTCGGTTTCATCCAGAGCCCGCGCCTCACCGCGCATGACGATGGGCGAGCGGCGCTCGTCTCCGTAGGTCTGGGCGTCGGCGATAATCTCTTTCTTGATCAAGGTTTTCAGGCGAGCTTCCGACCCCAAAACTTTCTCAAGCTTGTCCCGTTCCAACCCGAGCTCCGATTGCTCGGTACGAATTCTCATCTCTTCCAATCGGGCCAGCTGGCGCAATCGGGTATCCAGAATATAATCCGCCTGAATCTCGGTAAGGTTAAACCGTTCTATCAGCACAGGTTTGGGTTCATCCTCCGTGCGGATGATATGAATCACCTCATCCAGATTGAGGAACGCCACCAATAATCCATCGAGCAAATGCAGGCGTTTGTTAACCTTGTCGAGACGATACTGCAAACGCAGACGCACAGTCTCGGTGCGATAACTTAACCATTCGCGCAAGATTTGATCGAGCCCTTTTACCTGGGGCCTGCCGTCAATGCCAATAACGTTCAGGTTAACCCGGTAGGTCCGTTCCAGATCAGTGGTCGCAAACAGATGCCCCATTAACTGTTCGGTGTCCACTCGATTGGAGCGCGGCACAATCACCAAACGGGTCGGATTTTCATGATCCGACTCGTCGCGCAGGTCTGCCACCATCGGCAGTTTCTTTTTCTGCATCTGGTCGGCGATCTGCTCCAACACCTTGGCTCCCGACACCTGGTGCGGCAACGCAGTAATCACCAGATCACCATTCTCACCCTGGTAGATAGCGCGCATGCGCAGGCTGCCACGCCCGCTCTGGTACATCTTCACCAGGTCAGCCTGGGGGGTAATCAGTTCGGCATCTGTGGGGAAATCTGGCCCCTTGATATGCTCGCATAGCTGCTCGAGCGTCGCCTTGGGCTCATCGAGTAAGCGTACGCAAGCCGCCGCTACTTCTCGCAGGTTATGCGGAGGTATATCGGTCGCCATTCCAACCGCAATACCGGTGCCGCCATTGAGCAATACATTGGGCAAGCGCGCGGGCAGTGTTGAGGGTTCGTCGAGAGTACCGTCAAAGTTGGGGACCCAACCTACAGTACCCTGTCCCAACTCGCTCAGTAGCACCTCGGAATAGCTGGATAGCTTGGCTTCGGTATAACGCATCGCCGCAAAGGATTTGGGGTCATCCGCTGATCCCCAGTTTCCCTGCCCCTCCACCAGCGTATAACGGTAGGAAAAGGGCTGTGCCATCAACACCATCGCCTCATAGCAGGCACTATCACCGTGAGGATGAAACTTACCCAATACATCACCGATGGTGCGTGCCGACTTCTTGTACTTGGCGGTGTTTTTTAATCCCAGCTCGCTCATCGCGTACACGATACGCCGCTGTACCGGTTTCAAGCCGTCACCCACATGGGGCAGCGCGCGATCGAGAATCACGTACATCGAATAGTTGAGGTAAGCGTTGCGGGTGTAATCCCTCAGGCTCTGACGCTCAACGCCATCATCGCCGATAATAATCTGGTCTGTCATACGACTTGGTATCTCTTACTTTTCAGGCAATTGGTGTGGATTTTAGGACAACATTATAAATACCCTTTCCTGACTCAGCCTAAATTCGGGCGTTTTTACCAAAAATCCATACATCAGCGTATAGGAAAAGCTTATAAAAATTTCCCGTTGGGGCTTCGCTTACGGGATCATATCTAAGCTATCTGGAGTATCAAGGCCAAATTGATCATAAAACTGACCTCAACTCCGGAAATAACCACTTTGTAAAATGTAAAAGTGAACCATAGGGGCGATAGGATGCCTCTTTATCCTGAGCTACTCAGATGTCTCCGTACGCAGATCGCAGGGTTCCGGGGTGCCAGCGTTGAATTTGATGGCCAACAAAAGCAAAGGGAGGTACGCCAGAACCACCCCCTCGATGCCTCCCAAACCGCCGACTCCCACCCAGATTGCTATCGGTAGCAGCCAGAACAGATTGATTGCACCCACCGCAAGACTAATCGGACGGTGCGACCCAGCCCAGCGAGCCGAATATTGATACGCATGAGTTCGATGCGCTTCGTGCACCCTCTGCCCCTGCAAGAGGCGCCGCAGTAAAGTCCAGGACGTATCGACGATAAACACGCCCAACAAGATCAGCCAGCTCCACAGAAATGCCGGCGAATACCAGGCCGCCTGCAACGACATTGCAGCCAATGCAATACCGACAAAGCAGCTGCCAACGTCACCCATAAAAATCTTTGCTGGTGGAAAATTCCACACCAGGAAACCCAGGGTTGCCGAGGCGAGTAACAGTGGCATAACAACACCGACGCCGTTGCCCGACAACACGCCGAGGGCTGCAGCCCCAATGCATACCGTTATTGACTCTACCCCTGCAATGGCGTCGATACCATCCATAAAATTAAAAAGATTCAGTAGCCAAACGATATAGAGCGAGCCAAGGAGATAACCAAATCCACCCAACTCTATGACGACCCCAAAGGCCGTTACGGGAGGGAACCCTCCTACCCAAAAAAGAATCCACCCTGCGGCAGCAAAGTGGCCCAATAGCCGCCACCGAACAGCCACATGGCTCAGATCATCAAGCCAACCGATGAGAGCTATTACCAGCCCCCCGCCTAGTATCGGCCAGATATCAGCCCATTCGAGCTGCCCATAGATCGCCAATAACGGGAGCATAGCGATTACACAGACGCCAATTGATAAGCCTCCAGCGGTGGGTGTAGGCGTGGAGTGAGAACTGCGCGTATTAGGGTGAGCGAGAATTTGCCGGTTGATCATCCACCTTCTGACCATCCCGGTGAGCAAATAGGCAACCGTAGCCACAGGAAACATCCACCAATAACCGCTCAACTTGGCTTCTCCAAAAACGCTGCTGCGGTACGCCGTAGTGCGTGCTCCATGGTTACTGGAGGTTGCCACCCCAACCGGTTCTGAGTCTTTGCAATATCAACCTGCAACGACTCCATAAGACGCATAGCGATCTGCGGTTTACCTGCCAAGCGGGCACCTAGGGTTAGCAACAGGGGGGGCACCGGCAACAAATTCGCGCCCCGGCCAAGAGCCATCGCGGTACGCCGGATCAGTTCCGGGGTTGAAAGGTCGTCATTATCGCTGACCAAAAAGATCTCATTCGCCGCTCCGGGGTGCACAAGACAGGTAACGATCAGATCCACAAGATTATCGATAGCGACCAGACTTCTTCGATTGCTTATCGCCCCCAGAGGTAAAGGCACTCCCCGGTAAACCCAGCGCAACATAGAGGCGAAGTTTGCCTTAACACCCGGCCCATACACCAATACCGGCCGTACAATAACAACCTCCATTTGCGTGCCTGCTGCCACAGAACGCAGCGCTCTTTCGCCCGCTAGCTTGGACGCCGCATACGAGTCCTCCGGCCTGGCCTCATCTTCGGCACAAAAAGGCTCTCCCTCACGACTCGCGGCCCCATAGACCTTCACGGTGCTAATATAAACAAATCGCCTCACCCCTGCCGCCAAAGCCTTACGGGCCAGCGCCATCGTTCCCTCGGCGTTCACCCGCCGATATTCTGCTTCCACCTCCCGCGTGAGCGGGCCGCTATCGTGAACCTTCGCCGCACAATGCACGACACACTGCACAGCCTGCATATTGCAGCCGTCCCACGCATTAGCATCCCCCATATCGCTGATTAACAGGGGAGTGCACCCTGAAGGCAATGGCTTATCGCTGGATCTTCGAACCGCGGCCATCACCTCCCACTCTCCCTCCCCAAGCAGCCGATGCAGCAACGCGGATCCGATAAAGCCTGTACCACCGGTTAATAGTAAGCGTTTCATCGAAGGTACCACCCAGCATGCCGTAAAGCTCGCTCGCCCCGGTTCGTTTGCTGTATTAACCCCCATAAGGTCGTCATGGCTAGATAACACCTACCTGCGTTAACCTGGCCATGATCGCGTCGACCGATTCGGTCATCGTCAAGCTAGATGTGTCGATCCGAATTTCAGGATTATCCGGTACTTCATAAGGATCATCGATACCGGTAAAGCCTTTAATCTTACCGGCCCGGGCCATTGCATACAGCCCTTTTCGATCACGTTGTTCACAGATCTCTATCGGCGTCGCGACATGAACCTCGATAAAGGAGCCTACCTCATCGATAAGCTGCCTCACTCTTTTCCGAGTCGCCGTATAGGGTGCGATGGGAGCACAAATTGCGACACCACCATTCTTGGTTATTTCGCTGGCCACGTAGCCGATACGCAGAATATTGAGGTCACGATGCTCCTTGGAAAAGGTCAGCTCGCTGGATAGGTTTTTTCGCACCACATCACCATCGAGCAGCGTCACCGGACGGCCACCCAACTCTCGCAAGCGAACCATCAATCCATTGGCCAAAGTTGATTTCCCCGAGCCTGAAAGGCCGGTGAAAAAAACCGTAAAACCCTGACAGGCGCGCGGCGGCAAGGTTGCATGCAGTTCTTCAACCACCTCGGGATAAGCGAACCAGTCGGGCACATCATCGCCTCGTTTTAGTACCTCCCGTAGCTCAGCTCCCGAGAGATACAGGCCCTCCTCACCTGGCAACAACTGACCCGCTTCACAAAACTGGGATCGGTCCTTCACGTAAAGCAAAAAGGGCGCTGGCAAGATCTTGATCGCCAGCTCATCCTGGAAGGAGGTTACCAGGCGCTGTGAGGCTTCCACTTCATAAAACGAGCCCCCTCGATTGTCCCGTCCAGGACCCGCATGATCCCTCCCCACAACAAAATGAGTAAATCCGAAATTCTGCCGTATGATCGCTTGCCACAATGCTTCCCTGGGCCCAGCCATGCGCATCGCCAACGGCAATAAGCTCAGGGCAGCGGTTCCTTTCGGGTAGTGGCTCAACACTTTTTCGTAGCAGCGTACCCGGCAGTAGTGATCGATATCTCCCGGCTTTGTCATTCCAACCGCAGAGTGAATTAAAAAATGTGCATTGCTCTCTCCCATCAAGCGCTTGGTCATTGCGACATGGGCACGATGAACAGGGTTGCGAGTCTGGAAGGCGATCACCCTTTCCCAGCCCTTCTCCTCAAAGCTGGCACGCAGCGAGGTCGGGGTATCGCGATATTGACCGAAGTCGTAATGCAATGGCGGTGTCACTCCAACCAACCTGCCCCCTAACAGGAAGTCTCCTGCCTCATGCATTAGATAGTGGACACCCGGATGATGGGTATCCTGGGTCGCAAACACCGATTGGGCCTCACGCGACTTATCCGGCTGCCAGCAGTCACTGACATCCAGATTGGCAATCACAACACCTTCTGCATCGCGCAGGGCAATGGTTTGGCCAGGCGACACCTGCTCTGCAAACTCCCGTGAAACATCCAGGGTAATGGGCATTGGCCAGAGGGTGCCGTCGGCCAGCCGCATACGGTCAAGTACAGACTCATAATCAGCCTGCCCCATAAAGCCCGTTAGCGGAGAAAATCCACCATTAAGCAGCAACTCAATATCGCACAACTGCCGGCGAGTGAGATCCCAGGAGAGATAGTACTCGGCTCGTTTTTTTTCTGCGGCCACCTCTTCACCTTGCGCATAAAGATCTACCAGCTTACCGCCATGGGCACTTACTTGTTCTATCATCGTCTCATCTCAAACTATCGATCCCCACAGACGTCACCACCTGCCAGGAAATTGCTAGAAAGCCCAGACTCTGGGAATAATCGTTAACGCGGTTACTGCCACCAGAATACTCAATGGCAACCCCAGGCGTACATAGTCAACGAAGCGATAACCACCCGGTCCCTGCACCATTAAATTGGTTTGGTAGCCAATGGGAGTCACAAAACTGGCCGAAGCGGCTACCATCACCGCGACGGCAAATGGGGCAGCATTTACCCCTAAAGACTGAGCAGCGCTCACCGCGATGGGGAACATTACGATGGCCGCCGCATTATTGGTGATGCTCTCGGTCAACAGCACGGTCACTAGATAGATAGCCACCAGTAATAAAAACGCATCGCCTCCGGAAATAGCAAGCGCCTTAGCGGCAATCAACTCCGCCAGCCCTACTTTCTGTATGGCTGCCCCCAAGCCAAAGGCGCAGGCGATCACTAATAGCACGCGGTAATCAATGCTCTTGCGTGCCGAGTCAATGGTCAGGCATCCACTTGCCAACATCCCTCCGACCGCCAACAGTGCTGCTTGCATTAACCCCAGCACGCCGAATGCCGTAAGCCCGAGCATGGTGATCAAAACCGCAAGCGCAAGTGGGGCCTTGTCGTAACGAAGGTTTCGACTATTGGCCAAGCGCGAAATAAGCAAAAACTCCCGGCTATTACCAAACTTAAACAAGAAGCCCTTCTGCGCCTCCAAAAGCAGGGTGTCGCCGGCGCGTAAAACAACATCCCCCAGCTTGCCCGTTAAACGCTGGCCATTGCGTGCTACCGCCAAAACGGCGGCGTTGTAACGATGACGAAACCTCGCATCGCGGATGCTCTTGCCCGCACAGGGGCTTTGGCCAGAGACGACCGCCTCGAACAAGCGCCGATCACCGTGCTCTCCCTCTACCTTAAAAAGCTGGTCTGCGGCTACTTCCAACCCACGAATTCGTCGCAACTCCACCACCGAAGCAACCGCCCCAGCAAAAACCAGCTGATCTCCGGCCTGAATTAACGTGCGAGGAGAAACCACCGTCAGCACCTCCCCTGCGCGGCCAACCTCCACTAAAAACAGACCGGGTAGGTGTCGTAAACCTGCCTGCTCGATAGTTTGGCCAATCAGTTCGCACTCGGGAGAAACGACCATTTCAACCGTGTATTCGCGTACATCATCAAAACTTTCTGCAGCCCCCATTCGGTCAGCAAGCAAGAACCGACTAAAGAGCAGTAGATAGATACATCCGACCAATACCAGTGGAACCCCCACCCAGGCCAATTCAAAAAGAGAAAACCCCTGGAATCCGCCCTGTCGCATCAAGCCATCGACGACCAGGTTGGTACTGGTGCCTACCAGTGTGCAAGTGCCACCCAGAATCGACGCATAACTAAGAGGCAAAAGCAGTTGCGAGGGCGTAAAGGGGCTTCTTTTGCACCAGCTTTGAACGGCAGAAGTGAACATGGCAACAACGGGGCTGTTGTTTACAAATGCGCTGAGTAACGCGACAGGGAACAGCAGCTGGGCTCGCGCCGCCATCAGGTTACGAGGGCGACCGAGCACCCAACGACTCAACCAGTCGATCGCGCCCGTCTCGCGCAGCCCTGCCACCACCACGTAGAGCAACGCAATGGTTACCAAACCCTGATTACTAAACCCAGCTAATGCCTCTACCGGTGTCAGTATATTGGTGAGTAGCAGAATCCCAAGAGAGACCAGCAGCACTATGTCCGCAGGGAAGCGGCCAAGCGCCAGCAAACCCAATACCGTAGGAAGCAGTAACATAACAACCAGGAAATCAAACGAAGCCACAAATCATCCTGGTACGAGGCGAGTCGGCGGGGTAGCGATAGTTGATTGGCCGTAACCGTTTCATCGGCCACGCTCATCGAGTAATGAACGATAGAGCTCCACATAGGAGCTTGCCATCCTGTCGGCAGTAAACAGTTCAGTATAACGCTGGTAGGCCTTCTCCCCCATATTGGCCGCCAACTCTGTATCATTCCAGAGGCGATCCATTGCACCTCGAAGCGCTACTGGGTCGCTGGGGGGAACGACCAGGCCTG
This sequence comes from Aestuariirhabdus sp. LZHN29, assembly GCF_049985285.1. Classification (NCBI taxonomy): domain Bacteria; kingdom Pseudomonadati; phylum Pseudomonadota; class Gammaproteobacteria; order Oceanospirillales; family Aestuariirhabdaceae; genus Aestuariirhabdus; species Aestuariirhabdus sp. LZHN29. The sequence continues at coordinate 1,283,552 of NZ_JBNIEU010000001.1, read as the reverse complement.
TCTCCCCATCGATATTGATGTAGGTAGTGCCGGTACCGATCTCACTGGAGATAAGGGGCTTGCCGTACATTGCGCCCTCCAGCAAAGAGACTCCGAAAGCCTCCGACCGCAAATGAGAGGGGAATACGATCCCATGGGCAAGGCTCAGCAATGCGACCTTGTCCGCTTCAGATACCCTGCCAACAAAATGAATGTTGGTTACCCCCTGCGCTCGGACCTGTTGCTTAAGTTCCTGTTCGATCGGGCCCGCCCCCACAATAACAATGGGATAGGGCGCATCTTTCGCTGCCTCGATCAATATGTGCAGGCCCTTGTAATAACGGAGCAGCCCGACAAACAGGAAAAAACGGCAACCAAATCGTTCGCTCCAACGGGAAACCTTAGCATCAACCGGAACAGGATAACCTCCCTTATCCAACCCGATAGGGATTGAAATTACCTTGCCGTTATAGCGATTCAGGACGCTGCTATTGCGAAGGTAGTTGGGGGACGTCGCAACAATTCGATCAACACTGGAGAGAAAGCGTCGCTTTAGAGGGCGGTAGATCTTTAAAAGATTTTTCTGTTTAACGATGTCAGAGTGGTAGGTAACGACGGTCGGTTTATTAATGCCACTGAGCAGATGCAGCAGGTCGGTGAAGGGGTACGGGTAATGATAGTGGACGATATCCGCCTGTTTAACACGCTGGCGAAAACGCCATAATGCCGATACAGAAAACGGTGTCGATGCCACATCCAGGTGTGATCGGCAACGGTGGACCAAATGCCCATCTACCTCAACGGTACGATCAACCATACTGGAACTGAGTGTCAACACCTCGGATTCTACTCCCTGTCGTGCACAACCCCTTATGATCTGGTTAATAACCTGCTCGACACCACCCACGGTATCCGGATAGTAGGTTTTATAAAAATGCAACACTCTCATCGGAGCCAATTCCTGATGGACTTAAACCAAACCGCATAAGGTTGTGCTAACCACCACTTAATAGGGACAGTTCCGTAATGCTGCTGTACAACTGCAATGGCCTCTCGATAGTGCTTGGCTCGATGCCTTTGGGTTTTAGTTCCATGATGATCACGATTGACGGCTACAAAGTCTGCATAAAAATGGAGTGGCCCACACTGCCTGAACAAACGCCACCACAGATCATAATCCATTACCATATCAAGTCGTTCATCCAAACCATTAACCATCTCCCAGGCTGAGCGACGGATCAAGGTAGCAGGCTGAGAGATAATACAGCGTACCGCCAACCGACGCTCCCGAAAAGGTTCGACCCAAACAGGTCGCCGTTCGGCTGATTGTTCTACAACATTCCACGCCTTACCATAGACGGCGGGAGCATTAGGTTGGGCATCAAGGTGACGCACCAACCTATCCAGGCCATCGGGCAAAAACCAGTCATCGCTATTTAACCAGCACACATAAGGGGCAGTTCCTAACGCCATACCCTCGTTAATTGCTGATGATTGACCCTCATCGGCGCGAGTTCGCCAGCCAGATAGTTTATCGGCATATTTCTCAATGATATTTAATGAACTATCTGTTGAACCACCATCCATTACAAAGACTTCTAAGGGTACCCTTTGTTGAAAAATAGATAGCAAAGCCTGCTCAAGGTAATCCCCTTGATTATATGAAGGCACAACGACTGTAATTAATGGGTCGTTCAAAACAGGCCTGGTATAAACGTCATATGTAACCCCTCACAATTGGAAATCAGACCCTTGCCGTCAGCCACCGCACCAGAAGGTTTTTTACATGCCCAGGGAGAATCTTTGCTATTTTATGCGGCCAATGATTAGGAAGGAAGTCTACCAACCCATTAACCGAAGCACGAATCTTATGGTTTAACTTTTGGGTGATCGTAAGATCATGCCACCCCTTGCTAGCGAAGTTAACGATCGCGCTTTTTTTGGAAAAGCTAATTTTATGCGGCAGAGACCAACGATCGATGAGGCCCTGCTGATTCAGCACGGAGAAAAAACTAAAATAGGAAGCTTCTAATGAAAATTCGTTACGGCAATAGATAGGAGCAAATTCAGACATTGTTTTTAACAGTGCTCTGTCATCATAAAAGCTCATAATGGCTAAAGCTAAGGCGCCAGCAGAAACCTCATCGACCCTTACCCCCGTAACACCATGCATTACTGCATCTTTAACACCGGTGACATTAAAGCCAATCGACGGAGTCCCACACATCGCCGCTTCAACAAATACCTGCCCAAAGGTTTCTTCGGCACTTGGTCCAACATAAACATCGGCCGCCTGCAAAGCAGACACGAGTATGCTTACATCATTCACATATCCTAACTTTACGAGGTCAATCCCTGGCAAATCAATCGGTTGATCCAACTTCCCAATTAAAATGAGTGTTATTGCTTTATCTGAAAGTTGTTGCAACGCTTCAACTAATAACGCGCCACCTTTGCGACCATCGCTTAACGACGAAACACTAAATGCAATTACAAATCTCTCGGGCGAAATGTTAAGTTTCTCTTTGGCTTCTATCTTATCTCTTGGTTTAAATATCTCAACTGGTGCACCTAGAGATATTTTGAAACTTTCAACGTTATTTGAAAAAGTAGAAAGCACTTTATCAATAATGCTTTTTGACCAGCTCGAATTAGCCAGAAAGTTAAATTGTCTGGATTGCGACAAAAACTCGTGCTTATTCTTCCACGCCGGCGCAATGAACTCTTTATCTAGCATGGGATACTGCTGGTGAGTCGGGCAACCATCATTACAACCTGCAAGGTATTGATCACAACCGGAAGTGTATGCGCAACGCCCGGTAATCAGCCAGAAATCGTGGGTTAACCAGTAACAAGGATAGTGGCTTTCCAATTTTGAAAGTATTGAAACAGACGATTTATCTACCGCGTGCAAGTTACCAAAAACCACAAAATGCGGTGAAAATGTTTTTACTTTATCAACAAGATCTTGATAATTATTCGCGTCTGCAGATGACAACAAATCAAACACTGCTACGTTATGGCCGGCAAGCTCAAATGCGCCAGCAATACGCATGTGCGCAATACCGGCACCATACTGATAGCCTATATCGTTGACGAAAGCGACTTTGAGTTTTTGACCCCAGTTTACCAATGGCCTTTTCGAGCCAGACCAATCAATGTTATTTTCTTTACAGAAGTTATCTCTAACCTCTAATAGCTCAGCTTTGAATTTTTCCGGGTTAGCAGTTTTTTGATCTGCATGGGTACGAAAATGTACCATTGGCGTACCAATAACTTTAATCTTAGCCTCTGCTAAAGCAAAACGGCACCATAGCTCATAATCCATACTATAGTAGCAATCTTCTCGAACATGACCTCCGGACCGTTGCCATAAAGAACGAGTAAAAAAAACTTCTGGCTGATAAAAAAACTGTCCCGCATTCCAGCCATTATCAAGATCGAGAAGTTCGTTTAGCGCTAATTGACCATTGCCGCACGAGGTAAGATGTCGGTGCGTTAAATTACCATCTTCATACACCTCACAAATCCCGGCAATTAGATCGGAATCAGATGTAATAAACGCCAGTGCCGCCGACAAAAGCGCATCAGGGGCAAATTGGTCATCACTATTAAGCCAGCAAAAAATGTCACCGGTAGCTTTGGAAAAACCTTTATTAATGGCATGGCTCTGGCCATTATCCGGCTGGCTTACGAAATGATCAATGCGATCAACATATTCGTTGACAATACTGACAGTGTCATCAGTAGAGCCGCCATCGACAATTATATACTCAAGATTCGGGTATCCCTGGGAAAGCACGGACTCTATGGTTTCCCGAATATAGCCCCCCTGATTGAAAGAAGGCGTTATAACGCTAATCTTAGGTAAGCCAGTTTTCTGCAATATACTCACTGCTTATTACCGCTCAATATTACATCACGAATTTGAGCCGGCTTAACAATGCTATCCTTTAAAAATTCAGCGAGCGCTTCATCTCCGGCTACCAGCCCCGACAAACATTTTGCATCGAAATCTTCTAGTGTAAGCATGGGCGAAACGCTTACATTTTTACGTGTTGGCAGAACGGCATAATCAAAAACATCAACAAAAAGATCATCAAAGCTGTCAGAGGAGATAACAAATAGTTCCTTGCTCTTAATCATTTTTTTCCAGCACGAGCCAAGTAAAAACAGCGAATAAACCTTACCCATTCTGTCTCTATACACATCAGAGCGCAGCAAGCACTTTGCAAACTCTTTGGTATTACTAAACTTCATAGGAAAGTTTTCCAGCCACTCCTTACAAAAGATACGTTCCGCCTTAAGCATCCCTTGACCATCGATGTAGTTTGAAACCCTCCGCATGATCATGTTTACATTCGAAACATGTACTTCCGCAGGGTTACGATAGGCTGTTAAAACCAGTGATATATGCTCAAGGCACCCTGAATTTTCAATTACTTTCAAGCTGTGATGCGCTCTGGTTATAACCAGCATCTTTTCATCAGTATTACTAAAACGCAGTAGTTGACCAGCCAACGTTTCCGGCAGAGCGTCAACCGAGATAATAACTGCTTTTTTATCTTGCCCTAATGTTTCTCCAAACGACGTGCCCCCGGTTTTGGGGATGTGTAGAAAATGCAACGCATTAGATGGCTTCTGCCTCAAACACTCTTTAACCAACAGCCAACGCTCAGCGTCAGAAAGGGGCTCGACGATCTCGGCCAGATCAAGTCGATTCATACCCCCAGCTAAAAGCTGCTCGACGCAGCAGCCAAAGTGAGAACACTTATCTCCGCTAGCGCCAGTCTTCAAGATGCGTTGAACCCATCGAGATACCTGAGACACCGGAGACCTTAAAAACTTAGTTGAGGTCATCAAATTAAATTACTTGAGCAAAGTTTTAATTGCTTTGAGCATCGACGACTTAGGAACACAATGCACGTCCGACAGGTAAAAACGGAATTGTTGATCCCCACCATGTTCAGGAGTCAACAATTCGACATGAGTGTGGTCGCTTAGCTTTTTACTTGGCGGAATGTAGCAGAGCAGTCTTAGCTGGCCATTAATTACAGCGTGTTTGTGCTTAAGCTTAACGCCATCAACCTTAATCACTGCTCGATCCAACAGCTGTTTGTCCGAGACATCAGCAATGTCGACGGCAAGCGTTTTTTTAGACGCTCTGTTAATCGGTAGTATTAATTTTACTGTCGATGCGGGTGACAACGAATGGTACGGCAAGTTATTACTGGTATGCTGCAGGTGGCCCAGATGATTTTCCCGGCCAATTTTTTCAATTGACAGTTTGCATTCATCCCGCATCAGAGATTGTGCCGCCAACTGCTGCTGCTTAATATTTAAAGATTCATGCTGCTCAGTTGTTACATGACCATCTAAAACAAGGGTCTGCTCAATAACAGACAAACGTGCGCTAACTTGCGCAAGCGTGAAGGAAAGCTCATCGCATATCGCATCCAGGCGCTCATCTTCTCCAAGCTTACCCTCCAGGCGAGCCCTGAAGTTCTTCTTTATCGTCTTTTGCTCAACATTGATTAACGATTCCAGGTATAGAATATCGTCAAAAACTTCTCTTTGTGGCTCATCAGTCATTGACATTTGCAGACCCTCAAAACATTAAAAATCATTGAACAAATCATAATTGGGAATACGCTATTGTAGCGTTGTTTAACCGCTCCCACCACAACACAAAGAAACCACCATTTTGTACGTTGCAGCCCATTTTTTTGGGTGGAGAGGTCAATACTGCCTGAATAACTGAGTGGGCAGGCGCCGGTACAAATGGGCATAAATATCGTTTTCTTTTAGAGGCTATAGAGCCCTTTTTCATAACAGTAATTGGTAGCTTCGATAAAGCCGGGCACAGAACCACAATCAAAACGTTTACCCTTGAATTTATAGGCTATAACACAACCTGTCTGGGCTTGAGTTTGGAGAGCGTCTGTAATCTGGATCTCGCCACCTTTACCGGGTGCGGTCTGCTCCAGAATGTCGAAAATGTCGGGGGTGAGGATATAGCGGCCTATGATCGCCAGGTTACTAGGGGCTTGCTCAGCGCTTGGCTTTTCAACCAGCTTATCGACGCGATAGATGTCTTCCCTGATCATTTCCCCGGCGATGACCCCGTACTTGTGGATCTGGTCACGGGGAACCTCTTCAACGGCCACGATGCTGCAGCGAAATTGCCGATACAGGTCAACCATCTGTTTGAGCACCCCCTCTTCCTGGTTTAGGCAGAGATCGTCTGCCAGCACCACGGCGAAAGGCTCGTTGCCGACCAGAGGTTTCCCGGTGAGAATCGCGTGGCCTAGCCCCTTCATTTCACGCTGACGGGTAAAAGCGAAGGTGCAGCTGTCGAGCAGATTGCGGATGCCACTGAGTAGCTCCTCTTTCTCTGTACCAGATATCTGGTGCTCCAGCTCGAAATTAGTGTCAAAGTGATCGGCCAACGCACGTTTCCCGCGACCGGTGACTACCGCAATTTCGTTCAAGCCGGCCTCAAGTGCTTCGTCTACTCCGTATTCGATCAGCGGCTTGTTGACTACAGGCATCATCTCCTTGGGCATGGACTTGGTAGCAGGCAGGAAGCGAGTTCCGTAGCCTGCGGCGGGAAAGAGACATTTTGTGATCATTGAATTACCAAGATTTATTAGTATTGATAGTTAATTGTTGTGGGCGGTGAGCTGATGGTGTCGGCACGTTACGGCCGTATGGTTTAATTACAACTGTTCATTGTGAGATCTCCATCCCGGTAGATTAACTGGAAAGCTTTCATTGTCATGGCCCGACGCCTAAAGGGTAAAGTCATGGCCAATCATTTAACCGAGGAGCCTATTGAGAACCCATGGTGAATCATTTATCCGGAATCACAGCATTACGCACGAAAATCATCCTGATGTGCCAGGAACCATTCATACGCATGGGCAAGGCCCTCTTCCAATGAGTAACTGTACTTCCAACCTAAATCCGACAGACGCTTAACATTCATCAACTTTCGCGGCGCACCGTCCGGCTTCGTGGTATCCCAGCGAATCTCGCCCTCATAGCCAACAACTTTGGCAACAGTTTCGGTTAACTCCTTAATGGTGCAATCAACACCAGTACCCACGTTAATATGACTTAACATAGGCTGAGTGTTTTGCTCGTATACGACTTTGTCTAACTCCATTACATGAATAGAAGCAGACGCCATATCGTCAACATGTAAGAATTCGCGCATTGGCTTACCACTACCCCAGGCAACTACTTCATCATCTCCTCGCAACTTGGCCTCATGAAAACGTCGCAACAATGCAGGAATAACGTGGGAGTTTTCTGGATGAAAGTTATCCTGTGGGCCATAAAGGTTCGTCGGCATTACCGAACGATAATCCACGCCATATTGTCGGTTATAAGATTCACATAACTTTATGCCTGCAATTTTTGCCAGTGCATAAGGCTCATTAGTTGGCTCAAGCGTACCGGTGAGCAATGCGCTCTCACTCATTGGCTGTTCAGCCAGCTTGGGATAAATACAGGATGAGCCTAAGAATAGTAACTTTTGAACCCTACACTGATGAGCGGCATGAACAATATTGCACTCGATCATCAGATTTTCATAAATAAAATCGGCAGGATAAGTGTTGTTGGCGTAGATGCCTCCCACTTTAGCTGCGGCAAGATAGACCTGATCGATAGCTTCCTGCTCAAAGAAATCGAGTACCGCTTGTTGATTGCATAAATCAAGCTCCGAGCGATCACGCAACGCCAGCACGACGTCGTCGCGTTGCTGTAATTGGCGAACGATCGCCGATCCGACCATACCCCGGTGGCCTGCTATAAATATTTTTGTTGTCATTTTTATCACTTTATATCCGGGACTGATAATCCGGCTTTACATATGCCGATTTGTGAATCTTTCTTGCCGTAAGCGAATAAACGTTTAGATGTTTCATCCCAAAATGTCTGAATTTGTTCAAAACCAGCTTCTTGCATCATTCTTTCTAACGCAGGACCAGACATAATGAAGTAATTCCAACCGCCCCGATTCAGTTCTTCTCTTGTCCCGTTTTGATGGTAAATATAATTTCCATCAAAACGGCAAATAGGTTCGTCACTCTGTATCCCAGCAGTTTCGATTAAAATGTCACCACCTATCCTTAAAGTATTAAATAAAATCCTCAGTGCCAGTACAGGATCAGAAAGGTGATAAATAACGCCAGGGAAATACACACAGTCAAATTGATCGTAAAAACGTTCTGAATTTAAATCATATAAAGACTCAGAAATCACTTCTGCATTGCAACCAAAAGCATTAGATAAATAACGAGTAGTATCCGCATATTTTTTGACTTCTTCTACTGCTGTCACTTTTTCAGAAATAGCGCTCAATAAAAGAGTAGTCCCCCCAGTCCAACAACCAATATCAAGAACATGCTTGTTTTCAAATGAACCAACTGTAAGAGGGAAAAGTTCTAAAAATTTATCAAACAAATATAAGTGCCTATTACCCATACGACCATCAATTTTAAAATCTCCGAAATCATGATCGTGCCCCCAATGAAACTTGATACTCAAATCCCTTTGCTGTTCTAGCTCAGACTCTAAGTAACCTTCCGATTCAAAGTCAATTTCTCCTAGCCTTCCTTGTAAATTAGCTTTGAGTTCTTCGGGAGTAACATTTACCAAATTCGCAGAAGAAAACTGCCTGAAAATATTTTCAGATTTAGACACTCTACTACTCACTATTCTTTCGCTACCGAAACACTATAACCATGCTGTTTCAAAATCGCATGTTGTTTGGCTTTGTCTAAATCACATTGCACCATCTCGGCGCACATTTCTTCCACGGTGATCTCTGGTACCCAGCCCAATTTTTCTTTGGCTTTAGATGGGTCACCAAGCAAAGTTTCAACTTCTGCCGGGCGGAAATAGCGTGGGTCTACTTTAACAATCACATCACCTACGTTAACGCCTGGCGCATTGTTACCTTCAACGGCTGTAACAGTAGCGATTTCGTCAACACCTTTACCGCTAAACTCAAGGGTTATACCCGCCTCAGCGGCAGACATGCTAACAAACTCTCGCACCGAGATCTGCTTGCCGGTAGCAATTACAAAGTCTTCGGGCTGTTCCTGTTGCAGCATCATCCACTGCATGCGTACGTAGTCTTTGGCATGCCCCCAGTCACGCAGCGCATCCATATTGCCCAGATACAAGCAGGGCTCAATCCCCTGGGCAATGTTGGCAATGGCACGAGTGATTTTGCGGGTAACAAAGGTTTCGCCGCGTCGCGGAGACTCGTGATTAAACAAAATGCCGTTACAGGCATAAATACCGTATGACTCACGGTAGTTTACTGCAATCCAGTAGGCATACATTTTCGCCACTGCGTAAGGTGACCGCGGGTGAAAAGGGGTGGTTTCCTTTTGTGGGATCTCTTGCACTTCACCATACAGCTCAGAGGTAGACGCCTGGTAGAATCGGGTCTTGTTCTCCAGCCCTAAGAAACGGATTGCTTCAAGCAACCGCAATGTACCCAAGGCATCAACATCCGCAGTATATTCCGGGGCTTCAAACGACACCGCAACATGAGACTGCGCGCCCAGGTTATACACTTCATCGGGTTCAACCTCTTTCATAATACGAATAAGGTTGGATGAATCGGTCAAATCACCGTAATGCAGTTTAAAGTGTGCATTTTCTACATGCGGGTCTTCATAGATATGATCAACACGCTGAGTATTAAACAACGATGCGCGGCGCTTAATGCCGTGTACTTCATATCCCTTTTCTAATAAGAATTCGGCTAAATACGAGCCGTCTTGTCCGGTAACACCGGTGATTAATGCTTTTTTCATTCGTGATAGCTCAACACTAAATATTTATCATTTTAAAAAGACCAAACCATTATTAGGCATAAAGTATTTTCGGAACGAAAGATTATCTAAAGCTGTGATTTTAAAGTCAGGTAATCTTTATGCCGCGCGTGCAAATCAAACCAACCACCCACGCTGTCATCCCAATCTGGATTCTTTCTGCCTGTATCAACATCCCAAACTTCTGAGACATGCGAGAAAACTTCCTTGTATGAAAGCCACTCACCCTCAGTTTCTTCACCGAACTTTCCACTTGCTCCAAATTCAAACTGGTGATCAACATATCTTCCTTCTAGAGCTGGCATACATTGCTGCAATTTGTGTACATTGTTTTGCTGTATAAACTTAAACCTGTCGTATCCTTTCGCTGCCAAGTCTTTCAACATCACACTCCCGTTCTCAATAGATATGTAAGGGATAGGATAATCATTGTCCAACACTGACCTCACAGCAACTCTGTCGTTTCCCTCGATATCTATTTTTAAATAGTACGGCACACCATGTGCATTAATTATATTACTTAGCGTGTCTGTAGGAACTTGAATTTCGGTTAATTGATGGCCAGCTCTGCCAGCTATACTACTGTAAAAAGAACTCCACTCACGGGAATGCTCATTAACATAGAAATTCATGGAACCAACATTGTCTGATACACCAACATTTAATACTCTTAATCTTCCATCGCTAATCTCATCTCTAAAAGTAGCTATGGCTTGCTCACACAGATACGGATCAGCCTCAACAGCTACAACTTTAAAACCTTTTTTCAGGTAATAAGTTGTGTCCTGCCCTGTATTAAGGCCGACATCATAAATAATAAGGTTTTCAAAACAACTATGATCCATACCCACCCCACTTGAGAATAATTGGATTTAAAACGAGCCTATATATCCCACACAAAAAGGAAATTCATATATTGCTAGTAATATTAATTGCCAAGCATCAAATCTGTCTTCCTTAAACCCATGTACTGACCATGCTTCTTCGTGAACTGGCTGTACTAGATCACCTTTTAATTTCTCTGGATTTACTATTAAACAAGGCCAAAGATTTTTGGTGGATTTCATAATCTAACTCGTGTTTACTGTACAAAAACTTAAGCTCTGAACTAGTAAAAAAATCTCTTTTTATAATATCTTTACCTTTTAGGTTGATCGAAGCAGTGTCATTTTGAATTTCTTGCAGCTTAACATCTTGGGACAAGACATTCTTAAAAAAAGAATGGAATAGCGTAAGAGATTTCTCCATTGGAAAAATACTTATACATGCGAACAGATCATCAACAGTCATACCTCTGCGTAGCTCTAAAAATTTAAACTGGAAATTTTCTTGTTGTGAAAACACAAACTCCTTGGGATCAAAACTCTGGTGAGCATTATGATTCGGATGGTGCTCATTAACTAAAACGTAGTTATAAAGACTTAATAGCCTGTCTATAGGATCTCGTACAGACGTTATAACCTGTACTTCACCATGACTCATCATTCGATTAGCTGCGGAATTGCTCAGAAAATCTTTTACCGGTAGATGCCCAATTACAGCTGGAATTCCTTTAAGCTCATCCGCTTTAAGATTACAAAATTCGTCTGGTAAAAAGTCAGCACCAAATTTTGTATCCCATACTTTTATACAGCTGCTAGCTGAATAAGCATGGAGAAAATAGCTTTTGAGAGATGTGCCGCCAGCTTTAGGTATATGAGGAAAATAAATCACAACTACATCCTATTGTTGTTCAAAGACTGTCTGATTAACTTGTAAATAATCGAATACAATTTTACTTTCTTTGATCCCGGCAGGATCATTAACTCGATTGTGTGACTGCTGATTTATGTAGTACTGGGATAAAACCCTTGGATATAAAATGAAGTGCTCCCCATGCTTAGTGCACTCAAGCCAGAATGCCCAATCTGCACTCGTGCCGTACTTATCCTCGTCAAAATAACCGTATTTCGTATGCAGTGACTTATCCCATATAGGCATGCAATGCATAATATTTTGCGATTTAACATGCCCTTTTTCATCAGTTAAATACAAAGAAGAAAACTCTATATTTTCATCGTATCCATGCGTAAACCAATACTGGTTAACGGTCGTTGTATACCAAGAGGTATTTCTTGCCGTAGTCGCTCGAATAGCTGCTGCTGCACCACGCTTGCTGGGAGCTGCTAATAATTTATCTAGTAGTGCTTTGGCCTGAAACGGGCTGCGACGATCATCCAGATTAGCGTTTGAAACATACTGTGCTTTTGCTCGCTCTATAGCATACTGCCAACAGTTGTATAAACCGGGGTCTTTCTCTAACCGATAATAGGTAAAATAAGCCTCATATTCTGGATGTTCTTTAATAAAAGCATGAAAGATTGCTTGCTCATTTTGCGGTGAATTTGCGTCAACAATGATAACCTCACCATTACACTCATGCGCTGCTACCGAGATATTTTCTAGGTAACCGTGCATAAACTCTTCACCTTTAAAAACAGAAGTAATGAAAGTTATTGCCGGTTTTTCAGCTATAGTATGGTTCTCTTGCTGGCTGTTTTTCTGTTTATTTAAAACTTCTAAATCAGCTATAAAAGGCTTAAAATAATGCGCAAATGTTTCATTAGATAAACTGGAATTTAACAACTCCAACTGTTCACAATTTAAAGCTAATAATAATCCATATGTGTCGATATCATTTAAGTGCGGCAAATAATCAACAACATAAGCCGGATCATAATCTAAGCCGAAATTTCCATCAAACTCATACATTTCATTTTTGAAGTCAAGAAATTTCCCTTTATTTTTCGCCCTGATTCGATTAACTGTGGCTAATAAGTCATTAGTGTTTATACAAGATGTAGCATAACTACCCGAGTCAACTTCAATTCTGGTTTCGTCTTGAACACCAATATAAATGTGCTCATCTTCCAGTGCACAAATAAATGACTCGATCTGTTGGTAAATAAGAGAGCTTCTCTGCGACTCAGGCAATATAATCCAAATACTTGTTGGACAATTGAGTGCTGCTAAAACTTCTTTTGCCAGTAAGACCGACACCATTACCTGCAACAAATTACTTGCGCTATCGTCAACGTGGATTTTTATTAGTGTGTTATACCAGTCGACAGTGCCAGAATAACTATCATCAGGTAAGCAAGAATCTAGCTTACACCACTTACTTCCTTTGAGCGGCACAATACCGTTGTTCAAGGCAATTTCGTCGTTCAGCTTTTTATCAATTATTTCTTTGTCACGCACAGCCTTTTCTTCAGATGAGTTAAAGACAGGATCATGAACATGATAAATATTAATGTCTAAACATGGGTTATAGAGCTGGTAAGGTGAACGCTCGACATAATAGTTAATAAACGAATCACAGTGATACGACCCTATCGGAAAATTCGCCTTAAATTTATGTTTACGTGGAGCCTGATAAATCCACATATCCGCAGAAAAAGTATTCGGAATACCTAACTGATTCATTATTAAGCCTTCAGGCTCTTTGGACTTTGGCTCTACCTCGTGACGACTCAGCGCCCAAAATGCATTTTGATGTAAATGTTTTTTGATTTGCAAGGCACTTTCGTCCGCTGCAATATCTGCATTGGCAACACAAATAATGTCTTGAGGGAACAGGATGTCTGTAGTATCAAACAAGAACTCAAACGTTGGCCTGTCTTTGTATATAACGAATAAGATCTTTTGCCAGTGCTCTGTATGTTGAAGACGTTCTTTAAGTGCATTATACAAAGTACTGTCATTTTCTTCGTAGTATAAAACAAGCACATCGAAGACTTTAATATTTTGTTCAACGCAATAAAGATACTCTTCAAGTCTGTCTTGACGTTTTTCATCATAAAGGCTGGTTACAAAAACAAGTTTTCGCTGTTCACCTGTCAAAGCATCAGCAGCTAAGTGCGTTAACTTTATATTGGGTAGGTTGGTAGCCGGACGTAAATTGAAACTTGTATCTTTATACTTGATGTCCAAGTTATGTTTTAAACCTTCACACTCAATAACTGAGCCTGAAAGCTTATCAACACTAAGCTTTGGCAAAAGGTTTTCATCGAGTAATTTGGAGGCTGCACTTTGAGAGGTGATTTTTTGTATAACATCAAGAACCGCTTCCCTAGGCGAGCCGCTTTTAAAACTCTCCAACAAATCTGATAGGTACTGCTTATTACTCGCAAGTGAACGCCACAAATCAGGTGATATCCATGATGCCATTTCTAAAGTCGCGTATTTTTCAGCATCTTCTATCACATGAGGTGGTATATCAATACTGGCCGTTATTCTGGATAGTAGCCATTCGTTACCAAGTTGCTTCTTAAGAGAATAGTTCTGTAATAGCGTTTCGCTCCAAGCATCAAATAGTGAAGTAATATACTTATTTCTCATGTTGTAATATTCGGTTGGCTCAAAATGGCCAAGAAATAAGTTCTTATTCACCGATTGGTGTTTTAGTCGTTCTTCCTGATCTTGCTCTAGATGAACTATGGTGTTGGGGTTAATAAACTTGGTTTGACAGCCAGATAGACAAGATAATCGTTTATAAATATCTGAATCATCCCAACCATAGGTTGTTATCAGTTCATTGTAATAACCAATCTCCTTAAGAGCCCTTTTACAAGCCCCAAAAGAACCATTAACAAACTTTTGTTCGTCTTCACCTTTTTCTACAGCGAACTTCCAGTTACCACGAACGAAGCTCCCCTCGCTAAAGTAGTTTTCAACAACAAAGTTTGAAGTTACCTCGATATCTGCATCAAATTTAAGTATTTTTGAGTAACTTGCAAACCTAAGACCCACATTAAAGCCATAAGTTAAAACCCATTTCGGCTCACCCTCTACACGTAATATTTTTATACGACTATCATTTATTTCTTTGATACTCTCGCTAACGGGCTCATTTGACGACCAATCAACAATGACAATTTCATCAACGGGTAGCTTTACCCAAGTTTTTAATGCTTTAAGCAAGTTCTCGTTGCGATTCATGCAGCAAGAAACAATACTTATACCGGGTTTTATTGGTTGGGAGTCCAAATCTGAAAGCTTTCTGGCAGTGAACTCTTGAGGTTCATTATTCACTGTAACATTCAGCCCTTTTGGCAGTTTAGAAGATAGAGCCAAATAGAGCGCATTACTTTTTTCTGAGAGCTCTTCCTGCGATATCTCAGCTAACACTTTCTGGGCAAACTCATAGTTTTTCGCATCTATTTCATCTTTAACCAATTGAAACTTTTTGGATAGCATAAATACATCCTTGCTTTTATTTGCTTATACTTGGCACGAACTACAAAAATTAATCGCCCTAAATTTTTTATAGAATTCTGATTTTTCAGACTCTTTAAGAATATCCTCAGGAGCAATTCTTTCACGCTTGCCAATCACATCAGCACTACGCCCGCTGTCGCCTGTCACTTTGAACATGCCAAACACATCTTCAAAAGTTTCGTCAAAAGGCAAATCAAGCGCTTTACTAATAGATTGCATCTGCCCTTGGGGCGTTTTTAAAAAGTCTTCATATTTAAAAATTTGATCTGGGTTAAACTGCTTAAGCAAGAGCAGTAAACGTCGGCAGTATTCATCAAAACTTTGCGGCTCAAAATGTACCCAGCCGTTTTTCACCAACGACGCGTATGAATCTATTGGGTCACGCAGCGTTAATACAGATTTAATCTCATAATCCTCTTCAAGAAGCTCTATAAGTGCGCTTTTTTCGGGGATTTGGTCTGTGGTATTAAAATCTGCATGGGTATGGTCTCTTAGTACCAATATACCGCCCTGCGTTTCTACGTGCTGATAAACCTGGTTAATAGATTGTTTAAAAAGCTTACCGGCCAGGTCTTTCTGTTTGGGAACACCCGCGTATTTTGCCAATGACGCTATATCTGAAGGTGCGTATTTTGGCTTATCTTTACCCAACGCCAAATCTGTAAACGGGTGTACTTCACTCAGCAAGTACACGTTCGGCATCGCAGAAATACATTTAGAGATTAGCGTTCCCCCACTACAGGCCAAATGATGGATAATGCGAAGAGTGGGCTTTGTTTTTTGGTGTTTCTTGGAAACGCTTTCACACCTTGCGATCAATGACTGGGTATCAACGAGCAGATCGGTCGATGCGGGTAAGTTAGCCGTATCCCGCTCTGCCACACTGGCATTCTCAATCAGGCCGACGGCATCGTCTAGCTGCTTTTTGAAGAGTTCAAAGCTTGATGGCATTTTTAGCTCTCTTCCGCCTGCGCCTGAGGGGGTAAAAGCTCTGGATGCTCTTGCTGGAGTTTAAAATAATATTTTGATGCCAGGGTCAGTTTTTCCCTTAGCTCATTCACCAGCTCTACCAACTCCTTTTCGGATGCCTCTTTTTCCGCATAGGATTCACGCAGATGGTCTAGGTCGATCTGTGCTTTGGCCAACATTTTCTGGCCCAAATTTGCACTTCGTGTTTTTTCCTGAAGTTCTGCCTGTAAACTACCAATTTGCAGGTTTAACGCCTCTGTTAAATCACTCTTTTCTTGATCCCAGGCGTTCTGTTTTGCCTCTTGCTGGGCTAACTGGCTTGCCAACTCCTCCGATCGGGATTCAATGACTGCAAGTTCTTTACTTTTTTCATTCAGCCTTCCGTTCGCCTGATCTAGTTGTTCCATTATGCTGGCAACTTCCGACTCTTTTGACTCAATTGCCTGAATTGCGTCCGTTAGTGCTTTATTCATATCTTCAATCGCTGATTGATGCTCTATCTCTGTTGCTTCAAGCCTTACTGTTAAGTTTGAATTATCGCTTTCAAGCTTCGATATCATCTCTTCGCGTTCAGTTAACGCTGCGGATGTCTGGGAAAGCTTATCGGTTATCGCCGTAACTTCTGCCTCTTTTAACTCAAGCGATGCGCTGATCTCTATTATGGTATTGGTTAGCGCATTATTGTTTTTACTTAATGTTTTTTGCTCGGCCTGTGCTTCCCCTATCTCTATAGCCAATTCTTTATTTTCAGTTTTAAGTACGGCTAGCGCCTTGTCAGCATCACCAAGCTGTTCGGTTTTTCGGGTAAGCGTAGCGTTGAGTTGTGCTATCTCTTCTGCTACTTCCCGGCTTTTTATCTCTGCCAGTGCACTTAATTCATCGGCCCTATGGAGTAGCTCTTCTCTTTCCTCTTTCAACTCGCCAACAGATTCATTAGCTGTTTGGAGTAATGCACTAGCCTCTTCCTTTTTTAGGTATAAGGATTCCAGCTCCTCTTGAAGTTGGCTAATTTGCAGTAAAGCTAATTCTACTTCACCCTGCTGACTCTCCTGCTGACTCTCCTGCTGACTCTCCTGCTGACTTTTATACTCTTCGCACCGGCGTTCGAGCTCGCTTATATAATCATTATTTCTCTCATGAGTTGTTTCTCGGCTACCAGCTTGAACAATAGCATCCTTTAACTCATCCCTGGCTAATTCAAGGCTTTTCGCTAACTCGTTTTTTTCATTAGTTAACCGCTCGACACACTTTTGTAGTTCAGCGCTCGCTTTAAACTGTTCAGAACCTAGGTATTTTTTGTCTTTTAAACGCGCTTTGCGTAATAACAAGGCAGCTGGAGAGACGCTACGCGAATACTTATCGCTAGCTTGTGTTTCTTTTAGCTTGGTATATTCAACGTAGTAATGCTCCAACTCTTCTTGCAACTGGTTTATTTGCAATAATGACAGTTCTAGTTCAGCTTCCAGTTCAATGTGTTGCTGCATCATCCAAGCCCTAATTTCATCATTATACTGCAGACCCAATAGTTACCCTATTGGGTCGACTATATTCCTGTAACACCATTTTTGTTTCACCCTCCATGACCACTTGCCCTTTATCTAGCCAGATAGCGCGCTGGCACAGCCGCTGCACCTGTGGTTCGCTGTGTGATACGAATACTACTGTCTGCTTCGAGTTGATTTTCCTAAGCATGACATCCTCGGCCTTTTGGCGAAATTTAGCATCCCCTACCCCGAGCACTTCGTCAATTAGCAATAGATCTACATCCATTGTAATCGCCACTGAAAACCCTAGCCTGGCCCTCATTCCTGATGAGTAGGTTTTAACCGGTTGATCGATGAAATCACCCAGCTCTGAAAATTCAATCACTTCTGCTAAGGCCTCCCTGGCTTGTTTTTTTGTGGCCCCTAACAGCATTGAGCCAAGAATCGCATTGTCACGCCCCGACAGTTCTGCATCAAATCCTACGCCCAGGGTAAGAAGTGACACACTGGCACAGTGCCGAACGACACTCCCGCTATCGGGCTTATAGATTCCGGCTAACACTTTTAATAACGTTGATTTACCACAGCCATTGCTGCCAATCACCCCAAGGGTTTCACCACGCTCAACGACGAAGTTGACTTTATTCAGCGCGGTAAACTGCTCGTGCCTGAAAAACGCCAAGCGGGTTTTATAGGTAACGGTAACATCGTTTAGCTCCAGAACATTACTTCGCTGCATTATTGAATGACCACTCGAGCATAAACGGTATCTTTTTTACTAAACCACACACCCATAACCACGATTACAAGCACACTTACTACACTAATGGTACTTAATGACTGCATGTCTGGCGGCATGTTACCCAGCAATACATCCCTGTAGTTTTTAATCAAATCTGCTAGTGGGTTCATTAAAAACAACTCTTGGTGTCGCTCGTCTAGCATCTCTTTGTAGCTATAAAAAATGCCAGAACCAAACATCAATAACATCATCCCTGTTGAGATGATAAATTTAAAATCAGGGATAAAGGGTGTCACTGCTGCAGCAAACAGGGCACATGCGATGATGAGCAGAAGCTGGGTGATAATAACCGGTGCCATATACAACCAATTACCGGTTATTTCTACACCGTAACAAACAAGAAAAACAAAGAAAAACCCAAATACAAATAGCTGTTTTACAAAATCCTGCGCGACAACAAGCAGTGGAAAAAACGGTTTGGGTATCTTGATTTGATGAATAAGCCCTTTACCCGCCACAATGGAGTTTGATGAATTAGCCACCGATTTTGAAAACCATAAAAACGGAATTTTACCGCACAGCAAAAACACCAGGAAATCCTCTGTGCCTCTATTAAGAAAAACACTAAATACTAAATAAAACACCGCTACAAATAGCGCCGGCTCCAGTATCCACCATATGTACCGTAGATGGGTTTTTTTAGTTTCCGATTTTAAATTAAAAACAAGCTTGGCAAAAAACACCTCAAGCATATGGGATTTAGTCTTTCGCATTCATCTTACTCACGTGTTATCACTCCTGGCATCCCCTATACACGGTTATAAAGATCGCTAAACCGCACAATATCATCCTCACCCAAATAGCTACCCGACTGCACCTCGATCAGTTCCAAGGGGATTTTCCCCGGATTCTCCAGCGCATGGACTTCACCGATGGGGATATAGACTGACTCGTTCTCGGCAACCACTGATACCTGCTCGCCGCAAGTCACTCTGGCGGTGCCACTTACCACCACCCAATGCTCGGCGCGGTGGTGATGTAGCTGTACCGACAGCTTTTCGCCGGGCTTTACCAAAATGTGCTTAACCTGATAGCGATCTCCGCTGGCGATGGACTCATAGTGACCCCAGGGTCGATAGACATGAACCAACTGATCCACCTCGGGACGCCCTTCTGCCTTGAGCGAATTAACGATTGCCTTTACATCCTGCACCCGATTTTTATCCGCAACCATTACGGCATCCGTTGTTTCCACCACAATAAGGTTGTCTACACCTACCGTAGTGACCAGACGCTTGGTCGCATAGATCATCGAGTTGGACGTATCATGACTGACCACATCGCCATGCGATGTATTGTTGAATTGGTCCTTACTTCCTATATCCCATAGCGCCGACCAGGAGCCAACATCGTTCCAGCCTGCATCAAGCGGAACTACTCGCGCCAAGGCGGTATTTTCCATCACGGCGTAGTCGATGGAATCGTCGGGGCATGCAGCAAAAGCATCATGATCGACACGCACAAAATCGAGATCACCACGCTCTGTACCCAGCGCCTTGCGACAAGCCCCCATGATATCGGGCCGATACCGGTTCAACTCCTCGAGGTAGCTACTGGCCCGAAACAGAAACATACCGCTGTTCCAGAGATATTCTCCGGAGTCCAGGTAACTCTGCGCCGTTTCAGCGTCCGGCTTTTCAACAAACTTTTGTACGGCCATTGAGCCGCTTGCATCCAGCTGGCCTCCTGTCTGGATATAACCATACCCCGTTTCGGGTGCACTCGGCACGATACCAAAGGTTACCAAGGCCCCGTTTTCCGCAGCCTTTACTGCCTGTGCAATGGCCTGATGGAAAGCGCTTTGGTTTTCGATTACATGATCTGCTGCCAACACCAATAGCAACGGATCGTCACCGGATTGACAAGCATGCAACGCTGCCAACGCCACCGCCGGTGCAGTATTGCGCCCCACGGGCTCCAACAAAATCGCTTCTGCTGCAATGTTAAGCTCTCGCAACTGCTCAGCCGCCATAAAACGGTGGTCTTCATTGCATATAACCAGAGGGTTACCCAGCGCAGGAACACCCTCCAAGCGCTGCACGGTATCCTGAAACAGTGTGGTGCTGTTAACCAGGGGTAGAAACTGCTTGGGCTTTTGTCGACGCGACGCTGGCCACAAGCGAGTACCGGAACCACCGGACATAATTACAGGCATTAGCATTTAATGACTCCACAGATTTGGATTATGATCACAGCGATTCCGTACTGCTCTATCCATGTAGCACCCGAAGAATGTCTTCCGTTTTCTTTTGCATCAACGCCTTATCACCCCGACTTTCCACATTCAGCCGTACCACCGGCTCGGTGTTGGAGCTGCGCAGGTTAAAGCGCCAGTGCTCAAACTCCATACTGATGCCGTCGGTGGTGTCGGTATTAATGGCATCGGCGGTGTAATGGGCGCGCACTCGCTCGATCGACTGGGCCGGGTTATCCAGCCGGCGGTTGATCTCACCCGAGGCGGGGAACTTTGCCATGCGTTCGTTCAACATCTCCGACAGGGGCTTGCCCTGGGTACAGATCAGCTCGGCAACCAATAGCCAGGGGATCATGCCGCTGTCGCAGTAGCCGAAATCACGAAAATAGTGGTGCGCGCTCATCTCACCGCCGTAAACGGCGTCTTCCAGGCGCATACGCTCTTTTATAAAAGCGTGGCCGGTTTTGCTCTGTATGGCTTTGCCACCTTGTTGCTGGCAGATCTCTCGGGTGTTCCAGGTCAAACGAGGGTCGTGGATGATGCTGGACCCGGGCTGTTTACTAAGGAAGGCTTCGGCCAGCAAACCGACAATATAGTAGCCCTCGATAAAACGGCCGTTTTCGTCAAACAAAAAGCAGCGGTCGAAATCCCCATCCCAGGCGATGCCCATATCGGCCCCCTGCTCGATAACGGCCTGCGCCGTCGCGGGCTGATTTTCTGGCAAAATCGGGTTAGGGATGCCGTTGGGGAAATCCCCATCGGGGGTGTGGTGTACCTTGATCAGCTCAAAGGGCAGCACCGCCTCCAGCGCATCTACAAGAGGTGCGGCGGAACCATTGCCGGCATTAACTACCAGTTTCAGGGGCTTCAACAGTGAAGGCTCAACAAAGCCCTGCAGAAAAGCGACGTAGTCGGCCCGGGTATCCTGCTGGCGATATCCGCCCCGAACGGTAACTGCGAGTGCGTTATCGAGCTCGCCGCCATAAACGATATCGCGTATATCGTTAAGACCTGTATCGCCACTGATGGGGCGCGCTTCACGGCGCACCAGCTTCATGCCGTTGTAATCGATGGGGTTGTGGCTGGCGGTGACCATAATGCCGCCGTCCAGATCGAGATGGCGGGTGGCGAAGTAGACCTCTTCGGTACCGCAGTGACCGATATCGACCACATTCACCCCTTCATCACGCAACCCATTACTCAGCGCCTGCTTCAACGGCTCACTGGAATGGCGAATATCACTACCCACCACCACTTCGGCAGGCTGTAGAAAACGCGCATAGGCTCGGCCAATACGGTAGGCGAACTCTTCATTTAGCTCGCTGTCGAGCTGGCCACGAATATCGTAGGCTTTGAAACAATTCATTAGGCCAGTCATTTCCTACTTGATTCTCCCTGCTCTTACTGCCACAGCTGGCACGAAAGTACCACTTATATCCAAAACAAAGTCAGTCTCTAGCGTTTGAGCTTATCCCAACGCCATCAGGTGAAGTGGAGAGATGGATCACACACAAAGAGAGACACTACGCACAACATGACCATTATCCGGAAATTTGAGCCAGAGTCACTCTTGACATTGGTCGAGTGCCCCCCCCCCCTGGCACCAATCCTTGACCCACATCAACGACCCTTCGTTAATTGGTAAGCTGTGCATTGGTCACCAGTCTCACAGCATAGGCTGTGGCATAGCCACTATCTATAATGTGTATCTATACAGGTCGCCTAAATGGACAGGTTCGGGCCAGCAATTCGGATCACCCGCTTTCACAGCCTCGGTGAGCGCCAATCGATTTAACTTCGTGGAGGCAACTTTTCGCGCCCTTGCGCGACCCGTTATCGGTGGTTGCGAATGAAACGGACTGAGGCCATATCTGCACCCCAACCGGGCCTGCGTGATGGATTGGGGTTGCAGGCCGGTTGCGAGCCGCTCGACCAGCTGCTGCATCAACCACGCTCCAACAGGAGTCAGCGGTTCGGGTCGAGCACTCCTTTCAGGTGATCAAAAGCCAGTTCGGGCGCAGGAAAACTCGCTATCCAGAGCTTATTCGCAGGCTCCTTAGACATCGGCAAGGTTGCCGCTGCTTTCCAGCCACACTTTGCGATCACCGGCGCGTTTTTTCGCCAGCAACATATCCATCGAACTGGTGGTGTCATCCCCCGTCGCTACCGTCAGCTGCACCAGGCGACGGGTATCGGGGGCCATGGTGGTTTCCCGCAGCTGCAGTGGATTCATCTCACCCAACCCCTTAAACCGCTGCACATTGATTTTGCCGCGCATCTTTTCTGCCTCAATGCGATCGAGCAAACCTTTCTTCTCGCCATCGTCGAGGGCGTAAAACACCTCTTTGCCGACATCGATCCGATACAGGGGGGGCATGGCGACATGGATGTGCCCCGCCTCGACCAGGGGGCGGAAATGTTTCACAAACAGCGCGCAAAGCAGCGTCGCAATATGCAAACCGTCGGAGTCCGCATCCGCCAAAATACAAATTTTTCCGTAGCGCAAACCATCGAGCTGGTTGGAGCCCGGATCAACCCCCAGCGCCACCGAGATATCATGAATCTCCTGGGACGCCAACACCTCGCTGGAATCGACCTCCCAGGTGTTAAGGATTTTACCCCGCAGCGGCATGATGGCCTGAAACTCACGGTCACGGGCCTGCTTTGCGCTACCGCCAGCGGAGTCCCCCTCCACCAGAAAGAGTTCGCTGCGCACATTATCCTGGCTCGAACAATCTGCCAGCTTGCCCGGCAACGCCGGGCCAGAGGTGATTCGCTTACGCGCTACCTTTTTGCTCGCCCGCAATCGGCGCTGGGCATTGTTAATACAGAGCTCGGCCAGCGCTTCGGCCTGGGCGGTATGCTGGTTCAGCCAAAGACTGAACGCATCCTTGACTACACCGGATACGAATGCCGCACACTCCCTGGAGGAGAGACGCTCCTTGGTTTGGCCGGAGAACTGCGGGTCAGCCAGTTTCGCCGACAGCACGTAACAACACCGATCCCAGATATCGTCGGGAGAGAGTTTGACGCCCCGGGGCATCAGGCTACGAAATTCGCAAAACTCCCGCAGCGCTTCCAGCAACCCGGTGCGCAAACCGTTAACGTGGGTGCCCCCCTGCGCCGTTGGAATCAGGTTCACGTAGCTTTCCGTTATCAGCTCGCCTCCTTCCGGTAGCCATTGCACCGCCCAGTCGACCGCCTCCGAGTTACCACTCATGGCGCCGGTAAAGGGTTCGGGGGGCAGGGTTTCCCACCCCCGGGTCGCGACCATCAGGTAGTCCTGAAGACCCGACTCGAACAGCCACTCCTCAGAGGCATCCCCCTGCAGGTCATTGAAGACCACTTTCAACCCGGGGCATAAAACCGCTTTAGCCCGTAGTACGTGCTTTAGGCGGGATACCGAGTATTTGGGGGTGTCGAAATATTTCGGGTCGGCCTGAAATCTTACCTGGGTACCCGTGTTGCGTTTGCCGCAACTGTCGATTACTTCAAGTTCGGTTGCCTTGTCCCCGCTGGTAAACCCCATACGATAAACCTGGCCATCACGGCGCACCGTCACCTCGAGCCGGGTTGATAGTGCGTTGACCACCGACACGCCCACACCGTGCAGGCCTCCGGAGAACTGATAGTTATCATTGGAAAACTTGCCGCCGGCATGGAGTCTGGTGAGGATCAATTCGACCCCGCTCACCCCCTCTTCGGGATGAATATCGACCGGCATTCCGCGCCCGTTGTCACCGACCTCCAGCGAATTATCAGGGTGCAGGGTGACGGTCAGCTGGGTGGCAAACCCCGCCAGCGCCTCATCGACACTGTTATCGATGACCTCCTGGGCCAGGTGATTGGGGCGAGTCGTTTCGGTGTACATACCCGGGCGCTTGCGCACCGGATCCAGTCCACTTAGAACCTCTATCGCTTCAGCGTTATAATTTTGATTGCTCATATCAGGGTGATATCACTACGCATCGATAAATTGAAAAAACGGTAGATCTCTGGCAGCGCCGCTTCGAAGCCATCAAATCCGTGGGAGCCTCCCTCCTCAACCCGCTGCCGGCATCCGGCATATCGATCGAGAGCTCGGCGATAGTCGAGGGTTTCATCCCCGGTTTGCACCATCAAAAGGCAGTCATCGGGCTCGCTTACCTCCCCGATATCCAACAACACCAGTTGGCGCAGGTGATCCTGCGTTAACTCATAGCGCTCGCCAGTATGGTGATTCTGCTGTGGGCCCAGGTAACCACCCCAGTATTCGTAGGGGCGTACCGCAGGGTTAATCAACACCAGGGGAATACGGGTTCCTGGCGGCGATTCGGCCAATAAGCGCTCTCGCAACCAGGTGCCGTAATAGCCACCCAGCGAGCTGCCAATCAACGCAATGGGTCGTTGCCCGACCTCGGGACGCAGGCGGGCAAACAGCACCCGCACCGCTTGCGCAGGCCAATGGGGTAGATCGGGCAGCCACAGCTCGCTATCAAATGCCTGCCGCGACAGATCTTGCTGTAGTTGCACCGCTTTTGCAGAGCGCGCCGAGCTGTTAAACCCGTGTATATAGATCAGCAGGGGAGAGTCGGTCATTGAGCGGATGGCCACACAGCAGTTGATTATTGGGCGAAGCCCAGAAGAGTAAGCAAAACAGGGCGACGAAACAAGCGGCGCTGTTGCCTATGCGGCTTAATACCCCATCAACTCGCGATTGATCGTCAACTCACGCGGGCTCACCCGATGAACCTCGCTCACTACGGATCCATCATCATGTAGCTCGATCGTACGCAACCCTGGCATCTCGCTCGTGACACCGAACGCCTCGCCCAGCGGGGCGAACTGAAAGCAGGTTGCCGGTGTGGACAGCATTGTAATACCTTGCCGCTCCAGCTCCTGCTGCTGATGCACATGGCCACACAGCAATACGACGCTTCCCCTCGCAAAGGCCAGCCGTTCCCATAACTGCTCTCTATTGCCAATGGCTATACGATCCATCCACTGGCTATCGATGGCTAACGGATGGTGGTGCATGCAGATCAGGCTGTGGCCGCCGAACTCGCGCAGGCACCTTTCGACCAGTTCCAGCTCTGACTCCGCAAGCCATCCGCCAACCTCACCTTCGACCTGAGAGTGCAGCATAAGCACTTGCCAGGGGCCCATTCGCACACACTTGACCAGCGCCTCTGGAGTATCGGCGAGCGCTTCAGCCATCGCCAGGCCGTTATCGTGATTACCACAGATCCAGCTGGAGGAGTCCTGTATCAGGGCAACCCTGTCACGCAGCTTTTGATAGGCAGCCACAGAGCCGTCCTGGGCCAGGTCTCCGGTCAGCAACAGGTGATCGGGGCGTTCCAGCGACGACGCCAGATCCATCACCCAATCGAGGGTCAAGGTTGTATCTACACCCATCAGCCGCCCGCCCGGATGGGCAAACAGGTGGCAATCGGTAATCTGCATCAATTTGATAACAGACGATGAACCAGGACTGGGCAAAACAGACTCCCTAACGTGCGACCTCAGCCGCTAATACTTTCCCTTCGAAGGTCTCACTATAGCAGCGCACCTGATAGGACTCAGGGGGTTTATGGCAAAATTCCCAACTCAGTCACATCGCTGTGGCTTGCCAGGACTCAAGGCTGCGCCCTCCTTCAATGCAATGACTCAGCCATTCACCCAAAAAACGGTTCCACTGCGCTTTCTCATCGGGCAGGTCCATCCGCGCGTTGGGGTAATCATAACGCGCCGCCAGGTTCTGCCGATCCAGTGCGCTAACCACTTCGGCCATACGCAGGTCGTGATAGACCCGAACCTGCATCAACGGTGGCGCCAGCCACTGGCCCATCCCCCCCTGATGACTCACTTCCAGCATGCTGGTATAGGGGCAACGTTGCTGTATCAACAGGCGCACTCGGGCGTGGTGGTCACCATAACTGATGGCAAAGCTTCGCTCATCGACTCGATCCCAGTTCGGCAGCAACTTGAACAGGCGAGCATAATTATGCTCGCAGAGCGCATGCTGCGCCGCCAGGTCAATCTGGTAGCGTCGTTTGCTGACAGATGATGTCACATTACACCTTTTGGTAGATCTCCGATCCCTGCTGTTTAAACTGCTCAGATTTCTCCTGCATCCCCTTATCGGCTTCGAGGTTGATGGCAGCTATTTGATTATCGTCCAGCTGGCGCACCTCCTGACTGATCTTCATGGAGCAGAATTTGGGTCCGCACATAGAACAAAAATGGGCAACCTTCGCCGATTCCTTGGGCAGGGTTTCGTCGTGATATTCACGCGCCGTATCCGGATCGAGACCGAGGTTAAACTGGTCTTCCCAGCGGAACTCAAAACGAGCCTTGGACATCGCGTTGTCGCGAATTTGGGCGCCCGGATGGCCTTTCGCCAGATCTGCGGCGTGGGCTGCAATCTTATAGGTAATAATACCCTCTTTTACATCATCTTTATTGGGCAACCCAAGGTGCTCTTTGGGGGTAACGTAACAAAGCATTGCGCACCCATACCATCCAATCATCGCGGCACCGATACCGGACGTAATATGGTCGTAGCCGGGGGCGATGTCGGTCGTTAGCGGCCCAAGCGTATAGAAAGGCGCCTCATCGCACTCCTTCAGCTGCTTGTCCATATTCTCCTTGATCATGTGCATCGGGATATGGCCCGGGCCTTCAATAATCACTTGCACATCGTGCTTCCAGGCGATTTTGGTGAGCTCGCCCAGCACCTCCAGCTCGCCAAACTGGGCCTCATCGTTGGCATCAGCGATGGATCCGGGGCGCAAACCGTCGCCCAGCGAAAATGAGACGTCGTAAGCCTTCATGATTTCGCAGATCTCTTCGAAGTGAGAGTAGAGAAAATTCTCTTTGTGGTGCGCCAGACACCACTTGGCCATAATCGAGCCCCCACGGGATACGATGCCGGTCACCCGCTTGGCGGTCATCGGCACATGGCGCAGCAGCACGCCGGCATGGATCGTGAAGTAGTCCACTCCCTGCTCGGCCTGCTCGATCAAGGTGTCACGAAACACCTCCCAGGTCAGGTCTTCAGCGATGCCATTCACTTTCTCCAACGCCTGATAGATGGGTACTGTACCGATCGGCACCGGTGAGTTGCGTACAATCCACTCACGGGTTTCGTGGATATTCTTCCCGGTAGAAAGGTCCATGACCGTGTCCGAACCCCAGCGAATACCCCAGGTCAGTTTGGCGACCTCCTCTTCGATCGAAGAGCCCAGCGCACTGTTGCCGATATTGCCGTTTATCTTCACCAAGAAATTACGCCCGATGATCATGGGCTCAAGCTCCGGGTGATTAATGTTGGCCGGAATAATGGCGCGTCCGCGTGCGATCTCCTCACGGACAAACTCGGGGGTGACCTGTTGGGGAATAGCGGCTCCAAATGACTGGCCGGGATGCTGTTCCAGCGCCCCCTGGGCACGAGCTTCCTCCAGTTTCATATTTTCGCGGATCGCCACAAACTCCATTTCGGGCGTAATGATTCCCTGACGGGCGTAATGCAACTGGGTCACATTTTTCCCGGCCAACGCTCGGCGAGGTTTGCGCTGCAGGGCGAAACGCAGGCTCTTTAACCCATCATCCTCCTCACGCTGAAGCGCGAACTCGGAACTCGATGCAGGCAGCACTTCGGTGTCGGCCCGCTCCAGAATCCAGCTATCACGCACCCCGGCCAGTCCCTTGCGAATGTCGATCGATACGTGCGGATCAGAATAGGGACCCGATGTGTCATACACCATCACCGGAGCATTGGGCTCGCCACCGAGATCCGTTGAGGTATCGGCGAGAGAGATCTCCCGCATCGGTACCCGAATAGTCGCTCGGCTTCCCTCCACATAAATCTTGCGGGAATTGGGAAACGGCTTAACCGATGCGCCGTCAACCCTAGCCGTTTCGCTCAATAATTCATCTGCAGGTTTGTTCATTGTTAGGCCTTATCTAAATCTGGGTCAGGTTGACGTATATCAGCATACGCCTGAGGGGTGCTCCCGCACGGCTGAAACTCTGCTCGCCAGCATTAAGCTGAGGGTGCGGGGATAAAATATAGAGTGGGCTACTATATACTGAGTAGCGGGATATTTTATACTCCCACCCCAACTCGTTTTGTTACACTGGGTTAAATCAAAAGGCAGGTTGTATTGTATGCGGCGCCGGTTAGCGGCACGTCGCTGGTTCAACAAACAGGGAACAGCACAAATCATGGCTTTAAAACACTTATCGGGTTATCTGTTCATCGGCCTCGCAACACTGGCCGCGCCACTGTATGCACAGCAGGATCCAGCTGACCTGCTAGAGATCTACCAACAGGCAGTGGCCAACGATGCTGAACTCGCGGCCGCAGGGGCCTCACTGAGCGCAAACGAAGAGCTGCCTAGCCAAGGGCTAGCAGGTTTGTTACCCAACATCTCCCTAGATGCGTCGACCGCCTCGGCCACCGACCGAAATCTCGCCTCCACTTCGGCATCCAGCTTTAACAGGACCCGGAGCTATAACGAGCACGGTTGGGCAGCCCAACTGGTGCAACCGGTTTTTCGCCTCGAGCGATGGTTTACCTACACCCGCGCACAGGCACTTTCCGAGCAGGCAAAAGCGGAGTTCAGCGTTACCCAGCAAGACCTTATCCTGCGGGTTGCCGATGCGTATTTTGGGGTGTTACGCGCAGAAGACACCCTCACAACTACGGTCTCGGAAGAGAAGGCTTTCAAGCGCCAGCTAGAGCAAGCGCAGCAACGTTTCGAAGTCGGCCTGATTGCCCAGACCGATGTCCATGAGGCGCAGGCTGTCTATGACAACGCCCGGGTTAACCGTATCGTGGCTGAAAATAATGTGGAGGTCAGCCTGGAGCGGCTGCGCACCCTGACCAAGCAGGAGCATCGTAAGATCGGCAGCCTGAATAAGGATATGCCGGTCGTCAACCCTACCCCGGCAGTAAAGGAGGAGTGGGTCAAAACATCCCTGACACAAAACCTGAGCATTCACGCTGCGCGTGAAGCGGTGCGGGCAACCCAGGAGACACTGAAGCTTTCAAAATCCGGACACGCACCCACCGTGGATGCCGTCGCCCGCTTTTCTCACAGCGTCACAGGCGACCCAACGCTGACGGCGACGGGCTTCGCTGGAAAAGAGGATTCCCAATACTACGGCTTGCAACTCAGCGTTCCGATTTACAGCGGTGGGGGTACCAGCTCACGGGTCCGCGAATCTACTTATCGTCTGCAAGAGGCCCAGGACCGACTGGATTCCCTCAACCGCCAGACCAGCCAGCGCACTCGCAACCTCTATAGCACCGTAACCGCCGACGTAGAACGTATTTCGGCACGGGCGCTGGGTATTATCTCCACCCAAAGTGCACTGGATGCAACCGAAAGTGGCTATGAAGTAGGGTCTCGAAATATCGTCGATGTACTCAATGCGCAGCGGAATCTCTACGCCTCGCAGCGGGATTACCTCAACGCCCGCTACGACTACCTACTCAACACCCTCAGCCTCAAGCGCGAGGCCGGTACGCTCAGCCCCCAGGACCTGACCGACCTCAACCAGTGGATCAGCAAAACCAGTACTGAGCTGCTGCCTCAGCTGTAATCATCAAATGGCGGGCGTTGCCCCTCGAGCAGCCGCCCGCTAATTTCCAGCTGGCGCTGCAGCGCCCCCTTATTTTTCTCAACCACTTCGATTCCCGCCGCCCCCATGCGTTGCCGCTCAGGCTCATCGCCTAACAGGACACCCAGCTTCACACTTAGCTCGGCGGCATCATTCACCACCAGCATCGCACCTGCAGCCAGCAGCTGGTCGCTAATCTCCTTGAAATTAAACAGGTGTGGACCGCTCACTACCGGCACACCCAGCGCCGACGCTTCCAGCATATTGTGCCCGCCGGTCGGCACCAGACTCCCTCCAATAAAGGCGACGTCTGCAGCCCCCAAAAAGGCCAGCATCTCGCCCATGGTGTCGGCCAGCACTACCCGGGTATCGCCAACAACCTGCTGCCCGAGGCTGCGGCGGGCGAAAACCAGTCCGCGCTTTTCAAGTAGCTCTGCGACCGATGAAAACCGCTCCGGATGCCTGGGAACCAACACTAACAGGGGCGGTGTTTCCAGCTGAGCGACCGCGCTCAGTACCTGCTCATCCTCACCCTGGTGGGTACTGGCGGCAACCACTACCCGTGTTCCATTGGCCTGCTGTTGCAGCCACTGCTTACGCAACTCGACACCCTGCTGGCGTACCGACGCGTCTACCGGCAGGTCGAATTTTAGGCTACCGGTAACCCATACCCGGGCCGCCTCGACGCCCAAGGATCGAAACCGGGCCGCTGCCTCTTCGCTCTGTGCCGCAATCCCACTCAGCGCCTGCAACATGGGGCCAACCAACGCGGGAAAACGACCGTAGCCCCGAGCACTGCGCTCAGATAACCGGGCATTGGCCAGCAATACAGGAATATTCTGCCCATGACAGGCCGCAACCGTATTCGGCCACAGCTCCGTTTCCATAATAATCGCCAGCTGCGGTCGGGTGCGGCGTAAAAAGCGAGCCACCGAGCCCGGCAAATCATAGGGGGCATAAACATGGAATACGCTTTCACCATAGATCGCTTTCACCCGCTCCGACCCGGTCGGTGTCATGGTGGTGACCACCAATTGATGCCCCGGGTATTGCTGCTGCAGCCCTCTCACCAGCGGCGCCGCCGCTATGGATTCCCCCACCGAGACGCTGTGCACCCAGATCACCGCCTTACCCTGCAGACAAGATGCGTCAAACCAACCGAAACGTTCGCGCCAGCGCCGGGCATAAGCCGGTGCGCGCCAGGCCCGATACAACAAGCGCAGCATCACCAACGGGAGCAGCAGATAAAACAGCAGACTGTAGCTAAAGCGATTCAACATAATGGGTAAACAGGCGTCAAAGGGAGCCGCGATTATACCCTGTTGGCAGCGCAAATGAGCCCCCGCCGGTGACCTCAGCGCAGGGTCACCGTATACTGTGGGCCTTATTGGGTTGACGAGCACAGCATGACACACGATCTGGACACGGACATCGCTATCCTGGGCGGAGGCATCGCCGGCCTCTGGCTATTCCGGCGTCTCAGCTCCCTGGGGTACTCTACGCTACTGCTGGAGAACGGAACCCTTGGAGGCGGACAAACGATCAAGTCCCAGGGCATCATCCACGGCGGCACCAAGTATGCCTTATCGGGAAGTCTCACCAGTGCCTCCGAGTGCATCGCGGGTATGCCCCAACGCTGGCAAGCGTGCCTTGCCGGTAATGGTGAAGTCGATCTGTCGGCGGCAACGGTGCTCAGCCCCCACCACTACATGTGGTCCAGCGCCGGACTGGGATCGAAGCTCACCACCTTCTTTGCCAGCAAGGCGCTCAGGGGACGAGTCGACCAGCTCAAGCCGAAGCAGTACCCCGCTTTTTTCCAGGACCCCGCTTTTCGCGGTACCCTCTACCAGCTCAAGGAGTTTGTGCTCGACGTTCCCAGCGTGGTCTCGGCGCTGGTTGAGGGGTTGGAGGATCGCACCCTTGCCGTCGACTGGAACCATAGCCAGATCCATAGCGACGCCGATGGCAAGATTAACTCCATTACGATGGAGCATAAAGGCCAGCGCACAACCCTGCGCGCGCGGCGCTACGTGTTCACGGCTGGTGCCGGCACGGCCGACCTAATTCAGCGCTGGGGGGTCGAAGGGCCACAGATGCAACTACGTCCCCTGCACATGGGAATGGTCAGGGTGCCGGGGGCACACCCCCTGTTTGCCCACTGCATTGGCACCAGTACCGTTCCTCGCCTTACCATCACCAGCCACCCCGATGGCGATGGCAACTGGATCTGGTACATCGGTGGCGAGCCCGCAGAAACCGGGGTAAAACGCGATCGCCATGAGCAGATAGCGGTGTGCCAGCAAGAGCTGCACCAGCTTATGCCCTGGATCGACTTTGCCGCCGCCGAGTGGGGCACATTGCGGGTCGACCGCGCCGAGCCGCGCCAGAGCAACCTGCTGCGACCCGATGCGGCCTACTGCAAGAACCTTTATAACAGTATCGTTACCTGGCCCACCAAACTGGCTCTGGCCCCCAACCTGAGCGATGAGGTCCTGAAACAGTTACAGCAGCAGGGGGTCAAACCCCAAACGCCGCAACCGGCCGCCGCCAGCGCTTTACCCCACCCCCTTATAGGGAAACCCTTCTGGCACGAGGCCTTTGCATGATCACTACCCCCATCGCCGATACCGGGGTCGAGGTGACGCCCCTCGGGTTTGGCACCGTCAAGCTGGGCCGCAATAAGGGTGTTAAATACCCCAGTGACTTCAAAATCCCCGATGATCGGCAGGCGCTGGCACTGATCAACCTGGCGGCCGAGCTGGGCATCAACCTGATCGATACCGCCCCCGCCTACGGCAACAGTGAAGAGCGCCTTGGTACCCTGCTTGCCGGACAGCGCCAACGCTGGGTCATCTGTACCAAGGTGGGTGAGGAGTTTGACAACGGGGCCTCTCATTACGATTTTACCCCGGAATACACCCGCTTCAGCATCGAACGCAGCCTGCAACGACTCAATACCGACTATCTCGATCTGGTGCTGGTGCATTCCGACGGTAATGACCTGGATATCGTGCAACGTTATGGCACGCTGGAGGTGTTAAACGAACTCAAGCAGCAGGGTTTGATTCGCGCCACTGGCATCTCCAGCAAGACCGTCGCAGGGGGCATCGCCGCCCTGCAGCAAAGCGATTGCGCGATGGTCACCTACAATCTCAACCAGCAGCAGGAAGCGGAGGTGATCGACTACGCCCACGCCAACAACAAAGGCATTCTGATTAAAAAGGCGTTGGCCAGCGGTCACCTGTGCCAACAGGGAGAGGATCCCGTCGCCCGGAGCATGAAGTTTGTCTTCTCCCGCCCCGGGGTCGGCAGCGCCATCGTCGGCACGATCAATGCGCACCACCTGCGCAGCAATCTTCACGCTGCACTGAGCGCACTGGGGCGCTAAACCGTGTTGCTCAGCCAACACCCTGCCGACAGATTCAAGACACGAAACATCCGCGTCACCCTAAAGACTGGCGGTATCTCCCTTAGCCCATGCCAACCGCCCTTCGGCTTTGCCGAGCTGCTGCGCCAGCGGGCACAACCACCCCGGCAGCAGGGTACGGCGTTTGTTGCTACCCACCTTGGGGTATCCGGTTTTATCCGTGTGCATTGGCAAGGGCAACGCTACCTGATGATGGTGCATCAGCAACGCCATGACCGGGCCGACGAGGTACTGAAGTTACCCTCGGGTTACGTGGACTGCGACCATTTAGGCGCCCCGTGGCGAGCACTCGAACAGGAACTGTGCGAAGAGCTATTACTGCAGACCCCCGAGGGGTTACTGCCCCTGTTACGCGGCAACAGCGCACTACCACGACCTTACTCCAGCCAGCTTGCCTACCAGTCCGACAGGGCAATACTGAAGGCATCCAGCGAATTCGAGGGCACTCCCATTCTATGGCAAGGAGAGCGCCTGGGCGCCTGCGAGTGCTACTTGCACCGGCCCACCGGTAGCGTGCAATTGGTTTTCCACTGGGACCTGGAGCTGCCCGACCGGCTACCCCGGGGGCTCACTCTGTGGCAGCTGGAAGAGCGCCTGACCCCTACAGGAAAAATGCTGGAAACCCATTGGGAGTATCGTGAACCCTTATGGCTGGCCCCCCTCAACGAATACGACCTGCTCGACGGAGGGCTCTACCAGCTACGCGATGACCTGCTTCTACCTGCAGAGGGGGGCGACAGACTGCTGCTCAGCGAATATTTCGCCCCGCGTCAGGGGGTGTGGGTAAATAGCGACAATATCCGCCTGAGCAACTACCATCCCTGCTGCTAACACATCCCAGCAACGACACCCATTTGCTCAGGGTTTATCGAGAATTTTGTTGACGATCGCCGTCGTAGAGCAGTTATCGAGGAAATCGAGCACCGCCACCTCGCCGCCGTATTCACGCACGATATCGCCGCCGACCACGCCATCGACACCGTAATCGCCCCCTTTGACCAACACATCAGGGCGAATCATTGCCAACAGTGATTCTGGCGTATCTTCGGCAAAACAAACCGACCAGTC
This sequence comes from Aestuariirhabdus sp. LZHN29, assembly GCF_049985285.1. Lineage (NCBI taxonomy): Bacteria > Pseudomonadati > Pseudomonadota > Gammaproteobacteria > Oceanospirillales > Aestuariirhabdaceae > Aestuariirhabdus > Aestuariirhabdus sp. LZHN29. The sequence goes on along the minus strand of NZ_JBNIEU010000001.1, from coordinate 1,248,907 downwards.
CACGGCCTCCAGCCCCGCCAGCACAGCCATCCGGCGCTCCGCCGGATTAATCGGGCGGCCCTCGCCTTTCAGCCGCTTCACCGAGGCATCGCTGTTGACCGCCACAATGAGGCGGTCCCCCAGAGAGCGCGCCTGCTCCAGATAGCCAACATGACCCGCATGAAGAATATCGAAGCAGCCATTGGTGAAGACAATTTTTTCGCCATGGGCACGGGCGTCCTCCACCGCAACCAATAATTGGTCGGCGCTCATCACGCCTCGCTCCGAGCCCTGGCTCTTGTGCACCGCTCGGCGCAACTCCGGCGCACTGATTACAGCGGTCCCCAGCTTACCCACGACAACTCCAGCTGCAATATTGGCCAACGCCACCGCCTGGGGCATGCGCTCACCGGCGGCCAGCGCCGTCGCCAATACCGAGATCACGGTATCTCCCGCCCCCGTTACATCGTAAACCTCCCGGGCCTTCGCCGGCAGGTGGAGTTCGGGCTCACCCTCGCGCAACAGGGTCATGCCGTGCTCTCCACGGGTAACCAGCAAGGCTTGCAGGTCCAGCTCACGCAATAGCTCAACGCCCTTGTCGACCAGCGTCTGCTCGTCACGGCAATGACCCACTACCGCTTCAAACTCATGCAGGTTGGGGGTGATCAGGGTTGCTCCCCGGTACAGGCTAAAATCGTGCCCCTTGGGATCGGCTAACACCGCCACCCCGGCCTCCCGTGCCATCGCGATCAGCTGTTGATGGTTGCGAAGCGCGCCCTTGCTGTAATCAGAAAGAATGACCACGTCGACATTTGCCAGCAACGCCCCGTAACGCAGGGTGAGGGCAGAAATATCCAGGTGCTCGAAGGGTTCTTCGAAGTCGAGTCGAATCAACTGCTGGCTGTGGCTGATCACCCTCAGCTTGGTGATGGTAGGATCTCCATCCACCGTTTCGAAATCACAATAGACACCAGCCGCTTCGAGGCGCGTGCGCAGCACCGCTGCCGCTTCATCATCGCCCGTGGGCGCCACCAAAAATGCCGGAGCCCCCAACGCGGCCACATTGAGCGCTACGTTGCCCGCGCCCCCAGGCCGGTCCTCGACCTGATTGACCTTGACCACCGGAACCGGTGCTTCCGGGGAGATGCGGGAAGTGGCTCCATGCCAGTAACGATCCAGCATCACGTCGCCAATCACCAGTACACGCGCCTGGTCAAAACGAGGAAGGGTTAATTTCATGACAACGAATTCCAGTGTTTGCAATAAAGTAGAAGATAAGGGGTAGTCGGCAGCACAGCAAGATTACTGCGCTTCATCCTCAAATTGCTGGCTGTGCAGGCGCGCATAGTGCTCACCAATCTCCAGCAATTCGCTATGTGTGCCGCTCTCAATAATTCGCCCCTTGTCCATAACCAGTATGCGGTCTGCTTTTTCAATCGTGGACAGGCGATGGGCGATCACCAGCGTAGTGCGATTTTTCATCACCTCATCCAGGGCGTCCTGTATGTAACGCTCGGACTCGGTATCAAGGGCCGATGTCGCCTCATCAAGGATCAGGATCGGCGCATCTTTGAGGATCGCTCGTGCAATCGCCAGCCGCTGGCGCTGGCCACCCGACAAACGCACGCCGTCTTCGCCAATCATGGTATGAAGGCCGTCGGGAAGGTCTTTGATGAACTCCATCGCGTAGGCTGACTCGGCTGCGGCCTTGATATCCTCTTCGGGAGCGTCCTGCAGATCACCATAAGCGATATTGCTCGCTACCGTATCGTTGAACAGGCTCACCTGCTGATTCACCAGGGCGATCTGACGCCTGAGGCTGGCTAGGGTATATCGCTCTACGGGCACGGAGTCGATCAAAACCTCACCCTGCCGATGATTGTAAAAACGGGGAATCAGGCTCGCCAACGTACTCTTGCCGCTACCCGAACGCCCGACCAGGGCAACCGTCTGGCCCGGCTCCACAATAAAATTCAAACCTTTAAGGACCGGCTCCTCCTCATCGCTGTAGGCGAAGTTGAGATTGCGTACTTCGATACGCCCGGTAATACGCTCCACCTCGTGATCACCTTCGTCAACCTCTTCCGCTTCGTCGAGCTGCTCGAAGATGGTCTCGCAGGCAGCGATGCCTTTTTGAATGTTGCCATATACCTCGGACAACTGGCGAATCGGTTTAGGCAGCATACCCGCCGCCACCACGAAGGAGATTAGCGCCGCCGTCGAGTCGGTGTCGCGCATATAGAGCACCAGGAACATGATCGCCCCCATCGCACTGATCACCAAAAACTGCAGCACCGGGGTGGTGACAGCAGACACCTTCACCATCTTCATGGCCTGGCGAAAATTGTTAAGCGAAGCGCTCAGAAAACGCTTTCTCTCGAAGCCCTCCCCGCCAAAACTACGCACGACTCGATAGCCTTTGATCGTCTCCGAGGTAACATGGGTCACGTCACCCATAGCATCCTGAATTTTATGGCTCAGCTTGCGCAGGCGACGCCCTACCAGCCCGACAATCAATGCGATTACCGGCAATAACGCAAAAAATACGAGGGTTAGCTTCCAGTTCGTCCAGAGCAGGTATCCCATCAAGAAAATGACGGTTAACCCCTCCCGCACCACAACCTTGATCGCGTCGGTCGCGGCCCCGGTGACCATGGTAACGTTATAGGTGATACGTGAGATCAGGTGGCCTGAGTTGTTGTCATCAAAATAGCGGCTGGGCAGAGTCACCAGCTTATTGAACAGCTCTATGCGGATATCGTGCACCAAGCCTTGGGACACTTTGGCCAGAAAGTAATTACCCAGAAACGAGCCCAGCCCCCGCAGTACCGCCAGAGCGACGACCGCCAGGGGGACAAGGTAGAGAAAACGCTCGTCGGAGCCTTCGAGCCCCTCGATAAAGTACTCGACCATCTTTGCATAGCCTGGCTGGGTCGCCGCAAAAAAGGCAAAGCCGAGGATACTGATAACAAAAGGGACGATGTAGGGTTTTACATAACCCAGCAGCCGTAAGTAGATCGCAATACCACTGGACGGCTGATTTTCTGCAGGTGAGGCCAAACGAATTACCTAACTCAATGGTGAACCAATACTGTGCCACACAGCACAACCAAAGTAGGCGCATGATAGCATAGTCCTGTGATTCCGCGCCCAATGGCGGTAAAATGCCGCCTGATTTCCTCCCCTCAAGTGTCTATGAAAACTCTCAACTCATCTGAACTGTCGACCATGACCGATCTCTCCACTACGCTGGAGGAGGATGGCTATGGCATCAAGGTTCTGCGGCTTAACGATGGCAGCTTTTTGAAGCTGTTTCGACTCAAGCGAATTTTTTCATCGGCACTGCTTTATCCCTACGCCAAACGCTTTGCCGACAACGCAAAAAAACTTGAGTCTCTTGGCATTCCCACCGTCAGGGTGATTGACCTCTTTGACACCATCGAGCCGCGGCGCAATTGCGTGCACTACCACCCGTTACCCGGCATCACCTTGCGAGAACTCTACCGCAGCGAAAGATCACCCATGCCCCATGAACGGGTCGCGCTGCTTGGCAAGCTTCTCGCCAACCTGCACGATAAAGGGGTGTACTTCCGTTCAATACATCTGGGTAACATCGTCCTCACCCCCGACGGCGAACTGGGCCTTATCGATATCTCGGACATGAAAATTCAGCAGAGCCCACTCAGTACCCGCCTGCGCCGGCGCAACTTTTCACACCTCATAAAGGGCGACGATGACCGCAACAGCCTACACACCGGCGGCCCCCTGGGACAACTACTGCTCGACAGCTACGTCAAGGCGTGCAAACGACCACATAAACGAATGACTAGCGCACTTGCGCATGCTCTGGGACTGGCACAATGAAGCTATTGATCACTGGCGGCGCAGGCTTTATCGGTTCTGCTCTTATTCGCATCATCATAGCGGAGGGGGTGCACCAGGTACTCAACATCGACAAGCTGACCTATGCCGGCAACCTCGACAACCTGACGGATATCGAAGACCACCCCAACTATGCATTTTCCTGCACCGATATTTGCGATCGTGCCGCCGTTCAGCAACAGGTAAACCGGTTCCAACCCGATGCAATTATGCACCTGGCGGCCGAATCCCACGTCGACCGTTCAATCGATGGGCCCGGCGATTTTATCCAGACCAACATTGTCGGCACTTACACGCTTCTCGAATGCGCTCGAGAATTTATGGGCAGCGGCAATGCCCCTACCGGTTTTCGCTTTCACCATATATCCACCGACGAAGTTTACGGCACACTGGGATCCACCGGACTCTTTACCGAACAGAGCCCCTACCAACCCAACTCTCCCTACTCTGCATCCAAAGCCAGCTCCGACCATTTAGTCAGGGCCTGGCACGAAACCTTCGGCCTGCCCACGCTTGTCAGCAACTGCTCCAATAACTACGGCCCGTGCCAGTTTCCAGAGAAACTAATTCCGCTGATGATCGGTAACGCTCTGGCAGGAAAACCCTTACCCATCTACGGCAACGGTCAACAGGTACGGGACTGGCTCTATGTCGATGACCACGCTCGCGCATTACTCGAGGTGGTCACAAAAGGCGCCCTTGGCGAAACCTACAATATCGGCGGGCATAACGAGAAGACCAATCTCGAGGTGGTCCACACGCTGTGCAGTTTGCTGGAGGAACTACACCCAGCGAAGCCCTCCGGTGTAGGGCAGTATCGAGACCTGATCACCCACGTTACCGATCGCCCCGGCCACGACGTGCGCTATGCGATCGATGCCAGCCATATAGAGCGGCAGCTCGGCTGGACCCCTCGCGAAACCTTTGAAACCGGACTGCGCAAGACGGTTCAATGGTATCTGGATAATCAACTTTGGTGCGACCGCATCCACGATGGCAGCTATCAGGGCAATCGGCTGGGTCTATCCAACAAGACGGGAGCGAAACACCCATGAAAGGGATCATTCTGGCGGGAGGCTCCGGCACTCGATTGCACCCACTGACCCTGGCAGTCTCCAAACAGTTGCTGCCGGTCTACGACAAACCGATGATCTACTACCCGCTGTGTACTTTGATGGAAGCGGGTATCCGCGACATCATGATCATTACCACACCCCACGATGCTCCGCTATTCCGACACCTGCTCAAGGACGGTAGCCAATGGGGAATGAATTTCGAGTACTGCGTTCAAGCCAATCCTGACGGCATCGCACAAGCCTTTATTCTGGCGGAAACCTTCATTGGCGAGGATAGCTGCTGCCTGATCCTCGGAGATAACATCTACTACGGTCAGGGCCTGGCCGAGCTGCTGCAGACGGCTGCTGACAAGCCCAATGGCGCGACCGTTTTTGCCTATCCCGTGCACGACCCAGAACGCTATGGCGTGGTCGACTTTGATGCCCAGGGACAAGCACTCAGCATTGAGGAGAAACCCTCTCAACCCAAGTCTCGATACGCGGTAACTGGCCTCTACTTTTATGATCAACACGTAGTGGATATAGCTCGCACCATTAAGCCGTCTGCTCGGGGCGAGTTGGAAATTACCAGCGTAAATCAATACTACCTGCAACAAGGGCAGCTGGACGTACAGGTGATGGGGCGCGGTATGGCATGGCTTGATACCGGCACTCACGAATCGCTACTCGAAGCATCCCAATTTGTGCAAACCATTGAAAAGCGACAAGGCATGAAGATTGCCGCGCCCGAGGAGCTGGCCTGGAGAGCGGGCTGGATCGATGACCAACAGCTGCGCGACCATGCGCAACCCCTGCTCAAAAGCGGCTACGGCGCCTACCTCAACTCGTTGCTGGAGCAATCATGAAAACTATTTCCACGCCGCTTCCCGGCGTCCTCCTTATCGAGCCCACCCTGTTCGGCGATCATCGCGGCTTTTTCCTTGAAAGCTATAGCGCCGCACGCTACCGGGAAGCGGGCATCGATGTCGAGTTCGTGCAGGATAACCACTCACGATCGAGCCAGCACGTATTACGGGGCCTGCACTTCCAGTTTCATTACCCTCAGGGAAAACTGGTGCGGGTTTCCCGCGGCAGCGTATACGATGTCGTCGCCGACGTACGCCCCGGCTCACCCCACTTCGGGCAGTGGTACGGTGTCGAGCTTAGCGATGATAATGCCAGGCAGCTGTATATTCCGCCCGGCTATGCCCACGGCTTTCAGGTGATTTCCGATGTCGCCGATTTTGAGTATAAATGCACCGATTATTACCACCCCGAAGACGAGGGAGGCATCGCATGGAACGACAGCCTCCTTGCTATTGCCTGGCCTGCGGCGGAGAAAGCGATCATTTCCGATAAAGACCAACACTGGGGGCAACTGGATCAGCTGGAACCCTCACAACTACCGCTCTATACCCAATGAAAATACTGATTACCGGAGCCAGGGGCCAGCTCGGCAGATCATTGCAAGAGCGCTTGAACACCCGGTCAGGCGTTGAGTTGTTGGTCTGTGACCGGGAGCTGCTCGACATCTCCAGCGATACAGACGTTGCATCCTGCCTGACCCGGCACCGACCCGACCTGCTAATAAATGCCGCGGCCTATACCGCCGTCGACCAGGCAGAAAGCGATCAGGAAAACGCTTACAAGATCAACGCCACCGGCCCCGGCATACTGGCCAAACACTGCGACCGTCTGGGCATCCCTCTCACCCATATCAGCACCGACTTCGTGTTCGACGGCAGCAACACAACCCCTTATCGCGAGGCTGACCCCTGTCGAACCCTATCCGTATACGGCCAAACCAAACTGGAGGGGGAGCAGTTAGTTCGCGAGCTTCACCCCCAAAGCCTGATCGTACGCACCAGCTGGGTGTTCAGTCGCCATGGCGGTAATTTCGTCAAGACCATGTTACGGCTTATGAACGAACGCGAATCGCTCCGTGTGGTTGGCGATCAACGGGGTTGTCCAACCTCCGCCGGTGATTTGGCCGATGCCGTTATTGCCCTTTCCTACAAAGCGATTAATGACCCCTCACTGTATGGTACTTACCACTTTTGCAATCAGGGCGAGACCAGCTGGTACCTGTTTGCCCGCACTGTTTTTCAGCAAGCCACAGAGCTTGGGCTTATAAAAAACGACTGCTCACTTCACTCAATAGCTACTACCGAATACCCCACTGCAGCAGAGCGGCCTGCGTATTCGGTCCTCGACACCCAAAAATTATCCCTGGCCCTGACCGAGTCCCCACGACCTTGGCCAGACGCGCTCTACACCATGCTGACGGAATTAAAGGACTCACTCGATGGCTGAATCTTCCCCCCTGGTTAGCGTTATTGTCGCCTGCTACAACCACGCTCAATATATTGAAGCCTGCCTATCCAGCATTCTGCGACAAACCTACCCGGCTATTGAACTTATCGTGATCGATGACGGTTCAAAAGATGCCAGCGTCGAGGTTATCTCAGCGCTGGCAAAACAGCACAACTTCTATTTTGAAGCACAAGCCAACATCGGCTTGTCGGCCACCCTGAACAAAGGCATCGAAATCGCAAAAGGTGAGTACATTATCACCTTTGGTTCCGATGACATCATGATGCTGGACCGTATAGAAAAGCAGGTTGCGCACATGCAAGCCAATCCTGACCTGGGCCTGTGCGGTGGCAATATGCTCAAGATCAACGAGCATGGAACCATCCTTAGCAGACAAAAAGTTAACGGTGAAGACCGCCTTAACTTTGAGGATGTTCTTTTGGGGCGCAAAGAGGGGACTCCCGCACCGACGCTATTTTTCCGTAAAGAGGCACTTGAAAAGGCAGGGGGATTTCATCCGGAGATAAAGCTCGAAGATCTTTATATCGAACTGAAAATCAGCTCACTGGGTTACCCCATTGGGTACATGAACGATATCCTCGCCTACTATCGAGTTCACCCCAACAACACGTACAAAAACTACCGGTATATGATTGATAATGTACTCAGAACGTACGAGGAGTTCAGCGATCACCCGGACTACTGGCAGGCTTACTACAAGTTTCTCAACTCGATGTTCGTCAAATGCGCCCCAAAAGACAAACCCCTTGCCCGAGAACTACTGAAGCAGATCCCTTTAAGGGAATATCGCATGAAAACACTGAAGGGTATTGGTCGCCTGCTATTCGGCTAGGGATTTAGTTTCTGCGTACGCCAGAAAACTTTCGATATCATCACTACAGAGCAGAGCGGCCGCAGACTCGACCTCCGAAAAAGGCCAATTCCACCACTGGAGTGCCAATAGACGTGCGATCACATCAGTATCAAATCGGTAGCGAATAATCTTCGCAGGATTCCCTCCAACAACGGCGTAAGGTGGAACATCCTTGGTTACCAGCGATCCGCTGGCAATAACCGCTCCGTCTCCGACCGTCACCCCTGAGAGAATGGAGGCATTGGCACAGACCCATACATCGTTACCAATGACGACATCGCCATTGCTGCCACCGTAGTCGGCAATGTGGGACGCCGAGCGCACAAACGCTGGAAATGGATAACTGGAAATCCAGTCCGCACGGTGGTGTCCGCCTAAAAAAATGTTCACTCCCGAAGATATGGAACAATAGGCACCGATGCGTAAAGTGGTTCCCTCATTCCAGTCGTGAACCTGCGGAATCCCGTAGCTTCCAAAACCGATCTCGTAGTCGGGATAAACCTCCCTGAACTTTTCCTGCTGCCTATAAATTCGATCGAGCTTCTCTGGAGTTCGTGACCTGTGCTTTCGAAGCCAGCGCCTGACAGTGCGTTCAAGACCTTTCAGCATGAGCCCTCCCCTCACCAATGGGGGGCTGCTGGCACCCGTTGCTGTAATCGACACAGATAAAGAACATAATCGGCAACCAGATATTAAACCAATGCTCATTCGGTCGAGCCAGGAGTCCACCACCGTCGGTCATGCCCGATAACAGGCCATAAGCCAACACAACCAAGAGCATAGCGTTGTCTGCAGTCCCCTTTATCACCAGCCAAAGAGCGCGAGCATACAGACTTATAAAAAGCATTAACCCAACGAAGCCAAAATAGTAGAGCACACCCAACATCACATTGTGTGAATCGTTAAAGCTCCTGCCCAAACTATCGATCCATACCAGTAAAGGAGCTGCATAGCCATGGCCAAACAGCCACTTCCCGGGCATCAATTGCAACGTTCCCAGCCATATCTCAGGTCTATATGAAAGGCCACGAGCACTAATAACATCCCAGAATTGAAACAGCCCTCCTGCGACCACCAAACCCGCTAACAGCAAAACCACCAAAGAACGTCGGTTAAGATTGTACAATGCGATACTCAACAGAGCACCGGTGACGGATACTAATGGAGTCCTACTCCCTGTTAACAACAACAGCGTTAGCACAGGAACACTCATAAGCAGATACAGCGTGCGCTGCTTCATACCATCAACGTATAACACTATGTAGGCGGCATAAAACACAAAAATAAAGCCAAGCACATGACTTGTTAGTAGTGTGTTATAAAAGGTTCCATAATGATCTTCGCTATCCGACTGAAACCCCTGATGCCATGGATTCCCTTCGATAATATAAAAACTAACTATCCAATAGGCACTCACTAATGCACAAACACCCACAGCAAAAAATCCAACCCTCTCAAATAGCGTGCGGTGATGCGAAAAAAGATAAGTAAACGATATCGTTGCGCACAGCAAATAGACTACCCGCTTGATCGGCACCCCATCCTCGGCATTGCTCCAAAGGGCACTAATACCAACAAACGCCAGATAAACTAACAACATTATGAATTGACGTGTCATCGCTATCTGCCTCGCCTTAGGCAAGAACAGCAAAAGTAAGCCAGGAGTTACAATCCCAAGATAAACCAAGTTCTTGTACAAATGACGAGACTCTACCAAGAACATCCCCGTCACAAGAATAAATAATCCGGCAGCCAACCAAATTGAAAATACCTTACCAACGACAGACCCGCTCCCTAACGGCTGATCTTCAGTACCTATAACTCTCACCCTATCTCCCTTTTCTATGACAGGCATACTTTTTGATCGAACCCACTACCAATCCGGAAACAGTTAAAATAATGCAGCCGTTTATTTTGAAAACAAGCCTAACGTCTCAACCAATCTAGAAACCAAAACTGTTCATCAGGTTTCTCTTTCAATGGCTTTGCCATTTCTTCTACCGCCCGCTTTCCAAGCACTGGCCATGCGTAGTAGTCCCTTGCCAACACTGACCCCGCATCTGCAACAGAATGGGCAAGAACGTTATCCTCTCGCAACTTAGAAAGTTTATTCATCAGGTCAGAGATCCCGCTGTAGAGAACCACATTTTTCATATCAACAAAACCAAGAGCCTTGTTTTCACTTTCGCCCTGATCCCAAGCCAGAAGCAAACATCCACAAGCCATTGCCTCGAAGTTTTTCGCCATATACTCACCAATGCCAGCATCTGCACTGACGAATTTTTCAATTCGATTCAATACGGCTAGATATTTCTCTTTCGTATTGGTTCGAGCAATCACCAGATCTTCTTTGGCGGATAGTTCTTCCAATAGTATGCGTCGATCTTTATAAGCATCATGCGCAAGACTTCCGACAAAACCCAGTTCGATATCACGCTTTGATTTTGAATTGTAGAGTGCTTCGGAGTCATACCCCTTGGGCACAAAACAAGCATCAACCCCCTCAGCTTTCAATTTTTGTGCGACGTTAAATCCCGATACAAGCACCCGAACCCAGGGCATTTTTTTATAAAAGTGGGAAAATTCACCTTTATATTTACCTTCCATATAATTCTGACAGGCATCATGCTCGATAAGAACCAGGTTCGGGATAGCTCTTAAAAACCTGACCTGTTTTCTAATGAGCTTAAAACGCAGCATCAACACGATTCGGTCGAAACGCTCCACATCAACATTTGCTGAAAAATAACGGCGCAAGTTTGACTGCTCTGCCGAGGATAGACGTCGAACCTCACCAGCCTCCGCCTCTTCAATGATGGCACCGTAAAACTGGTCCAAGTTGATTCGTTGCTGATCAATAACGAGCAATAGTACGTTCATATCACCCCTTTGAGGGTAAACAAGCTAACGAGTACTCTTCGAGGAAGGCGAAGTTAACACCCGTAGAAATTTTCGCAAATAGGTCCATTTGAACAGGGAGCGCTTATCCGCCTCCACTGCGAGCCTGTAGTATTTTTTGGCTCTAGCCCGGTCGTTCGCCAGATAATAACTTCGAAACAGCGATAAGCAACGCTGCGCCTGATACGACCTGCGCAACTTCATGGATTCGGCAGGAACAATGGAGGGGTCAAAAACATAATCAACCACTCTCAGCGCCACATCGTCGGCGTAGCTCATATTGTGCCGCAGGCTATCGTCATGTTTATGAATTTTCGCCAACGAGCAATCAACCTGGGCACAATTAAACAAGGCAACCGCGTGGGCAAACACGGGAATATCTTCACTGTTGCGACAGTCTTCCGGGTAGCGGGTTTTATCGAACACGCTGCGATGGAAAAACACGGCGCCATTGGAAAGTGCGAGTTTTTTGTTGAGGTAATCTGCAAAGCGCTGGCTGCCGGACGCGGCGACAGGGGAGACCGGATGGTATTTTTCGCGGCCATCCGCTGACACCGAAGTGTGACCACCAATAATTACTCGCGCATCCGGTGCCTGCTCAATTGCATGGCTAACGGCCTCCAATGCGCTGGCATCCAGTTCATCGTCGGCATCAAGAAATACCAGAAATCGGCCCGAACACTCATCGACGCCACGATTGCGAGTAGCTGCTGCGCCCGCATTTTCCTGATCGATCACCCGCAGCTCAGGGTACTGCTCCTGCAAGCGAGTCATTACCTCGGCCGAATCATCGCTGGAGCCATCATTGATCGTCAGGACCTCTGCGTTATCGGTGTTTTGCGCAAACACTGAAGCCACGGCCCGGGGTAGCAGACGTCCGTAGTTATAACAGGGAATGATAATGCTGATCAGCGGGTGGTCCACAGGCCTCTCCCGATAGGTCTAGAAACCTGCCATCACCAAGGGCGGGATGGCAGGCAGCGCAGGCTTTATGCCTCTAAAGGCTCATCCAGGTCAGCGGCGAAGTCACCCTTCACCACCAGGATATCTTCCATAATCAGGAACTGCAGGTCCGAGCCGAAGAACATGTTCATGGCATCGGTCGGGGTGCAGACTACGGGTTCACCACGACGATTAAGGGAAGTATTCAGCACCACACCGTTACCGGTCAGTTTCTCCATCTCCTCCATCAGCTCGTAGTAGCGCGGATTGTACTCGCGCACCAACGCCTGGCCCCGTGAGGTACCATCTTCATGAACCACTTCCGGCACCCGGGTCTTCCACTCATCTTTTACTTCGAAGGTGAACGTCATATAGGGGGCGGGGTGGTCTACCTTGAACATCTCCTTGGCAACCCGGTCCATCATGGAGGGACAGAAGGGGCGCCAGCGCTCACGGAACTTGATCTGTTCGTTGATGCGGTCGGCGACCCCTTTGATGCTCGGGCAACCCACGATACTACGCCCGCCCAGGGCGCGTGGGCCAAACTCCATTCTTCCCTGGAACCAGGCAACCGGATTACCTTCGTTCAGTATCTTCGCAATGCGCTGGGGAACATGATCAATCTTGCGGAATTTAGGCTTATCGGGGTGCGCTTCACAGGCTTCGATGACCTGCTCATTGGTGAAACTGGGGCCAAGATAGACGTGCTCCATCTTCTCAACCTTGACACCGCGACGCTCGGACGCGAAAGATGCTGCGCCCACCGCCGTACCCGAGTCACCCGATGCTGGCTGTACAAATAGCTCCTTGACCTCGGGACGAGCAATAATTTTTTGGTTCAACTTCACGTTCAGCGCGCCACCACCCGAGAAAGCGATCTTGCCGGTCTCCTTGATGATGTCACCCAGATAATGATCCATCAGCTTGAGGGCAACTTCTTCATACAACGCCTGAATAGAGGCTGCGTAGTGGATATAGGGATCATCGGCGATATCGCCTTTACGACGGGGGCCCAGCCACTCAATCAGTTTGTCGGTAAAGTAGAAGCCTTTGCCCTTCTCTTTGTAGCGACGCAGACCAATGACATTAGCGTACTCGGTGTTGACCCGGAAATCCTTACCATCGAAGTCGATCAAACGGGAGAGGTCGTATTTGCTGGCATCACCATAGGGAGCCATACCCATCACTTTATACTCACCGTCGAGCATCTCGAAACCAAGGTACTCGGTGATTGCACCATAAAGTCCGCCCAGCGAGTCTGGATCGTAGAACTCTTTGATCTTATGGATCTTGCCGTTTTCTCCATAACCGAAGAAGGTGGTGGCGTACTCTCCCTTGCCATCGATCCCCATGATTGCCGTCTTCTCTTCAAAGCCGCTGAGGTGGTAGGCACTGGAGGCGTGGGCAAGGTGATGCTCAACAGAGTCAAACTCAAACTGCCCCCACTCAAAACCGAGGGATTCGAGCATCTCGCGAATACGCCCAACATAGCGACGATAGCGACGATTGCCGTTAAACAGCACGTCCAGGGCGCGGTCAGGGGCATACCAGTAGCGCTTGGCATAGTGCCAGCGCGCTGGCGTAGACAAACTAATGGGGGCGAAGGGTACCGCTACCACATCGATATCGGAGGGTTTGAGACCCGCAAACTCGAGGCAAAACTTGGTGGACTCCAACGGCATCTTGTTCTTGGCATGCTTGTCGCGGAGAAAGCGCTCCTCTTCGGCGGCCGCCACCAGCTTGCCATCGATATAAAGCGCTGCGGAGGGATCATGACTCAACGATCCCGAAAGGCCCAAAATAGTCAGTGCCACGTTTAAAACCTCATCTTGAAGACGCTACCGCGCCGGTAACTTGGAAAGCAGAAATACCCTGCGCAGCACGCGCGACGGGCTTATTGGAACAGGGGGGTACAACACACCTGGGTTCTGGCCAGGCCCCACTGCGGATTGCTGCGCATTATAGGCTATTCGCCCCGCTGCACACAAAACGATCGTCACCGGAATGAGCTGTTTACGGCAAATCCCTACTCACGACCATCGAAAAACGCCAAAATCTTGCCAATTCGTTTCCGATCCGCAGCCGTAAGCCGCGGGCGATCCACATAGTGCAAATAAAAGCCCAGGCGCTGGGTGCGGCTTAGTTGATACTTGGCGACCTTATCGAGGCAGGCCAGATCCTTGACGATACGGTGTTCGAGGAAGGGCCATACCCATCGTCGCCCCGCCGGACAATCAATCAGATACAACCGCGGCGCATCCGGGTTTTGGCTGACAAGGATATTGCGCCATTTAAGATCATTATGGGCAAAACGTCGATCGTGCAAGGCACGCGTAATATCGGCCAACTGCCGCAGCACCAAACGCATCCACCCCCTGTTTTGCAACAGAGGCGAACCCATCTCTGCCATCTGGGCAAGATCAAGGGTGTTTTCCAGCGCCTCGGTAATCAACGCTCCACGCTGGGTTTTACTCAATAGCCGCTGCTGACCATAGGCCACCACTTGAGCAGCAGGAAGACCCCAGGCAACGAACTGCTGCTGGTTACGCCACTCGGTGACGATACGACTCATGCCGAGGTAACTGCGAAACTCTTTGGTTTTATGATAACGCTTGACGTAATACCGCTTCGCACCAACACGATAGGGAAATGTCGCGCTTTCATCGTCTGCCGCGACGATCTCTCCGTCGAGCTCAAACACTTCATCCAGGGTCGCGAACGCTTCTGCTGCATCGGTACCCAGATAGGGCTCGGTTATCGTCCATTCAATACTCATTGAATTTGGTCACCCTTGCGTTTAATCCGTGCCATCAATTTATCCGCCTTACGCTGGAGCCGTGACCAGAGCGCCTTACGCTCCGACAGTGCCTGGCGCAGGTCGGTATCGCAATAACCACGTATGAAGCGCAGTAGATCGCGCCGAGTTAAGCCAATCTCCATGGCGGAAAAGTAGAGCCCGGCAAGATCCTTCTCGACCCAACGAGCCGGTGTACGCTTTCTCAGCTGGGCCCGATGGAGATCAATCAGCGATAATCTAAGGTTGGCAGGGTCGATCGACTCAGGGCCCGCCGAGATATCCAGCAGAAAATGGCAGATGTAGTAATCCCGATGATTGATGCCGTTTTCATGCAACTGCCTCGAGATCCAGGCCACACGCTCTATCAATGCTCGTTTAAGCGCAACCGGGGGAGGGCGCTGAGGCCAGTCGCGGCACAGGTCTTCAAGACTGAGGGTATTAACCAGGTCCTCGGTCACAATAAAGGAGTGCTGCTGCGCCGGGTTCACTCCTCGCTTGCCATAGGCCACCGCGGTCATGGTATCGACCCCGAGTCCCCGCAAGCGATCGATAGCGCGCCACTCGTTTTCCGCACCCAGCACCGGCAGACGCCATCTCAGCAGGTTTTCGATGATCTCCCACCAACCGACGCCGCGATGAATTTTCGCAAAATAGGAGCACCCTCCCTGTTCGAAGCGAAGCGTACGGCGTGCTTCAAGCTCGCGAAACACCTCCCCTTCCAAAGACTCCACCCGCTCGAAGGGGTCTGTCCCTCGCCAGGCCTTGGCAAAGTCATCGCGCAAATAGAGGGTCACGCTCGACTCCCTACCCACTCAATCAGCTCGGCTGCACGCTCGGGCATACTGAATATATCCGCGCGTTCGGCAAAGCGCAGCGCATTGCGCTTCCAGTTGTCCCGATGGGGCGAGACCAGCATCGCTTCCAGCTTGTGGTTCATATCCGCCTGCTCGAACGGCGATTCCAGTAGCTGGCCGGCACCGGCCACCTCCACATAGTGGGCATAACCGCACACATCGGTCACCAGTACCGGCAAGCCGGCGACCACCGCCTCCAGCAATACGGTGCCCGTGTTTTCATTGTAGGCTGGGTGAACCAACAGGTCGGCACCGAGCATAAATCTCGGTATATCGTCACGGCCCGGCAGGAAGTCCACCTGAGCCTCTATTTTCAAGCGTTTGGCGAGACGCTCGAAGGCGCTGAAATTGTCCTGCCCTATGACCATAAAGCGGGTGCGGGAACGCAGTTCGAGAGGTAATGACGCCATGGCATAAAGCGCTCGATCAAGCCCTTTGGTTTTGAACCCGGACCCGACCATCAACAGCAATCGATCCTCCTCTCCAAGCCCGTACTCGGCGCGGAAAGCCGCCCTTAACTCGGCCGCATTCTCTGGTGCGCACCGGTCCCGGGAGATGCCCGGAGGCAACAGGTGAAAACGCTCCTCCGGGGTGTCGAAATGTCGCTGAAAAAGCGGTTTTTGCACCTCCGAAATCATCAGAATCTCGGTGTTGCTATCGACCCCAAATACCGCACGTTCGGCCTCATGAAAATGACGGTAGCGGGCACCCAGCCGATAGAGGGCCGAGCGCTGGGTCAGGGCCTTGTCTTCATAACAGGGGTCTGCCGCATAATAGAGATCCAGCCCCGCCATCTTGTTAAACCCTACCACTGCGTCAACGGGCTCCTGCGCGATCGAATACATGACTTTGCGCTGAAAGGATTCGTTGCGCCGGTGCGCCGACAGCGATTTAACAGAGACCGTACGCAGATCAAACCCGGGAGGGCACTCCCCCTGCCACTCCATGGTGTAGACCCGGACGCTGTGCCCGCGTTGCTGACACAGGCTGGCGATGCGCAGAAAATCGCGCTGCAGACCGCCGTAGGGGAAGTATTTAAATAGCACAAAGGCCAGTTTCATAGTGCCTGCTATACCTGTCTCGTTGGGGAACCGCACATATTACATCAGATCCAGTAGCGCCAGCTTCACCAGCGCTGGATGCAACGGCGCAAAAATCGCTGGCTCAACCGCCTTGCCGGAGCCGTTTCGGGGGATCTCGGTATAATCGCTCGCGCATAGATGCAGCTGATGGTCACCGTAGGCACCGATCAGGCCGGGGGAGGTTGGCCCATACAGGGACACCGTCGGCACCGCCAACGCTGCCGCCAGATGCCCCAACCCGGTATCGACCGCGACCGCACCGCAAGCACCGGCTAGCTGCGCCGCGACTCCGGCGATATTAAGTTTGGGTAACACCGTTGCGGCAGGGGAGATTCGGGCAATGGCCTCCGCCCTCGCACGCTCGCGCTCATTCCCCCAGGGTAAGCGAATTTCGTAGCCTCGGTGAGCGAGCATACCGCACAGAGTCTGCCAATAGGGCTCGGGCCAGTGCTTGTCATCGCGAGTCGTACCGTGAAGGAATACCACATAGGGCTTCTCCGCCTTGACGACCTCCGGCATGAACCGATCCCGCTGCAGGCCAAAATCACCCCGGGTTTCGGGCAGGGGATAGTCCAGGGCCTGGGCAAACAGCTGGCGGATGCGCTCCACCGCATGCTGATCCCTGGGCACCCCAAGGCGGCGCCGATAACAGCAGGACGCCAGGGGCTCACGGATCGAATTTCGATCATAGCCGAAAGTAACACCCCGGGCCTGGCGGGTGATCCACGCGCTTTTCAACAGCCCCTGGGCGTCGATAACCGCATCATAACGCTCACGCGCGATCTCATTACGAAAGGCTTTTACCTGGCCCGAAAAAATACTCCGCAGAGGCTGTTTGCGCCATCGGCGGATCGATACAGGAATCACCCGGTCGACCATTGGGTGCCACGACGGGATCTCGGCAAAACCCTCTTCGACCACCCAGTCCACCCTGAGAAAGGGGAAACGTTCCTGGGCGTCGGTGAGTGCAGGTAGTGCATGGATCACATCACCCATCGACGAGGTTTTAACCAGCAGTATCCTCACGATTGCACCTCGGCGCCCTGCTCAATCACGGCAAGGCGATCCAGCGCCGCCAACACCCTGGAAGCAGGCAGTTGTTTGAGACAATGGGTATGACCCAACGGGCAATCGCGTTTAAAACAGGGACTGCAATCCAGTGCCAACGACACAACCTCATGGTTTGAATTTAATGGCGGCGTAAATTCTGCCGACGTTGAGCCATACACCACCGCCAACGGGCGATGCAGGGCAGCGGCAATATGCATCAACCCCGAATCATTGCTCACCACCGCCGAGGCGAGTGACATCAGGTCCACGGCTTGGGCCAGCGCCGTCTCGCCCGCCAGATTCTTGCATTCGGCCTGTAGTGCTACAGGCAGCTCGCCGCGAATACGCTCGCAACCGTCACGGTCTTTTTCCGAACCCAGAATCCACACCTGCCAGCCCTGGGAGAGTTTCTCAGTGGCCACCTCGGCATACGACTTCTCGGGCCAGCGCTTTGCCTCCCCGAACTCCGCTCCAGGGCACAGAACCAGAATGGGACTCTCGACCTGCAAACCCAACTGATCCAGCGCCAACTCACGCTGAGCCGGATCGATCTCCAGCCGGGGCGAGGGTAACACCGCAGGCATAGCGGCACCCGCATCCAGGCCGAGGGCAATAAAACGCTCGATCATCAACGGGTAACGTTGTTTGTCCAGCACTCGCAAATCATTCAGCAAGCCATAGCGCATCTCTCCCCGCCACCCACTGCGACGAGGAATTCGGGCCCAGGTCGCCACCAGCGCAGACTTCAGGGAGTTGGGTAACGTAATGGCCCAGTCGTAGCTCTCTTCGCGCAGCTCCAGACCCAGCTTGCGGCGCACAGACAACTGCAGCGCGCCGTGGCCAAGGGGCATATCAATCGCGCAACGTACCTGGGGCATCCGCTCGAGCAAGGGGCGAGACCAGGCCGGCGCCAGCACATCGATAACGCAGCCGGGGTACTGTTCGGCAAGCGTCATAAACAGGGTTTGCGCCATCACCATATCCCCTACCCAGGAGGGGCCGATGACCAGAATCTTCAACGATTGTTTACTCACAAAGGAATTCCGTTGTGGGTACGAGGCAACCAGCACCCCGCACACCGCACTCAGTCGACGACTGGAGTCTGCCACTCGGGGTGCTGACTACGCTTGCCAGTCACCTGATCGAAGTAAGCCGCTTGTAACTTTTCGGTCATGGGGCCCCGGCGACCGGTGCCGATCACCCGACCGTCGTGTTCACGAATGGGGAGTACTTCCGCCGCAGTACCGGTAAAGAACGCCTCGTCCGCGACATAAACCTCATCACGAGTAATACGGCGCTCCCGGATAGGGTAACCAAACTCATCCGCCAGCTGGAAGATCGTATCCCGGGTGATACCCGACAAACAGGAGGTCAGCTCCGGGGTATGGATGATACCGTTTTTCACAATAAAGACGTTCTCGCCACTGCCTTCGGCCACGTAGCCTTCGTTATCCAGCAACAGCGCTTCTTCACAGCCTGCATCCAGCGCCTCTTTCAACGCCAGCATCGAGTTGATGTAGTTGCCATTCGCCTTCGCCTTACACATGGTGATATTGACATGATGACGGGTGTAGGAAGAGGTACGGATCTTGATTCCCAGCTCCTTCGCCTCTGGCGACATATACGAGGGCCACTCCCAGGCAGCAACGATGCAGTGGGTTTTCAGGTTATCGGCCCGTAACCCCATGCCTTCGGAGCCGTAAAAACACATGGGACGCAGGTAAGCGTGATCCAGATTGTTTTCCCGCACCACGGCACGCTGCGCTTCGTTAATGGTCTCTTTATCGAATGGAATCTGCATATTCAGAATATGCGCACTCTGGAACAAACGATCGGTATGCTCCTTGAGGCGGAAGATGCAGGCACCACGATCCGTCGCGTAGGCCCGTACCCCTTCAAATACGCCCAAACCGTAATGCAGGGTGTGGGTCAACACATGGGTCTTGGCCTCACGCCACGGCACCATTTCACCATCGAACCAGATAACACCATCTCTGTCAGCCATCGACATTCGGAAACTCTCCTAACGTATATTCACTCTGTTCGGCCTGGCAACTCAACGCCAGGCTGCTACTTGTTCGATTCCAGCATCAGCCGCCGCCAGATATCAGCGACTCCCCGCCGGTAGTCGTGGAATGCGTCCCCACCGACCACCCCTTTTTGATTCTGTAGAGCCAGACGATGCGCCGCCGAGCGGTATGCTTTGTAGGCTTCACGCAATAGATCCGCGTCTTCACTGGAGATCAGGGCTGTTGCCTCGAGCGCGTCCAGCACGCCGATATTATCGGTAAATTCAAGCAGCTCCGGATGGCTATACGACCAGGCTAAAACGCCATATTGCACCATAAATTCGATATCAACGATACCACCATGATCCTGTTTGAGGTGAAATTGGGCGTCACGGCTCCAACTGTTCTCGCTACTACCGGCGGCTGTCTCTGCGGTGCCCAGGCTATCGCGCATTTTTTGCCGCATTCCGACCACCTCATTGCACAGCTCCGACGGCTCCCTGCGCTGCGCCAATACTTCACCGCGCACCCTACTGAAGCGCTCGGCTAACGCCTCACTACCTGCAATAACTCGCGCGCGGCACAAAGCTTGATGCTCCCAGGTCCAGGCGTCTGCGCGCTGGTAACGGGCAAAGGATTCCAACGAACTGACCAGCAATCCGGAAGCACCCGATGGCCGCAACCGCATATCCACTTCGTACAACTGTCCCGATGCCGTCTGGGTATTAAGAATATGAATAATGCGCTGACCGAGGCGCACAAAAAATGTTTGATTATCAATACTGCGCTCTCCGTCGGTGCTCTGCTGCCCCTCAACATCGTGCACGAACACCAGGTCCAGATCCGACCCGTAGCCCAGTTCACCTCCCCCCACCTTACCGTAGCCAATCACGATAAAGTCTCGCGGGGCGGGTTCACCACTGCTCAACCGTGGGCTGCCATGCCGCGCCACCATATTCAACCAGGCAATCTCAACCACCTCGCACACCACCACCTCGGCAATCCAGCTGAGGTAATCACTCACCTTCATAAGCGGTAACGTACCCGCGATCTCAGCTGCCGCTACCCGCAATACATGGGATGTTTTAAAGTAACGTAACGCCTCCATCTGCTGCTCAAGGTCATCGGTGGGTATTCGCATCATCTGCTGACGCAGCTCGTCGGCGAGCTGCTCGCGGCCCGGGGGGGCGAACAGTGAATCGACATCAAGAAACTCATCGAGCAGCATGGGGTAACGCGCGATCTGCTCGGCGATCCAGGGACTTTCTGTACAGAGCTTCAACAACTGCTCCAGCGCGCTGCGGTTTTCCATCAGCAACACCAGATACGCGGTGCGTCGAATCACCGATTCAACCAACGGCACAACACGCTGCAACCCCTGGTCAGGGGAGTCCAGTTCCGCCAGATGGGATAACAGCATGGGCATAAAGAGATCGATTCGCTCCCGCCCCTGACGTTGCACGGACTGCAGGGCGCGTCCCTGCTTCAAGCCCTCTATCAGGGCGAGACAGCTCTCCGCCTGGACATAACCTGCTTTTTCAAAGCGGGACAGCGCGTCTTCAGCCGACAGGCTGCCCGTCCAAAACAGCGCCCAACCCTGATCATCGGCCTCGTTTTCGGATTGTTCGGCAGGGTCCGCAACCACTTCGTCGAAATGGTGCTGCACGTTACCCCGGTGCCGGGTTAACGCTCCGTGCAACCCATCCCAATCCGTGCAGCCCATCACCAACGCGAGGCGCTGGCGGGTTGCGTCGTCTGATGGCAAGTCCTGGGTTTGCTTATCCTCCAGCGCCTGCAGCCCGTGCTCGACATTGCGCAAAAACTGGTAGGCCTCGACGAGCTGGCCCACCGCCTCCGGGGGCAGGTAATCCTTCTCCTTCAACACCTCGAGAACGCCCATAATAGGCCGTTGCTGCAACGCTCGGTCACGGCCTCCGTGGATCAACTGAAAGGCCTGGCCAATAAATTCCACCTCGCGAATGCCGCCGGAACCCAACTTGACGTTCTCCTGCATCCCTTTGCGCTTCACTTCACTTTGAATCATACGTTTCATGTCGCGCAGCGCCTCAACGGCGCTAAAATCGATATAACGCCGATAAACAAAGGGGCGCAACATCAACAAAATCTCCTCTCCGCGCACCTTGTCGCCGGCCACCACCCGCGCCTTGATCATCGCGTAGCGTTCCCAGTCGCGCCCCTGATCCTGATAGTACTGCTCCATCGCATCAAAGCTCAGCACCAGGGCTCCGCTTTGGCCATAGGGGCGCAGCCGCATATCAACCCGGAACACAAAACCCTCTACCGTTGGCGCATCCAATGCCTTTATTAGCTTCTGCCCCAGGCGGATAAAAAACTCCTGGTTGGTTAACGAGCGACGGCCGCCCTGGGTTTCCCCCTGGCAGGGGTAGGCGAAAATAAGATCGATATCCGAGGACAGGTTAAGCTCGCATGCTCCGAGTTTTCCCATCCCCAAAACAACCAGATGCTGGGGTTGCGCAGGCTCGTCGGCGTCAGCTCCCATGGGCACACCCCAGACGGGCGTACAGGATTCATAGAGCCAGGTATAGGCCGCGTCGATCGCAGCATCGGCCATCGACGACAGATCCCCGGTGGTTCCTGTCATCGGGGTCAGGCGATTGAGGTCGCGCCAGATAATGCGCGTCTGCTCTCGCTGGCGAAATCGGCGCAACTGCAACGCCAGCTGATCTTCCGTTTCGACCCCTACCAGCAGCGCATCCAGACGCTGTCGATATTCGCCCACATCATAGGCGCGCAGCAGATCGCCGCTACCCAGCAGCTCATCCAGCAGCCCAGGACGCCTGCGGCAAAGCTCGGCCACATAATCACTCCCGGACCAACACTGGACTAACTGAGCCTGCAGTGATTCATCCGCCGCCAGCTTTTGCTGCACCGACGCCAGCACCTCCATTTCATCGCTTTCGCAAAACTCCTGCCACTGACGTTCAACGATCCGTACAATCAACTCGTGCCGTTGCTTTAAAGCTCCCAGTTCCATGCCCTCACCCTTATGAACCACCACCGTCGAGGACCCAGTATAACGAGAATTAGCGCAGGCGAGGGACTGCTACACTTCAGTCTGTATGCTTATGTAAAAAAATGTAGCTAGACTACATTTGGAGCGCAACCAGATTGATTTAACCTCCTAATTTGTAGTAAAACTACATAAATTATAATAACTATCACAGCAAAAGCTTTCACCGCGCCAGAAGCACTCCAGCACTGCTGGGGATGCATAGCATTTAACCGGCTTGCTGGCGCATCTGACTTGGAGCAAGACCCATGCAAAAAGATGTAGATCCGATTGAAACCCAGGAGTGGCTGGATGCGCTGGATTCCGTACTGGAAAGCGAAGGCGAGGATCGCGCCCATTACCTGCTAACTCGCCTGGCTCGTCGGGCAACCCGCACCGGAACCCAGATTCCCTACGCGATCAACACGCCCTACCGCAATACGATTCCCTCGGCTAAAGAGGCGCGGATGCCAGGGGATCTGTTTATGGAGCGCCGCATCCGCTCCATCGTGCGCTGGAACGCGCTGGCCATGGTAATGCGAGCCAACCAGCACGATCCCGACCTGGGCGGACACATCTCCTCGTTCTCCTCCGGTGCCACCCTGTACGACATCGGCTTCAACTACTTTTTCAAGGGGCCAAGCGATGGTCAGGAGGGGGATCTGATCTATTTCCAGGGCCACTCCGCGCCCGGCATCTACTCCCGAGCATTCCTGGAAGGGCGTTTGACCGAAGAGCAACTGGATAATTTCCGCCGCGAAGTCGACGGCAAGGGTCTGCCCTCATATCCGCACCCCAAGCTGAAGCCCGATTTCTGGCAGTTCCCCACCGTATCCATGGGGCTGGGCCCCTTGCAGGCGATCTATCAGGCACACTTTATGAAGTACCTGCACAACCGTGATTTCAGCCCGGTTAACCAGCGCAAGGTATGGGCCTTCCTCGGCGACGGCGAAATGGATGAGCCGGAATCCCTGGGGGCAATCGGCCTGGCTGGACGTGAAAAACTCGACAACCTTATTTTTGTCGTTAACTGCAACCTCCAGCGCCTCGACGGGCCGGTGCGCGGTAACGGAAAAATTATGCAAGAGCTGGAGGGCCAGTTCCGTGGAGCCGGCTGGAACGTTATCAAGGTTGTTTGGGGGCGCCACTGGGACCCCCTCTTCGCCCAGGACAAGAGCGGCATCATGCAGCAACGCATGGATGAGTGCGTAGACGGCGACTACCAGAACTGCAAAGCCAAAGGCGGCGCATTTACCCGCGAGCACTTCTTCGGCAAGTACCCTGAGCTCAAAGAGATGGTCGCCCACCTGTCTGACGATGACATTTTCAACCTCAACCGTGGTGGTCACGACCCGTACAAGGTTTATGCCGCTTACCATGCAGCGGTTAACCACACCGGCCAGCCTACGGTTATCCTGGCCAAGACCGTCAAAGGTTACGCCTACGGTCAATCTGCCGAAGCCGCAAACGTTTCTCACTCGGTCAAGAAGCTACCACTGGCGGACCTGAAAGCGTTCCGCGACCGCTTCGATATCCCCGTCAAGGACGCCGAGCTGCCTAACGTACCCTATTATCGCCCGGACCCCGATGGGCCCGAAATGGTGTACATGCGCAAGCGCCGCGAATCGCTGGGGGGATTCGTACCCCAACGCCGGGCCACCAGTGCCAGCCTCGAAATCCCACCACTGTCTGCATTTGAAGCGGTCACCAAAGGCAGCGGAGAGCGCGAAATTTCAAGCACCATGGCCTATGTGCGCGTTCTTTCCGCGCTGGTCAAGGACAAGAAGATCGGCAAGCATCTAGTTCCCATTGTGCCTGATGAAGCGCGCACCTTCGGCATGGAAGGGATGTTCCGCCAGCTCGGCATCTACTCATCCGAAGGCCAGCTCTACGAGCCAATGGATTCCGACCAGGTGATGTACTACAAGGAAGATAAAAAGGGCCAGATCCTTGAAGAGGGAATCAACGAGGCGGGAGCACACGCTGCCTGGATTGCCGCAGGTACCAGCTACAGCTGCAACAACGTGCCCATGATCCCCTTTTATACGTTCTACTCTATGTTTGGCCTGCAACGTACCGGTGACCTCGCGTGGGCTTCCGGTGACATCCAGGCGCGCGGCTTCCTGATTGGCGCCACCGCGGGTCGGACCACACTCAACGGTGAAGGCTTGCAGCACCAGGATGG
The DNA here is from genome assembly GCF_049985285.1 of Aestuariirhabdus sp. LZHN29. Classification (NCBI taxonomy): domain Bacteria; kingdom Pseudomonadati; phylum Pseudomonadota; class Gammaproteobacteria; order Oceanospirillales; family Aestuariirhabdaceae; genus Aestuariirhabdus; species Aestuariirhabdus sp. LZHN29. The sequence goes on along the minus strand of NZ_JBNIEU010000001.1, from coordinate 1,223,956 downwards.
TCACAGCCATATCCTGGCATCCACCATCCCAAACTGTGTCAGCTACGATCCCACTTATGGCTACGAGATGGCCATTATCATTCAGGATGGCTTGCGCCGGATGATGAAGGATCAGGAAAACGTTTTCTATTACATCACCGCGATGAACGAATCCTACCAGCACCCTGCGCTGCCGGAAGGCGAGGCCGTGGTCGAAGGCGTTATCAAGGGTCTGTACTGCTTCGAGGAAAACTCCCGCAAGAGCAAGCTCAAGGTACAGCTCATGGGATCGGGCACCATCCTCAACGAAGTGCGCGCCGCGGCCGTAATTCTGCGTGACGAGTTTAAGGTAGAGTCCGACATCTGGAGCGCCACCAGCTTCAACGAGCTGCGTCGCGAAGGTATGGATGTAGAGCGCTGGAACCTGATGCACCCCTCCAAAACACCACGCGAGAGCTATGTGACCCAGTGCCTGAAAAACCGTCAAGGGCCGGTTATCGCCGCAACCGACTACATGAAGGTCTACGCTGACCAGATTCGCGACTTTGTACCCGGCACCTTTATCTCTTTGGGCACCGACGGTTTTGGTCGCAGCGATACACGCAAAAAACTGCGCCACTTCTTCGAGGTGGATCGCCACTTCATCGTATTGTCTGCACTCTACGCATTGCAGCAAGATGGGCTGGTGAAAGGGGACCTCGTCGCCAAGGCGATGAAGAAGTTCGATATTGACCCGAACAAACCCAACCCGATGTATAGCTAACCCCCAGCAGAGATAGGAACAGAGATATGAGCGACGAAATTATCAAAGTACCTGATCTCGGCGGAGACGGCGAGATCATCGAAATAAGTGTTCAGGTTGGAGATCGGATAGAAGCCGAAGATGCCATTTTGGTGGTTGAATCCGACAAGGCCAGCATGGAAGTGCCTGCCCCCTTTGCCGGCACCATTACCGAAATTCTGGTAAAGGTCGGCGACACCGCCAGTGAAGGCCTGCCCATGGTCAAGGTAGCGACCGAGAGCGCTTCCGCACCAGAGGCGGCACCCGCCGAGGAGACTAAACCGGCTTCTGCGACGGCCCCGGCCGCTGCTGAGCCCGCCACCGTAGCAACAGCCAGCGCCAGCAGTGAAGCGCTGGTAAAGGTTCCAGACCTGGGTGGTGACGGTGAAGTAACCGAGATCTGCGTGCAGGTCGGTGATCAGGTAGAAGCCGAGGACTCCATCGTTGTGGTCGAGTCCGATAAGGCGAGCATGGAGGTCCCTGCGCCTTTTGCTGGTACCGTGACCGAGATCCTGATTAAGCTGGGCGAAACCGCAAGTGAAGGCATGCCCATGGTCAAGTTGAAGACCCAGGGAGCTGCCTCCCAGCCCGCCACTGCGGCTACCGGGACAGAAACCAAAGCGCCAGCCCCGACGACGGCCCCCGCGGCCCCTGCTGTCGACCCTGGCATCATTACCACCCGCAATAAGAAAGTGCATGCGGGCCCCGCCGTGCGCAGGATCGCCAGAGAGTTCGGCGTCGACCTGAGCGAAGTAAAAGGCAGCGGCCCCCGCGGACGCGTTGTGAAAGAGGACGTGCAAAGCTTTGTTAAGACCCGCCTCAAGCAACCGGCTCCTGCGCCCATGGCAACCACCACAGGGGGCAGCGGAATTCCCGCCGTACCCACGATCGACTTCAGCAAATTTGGAGCGGTAAAAGAGGTTCCCCTGACCCGCTTGCAACAGGTGGGCGGTGCAAACCTGCATCGTAGCTGGCTTAACGTACCCCACGTCACCCAGTTCGAAGATGCTGACATTACCGAAATGGAAGCCTTCCGCAAGGCTCAGAAGGCCCAGGGTATCGCCATGACCCCCATGCCTTTCATCATCAAGGCCTGTACAACAGCCCTTAGGCGCATGCCTCAATTCAACGCATCGCTGAATCCCGACGGTACCGCGCTACTCTACAAAGAGTACTGCCACATTGGGTTCGCAGTGGATACTCCGGATGGATTGTTGGTGCCTGTCATTCGCGATGCCGACAAGAAAGGCTTGCAGGAACTGGCTACCGAAATGAGTGCGCTCGCCAGTAAAGCACAGCAGAAAAAGCTGTCACCTGCCGAGATGCAGGGAGCCTGCTTTACTATCTCCAGCCTGGGAAGCGTCGGCGGCACAGCATTTACGCCCATCGTTAACACTCCCGAGGTCGCCATTCTTGGTGTCTCCAAAGCAAGCATCAAGCCGGTATGGGATGGTCAGGCTTTCCAGCCCCGCCTTATGTTACCGCTGTCGCTCTCCTACGATCACCGCGCTATTAACGGTGCCGATGCGGCTCGCTTTACGACCCTGCTCAGCAGTTTGATGGGAGATATTCGCACACTGCTGCTGTAGCACGACGATTGCTGTAAAGAGGCCCTGCCTCTGTTTGCCCCGCACCTCCACTCAGGTGCGGGGCTTTTTTATGCCCAGGGACGGGCGGTAGATCGCGGGAGCCATGGAGGGCGATAGCGATCCAACAAAGGTAGGTAAATCGCGTGAGCCCGAGAGGGCGATAGCGATCCAACAAAGGTAGGTAAATCACGTGAGCCCGAGAGGGCGATAGCGATCCAACAAACGTAGGTAGATCGCGAATCGATATCTGCTCCTGCGTTATCGATACTTCCGGCATCCCTGCTAGTCGGAGCCGGGGAGGTGCTGACGCGTGAAACGTAAAGCCCCGGTAAATGTGAAGCCTTCCCCTTTTGTTCGGCGCCCTTTCACAGGATAATTCGCCCCTTGTCGTCACCTTACCTGGATGTTGAGATGAATAAACGAAAACGCGTAGTAATGGTTGTCGGCCTGTTATTGCCTCTGCTGGCAATCGCCGGTGTCTGGTTCAGCATGAGCGGCCCCAAACCTGCTCCTGAGCTCTCAATCGCCCGCGCCGAAGCGCTGGTTCGTCCGCACTCGCCGGTACTTGGTAGCTCTCACGCCAAAGTTACCCTGGTCGAATTTCTCGATCCCGCCTGCGGAACCTGCAAACTCTTTTATCCCGAGGTAAAAAAACTTCTCGCCGGTCAAGCCGGCAAAGTTGAACTGGTTGTGCGCTATGCCCCCTTCCACCGGGGCTCTGACAACATGGTCAGGATGCTGGTTGCCGCCCAACGCCAGGGCAAGTTCTGGCCCGTGTTGGAGAAGATGCTTGAAACGCAGCAGCAATGGGCTATTAACCATCAGGCCCAACCACAGATTTTCTGGCAATACCTGGGGGGAATGGGGCTGGATATCGAGCAGTTCAAGCTCGACATGAAGGACCCCGCCATCGACGCTATCATCAAACAGGATCTCGCTGATGCCGCTACCCTGGGAGTGAAGAAGACACCAGACTTTTTCGTCAACGGCCAGCCGCTGCCCCGCTTCGGTTTCCAGGAACTGCGCGACCTGTTGCTTGATGAGGTCAACCGGGTTTACTGATAATCGGCGTGCAGTAGCCCGTTAAGGTTTAATTAATAATCTCTGCCGCCCTCCATGGCTCACGAGATTTACCTACATCCTGTTACTAATCTCTGCCGCCCTCCATGGCTCACGAGATTTACCTACATCCTGTAGGCAAAAAAAGGCCAGCCTCGCGGAAGGCTGGCCAAACGAAACTACCCTCGGGCTATTCGCAAACCCGGTGGAGTTCTTGGGAAATCAGGACTCGCAGGTTTTGCAGGTGCTCAAACCCAGAATACGATAAAGCGGACAAAAACTGATGGCACCGGTCAGCAGGGGAACCAATCCCACCCAGCCCCAGGGTGTCTGGGGACCTACGAAAACCAGACTAATCAAGGCGAGACCGACAATTACCCGCAGAACGCGATCAATAGTTCCTACATTACTCATTGTTAAATCTCCTATGGAAATTGGCTTTCATTTGATTGGAAGCCAGCATAGGGAATACACAACGCGCACTCAGTGACTTTCTCACACTGAGCAAAAAATAGTAAGGCTAGAATTATTGTGACAGCAGCTCGTCGATCCGCCGCTGAAGCCCAGCGCCATCGATGACTTCAATCCTGCCTCGGCCCAGTCGAAGCCAACCGTTAGATTCAAACTCTTTAAGGTGACGGCTCACTACTTCACGGGCAGTACCCAACTCTTCGGCAAGATCCTGATGAGTCAATGACAACTCTTGAGCTGCATGCTTGGCCAGATAACGCGCTAACCGAACGTCGATGCGCTCAAAGGCAATTTGCTGCACCAGCGTAATCAAACGCGACAATCGCTCACTGTATGTATTAAACACGAAATCACGCAACGCCACCGATTCAGCCAAGGCGCTTTCGAAGACCTTGGCGGGTATCGCAACCGCCTTCATCGCGGTTTCACTAACGCCTTCAGCCGGGTAGGGGGAGTGGGCGAACAGACAGGATGTCGTCAACACGCAGGAACCACCACTCCCGATGTGATAGAGCACAATCTCCCTGCCCTGTTCCGAGCGCGCAAACACTTTTACCGAGCCTTCGATCACCACCAGATAATTTTCACAGGAGTCACCCTGCCTGAACAATGTCGTCCGTGCCGGGACCTCTACAATTGCCGCCTGCTCCAGCGCCTTGACGGCTGACGCATCGGTGAGCAAAACAGCCAGTGCCGGCACCTGCTGTATAAGCTGCGAATCCATAGCTTCCATTTCTACTCCTGCAACTGCTTTATTAAAGCGGTCAGGCTCCTGCTGAGTTCTGCTGCGGCCTTGTCATCACGACGAATTTCCAGCCACGGCTGACCGTTAACCGGGTGGGTGATCGTGCAGCGATTCGTTGCCCTATCACAACTGGAATCAACGTAGGGGTTAATACCGAACACTGCTATTTTTGAATTGCTGTATTCATATCCACTCTCGGCAGCTTGCCGTAAGGTGACCATCAGTTCACCTCGACGAGGAACCGAAAGCTGGTACAGGTGATCATCGGCGCGCTTAAGGTTAAGCACCCGACTATCGCGCGCAGCGAAGTTCCGCAGCAAGCTATTGGTATGTAAAAGCAGAGCCTCTTGGGCAGAATCCGTCAAATACAACTCCTTTAACGGTTCGATCCAGGCTCCCTGCTTTTGGTTATCGGCATTGACCAGTGACGCTTTTTCGGGCTGAGGTCTTGTCAGCGGTTTCGCCTCACGCTCCTCGATCAGGGTCAACAGCTCCAGCGAGTCGTGGTAATACTCGCCCTCCATCTGCGTCTGCTGAAGGTATTTTTCCAGGGTTTCCCGGGCCAACTGTAGTTTGTCGTTATGATGCAGCACTTCACCATAGACATAATAAAACTCTGGAGGAGGTGTGATTTGCAACGCTACCGCACGCTGCAGATACTGCTCTGCTTCATCAAAATTACCCAATCGCACATGGCGCTGCGCTGCCAATAGATATCGATCCATCTCCATTTCCGGGCTCAACGCCTGCACCGGAGCCACTGGCAAACCCATCAGCATAGTGAGCAGCAGTATTCGTTTCATCATCATTAGCTTCCTCATTTTCCAGTGGGCAGCCCGTCGCCACTTACCGTCCCGTACCTCCGACAAGGGAGCTCCCGAAACTTAAAGGAGCTCACTACAGGTTCACCCTTAGAGACCTTATTCTCGCCGATACAGCTCCGGGGTTAACGGTTATGCGTTACGATCCCGCTCCTGCTCAGGCGTTACCCGCAACACCTCGGCGATGGTAGTCGATCCCTGGGCAACCTTTTGTGCACCACTGAGACGCAGGCTTTTCATTCCTTCCCGAAACGCTTGCCGGCGCAATGCTGCCAGATCGCAGCGCTCGTCAATTAAGTCTTTTAGATTATCCACCAGCGGCATGATCTCGTACACACCCGCCCGCCCCCGATAACCGGTATGGCGGCATTCATCACAGCCAACCGGTTCGAACATCTCTTTCGGCGCCGCCAGTTTCCAGGGGCGTGTCAAACTCCGCCAGGCCTGCAGGTCTACCTCACAGGAACGCTTGCACAGGGGGCACAGTGTTCGCACCAAACGCTGCGCCATCACCCCGTTTATCGTGGATTTGACCATGTAGGGCGGAATCCCCAACTCTAGCAAACGGCTGACCGCCGAGGGTGCATCGTTGGTATGCAGCGTCGATATCACCAGGTGCCCCGTCAACGCTGCCTGCATTGCCATCTCGGCCGTTTCGAGATCCCGAATCTCTCCGATCATGATGATGTCCGGATCCTGACGCATCAGGGCGCGAATGCCGCTGGCGAAATCGAGACCGATGGCGTGATGCACCTGCATCTGGTTAAAGGCAGACTCCACCATCTCTATCGGGTCTTCGATGGAGCAAACATTCACCTCGGAGGTGGCCAGCGCTTTAAGCGATGAGTAAAGCGTTGTTGTCTTGCCCGAGCCCGTGGGACCTGTCACCAACACAATTCCGTTAGGTTGACTTATCATCCCCTGCCAACGGCTGTTGTCGTCTCTCCCCAGCCCCAGCTCGGAAAAGCTCTTGAGCAACACATCTGGATCGAACACCCGCATCACCATCTTCTCGCCGAAGGCCGTAGGCAGCGTCGAAAGGCGTAGCTCAACCTCGTTACCCTCGAGGCTTTTGGTCTTTAATCGTCCATCCTGGGGCTTACGTTTTTCGGCCACATTCATGCGCCCCAGAATTTTGATACGGCTGGTCACCGCAGCGTTTACCTTGGCGGGAAACTCGTACACATTGTGCAGCACGCCATCGATACGAAAGCGCACCGTGCCCTGATCTCGACGGGGTTCGATATGAATGTCGCTGGCGCGCTGCTCGAACGCATACTGCAACAACCAATCGACAATGTTGACGATGTGCTGATCGTTGGCATCGGGTGCCTGGAGATTACCCAGCTCCAGCAGCTGTTCAAAATTGCCCAGTGTGCGGGCATGACCCGACTCCTCTCCTCCCGCCTGTGTCACCGAGTTCGATAGCTTAAAAAATTCTGCCGAGTAGCGGCGAATATCTGCCGGGTTCGCAACAACCCGCTTGATATCGCGCCGCAGCACATGGCGCAAATTCTCTTCCCAGGCGCGAACAAACGGCTGCGCGCTAGCGATTGTCACTGTTTCGTCGTCCATCTCCAGCGCCAAAATCTGATGCCGCTCGGCGAACGCCTGTGACATCAGGGGAGTGACTTTTTGCACCTCAACCTTGAGGGGGTCGATGTGATACAACGGCTGCCCGGCCCAGTCCGCCAACCACTTACTCAGATAATCCAGGTCCAGGGGTCTTTCGGAGCCATCGTGGCGAACAAAGCCGTGACCGGAGACAAACTCCAGTGGATGCAGACTCGTCTGGTTCGACAGCCGGGGCCGAGCCAGCACCTCCTCCGCCTGCTCTGGGGTAATTGTGTTCTTTTGAATCAACTGGCGTACAACACCCTGCAGGTCGAGCAGTTGCTCCTCCGCCACGGCATTCATGCTTCCTGCCCCATCAAACGATAGCCCCGCTGGGCCTTGCTGATATCGCTGGGCGACAGATCAATATCCAACGCCAGCAAGTCCGCCACCTCCTGTAGCACCGTCTCTTCGCCATCCTTGAGTTCCAACTCCAGCTCGCAAATCGCCAGGTGTTTTCCACCAGCTATTACCTGCCCCTGATCCAGCGCGACTTCGATCACCCCCTTGAATTGGCCCGACCACTCCAGCAACCAGCATTCGCGTTCAAAATCCGTATTAAAACAGGGTAAAAGGCTCGATTTGATGCGCTCATCCAGCGGCCAGTGATCTTCATCCAACAATTCGAGGTCGATGCGTTCGTTCTCCAACGGCCACTCCCACTCCTGCCGGCGGCTCAGCCCGGCACTGCGCTCACCGCTGGTTTTGAGGGTTTGGGTGTACCCGGTGGCGTGATGGCGAACCCGTAACGCGACCCGGTTGGCGCGCAAGTCAAATTGGGGGGTATCGTAATAGCAGTTCAGTAAGCGCTGGCTACCCTGACTTCGAGCATTTTCGCCATTTAATATTGCATGATGCCTTACGCGCTCGAACTGATCGGGCTGCAACAATAGTTTCAATTCCGTTTCCAGCGCCATGCCTCTGTTTTCCTTGAAAATCTTGATTCAAACCATGCCATTAAGGGTACTTGCGCTACCCTTGGGATACCAGTAAAAATGCCGCAAAATTCATGATCGGTGGCAACGGTCGAGGGGTTGCCCGCTAATTCGACCCACTTTGGGCTGGCCACCCATTGATCAGATTCGTATACTTGCGCCCACTTTAAACAGGACCTTGATTATGGCTGCCAACTCACCCTTTTCCAGAATGTTCGGCCGATCTCCGATCGGGCCGATCCAGGAGCACATCAGCAAGGCGCACGAGTGCGCCGAACAGCTTATCCCCTTCATCGACGCGGCCATGGCAGGCGACTGGAAAGAAGCCAAACGCCAGCAGCAGCTTATTTCCGCCTATGAGGAGGAAGCCGATAGGCTCAAGAAGAATGTGCGCCTGTCACTGCCCAAGAGCCTGTTCCTGCCGGTTCCACGCAATGACCTACTGGACGTTGTCACGGTACAAGACAAGGTGGCCAACCGCGCCAAAGATATCGCCGGTCTCATGCTGGGCCGCAAAATGATGATCCCTGAACCGCTACAGGGTGCTTTCCGCCGTTACCTCCAGCGCTCGATCGAAACCTCAGCCCAGGCCGTGAAGGCGATTCACGAGCTGGATGAACTGCTCGAAACCGGTTTCCGTGGCCGTGAGGTGGTTTTGGTTGAAGCCATGATCGAGGAACTCGACAAGATCGAGGGCGACACCGATGACCTGCAAATTGCAATTCGTGGCGCCCTGCTCAAAATGGAGCAGGATCTACCCCCGGTAGATGTAATGTTCCTCTACCGTGTTATCGACTGGGTGGGAGATCTTGCCGATCGCGCCTCCCGTGTTGGATCCCGCCTGCAGTTGCTGCTGGCTCGCTAACCAGAACGGGTATCAGATTATGACTATTATTGCTGAGAACGCGACACTTCTACTAGCGATGGCCTGTGTCTTTGGCTTCTTTATGGCCTGGGGTGTGGGAGCAAATGATGTTGCCAACGCCATGGGAACCTCGGTGGGCTCAAAGGCCCTCACCGTAAAGCAGGCGATCATTATCGCGATTATTTTTGAATTCGCCGGTGCCTTCCTCGCAGGGGGCGAAGTGACCGCCACCATTCGCAAAGGGATCATCGACCCCTCCCTGCTCACCGACACTCCGGAGCTATTGGTCTACGGAATGCTGGCCTCGCTGCTGGCTGCCGGCATCTGGTTACTGGTTGCAACCTACTTTGGCTGGCCGGTCTCCACGACTCACTCTATCGTGGGCGCCATCGTCGGTTTTGCTGCGGTCGGCATCTCCATGGAGGCCGTCGCCTGGGGCAAGGTCGGTACCATCGCCGCCAGCTGGGTGGTCTCTCCTCTGCTGGCGGGCACCTTCGGTTTCTTCACCTTTATGAGCGTGCAGAAACTGGTACTCAACACCAAGAACCCCTTCGATGCGGCGCAACGCTATGTGCCGATGTATATCTTTCTGGTCGCTTTCCTCATCAGCATGGTCACCATGGTCAAGGGGCTTAAACATATCGCAGCCTTCAAAGCGCTGCAGCTGAGCTTCCTGCAGGATGCAATGATCTCCGCCGGTATCGCCGTGGTGGTCACCCTGATCGGCATCTCCATGCTACGCAAGATCAAACTTGATCCCAGCGAGAACAAGGATTTCCACTTCACCAGCGTGGAGAAGCTGTTCGGGGTTCTGATGATGTTCACCGCCTGCGCCATGGCCTTCGCCCACGGCTCCAACGATGTGGCCAACGCCGTTGGCCCCCTGGCGGCGGTCGCCAGCGTGGTCTCCTCCGGGGGTGAGATCGGCGCCAAGAGCGTGATGCCCGCCTGGATCCTGCTGCTTGGTGGCGGGGGAATTGTTGCCGGTCTGGTGATGTACGGACATAAAGTGATCGCCACCGTTGGCACCAACATCACCGAACTGACCCCCAGCCGAGGCTTTGCCGCCACCCTGGCCGCTGCGGGTACCGTCGTACTGGCTTCCGGTACCGGCCTGCCGATCTCCACCACCCACACCCTGGTAGGGGCGGTGCTCGGCGTAGGTATCGCTCGTGGTATCGGCGCGCTCAACCTGCGGGTGATCGGCACCATCTTCATGTCCTGGATCGTGACCCTGCCCGCCGGTGCTGGCCTTGCTATCCTGTTCTTCTTCCTCTTCAAGGGCATCTTCTCCTGATCCCCTCCGGGGCCGGCGCACCCGCTGCGCCGGCCCGCCATTGCCCGCCCCCTCGTTGGGCATCCCCCTCCTGACATCCTCGCTGCGCTGGCCTGCTCCACGTCCCCTGTGGCACACTGACCACGGCCCGTTGTTGGGTCGACCCACCGGAGTCAAGGATGCCCGCCCCCAACCTGCCACTGCTGCTACCCCTTCTTTCCAAGCTGATCGAGCTGCCCTCGATTAGCTGTACCAACCCTCGAATCGACCAAGGCAACCGTGGCGTTATCGACCAGCTCGCACAATGGTTCGAAGCGCTGGGCTTTTCCATCGAAATCCAGCCGCTTCCCAAGCAACCGAGCAAAGCCAATCTGATCGCCACTCTGGGGAGCGGCCCTGGCGGGCTCGTACTAGCGGGACATACCGACACGGTACCCTGCGATGAGTCGCTTTGGAGCAGCAACCCCTTCGCTATGACCGAACGCGATCAGCGCCTGTACGGACTCGGGGTCTGCGATATGAAGGGCTTTTTCCCCCTGGTGATCGAGGCGATCCGTGATATGCCGCTAGATAAGCTCAATCACCCACTGATCATTCTTGCGACTGCCGACGAAGAATCCTCCATGGCGGGGGCCAGGGCGCTGGCCGACGCTGGCAAGCCCAAGGCCCGCTTCGCCCTGATTGGAGAGCCTACCGGGATGCGCCCGGTACACATGCACAAGGGCATCATGATGGAACGCATCCACATTCAGGGGCAAGCCGGTCACTCCAGCGATCCATCGCTGGGGCGCAATGCGGCGGAAAGCATGCAACGGGTGATGGCGGAGCTGATGCTGTTTCGCGGCGAACTTCAGCAACAGTACCGTAATGAACTGTTCAAGGTGCCAGTACCCACCCTTAACCTGGGGTGCATTCACGGTGGCGACAACCCCAACCGAATCTGTGGACAATGCTCACTGGAATACGACCTGCGCCCACTACCCGGAATGCAGCCTGCGGAGTTGCGCGAGATGATTCGCCAGCGCTTGCAGCCGATCGCTCAGGCCGACCAGGTAACGATTAGCGTCGAGCCCATTTTTGAAAGTATTCTACCCTTCGCCACCGCTCCCTCATCGGAGTTGGTCACCGCCTGCGAGCAACTAACAGGCTACCGGGCCGAAACCGTTGCCTTTGCCACCGAGGCGCCTTTCCTCTCAAGTATGGGCATGGAAACCCTGGTACTGGGCCCCGGGGATATAGATCAAGCGCACCAGCCCGATGAATTCCTGGCGCTCGATCGCATCCCACCCATGGTCAACCTGCTGCGCTCATTGATTCGTCGCTTCTGTCTGGAGGCGGGACAGGTATAATGAATCGGCATAACAACAGCCCAACGCGAGCAGGAAAGTCAGCGTGAAGATCTCCAGCGCCGAATACGTCAATTTTTTTCGCCACTCCTCACCCTATATCAATGCACACCGGGGCGGTACATTCGTGATCCATCTCTGCGGCGCTACTCTCGCCTACGACGGGTTCGATAACATCATTCACGACATTGCCCTGCTCAATAGTCTCGGCGTGCGACTGGTGCTGGTGTTCGGGGCACGCCCGCAAATTGAGCAGCGCATTCAGGAGCGGGGCATCGAATGCACGTTTCACGATGACGTACGCCTGACCAGCAAAGAGGTGCTGGACTCGGTCAAGGACGCAGTGGGTAACCTGCGCATTCGGATTGAGTCCCTGCTGTCGATGGGGCTCGCCAACTCCCCCATGCACGGCGCCCGCATTCGAGTGGTATCGGGTAACTTTGTCACCGCCAAACCCCTCGGCGTGGTCGATGGCGTCGACTTCCAGCAAACCGGCGAAGTTCGACGCATCGACCATGAGGCGATCTCCCAGCTACTGAGTGACGGTTACGTCGTACTGCTTTCCTGCCTGGGCTCTTCGCCCACAGGAGAGGTTTTTAACCTCCCCGTAGAACAGGTTGCCACGGCTACCGCCGCTGCCCTGAGGGCGCAAAAACTGATTTTGTTCGGTGCCAATGACGGTGTCTGCACGGACTCCGGTGAACTGCAACGGCAGATGCGCGTGCACCAGGCTCGCGCACTCCTTCCCCAGCTGAGCGCAGAACCCAAACGTTTGTTGCACGCCGCGATCAATGCCTGCGAGCAGGGCGTCAATCGCAGCCATATCATAGGCCACGCTACCGACGGAGCCTTACTGCAAGAGTTGTTCACCCGTGACGGAGCCGGCACCCTGATTACCCAGCAGGGGTACGAGGAGACGCGCCAGGCCTGCATCGAGGATGTGGGGGGCATACTGGAGCTGATCCAACCCCTTGAGGAACAGGGGGTATTGGTGCGCCGCTCACGCAAACAGCTGGAGCGGGAGATCGGTTTGTTCACCGTGGTCGAACGCGACGGCATGATTATCGGCTGCGCATCTCTGCACCCCTTTAGTGATGCACGTTGCGCCGAGCTCGCCTGTGTCGCGATCCACCCCGATTACCGCAAGGGAAATCGAGGTGACCTGCTGCTGGAGTATGCCGAGGAGTTCGCCCGTAAGCAGGGGACCGAGCGCCTCTTCGTTCTCACGACCCGCACGGCACACTGGTTTGTCGAGCGTGGATTTAATGAGATTCAGGTCGACCAGTTACCCGACGCCAAAAAAGAGCTCTACAACCTACAGCGCAACTCCAAGGTGTTTGAGAAACAACTGTAAGCCCCTGGCGGCCCCGCGGAAAGCCGCCTGGGGCTGTCTGCCCCGCTTGCTATAAAGTAATGGCACCCGAACGCAGGCATTCAAATTCGGCCGGCAGCAAGCGGTCCAACTGCCGCGCGTAGAGCCCACGCAGGCGCAGCTGAAGCTGCTGCCGCCCCTGACCGGGACACGCGGATGCGAGGGCCTTCCAGCTGTGATGATGCAAAACCTTCCCCTGCAGCAGCGCGTTATCGGCGTCACTCATCGCTCCCAGCTCTCCGTTCTCGAGCCAGAGGCTTAGTGCCTCCTGCAGAACCACCGAACAGGTCTCATAGAGACGTTGTCCATCGGCAAAACTGATCAAATCCGACCACCACTGCTCTTGCGCTGCATGGGGTGAAACCGGCGCAGTCCACTCGGCGCCCGACAGTAGACAGGCCTCCAGTTCAGGCTCAAGCTCGCGGTAATGCTCCGCCAACTGGCGCGGAAAATGATCGACAAAACGGGACCGTCCCAACGCTACCATCGCGGCTCCCGCTTCACTGATCCCTTTGGCAACCATCACCGAGTAGCTGCCACTGCTGGCTTCGCGACGGACCCCAAGGCGTAACGGTGTTAATCCGGCACGCAACCAGAACGGCAGCAAACGTGCCGTCACGCCAAAGCTCGAACCAAGATAATCGCACCCCATTTGCCGTGCCCCGCACTCCGCCTCCTCCAACAGTCGAGAGCCTAACCCCCGACTATGGCACTGCGGGTGAACCGCTATACGCATCACCCGCAAACAGCGCAGGGTCGGCGCTTCGCGCAGTCCACCGTGGGTAGCCAGGGATTGCGCCAGCAAGTGACCCCGTGGACGCCGCCTACCGAGCCAGATCTCTCGTGCCAGCGTCTCGTCGAATCCCCCCTCCTGGGCCAGCAATGCCGCTCCCAGCAACTGCCCCTGGTGCAGCAGCAACAATATCTCCAGGTTAGGGCCATCCAACAGGTGCCGCAGATCGGAGGCACTGGTGCGATAGTGCGCCATCACCAACAAACCAAACAGCTGTCGCAGGAGTTCCGGTTGCTCCCCCAGCTGTGGTTGGGTCACCCAACGTAGCTCGACGCTGTCGCTGTCGATCTGCACTTCGGGTGCGTCGCAATCGGCATCGAGCAATAGACTCTCGAAACACCAGCGCTCCAGCGGATCCTGCTCGGACCAGCGGATCGGCTGCTGCAGCGTTAGTTCACGCCAGCCCGGCGCACGACGCTCAAGCACTTGCTGAAACCTTAATGCAAAGCCCCGGCCGGAGCCCTCGTAGCCATGAATGGTGGAGGCGTATACCACCTGCGGATAGTGATCGAGCATCGCTTCCAGCAGCGGCGAGGGTATGGCGGCGGCTTCATCAACCAGCAACAGATCGGCGGCGGGGCGTTGCCGTAACAACTCATCGGGGGCGAAAAAACGGATGCGCCCCTCAATCCAGTGAATGTCACCCGAGGCCGGGGGCAGGCCCAGTCGCTTGCGCGCATTGGCAAACAGGGCATCGGCCGCACTGCGGCGCGGTGCGCACACCGCAATCTCTCGCGTTCCGACTCGCAGCAGGTTTGCAGCGGCTATACCCAGCGCCGCAGATTTGCCGCGCCCACGATCCGAACGGATTACCAGCGGCCGAGGGTGATGGGTTTGTGCAACCTCCTCGATCGCGATAACCGAACGTTGTTGGTCCTGGGTCAGGCAACCACTGCTGTCATTTAACAGGGGCGATGCGGGTCGCAATGCTTGCCGGGGGCTGTCGGGCAACCGGGTGCCTTGCTGGCACAACACTGAGTCCGCCCCCCCTAACACCCGACTCACCATCCACTGCAAAAACTGCCCGCGCATACGGTCAGGCTGCTGCGGCCAGATCGCCAGACGTTCGTAGTCAGGGTCAGGGAATTCGGGCCACTGCGCCAGCGGCGGGGCCAGCAGCAGCAACAATCCACCGCCACACACCGCTCCGCACGCCGCGCCCAGCGCATCGGGATTGAGTCCGCTCCAGGCATCAAATACCAACAGGTCCCACTCGCTGCCCAGAAGAGCCCCGTGTTTTGCGGGCGCAATCACCTGAGCGCAGCCACAGTCGCTAGCCGCGGTGACCCAGCAGTGCTTTGCGTGGGGGGCTTGCGCCAACAGCGCCAGGCCCCAGGCCTTGGCGTAGTGGCGACTCCAGGCGCGGCTACCCGATAGCACCAACAACCGTCGCTGGCGGGTAAGCCGAGCCTGATGCTGCAGCTGGTGACACAGTGATAAAAAGTCCCGCTCTGCCATGAATGGCCCTTACCCGGAAACTGAAACCAAATTGGGTTCTCATTCTACACCAGCCTCCTGGCTACGCGCGGTTTTCCACCCCCGCGCATCCTGCTATTCTAGGCGGCCATAAAATCAATACTGCAGTGCAGGAGCTATCATGCCGGATTATCGTTCCAAAACATCCACCCACGGCCGCAATATGGCCGGTGCTCGCGCACTGTGGCGCGCTACCGGTGTAAAAGGCGAGGACTTCGGCAAGCCGATCATCGCCGTTGTTAACTCCTTTACCCAGTTTGTACCGGGGCACGTGCACCTCAAAGACCTCGGCCAGCTGGTCGCGCGGGAGATCGAAAAAGCCGGCGGCATCGCCAAAGAGTTCAACACCATTGCGGTCGACGATGGCATCGCCATGGGTCACGACGGCATGCTCTACTCATTGCCTTCGCGCGAGCTGATTGCCGATTCCGTGGAATACATGGCCAACGCCCACTGTGCCGACGCTCTGGTTTGCATCTCCAACTGCGACAAGATCACCCCCGGCATGCTGATGGCGTCCCTGCGCCTTAATATCCCCACCGTATTCGTCTCCGGCGGGCCGATGGAAGCGGGCAAGACCAAACTGGGGGGCGACGTCATCAAACTCGATCTGGTCGACGCCATGGTCGCCGCCGTAGACCCCAGCATCAGTGACGAGGATGCTGCCGAGTATGAACGCAGTGCCTGCCCAACCTGTGGCTCCTGCTCCGGCATGTTCACGGCCAACTCCATGAATTGCCTGACCGAGGCCCTGGGCCTCTCCCTACCCGGAAATGGCAGCATGCTGGCCACCCACGCCGACCGCGAGCAGCTATTTCTCGAAGCGGGACGCCGGATTGTCGATATCACCAAGCGCTACTATGAAGGCAACGACGCCAGCGTGCTGCCACGCAACGTCGCCAGCTATGCGGCCTTCGAAAACGCCATGACGCTGGATATCGCCATGGGCGGTTCCACCAACACCATACTGCACCTGTTGGCCGCAGCGCAGGAGGCGGAGATCGACTTCGGCCTCCACGAAATTGATGCCTTATCGCGCAAGATCCCCCAGCTATGCAAGGTGGCTCCGAATACGCCGTTGTATCATATGGAAGATGTACACCGCGCCGGCGGTATCATGGCCATTCTGGGCGAACTCGATCGGGCAGGTCTGATCAACACGGATATTCCGACGGTGCATAGCGCCACCCTCAAGGACGCACTGGATCAGTGGGATATCACCCGCACCTCCGATGAAGCCACCCGCACATGGTTTCGTGCAGGCCCCGCCGGTATCCCAACCCAACAGGCTTTTAGCCAGGATTGTCGCTGGGACAGCCTCGACAGCGACCGCGCCAACGGCTGCATCCGCGATATCGAGCACGCGTACTCCCAAGAGGGAGGTCTGGCCGTCCTCCATGGCAACATCGCCGAGAGTGGCTGCGTCGTTAAAACGGCCGGTGTCGATGAAAGCATATTGGTATTTGAGGGTCGCGCGCGGATCTTCGAAAGTCAGGATGCTGCCGTCAAAGGTATTCTCGACGACCAGATCGAAGCGGGCGACGTGGTGGTGATTCGCTACGAAGGACCCAAGGGCGGGCCGGGTATGCAAGAGATGCTTTACCCAACCAGTTACCTCAAGTCAAAAGGTCTCGGCAAAGTCTGCGCGCTACTGACCGATGGTCGCTTCTCCGGAGGAACCTCCGGTCTCTCCATCGGCCACGTCTCCCCCGAAGCCGCCTCCGGTGGAGCCATAGGATTAGTGGAGGAGGGTGATTCCATTCTTATCGATATTCCCGCACGCACAATCAACTTGCAGCTCAGCGACGAGGCGATGGCCGCCCGCCGTGCAGCGATGGTTGCCAAAGGACGCGCCGGCTGGAAACCAGCCGCCCCTCGCGAGCGCAAGGTAAGCACGGCACTTAAAGCCTACGCGGCAATGGCGACCAGCGCCGACCGCGGCGGCGTGCGCGATCTTGAGCAGCTTGACTGAGCCAGGCTTGCGCCACACAAAAAAGGGGTGCCATTGCGGCGCCCCTTTTTTATGTTTTATGTTCGGGTGATACAACCCATTGACGTTAAAGCGAGAGTAATCCGAGCCCTTTTATCACCAGTTTGGCTGCCATAAACCACATCAATAACCAGACCCCTCCATCAACCAGCTTCCACACCAGCGGTCGATCAAGCCAGGGGGCCAGTTTCGCCGCGCCCATCCCCAGCGCGTAAAACCAGAGCAGGGACGCGCACATCGCTCCCAGCGTAAAGTGGAGGCGCTCATCTCCGGCGTATTGACCACCAATTGATCCCAGCAGCACCACGGTATCCAGATAAACATGGGGATTAAGCAGAGTCACCGCCAGGGCACCAGCCAGTACCGCCCCCATACTGCCCGCTTGTATGCTGCCTTCGCGCAGATGATGTGGCTGCATGGCGCTGCGCAGCGACAGCCATCCGTACCAGGCCAGAAACAGCGCCCCACCCCAGCAGGCTACCTGAAGTAACAGCGGATTCGCCGCAATCAACACCCCCATGCCCATAACGCCGACGGCGATCAGGACGATGTCGCACAGGGCGCAGAGTGTTGCCACCCAGAAAGGGTAGCTGCGACGCAAGCCGCTGGTCAGAACGTAGGCGTTCTGGGCGCCGATGGGGATAATCAAGCTGGCTCCGAGCCCAAGACCGGTAAGATAGGCGCTCATAACGTTTTCCTTTTCTACATTGATAGATCCGCAATGGATCCGCTGGCAGACAGACCGGTAAATCGGCAAATACGCCATGGCCGGTAGCGATGGTTGTAGCATAAGGAGGCCCCGTGATATTTTAAAACTAATATTCCTAATGATTTATTAATATTTTTTATGATGGACTACAAACTCGTTGAAGCCGTAGCAACGGTACTCCTGTGCGGAGGCTTCGAAAAAGCCGCGCAACGCCTGGGCCTGACACAGTCCGCCGTTTCCCAGCGGGTTCGATTGCTGGAAGCACGCATGGCAAAACCCCTGCTGATCCGCTCCACCCCCCCTACCGCAACGGATGCCGGTTTACGCCTGCTGCAACATTACCAGCAAGTACATACTCTCGAGCTGAGCATGGCGGACGAGCTGTCCCCCGACCTATCTACCCAATACAAGACCCTCTCCATCGGCGTCAATGCCGACAGCCTTGCGACCTGGCTACTCGATAGCGTGGCCGACGAATGCCGGCAACAACGGGTGCTGCTCGATCTCCATTGTGGGGACGAAAGTGTCACCCTGGGAATGCTGCGCCAGGGCAAGGTGATCGGCTGTCTCAGCTCTTGCGAGGAAGCCATACAGGGGTGCCGGGTCGATGCGCTGGGAAGGATGGCCTATATTGCCGTGGCCACCCCCGATTTTATTGCGCGCCACTTTCCTAATGGGGTCAGTCGAGAGGCGCTATACAAGACTCCCACGGTGGTCTTTAACTTCGACGATCGCCTGCAGGATCGCTACCTGCAACATCACTTCAACGTGCAGCCCGGCGAGTACCCTTGCCACCAGCTTCCTTCGACCCAGGCCTTCGTCGACGCCGCGCTACTGGGTATCGCCTACAGCCTGGTGCCGCGACTGCATGTTGAAAGGCAGCTGGCAGACGCAACGCTGATGGAGCTTGCACCGGGGCGCGCCGTATTCAGCGACCTCTACTGGCACTATTGGAGTATTCGAAGCCCGTTACTGGAGCGTTTCAGTAACACCCTTATTCAGCAAGCCAGTGCACGCCTGCTGCCCATCGATAGTGAGTAGTCGCAAACTCAGGGGGTTCGATCGAGAACCAGATAGCTGAATTGCATCGGCGGTTCATCCTCGCTGAAATGATCCTCCCGTTGCACCTCGCTCCACTGGCTCAGGTCGACCTCGGGAAACCAGGCATCGCCGTCAAAGCTCTGGTACACCTTTGTAAGATAAAGGCGGTCCGCTTTCTCCAGCGCCAGGCGATAGATCTGCTCACCACCAATCACCATCATCTCATCGAGCCCGTTGATCAGGCCAATGTTTTGCGCCAGCTCCAGCCCATCCTCCAGACTATGGACGACCTTGACCCCCTCCGGCTGGTAATTGAGGTCCCGGGTAATCACGATATTGGTGCGCCCCGGCAGCGGCTTACGCAATGAATCAAAGGTTTTTCGCCCCATGATGACAGGCTTCCCCATCGTCACCGCCTTGAAATACCTCAGGTCACCGGGTAGATACCAGGGCAGCTTATTGTTAATTCCAATCGCGCCGTTTTCGGCCACTGCGGCGATCATCGCTATGCGCATAGATCTCTCCTGAAAGAGCAAAAAAACTGGCGGCAGCATAACCAGCCAATTCATCGCTAGCAAGAGGTACAGACTCGCCGGGAATGATCTAGACTTAACGGCGATTATTTCAAAACCGATGGAAAAGGAATCCCGCCATGAACATATTACGATCCCCCCGATTACTGCTTGGCTCTCTTATACTCTTTTTGCTCGGCGGCTGCGCTACGGAAGGGCCCTGGTATACCGATTGGCGTAACTGCGCCATGGCTGGCGCTGCGGTGGGCGGTGGCGCAGTAGGCGCCAATGACAGTGACGCCGCCCTCGGAGGGGCCGTCGGTGGCGCCATCGTCAGCGGATTGATCTGTGCTGCGATTGACACCACCCCCCCCGACAGCGATGGCGACGGTGTGCCCGATGACAAGGACCAGTGCCCTGCCACACCGATGGGTGCCAAGGTCGATGCCGTAGGCTGTGAACTCGACAGCGATGGTGACGGCGTCGTTGACCGCCTCGACCAGTGCCCCAATACCCCTCGCGGTACCGAGGTGGATCGTTACGGTTGCCCGGTCAAAAAAGCGCCTCCTCCAGCCCCTGTCGTCATGGACGGTGACAAAGACGGTGTGCCCGATGATCGAGACTTCTGCCCCGATAGCGAAGAGGGTATCACCGTCAATGAAATTGGCTGCGACGATGCTCGACCAACCCTGCTCAGGGGGGTGAACTTCGCCACAAACTCCACCGACCTGGTGGATAATTCACCGCAGATTTTGAACGATGCGGCCAATCGCCTGAAGCTCTACCCCGATGTAAAAATTGAGATCGTCGGCCACACCGACAGCCGAGGCACCGCGGAGTACAACAAGGACCTGTCACAACGCAGGGCCCAGGCTGTGCACGACTACCTGGTCGCCCAAGGCGTCAAGGACGATAACATTAGTGCCCGGGGAATGGGGGAGGAGGACCCCATCGCTGACAACGCTAGCGCTGCAGGACGCGCCGAGAATCGTCGCGTGCAGATTAAGGTTATCAACTAGACAGCACAGATAATCGTATTATTTACGGCACCCTCGGGTGCCGTTTTTTGTGCGCGACCGGTACACTAGCGCCATATCAGTACGAGGACCCTTCGTGAAAAAACGTATCTATATCGCCTACACCGGCGGCACCATTGGCATGCACCGCTCCCCACGGGGTTACGTTGTCATGCCTGGATTTGCGCGCTTGATCGAGGAAAAGATCCCACCCCGCCTGTCCGGTGAGATGCCCGATTACGACCTGCACGAATACCCCACCCAGCTCGACAGTAGCAACATCGTGCCCGCTGACTGGTTGGCGATCGCCCGCGATATCGCCAATCGCTACGATGACTACGATGGCTTTGTGGTACTGCACGGCACCGACACCATGGCCTATACCGCGTCCGCTCTCAGCTTCATGCTGCGGGGCCTGGGAAAGCCCGTTATCATCACCGGCTCCCAAATCCCCCTCAGCGAGACCCGCAACGACGCCCAGGACAATCTGGTAACGGCTATTGAACTCGCCTGCGATTTTGCCATTCCCGAAGTGTGCCTCTACTTCAATGGTCGCCTGCTTCGAGGCAACCGCAGCCTCAAAGTCAAAGCGACCGGTTTTGACGCGTTCGATAGCCCCAACTGTCCCTGGCTGGCCCAGATTGGTATCCATATCGAACTCAACCACCGAGTATTGATGCCTCGCCCTCGCGCAACAACCTTCGAACTCCCCCAGAGCTATGGAGAGAACCGGGTGATACCGGTCCACCTGTTTCCCGGCATCACCGGTGCATTCATCGATGCGGTCACCCAATCACCCTGCCGGGGTTTACTTCTGCGGAGCTTTGGAGTCGGCAACGCCCCCGATAACAACCCCGAATTTCTCGATGCCCTGGCTCGCGCCAATGACCGGGGCATTATCATCATTAACCTCAGCCAATGCCTGCAAGGCGGGGTAGATCAAGGCAGCTACGCCACGGGGTCAGCACTGGCCAACGCAGGCGTCATCAGCGGCGGCGATATGACCCTCGAAGCGGCTTTTACCAAACTGCATCACCTGTTTGCCTGCGGGCTCGACGAACACCGAATAGGCCGACTTATGCAGCAAAACCTCTGCGGGGAGCTGAGCGAAAGCGCCAACTAAAGACCCTGTTGAGTTTTCCCCCCCAGCCTCTATGCTGATTCCATGACGCGGAGATCATTGACAGGGTGGATACTGGTATTGCTACTCGGGGGCTGCACCGCAGACCAGCAGTTTCGGCCTGAAAACCTCGCCAAGCGCGATCTCGACTTCGTCGCCGACGCCCACATCAACCAGGTCGACCAGCATTTACAGCTCTTGATGCGCAAGCTCTACCTGCGTAATCCCAGGGAGCTGCGCAAAACGCCCGGGGCCAACATCCAAAGCCGTATCGACCTGATATTCTCATTGCCCCCGCCGCTGATCTTTGACGAGTTGGGGGGGCGACAATCCATCGACGCCATGCTGCTGGCCATGGGCTCCGAGTTCCGGGGTGACCGGGTATTCGCGCTGATGGTCGGCCTCACCGGTATGCTGCATCGCGCGTACGACAATAAAGCAGAGTTTTTTGTCCTCGACGCACTGGACGCACAAAAGCTTTATGACAGCGCACGCAATATCGAAGTACTCGCGTGGCGTTTGAAAACCCGCACCGATGCCGCCGGCACCCCGCTGATCCTCACCAATAGCCTCAGCAGCCAAGACCCGAACCTTAGCTTCGAGCGCCTGTATGGAAAATTAATTGCATTACAAGATAACCTCGCCCTGATCGTTTCCCAGCGTAACCAGCGCACCATCAACATGCTGGTGCATGGGCTGGCCTCCAGCTTCCTGCCGATTTAGATCAGGTAGTCGTTGGAGAAACTGGCTTTCTGCATCTGCCCGGAGATATCCTTGAGGGCGTTCCCAATCTCCTCCACCGGCTTGGGTTTACTGAGCCAATACCCTTGGGCGACATCGCATTCATACGTTCTCAAACGACGGTACTGATCTTCATCTTCCACCCCCTCTGCAACCACCCGCAGCTCCAGTTTATGGGCCATGGCGATGATCGCCTCGACGATCATCTGGTCACTACGGTCGGTCGCCAGTGATTGAATGAAGCTGCGGTCGATCTTCAGTTTATCGATCGGGAAGCGTTTCACGTAGGCAAGGGAGGAGTACCCGGTGCCAAAGTCGTCAATCGCGATACGAATGCCCATCGCCTGGATGCTGGCCAGCACCTCGATCGCCGCCTCGACATCATTCATCAGCACCGATTCGGTAATCTCAAGCTCCAGCCGGCCTGCATCAATGCCACTGGCAGCGGTAATTGCCGTGATACGCGACAACAACGCCGTGTCAGCAAACTGTGCCGGAGAGAGGTTAACCGCCATGATGGAGTCCGTGCCCAGTATTGCTTCGTGATCACGAAGCAGACGGCAGGCCTCTTTCAACACCCAATACCCCATTTCACGAATCAGACCGGACTGCTCAGCCACACCGATAAAGGCATCAGGGTAGAGCAACCCCTGTTGTGGGTGTCGCCAACGAATCAGCGCCTCGTACCCCATGACCTCGCTGGATGGAAAACTGATCAGTGGCTGCAGGTGAAGTTCGAATTGTTGCTCGTCCAACGCTACCCGCAGATCCTCCTCCACTTCGAGGCGCTTTAACACCTGCTTCCGCATTTCAGCATTGAATAGTTTAAACTGGCGCTTGCCATCCCGCTTGGCGTCATACATCGCCAGATCCGCATTGCGCAGCACAGCTTCTCCGTTTTCTCCATCTTCGGGTAGCAGGGTGACCCCGATAGAGACCGACACCAGAAACTCTTTTTCAGCGATCAGCAGGGGGGTCTCAACGGAGGCGATCAGCTTGTTACAAACGCGGGTAATCGCACCGATTTCGTGGGTATCCTGCAGTAAAACGCCAAATTCATCCCCCCCCAGGCGAGCGACCAGATCACTATCGCGCACCACCGAGCGCAGCCGCTGTGCCACCCGGGTCAGCAACAGGTCGCCAGCCGAATGCCCCATGGTGTCATTCACCAGCTTAAATTCGTCGAGATCGAGGTAGAGCAACGCCGCCTTGTTCCCGTCACGATGCAGCCGCTTGAGCGCCTGATCAAGCTGCTCGTGCAGCAGCCGACGGTTGGCCAACCCCGTGAGCGGATCGTAGAACGCGAGCTCCTCCAACCGACGGGTTTTCTCATCCACTACCTGACGCAGCTTTTCCGGCTGTTTTAGCAGCAGGTTCACCACTGCCGCCACCAGCAAACCCGCCAGCAGACTGGCGCCATAGCCCAAGGAGAAGAGCAGCCCCAGGCTCGACTGGGGCCGACTCATCGCCAAGCGCCACTTGGCGTTTGGTACGGTGATGTCGTATTCGGTAGCGCCAGCGTCAATACTCTCTTGGCTTTGGGCAAATACAACCGACTCGCGAGATACGGGGTCAAACCGGGACAACCGATAACGATAGCCTTTGCGCTCCAACTCGTTGAGATCCGTGACCTTGAGCAGGTCGTCAAGGAAAATCAGCGCCGAGGTAAAGCCCCAAAAATATTCTTCCCCGTCGCTGTAAATGAACACGGGGTTGCGGCCAATCACCGCAATGCCGCCCTGAACCAACTCAAAAGGCCCGGCCAATGTCAGGCTACGGGTATCAATCGCTTTGCGTGCCTGCTGACGACGGCTGTCATCGTTCAGAATGTCGTGACCCAGTGCGCGTTCATTACCCGCCAAGGGGTAGACCTTGCGAATTACGCCATCGGGGGCCAGCTGCAGATTGGACACGCCGCCGATCGCGTCGATGATACCCTGGGCATATTCGTCGAAGGTGTTAAAGTCGCCACCCTGCTGGCGGATCTCCTGGGCCAGTATATCGGTCGCCGACAGCGACCGAGACAGCCTGCGCTCAATCGCGGAGGCTTGAGAGTCTACCAACTGCTGCATCAGCAACTGTTGCTCATTCTGCGCCGAAGTACTCGACAGCTGGGTCCAATAGCTGCCGGCCCACAGCACCACTGCAAAGCAGAGGAAAGCGATTAACGGACGGCGGTAGCGCTGGAAACTAGTCATCACACACAGGGTAGCAGGTAAGGGGTGCGCGAATAAGTCTCCTCACTCTATCAAGGCATTTTTTTCACACAGGTTAAAGTAAAGATCACGCAGCCGTTAAAAACCTTAAGACGATGGTACAAAACAGGTCCGGCTTCTCGGCGTGCAACCAGTGGCCCGTACCGCTTATAACCTTAAGCTCTGCGCCAGGAAACAGCGCCCCGACCTGCCCTCGGTACTTGGGCAATATATAGTCGGAGTTGCCCCCCTTGATAAACAGGGTCGGCCCCCGAAAGGGACTGCCTTGCTGCCCCCGCATGATATTTTGATATTGTCCATGTAAAACCGGCAAGTTGACCCTCCAGCCGAATCCCCCCGCACCTTCGGCACGGCGCACCAGATTCTTCAGCAAAAAGGAGCGTACGGGGAGCTCGGGGACAAAGGGAGCCAACAGTCGATCCGCCTCGCCTCGCGAATGCAGCGTCGCAGGATCAAAGCTGAGCAAGCCTTTGAAGATCTGGCTGTGATGGTCGTCATAGGTAACCGGTGCGATATCGGCAACCACCAGCTGCTTCACCCGTTCCGGGTGGGACAGCGCCAACTGCATGGCGACCTTGCCTCCCATCGAGTGCCCCAGCAGGCTCACCCGCGCCAGTTTCTGCTCATCGAGAAAGCGCAGGATATCGCCAACCATAAGCTCATAGCTCATCATTTCATGGTGCGGTGAGCGCCCATGGTTACGCATATCCAGCGAATAGACGCTAAAATGGGCACTCAGCTGTTTCGCCACATACCCCAGGTTCTCCAGCGAACCAAACAGGCCGTGAATCAGCAGCAGGGGGTCTCCCTGGCCATCTTTGCGAAAATGAAGCTTCATTGCGATTTTACCCTCGGCTGGAACAAGCGGGAGGGATTATACATCTCCCGCGCTCTGGAGGCAGACCGCAGGAAAACTCAGGCGCCCGGCAGCACCACACGGCTGGTAACCGGCTGTTTCAGGTCAACACCTAACGCCGCGTTCACCAGATTGATAGCCGATATGTTGTGGCCACTGATTTTTGCAACCCACCCCTCGGGGCCGAGCAGGCGATCGCTAATCTGGCGCGGCGTTTGCCCTTGGCGGGCCAGAGATTGAGCCTCATCGCAGAAACTCAGCAAATTATCGAATTTAGCCTGCAGAGATTGCTTACCCTGTTCGACGATGCCACGGTGCGGGCAAAACATCACCTCAAAGTCCAGTTCCAACACCTTACCAATGCTGTCGATCAGCTGCGACAGATCCTCATCGGAGCGCAGCATCCTGAGCGACTTCGCAATATATAGGTCACCGCTAAAAAACCACTTTTGGCGAGGGAGGAAGAAACAGGTCAGGTCTTTGGCGTGACCTGGAGTATGTACCGGATAGACAGGACTGCCGTCGGCCAACGCCACCTGGCCTGGCAGCGGCGCCGTTTCAACCGGGTGCGAGCGCCCCCATACAAAACGCTGTACCGGCGGAATCACAAACCCCTGGCGGAGCTTCTCCCGGGCCAGCTCCGGTGCCAGCGGAGTGATAGAAAACTGGCGCGAGAGCCGCGCAGCATTGCCGCTGTGGTCCTCATGGTGATGGGTTATCAGCAACTGTTCAAGGCGGCGCTCATCCACAAACTGACGCACCGACCGCCACTGGTTGGAGGGGCCACAGTCGATGAGGGTCGACCCCATTCGGTAGACGATAAAGGTGGTGGTGATGCCGGCATTGAGGCGTCCGACTCGGACCCCCTCTACCTCCGCATGCTGAAAGCGTTCGCGTATGGGCATGATCGTGCTAGGTTAGATTATGGAGGGGATGCTGCAACAGTCACCGACTGGGGACAATGGCGAAAACCAACGAATCGAGTGTCGAAATCCACCAGAATCCAGCAACCAGCGAGCCAGATCCCTTTCCCGCTTGATCGTCGCCACCGAACTGTTTACCGTCCAAGGCAGGGAACAACAAACAACGCAGGAGCCCCCATGAAAATTTTTGAAACCAAAACAGCCCCCAACGCCCGCCGCGTACGCATGTTTCTTGCCGAAAAAGGGGTGGAGGTCGACTATCTGCAGGTGGATATTACCCAGGGGGAAAACCGCTCGGCCGAGTTTCGCTCCAAGAATCCCTGGGGCAAGGTACCGGTTCTGGAACTGGATGATGGCACCTGCATCTCCGAATCGATCGCGATCTGCCGCTACTTCGAAGAGCTCCAACCCGAACCCTCCCTGATGGGCGAGTCCCCGCTGGAAAAGGCCCAGATCGAGATGTGGCAACGACGCATGGAGTTTTCCCTGATGATGAGTGTTGGCATGGGTTTCCAGCACCTGTCAGGTTTTTTCAAAGACCGCATGACGCCGATCAAGGAGTGGGGTGAGATCAACCAAAAAGCCGCCACCCAGATGCTCGCCATCCTCGATACTCACTTGGCCGATAGCACCTACATTGCAGGGGACCAGTTTTCCGTCGCCGATATTACCGCCCTGTGTTCGATCGATTTTGCCCGTGTTATCGATGTACGCCCAACCCCCGAACAAGAGCACCTGCAACGCTGGTATCAATTGGTGTCCAGCCGCCCTAGCGCCAAAGCCTGATAAGGATAAATACCATGATCGACCTCTACACCGCGGCGACGCCCAATGGCTACAAGATCACCGTCGCCCTAGAAGAGATGGCGCTGCCCTACAACCTTATTCCCCTCAACCTGATGGAGGGGGAGCAAAAGCGGCCCGAATTTCTCAAACTCTGCCCCAACGGGCGAATTCCCGCCATAGTCGACCACGATAATGATGATTTTGCGGTATTCGAGTCGGGTGCAATCCTGATCTACCTGGCGGAAAAATCGGGGCAATTTATGCCCTCCGACCCCAAGGCCCGCTCGCGGGTGTTGCAGTGGCTGATGTTCCAGATGGGAGGTATCGGCCCGATGATGGGGCAGGCCAACGTCTTCTATCGCTACTTCCCGCAAACCATCCAACCCGCTATCGACCGCTACCAGCACGAGTGCCGCCGCCTGTTCGAGGTATTGGATACCCACCTGGCAGACCACGAGTACCTGGTCGATGAGTACAGCATCGCCGACATGGCGAACTGGGCCTGGGTGCGCACCCACGAATGGTCCGGGGTCTCAATCGACGGTCTGGATCACCTCAAGCGCTGGGTCGATACCCTCTACCTACGCCCTGCGTGCGCAAAAGGGATTACCCTGCCGCCCCGGCAAGATGCCAACACGGTGAAGCGGGCAGGTTCATCCATGATCACCCGCTGACCGAGGCGTTATGGGGTGGGAGGGTGTCAGCCCCCCTCACCCTAGGGCAGCGTTCACGAACTCCCGCCCATAGAAGCATTACGTCTTAGGACGTCGTTTTCATGGGGAACGCCTCTAATGCTACCCCCTCTCTTTGCCTATACTGGTTCTCAGGTACGGCCATAAAGCCACCTAAGAGAAGGAGAAGGCGTAATGAAAGCGAGTTCACAACAGCATCAGATCCTGAACGTACTCTCAACATCACTGGTCGAATTGGTTCGCTATCGGCCCGGCAAGGATATCAGTCCCAAACTGGTCGCACTTGAGGCCAAGCTTCACTCCCAGCTTTACGCAATGCCCGCCGACACCACCGAAGATGGCTGGAAATATCCCTGCTAACCCCTACATCCTCGGTTTATTGCAGCTTCCCACCCCCGAACTACAATGACTCTCAACAACAGGTCAATGGAGATCCGGGGTGGAACCACGCACGAATAGCCTAACCCAGGTCAAAGATGCCCCAGCGACAGGGGGCGAGATCCCTGGACAACAGCTGGAGCATTTTTTGGCCGCGCGCAACAGCTTGATGCTGGCGACCACCGATGCCCGCGGGACCCCGCTGGCGAGTTACGCCCCCTGCTACATCGAGCAGGGCAGTATCTTTGTATTTCTCAGCGAACTGGCACCTCATACCGATAACCTACTCCAGGACAACGAGCTGTCGGTGCTTCTGATCGAGGATGAGGCGCAGTGCAGCAACCCTTTCCGGCGCCAGCGCCTTAGCTGCCAAGGAACGGTTATCCGCGTCGAGCGCGACAGTGACCGCTGGTTACAGAAAACGGCGCAACTGGAGAAGCGCCTTGGAAAAACCATGGGGCTGCTTAAGCAGCTCGGTGACTTTCATCTTTTCCAGATCACCCCCACCAGGGGCACGTTCGTGTGCGGATTCGGCAAAGCCTATCGCATTCAAGGGCTCGACGGCGCAAGCCTGGTCGCCATCGAGGGGCGTTGACCCCCTAGGGCGACAACAAACGAATCTGCGCAAAACAGGCCGAGGCCTGCTCTCCGGTGTTATCCGCGTCGCTCATTAACGCAATCCCCGAAACCGGTGGCGGTTCTGCTCCGAAAGCACGCCGATAGTCCGCCGCAATATCCCTCAACTCTGATTGCCATTGACCGGCGCTCGCGTCACCGCCACGGACCACCAGCATCATCGAGTTGTCGGCATAGGGACTCTGCGCCATCTCCCCCGGTGCTTCGGCGCTGGCCCAGACATAATTAAGCACACTATGGGGAGGGTACTCGCCATAGACCAGTCGGTAACCCTCATATTTGATGCTTTGGGCGAAGCCTGCGCGCTCGGGCTGATAGGCAAAACTGATGTAGATTCGAGCTGGAAAATCATCGCCGCTGCGTTCCCCCAAGCGGGCATTTCGATACGTATTCGATATTTTCCAACGCCAGGCGATATGCGAATACTGGGCAGTATCGGTATCTAGTCGATAGATCAATCCCGACGCCGATCCCCGGGCGTCCGCACAGACCATGACTTCACCCTGCTCATCCGAAAACTGATACTGCGTCGGCTCTCTCCCCGAAAAAAGCAGCGGCTGCCAGCCCGCCGGCGGCTCGCCCTCAATCAACGATCCTCCACCGAGCAGATCACCTGATTCCCCCCTCGCACCTACCGGAAGCAGTACCACAACGATGACCATCAGTCTGGCGAGTCGCTTCATGGCACCACGAGCCTGCCCCCCTTGCGGATCAAGTGATAGGGTGAAGCGCACTTCAGGAACCTTGCTGGACGTCATAACGGTAATGCAGAATCTTCAGCCCCTTGTCAGGGTGCTGCTCCGGGAAATCGGCGCCAGTTTCGATGCGCCCGATATAGCTCAATGCGTCACCGCTATCGCGCACCAGCTGCTGCAGGAAACCAACCCCGAGGTCGGGGTCATTCAGGCACAACAGCACCTCGGCGCCGGGAGTTAACAACTCGGGTAACCGCTTTATCACTTTTTGGTAGTGACGTTCTGCCTCAAAACTCCCCCGCTGAAACGAGGGTGGATCGACGATGACTCGCTCAAAAGGGCCTTTACGTTTAAGTTTGCCCCAGGATTTAAGCAGATCGTGGGGTAAAAACTCGATCCGGTCGAGATCGATGCCATTAATGCGATGGTTAACCCACCCCTTTTGCAGCGAGCGCTGGCTCATATCCAGGTTGATCACTCGCTGGGCCCCTCCGAGCATGGCCGCCACCGAAAACGCACAGGTGTAGGAAAACAGGTTCAACACCCGCTTGCCTTCACAGCCTTCACGCAACCACTGGCGTCCCGTTGCCATATCGAGAAAAAGACCACTATTTTGCTGTTTGCCAAGCTCCAGCTGATAACGCGCACCGGCTTCGGTGACGATGGGCTGCGGGTCCATCTCGCCCCATAGCGCCTCGGTGGGAGCGCCGGGCAGATAGCGCCGTTGCACAAGCAAAGCCTGCAAAGGCCCGCCCTCACAGCGGGACGCGACCTGAAGTAACGCCTCCACCAATTGAGCCAGGGGCCCATCGCCCACCTCACGATAGAAGGTCAACAACCACTGGCGCCCCAGGGCATCGAGATTCACCGCCTCAAGGCCTTCAAAGCAATGCCCTCGACCATGAAACAGGCGACGGACATTATCGGAGATCGGGTCGGCACGCTGTGCGCATTGCTGCAACAACTCATCCCAGGGCCAACTAGGGGGATCAATAAAACTCATAGAATACCTGTGGGTAACGCCCTCGCTGGATCGCTACAAAGGGCAGGCAGGGGGTAGATGATACTCAGGCACCCGGTGGGAGTACCCGATTTTTCGCCTATTATACCCCAGGCTACCGCGATAACCGGAGCTCCGCCTGCAACGACAACCGCCCCCCCCTAAAACAACGCCACCCCAAACAGGCTACGGTGAAACATCAACACCACTGTCCAGGTACTACAGCCAATCAGCACCACCAGCAGATCCCAGTACCAGGCTTTCTTACTATGGGACCTTGTTGCGCCACGGCGATTGGCTGAGGCGATCGCAACCACCGAGTAGAGCGCAAAACCGCCAAACAGGATGGCCGATGCCTGGTCACCGTTGGCGAGCAGGTGGCCCAGCGCCCACAGGATCACCCCGCCCAGCATCGGGTGGGGGGTGAGCCGGCGCAAATTCGATGGCAGATAAGCCGAGATCACAAGAATAAAGGCCATCAGCACCAGAGGCGCAGTAAAGCTTCGCCCCCAGGAGGGTGGCGTCCAGAGTGGGACTTCGGGGGCCTGAGCCTTACCCATAACGATCATCACCAACGCCAGTGCCGAAATCAGCGCAAAAACACCTTTGTAGGGGAGCTCACCCAGGCGAATCACCAACCCCGCCCTAAATACGGGGGATGCGGGCAGCATGTGAATGGCGATAAACAGTAACATTCCGAACACCAACAGGGTCATCTCTCTCTCCTTAGCAACAATCGATAGATCGTCGCCAGCATAACAGCGCTCGCGCACAACACCCAACCTCGGCTGACCAACCCGTTGGATCACCACCGCCGCAAGCGCTCCTTTTACCGCGACTCAAGCGGCGACAAGCACACAGATTCCTGTACCGGTGGCTTTCCCCGTAGCCAATTTAGCGCCCCACCATAGCTGGCACGTGCATAGCGCCAACAACTACCCTTTTACTGTGTTCCAGGGTACTCCCTCTTAAACCCTCATTTTGTCTCTAGCGTATGCTGTTTCTGTAAAGGAAGAGTAAGAGCACATGAAGATGTCTCAACTGTGACGTAAACTCTTACAGTCGAGAAAATAGATGACCCCAACCACAACACCGGCGACCTGTTTACGCTTCTATGGATTTTTCGCTCAAACATACCGCATCCTTGATCGGTTGCCTGCTACTGGCAGCCTGCACCAGCATCGAAAGCCGGGTCGAGCGCTCTGACCCCATCATCGCCGACCAGTGGTCTGCCGACGAACTGCAGCAGCAGATGAACCGGGAACCCTGGCTCAACAGCTTCTCCAATGATCAGCTGGTGTTACTGGTGAGGGAGGCGATGGCCGCGAACTACAGCTTGCGCGCCGCCCAGGCCCGCAACGAGGTAGCACTGGCCAATGCCCGTATCGCCGGCGCCGACCGATACCCCGAGCTCAACGCTGCCCTCGACGCCGGCCGACGCAAACAGAACAACGACGGCAACTCCTCCATCGACAACAGCTACAACGCCGAGCTGGAGCTGGGCTGGGAGGTCGATCTGTGGGGCAAACTCGACGCCCGCACCCAGGCTGCCGTAAGCGACTACCAGGCCAGCCAGGCCAACTTTGAACAGGCACGCTTTCAACTGGCAGCCGATGTCGCCAGCGCCTGGTTCAATGTCAGCGAAGCCCGTATGCAGCTGGAACTGGTTGAAAAGCGGCTACAGAATCAATCCAACAACCTAGAGATCATCCGCCAGAGCTACCTCAGCGGCCTCAGCGAATCCCTCGACCTTTACCTCGCCCGCGCGGATCTGGAGGGCGATCGCAGTCGGTTATACACCCGTCGCCAAAATTTACAGCAACGCACCCGGGAACTGGAGATACTGCTAGGCCGTTACCCCGCCACCGCACTGCAGGCTCCAGCGTCGGTTCCCACCCTGACCGAACCACCCCCGGCCGGAATTCCCTCCGAACTGTTACAGCGCCGCCAGGACCTGACCGCCGCGCGACTCGTGCTACGTGCCGCAGACTATCGCGCAGAGGAAGCCCACCTCAGGCGCTATCCCAGCCTACGCCTCACGGCCCGGGGTGGCAGCAGTAGTGACGAGTTGGGGGACCTGATGCGCAGCGACTACCTGGCCTGGTCACTGCTGGGCGGGCTCACCGCCCCGCTGTTTGACGCCGGACGCCTGCAAGCCGCCGAACTAGAGGCTCGCGCCCGGGTGCGGGAAGCCGAGGCCGACTACGCCACCACGGTGCAACAGGCCTTTTCCGAAGTGGAACAAACCCTCAACGATGAGAGTCTATTACTGGAACAACAGCGCGCCCTGAAAAATGCTGCCAGCGACTCCATCAACGCCGAGAAACTAGCCTTTGATAACTACCGTTCGGGGCTAGTGGAGTACATTACGGTGTTGGAGTCACAACGTCGCAGTTTTGATGCTCAAAGTGCCGAGATCGAGGTGCGTAACCGATTGCTGCAAAACCGAATCAACCTATATCTTGCCCTGGGCGGGGATTTCGCCCTGTCACCCAGCTCCTTCGAGGAACCCTGATGCCCCGTTTGCGCAAAGCGATCGCCCCCTTACTGGTGCTAGCCCTGACGGCGCTAGCGGTTAATTACATCGTTAACAATAAACCCGTTCCCAACAAGCGACCACAACCACGGGCCGAACTGTCCGTTGAGGCGGTAACCCTGACCCCCGGTGATTATCAGGTCAAACTCAACAGCCACGGTACCGTGCAGCCCCATACCCAGGGCAGCCTGATCCCTGAAGTGTCAGGGGCTATCGTTAAGGTGTCCGCTAATTTCCGCGAGGGGCGCTTCTTCGATAAGGGTGAGCTCCTGCTACAGATCGATGATCGCGATTACAACGCCGCACTCACCATCGCCCGCGCCCAACTGATTCAGGCCCGCTTCGAACTGCAAGAGGAGCTAGCCAGGGCCAACCAGGCGAAGCGGGATTGGGAGCGCCTGGGAGAAGAGGGGGAAGCCACCCCCCTGGTGCTGC
The DNA here is from genome assembly GCF_049985285.1 of Aestuariirhabdus sp. LZHN29. Taxonomy (NCBI): domain Bacteria; kingdom Pseudomonadati; phylum Pseudomonadota; class Gammaproteobacteria; order Oceanospirillales; family Aestuariirhabdaceae; genus Aestuariirhabdus; species Aestuariirhabdus sp. LZHN29. The sequence goes on along the minus strand of NZ_JBNIEU010000001.1, from coordinate 1,190,552 downwards.
GAACCCCCCAACTCGCGGCTGCTCGCGCACAAATCGCCTCCGCCGAGGCTCAATACGAACAAGCCGAACTTAATCTGGAGCGCACCCGCATTCGCGCTCCCTACGCAGGGCGCATTCTCAGTAAGAAAGCCGACATCGGCCAGTTCGTCACCAGTGGCACCGAGCTGGCACAGATCTACGCGATCGACTTCGTGGAGGTTCGCCTGCCTCTCAACAACCGTCAGCTTGAATTTGTCGAGATTCCGGAGCTCTATCGCGGTAACCGACCCCAGGAACAGGTGGAGTACCCCGCAGTCACCATCAAAGCGCGGCTGGGGCGAGCCGAGTACCACTGGCAGGGTCGTATCCTGCGGGCCGAAGGCGCGGTAGACAGCGACTCCCGCCAACTGTTCGTGGTCGCGCGGGTCGATGACCCCTACGGTAACGACGGCAGCCAGCGGCCACCGCTCAAGATCGGCCAGTTTGTCGAGGCCGAGATCGAGGGCCGCCTGCTTAAAGGGGTCTTCGTCATGCCTCGCAGCGCACTACGCCAGGATAACCAGGTCGCCCTGATCAAAGACCACAAGCTGCAACGACTGCCGATCGAGCTGATCTGGAGTGATGTTAACGCGGCGGTTATCGAGGGCCCATTGCAGCGGGGCGACCAACTGGTAACCTCCCCGACCGGAACCGCGATCAGCGGTACTCCGGTCAGCATCAGCTCCCTCGACGGCGAAGCACAGCTGGCCAGCAAACCGACCAAGTCCGCGCCTGTCGAATCGGCACCAGGGCAGGGGAGCTAACCCATGCATGCAATGATCGCCTGGTTTGCCCGCAACCATGTCGCCGCCAACCTGTTGTTGGTTAGTATTATCGGTGCCGGTTTCTATTCGATGAGCAACCGGGTACCGCTGGAGGTGTTCCCCAGTATTGACCTCGATATCGTCACCATCAATGTGCCCTATCGCGGAGCGACTCCCGCCGAGGCAGAAGAGAGTGTCACGGTGCGGATCGAGGAGGCCATTCACGATCTGGAGGGAATCGACAAGTTACGTTCGCGCTCGGTCGAGGGGCTATCGCAGGTTACGGTCGAGGTCGCCAGCGGCTTCGATTCCCGTGAACTGATGAACGACATCAAGAGCCGGGTCGACGCCCTCAGCACTCTGCCCGCCGACGCCGAGAACCCCGTGGTTGCCACCAGAAAACGCACGCGCGAAGTGATCAGCGTCGTGGCCTCGGGTACCCTCAGCGAAATGGAACTCCGTTTGCTGGGTGAGCGGGTACGGGACGACCTGATCCGCTTACCCGGCATCTCCCAGGTTGAGCTGGATGGAGTGCGTCCCTACGAGATCTCAATCGAGGTCAACGAGCGCACCCTCAAGGAGTTTGGCTTGACCCTGGAGCAGGTCTCCCAACGACTCAGCGACAGTTCACTGGACCTTTCGGCGGGCAATATACGCACGAGTAGCGGCGAGGTGCTGGTGCGCACCAAGGGGCAAGCCTATACCCAACGGGAGTTCGAGGAGATTGTGATTCTCACCCGCAGCGACGGTACCCTATTGCGCCTAAGCGATATCGCCCAGGTGCGCGACGGCTTTGACGAAGACCTGATCGTCACCTCGTTCAATGGCAAACCTGCGGTCGTGATCGAGGTTTACCGCATTGGCGACCAAAGTGCGATTCAGGTCGCCGATGCCGTCAAGCAATACATCAATGAAACCTCACCCACCCTGCCCGAAGGGGTCGAACTCGGTTACTGGCGGGACCGCTCAAAGATCGTCAAGGCGCGCCTCAAGACCCTCTCCGACAGTGCCCTGCAGGGCGGTATCCTGGTCATTCTTCTGCTCAGCTTGTTCTTGCGGCCGGCGCTGGCTTTCTGGGTTTTTATTGGCATTCCGGTCTCTTTTCTCGGTGCCTTTATCGTCATGCCCTTTTTCGGGGTGACGCTGAACATCATTAGTCTGTTCGCCTTTATCCTGGTACTGGGCATCGTGGTGGATGACGCCATCGTCACCGGGGAGAACGTTTACACTCATTTGCAGCGCTCGGAAAATCCACTTCACGCGGCGATCGAGGGCACTCAGGAGGTGTCCATTCCGGTTACCTTCGGCATCCTCACAACAGTCGCGGCGTTCACCCCCCTGCTGATGATCGGAGGGCCACGTGGGGCTATCTTCGCGCAGATCCCGATGATCGTTATTCCGGTGCTACTGTTCTCACTGATCGAATCCAAGTTTGTACTGCCCGCCCACCTCAAGAACCTCAAACCGCCATCAGCACGGGAAGGGCGCTTCTCTCGCCTGCAAACCGGCATCGCCAAGGGGCTTGAAAATGGCATCCGCCGCTTCTACTCCCCCATATTGGAAAAGGCCCTCTCCCAACGCTATCTGTCGCTAGCCCTTATCTGCGGATTTACGGCCATCGTACTGGCAATGGTATTCAGCGGCTGGACGCGTTTTATCTATTTCCCCAAGGTGCAGAGTGAGACCGCCCGCGCTTCCCTTACCATGCCCGCGGGCACGCCGTTCGAGATCACCGACCGCCATATACTCAGAATGTCATTGGCGGCGCGGGAGCTACAGCAACAATATATCGACCCCGTTACCGGCGAGAGTGTCATTACCCAAGTCCTGTCAACCACCGGGTCCTCGGGCGGTGGTGGTAGCGGTCAGTCCAATATCGGCCGCGTGATGTTTGAGATTACCGCCCCCGAACATCGTACCCTCGATGTGACCAGCTCGCAGCTGGTGAACCAGTGGCGCAAGAAGATCGGCCCCATCGCCGGCATGGAGAGCCTTACCCTTCGCGCCGAAATTGGCCGCAGCAGTGACCCGATAGACGTGCAGCTCTACGGTAACGATTTTACCGAGCTTCGTGCAGTATCAGAAAAACTGCGCCAGCACCTGACCGGCTTTCCCGACCTGTTCGATATCCAGGACAGTCTCTCCAACGGCAAGGAGGAGTTGCAACTCGCCATAAAGCCCCAGGCAGAGCTGTTGGGGCTGACATTGAACGACCTGGCACGGCAGGTACGTGCGGCCTTTTTCGGGTTCGAGATTCAACGCATCCAGCGGGGGCGCGAAGATGTGCGGGTGATGGTTCGCTTCCCCGCCAGCCAACGGGAATCCCTCGATAGCTTGCAGAGCATGTTTATTCGCACCCCCCAGGGGGCGGAGGTTCCTTTTTCCGAAGTCGCACAGATTTCACCCGGCCGCAGTCCCACCGCGATCCACCGTCTCAACCGCGAACGAGTGGTCAATGTCACCGCCGACGCGAACAAGGAAACCGCCGATATCGAGGCGATCAAGCGGGATTTAAACCGTTTTATGAGCGAGATCAAACCGCTCCACGCCGGAATCGACTACAGCCTCGAGGGGGAAGCGCGGGAGCAGGCGGACTCGTTTAGCAAGCTGGGTTGGGGGCTGCTGGGGGTACTCTTCGTGATCTACGCGCTGCTGGCGATCCCCTTCCGCTCTTACTTGCAACCGGTAATCGTTATGTCGGTCATCCCCTTCGGCGTGGTGGGGGCTATCCTGGGACACTGGATCATGGACATGAGCCTCACCATCATGAGCCTGATGGGAATGCTGGCGCTGACCGGTGTCGTCATTAACGATTCCCTGGTACTGGTGGACTACACCAACCAACAGCGGCGCAAAGGCCTCAGCGTGGCGCAAGCGGTGCGCAGCGCCGGGGTGGCTCGCTTCCGGCCAGTGCTGCTGACCTCCCTTACCACCTTCTTCGGGCTTATGCCGCTAATCTTCGAGAAAAGCACCCAGGCCCAATTCCTGATCCCGATGGCGGTTTCACTGGGCTTCGGGATACTGTTCGCCACCCTGATCACGCTGCTGATTGTCCCGGTCAACTACCTGATCCTTGAGGATCTGCGCGGCCAAAAGGAGGAGGATACGTCCGCTTTCGCCCACTCGAGCTAGCCCGAAGAGTTCGGCCCGGACCCTGCGCCCAATACAAGACAAAAAAACAAGAGTAGTTATCGCTTACGCTCAGCGTCCAGCTTGTCATCCAACGCTTTAAGCAGATCGATCGCTGAGAGCATACCCACCAGAGCCTCGGTTTTGTCCAATACCGGTACCGCACCTACTCGCTGCTCCAGCAGCAGCTTGACCGCTTTGCTGAGTGAGTCGTAGGTGTGCAGGCAAAATACATTGCGCACCATGATATCGCTCACATCGAGATCGTTATTAAGGTCGTAGATATGGGTAATATCGCGATCCTCATCAACCCAGTTGGGGCGGCGCAGTTCTCGATCGCTGACGATGCCCACCAGCTTGTTGCTCTCATCCACCACCGGCAAGTGCCGCACCCCTTCATCGCGCATGGTAAAAAAGGCTTCACGAACCCCAAGATCCGTCTTGACGGTTATCACTTTGGCGGTCATATATTCAGAAACTTTGGTCGGCACGGTTACTCCTTCCTTCGGTGGTGGCGTTATCGGGGCACCATCATCGCCACTTTAATCTGCAGGTTCAAGCCCCCACCCGTTTGCTAACCAATATTTCAATATCCTCCTGATCCATAGCAACGGGCCTCCACGGTAGTCCTCCTGAGTCTGTTATTTAGAGGTCATCTACTCTATAGTTTTTGAGAAGGAGGGGTGGCTGGGAGCTAACCCCATGTTGTTTGGCCAGGACGGCTGTTCAGCTCACGCAAGCGACCCTATGACCCGACACCACTACGCCACATCCCTGTTACTACTCGCCGCCCTGTCCACCCTGCCGCTGGTGGCAGAGGCTAATATTGCCGCTATTGCCGAGCGCATCAAACCCTACGGCACCCTCTGCCTTAAAGGCGATCCTTGCGAGACCGAGTCCGCCGCGCCGGTCGCTGCTGCGGTCGAGAGCAAGCGTCATCCCTACTCAAAAAGCAGCTCGATCGCCGAGCGACTGCGTCCCTACGGTCGCCTGTGCCTGAAGGGTGAACCCTGCGACCCGGCCTCTGCGGCACCCAAGCCGGAACACGTGGAAGTCAAGGAGGAAGCTGTTGCGGGAGAGCCGGTGGTCACGGTTACCGTCACAGTCACCACCGAACCGGCATCGTCCCCCAAAGCCAAGCCACAGCCGGCTCCGGCAGCAAAACCCAAGCCCAAGCCCAAGGGCGCTTTCAAGATATCCAAAGCCGAGCGCAGCAAGGGTCAGGAGATTGTGTCCAACAACTGCTTCGGCTGCCATGATACGGGCATTATGGGTGCTCCCCGCATCGGCCAGAGAGGGGATTGGGCACCCCGAGCCAAAAAAGGCGTCGAGGGGTTGCTGGCACAAGCCAAAAAAGGCTTCGATGGTCGCATGCCCCCACGAGGTATGTGCAACGACTGCAGCGACAATGAGCTGCGATCGGCGATCAAATTTATGCTCAGCGAGTCCCTATAGCGGGTCGCAGGGCAGTCGCAACCGCACTGCCCAACTTTGGGTTGAGTCGGGTGATGCTGCGGGTCGATCGCCGTTACGCGCCACTCCCCCCGGGTCGGTACGGCATGGGCTGCGGCTAATAGCCCCGCCAGACCAAAAAGTCCTTTGTCGGTTAAGATCCCCGGCTATTCTCGCCACGGGCATATCGCGCCTACGAGGAGCTATTGGGTGTGCGTTTACGCAATCGGCATGCCCATGAAGCGCGCCACTGCCCCCCTCTACTTCGCGGCTATGGCCGCCCCTCCTGGGAGCCTTTCATAGAATCAGGTACGGGCTCTCACAGGTCGGTTTTTTTCATCCCGATCTGCTATCCTCAACGGCTCAATTTACTCGCAATGGACATCATGCAATGCCAATTGAACAGCTTTTGAGTTTCGTTTTTAGTTTCTGGATTGGACTCGCTGTACTGATCGTTATTCTGGTCAAGTCCTCGGTTAAGTTCGTCCCCCAGAACCGGGCTTTTGTGGTCGAGCGCTTCGGCAAGTACAACAAGACGATGGTGGCAGGCCTCAACGTGCTGGTTCCGTTTATCGATAAGGTGACCTATGACCAGTCACTCAAAGAGCACGCCTATGATGTGCCCAGCCAGGCAGCCATTACCAAGGACAACATCTCGTTGGTCGTCGACGGTGTCCTGTACTTGAAACTGCTCGACCCCTACAAGGCATCCTATGGTGTTGATAACTATGTATATGCTGTCTCGCAGCTTGCCCAAACCACCATGCGTAGCGAGATCGGTAAAATCGACCTGGACAAAACCTTCGAAGAGCGGGAGAGCCTGAACACCAATATCGTCAATGCGATCAACACCGCATCCGAGCCATGGGGCATCCAGGTGATGCGCTATGAAATCAAGGATATTGAACCACCCCGCACCATTCTTGATGCGATGGAACGCCAGATGAAGGCTGAGCGTGAGAAGCGCGCCACGATCCTCGAGTCTGAAGGCCACCGACAATCAGCTATCAACGTCGCTGAGGGCGCTAAAGAGGCTCAGGTTCTGGCCGCTGAAGCGGATAAGGCCGAGCAGATCTTACGCGCAGAGGGTGAGGCCAAGGCGATCATCGCGGTCGCCGATGCCCAGGCGAAAGCGCTTGATACCGTCGGTCAGGTTGCGAACACCGACGAGGGTCAAAAGGCGATTCAACTTAACCTGGCCGACAAAGCGATCGATGCCAAACACGCCATTGCCAAGGATTCGACCGTCGTTTTGTTGCCCGACAGCAACTCCGGCGCCGCCAGCGTAGTAGCCGAAGCCATGACCATCATCAAAACCTTAAATGCTGAAAAAACCTCAGCCTAGCTAGCAGGAGAACCGGATAATGGTCGATTATATCGCCAATCACCAGTTTGAATTTTGGTTAGCTCTCGGTTTCGTCCTACTCGCTATCGAAGTTTTTCTGGGCTTTACCAGCGGTATTTTTTTGTTCGCGGGTTTAGGCGCACTGGCTGCCGGCACCTTAATGGCTGTGGGGATCTTGCCCGAAACCTGGATCGCAGGGGTGGCGGGCACTGGTATCAGTTCGGGGGTTATCACCGCATTATTATGGCGACCACTAAAAAAATTACAGGGCGAGCAGCCGGCTGAAAAAGACAACAGCAGTGACTTTGTCGGCCACGAGTTCGTTGTCGATAGCGATATCAGCCTCACCCAACCGGGCTCTACGCTCTATTCAGGGCTCACCTGGAAAGTGGAGATCGACCGTAATACCGGCCTCGAGGCCATCAGCGCAGGACAGCTGGTGTCAGTAACCTCGGTGGAGGTGGGCTTATTCAAGGTCAAACCATCGGCCTGATATTTTGATGCAGGGCACCGTCCATGCCCTGCATCAATCCACTCCCTCAGATAATTCTCATGAGGCCTGTACTCGCGGGTACCGGCTTTGCCGCGGCCGCCTCTTGATTTCGAGATAGAACAGCGGCCCCGCTCCTTCTCACCCCCCCCTCTCCCACTAGCTACACCCATGAGACCGAATTTCTCCACGGCTAACTCACAGCTATTATACTTAGCCCCTACCGATGGGTTTCTGGCTCGGCAACCATCAACATTGGATGGCTGTCCGTTAGAGCGATCTCCGGTTGTCGACTCAATGAGAGGCCATATAGCTATGAACAATGTGCGGGATCTTATTCGAACCTGGGAAGCCAAGGCCAGCAAGGCATGCCGGGTGAAGGAGGTTAAGGTAAAACTAACCAACCACGACTATGCCAAATTGTGTGCGTTGGCTGAGATCTATGGGTGCCAGACACAGGAGCAGATTCTCGGTGACCTTGTGGCTACCGTATTAAAAGAGGTTGAGGAGGCACTACCCTATATTCCCGGCAAGAAAATTATTGCCCGTGATGATCAGGGGGACCCCATTTACGAAGATGTGGGGCTTACACCGCGATTTGAAGCATTAACTCAAAAACACGCGCAACTACCCGACAAGTAACCGCGTTCACGCTTCCAAAGACTGGTGTCAGCGCAGCGGACAATGGCCAACCTCACTCAAGACCACTTGCAGAAGCAGACGCTTTTACATGGAGACCTGTCGATGAGTTTCACGGCGAATGATCCCCTAGAGTGCCGGGAATCCGTCGACATCACAATCTAGCAACGAACCCTTAGCCGCCCCATGCCCCCTTGTGGGCTAGTGTGTACAGGCTGCGAGCAATCGGGATCTAGTCCCCGCTATCGGGGTTCACGATCACGCAACAACTCATTTTGCTGCTGCACCAACGCCTTCAATTCATCCACCTGCATCGACAGGGTTTCGATGGAGGGTCGCCCCCCGGCCAGCGCCTCCTCGTCGCGCTCCTTCTGATGTTCATCCTCAAGGGTGTTCACGACGATACCGATCACCATATTGAGGAAGGCGAAGGCGGTAAGGAAAATAAAGCTCAGGTAGTAAAACCAGCTAAAGGGATAGACCTCCATGGTTTCGTACATCACATCGGTCCAGTCCTCGAAGGTCATCACCCGAAACAGTGTCAACATCGCGATCGAGATATCTTCCCACAGGTAGGGGTTGATCCGGGCGAACAGTGTCGACCCGATAGCGGCGTAGATATAAAAGATGATAAACATCAGCAGGATCACGTAGCCCAGCTGCGGCAAGGCTCGCATCAATGAGTTGAGCAGCAGGCGCAACTCGGGGATGATCGACACCATCCGTAGCACCCTGAATACCCGCACCAAGCGCCCGACCAGCGCCATATCGCTGTTATCGATCGGTATCAGGCTGACCACCACGATCAGGGTGTCGAAGATATTCCAGGGCTGTTTAAAGAAGTTCTTTTTGTGCTCCTCGCCGATAAAACGAATCGTGATTTCGGCCAGGAATATCGCGGTAATGCCGTGGTCCATCCACCCGATGAGCCGCAACAGGCTGGGGTTAACATCGTAAGTCTTGGCCCCCACCACCAGCGCCGAAAAGATGATCACCCCGATCACAAAGAGCTCAAAGGCCTTGTTACTTCGAATGCGGAGAAAAGTCTTTTGCAGAGTCTGAGTATTCATAGCGGTGCCTATGGGTCAAAGTCCGGTTCATGCCCCTAACCCATAAGGGAGGAGTCGTGGTAAATTAGCGCGCAACAGATTACCGCAAATCGAGGTGAAAGGTGAGCGCCGAGTACAACAAGAATTTTCCCGTCTCCTGGGAAGAGTTACACCGTGACGGCCGTGCGCTGGCATGGAAACTACTGGATATGGGCCCCTGGAAAGGCCTGATCGCCATCACCCGAGGGGGGCTGGTGCCCGCGGCTATCGTTGCTCGCGAACTGAACATCCGCCTTATCGATACCATCTGCATTAGCAGCTACGAAGGCGAGCGCCAAGGCGAACTGCAGCTTCTCAAAGGGGTTGAGGCTGATGGCGAAGGCTGGCTGCTCATCGATGACCTGGTCGATACCGGCAATACCGCCAAGATGGTGCGCGAGCTGCTGCCCAAGGCGCATTTTGCCACGTTGTATGCGAAGCCGGCGGGTAAGCCCCTGGTGGATAGTTTTATCACCGAAGTCAGCCAGGAAACCTGGATCCGTTTCCCTTGGGATATGGAGCTGCGTGTTGCGACGCCATTGGTGGAGCTGAAAGACGACTAGCGACCCTGGCCCTGGGGGTTCCTCAACAGGGGCCGCGGGCCATTTGCCACCCGGCTTTTACCGCCCGGGTGGAGAGAGCAGCGCTGCTACAGTCGCATCTCGATGCCACGGGCATCCATGTAAGCCTTGGCTTCGGGCACGCTGTACTCACCGAAATGAAAGATGCTCGCGGCCAATACCGCATCGGCGCCACCTTTGGTGACACCATCTACCAGATGATCCAGATTTCCCACGCCACCCGAGGCGATCACCGGAATACTGAGGCGGTCGGTAATGGCGCGTGTCACGCCCAGATCATAGCCCTGCTTGACCCCATCCTGATCCATACTGGTTAGCAGAATCTCGCCGGCACCCAACGCCTCCATTTTTGCCGCCCACTCCACCGCATCGAGGCCGGTGGGTTTGCGACCACCGTGGGTAAAAATCTCCCAGCGACCCGGCTCACCCGGTTGGCTCACCATCTTGGCGTCGATCGCCACCACAATACACTGGGAGCCAAATCGCGCCGCCGCCTCGCCAACGAACTCAGGTGTAAACACCGCGGCGGTGTTGATCGCGACTTTATCCGCCCCGGCATTCAGCATGGTGCGAATATCCTCTATCTTGCGAATACCGCCGCCCACGGTGAGGGGAATAAAGACCTCACTGGCCATGCGCTCCACGGTATGCACGGTGGTGTCGCGCCCTTCGTGACTCGCGGTAATGTCGAGGAACGTGATCTCATCGGCGCCCTGTTCGTCGTAGCGCTTGGCGACCTCGACCGGATCACCGGCATCGCGGATATCGACAAACTGAACCCCTTTTACCACCCGTCCATTTTCGACATCGAGACAGGGAATAATGCGCTTGGCCAAACCCATGGTGCTACTCCTCGCTTACGCCTGATCGCAGTAACGCTGCGCTTCGGCCACATCCAACGTACCCTCATAGATGGCGCGGCCGGTGATGGCGCCAAGTATCCCCTGGGCAGCCACCGCCTTGAGAGCATGAATATCGTCCATGTTGGTGATACCACCGGAGGCGATAATCGGAATGTTCACGCTTTGCGCCAACTTCAACGTGGCCTCTACATTGACCCCCTGCATCATGCCGTCGCGGGCGATGTCGGTATACACAATCGATTCCACGCCGTCGGATTCGAACTTTCGCGCCAGTTCGACGACCGGCTGGTCGGAAACCTCGGCCCAACCATCGGTGGCGACCAAGCCATCCTTGGCGTCAAGACCAACAATAACCTTACCGGGAAACGCGCGGCACGCTTCACCAACAAAGGCCGGGTCTTTCACCGCCTTGGTGCCGATAATTACGTAGGACACTCCGGCTCGAACGTAAGATTCGATGGTTTCCAACGAACGAATGCCACCGCCGATCTGCACCGGCAGGCTGGGGTAGGCGCGAGCGATCTCCTGCACCACCTCGCCGTTGACAGGCTCGCCGGCGAAGGCTCCGTTAAGATCCACCAGGTGCAAGCGGCGACAACCTGCATCGACCCAGCGCTTGGCCGCATCGGCGGGGCGATCGGTGAACACGGTCGCGTCATCCATCAGGCCCTGGCGCAAACGTACACAAGCGCCGTCCTTAAGATCAATGGCGGGGATAATCAGCATGGTTCGATTCCTGAAAGTAGTTGCAATAGGGGTGCAATAAAGACTCACAAAACGAGTGAACGCCCGCGTAGTCAGGGACGCCAGTTAACAAAATTCTCGAGCAGTTTAAGCCCCACTCCGGCACTTTTTTCCGGGTGGAACTGGGTAGCAAACAGATGGCCATCGGCGACCATCACATCGCAATCGGCGCCGTAGTGGCAGTGACCCACCACCAGCTCTCGCTTCGCCGCACGCACATAGTAGCTGTGCACAAAATAGAAACGGGCGTTGTTATCGATGCCGTTACACAGTGGATGCTCTGCCAGCTGCTCGACCTGATTCCAGCCCATGTGCGGCACCTTAAGGCGCTCACCGTTAGCCTCTTTCAGGTCGCGCCCAAAATACTTCACCTCTCCCGGCAACAGGCCGATGCAGTCTATACCGTCGTTTTCTTCGCTGCGCTCAAAAAGCGCCTGCATGCCCACACAGATCGCCAGCACCGGTTTGTGTTTGACCACCTCGCGCACGATATCGTCGACCCCAAGACGGCGAATCTCCGCCATGCAATCACGAATCGCGCCGACACCCGGAAACAAAACCCGGTCGGCCGCAAGAATGGTGTCGGCATCGGGGGTAACCACCACGCGGGTGTTGGCATCACTCACATGCTCGAGCGCCTTGGCTGCCGAGTGCAGGTTGCCCATCCCATAATCAATTACTGCTATTGTCTTCATCGTTTAGCGGTCCACATACAGTCAGCGCACTACCAGCCCATCACCCGCAAGGTGATAGGGCATCACATCCATCCGGCTATAACGTGCCTTTGGTTGAGGGCATCACACCCGCCATGCGCGGGTCTGCCTCTACCGCCATGCGCAATGCACGGCCGAAGGCTTTGAACACCGTCTCGGCCTGGTGATGACTGTTGGTTCCACGCAGATTATCGATGTGCAGTGTCAGCAGGGCATGATTCACAAAACCCTGAAAAAACTCCTGAAACAGGTCAACGTCGAAGTTGCCGATACGGGCACGGGTAAAGGGGAGGTTGTAGACCAGCCCAGGACGACCGGAAAAATCGATAACGACCCGTGACAGGGCTTCATCCAGCGGCACATAGGCATGGCCGTAGCGGGTGATCCCCTTTTTATCCCCCAGGGCCTTGGAAAACGCCTGCCCGAGGGTAATACCTATATCCTCGACGGTGTGGTGATCATCGATTTCATTATCGCCCTTGGCGACCACCTCGATATCGATCATACCGTGACGCGCGATCTGGTCCATCATGTGATCAAGGAAAGGCACCCCGGTATCAAACTGGCTGTTACCGCTACCATCCAAATTAATGGACACGCGAATCTGGGTTTCCAGGGTATTACGCTCAACGCTGGCAACGCGGCCGCTCATGATATCTCTCACTCCATGGACTGGGGCACGACTCGATGCTGTGCCCAATTGATCAAGGGCTCGAATTATAAGGCTTTACGGGCGCCGGTGCTACGGCGCCAGCGCGTTCGAACCTGCCCCCTGTTCCTCAGGGTGCACGCTGGGTACACTGGCGTCTACCAATAGGTATTCGAGCACCAGGTCGTCGGGAGGCAGATTAGGAATGGAACGGGTAGAGCTGGCGATTATCGGCGGGGGGGTTGTGGGCCTTGCCGCAGCCCGCGCTATGGCTCAGGCAGGCCGGGAAACCTTTATTCTAGAGCAGCACCAGCAGATCGGTTTCGAGACCAGTAGCCGCAATAGCGAAGTGATTCATGCCGGTATCTATTACCCCACGGGCTCGCTGAAGGCCCAGCTCTGTGTCCGCGGAAAAACTCTGCTCTACGACTACTGTGCCCAACAGCAGATACCACACCAGCGCTGTGGCAAGTTAATCGTCGCGTGCGAAGCGGATGAAGAGCCGCAGCTGGCCGAGATCGAACAGCGGGCACGGGCCAATGGCGTGGCCGACCTTAAGCGGCTCGATGCCAGCGCCATCCATGCACTCGAGCCCGAGCTTAACGCCTGCAGCGCGCTTTGGTCCCCCTCCACCGGCATCGTCGACAGTCACGCCTTGATGCAAAGCTGCCAGTTTGACGCCGAACGCCAGGGTGCCATGCTGCTACTGGACACCCAGGTGGTATCACTGGCCCGGGATGGAAGCGACTTTATCATCGGAGCCATTACCGCCGGAGAGGAGTATGAGTTCGCCTGCTCCCAACTGGTGAACTGCGGCGGACTGCACGCCCAGGCCCTGGCCTCCATGCTAGAGGGCTACGACCTCAACCTGATTCCGCCACTGCACTACTGTAAAGGGCATTACTTCTCTCTCAGCGGCGCACGTCCCTTTAGTCATTTGATCTACCCGGTACCGGAACGCAATACCACCGGCCTCGGTGTGCACGCCACCCTCACCCTCGACGGGCAGGTGCGCTTCGGCCCCGACACCCTCTACATCGACAGCATCGACTACGGGGTGCCCGCAGATCTGGCCGACAGCTACTACAGGACCATTCGTCGCTATTATCCGGCGCTGGCCGATGGTAGCCTGCAGGCCGATTATGCGGGTATTCGCCCCAAACTGCAGGGACCCGACGATCCCTTCACCGATTTTTGCCTGCAAGGTACTGACGTCCATGGTATCCCCGGACTGGTACACGCCTTCGGTATCGAGAGCCCCGGTCTTACGGCCTCACTGGCGATCGCCGAGCAGATTGCGGCTATGCTCAAGACCCACTAACACGACACGCATATAGATACGCCCAAACCAAGGAGCCCCGTTGATGAAAGCCCTGTTAAAAGTTGGCCTGATCACCCTGTTACTGGTGATCGCGTTGCTCATCGCCGCGCTGGTGATTATTCCGCTGCTGGTCAACCCCAACGACTACAAACCCCAGTTGCACCAACTGGTGCGCGAACAGAGCGGACTGGAGCTGGTGATCGATGGTGATATTGGCCTCTCCATCTTCCCAACGCTGGGCTTTGAGCTGGAGAAGGTAGCGCTTACTAACCGCGGGCAACCGCTGGCGCAGCTTGAGCGCGCACGGGCGGCGCTCAAGCTGCTGCCTCTGCTCAGTGGCCAGGTGGAGATGCAGGCTCTGGAACTGGCAGGGCTCGACCTCAAACTGGTTAAAAATGCCAGGGGCGAGGCCAACTGGGAGGTCCGCACCCCAGAACGCGAAGGCTCCGCTGCCCCGGCGACGGCCAGCGCCCCGGACACCCAACCCGCGTCGAACCATACCGCAGACAGCGCTAGCAAGCCGATCCGCCTCAGCATCGCCGAGATTCGTATTCAGGATATATCGGTGCATTATCTCGACCAGCAGCAGGGTAGCGAATACCGCCTTGAGCAGATGAGTCTGCTCACCGGTGCGATCGAACCCGGTAAACCCTTCCCGCTAAAGCTTGCAGCTACCCTCAACAGCCATGCCCCCCGGTTGGAACTGCAAACTCGTCTTACCGCCGAGGCAAACGTCGACCTTGCCAGCCAGCGTTACGAGCTCCACAACCTGGATCTGCAAAGCCAACTCAGCGGCGACGCCACCACAGACAAAACTGTACCGTTGAGCCTGAAGGGGAATATTACGGCAGATCTTGCCGGGCAACGGGTTCAGCTCGACAACCTCGTGCTGGAGCTTGCCAGCCTCCGCGCTACCACCCAACTCAACGTCACCTCCATGAGCCCGCTAACCTACGCGGGAAACATCGACCTGCCAGCGTTCGATCTCAATGCGCTGCTCAACGCCCTCGGCCAACCTGCCATCGACACCCAACACCCGGACGCACTCAAGGCCATTGCGTTGAAATCCGGGCTCAAGGGTGACGACAACGCGATCGCCCTGGACCCTATCAGCCTCGGCCTCGACGGCAGCCGTTTCAATGGACGCATTGCGCTCGACGACATCGCCAACCAATCCCTGCGCTTCGCCCTCAAGGGTGATCGTTTCAGCGTCGATGATTACCTGCCCCCAAAAAGCGAGCAATCATCAACAGCGGAGGAGGCCCCCACCACCCCGGGCTCGGCAGTACCCGCAGCCAACGACCAGCAAGCCGCCAGCAAGCCCTGGGACGACTCCCCCCTATTACCCGTTGATGCACTAAAGACCCTGGATGTAATCGGTGAGCTGGCATTGGCGGAGCTGATCTCCAGCGGCGTAACCCTGAGCGATGCCAGCCTCAAACTGAGCGCACAAAACGGCCTACTAAAACTGGAACAGCTTAAAGGACGCGCTTTCGACGGCCTGTTCAGCAAAAGTGCTACCCTCGATCTCAACAAAACGCCGATCCATCTCAGCGCCACTGTAGAGATGAACGGGGTGGACGTCAGCGAAGTGCTAAAAGTAGCAAGCCCGGGCGATCCGGCGGCCCGTGGACGGGCCGCCATCAGCACCCGGATCACCGCCCGAGGCAACAGCCAGCTCAAGCTGGTTAACAGCCTCAACGGCACCACCCGCTTCAGCATCGAAGAGGGTGCATTACTGGGTACCGACCTCAACCGCCTGGTGTGCCGTGCGGTTGCCCGTGTGCGCAAGAAAACCCTTACCGACCCGGCGGGGCCAGAGGAGACCCCCTTCAAGCAATTGGGAGGCAGCCTCAACATCCGTAACGGTGTCGCCGCCAACGACGACCTTATCGCCTCGATGGACAACCTTAAACTGGCGGGCAAAGGGGCGATTAATCTGCCCGACAAAGCGCTCGACTACCGCCTCGGCCTGACCATTGTTGGCAACGGGGCCGAACAGGATGAGGCCTGCCAGATTAATGAGCAGTACGCCGATATCGTGTGGCCGGTACGCTGCAAAGGGCCCTTCGACAGCAGCAGGAGTCTGTGTGGTATCGATAACGAACGTATGAGTGCCGTGCTCACCGGGCTTGCCACCCGGGAGGTGCAAAAAAAGCTGAGCGACAAGATAGAGGAGAAATTCGGCACCGGCCTCAAGGGTCTATTCGACAAGTTCAAATGACGCTACCTCACTCAGCGTTCAGTCGCGCCGTGCTCGACTGGTTCGACCGCCATGGGCGCAAGAACCTGCCCTGGCAGCAGCAGATATCGAGCTACCGGGTATGGATCTCGGAGATCATGCTGCAACAGACCCAGGTGGCGACCGTAATCCCCTATTACGAGCGCTTTATGGCGCGCTTTCCCGACGTCGAGCGGCTTGCGGCGGCGGACGAAGACGAAGTGCTGCACCTATGGACGGGCCTCGGCTACTACGCTCGCGCCCGCAACCTGCATACCGCCGCCCAGCGTATCAGCGCGCTGGGCGTCTTCCCCCAGGGGGTCGATGCCCTCGAGCAACTCCCCGGGATCGGGCGCTCTACGGCTGGTGCCATCGCCACCATCGCCCAGGGTGAACGCGCGCCCATTTTGGATGGTAACGTTAAACGCGTACTGTGCCGCTTCGATGGGGTCGAGGGTTGGCCCGGGGCGAGCGCTACGGCAAAACGGCTGTGGCAACTCGCCGAGCAATACACCCCCACCGAGCGCGTGGCGGACTACACCCAAGCGATGATGGATCTGGGGGCCACGGTCTGCCGCCGCAGCAAGCCCCTCTGCAATGCCTGCCCCCTGCAGACAGAGTGCACCGCTCAACGCAGCGGTCGCCAGTCCGAGTTCCCGCAATCCAAAACGGCCAAAGCCAAACCCCTGCGCCACACCCGCATGCTGATACTGGTGAACGAACACGGAGAGGTGCTACTGGGCAAACGCCCGCCAACCGGTATCTGGGGGGGGTTATGGAGCCTGCCCGAACTGCCCCTCGATAGCGACCCGGTGAGCCACGCCGCCCAATACTGGCACCTTGATATTAACCCCACCAGTCGCTGGGATAGCTTTATACACACCTTCAGCCATTACCAACTGGAGATCACCCCATTGCACTCCCAGCTCAGGGGGCCGATTACGGCGATCATGGAAGAGGGACGCTGGCTCTGGTATAACATGCAGCGACCACAGGATCTAGGACTGGCAGCGCCGGTCAAGATGCTGCTGGAGAAGCTGGAAACCCGACTATAACCCTGATCCGTGACCGGCTGCCTCACTGCCTAACCAGGAGAACATCATGTCCCGCACCGTATTTTGCGCCAAGCTGAATAAAGAGGCCGACGGCCTCGTCGTTCCACCCTATCCCGGTGCCAAAGGTCAGTGGATCTACGAGAACATCTGCGAGGAGGCCTGGAAGGATTGGCAAGCCCACCAGACCCGGCTGATCAACGAAAAGCAGCTGAGTATGATGAACCCCGCCGACCGAAAGTTCCTGATGACGCAGATGGATAACTATTTCGCGGGCAAGGATTTCGAGGAGGCAGAAGGCTACGTTCCCGAGACGAAGGACTAAAGTCCACTGCACTGGTGGAGCGGATTTAGACCCATACAAACAAGCACCAAAAAAAGCGGTCGGAGCCCTTGACTCAACGCGGTCTGGACGGTTTAATAGCGCCCCGTTGCCCGGATAGCTCAGTCGGTAGAGCAGAGGATTGAAAATCCTCGTGTCGGTGGTTCGATTCCGCCTCCGGGCACCACATAACAATCCATTACCGTCTGGATGAACTCAAAGGCCCCGCACTGCGGGGCTTTTTTGTTTCTAAAATCAACCGACCGTGTCGGTGGTTCGACGGTTTACAGGTTCGGGCCTCCGGGCACCATATATAACCCTAGTACCGAAGGGGTTAACGAAAAGCCTGCTAGCAATAGCGGGCTTTTTTTGTTTCTAAAATCAACCGACCGTGTCGGTGGTTCGACGGTTTACAGGTTCGGGCCCCCGGGCACCACATCATCATCCAGTACCGTCTGGATTGACCTAAAAACCCCGCACTGCGGGGCTTTTTTGTTTCTAAAATCAACCGACCGTATCGGTGGTTCGACGGTTTACAGGTTCGGGCCTCCGGGCACCACATCATCATCCAGTACCGTCTGGATGAACTCAAAGGCCCCGTAAGGCGAGGCTTATTTGTTTCTGAAACACATGCCCGACCCACGACATCTTCACCCCGGGGAGAGTCCCTTTGAGCGCTGGGCTTTGCCCGCAGAACTCACAGGTTGGCGTTGAGCCCGGGGTCAAGCGGGGCTAGTATACTCAGAGCGTGCCGACGGGGCCCTCTGGCCCAATGCGCTACACGCGCTTGCAAGGAGGTATCGATAGCATGGAGCAACAGACACCAGCGCCACGGCCCGGCGCCCTGGGGCGTTACATTCTCGGTACCCTACTGCTGTTCTGTGTTGTCACCGAGGCTCCTGCGGCAGCGCCGCTTCGTTTCTCCGCCATAGAAAACTCAGCCTTCACCGACTTTGCCACCGAGGTATTGACCGAAGCCTATCGGCGGGCCGGGAACTCGATCGAGGTGCAGCCACTGCCCGCGGCGCGAGCTCTTAAAGCATCCAGCTCCGGATTAACCGACGGCGAGCTGTATAGAACCCAGGGGCTGGAAAAGCGCTTCCCCTCGCTTATTCCGGTCAACATCCCTATTTTTCTCTCCCATTGGCAGGCCTATACCAAAAACACACCCCTCGAGATCCACGGCTGGGACAGCCTGAGGGGGGTTAAAATCGGGATCCGACGAGGAATCGCCACTACCGACAAAGGCACCGAGGGGATGAATACCGTATCCACCAATACCAACGAAAGCCTGTTCCAATTACTGGTTGCTGACCGGGTAGATGTGATTGTGCTGTCAAAAATCAACGCCCAAAAAGAGATCAACAAAGCGGATTACCCCGAGGTTACCCTGCAGTCGCCTGCGGTGCAGATTGTTCCCGTCTACCATTACCTGCACAAAAAAAATGCCGCCTTGATCCCCCCTCTCGAAGAGGCGCTGCTGGCGATGACCAACGATGGTGAACTCGCACAAATCACCGACAAGCACTGGCCCTGGCTGGTCCAGTAGAGGGGGCCCGGTACCGGAGCTATGCTGCTCCGAGGTGGGACAGGATGGCCGTATCCCTGAAACTCTTTTGCAAGCCGGAACCCGCCTTTACTGGTTACTAAACAGGCAAGAATTCGGCCTCTGCTATTCCATCCTTATCCCGTTACCTGTATAAGGGCCGCCATGAAGATCCCCAAACGAATCCAACCCCTGTTCGAGGATGGCCTGGTCGACGAGGTTATTCGCCCCCTGATGAGCGGCAAAGAAGCGTCCGTTTACCTGGTACGCTGCGGTGATGATATCCGCTGCGCCAAGGTCTACAAGGAGGCCAGTCAGCGCAGCTTTCATCAGGCCGTTCAATATCAGGAGGGGCGCAAGGTGCGCAACAGCCGTCGTGCCCGCGCGATGGAGAAGGGTTCCAAATTCGGCCGCAAGCAACAGGAAGATGCCTGGCATAACGCCGAGGTTGATGCACTCTACCGCTGTGCTGCGGCCGGAGTCCGGGTTCCCCAGCCCTTTGGCTGTTTCGACGGCGTACTGCTGATGGAGCTGATCACCGGCGAAGACGGGCTGGTGGCTCCGCGCCTTAACGATGTTTCCATGTCTGCCGAGCAGGCGCGCGAAGACCACGCAACGGTCATTCGCGACGTCGTGCGTATGCTCTGTGCCGGGCTGGTGCATGGAGACCTGTCCGAGTTCAACGTGCTGGTCGACGCCTATGGTCCGGTTATCATCGACCTGCCCCAGGCGGTCGATGCCGCCGCCAACAATCATGCCCAGTGGATGCTGGCCCGTGATATCAATAATATGCGCGATTATTACGGCCAGTACGCCCCGGATCTGCTGAACACCCAGTTCGCCAAGGAGATCTGGGCGCTGTATGAAGAGGGTGAACTGACACCGGAGAGCGAACTATCCGGCCTGTTCAAAGAGGATACCCAGGCCGCCGACGTCGATTCGGTGTTAATGGAGATCAAAGCGGCCTTCGACGAGGAGCAGGCGCGGGTAGAGCGCCTGCGCGAAGCCAACGAGGCCACCTAAGGCCTGGCCACCTCATTTACTCTGACCCCGATCTAGCGTAGTATGCGCGCCCCTATTGTCATAGGCTCGACTTGATCCGGGCAGGTAACCACCGCGGCCAAGGCGGATAGTAATAATCCGTCCCGCTGGCGCGGTAGTGCATGCTTTTACAGCCCGCATAAACACCTTCAGATCCGATGTTTGCCCTCCCCCCTGACGCGGGAGGTTCGCCGCCATCACCCCAACACGCAGGAAATCCAGATGATCGAAACCATAAAGCGAGACTGGTTCTCCAATATTAAAAATGACCTGCTGGCCGGCATCGTCGTGGCGCTGGCGCTGGTGCCCGAAGCGATCGCTTTCTCCATTATTGCCGGAGTTGATCCCAAGGTCGGCCTTTACGCCTCCTTTTGCATCGCCGTGGTCATCGCTTTCGTAGGCGGTCGGCCCGGCATGATCAGTGCCGCCACCGGTGCTATGGCGCTGCTAATGATCACCCTGGTCAAGGAGCACGGTCTCGAGTATCTGCTGGCCGCGACGCTATTAACCGGCGTATTGCAGATCGGCGCGGGTTACTTGAAGCTGGGAAGCCTGATGCGTTTCGTTTCACGTTCGGTGGTCACCGGCTTCGTCAACGCCCTTGCGATCCTCATCTTTATGGCCCAGCTGCCGGAGCTGACTAACGTCACCTGGCATGTTTACGCCATGACGTCTGCGGGCCTTGGTATCATCTACCTGTTCCCGCTGCTACCCGTTATTGGTAAATCGGTGCCCTCGCCGCTGGTGTGTATTCTGAGCCTGACCGCCGTTGCGATGGTGTTGGGGCTGGATATTCGAACCGTCGGTGACATGGGGGAGTTACCCGATACGTTGCCCATTTTTCTATGGCCAGATGTTCCGCTGACGCTTGAAACCCTGGTCATCATCTTCCCCTACGCCGCCGGACTCGCTGTGGTGGGCCTGCTGGAATCGATGATGACCGCCACCATCGTCGATGATTTAACCGATACCCCCAGCGACAAAAACCGTGAATGCAAGGGTCAGGGCATCGCCAACATCGGCGCAGGAATGCTGGGGGGCATGGCTGGTTGCGCCATGATCGGCCAGTCGATCATCAACGTGAAATCCGGTGGCCGCGGTCGACTATCCACCTTTACTGCCGGGTTCGTGCTGCTTGTTATGGTGGTGTTCCTCGACGAGTGGCTCAAGCAGATCCCCATGGCCGCCCTGGTAGCGGTCATGATCATGGTCTCCATCGGTACCTTCTCCTGGGACTCGCTTCGAGACCTCAAGAAGCACCCTCTATCCACCAATATTGTGATGATTACAACGGTCGCGGTGGTCGTTGCGACCCATAACCTGGCGATCGGGGTATTTGTTGGCGTACTGTTGGCGTCGCTGTTTTTTGCCAACAAAATTGGTCGCTTTATGGTCGTCAAAAACCAAACCAACGACGACACCAGCTCCCGCCGTTATCAGGTTGTGGGGCAGGTATTTTTCGCATCGTCGGATCAGTTCACCAACTCTTTCGATTTTAAAGAGGCCCTTGAGCATGTCACAATCGACCTCTCCCAGGCGCATTTTTGGGACATCACCTCGGTGGCGGCCCTCGATAAGGTGGTGGTAAAGTTTCGCCGCGAGGGTACGGAGGTTGATGTCATCGGAATGAACGAAGCGACACAAACCGTGGTTGATAAATTCGGGGTTTATGGAAAGCCCGAAGAGGTCGAAAAAATGATGGCCGGACATTAACGGATTAATCGGAGATAGAACAATGATCAACATTACCGCCTGCATTGATGGCTCGGCAATTTCCGGATCCGTATGCGAAGCTGCCGCCTGGGCAGGCACCCGACTGGACGCTCCCCTGACCTTTCTTCATGTACTGGAAAAACCCAACGCCCCGGCCAAGGAGGATCTATCCGGCGCCATAGGGCTGGGCAGTCGCGAACACCTGCTCGATGAGCTCACCCTGTTGGACGAGAAGCGCGCAAAGCTGGCGCTGGAGCACGGCAAGCATATGCTGGAAGACGCCAAGGCCCGTGCCATTGCATTGGGTGCCACCGACGTCGCCCTGAAGCAACGCCATGGAAACCTGATGGAGGAGCTGGTAGCGTGCGAAGCCGATGCCCGGCTCTTCGTGATGGGCCGACTGGGCAATGATCACGACATCAACGCACAGGCGATCGGGTCCCATCTCGAAAGCGTGGTGCGTGCGATCCACACCCCGATTCTGGTAACCGTTGGTGAGTTTGTTCGGCCTACAAACTACATGATCGCTTACGATGGCAGTGAAACCGCCAACAAGGCGATCAAGCGTATCTCCACAAGCCCGCTGCTAAAATCCATGCCAGGGCATATTGTCATGGTTGATGGTGACAGCGAAGCAAACCGGAACACGCTGCAGCGGGCCGTCGACCTTCTGTTGGACAGTGGCCACCAGATTACGGGGCATCTGGTTGACGGCGTAGTGCTGGAGTGCCTGGAGCAGTTCCGGCAACACAACAACATCGACCTGCTGGTGATGGGGGCTTACGGCCATTCCCGTATCCGCGACTTTTTTGTCGGCAGCAACACGTCAAAAATGATCGGCAACAGCGTTATACCGGTACTGTTACTGCGCAAGTAGAAAGCGCGTTGAGCACACTCCAGCCTGGCAGGTCAGGGTGTGCTCGAAATGCGTTCGTTCAAGGCTTCTTTAACAGGTTCTTGGAGAGCAACTCATCGGTAAAGCTTTCAACCGAGCTGTCCCGCAAACCATCCAGATTTTCAATGTCGCTAATGTCTGATGAGGCTTGCCAAACCCGCTGTTCTGTTTGCGTCTGGTAAAGGTCGGAAATCAGCGTGACCCTGGTATTGGTGGTCCATGACGCAGGATCGGAATAGACATTGAATATGTAGCCGTAATAACCCCCGAAGCCCCGACCGTAACCTCCCGTATAGACAGGCATCACGGTGTAGTAACTGGTTCCCCGGTGGTATACCTCCTCTTCGGTGGAACCCACATAACGAACCACCAAAATGCTCTCCAGCTTTTCAGCCCGCGCGGCACCCAGCACCTCCTCTTTGGTTCCGTTTCTTGGCACCAAAGTGTAACTGGATACGGCCCGTACGCCCTTGCGCTGCAATATTTTTACAAAGGCATTTTCAAATTCGGCGCGTATCTGCTGGCTGTCGGGTTTTTCCCCCGCCACGGCAATCACCAAAACCCCGTCGAGACTGCTTTCGCTCACCTGCGGATCTATCCAGGCATTGGTGATTTTGGCACTGCTGCCACAACCTGCCAGCACCAGGGCGACTGCCGCCAGTACCCACTTCATCCCTAACTTGATCATACGATCATCCTTTTATAGAGGCGTTTTAAAAACTGTTTTTAACAACGTTCGGCGCGCTCATCCATAGTATCACCGCGGACTCCAACCATAGCCATCATTCAATAGCCCCGTTCAGGATCAACAGACTCCAGGCTCTCACCCGCCTGCAGCTGTTCAATATTGCGGGCAATCTGCTGCGCCGCACTGTCGATAGGGGTAGGCGCAGATATATGGGGAGTTATCAGCACTTTTTTGCTGTCGTATAGCGGGCTGTCGGCCGCGAGGGGTTCACTTTCGAATACATCCAACAGGGCGCCACGCAGATGATCCCCGTCGAGCAGCTCCAGCAAGGCGTCGGTATCCAGCACCTCTCCACGACCACAACTAATCACCACCGCGCCCTCGGGCAGCGCGGACAACCGCTCCCGATTCAGTAACCGTCGGGTTTCCGGTGTGGAAGGCAAGATGCTCACCAGCGCCCGGGTGCGCGATAAAAACCGCTCCAGCTCAGCGTCACCGGCAAAACTTTCGACGCCCGCAATCGATTTGGCCTGACGACTCCAACCCATCACAGGATACCCTTCGGCGGACAGCTTGGCAGCGACCTGGGACCCGATTGCGCCCAGCCCCATCACCCCGACAGGCCAGTGCGATCGACCCCGAACACCATAAGGCCGCCACTGCCGGTCCTTTTGTTGAAGACGATAGCGATCCATATCTCGACCGAAGTGCAGCAACCCGTAGCGTACATAGTCCAACATCCACGCGGCCATCCCGGCATCGCGAAGCTTATAGATCGGTACCCCTGGGGGCAGTTGGGGGGTGGCCAACAGCGAGTCGACCCCCGCTCCCAGGTTGAAGATTCCCCGCAACCGGCGCTGTCCTTGAAACAGCTCAGTGGGTGCCTTCCACACCAAAGCGTAGTCTGCCTGCCAGTCTATCGGGGCCTCGCCATAGACCTCTATCTCTGCCGCCGGAAGGTAGCGCTTAAGGGCTTCTAGCCAGCGGAGTGAAACCCCTGTACTGGAGTAGAATAGTAGTTTGACAGCGCTCACCGGTTTGCCCTCAATTCACATCAATTGGGTTCATTGTATCCACTCTGCTCTACACTGGATACGCATGGAATACCGTATCGTCGCCGACCTGTTGCTGCTACTGCACCTGCTTTTTATCCTCTTCGCTGTGTTCGGCGGCCTGCTCTGCCTGCGCTGGCGCTGGGCGTGTTTGCTGCACCTTCCGGCGGTTGTCTGGGTAGTGCTACTGGAGTTTAACGGTTGGATATGCCCCCTCACGCCACTGGAAAACCGCTTTCGCTGGATGGCCGGGGAGGAGGGTTATCGGGGTGGATTTATCGAGCACTACCTGATCCCATTGATCTACCCCCCGGGTCTCACCCTGGAGACTCAGGTATGGCTGGGTATCGGCGCCCTGGCCATCAACCTGGTGCTGTACGGGCTGGTGATTAGCCATCTCCGCCGGCGCTAGCAATCCAGCTACCTGCGCCTGGAATGTGGCACAATGGCGCAACCCTTAACGAACGTCTCGCCATGTCGCCTACTAACCTACGCTACCTGCAAGGATACTCCCCCGCGTTACTCCAGCAGGCGAGCGCGCTGGTGGAAAGCGGGCGTCTTCCCGCCTGGCTTCGGGAGCGCTACAACGCTGCACACGACATTCGAAACGACAAATCCCTCTACCTGTACGTGATTGAGATCAAACAGCGCTTCCTGAAACAATCGGGGCCCCTAAGCAAAGTGGTTTACGACGATCGCATCGATGTACTCAACCACGCGCTGGGGCTACACACCCGTATCTCCCGTGTACAGGGTGGCAAACTCAAAGCCAAGCGGGAAATCCGGATCGCTTCGCTGTTTCGGGATGCACCGCCGCCGATGCTGGAGATGATCGTGGTTCACGAACTGGCCCACCTGCGGGAGATGGATCATAACAAGGCGTTTTATAAGCTCTGCTGTCACATGCAGCCGGACTATCACCAACGAGAACTCGATACCCGTCTTTACCTGACCTGCCTGGATCAGTTTGGTCCGCTTTAGAGAAATAAAAGAATTCCGTTGACCGCTAGGGTTGCTCCAGCGCCAGGCGCAGACCAAACCCCATCAACAGGGTACCGGTAATCCCATTCATCACCTGCCCAACCCGAGGCCGGGCCATCCACAATCGGGCGCGCCCCACCAGTACCACCAGGGCTCCCTGCCACAGGGTGGCGATAATAAAATGCACTGTCGCCATTACCATCGACTGCCCCATTGCCGACTGTTGTGGGTCGATGAACTGGGGTAAAAACGCCATATAAAAAATAATGGTCTTGGGGTTCAGCACATTGGAAAGGAAACCTTCTCGCAACGATTGGTGCGCCGAGACCCGCAGCGCAACAATATCGGGCAGGGTCAGCGCCCGCGCCCGCCACGCCGTGCGCAGGCTTTGCCATCCCAGCCACACCAGATAGGCCGCACCAACATACTTAACCAGCAAAAATAACTCGGCCGATCCCAGCAAAATAATCGACAGGCCCGCCGCAGAGATCAGTGCGTGGATAAAGAGGCCGCTGCAGATGCCCGCGCTGGTCAGCAAGCCGTCTCTTACCCCTCCCCGTGCCGCATTGCGAATCACCAACAGGGTATCCAGACCGGGCGTAAGGGTCAGTGCGGTGATCGCCAATAGAAAGGGCAACCACTGAAAATGATCGAACATTGCTTGCTCTCCACCATGGGTAGTCGCTGGCCACGCTGATTCAGCGCTCGAGGCCAGCACACCCTAAAAAGTCTCTCGTCCAGCGCCAGATCATAACCTAAAGCGGGTAGCACTCAAGGGGCGGAGGTACTGGGAGTGGCGTGGGTGGAGCCTGGCAGCTCGCTGAAACTGCAAAAGCGGTTGCGGCCCGCGTGCTTGGCCGCATAAAGCGCCTGATCGGCCTTATGCAGTACGGCATCGAGTGTCTCCCCGCTATTGGCGAGATAACCACCGGCGCTCACCTGGATCTGTACGCGCTTGCCCTCATTATCAAACAGATGATTTTCTTGCTCCACGGAGATCCGCAAACGCTCTCCCACCACATTAAGCAGGCTCTCATCGCAGGTATCGATCAACACCAGAAATTCGTCGCCTCCCCAGCGCGCCGCACAGTCGTAGGCGCGTAATACCGATTCAATGCTCCGCGCGACGGCTTTCAATGCCTGGTCCCCAACGCTATGACCATGCTGGTCGTTGATCTGCTTGAACAGGTCCAGATCGATCCAGATGATACCAAAGCTGCGGGACTCTCGATCGCCACGACTTACCTCCGCTTCCAAACGCTCGGTCATACCCCGGCGATTCAATAGCTCGGTCAGGGTGTCGGTCTTACTGAGATGATCCAGCGCTTCGGTGCGCTTAAGCACCTTAAGCTCCAGCTCTTCGCGGGCGGCCGTGACCGAACTCGCCATACGCCTGAAATGCTCAATCAGGCGCGCCACCTCACCCCGGGTGCCCTTGGGTAACTGTTCCGGGCTGTAGCTGCCTTCACTCATCTGGTTCATGGCCTGCTCCAGCTGCGCCAAGGGGACCAGCAGATAACGCTCCAGCGCCAGATGAAAAAACAGCAGGGCAATCACCAACACCACCAGATAGACCGACAGAATACCGCTGAAGCTGCTCAGCGGCAGTAACACATCAAGGTCCATCAACACAATTTCGTACCAGCCCACCTCTGGCAGGTAGGCCACACTGGAAAGAAAGCGCTTCCCCTTGACCTCCACAAACCGACTAATGACCCGGTAATCGGAGGACTCCAGCTGGGACATCGCATCCCGCATCACTTTTCGATCTTCAGGCCGATCAAACAGCAGATCGAGGGTTTTACGCTGCGCCGGCTGGCTCACACTGGAAAAATCGATCATGGTCTGGTCACGATAGGCCTGAATCGCACCCTCGTGATCTACAAACAGACTGGTAATTCCCGGCTCCACCTGTTTGATAACCCGCTCAATAAATTCGGTCAGGTCGAGCCCCGTACCCACCACCCCCAACACCTCGTCACCGTCACGCATCAACACGTCGATCCATAATTTGGTAACGCCGAGGTTCACATCGGGGTTGACGTTCAGGTGCAGGTCCCGTTGCTGCCGAATAATACTGTAAAACCAGCGGGCGGCCTCTGTGCCCGGGTTGAGGGAGTACCGGTACTGCTTGCCCGCGTATTCATTGGCGCTATTGTTATGGTAGTAACGCCCGGATTTTAGCAGCGCGACAAAGTAGCTTTGGTCGGAGAAATTGAGGCGGAAATTTTCCATCTCCGAGATCGCACGGCGCGTCAGCTCCGGATCATCTGGGTTCCGCGCCCACTCTTTGAGCTGGCTGGAATTGGCAAGCTGGCGCGACAGAGTAATTTCACGAATGATCGGCTGAAGGGTGCGAACTTTATCGTAAAGCACCTGTTTCTCTGCGTAGCGAACCGCCCACTGCTCGATCAGGTTCTCGGCCAACTGGCGCACAGGAACCCAGGCAACAGCGCCGGCCAGTATCACCAGCGCGGTGGTAAAAATAAAAAATCGCAACCTCAGATTCATACCCTTCCCTGTCAATGACTGCGAACGCTGCGTCGTTCAATTTTCCGCTATCGTATCCCAGATGATAACGGCAAACTGACTACCGCTTTGCTTTATTAAGCAAAACCTTTCGTTTAAGGCATTTTTTGCCGAGCATCGCCATCGATTCTTAAGCATATCTCTGCCACAGCCCCAGCGCTCCCCTCTACAATAGACACCTTTATCACATCTTACCGACTACAGGATACGACATCGTGCTTGCTATCTCTCGCTCCCATCTGTTGCTGATCAGTGTTGCGGCCATCTGGGGATTTGCCTTCGTCGCCCAGAGCGCCGGCATGGATTACCTGGAACCCCACAGCTTTAATGCCGCCCGCTTCGTACTGGGGGCGATATCACTGATTCCGCTTTGGTTAGTAATGAGTCGCGGCAAGATGCCCCATGGCCGTACGTTGTGGATCGGGGGCCTGTTGGCAGGTTGCGTAATGTTTGGCGGCTTTACCTTCCAGCAGATCGGCCTACTGCACACCACCGCAGGAAATGCGGGCTTCATTACCGGTATGTATATCGTCATGGTGCCGATTGTCGGTACCCTGCTCGGCCAGAGCACCAATCCGCAGACCTGGATCGGGGTGTTACTCGCGGTGCTGGGCCTCTACAGCCTTACCATCGGTCCCGAGTTCAAGGTGAACTATGGCGATATGCTGGAGCTGGTCGGTGCCCTGTTCTGGACCGCCCATGTACTGATCATCGGTTGGCTGTCCCGCAAAGTCGATGCTATCAGCCTCTCTATCTGCCAGTTTGCGGTTGCGGCCCTATTGGCGATGCTGTTCGCGATAACGACCGAGACACCAACAATGCAAGGTTTCCAGGCCGCCTGGATGCCCCTTCTCTACGCAGGCATCGCCTCCAGTGGTATCGCCTGTACCCTGCAAATCATCGCCCAGCGCAAAGTGGAACCCAGCGTCACCGCACTGATCCTCTCTACCGAAGCGATATTTGCCGTCATTGGGGGTTGGATGCTATTGGGCGAAAGCATGGGCAGCAAACAGTTGCTGGGATGTTGCCTGATGCTCATGGGAATGCTGGTTAGCCAATGGCCCACAGGACGCCAGCGGGCGTTGGCCACCGAGGGCGAGGGGTAGTTATCCCTGAAAAAACAAAGCTGGTGAAAGGTTCCCCGGGGGGGCGCTACCTGAAACTGCCAGGCAGTGCTCGGTGTACCGGCTCCTTGAGTACCACCATGGTATTGGTATCGCTAAGAGCGCAGATCTCTTCGAGAACCTCATCCAGCAGTGCCAAAGACTTCACCGCCAGCTTGAGAATAAAGGCTTGCTCACCGGTGACGTTATAACACTCAATCACCTCATCCCGCTCCAGTATCAGGGTCTTCAACGCTTGCTCCTTGGACCGAAACACCTTGCACTGGACCAGCGCGACGATCGGGTAGCCCAGCTTGTCGAGATCCACCTGCACTCCGTAACCGCGAATAACCCCCGCCGCCTCCATTTTGCGAACCCGCTCCGCCACCGCCGGTGCCGAAAGATGCACTCGTTCACCAAGTTTGGCAAAAGAGATACGAGCATTTTCCTGCAGGGCAATCAGAATCTTGCGGTTGATGGTATCGAGCATGGAAGTTCCGTTGGGCAACCAGGGGGAGATCAGGCGCCTGAGTTTAGCACCTGACCTCCGCTTCCGGCAGACGGGGGGACAACCCCGTTTGAGACAGATCGCACAGTCAGGGAGGCGAAGACCGCTTGCGATGCGCCCGGGCCTGGGTATCAGCCGCCATCACCCCTGCTCGCCGCTTTTTCCATGCCTTGGGCTGGGGTTCGAGTCCCAAGCAGCCGACTCAGTAGAGGCAGCAACAGGACCACCAGCGCCAGCAGCATAATGCCCAGTGTCAGCGGACGCTCCCATAGGAATGCAAAACTTCCATCGGACAGGGTGAGCGCGCGACTCAGGTTACGCTCCATCATGTCGCCGAGAATAAATCCAAGCAGCATCGGTGCCATGGGGAAGTCGAGCAGTTTGAGCCCAATGGCGGCGATCGTGATAAACACCATCATGTGGATATCGAAGCTGTTAAAACTCACCAGATAAACCCCGGTGATGGAAAAGAAAAGAATCAAGGGGATCAGAATCGGCCGGGGGATGACCAGTAACCGCGAGATATAGGGTATCAACGGTAAGTTGAGGATCAGCAGCACCACGTTGCCGAGATACATCGAAATAATGACCGACCAGAACACCTCCGGGTTATCGACAAACAGGCGGGGGCCCGGTTGAATGCCGTAGGAGATCAGCGCGCCCAGCATAATGGCCGTGGTGCCAGAGCCCGGTATGCCGAGGGTCAACAGGGGTACAAAGGATCCCGTAGAGGCGGCGTTATTAGCCGATTCCGGTGCCGCCAGGCCGCGTAGAGAGCCTTTTCCAAACTGCAATTTCTGCTTGGCAGAGGCAATATTGCGCTCGAAACCGTAGGCCAGAAACGAGGCAATGGTCGCCCCCGCGCCGGGTAACACACCGACCAGAAATCCGAACACCGAGGAGCGGGCGACGGTGGGGGCGATCTCTTTCACCTCCTCCTTGCTCAGCTTCATACTGCCAAGCTCGCTCATATCCATCTTCGCCTCTTGCTGGCGATGCTCTCCCCTTAACACCGTCATCACCACTTCGGTAAGCGCGAATGTCGCCATCGCCAGTAGCAGGAAGCTAACGCCATCGACCAGATCCAGGGAGTTAAAGGTAAAGCGCGGCGCACCGGACATCACATCGACACCCACCGTGGCAATCATCAAACCAAATACGGTCATCATCAACGCTTTGAGTACCTGCCCCTTGCCGGAGAAGGCCGCTACCGCCGTCAACCCCAGCACCATCAACGCGAAATAGTCGGTCGACTGAAAACTTAATGACACCGACGCTAACGCAGGGGCCGCCACCAGCAGCATGATGGCTCCCACGGTGCCTCCGGTAAACGAGGAGTATGCCGCCAGTGCCAACGCCTTTCCGGCTTGTTTCTGCTGGGCCAGCGGGTAACCGTCAAAAGCGGTCACCACGGTACTGGCGCAACCCGGCGCATTGATCAGGATAGAGGAGGTCGAGCCCCCAAAAACGGCGCCATAGTAAACCCCGGCCATCAGAATCATGCCGGAGGAGGGGTCGAGCCCGAAGGTGATCGGGATCATCAGTGCCACCGCCGAGATCGGCCCCAACCCTGGCAACATGCCAATAAAGGTGCCGGCAAAACAGCCGACGAACACCATCATCAGGTTAAAGGGCATCACCGCGGTGGAGAGACCGGTAACTATTCCATCTAGCATGACTCAGGCTCCCCAAAACATCGTAAATAGGCGACCGGGAGCCAGGTACACCCCCAACAGTTTCGCCAACACCAGCCAGATACCGACCGCGAAGGGCACCGAGGCCAACAGCAGGATCTTGATGCGGTGCTCACCCAGCAGGTAATAGCCCCCCATCAGGAAAAAGATGGTTGATATCAAAAAACCAACCCAGCCAAGGGCCAGGGCAAAAGCGACGACCAATGCCAGCAACTTGGCGACCAGGATAAAATCGAGGCCCTGCAGCTCAACGGCTTGGTCGGGGCCACCACGGGACGACACCAGCATCAGGAAAGAGAGAATGCACCCCATTGCCGCCAGCGCGCTCGGCAAGCTTTGAGCGGTAAAAGGCTCAAACTCGTCACCCGGCAGCAGGGGGATCAGGGTCGTGTAGTAGCCATAGGCGATCGACAGGCACAGAAACACCAAGCCACCGATACGGTCTTTGGTCATGATCATAGTATTTTCCAGGGCGAGCCTACTGCCCGCATGTTTAAGCAAAACTCCCACCTGCAGGGTGGGAGTTCAGGGGGAGAAACCGCTTACTTCAGAAAGCCCAACTCGCGCATCAGGTCGCCTACAACCTGCTCCTGACTTTCCAGGAAAGAGACAAACTCGGCACCCGGCTTGTAGATTTCGGTCCAGCCATAGCGCGCCCGAACCTCTTTCCACTCGGGGGTGGCGTACATCTCGCCCAACATTTTCTCAAAGCGCGCCGCTTCCTCTGCGGACAGGCCAGGCGCGCCGAAAAATCCACGCCAGTTAACAAAGCTGGCATCGTAGCCAAGCTCTTTCAGGGTAGGCACGTCGGCGGCGGCGTCAGAGCGCTCATCCCCGGTCATAACAAGAATGCGTACCTGCCCGGCTTCAGCCATCGCCAATGCCTCGCTCAGGCCTGTTGAAAGCACGTCACTTTCACCCGACAGCAATCCGGCCATCGCTTTACCACCCGCATCGTACGGCACATATTTAACTTTACGCGGATCGCCACCGGCGGCCTTGAACGCCAGCGCCGCGACCAGGTGGTCCATACTACCGCGAGCCGAGCCGCCAGCAATGCTGACCGAGCGTGGATTTTTAAGGTAAGCATCCGCTACCTGTGTGAAGCTGGTGTAGGGGGAATCCTTGGCCACAATGAAGGCACCAAAATCACCGATGGTCGCCGCCACCGGGGTCAGGTCACGGAATGACTGCGGAAATACTTTCGATAGGGAGCGGATAACAATGGGGGTAGAGTTCACCATCAAGGTGCCATGGTTCTGGTCCGCGGTTTCGATCAGGTGCGCGATGGCTTTACCGCCGCCGCCACCGGACATATTCTCGTACGAAACCGTACCCGCCAGGCCTGACTTGGAGAGGGCTTCACCGACACCTCGTGCGGTGCCATCCCAGCCACCACCGGCGCCACCGGGGATCAGGAAGTGCACCTTCTCTTCGATAGGCGCAGCCAGGGCTGCTCCGGCGCTAACACAGGCGGCCAGGGTGGCAGCCAACAGGGTGACAGGCTTGCGCTTAAATAAACTCAACATAGGGATATCCTCATTATTGTTTTAGGTGTTATTCAGCTATTTTTTTACTGCCGGCTCGAACCAGCAAGTTCTCGCTGCCACCAACCTTAGACCCAACAACAAAGCCCTGCACAGCTTGCGGTATTAAAGGCTTTTAAAAACCTAAACATCATTTTGTGCATAATGTTCACGGGCGTTGGCGAAGGCCCGGCCCTAACATCAAACAAAAAATCTGGAGAGCCTGCCCGGTGCTATCGCTGCGCAAATTTAAACTCAAAACCCGTATGGTGCTGGTGCTCGGGCTCATTGCATTGCTGCCCACCAGTCTTATCGGCGCCTTTGCACTGCACTACATCAGCGTTTCTCTCGAAGATCAGATCGGTCAACGGGCACTGGATGTCGCCAAAACCATCGCCCTGGCTCCACAGGTGGTCGAGGGGGTACGCAACCGTGATAGCGCCCATTTGCAACCCATGAGCCAGGTGTTTGCCGAAGGCACTGGCGCCCGCTTTGTGGTGATCGGGGACCGCGAAGGCATTCGCTTGGCGCACCCCAACCCCAAACGCATCGGTCGCTCCATGATCGACGACGATGGCGACGATAACGCCCCCGCCCTGGTGCACGGCCGACCCTACTTATCGAAGGCGTTGGGCAGTATGGGCTTTACCATGCGAGGCAAGGCGCCGGTCTATGATCCCAGCGGCGAGGAGGTGATCGGCATCGTGTCCGTCGGCTACCTGCTCGATTCGGTGCAGGAGGTGATCGGACGCTACCGCACCACACTGATCTCGGTGATGGCGCTGGCCTTCCTGCTCAGCGTGGCGACAGCTATCTGGTTTGCCACCCACTTCAAGCGGGCGATATTCGGTCTCGAACCGGAACAGATCGCGCGCCTGTTTGAGGAGCGCAATGCCACCCTAGAATCCGTGCGCGAAGGTATCATCGCCATCAACGCCGAGGGGGAGATCACTACCTTTAACCGCACCGCCGCGCGGCTCCTGGGTATCGACGACGAAACCGCTTTGACCGGACGCTCCATTCAGGAGGTGCTTCCCGAAAGCCATATGCTCGATGTGCTGCAAAGTGGCACCCCCCAGTTCGACCACGAGGTGTGGCTGGAAAACCGCAACCTGATCGTTAACCGGCTGCCGGTTTTGCGCGGAACCGAAATTACCGGGGTGGTGTCCAGTTTTCGGCGCAAGGATGAACTCGACCTGCTGACTCACAAACTCAGCCACATACAGCAGTACGCCGAAAGCCTGCGCAGCCAGTCCCACGAGTATTCCAATAAGCTGCACACCATCTCCGGGCTCATTCAATTAGGCGCCTTCGACGAAGCGCTGGCGCTGATCGGACAGGAAACCCAAAGCCACCAGGCGTTGCTGCATTTGCTGGTCGAAGCGGTGCCCGACCCCCAGCTGGCGGGTTGCTTGCTGGGCAAGTACAACCGCGCGCGCGAACTGGGGCTCAGCCTCAAAATCGACCCGGAGAGTCAGATGGCCGCGCTTCCCGAACGACTGCCGCGGGAGCTGCTGGTAAGCATCGTCGGCAACCTGCTGGACAACGCCATGGAGGCGACGCTGGCGCACCGAGGTGCCGGCGGTGATATCGGACTCACCATGACCGACCTGGGCAACGACCTGATCTTCGAAATTGAGGATCAGGGCCCCGGCATCAGCGAAGAGGAGCTACCCAGAATTTTCGAGAAGGGGTTTACCAGCAAGCAAACGGAGGGGCATGGCCTGGGCCTGCACCTGGTGCGCAACCTGGTCGAACGCCTGGAGGGCCACCTCACGGTGGAGCCTGGCGATGATGGGGGCAGCCGTTTTACTCTCTACCTGCCCAAAGAGACCCGCACCCACATCCAGGGCGAGGGCAACGATGGCAATTGAATCTACAGGGCAACTATCCGATGATGTCCCCATGCAGTCACCTATTCGAGTCATTATCGCCGAAGACGACCCACAAATTGCGGAGATTCAGCGCCGCTTTCTGGAGCGTATCGATGGTTTTGAGCTGGCCGGCATCGCTCACGGTCTGGAAGAGGCCCAGGACCTGGTGGAGGTGATTCAACCGGAGCTGCTGTTGCTGGATGTACAGTTCCCCACTGGCACCGGGCTCGACTTGCTGCGCCGGCTACGGGCCACCAATTGCGCCACCGATGTCATCCTGATCACCGCCGCCAAGGAGGTTGATACCCTGCGAGAAGCCCTGCGCGCGGGGGTGTTCGATTACATCCTTAAACCATTGGTATTTGAGCGCTTGCAGGAGGCCCTGCATAATTACGCGGCACACCTCAGCCGACTGCGTGGGATGCAGTCTCTGGAACAGAGCCATGTAGACCGCCTGCTCCCCCGTGCCGGTACCGAGCTACCCTCTGCCAAAGAGCGGCTGCCCAAAGGAATAGACCCGCTGACCCTGGATCGAGTGCGTACGGAGTGTGGCCAAAGCACCGCCCCCCTGAGCGCGGAGCAGGTCGGTGAACGCATCGGCGCCAGCCGCACCACGGCGCGGCGCTATCTGGAGCATCTGGTAAGCTGTGCCGAGCTCGAGGCCAGCGTCAGCTACGGCAGTGTCGGGCGCCCGGAACGACGCTACTTGCGGCGGCTCGACTAGGAAGCACCCCGTCGCCCTCCAGCTCAGGAATCAGCCTCTGGCATAGCGGGGTTGGATCGCGCCCCATGGCACCCTGCTTCTGGTCCCCACCCTTCGCAGCCCCCTCCGGCCACTTCGTTCACCCCACTTACCCTGACGTGGTTAGTCCGCCATATCTTGCCTATGATTAGTACTACGACCAACGCCGCAGGCAGGTGAAAAACCGTCCATGGAAACAGTTGCATCTTTGATACGAGCGCTAGCGGTTGGTATCTGCCTGGTGGTATCGACAACCCTGAGCGCCGACAACTGGATTATCATCGGAGACGCCACCGAAAACCCTAAAATTTACCTTGAAGAGGAAACACCTAAAGGCGTACTGATCGACATCCTTGATTATGTTCAGCGCGAGACCGGGGATAGCTACCAGTACCTGCTCTACCCCTGGGCCCGGGCCTACCTGATGGCAGAACGCGGCACCGGCGCCATTGTCGGTTTCTCCAAAAACGAGGAGCGATTGCAACGCTACGATTACTCCGAGGTGATCTATAACGAAGATATATTGCTGGTGGTGATGAAAGGCAACGAATTCTCCTACACAGGAATCGAATCCCTCTACGGCAAGCGTGTTGGCGCGGTACGTGATGGCTCCTATGGCGATCAGTTTGACCTCGCCCGCCAGCAGAGAAAATTCACCCTGATCGAGGACAACAACGCGACTCATCGACTCAAGCTCCTATTCTACGGTCGCAGCGACATTGCGCTAATCGGGTCGGGCGCCGCCGGCTTAATGAACTCCCTACGCGAAGATCCCCAGCTCTGGCAAAACCGTCACCTGTTTGTTCCCCTGGACCGACCCTTTCGGCGCGACCCCAACTATCTGGGCGTGCTCAAGGGAAGCTACGACCCCGCCTTGCTGGAACGGTTCAACAAAGCGCTTCGTCGTGGTTACGAGGGGGGCGATATCCCCGCGATTATCGAGCGTCATGCCGGCCAACCGTAAACAATAGTCCTGAGCTACTCCCAATCGCCAACGCCTAGGGAGGGCCGCCCCCCAATGGCTCGCCCCTGCACGGGCACAAAACAGACGGTATGGGGTAATTGCTGATAAACTCGGCGGGATAAAGCTCAGGGCTCGGTATTGCGGCAGATCAACACCGGGTTTTATTCGATTAGCGGATAATAAAGCGCTGGAGATATAAACATTGAAGTTTGCGCAACAACGGCCGTAAATCTACTTATATCCTCGCAGGGGAAAGGTGCCTAGAGTGGGACTAACCATCTCCCCGTGCACCATAACGTAATTCGCAGGGACCGCCATGAAGTTACATCAAAGCCTTCAAGCCAAAATTTTTGCGCCCTTACTGGTGATCTTCCTGATCATTCTGGGCACCGCCATTTACCAAACCCAAAGCGGGCAAAGCCGGCTGGGACACGACCTCGCGGCCGAGAAAGTACAGGTTGCAGCCAACTCCTATATCGATCAAATCAATATCCTGATGGATTTGGGCGAGATGGGGCTGCGCGAAATCGTGCAGGAAAAGCTCATGGCCGAGGAGGGTATCGTCGAAGCGCGCATGATCCGCGCCGACCGTATCAATGAAAAATATGGGCAGGGCAACCCTGACCAAAAAGTCGTTGACGATCTCGACCGGCGCGCCATGGCGGGGGAGACCATCAACGAAATCAGCATCGTCGATGGCAACGAAGTTTTCACCCATATCCGTCCTGTACCCGCACTGGAGGAGTACCGTGGCAGCTTCTGCATGTCCTGCCACGAGGAGGATGGTGCAAAAATTGGCGAAATTCTCGGGGCGGTCCGTATCAGTTATGACCTCACCGCCGTCAACGACCATATCGCCAGCAGTGTTACCGAAACCACATTGGTACAGGTACTTATCTTTATTCTCTCCTTCGCTGCACTGGTCTGGTTTGCACGACGCAGCGTGACCCAACCCGTAGAGCAGATGGACCAGGAGCTGCAGGAGATTACCGACAACTTTGACCTGGTCAAACGCATCAGCTACCGCAGCACCGACCAGCTGGGCAGTCTCAGTCACTCCATGAACCGCATGCTGGAAGCGTTCCACTCCAGTCTCAGCAAAGTGGCCGATGCCACCACCCATATCAGCGGTGCCTCAACCCAGATCGCGGAACTGGCCCAAGCCACGCAGGAAGCCACCAATCGCGAGCATCAGGATACCGAAGTCGTCGCCGCTGCGATCGAAGAGATGGAGGCAACCTCCCAGGAGCTGCAACGCAGCGCCGAGCAAACCGCCCAAAACTCCAACGAAGCAGATGAAGCCGCCGGCGAAGCTGACCGGCTCTCTACCGTTGCCACCGCAGAGATCAACGACCTGCAGCAGGTTCTCGGCAAGCTCGAAGATGTCTCCCGCAACCTGGGTGAGCGCTGCAACAACGTGGGTTCGGTGCTGGTCGTGATCAAGACCATCGCCGAACAAACCAACTTGCTAGCCTTGAACGCAGCTATTGAAGCCGCGCGGGCGGGGGAGTCCGGACGAGGATTTGCGGTCGTGGCCGACGAGGTGCGCACCCTGTCCCAGCGCACCCACTCAAGCACCGATGAGATCGAGTCGATGATTCAGCAGCTGCAGAGTGAATCCGATTCACTGGTTAACTACATGAATCAGGCCAGCTCGAAAGCCGACAGTAGTGTCGATAAGGTGGCCCAGACGGTTCAGGCGCTGCACCAGATCACCACCAAGGTATCGGAGATCAATCTGCTCAACGACCAGGTGGCGACGGCAGCGGAGGAGCAGTGCGCAGTCAGCAGCGATGTGAGTCGCAACATCCACCAGATCCGGGAGGTCTCCGACGGCACCCTGCAACAAGCACAGCAGTCGGCCCATGCGGCCGAGGAGCTGCTGGAACGCTTCCGTGAGCTGGATCGGGTGGTGAAGAGCTTTAAGCTCTAGGAGCGCCCGCACCCCAGATTAAAAAGGCACCTTCGGGTGCCTTTTTAATTTCAACGGAACAATCAGGTGCAGCGCTGCAGTCGATTGCTATCGGTATGCTCAAAGTTCGAACCGTAAATATCCAGCAACATCGTCTGCTCGTAAACCAGCTCATATCCATCGAGACGAAGACTGCGTTCGAAGGCGGTTGTGGTGGCTTTCTGCTGCATAAAGGGCGATTGCACAATACCCCACTGAGGATCATCCTGCGCCGCTCGCACCTCGAAGGAGCCCTCCTCGTTGAGCGCGCCTCCGGCCAGCACACTTAAGCCCCGTGGTATGCAAAACGACAACATCACCAGCCCCGTGGCCGACTCCCACATCCAGTAACCGGTTTCGTTATGGATCGCTTTATCATCACCCTTGCGGTTCACCTGCAGATGGTAGCGTAGTGCCACCAGCTCTTGCTCCTCGGCATTGCTGGTCGAACCCGCCGCTTCAAACACCAGGGTTTCATAATAGGGGTTCTGCTCGACGCCATCGGGCTCGGGAGACCGATCCATTCCGCAATCTCCCCGCCAGACGCCCAGCAGCGGGGCCAGGGGACCATAGTTCACCTCGGCTATCGGTATACTCATCCACCACTCCTTAAAAACATGCTGGCTCTGGGCCAGGCTATTAGTCCGGATCCCGGCACGCCTGGCCCGAGATACAGACACAGTTTCGTCCACAACTCTTCGCCCGGTAGAGTGCCACATCTGCGTCGTGCATCAACTGTTCGAGGTCATATTTTCCCTCTGTTTGCGCCATCCCGATAGACACCGTCACCACAGGGTCCACCGATGGCGGACCAAAATCGTGGGCTTCAATGCGGTGCAATATGCGCTCGGCGATAGTCAATCCATAGACAGGGTCGGCATCCCCAATATAGACCGCAAACTCCTCGCCTCCGATACGCCCGAACAGGTCATAGGGGCGAACACAGTCGGAGATCAGTGTGGGCAGTTCCCGCAGCACGGCGTCACCGCAGCCGTGACCATAGGTATCATTGATGCGTTTAAAATGGTCGATATCGAAACAGAGCATGACACCATCTTGATTATGACGCTGAGCGGACTGTAATTGCTCCGACACCCGGAAAAAAAACTGCGCCGATTGCTAATGCCGGTCACCTCATTATCAGGGGCAGGGAAAGGAAGCGTTCAACGCATCCATCACTACAGCCGCTGCGGGTTTTTCCAAATCCGTTTTATGGCTATTGGCGTAGCTTACATAAGCTTTGCTTAACTCTCGGGCCTTGACCCCCGCCTTCACACACAGGGTTGTCTTGTTGTGCCGTTGATCCGCCAGGCGCAGGGTCTCCTCAACGCCGCTGACGAAACCATCGCAATAACGCTGGCGCTTCCTTCCGGAGGGGGTCATGGAACTCGACGAACACTGCATCAATAACTGACCTGCATCCATCTGCTGAGGAAAAAACGTTTCACTTTCAAGCTCTTTCGCCAGCAGCGGCCACGAGAACCCTAGCGCCAAAACAGATAAGGCGAGCCCTACTTTCATACCTACTCTCTCCGCGTTACATGGCCCAATGAACCCCTCCTACCTTACCCGTAACCCGCAGGCGGCAACAGCGATAACACGGGAAGTTACGGCTCCATTTACACTCTGGCCTAAGGCTTTAGGTAGCTATCGACGATTTTCTGGTAATGGCCACTATCGCGCAGGGCTTGCAGACCCGCATTGAAATCATCCCGTATCCCGGGGTAGCGGAACGAGACCTTGTAGTGAATGGGCTTAAAGAGAGGGTAGATAGTCACCTCTGATAGCGTATCTCCCGCCCGCCGCGCCTGCTGACTGTAATACTCGAAGATGCTGCGTTCGAGCACAATCAGCTCAACCCTTTTTCGGTACAGCATCCTGACCTGGGAAAACTGGTTGGTGATCTCCTGATAGGTGTCGGCCTCATCGACTGCGTTACTGAATGCTGGTCCCAACAACACCCGGGCATTGGGAAACGCCACAATGGAGAGACTGCGGCTGGCAAGACTCTCTACGTTTCCCAGCTCGAAACCATGCTCGGCCAGCGTGACCGCCACATTCTGGAACACGACATGTGAGTCCGACCAGTAAACGCCCTCGAGCCCCAATGATTCAATAGATAGCAATACTCCGTCGATTGCACCGGTTTCCAACTGTTGCTTCAAACGGGTGAACGGCAGGTACACCGGTTTCAGGCTGTGCCCCCGATAGGCCAGCGCCTGGCGCACAATATCTAGCTCGATACCCCTGTCGCTTGCCTCAATAGCCCAGGGAGCAATGCTCGTGCGCACCCCCAGCGTCACCTCCGCTGACACACAATTCCCGGCGTACAACAACGACCACAGTAAAGCGATCCATCCCCCTCCATAGAACCCTCTGCGGTACATACACATCTCCATGGCAATGACGCTTGCGATGATCCAATTCAAGCACAAAAAAGCCGCCCCGTGGGTTCGACTGCCGCTAGCCGGAAACCGCACAACGGATTACCATAGCCCTCCGACTGTGTTTGTCGCACAACCGCTCCACACGATTAGGGAAATTCTGCATGAGTGATTTTGACCGCCCGGTCGACCGGCGCAGCACCCATAGCCTCAAATGGGATAAATACCGGACACAGGATATTCTTCCTCTCTGGGTCGCCGATACCGATTTCATGGCATCCCCTGCCATTATTGAGGCGCTGCACCAACGCATTGAGCACGGCGTTTTTGGCTACACCCTGGTCTCGAAAGAGCTGGTCGATACTGTGCAGACCCGACTCCAGAAACGCTACCAATGGCCCATCCAGCCCGACTGGCTGGTATGGATGCCCGGTATGGTGAGCGGACTCAACATTGCGTGTCGTGCAACCGGCCACTCCGGTAGTGCTGTGCTTAGCCCCAAGCCGGTCTATCCACCGTTCATGTCGGCACCCACCCTGTCTGAGCGCCAGTCAACGACCATACCGATGGTACTTCAGGGCACGCGTTGGGTGATGGACCTCGATGCCCTCGAAGAGGCGATCACCCCGGCTTGCAAGCTGCTGCTTTTTTGCAACCCACACAACCCGGGCGGCACCTGTTACCGCAAGGAGGAGCTACAGCGTTTACTGGAGATCTGCGAACGCCACGACCTGATTCTGTGCAGTGATGAGATCCACTGCGACCTGATTTTAGACCCCGAGATTCAACACATTCCGGTGGCGTCACTGGATAGCAAGCTGGCAAAGCGCACCATCACCCTGATGGCCCCCAGTAAAACCTACAATATCGCCGGACTCGCCTGCGCTTTCGCAATCATTCCTGACGCCAGCTTGCGCAACCACTTCCGCCGGGTGATGCAAGGTATTGTGCCCGAGGTCAACCTGCTGGGCCTAACCGCCGCACTGGCTGCCTATCGTGATAGTGAACAATGGAGCATGCAGCAGCTCGACTACCTGCGTGGCAACAGGGATTACCTGATTGAGGAGATCAACCGCATCCCGGGTATGCACCTGCACCCGTTCGAGGCAACCTACCTTGCCTGGATCGATATCTCCGGGCTGGAGCTAACAGACCCTGGAGGTTTTTTTGAACACGCCGGAGTTGGCCTGTCACCGGGAGCAGACTTTGGGGATTCGAAATTTATGCGCCTGAATTTCGGCTGCCCACGGGCGACGTTAGAGGAGGCGGTATCCCGCATTCGCCAGGCGCTGGCCCAACGAGGCTAAACCGCCGTAAAGCCGCCATCCACCTTGATTTCGGCGCCGGTCATAAAGCTGTTGTGGGGGTCACAGACCATCAACAAGGCCGCAACGACCTCCTCCACACTGGCGGCTCGACGCAGGGGTGCCGGTGCCGTAAGTCGTACCAACGCCTGCTCTCGGTCGGGCATCAGGTCGAGGGTGCGCTCAAGCATATCGGTGCGAGTAATAAAGGGGCAAAGCGCGTTGATACGGACGTTATCCTTGCCATACTCGGCGGCAGCCGACTTAGTCAACCCGATCACCGCGTGTTTGCTCGCCGCGTAATGGGACATGGTCGGTGCCCCCCCCAAACCGGCAACGGAAGATAGATTAAGAATAGCCCCGCCTCCCTGGGCGACCATCTGCGGGATCTGCTGCTGCATGCAGAGAAAAACTCCCCGTACGTTGATCGCCATGGTGGTATCGAACGCTTCCAGGGTCACATCAGCCAGTTTGGCATGACTGAGTTCCACGCCGGCATTATTAACGGCGATATCGAGACGACCGAAATGAGAGACGGTCTCACGCACAAAGCGCTGCACCTGGCCTGAATCGCTGACATCGCAAGTCATCGACACCACTTCGGTGCCGCCAGAACGCAGCCGCTGTGCACAGGACTCCAGCGCCTGCTCATCAATATCACTGATTGCCAACCTGGCACCACGGGCCGCAAACTGTTGCGCCGCTTCACGCCCGATGCCATTACCCGCGCCGGTAATCAGTACGACTTTTCCATTAAACTGCGTCACATTCA
Source organism: Aestuariirhabdus sp. LZHN29 (assembly GCF_049985285.1). Lineage (NCBI taxonomy): Bacteria > Pseudomonadati > Pseudomonadota > Gammaproteobacteria > Oceanospirillales > Aestuariirhabdaceae > Aestuariirhabdus > Aestuariirhabdus sp. LZHN29. Next base: position 1,147,894 of record NZ_JBNIEU010000001.1, on the reverse strand, counting down.
CCTCCTCCTGTAGGACGTTTTCTCGCTGAGGCGAGACCACATTGAGCCGAATGTAGTCAATCGCGAGGGCTTCGCCTACGAGCAGTAAGCAGGGAAATGGTGCTCTATCAGTCTGCTGAATAGATCAGCGATAGCTTTCGAGCTGGCGCTGGAGTTCGCCCCATCCGTTATCTTCCGGGGACAATCCCACGACGGCCAGCTCCTGCTCTCTTCCGCGCAGGGGCAGGACGCACTCCTGTTCGTCTGCCATGGTCACCTCTGCCTGGCGTAATAGCTCCACAGAGACCACCAGCGTCTTACCCAGTTGCTTGCAGGATTGTTCCAGTCTCGCGGCGCTGTTTACTGTATCCCCAACCGCCGACAGAATCGGTGAAGCGGGGGGGCCCATCGTGCCGACGATGGCGTCCCCGCAGTGCAACCCTAACCCCATCTTTAGGGGGTGCGGGAGTTCATCGGCAAGTTTCTGGTTGAGGCTATCCAGCCCCGCCTGCATCGCGAGGGCGCCGCGCAAACCGGCACGGCAAGCCTGTCCGTAGTCTCCCTCCACACCATATAGCGCCATCAACCCATCGCCATTGAACTGGGCATAGTGCCCCCCCGTTTGCTCCAACGCCTCGGCTAGCTCGGCAAAGAATTGGTTGAGGATAAAGACCACATCGTAGGGCAAGCGCTGCTCCCCCAGCGCCGTGGAGCCTCGCAGGTCAGCAAACAGCACCACCACACTCTTTTCAAACCCGGCCACACCACCGGGACGATTCATCTGGTGCAACCCGCCACCGGGCTTCAACAGGGGTTCGATGCTAAGGGACTCCGTGACACGCAACTGGCAGGCCAGGCGTACATCCTCACCCGCACCGATACTTTCCAGTACCCGGTGTTCGGCGGCGGATCTAGCCGGTAGGCTCTGCCCACCGGTGCGGATTCGCACCCGGCATGTCGTGCAACGACCCCGTCCGCCGCACACCGACGAGTGCGGCACGCGATGCTGGCGCAGCAGTTCCAGCAGGGTCATGCCCGGCGCTGCCCTTAGGGTTCCACGCTGGGGGTGATCAACCTGGATGCTCGTGCGCTTGCTGTGCAGGTAGACGCGCACCAGATGGTACAGCACCACCCCCAATAGCAACCCAAAAAATAGTGTTTCCAACCCCTCTTTTACTCTATCAACCCATATGAGGGGTTCCGCGTACCCGGCCGACACCCTCTCCCAGCGCGCTCCCAAATCGACCCAGCCAACATCGGCGACAGCACGATAAAACCCCGATAACGCCAGCGTCGGCAACAACAAAGCGAGCAGTTGCCACAGAACTATCGTGCGACGATAGCCTGCCCGGACTCGTAACCAATAGTGTAAACCCACCGCCAAATGGCTCCACACGATCAGCAATAGAAGCGTCTGCTTCAACATCAGTCCGTCGGCATTCCCCATCGTCTCCAGCGCCCACTGATAGCCACCCTCCACCGTTGGCAACAGGGCAGGTATCAGCCGCCCACCGACCACATGGGGAATCAGCAGTAGGGGAACGCACAAACCAAGCAGATACTGGAGAATCTGCCACCAGGGCATATTCCAGGTGGTGCGACGGCAAAAGGCGACGAATGCCAGTAGAAAGTGGGTTAACAGGGCGCCATAGAGCAAAATCAACAGTGGCCAACTGTGCCAGAATGCGGCCAAAATAGTGCGCAATGACTCCATCGCCTGCAGGCTCACGAGCCCCAGACTATGGTTGACCAGATGCAGGGTGACAAAAAGGGCGACAACCAGCGCCGAACCTAACCTGAGACTTCTTTCTACCATCGCCCCACTCCCTGTCCGCACCGCTGCGGAATACCCTGTCACCATAGCGGTATCTACGACTACCCGCGGTCACCACGAAAGCATTAGTATGAAGACATTGGACCGGTACGCGAATTAAAACGCAAGGAGTAGCCCATGAATCAGCAACGCCCCGAAACGACTCCTCCACCCGAGGAGGGCGCGTCTCAGCAGCCCCCCGTGGAGAACCCCCCGCTCAGCTTCAGCGGCTTGCTACGACCCGTTCACTACGATAGCTATAAATCTGTTCCCCTGCACCGTAACAAATATGTCGCCTTGCTGGCATCATTTTCCGTCAGCCCGTTGATCGGCTTTTACCTGATGCTGACGGGGATCTTCTCCAACGATAGCGGACAAGCGAAGCCCGCAGGCTGGGGGGTGAAAGCCGCTATTCTCGTACTGAACGCTTGGCTGCTGTTCAGCGTCGTGACCCAGAGCGGGCTCTACCGCCATGGCTATCTCTCGGTACCGCTCCCCCCCGCGATAGAACAGCATCCTTGATCGACATGCGCCGATTGCCGACGCAATCGAAATCCACCGGGCGCTCGTAACCGGAAGCTAAGAGGGTTGCCGCTACCCGACTCCGTGCAGGATCAACACAACCTCGATCGCTGCTTGATCAGGTCACTCGATAAACGCAGAAACCGAGGCGTTTGGGCCACCTTAAACCGCAAATCGACATCCCGCTTATTTTGCAATCGACCCTCCCATGAGGGGTTGACAGTACAATAAGCCTCTATATAATTGCGCCCACTTGCCGAAGTGGTGGAATTGGTAGACACGCAGTGTTCAGGTCGCTGTATCTTCGGGTGTGGGAGTTCGAGTCTCCCCTTCGGCACCATACAAAGAAAAGGGGAATCGCATCGCGGTTCCCCTTTTTCGTATCTCCCTGTTTCACTTTTAATCTACCCGCTACTCCAGATCAAGCGCCTGCTGGCTGTGATGGCGTCGCTGCTCACGTTGCAGTGATGCGATGTAACGATCCAGTTTGGCCTGCGTTACCGAATCGACCCCTACCAGCTCACAACCGAGCACCGTGTGGGTGTAAGGCCTGCGGGCGAACGCGCTATTGCAGATGCGAAGCTGGCATTTGATGCGTTCATCCTCGAGGGTAAATCGCGCGTCCGGAACCAGCGTACCCGCATCCAGACCCTCATGACGCGAACCGCCTACATGGACCCTCACCCCACTGGAGGAGATATCCACGATAACGCCACTCACCGACGTACTACCGTAACCGCTTAATACCACCGTCATCCGCGATGCCGCGGGCACTTTAACCCTAAACGCGGATCGGCGCTGATGGTGCTCAACATAGTCGGGCACCGTCAGTCGATAAACGGGGATGCCATCATTTTGTTCCTCACTGATCAAGGTGGAGGAAAAGCTGATGTTATAGCCGCCTTCACTGCAATCGATATCAAAGCGACGCCCTTTACTCAAGCGTAATTCGTCGCTGCCCGGGAACAACTCATCGATCAGGATACTTTGCTCTTCTACCGCCAGCACCAGGCTGCGATAGAGGCGATCACTGCCTTCGAGGGTCACTTCAATAAAGGTGTGCTGTAGGCTCAGTCGTTTAAGTAGCGCACGGCCCTCCTCGCGCTGCTGCTTCGCCTCGCTATCCTGGCCCCGCTTTAATAACCAATCGAGCATCCCAAACTGTTCCTGTTGTTTTTCTTATGCCCTTGCCCTACAAGGCGTGCGTTGTCATAAGGGTAGCCGATCCCCCGCACCCTGAATAGTTATCGGCGCAGGAGGCCTTCCCTTGAGCACCAACTATGACCGCAGGGTTTGTTGCCAATCAACGGCGGGGTCCCCAACCACGTAAAACCAGGGGTTGAGCAGCGCCTCCTTGGTGTTGTAACGCAACGGTTTAAAATCGACGTCCAGCACTGCGCCTCCCGCGGCTTCGACCACCGCCTGCGCCGCCGCCGTATCCCATTCGCAGGTCGGGGCCAGGCGCGGGTATATATCCGCCTCACCCTCCGCCACCAGGCACAACTTTAGCGAACTTCCCATACTGGTATCGGTTAATGTACCCAGGGTGGCTAGCCGGTCGAGGCAGTGCTGGAGATCCTCCCCCCGATGGCGGCGGCTGGCCACCGCGACAATCGATTTGCCGGGTTCGAAAGGCCGTGCTCGTATGGGGGTGATCACCCCGTCGCGCTCTACGCTCGCGCCCTCACCCGATACACCGCTGTAACACACCCGGGTCGGCGGCACATAAACGACCCCCAATATCGCACGCTGATCCTCTACCAGTGCAATATTGACCGTGAACTCGCCATTACGGTGAATAAACTCCTTGGTGCCATCGAGGGGGTCCACCAGCCAGTAACGCTGCCATTGCTGACGCTGCTCCCAGGGTATGTTTGCGTCCTCTTCCGACAGGATCGGCGTATCGGCCAGCAGTGATGACAAGCCCTCCACGATAATCCGGTGCGCTGCCAGGTCAGCCTCGGTCAGGGGCGAATCATCCTGCTTGGTTTGCACCCCAAGATCTTCCCGCTGGTATACCTGCATTATCGCCTCGCCTGCATCCATCGCGATCTGGCGCACGGCTGACAGTAGTTCTGCTGTATTCATATCTACATCCATCAAAAAGTTATTTGGGGCGCTCGCAGCGCTAGCGCTGATTACTTGCGTAACAGATCCCTGACCATATAGAGAGCAACCATAGCACGCGCTTCGGTAAACTCTGGGCGCTGCACCAGCTCGGGCAACTGGTCAAAATTAAAGATATGCACACCGAGGGGTTCGGGTTCATCGCCCTGCAGGCGTTTTTCATACAGATCCCGCGCCACCACGACGTTCATGCGATGGGTCATATAGTTCGGGGACAGGGTTAGCTCCGTCAGCAACTCCAGTTTTTTTGCCCCGTAGCCGGCCTCCTCCATCAGCTCCCGATTCGCTCCATCGAACAACGCCTCGCCGGGTTCAACCAGCCCCTTGGGCAAAGTGAGCTGGTAGTCTTCAGTGCCTGCCGCGTACTCCTCGATCATCACAAAATGATCATCGTCCAGCAGCGGCAGCACCATCACGGCGGCGTGCCCGGTGTTAAACCCCACTAGGCGCTCGTAGGTACGCTCGACACCATTGCTAAAACGTAACTCCATCTCCTCGATACGGAACAGGCGGGTGCGGGCGACCTCCCTGCTACCTAACACTTTGGGTTTGGACAAAATATTCTCCTGATTCTGCACTCGTTATTGCGCCGTAGTATACTGCCTCGTCACCGCTTTACAGAATCTGATGCCATGATTAACTGGAAAACCATCGATACCGTGCTGCTCGATATGGACGGCACCCTGCTCGATCTCCATTTTGATAACCGTTTCTGGCTGGAACACGTACCCGAGCATTATGCGCGGCAGTATGACCTCTCCCTGAATCAGGCAAAGGAGGAGCTATACTGTCGCTTCGAAGACCGCATGGGCCAGCTTGAGTGGTATTGTCTCAATTACTGGCAAGCAGAGCTGAACCTGAACCTTCTCACCATGAAGCGCGAACTGGCTCACCTGATCAGCTTACGCCCAGGGGCCGAGCGCTTTCTGCAACAGCTCCAGCGTTCCGACAAGCGCGTTGTGATGATCACCAACGCCCACCAGCAGAGCCTCTCCCTGAAACTCGAGAAAGCCTCCCTCGCCCAGTATTTTGACTGCATGATCAGCTCCCACCAGTATGGATTCGCCAAGGAGCATCCCGAGTTCTGGCCCGCGCTCGAAGCCGACATAGGTATCGATCCAGCACGCTGCCTGTTTATCGATGACAGCCTGCCGGTTCTGCGCAGCGGGCAGCGCTGGGGCATCGCCGAGCTGATTGCCATCAGCCACCCGGATAGCCAACGAGGCCCCAAAGACACCGAAGAGTTCGCCGCCGTAAACGATTTCACCGAGCTACTTCCCATTGAGTAAGCGACCCAACATGACCCAACCCGCAGACGCCAAGCCTCGTCTCGACAAATGGCTGTGGGCGGCTCGTTTTTTCAAGACCCGCTCTCTCGCCAAGCAAGCCATTGAGGGGGGCAAGGTTCATTATGACGGCGCGCGCACCAAACCCGGCAAAGAGCCAAAGATAGGGGATCAGCTGCGGATCCGGCAGGGGCTGGCTGACCGGGAGGTCGAGATCGTCGCGATATCCCAGCAGCGGCGCGGAGCCCCGGAGGCGCAACTTCTCTATCGGGAGAGCGAGCAAAGCATCAGCAAGCGCGAACAGGACGCCGCTCAACGCAAGGCCCTGAGAGGTAACTCCCCGGCCACGGCAGGACGCCCGACCAAAAAACAGCGCCGCGACATCCGTCACTTTCACGACCAGGGCTAATCACAGGGCTGGTCCGCGCCGCTCAGAGGTGAGCAATTTATACAGTACTGGGACGACGTAAAGTGTCAGTACCGTAGAGGATATTAGCCCACCGATAATAGTCCATCCCAACGGAGCCCAGAGGGTGCTCGACGAGAGCGTCAGGGGCAGCAAGCCACCCACCGTTGTCAGGGTGGTCAGCATAATCGGCACCAGGCGGGTTTTGCCCGATTCAAGCGCCGCATCGCGCACTGAGTATCCTCTGGCACAAAGCTGGTTCGCGTAATCCACCAGAATGATGGAGTTGTTGACCACAATCCCCACCAGGGAACTGAAGCCGATAAACGCCATAAAGGAAAAGGTATTCCCGGTCAGCAACAGCAAAAAAATCACCCCGATGATGGCGAACGGTATCGCGGCAAAAACGATCAGCGGCTGCAAAAAAGAACGGAATTGCAGCACCAGCACGGCAAAAATACCCAGCAGTGCAATCAACAGGGCTTTGGTAATCCCCGCAAACGACTCCTCCCGTTGCTGCTCCTCACCACCGATTCGATACCCGTAACCCGCCGGCCATTCGAGCCCATCGAGCCTTGCGGCGATGTTCGCTGTGACTTCGGCCACCTGATAACCCCGCGCCACGTCGGCGGTAACTAGGGTAGTGCGCTCCAGATTGAGATGGCGGAAACTGGCCTGGCCCGGCACAGGCAGCATACTGGCAACATGGCGCAATGGAACCGTGTCGCCGCTGACGCCGGTCACCGTGACACGGTCAAAATCGTCCAGAGAGGGTTTGTTGCTATCGGCGAGCTTGACCACGATATCGTATTCGTCACCCAGGTCATCGCGCATATTCCCCACAGAGCTGCCCACCAGTGAGGTGCGTACGGTTCGGTCGATCGTCACCAGGGGAATCCCCAGGAGTCCGGCTTTGTCCCGATTAATACCCACCTGTATATCCGTTTTGTAATTACCCGTCGGATTATCGATGTTCACCGCTCCGGGCTCTGCACCAACAGCCGCCTCGACCTCCTGACTGAGTCTCTTCAGGGTTTCGATGCTATCACCAACAATCCAGATCGCCACGGCGGCATCCACCGGCGGTCCCTGCAAAAACTCCTTAACCTCAAACTCGACTCCCGGCACATCGCCCAGCTCTTCACGCAACTGCTCAACCACGACCGCGACGCGAGGCTGCTGGTGCTGATGAAACTGTACGAACAGTTGTGCGTAGTTCGGAGTCTCCCGCTTGGGGCGCAGATTATAGTAAACCCGCGGGTTACCTCGCCCAATATTGGTCGTGACGCTGCTCACCTCCGGCAGATTTACCAACCGCTGCTCGGCGATCAACGCGAGGCGCCGAGTATGATCGTAGCTAGTGCCATCGGGGGGGCGCACATCCACCATAAACTGGGGCTTTTCCGCTTTGGGAAAGAGGCTGACCCCAACCGCCCCAAAAAAGGTGAGGCTGTAGGCGAAGATCCCCAAGGCAATGGCCAGCAGTAGTAACGGAAACCGTAGCGATAGCGCTAGCAACGGCCCATACAGATAACGGGTATTCAAGTCGAGCAGCTTATGAATCGGGTTGAGGGTAAATCCCGACGCTTTACGCTTTCGCAACAGGCGGCTGGAGAGCAGGGGGGTAAAGGTGAGGGCCACCAGCAGCGAGGCGATCAGGGTCAGTATCACGGCAACCGGCAGTGACCGGATAAACTGCCCGGTTGGCCCCTCCAGCATCATCATCGGTACAAACGCCAGCAAGGTTGTCGCGGTGCCGCTGGCTACCGCCCACCCCATCTGGCTGGTGCCATTGATGGCCGCCTGCAGGGGCTTCTGGCCCTCTTCCAATAAGCGGCCAATGTTCTCCGTAATAACGATCGCATTATCCACCAGCAAACCCAGCGCAATCACCAGCCCGGCAATGGTCATCTGCTGCAAACCAAAGTCAGCAACGTCGATCCACCCAATTGCGATCAACATCGATATTGGGATCGCCAGTACAACGACGAGGCTCTGCTTGATGCTCAGTACCAGCAATACCACCACCCCCACCAAACCCAGCCCCTGTAACAGGTTGCCCGTTAGTACGCTGACCATTTTCTGCACACTGTCGGTCTGGTCGAAGACCACCGCCGTGGTCACCCCATCGGGGAGCTGGGATTGAAACCGATCCAGAGTGGACCGCAACCCCTCAACAACATTAAAGATGTTGGTACCATCACGCTGGGCGACCGTAATCAGGACCGCACGCTTTCCATCAACCCGGGCTTCATGGGTAGGATCCGCATCGGCAAAGCGAACCTCGGCGATATCGCCCACAAACACGATATGATCGCCGATCGCCTTAACGGTAGTGCTGCGAATATCCTCGATGCTTTTAAAATCGCCACTGGTGCGCACCGTAAAGCGGCGATTGCCCGCGTCCACATGGCCTCCCGGCACATTCACGGCCGCCGCCTCGACCGCAACCAGCAGATTGTCGAGGGAGATACCCAGGTGCCCCATTTTTTGAAGATCGGCCCTGATCTGCACTTGCTGGTCCGGGATCGCCCAGACATCGGCCAGCTTTACTCCGGGACTCGCTTCCAAACGGGTTTCTAGGTTTTCGGCGATTCGCTTAAGATCGCGGTACGAGGCCGTTTCAGACAGCAGCGCCACCATCATGATGTTGACGTCTGAGGGTGATATACGCAGCGCCTCCAGGCGTAACAGATCATCGGGAAGCTGGTCCCGCACCTGCGCCATCGCCTGCACCACATCGTCGTAGTAGTCTTCGGGATCCTCGAGGTCGTGAAACTCAATATGAGTCACACTAAGACCATCCTCAATAAAGGTTTTAATCTCCTTAACGTCATCAAGGCTGTTGAGTTTTTCCTCAACCGGATCCACCACCAGCTTTTCCATATCCTGGGGCGTGGTGCCCGGGTAGGCGGCGATCACATCGGCCATCGCCAGCGTTACCTGGGGATCTTCCGAGCGAGGCATGGTCAACAGTGACACCACACCCAGTACAACACCCAGCAGCACCACCACCAGGGTGAACTGGTGGTAACTTACTGCTAACTGGGGTATTCGCATCCCTGAGCTCCCCGCTTACTGTGCCAGTTTCACACGCAAACCCTCGCGCATATAGGGTGCCCCCTCGGTCACGACCCGCTTGACCCCCTCCAACCCCGCCCTTACCGCTAACTCGGTATCCACCAGCTCCACCATATCGATCGTGCGACGGCTTACACGCCCACTATTTGGGTCGTAGGCAAACACCAGCCCAAGGCGGCCATTGGCGCCGACCAGAGCTTCAATAGGGATAAAGGTGTACTCGGGGGTGCTGTTGGGCAGAATGTCCACCCGCACCACAAACCCGGAACGGAGTTCACGCTCTTCAGCCGGCAAGCTGATCTCTACCTCGAAGGTGCCGGTTGCCTGATCTGCCGCTGCCGCGATGCGGCTCACGGTCCCTATTAGCAGTTCACCCGGATAGGGGTCCATACGCAGCTCCGCCCGATCACCGAGGCGCACCCGCACCACGTCCCGATCTGCCAGCCCCACCTTGACCACCCAGCCCTCCTCTTCGCCGGCAACCACGAACACCGGCGTGCCCGAATTAACCAACTCATTAACCTCCACTTCGCGCTGCAACACTCGCCCCGTAAAGGGGGCCTTGATCACCGACAGGCGTCGGTTAAAACGGGTGATATTGAGCGACGACTGCGCGACATCCAAAGCAGTTTGGGCATTTTCCAGCTGCTGCAACGGAATCACCTTTTTATTAAACAGATCCTTGAGGCGTTTCAGGTCCCGAGCGGCCTGATCGACGCTGGAGGCGGCAGAATTCACCCGAGCGTTCAACTCCTCCAGATCCAGCGCGGCCAGCACCTGTCCCTCTTCGATATAATCCCCCACGTCAACCGCCACCTCGGTGACCAGACCGCTGGTTTTAAAGGCGAGTCGGGTTTCGGCATGGTACGCCAGCCGGCCACTGGTGCGAATCGGAATCCTGCGCTTTTCCCGCACCACAGGAGCGGTTTCGATGGTGATACTCTTCACGGCCTCGCTGGGCTGTGCCTGCAATCCGGCAGCACCGCAGGCCATCAAAACAACCAGCAGGTGGCGCGATAGGCGAAGAATCAAAGGTAACATGGTAACTGTCTGCATCCTGGCTCATAGCGAACACTTGCCCGCCGGGCTCCTCTGTGTCGAACATCCCCGGCACGCGGGGAAAACGGATTCATGCCTACGGTGCCTAAGGGGCATTGTAAAACGCTATACTGCTCCCATATAGAGGAGCTTGGAATCTTCAACAGTATAGGTAATTCATGAGCAGTCACGACCTTACGCGGCGATTTATCTTCGACGACACCGATATACGCGGTGAGTTGGTGCGCCTGGACGACAGTTACCGGTCCGCGCTGGCCGCTCACGAATACCCCCCGGCGGTGCATCAACTGCTGGGAGAGCTCAGCGCTTGCGCCGTATTGCTGAGCGCCACCCTCAAATTCGAGGGCACACTTACGCTGCAGGCCCGCAGCGACGGCCCGGTAAGTTTGCTGATGGTCGAGATCAATCATCACCGCCAGTTCCGGGCGCTCGCTCAATTCGAGCAACAGCCCGCCGAGCTTCCACTGCAGGAGCTAATGCCCAACGGGCAGCTGGTGATCACCATCGACCCGGAGCAGGGTAAGCGCTATCAGGGTATCGTCCCTTTCGACGGTGATACCATGGCAGAGTGCTTTAGCCACTATTTTGCGCAATCGGAGCAGTTGCCAACGCGACTCTGGCTGCAAGCCGACGGGGAGACCGCGTTTGGCCTCCTGCTGCAGGCACTACCTGGCAGCGAAGAGCGCGATGAGTCCACCGTCACCGATGACTGGAACCGCATCGTGCTGTTGGCAAACACCCTGTCCCGGCAGGAGATGCTGACACTGCCGGTTGATGAGTTACTTCACCGCCTCTACCACGAAGAGTCGCTGCGACTGTTCGAGCCCTGCGAAGTCAGCTTTCACTGCAACTGCTCCCAGGAGCGCACCGCCCGTGCACTCTACGGGCTGGGCGAGCAGGAGGTCCGTAAGCTGCTAGCCGAACAGTCGGTAATCGAAGTCGACTGCCAGTTTTGCAGTGCCCGCTATCTATTCGCCGAGGATCAGGTACAAGCGTTATTCGACTCCCCCCCAGGCCGTCTGTTGCACTGATCTGCAAATAAGTACTCACTCGCCTTATAGCCCTAGTGGTTACGGGCTCTGGCGGCGCTTTTGGGGGCAATCAAATCCCCCTTCGCACTGACCCGTTTTTTTTGGCATAATTGCCTGCCCTAAATTTTGGGTTCGGTCAGTCAAAATCCCCGCAGAGGGAGCGCAACGACCACAATCTTGCAGATACATCGACTCCGGTCGACGAGGAATATTCGATATGACACAGGGTATTGGTGGTAACACCACGCATACTAATCTGACGGCCGCGCAGCTCGTTGAGCGCGCACTTGCACGGGGTGAAGGCAAGCTGGCCGCCAACGGATCACTGGTTGTTGAGACCGGCATTCGCACAGGTCGCTCGCCAAAGGACCGCTTTATCGTGGACGAGCCCAGCACCAGCGAGCAAATTCACTGGGGGCCGATCAACCGCCCTTTTGATGCCGAGAAATTCGATGCCCTGTGGGATCGTGTTACAAACTTCCTCGCCGAGCGAGAATCTTTCGTGCAGGAGTTGCACGTTGGTGCCGACCAGGTGCACTACTTGCCAGTCAAGATGACCACCGCTACGGCCTGGCAAAACCTGTTTGGCCGCAACCTCTTCGTACGCCCGGACACGTTCAATCCCGCCCAAAAAGAGGGCTGGGAGATACTCAACGTCGCCGATTTTGTCTGCGATCCCGAGCGTGATGGCACCAACAGCGACGGCGCCGTCATTATCAACTTCGCCGCTCGCAAGGTGCTGCTAGCGGGAATGCGCTACGCCGGCGAGATGAAAAAGGCGATGTTCTCGGTACAGAACTTCCTCTTGCCCGCCAAGGACGTACTGCCGATGCACTGCTCGGCCAACGTCGGTGAAGATGGCCAGACCTGCCTGTTTTTCGGCCTCTCCGGTACGGGTAAAACCACCCTGTCTGCCGATGAAGACCGCTTCCTGATCGGCGACGATGAGCATGGCTGGGGCAAGGGGGTCGTCTTCAACATCGAAGGAGGCTGCTACGCAAAGTGCATCGACCTGAGTCAGAAAAACGAGCCGGTTATCTGGAATGCGATCCGCTTTGGCGCCATCGTTGAAAACGTGATGATCGACCCCGGCACTCGCGAGCCCGATTACAAGGATGTCTCCCTGACCGAGAACAGCCGCTGCGCCTATCCTCTGGAGCACGTTGACAAGCGCGTGGTCGAAAACCTCGCTGGCGAGCCCAAGGCGATCGTGTTCCTTACCTGCGACATGACCGGGGTACTGCCGCCCGTATCGATTCTTTCCAAGGAAGCCGCTGCCTATCACTTCCTGAGCGGCTACACCGCGCTGGTGGGCTCCACCGAAATGGGCGCAGGCCCCGGGCTCAAGTCCACCTTCTCCACCTGCTTCGGCGCCCCTTTCTTCCCCCGCCCCGCCGGTGTTTATGCCGAACTGCTGATGAAGCGTGTGGTGGAATTTGGGAGTCAGGTCTATCTGGTCAATACCGGCTGGACCGGCGGCGCCTACGGCAAAGGCGGCGAGCGTTTCAGTATTCCCACTACCCGCGCGGTCATTTCGGCGATCCAGAGCGGTGCCCTACTCGATGCCGAAACCGAGACCCTGCCGATCTTCAACTTGCAGGTGCCCAAGCAGGTTGAGGGCGTCGACAGCCAGTTACTGAATCCGAGCGTAACCTGGTCTGATGCGGCAGCCTACGAGGCCACCGCTAAGGATCTGGCCCAGCAGTTTATCGACAACTTCAGCAAATTTGAGGTCTCTAAGGAGATCGTCAGCGCTGGCCCGCAACTCTAGTCCAGCGGCCACAATAAGAAGGGGGCTTCGGCCCCCTTTTTTGATTCTCGCCCCTCTCTTTCAGGAAAACTCGCCCCGACTATGCAAAGCATTCACCAACGCATTGCCGAAGAAATCAACGTCCGTCCACAACAGGTTATTGCTGCAGTCCAACTGCTGGATGAGGGCGCGACCGTGCCCTTTATCTCACGCTACCGTAAGGAGGTCACCGGTGAACTGGACGACGCCCAGCTACGAACCCTGGAGGAGCGGTTGCGTTACCTGCGCGAACTTGAGGAGCGGCGAGCCGCGATTCTCAAGAGTGTGGGAGAGCAGGAGAAACTAACCCCCCAACTGGAAGCCGAGATCAACGCGGCCGATACTAAAAACCGGCTCGAAGACCTCTATCTGCCTTACAAGCCCAAGCGCCGCACAAAAGCCCAGATTGCCCGCGAAGCGGGTCTTGAGCCTTTGGCCGACGCCTTGATGGCAGACCCGACCCTCGACCCCGAGCAAACGGCGACCGCCTACCTCAATAGCGATGCCGGCATTGGGGATACCAAAGCCGCGCTGGACGGGGCCAAGCAGATTCTGATGGAACGCTTTTCCGAGGACGCAGAGCTGCTCGGTAAGTTGCGCCAGTTCCTCAAGCTGGAGGCCACCGTCAGTGCACGACTGACGCCCGGAAAAGAGCAAGCGGGCGCCAAGTTCCAGGACTACTTCGAACACGACGAGCCCCTTAAAAATATCCCTTCACATCGCGCCCTCGCCATCTTCCGCGGCCGCAACGAAGGCGTCCTCAGTATCGCACTCACCATGGGGGCCGAAAGCGACCGTACCGCTACCCACCCCTGCGAGCAGATGGTGGCCGAACATTGGCAAGTGAGCGACCAGGGTCGCGCGGCAGACGGCTGGTTGCGTGAAGTGGTGCGCTGGACATGGCGCGTCAAACTGCTCACTCATCTGGAAACCGACCTGTTAGGGGAGGTACGTGAAGCCGCCGAGGTGGAGGCGATCAAAGTATTTGCCAGTAACCTCAAAGACCTCCTACTCGCCGCCCCGGCCGGACAGCGAGCCACCATCGGACTCGATCCGGGCCTGCGCACCGGGGTCAAGCTAGCCGTCGTGGATGCCACGGGTAAGGTGTTGGATCACGGCGCGATCTTTCCTACCCCCCCACAAAAGAAGATCGTCGAGGCGGAAGCGACATTGGTAGCCCTGTGCAAGAAACACGATGTCTCGCTGATCGCCATCGGCAATGGCACCGCAAGCCGGGAAACCGACAAGTTCGTCGGCGACATGCTCAAGGCCCATCCGCAGCTAAAGGTGCAGAAGGTGATCGTCAACGAGTCCGGCGCCTCTATCTACTCCGCGTCGGAATTTGCATCACAGGAGTTCCCCAACCTCGACGTCACCATTCGTGGAGCCATATCCATTGCTCGCCGCCTGCAAGACCCCCTGGCCGAACTGGTAAAGATCGACCCCAAATCGATCGGTGTGGGCCAGTACCAGCACGATGTGTCCCAAAGCCAGCTGGCACGCTCCCTCGATGCGGTGGTTGAAGATTGCGTAAACGCCGTAGGGGTGGAAGTGAACACCGCATCCGCTCCTCTGCTGGCACGGGTATCAGGCCTTAACCAGACCCTTGCCAATAACATCGTCGATTTCCGCGACCAAAATGGCTCTTTCCGTAACCGGGCCGCGCTGAAAGAGGTTCCCCGTTTCGGCGCCAAAACCTTCGAGCTCGCCGCCGGTTTTTTGCGCATTGCCAATGGAGATAATCCTCTCGACACCTCCGCGGTGCACCCGGAGACCTACCCGCTGGTAGAGCGCATTGCGCGGCAGCACAACCGAGAGGTACGCGGTTTAATCGGCGATAGCCCTTTCCTTCGAAGCCTCAAAGCGAAGGAATTTGCCGACGAACGCTTTGGCGTACCAACGGTTACCGACATTATCGATGAGCTGGACAAGCCCGGCCGCGATCCGCGCCCCGAGTTTAAAACGGCACAACTGCTCGATGGCGTGGAGAAAGTTACCGATCTGCGTGAAGCGATGCTACTTGAGGGTACCGTCACCAACGTCACCAACTTCGGCGCCTTTGTCGACATTGGGGTTCACCAGGATGGCCTGGTGCATATCTCCGCGCTCTCCCACCAATTCGTCAAGGATCCACGCGAGGTGGTCAAAGCAGGGGATATCGTTAAGGTGAAGGTGATGGAGGTCGATGTGCCTCGGCAGCGAATTGCTCTTTCCATGCGGCTCGATGATGAAGTCGGCGCCCGCAGCGAGCGTAAAACCGGCGGCGAGCGAGGGCGCAACACCCAACGCCAGGGTCGCCAACCCACAGCGGGCAAACAGGCAACCGATAGCAATGGCACCTTCGCTCAGCTGTTCGCCAATGCCAAGAGCCTTAAAAAGCGTTAAAGGGGCTGTGCACCTAAGCGCCCGGGTCGTATGATGGGCGCATCAACCAACAGGAGTGGTTCCCGTGAGCGCAACAATGCGGCAGCAACTGGACAGCGGCGAGATCAAGGGCAGTCCCTACAGCCAGCACCTCGGTATTCGCTACTGCACCGTTGGCGAGGGAACCGCCCACCTTCAGCTGAGTACAGCGCCTTTTACCCGCAACTTTAACGGCGTTACCCACGGTGGCGCGCTGTTTTCGTTGGTAGATGCCGCCATGGGGGTCGCACTGTTTTCCCGTACCCCCGATGGGTACTCCACCGCGACCCTCGAGAGCAAGATCAACTACACCCGCCCCGTACACGAGGGCACCGTTGATTGCTTCAGCGAGGTGCTGCACCTTGGCTCCCGTACCGCCGTGCTCGAGGCCCGCATCGAGCAGGATGGACAACTGGTCGCCAAGGCCAGCGCCACCTTCGCCCTGATCACCCAGCAAGATCTCGACCGTACCCGCGCGGGTTAGCTCCCGCTCGACTAATCGCCCATACTATCCAGAAATACCTCCACGAGGATGACCGCCTTGCCCCAGCTATCGCAACAGATTTTGCACCTATTCAGCCAGCCGGATGCGCGCGAGCAATTGACCCATATTCTTCACGGGATCGAGAAGGAGAGCCTGCGTGCTACCTCGTCGGCACAGCTGGCGCAGACCCCTCATCCCCGGGCGCTGGGTTCTACCCTGACCCACCCCAGCATTACCACCGACTACTCCGAAGCACTGCTCGAGTTCATTACTCCCGTTTACGAGCAGGCCGAGGACGCACTGAGCCACTTGCGCCAGCTGCACTGCTACACCTACCGCCATATGGGTGATGAAATGCTGTGGGTCAATAGCATGCCCTGCGTGCTGGAGGGGGAAGCCCATATCCCCATCGCCTACTACGGCGATTCCAATGTTGGACGCATGAAGGCGATCTATCGCGAAGGGCTCGCCAATCGTTATAACAAGGCGATGCAAACCATTGCCGGTATCCACTACAATTTTTCACTTCCCGCAGGCTTCTGGAAACTACTGCAGCAACAGAACGGCGAAACGGGATCGCTACAGGAGTTCCAGTCACGGGGCTACTTCCGCCTTATTCGGAATTTTCGTCGCTATAGCTGGCTTCTCATTTATCTGTTCGGTGCCTCGCCGGCGTTCAGCAAGAGTTTTCTTGAAGGGGATTCCAACGATCTCGAAACCCTTGACGAAGACACGCTCTACCTGCCCTGGGCCACCTCACTGCGCATGAGCGACCTCGGCTACCAAAGTGACGCCCAGTCGAGTCTTAAGGTATGTTTCAACGGTCTGGAATCCTATACCGCAACATTGCGCGAGGCCATCACCACCCCCTATGCGCCCTACCAAAAGATCGGCCTTAAAGATGCGCAGGGAAACTACCTGCAACTCAACACCAATCTACTGCAGATCGAAAATGAGTACTACAGCAGTATTCGCCCCAAGCGGGTGATCAAATCGGGCGAGAAGCCGGTCTGCGCCCTCACGGCCCGAGGCGTCGAGTACATCGAGGTTCGCTGCCTCGACCTCAACCCCTTTACACCCCTGGGGCTCGATGCCGAGCAGTGTCACTTCCTCGACTCGTTTCTGCTTTTTTGTGCTCTCGCCGACAGCCCTGTCATCGAAGATGCCGAGTGTATCGAGCTCGACCGCAACTACACACGGGTGGTCAATGAGGGCCGCCGACCCGGTCTGGAACTAATCCGCCAGGGGGAAACGATCGAGCTCAAAGCCTGGGCCAACAGGCTCATGGAACAGGTTGCCGGGGCAGCCTCCCTACTTGATCGCGCCAACGAGACCCAGCGTTATAGCAACAGCCTCATTGCGCAGAACGCCAAGATCGACAACCCTGACCTGACACCCTCGGCACAGGTACTGGCGCAGTTGAAGGGGAACTCGCAAAGCTTTATCGACTTTGGAATCGAGTCGGCGCTAAAGCACCATTCCGCGTTTAGCGCGTGTCAACTGAGCGACGACGAGACCGCAGAGCTGGCCCTGCTGGCGCAACAATCACTACAGGAGCAACTCCAAATAGAGCAGCAGGACAGCGTCGAGTTCGACACCTATCTCGAGCACTACTTTGCCCAGAACTGATCCCTCCCCCACATGAACTACCTGGCGCATCTGGCGCTGGCGGGGGCGCTTGAGGATCACCGCATTGGCAGCTTCCTGGGGGACTTCGTGAAGGGCCCCCTACGCGGCAAATACGCTCCCGCCATCGAAGCCGGCATTCGCCAGCATCGCGCGATTGATGCCCATACCGATCGCGATACCGAGATCACCCAATGCCGGCTACTGCTGGGGAAGGAGCACCGCCGCTACAGCGGTATTGCGGTCGATATCCTCTTCGACCACCTGCTCGCCCGGCACTGGGACCGACTCTATAACGAGGCGTTTGAGACGTTCTGTGAGCGCTGTTATGAGGAGCTGCAGAGTCATCAGCACCTCATGCCGGAAAACGCCCAGCGCTTTGTCACACGGATGCGCGCCCATAGAATTTTGCATAGCTACTACCATCGGGGAACCGTACAGCTCGCATTGGAACGCACAGCGCCCCGAGTGCGGCAGGGTAAACGGCTGCTGGCGCTGCTGCCCGCAATAGATGCCCGCTACAATGAACTGGATGAGGCCTTTGTCAGCATCTATCCCAAGTTGCAACGGTTCGCGGCACAGCAGTTAACCACTGCGACCTAAGGAACCTGCCAGCAGATCAGCGCTGCACCACGAAGCTGGTAAACAGAAGATCCTCGACCAGTGGTTTACCGGTCTCCTGCGTCAACAGCTGCTGCAACATCTGCAGCGCACTCTGGCGCAACTGCTCACGGCCGGCGGCTCCCTCAACATCGGCGAAGGTCTGCGCGCTAAATAGCAACACCAGCCCATCACGCACCAGCGGCATATGGTGGTCGATCTGTTTGACGGTGTCATCTCCGCGGGCGCGTAACGAGATATCCGCCTTCAGATAGGAACGAGCCCCCATACTCGCAACAAATGAGGGCTTGAGAGTGATGTACTGCGCCGGCTCCTTTTGAACCTCTTCTTCTGCGGCCCAAACCGTTGTTCCCAGCCACAGCGGTAGCAGTAATAGTAAAATGGATGATATATACCGCATCGATAACTCCGTAGAACAATCAGTGAAAACTTAGCGAACGAGTTCCGTTTTCGTTCACTCTCTATACTAAGCCCCTTTGAATTATACATATATAGCTATTAGTATGGTTCGCTAACTACTTATATGCTCACCTCAATTGGCCAAGGCAGGCCCAAACCCGGAGTTACCTTTATATGAGCTTTCCTCGTTCTCGTATCCTGTATTTGCTAGCAACGCTCGGTTGCGCAAGCCTGATCGGAACAGCTCTGGTGATGGAACATATCATGGGTCTGGAGCCCTGCCCACTGTGCATCATGCAGCGCATCGTGGTGATCGGACTCGGTGTGCTATTTCTGCTTGCTACCCTGCATAACCCGGGTGCGACCGGATACCGACGCTACTCCCTCCTTTGCCTGATCACCTCCATCGGTGGCATGGCACTGGCTATTCGCCAGCTGTGGCTACAGAGCCTGCCTCCAGAAGAGGTTCCTGCCTGCGCGCCCCCCCTTGATTATATGCTTGAAAGTTTTCCGCTTATCGAAGTACTGGAGTTTATGCTCAGCGGTACTGGCGACTGCGCCGAGGTACAGTGGGTCTTCCTGGGCCTGAGCATCCCCGGTTGGACGCTTGTTGCATTCAGCATCTTCGCGATCTTCTCCCTCTACGAGCTGCTTCGATTCCGACCCCGAGAACGCCTTTTCTCCTGACAGACGCCGGAATAAGTGAAGTCAAGCGGCCGCGTCAAACGATTAGACCTTTTAGCACTTGCCCCTCTCTCCCGGCTCGCATACCCTAACAGATCACGGGTTGGAACCCCGCGACTTTTATCTCTCACTATCCAGGGGAAGAACCATGCTGGAACGTTGCAAATCGGCCAAGGAGCGCTGGGGTGGAGTATCCGAGATCATTGACCGTTGGCTGAACGAGCGCCAACAGCTGATCGTACTCTACTGTGACATTAATGGTATTCACGGTTTTCGGGAGAGCGAGTCCACCCCGACGCCGGTGAGAATTCAACGCTTCTGCCAGATCCTGCTGGATTACACCTCCGCAGGACACTTCGAAGTCTACGAGCAGCTTGCAGCGGAAGCCCGCGAATTTAATGACGACGCGGGCATCGAGCTTCTCGAGCGCATCTACCCACGGATCGAACAGATCACCGCAATCTGTGTCGCCTTCAATGATCGCTACGATACCGCCGAGCATTGCGAACAGTTAGCCTCAGACCTTGCTGGCGAACTATCCCGTATCGGAGAGGTGCTCGAAGAGCGCTTCAGTCTGGAAGATCAGTTAATTGAAACACTTCACGACGCCCATCGAGAATTGGTGGCATCCTAACCAGGAATCGCCACCGAGTCCGTTGCGTACTGCCACGGGCGACATCATCAGCCATAGGGATCGTTGATGCCTGCCAGTCCCAACAGATATACCCCGCGCCTGACCATCACCGCTGCTGTAGCGGCCCTCCTGTTAGCCGGCGGCTGCGGCTTTAGCGCGGAAGAAAGCAATACCGAACTGGCGTTGCAAGGCTTCTACACGGCGGCGCTATCTACCGACGGTAAGCAGGGTGTCGTCGGCTCCATCGTCCACGGGGGCAGCCTGTGGGACCTGACACAGGGCGAACGGCTGTTTAACTGGAACCATAAAGCGGGCGGTGCCAGTGAGATCGTCGCCAGCGCTATCTCCGGGGACGGGTCAGTTGCGGCTACGGCAGACGGGCAAAGAACCATCGTGCTGTGGTCGATCAGCGAGGGAAAGTCTCTCGGCTTCTGGAGTGCTCCGGGAGAGATCCGCGATCTGGCGCTCACCGAACGGGGAGGGCTGGCGTTGCTTGGATTAAGCGATAACCGGGTAGTGCTGTTCAACATCCGCGAAGGTGGGGTATTAACGACACTGCTGCACGAAGATATCGTTAATAGCGTCGACATCACCCCCGATAGCAACCTCGCGATCAGCGGCTCCGACGATTACCACGCAAAGCTATGGGACACAAACAGCGGCCGCCTGCTTCAGGACTGGGACCTCGGCAACAAGCTGGTCACCGTCGCCCTGTCATCCAACGGGCGCTACGCGCTGACGGCCGCTCAAAGCGGGCGAGCGGTGATCTGGGATAGCGCCAGCGGCGAGGTGGTCCACGAACTGAACAAGTACTACGACCTGATGACGAGGGGTAGCACATACTCTGCCGCGCGTTTTATCGAGAGCGATAACCAACTATTGCTTGGCACCACCAGCGGGGAGGTGTTTCTGTTCGACATCGATAGCGGCACGATCAGTCATAAATGGCAGCTCTCCAAGCGCGGCTGGTGGGAACCGACCGGGGTTTCGGTGATGGCGCTGGCAATGGACCCCGGCACAAACAAAGTTCGCGCTCTGGGATCGAACGGACTAAGTTACCAGCTGGCTCTTTAACGTCGCAATCCGAAGGGGCGTGACCAAGCACCAGTAGCCTCCGCCCCTTACTCTGTTGCATCGCCGCCTCCCCAACCCACAGGGGGGATCACTATCGGCCTGCACATAAAAAAAGAGGCCCGGGGCCTCTTTTTTTATTATCCGGTCGGGTTACTCGAAATCGACCAGTTCAACCTTGAACACCAGCACCTCGTTAGGGCCGATCTTGCCAGGAATACCGCCAGGTCCATAGGCGAGCTGGGGTGGGATATACACCTCCCATACGGAGCCTTTGGGCATCAGCTGCAGCGCTTCGGTCCAACCGGGAATCACCTGTGTCACTCCGAACTGGGTCGTCTCGCCACGCTCGTAGGAGCTGTCAAAAACCGTCCCGTCGAGCAGACGACCTTCATAGTGCACCGTTACTCGGCTATCTGCGCCAGGCTTATCGCCGTCAGCCGGGGTCAGCACTTTGTACTGTAGGCCTGATTCGGTGGTCATAACGTCTTTATTGGCACCGTTGGCGGCGAGAAAGTCGCTACCCGCTTCCAGGTTCTTCTGCGCCATATCCTGCTGCAACTCCATAGCACGCTCCTGAGCCTGCTGCTGGGCCTGCTGAATTGCGGTCACCATCTGCTCACGAGTAAGTGACATGTCACCCCCTGCAATGGCGTCTTCAATACCCTGGGCAAGTGCTTTGACATCCAGAGTTTCGAAATCGGCTTTCAGGCGCTCACCCATGATGGCACCGAGGCTGTAACTAAGCTTTTGTTCATCGCTGGTAAGTTCAGCGGCCATCGCAACACCGGAAAAGCCGGTGGTCAAGGCAACTGCAGCAACTAGGCTTCTGAGTTTCATTAATTTATATCCGTTTGTTAATGCGGGAGAAAACTGCTAGGAAGGGGGCATAATTGACCAAATGCAGGGTGAACGCAAATTTTTGTCTGTGAAAATTGCACTGGCTCTCCCTCTACCCTGTTGCGCTGGAATACCCCATACTAAAGGGCAGGGTGCAGGAGAGCGCCCCCGGGGGATATGGACGGACTATGGTTATCTACAAGCATCAACCGCCTTTGCGCTTGTTAATCGCCAATGCCAAGGGCGGTAGTGGAAAAACGACAATCGCAACCAATCTGGCGGCCTATTTTGCCCAGCAGGGTGATTCGATCGTTCTCTACGATCACGATCCCCAAGGGTCCAGCCAGTTATGGCTCAAACAGCGCCCCGACGACTCACCTGCGATTCGTGGTATCGATGCCTGCCGTCCCCACAGCGTTTCCCAAACCCGCAGCTGGCAACTGCGGGTGCCGGACGATTGCCGCAAGGTGATCATCGACTCCCCTGCGGCGATCAAGGACGCCGACCTTCGCCCCTTGATACGCCAGGCCGACGTTATTCTGGTGCCCGTACTGCCGTCATCGATCGACATTCGCGCCGCCGCCGATTTTATCAAAACCCTGATGTTGACCCCGGAGCACCTGCAACGCCCCGGGCGAATCTGCGTCGTAGCCAACCGGGTGCGGCGCAACACCCTCAGCCAGGAGAAGCTTAAGGCCTTTCTCAATTGCCTGTCGATTCCCTACCTCACGACACTGCGCGACACCCAAAACTATGTGGCCGCCTCGGAGCTGGGTCTGGGTGTACATGAACTGCGCGGTCGCAGAACCCAACGCGACCGACAGGAGTGGCAGCCGCTCATCGATTGGGTAGAGCAACTGGAGCAAGCCCGGCAACAAGCGGGCTAGGGTTTTGTAGCTCCCCGCCTGACTGGATATTGAGCCCCCAGATCGTATAATGCGCAGCCATATCCGTGATGCTCGACATGGCAGCATTACCGGTCGCGTCAATCGGGTAAGGCAGGAGCGCTTCCTTATCCCCCCTAGAACCTTTGAGAACGCTGGCGATGATTCGATTGCAACAGGCTGAACTGCTCCGTGGAGGAAAACCTCTGCTGGAGGCGGCGTCACTTACGATTCATCACGGCCAACATGTGGGCCTGGTGGGGGCGAACGGATGCGGTAAGTCTTCGCTATTCGCTCTACTACGGGGTGAACTGCATCTTGATAGCGGCGAAGTACGGGTACCCGCCGCGGCCGATATCGCCCACATGGCACAGGAGATTGTTGCACTCGAGCGCAGCGCCATCGACTACGTAATCGATGGCGACCAGCAGCTCAGGGCCATTGAGCAGCAGCTAGCGGACGCGGAGAAACATCATCACAACGACCGCATCGCCCCTTTGCACGAGGAGCTCGAGGCGATTGATGGTTACAACGCTGTCACCCGTGCAAGCAAATTACTTAGCGGCCTCGGGTTCTCCAACGATTCATTGAGCCGCAGTGTTCGGGAATTTTCCGGTGGCTGGCGTATGCGCCTCAATCTGGCGCGAACCCTGATGTGTCGGTCACGTCTGCTACTACTGGACGAGCCCACCAACCACCTCGATCTCGACGCCATACTGTGGCTGGAGCAATGGTTAAAGCAGTACCCCGGGACGCTGCTCGTGATCTCCCACGACCGCGATTTCCTCGATACGGTAACCGACCATATCGCCCATATCGAACGTCACAACATCTTTTTCTACCGCGGTAACTACAGCGCCTTCGAGATGATGCGCGCCGAACAACTTGCGCAGCAACAGGCAAATTTCGAGAAGCAACAACAGCAGCGCGCCCATATTGAAAGCTATATACGCCGCTTTCGTGCCCAGGCGACCAAGGCTCGCCAGGCCCAGAGTCGGATCAAGGCACTGGCAAGAATGGAAGAGATCGCCCCGGCCCACGTAGACTCACCCTTTAGTTTTGGCTTTCCTCCAGCCGACAAAATCTCCTCCACCCTGATCACCCTCGACCGCGCTTCACTGGGATACGACCAAAAGCCCATACTGGGGAACGTCAACCTCAGTATTCACCCCGGCAGCGCTATTGGCTTGCTAGGACCCAACGGGGCCGGCAAATCAACATTGATCAAGACCCTGGCGGGCCAGCTAGCCGTGATTGCTGGCGAGCGTAGCTGCGGTGAACACCTGCGCATCGGGTATTTCGCCCAGCACCAGATCGATAGTCTCGACGACGACGCCAGCGCCCTGCTCCACCTGCAGCGAATTTCACCCGCAGCCACAGAGCAAAAGCTGCGCGATTTTCTGGGGGGCTTCAACTTTCGCGGCGACCAGGCAAGCGACACTATCCGGCACTTCTCAGGGGGCGAAAAAGCACGTCTCGCGCTGGCGATTATCGCCTGGCAAAAGCCCAACCTGTTGCTGCTTGATGAGCCGACCAACCACCTTGACCTGGAGATGAGACACGCCCTTACCCTCGCACTGCAGGAGCACGAAGGCGCAATGGTACTGGTCTCCCACGACCGCCACCTGATTCGTAACACCACCGACGAGTTGTGGCTGGTAAGCGACGGTTGCACACAGCCCTACGAAGAGGACCTTGACCAGTATGCCGAATGGCTGGCTCGGCAACGGTGCGAGGAGAGCGTCACCCCCAGCGCTACACAGGGGGAGCAGCCGGTGGACCGAAAGGAGCTAAAGCGGCGTCAGGCGGAGCAGCGCAAACAACTGAGCCCACTGCGGAACCAACTGCAAAAGCTCGAACAACAACTCGATAGTCTGCACCAACAGGCGGATAGCCTCGAACAGCGGCTGAGCGACAGCTCGCTCTACGAAGAGGGCCAGCGAGAGGAACTCAAGCAGGTACTCGCCTTGCAGGCCCAAAATCGCAGCGACAGCGAAACCTGCGAAGAGCAGTGGATGGAGCTACAGGAAAAAATTGAAAGTCTACAGGAGCAGTTCTGCTAATGAATAGCCGATAGCAACTGCTCCGTTACACAGGCGTAACTTTGGGGCTCTGGCCTTCGCGCACTCATCACACGCATCCCCCAGATCCCCGCCAGTAACAGGGTAGCCCGGTCAGCCGCACTGCGGCCAGGGCTCAACTGGCCGGCATCCATCGCGCGCTGAATCTGCTCACGCAACAACACCTCAACCCGATCCAGGTAGATCCGTATCTGCTGGTGAACCTCTGGATTGGAGGAGGCAAATTCAAGCAGACTGTTAACCAAAAGGCATCCCCGCCCCTCGTCATCAATACTGCAATCGTGTCCGAGCCTCTGCAGGAACCCCTCGATACCCGACAAAGCATCCGCCGCCTCGGTGAACCGATGCTCTATACGCTGCAGGCTCTGGGCGGCGTACCGCTCCAGGGTTAACAAAAACAGGGTTTGCTTGTTTGTAAACGCAGCATATAGGCTGCCAGGTTTGAGGTTGGTGGCCGCCACCAGATCAGCGACCGAGGTTGCCTCGAAGCCACTTTTCCAAAAACAGGCCATCGCCTGATCCAGCACCCTGTCACGGTCAAACTCTATCGGGCGCGCCATAAGCCGCTCCATTCACTCGCAGATGTTACAGCTATTGTATAGCAAGATAATTGAACATTCGATCCACAAACGTTAGAGTGTAATGGAGCGATCACTCAATAAACTATTTGTCCCCATTATGGAGCAACACTGATGACCACCTTAACCGAGCAGATTGCCGCCTACGAAGTACAAAAGAAGCAGAAGGTTCCCGCTGAGCTTTTACAGGTGATGGACGACGCAACTCGTGATCTGGTTGCAACCGGCATCGAAGCTCAGGCCTTGGCGATCGGGGATTCCCTGCCAGATGTGACCCTCCCCAACGCGAAAGGGGAGCAGGTCCGGCTCTATGACCTGTTAAAAAACGGCCCCATCGTCCTCAACTTCTACCGCGGCGGCTGGTGCCCCTACTGCAATCTGGAGCTGGCTGCACTGCAGGCAGCACTTCCCGCACTCAAGGCTAAGGGTGCCCAGTTAGTAGCGATTTCTCCGCAAACTCCCGACAGTTCGCTATCAACTGCGGAAAAAAATGCCCTCGAATTTGAAGTTCTCAGCGATGCGGGCAATCGCGTTGCCGACCAGTTCGGATTGGTCTTTGAACTGCCCGACAGCATCCGTGGAATCTACGATAAATTTGGTATCGATGTGGTCGGGCATAACGGCGAAAACAGCTTCAAGCTGCCGGTTCCCGCCAGCTATGTCATCAACACTGAAGGCCAGATCGTTTATGCCTTTATCAACGCCGATTACACCAAAAGAGTCGAACCCGCAGACCTGGCAGGCGCCCTCTAGGAAACCTGCTGCGCCATCAGGGTAGCCAGTTCATTACGGCTGGTTACCCCTAGCTTTTGGTAGATCCGGTAGAGATGGTTGGACACCGTTGAGGGTGACAGTCCCAGTTGCCGGGCAGTTTCCTTGAAGGTTTGTCCACGACAGATCGCGTCGACCACCTGCCGCTCGCGCAACGTCAAGCTATCCAATGGCCCCCGAGGCCACACATCGATACAGAAAAGATCACCAATCTGCTCCTGCTGCATGCAGTATCCCTGGCTCTCCAACTCGGCCGCTCCCCGCTCAATCTCAAACGGCAAGCGGCTCACCGCCTCTCCCGGAAAACACTGTTCCATGCAATCGATAAAATCCTGTTGCACCTCGTGATAGATACCGTGCTGGTCGCAGAGAGCGGTGACGCTACCCGGGTTAGCCGGCTGGTGCCGATCCAGGTGCAACAGGCAGTTATGGGAGGCCGCATTTAGCAGGTGGTACAGCATACGCTGCTGCACCCGCTTATCCTGTTGTGTAAACGCCTCCTCTCGGCGAAAGCGATAGAGCGTCAGCAGGGTAATCAAGCCGCTACGGGGGTCCAGGTGGAGAGAGCTGAGGATGCGCTCTATACCCCGGGGCTGAAAGCAGACGCGATAAATCTCCGAGCGGTAAAACGCCGCATCGTCGATCACTTCCGCCATATCGATCGGCTCACCGGGACGGTCGAGCAGCGCATCCGTTAGCGGGTTGATCTCTCGCAAACGAATCAGGTCCTCAGCCAACTGCCGGGGCACACCCTGTAACGTATGGGTATGAAAGCGCATGGTACTGATATGGCCGCTGCTCCACACAGCCCCATCGAAGGCCACCACCTCCTGCAACTGTTGTAACGCCCAACCTCGATAGCGATCCAGCTCCACGCTGGAGGTGGCACGGTAGAGACGTCCGATCAGGGCATCAAGCTCGGGATCATTCACACAGCATCCTTCATTAGGCTATTTTTACTATCGCGACAGCACTTAGTCTGTCACAGAATGGATGCAAACAATAACAGGCTACCCGAATGAGCAAACTGAGCTGTCATACCCTCGTCATCGGCGGAGGCATCGCGGGCATCGTTACCGCGCTGGAGCTATTGGAGCGCAACCAGGCAGTCGTTATGGTTGACCGGGATACCCCTGAACGGCTGGGCGGACTGGCTCGCTGGGCGTTCGGCGGTATGGCGCTGGTCAACACGCCAGAGCAACGAAGAATGAAGATCACCGATTCCCCCGAACTGGCACTGAGGGACTGGCACAGCTTCGCTAATTTCGGTGACGCAGACCACTGGCCCAAGGTCTGGGCACAGCATTACACCGATCAGTGCCTGGAGCGTGTCTATGAGTGGCTACGGGGACGGGGGCTTAAATTTTTCCCGGCGGTTAACTGGGTCGAGCGAGGCCTTTACACTCCCGGGAACTCGGTACCTCGCTACCATGTCCTCTGGGGTACCGGGTGGCATCTGGTAGAAACCCTGATCACCCAACTCAAACAGCACCCCAATGCCGACAAACTTCGTATTCTTCATCGCCATCGTGTTACGGAGCTGCACTGCGACAGCCACAGCCGTGGCTGTGAGGGTGTCAATGAGGCCGATGGCTGTGCGTTTCAGGTTGAGGCCGAGCAGGTCGTGGTCGCCACCGGCGGCATAAATGGTAGTGTCGAGCGAGTCAAACAGAACTGGTACCGTCCCTGGGGCGAGCCACCCGCACAGATACTCAATGGCGCTCACCCTTACGCAGACGGCACTATTCATGATCGGGTCAGCACCCTTGGGGGGCAGTTAACCCATCTCGACAAGATGTGGAACTATGCCGCCGGCATTCCTCACCCCCAACCCCATTTCCCCGGCCATGGGTTGAGCCTGATCCCCTGCAAGTCAGCGCTATGGCTCGATCATCGCGGCGACCGGATCGGCCCCGAACCGTTGGTGACCGGATTCGATACCAATTACCTGTGCCAGCGCGTTAGCCAGCAGGAGAAGCCCTGGACATGGCAACTGCTCAACTGGCGCATTGCCGCCAGGGAGTTTGCCATCTCCGGTAGTGAACACAACGTCCAGATCCGCGACCGCAAGCTGCTGCCATTCCTCAAAGAGACTGTGCTTGGCAATCACCGCCTGATTCGACAGATGCAAGCCGAAAGCGATCACTTTTTGGTGGCAGACGAACTCGGGGAGCTGGTGGAACAGATGAACGGCCTGACCGATCAGCCTTACGTCGATGCTGGCAAGCTGGAGTCCCTGGTTAGCCTCTATGATGCGGGCATAGAACGGGGTAGCGCACTCTTTAACGACGACCAGCTGCGCCGTATAGAACAGGCTCGCAAATGGCGCTCGGACCGTGTACGTACCTGCAAACCCAAGCCGCTTCGCGACCCGTCTGCAGGCCCCTTGATCGCCATTAAACTTAACCTCATCAGCCGCAAGAGCCTCGGCGGCATACAGACGGACCTGCAAAGCCGGGTGCTCGATAACAGGGGAGGTGCTATCCCCGGGCTGTTCGCTGTCGGGGAAGCCGCCGGGTTTGGAGGGGGAGGAGCCAGTGGCTTCCGCTCGCTGGAGGGCACCTTCCTCTCAGGCTGTATTCTGACCGCACGCAATGCGGCGCAGGAGATAACACTCAACCCCTAAGGCCGTTGCCATACCCGGGCGGTCATAACACCCAACAACAGTAACCACTAACGGATAACAATAATGAAAAAAACTGGCGCCTGGCTGGCACGTTACGCCCTCGAACAGATCGGGGTTACCCACACCTTCGGTATTCCCGGAGTACACAACACCGAGCTATACGATGAGCTCAACAAATCGGAGCAGGTCACCCCGGTTCTGGTCACTCACGAAGGCGGTGGCGCATTCATGGCCGACGCCATCAGTCGCTCCTCTGACCATATCGGCACCTTGTTGATTGTGCCCGCGGCGGGAGTAACCCACGCCGCCAGCGGTATCGGAGAAGCCTTCCTCGACGGCATACCCATGCTGGTGATCGCAGGGGGCATTCGCAGTGACTCCGACTACCGCTACCAGCTCCACGATATGGACCAGCACGCCCTGCTCGCACCGATCACCAAAGGAACCTGGAAGGTTGCCACCCACGCAGAGGTGATCCCCACCCTGTACGCGGCGCATCAGCTGGCCACCAGCGGCGAGCCGGGGCCCGTCTTTGTTGAAATCCCGGTCAATATTCAGTTGGATCTGGGGGAGGTCGATGAGTTACCGACCTACCAACCTGCCGCTTTCAGCCGCTCCGTCATCGACGATGCAGAGCTGGAGCGGGCCGCCAAACTGCTTTATGAGGCCAGCAATCCCGGCTTGTTCCTCGGTTGGGGTGCACTGGGTGCGAGTGAGCACAGTATTGCCATCGCCGAGCGCCTTAACGCTCCGGTGGCGACGACCTTACAAGGCCTCAGCGCCTTCCCGGCCAACCACCCCCTGCATACCGGCATGAGCTTCGGGCCGCACTCGGTGCCCGCATCGCAGCAAGCATTTGCCGATTGCGATTGCTTACTGGCCGTAGGGACCCGTTTCGGTGAGATCGCCACCGGCAGTTACGGTATGCCCGTCCCCGAGCAGTTGGTTCATATTGATATCAACCCGGAAGCGCTCAACAACAATTTCCCCGCGACGGTAGCTCTGGAGGGAGACGCAAATGAGATACTGAGCCGATTGCGACAACAGATCGAGGCCCTGGCGGAGAAGCCAACAGACAACAGCGTGCGCAATGCCATTGCCAGCAACAAACGTGCGTTCCTCGATGAGTGGTTCGCCCACGACAGTGGCGACCGGGTGAATCCGGCCCGTTTTTTCAGTGGCCTACGCCAGCAGCTTGACGACGACGCCTGGGTGGTCGCCGATGACGGCAACCATACTTTCCTCACCGCCGAGCTCATGCCCATTCATAAGGTGGGCCATTTTATATCCCCCACCGACTTCAACTGCATGGGCTATGCGGTACCCGCCACTACTGCCACCAAACTGGTTAACCCCTCGCAACAGGTCGTTGGTATTATCGGCGACGGTGCCTTTATGATGACCTGCATGGAGTTAGTGACCGCAAACTCACTGGGCACAGCAGCGCTCTATGTGGTATTCAGCGATGGTGAGCTTTCGCAGATCGCCCAGGCCCAGCAGATACCTTATAACCGCAAGACCTGCACCGTACTCACCGGACTCAATCTCGCCGGAGTGGCGATGGCAACAGGGGTCGAGTATGTCGCCCTAAACAATAACGATGAGATCGACGAGCGCCTGCAACAGGCGTTGGCTCTTTGTGATCAGGGGCGTCCGGTGATTCTCGACGTGCGAATCGATTACAGCAAATCTACCTGCTTCACGAGCGGCGCCGTCAGTACCAACCTCAAAAGGATGCCCCTGAACACCAAGGTACGCATGGTCAGCCGCGCATTGTGGCGCAAGATCACCGGATAGATCCCTAAACCACCCCCGCGCGGGAATCATGCAGCAAATGCAATTCCCGCGCGCTCTTCATGGACCCACATGACTCGTGCTGTGCGCCGCTCGGCGTACGCCTTGAGACTGATCACCTCCCCTTGTTGCAATGGTCCCTTGCAACGAATGCCCCACCCGGTGTCGGTGCGATCCAATACCAGACATTCATAATTGCTGCCCTCCAGATTGAGCTCTGCCACATCCAGGCAGGACTCGCGCTCACCCTGCCGGCGCTCGCTGTCCGGATAGTAAAGGGCACTGTACTGGGGCTGGTATCCGTAGGCGTAACGCACCTGCCCGCAGGCCAAGGCCTTGAGTAGATTGGCCGGGCGATAGAAGCCTCCCTTGATACCCACCATCGCGTCTACACTCGGGTGTACCGCCTCGCCGAGAATCGGCGCCTCACCTCGCTCTGCCCGCTGGCGCGAGCCCACCGGGCGTTGCTCTGTGTGCCAACCCAGACGCTCCAGATAACGGTAGTAGGTACTGTACTCGCGGGTCACCTGTGGTGGCGACCCGTTCTGCAGGGTTTGGGTCGCGCCCTGTTGCTCCTGACGGGTGATGCGATACCTCAATCCCTGCATGGCTTCGGGCCGTAATACCATCCCCGTCTGGTGTGCCTCCTCTACCATCCACAACAGGCTTCGATCTCCGAGATAGGGATCACCATAGCCACAAACATCCGCATGGCTTCCCGCGAACCACAGCTGCTCCACCTCCGGGTGCTGTCCCAGCTCACTTCCCAGGCAGAGCCAGGGAGCCACTCTAAAGGGCGCCCTCAGCTCATCCAGCGCCATTACCTGACGGGCCCGGTTTACCGTCGGAACGATGGTCTGACGCCCCAAGCGCTGGCCGATACGGGCCGAGAGCGTCATCAACCCCGGTATTGGCACGCCTTCGGCGCCGAGGGTATCCCAGACCCCCAACATGCGAATATCGGGGAGCACATTTTTGCGGTAACAGGGTTCGTAAGCGGACTGTTCGGCAGAGGTGAGTGGCCGCTGTTGCTCAGTCCGATAGAGTTGGTATGCGCTATAGAGTTGGTCCCGGCGTGCCATTGGCAACAGGCCAACCCGATCGATAAAACCACACAGATTGCGCGCAACCCAGGCACCACGGCTGGCGCCGAAGCAATATATCTGGTCGCCGCGTTGGTAGTGGGTCATCAGGTAATCGTAAGCGCGCAGAACCTGTTGGCGAGCACCCACCCCTATCAGGTTTTTCCAGTGTAAGGGTGTCGATTCAGCCCCATCGTAATACACCAGTTGGGCCGAATCCCTGCCTTCGTTTAATGGCGACACCATCTCCACCAGCCGCTGCAGGTTGCCCTTAATCTTCGCACTGCCTGCCGCCCCGGGAATCCAGCTACCATCAAGAAATAACAATATACGTTTTCCCATAGCGCCCCTCCCACGCAAAAACCTGTATCAACGGGCATGCCACCGATCTCAATAACACGCTCCCTAGGTATAGTGCAGAAAGAGGCTCTCTTTACGATCAAATCTACATTACAGATAACCTATTGATTCAACAGGTTATATAGGCAGCAGGGCGGACCGTAAAAGGCTAGGGGAGTGACTTGAGAATGCGCTCTGCCTGTCCCCGATAGTTACCACCGAACAGGTTGAAGTGATTCAGTATATGGTAAAGCTGGTAGAGGCTCTCGCGTTCATAATACCCGGGGTCAAGGGGCCACTGCGCCTCGTAGGCACTGTAAAAGGATGGCGCAAAACCACCAAACAGGCGGGTCATCGCCAGATCTGTTTCCCGGTCACCGTAAAAGCAGGCGGGATCAAATAAAACGGGTTCTGCGTCGGTGGTAGAGGCCGCGTTTCCCGCCCAAAGATCACCGTGCAACAGCGACGGCGGCGGATGGTGGCCAGCGAGCCGGGTTTCAATCTGCTCGACCCAGGCCTCGACATCCCCAAGCTTCGCCCCACGCTGGTTGGCCAGGGTCAGCTGGGGACCAATGCGAAAGCGCGCATAAAACGTCGCCCAACTTTTAATGGCCCCGTTGTACTGGGGGGTCAAACCGATGAAATTATTTTCGGCCCAGCCGTAGGCGCTGCCCTGATGCTCACGGTGCAGCCTCGCCAGCGCTTGCCCCAGTGCAGCACCACGCTCCGGGCGCAGGGATAGATGCTCGAGTACCAGATAGTTACCCCCCTGCCAACGCTGGCAACAGATCACCCGCGGCACGCGCAATGCGTCACAGGCGCGCAACGCTGCAAGGCTACCCACTTCCGTTTCGAAATTACGGTTACCCTCTTGCCCCTCAGCCTCATTGTATTTCAGGAAAAAGCGGCCGCGATCGGTCTCCAGGCGCCAGGCCTGGTTAATATCACCACCGCTGAGTTCACGCACCGAAGCGATTGTGATCCTGCAGGCCAGGGCGCGCTCCAGCCAACACTCCAGCTGCCGGATTTTCCCCGCGGTTAAATTTGCCACACCCCCCTCCCAACCGGTAAACACAGTGACGCGAAACGATGGATGACGCTCTGCACAAAATAGGGCAGGATAGCCTGAAAGGCTAGCCGCCGTTTCGCGGTCTAGTCTTTCGACACCCGCAGTAAAAGGATCTTCCCCCTCCATGCAGATGATAAACATCGTCAACGCTGACGCCTTCGACCGCTGGAACTATACCGCCACCGGCGACCGCCGTGGCTATATCCAGCCCTACCAGCTCAGGGAACTCTGGTTCCATACCGGCACCGCCTGCAATCTCTCCTGTGACTTCTGCCTGGAGGGCTCCGGGCCTGCGGACAAGCGTATCGAGCTGATAAAGCTCGATGAGGTACGCCCTTTTATGGACGAGGCACTGGAGCTGGGAGTAGAGCAGTTCTCCTTCACCGGAGGGGAACCCTTTGTCGCGCGCCAAATCGTCAGCGTGTTGCAGTACGCCGCGAATCTGCGACCCTGCCTGGTACTGACCAATGCCACCGAACCCCTGCATCAACGACGTGAACAACTGAAAGCGTTGCTCGACTGCCAGCACCCGGTTTCCTTTCGGGTCAGCCTCGACTACCCGCAACAGGCGGCGCACGATGCCGGCCGCGGCGCAGGGAGCTTTCAGATGGCCATAGAGGGGATGCAGATCCTGCAGCAGCTCGGGTTCCACCTCTCCGTTGCCCGACAGATGACATTAGATGAGGATGGGGCGGCGGTGGAAGCGGAATATCGGCAGCTATTTCGCCGCCATGGACTCGATGAATCACTGCGGCTGGTAGCCTTCCCCGATTTCCTGCCGCCAGGGGCCAGCGCTGACGTACCCGATATCTCCGAAAACTGTATGACCCAGTACCAAAACGAGGAGAGTCGACGCCAATTTATGTGTGCGAGCAGCAAAATGGTCGTAAAGAAGCGAGGCAAGCTGGGGGTATACGCCTGTACCCTGGTCGACGATGATGAGGACTACAATCAGGGCTCCAGCCTACGTGAGGCACTCACCGAACGCGTCAGCATGAAGCATCATCGCTGCTTTAGCTGCTTCTCCTTCGGCTCATCCTGCAGTGAAATCTGATCCCGAACGCCATTCGCTCGGTTGGAGTTAACTACACCGGGCGACCCTCTCGAACCGCTAGGGCGCAAAAGGAAAGACCCAGGGTACGGCAACCATGGCAACGACCATCGCCAACAACTGCAAAGGAACCCCTACTTTAACAAAGTCGATAAAGCGGTAGTTCCCGGGCGCCAACACCAGGGTGTTGACCGGAGAGGCGATCGGGGTACAGAACGCCGTAGAGGCCGCAATCGCTACCATCATCATAAAGGGTGCCGGATTCAAGCCCAGCCCCTGAGCGGTGGCGAGTGCGATCGGGGCCACCAATACGGTGGTAGCCGTATTGGATATAAATTGGCTGAACAACGAGGTAAGCAGGAAGAACACCAGGCACACCAACAACGGCGAACTCGCTCCCAGATGGCTGATCAGCTGATCGGCCAGCAGGGTCAGGGCTCCAGTCTTGTCCATCGCCAACGCCAGCGGCAACATCCCTGCGATCAGCACCAGGCTCATGGCATTAAACGAACGGTAGGCTTCGGGTAACGTAACACAGCCCGTTGCCACCATCGCAAAAGCCGCCAGCAGAATCGCGCTTAGGCTCGGAAGCCAGCCCCCCACCATCGCCACCAGCATGCCCAGCATTATGGCCAGCGCTACCGGGGCTTTACCGCTCCGCGTCGGCACCTCTTTGAGCTCCGCCGGGGTGTCGATAATTACAAAATCACGGTTGTTTTTCAGCGCTTCGATAAAATTCCAGCCACCGAGCAGCAACAGGGTATCGCCCGCTTGTAGCGTCTCCCCGTTGAACTGGGCAATCAACGGTTCATTATTGCGCTTCATACCGATAACACTGAGATTGTACTGCTCGCGAAAGCGCCCGGATTTAATTGTTTTTCCAACCAGGCGCGATTGCGGATAGACCAACACCTCGGCAACGCCGAACTCCTTGCGGGCCCGCTCGCGCTCTACCTCAGGAAACCCCATTTCGGCGCAGCGCTGCTCCTCGCAAAATCGCAAAATGTCGGGCAGCTCACCATAGACCAGTACAAAGTCTCCGCTCTCCATTCGGGTTTCTGCCAACACCGGCATCATGCTCGATAACAGCTTACCCCGGCGGCGGATGCCGTATAGCGTGAGCTCGTAATGGGTGCGAAGTCCCGCTTCAACCACGGTTTTGCCAATCAGCGGAGACCCCGGGAGTACCTGCAATCGATATAGATTGTTTTCAATGCCGTAACGCTCAGCGAAATCCCTCAGGCGCCGTAACGGAGTATGGGGGCCATCGCCAGCGCTGGCAGGCAGCAAATGCCGCGCAACAAACACCAGATAGAAAAGCCCGATCAACAACACCAACAAACCAATGGGGGTAAAGTCAAAAAAACCGAATCCCTGCAACCCAGCGCCGGTCATCAATCCACTCACAACAATATTGGGCGGGGTACCGATCAGGGTCAACATCCCCCCCATCAGGGAAGCAAAGGCCAGCGGCATCAGTAAGCGGGAGGGGCTCATGCCGGTACTGCGGGCAATACTCATCACCACCGGGATAAACAGCGCGACGGCGCCGGTGGAGCTCATGAAAGCGGACAGCAACGCGACCACGGGGATCAACAGCAGCAACAACCGCCGTTCACTTTCTCCGCCCATGCGCAAGATCCACTGACCCGTAGCGGCCGCCACCCCGGTCCTGAATAGCGCCTCACCCACAATAAATAACGCGGCGATCATCACCACGATGCTGTTACCAAACCCTGACACCGCTTCGGCGGGGGTAACCAGCCCCGATAGCGCTAACACCAACACCACACCCAGTGCCACCAGGTCCATACGTACCCGGTCCCAAATAAAAAGTGTAACGGTGGCCACCAGCAGGCCAAAAACAAACCAAATCTCTGCAGTCACGTGTTTAACGCCTCGTCGCGGTAGCCACTCATTCAATCGCTCTCGGGAAGGACGGGGCGGGGTTACCTGCCCTGCCGGGTGCAGGGAGCTATCCGCACAGATAGGTGCCCGTACCAACGGCGCACAGCTCACCTTTATCATTGAAAAATTCAGCGCGGGTGACCGCTACCTTGTTACCCGCCCGCAACAGCGTAGCTTCAACATCAAAACGCTCTCCCCGGCCCGGGCGCAGGTAATCGATACGCAGGTCGATGGTGCCGATCTTGGACAATCGCAACACCCGCTCTTCCAGCGGCAAGTGCTCAAGGTTTCTGAATGCACCCACTAACGACATAGCGCCGCCAGCGACATCGATCATCGATGAAATGACCCCCCCGTGGAGAATTCCTGTAATAAAATTACCCACCAGTTCCGGCCGCATCGGTAACGTCATGGAGACCTTTTCCGGCGTGATATCGGTGAGAGTGAACCCTACCACCTTATTGAACGGTACCCGGTTGATAAAATCGATTACCGCCTGCCGGATTTCGGGCAGAAACTCGTCTACATCACTCATACAGACTCCTCAAGACAGGGCGATGCAGACTACGCCAGCGCCAGAACCTTGTCGACCAGTTTATTGATGCCGCTTGCCGCTTCGGTAATGCGTCCGGCCAACATGTAGGCCGGGGTACTGACTAGTAGAAACTGCTCGTCCACCACAATACCATCGACGCCGCATTCAAGGTGATTAACGCCGGTAGCGGTCATCGCCTCGGCCGTGGCAGCGTCGTTACCAATAGTACAGGTAACACCATCACCGAATAGCTTGCCCGCCATCGCCGGCGCGATGCAAACCAACCCCACCGGTTTGCCTGTACCATGAAAATCGGCCACCACACGCTGCAATTCCGGCAGAACACTGTACTCGGCCCCTTTGAAAGCAAAGTCGGACAGGTTCTTGGCGGCGCCAAAACCACCCGGCAAAATCAGGGCGTCAAACAGATCAGCATCCAACCCATCGAGGGGCTTGATATTACCCCGTGCAAGACGAGCCGCTTCAACCAACACATTGCGCTGCTCGTCCATCGCTTCACCGGTGAGGTGATTGATTACCTCGCGCTGCAACATATCCGGAGCAAAACACTGGTAGCTGCTACCACTACTATCCAGCCGTAACAGAGTGATCACCGACTCATAAATCTCGGCACCATCAAACACCCCGCACCCGGAAAGAACCACCGCGACACGTTTGCTCATTACGCTATCCTCCCACCCTAAGGGTTAAACTGTATTGTCAGAAACTCCGCCATGGTGCTAAGCGCCTGCTCGGCCACCAGGGGGTCATAAGCGTTCATACCACTGTCACCATCAAATACGTGTTCTGATTGTGGATACAGCTCGTACGCCAACGCTGTGCCCTGGGATTGCATTCGATCGAACAGCGTCAGGCAAGCATCGACATTAACCACCGAATCTTGCCCGGCTAACAGACTCAGTACCGGCACGCTGGCATCCCAACCGGTGACAAAATGAGCCGGAAACTCACAATAGGGGTAGTAGGCGACAACGGCCTTCACCCCACGCAGCGCCCCGGGAGTCGCTTTCAGCGCACCCAGGGGGCGCTCTCCGTTGTAGGTCAGGGCATCCAGTACCGTCCAGCCCCCATGGGAATAACCCAGCAGTGCCAGTCGTTCTGCATCGACGAAGGCCTGCGCCCGCAGGTGGGAAAGCGCCGCGTAGACATCGGAGGCGCGCTGGTTGCCCCAAAACTGGTGCCCCGAGCAAACCCTATCCGCACTGAGGCCGCGACCACTAAAACTGTCCACCAATAAAGCAACATACCCTTGCTGGGTGAGCCAGGTAGCCCGTGGCAACGAGAGTTGCGGCTCCGGCCCTGCGCAACCATGAAACACAGCAACCGCGGGAAAAGGTCCGTCCCCTTCGGGTTTAAACAGTTGATAATGAGGCCCCAGCTCTGCCGCGATCTGCTCACCACTGGCAGGCGCCACGAACAGTGCGTTCCGATAAGGCCAGAGGTAGATTATCCCGACGAGGAGGACGCACAGCAAAATCCACAGCAACCATTTCCAGGGTGAGAGCCCTCTCATAAGATCGATCCTTTCCTTCTCGTTGTCGTTATCCGAGAGTCAATTCGGCAACTTCAGACTATCTACCAAGGCCATGTTGACGCTACCATAATCGCCAGTTTGAGTGGAAGGGGCCCACTACCCCGTCTCACTCCCCCTAATGATAGTCGTACCAAGAGAGCGATTATGGACAGCCAAGCGCAGATGAATTACATCGTCTATGCCATCCCGGTTTTTTTTGGCCTGATTTTTATCGAGCTACTGGCAAGCGGATGGCGCCAGCGCACGTACTACCGTATCAATGACAGCATCAACAGTCTCAGCACTGGAATGCTCAGTATCACCACCGGCGTGATCAGCAAGGCCGCCACCCTGGGCATCTATCTCTTTGCTTACGAACAGTGGCGCCTGGGTGAGCTCGACATTCCATTGCTGTGGGTATGGATTATAGCCTTTGTGGCCTACGACTTTTGCTACTACTGGGCCCACCGCCTGGGCCACGAAATCAACATCCTCTGGGCCGCCCATCTGGTCCACCACCAAAGCGAGGAGTACAACCTGACCACCGCCCTGAGGCAAACCAGTACCGGATTTATCTTCGGCTGGATTTTCTACCTGCCGATGGCATTGGCTGGCATTCCGCCATCCATTTTCGCAGCGGTCGCCGCCATGAACCTGCTCTATCAGTTTTGGGTCCACACCCGGCATATCCCCAAACTGGGGCCGTTGGAGTGGATCTTCGTCACCCCCTCCAACCACCGGGTGCATCACGCGCAGAACCAGCGCTACCTGGACCGCAACTACGGAGGTGTTTTCATCCTCTGGGATCGACTACTGGGCACGTTCGCGGAGGAGTCCGAGCAGGAAAAGATCATCTACGGTGTGCGCAAACCACTCGCGAGCTGGAACCCCCTTTGGGCCAATCTTCAGCACTATGTGCAGATGTACCAGGATGCACGCCACGCCAACCGTTGGCAGGACCGATTATCGATCTGGTTTCGCCCCACGGGGTGGCGTCCTGATGATGTCGCCAAGCGCTACCCCTTGCAGCGCACAGATCTCGATCATTTCACGGCGTTTGATATTAAGATCCCTGCGTCCCTGGCCTTTTACGTGGTGTTTCAGTTCGTGCTGACGGTTGTGCTTACCACCTGGGTGATGGCTGTGAGTCACCTGCACCCCCTTTGGTTTACCGCCTTGCTGACCTCGCTTCAAGCCTACAGCCTGTTTTCGATCGGCTACATGCTGGAAGCTCGGCCCAGGTTTGTACACCACGAAAAATGGCGAATGGCGCTCAGCGCCGGAACAGCACTGCTACTGGTTGCGCTGGAGCAGCTATCGTTTTCTACTACCGGATGGCTGTGGCTGCTTGGCTACTTCGTCTTTTCGTCGGCTTGGCTAACCCGCCTCGACCGAGGACTCGCGTTGCGGTCGGTGGCATCCCGGACCTGATCAGGCTGCGCGTTCGCTTTCGACCAGATAGTTGTACAGGTCCTCGTACTGCGCCAGCAACTGGCCACCAAACATCGGATCGGGGCGGGTTTCCAGTTCAGCGGTGATCTGCTCCAGCTCCGCAGGACCAAGGTACTGCTCGATGGCAGGTATCAGGTGTTCGTTTTCACAGGCCATATGCTCCACTAACAGTTCATCGTAGGCACGAAAATCGGTCAGCAGGCGATCGACCGGCAATATTTGATCATTCGCAACGGCGTGAAAGTCATTCTGCAGGCGTCGAGTGAGTTCTTTTAGCTGGGAATGTTGAATTTTGATCCGCTCCAGCATCTCCAGCAGCTCAGGGTCGCTGATATGCGACGCCATTTGCTCATAGATTCGATCTTCAAGAGGATGGTGAAACGCTTCTGGATAGTTCTGGATATAGTCCATTGCATCAAGAATCACGCCCATGTCCGGGGGATCCTCACCACCGCTAAAACCGTACATTTCACGCTGCAAACAACTCAGTACCCGACTCAGGTGCTTGTGGTCCTCAATTAAGCGTTTAATTAGCCGTTGCATAACCTGACTCCCGGCAGCCTTGGCTGCCTTAAACACATTGTGTTGATTACCCTTTAGTCTGGCTCGCAATCCGGGAGCCCGCCAGCGCTGCCCCCCTCATCCTTGACGACCGTCAACGAACCGCGTCGGTTAGCGTAAAATGGCCATTTATGCGCACTGCCTCACCCCTCTTCCGCTCAAATCGTCTATACTTTGATCACTCAGTTTGACTCACGCAGAGATAAAGACCATGACCTCCGTTAAATTGCTCCGCCTTTCCCAAAGCATTTTGTTGGGCGCCACGCTACTGGTAGTGCCACTTGCCATGCCTCTGCTCGACCTTCCATCCGACGCGCAAGCGTTTGCCAAGGGTGGGAACGGTGGTGGAAATGGCGGTGGAAATGGCGGTGGAAATGGCGGTGGCAACGGGGGAGACAATGGCAACGGAGGTAATAGATCCGACGGCAAAGGGCACGCCCAGGGCAATGCTTACGGCCACACCAAAGATCACAACGGCAGGGGTCGGGAGAACGGGTTGGGCAACAGTCGTGGCGCCGTAGCCAGTTCGCTGGGTCGACTGAACGCCGCCCATGCATCAACAGTGGCCCGCACCAACGCCTCACCCAACTCCGCCGTAGGGCAGATCGCCGCCTATGAGCGGGCGGTAGACGAGGCCTTGGCGGCGAGCGAAGACTACCAGTCCCAGCAGGATAAAATCGGCAACCTGGAAGAGACCCTGGCCGACCTGAAGAGTGATCCGAACGCATCCCAGGATGATATCGATGCGGCGGCGCAAGCGCTGGACGATGCCGTAGCGCAAGCCGATGGCATGGTAGATTCCATCGCTGCTGCCGATGAGGCGTCAATGGAAGCCCTTGCCGATGCAGCCAATAAGGAGGTCGACGACAGCGTGGTTTCTGCCGTCAACGATCTACTGGGGTTTAATTAAGCAACGGCTCCCAGAAATAGAGGTCGCGCAGCTGGTTCAGCGTGATCTCATCTATTTCACCATGGCTCGCAACTCCAGCGTCCTGCTGGAAAGTCGCCAAGGCTGCGCGGGTTTTAGCTCCCATTACCCCATCGATCGGCCCGGGCTGGTAACCTTTTTCAGTTAATCTCTGCTGCACAAAAAGCAGTGTGGGTCTGTTGTTATACGCACCCTTCGCCACCAGGGCTGCTTGAGCGCGGCGCTTCGCTCGCTCGCGATCGGACGGCGCTATTCTCTTTTGCAGAGCCCTCGTAACCTCAGCCGCCTGCTCTAATCCCTGTTTATCGGCCCGCAGCACCCAGCTCAGCGCCTGCACCTTGTCGACCGGCAACCCAATCCCTTGGCTCCAGGCGATGCCATAGGCAAACTGGGCGCGAGCATGGCCCTGATAAGCGGCCATCCCCAACCACCGTACTCCCCAGGCGGCATCCTTGTTGCCACCCTTGCCATCGATATAGAGCCTGCCTAACTGGTATTGTGCGCGCGCGTAATCATGCTTGGCCGCCCGCAACAACCAGCGCCGCGCTTCGGTATAATCAACGCCAGCACCGCGACCGGTGTAGAAGGTCATTCCTACCATGTAGGCTCCGGGAACAGACCCATACCGTGCAGCGTCCCTGTAGCTCTGCAGGGCTAATCCGTAATCCTGTTCGACCCCAGCACCGGTACTGTAGCGCGAGCCCTGATGATAAAAAGCTTCCGCCTTAACCGGATCGGGGTCCGGGAATAGCTTCTGCGTGACCGTAGTACAGCCGCTTAACGCCAGGGCCGTGGCCCCGATACCGCACCAGTACCCGACCGCTCCCCAGGCTCGACTCGCTGATTCCATTGATGATCTCTACCTTCTTCACTAAACCTTGACGATAAAAATTACACAGACCCATAGCATTCGCCAATTTGATGGGCTTCTCCAGCAGATCAGGAGGTTGTGTCGATTCTATGAGGGTCCCTGCTCGTAGGTATCGAGGACCTTCAGATAGCTTATCCGCTCCCACGCAGCAGGATCCATCACCCGCTTTTGCGACGCCACCCCTCGAAAGTCATCGAGTGAATCAAAGCCACGTTCGTCCATCCAGGCCAGTAATCCACGTCGCAGTCGCACCAGGCTTTCAGGGCCCTGTTGCAATAGCAGCGAACACAGATGGGTAACATCTGCACCGGCTGCAATGGATCGTGCCACATCCTGCCAGCTGTTTATGCCCCCGCTCAGGGCGATATCGATATCCACCTGCCCTCGAATAATCGCCGCCCAACGAATGCGCTCCGCGCACTCGATGGAGGAGGAGAACTGAATCTGTGATACCACACTGAGGGATTCCAGATCGACCACCGGCTGATAGAACCTATTGAACAACACCACACCACAAGCACCCATTTCGCGACAGCGCTTCACCATATTAACGGGCGCGGACAGGTAGGCACTCAGCTTCACCGTGATCGGCAGGTCCACCTTCTGCTTCAGCGCACCAATTATGCCCAGATAGCGGTACTCCACCTCCATCGGGCTGAGCTCTGCATCGGCGGCGACAAAATAGATATTGAGCTCCAGCGCATCGGCCCCCGCCTGCTGTAGCTGCAGACCGTAATCCACCCAGGAGTCCAGCGACGAGCCATTGAGGCTGGCAATAATCGGGATACCGAGTTCGCGCTTAAGGGATGCGAGCTGGTTCAGGTGGGCATCCACCAGCCGGTTGCTCTCCTGCCCGGTCTGTTCACCGCTTTTGACATCCTCTTCAAAAAGCGAATGCATCACCATCGCCGGCGCACCCGCCTCCACCAACTCATGGCAACTTCTGAGCTGTCGGGTCAAGGGAGAGGCCGAGGGAACCATTGGGTTTTCCAGCGTTAATCCCAGATAGTTAGTCGTCAATCGGCTCATCGCTACACTCCTTGCTCCAATGGGACCGCTCTTTTCTGGCGAAGCACCCGCCCCATTATAGGGGCTAGGTGGATGAGGCCAAGTGCTGCCTGGCCAGGGTACTCAGCTTTAGGTAACCGAGGTAGAAAACTGAGCACAGGCTTGTAAATCCAGAGCCAGCTTGTCTCCAGATGCCAGCACACCGACCCCCGCCGGGGTTCCTGTCAACACCACATCTCCCGGCAACAGGGTAAAGCTTTCGCTGGCATGAGCCAGCAACGCCGGAATTGATGTCAGCATCTGACCACTATCGCCCTGCTGCCGGCCCTCTCCATTGATCGATAGATTAAAGCGCAGTGCACCCAATGGTCCAAGGTCGGCAGGCGGCAAAAAACGGCTCAGCGGGCAGGCACCATCAAAGGATTTGGCGCGCTCCCATGGGTGCCCCTTGGCCTTGAGTTCGGATTGCAGGCCCCGCAAGGTGAGATCCAATGCCAGGCCAATTCCAGTAATGGCCGCCACCGCTTGCTGCTCATCGGCACCGGTCAGCCTTTCGCCGACCAGAATCGCAAGCTCGGTCTCGTAGTGCACCGCTCCCCACTGCTGCGGTAAAAGAAGCGGGTGCTCCAAAGGCACCACCGCCGTCGACGGTTTAATAAACAGGATCGGGGTATCAGGAACCGGGTTATTGAGCTCACGGGCATGCTCGGCATAGTTGCGACCTATACAAACGACCTTACCCAGGGGAAGCTCTATCTCCTGCCCCCCGTACCATTGATGCTGA
Organism: Aestuariirhabdus sp. LZHN29; assembly: GCF_049985285.1. NCBI lineage: Bacteria > Pseudomonadati > Pseudomonadota > Gammaproteobacteria > Oceanospirillales > Aestuariirhabdaceae > Aestuariirhabdus > Aestuariirhabdus sp. LZHN29. Next base: position 1,104,183 of record NZ_JBNIEU010000001.1, on the reverse strand, counting down.
TAAGCCATTCCTGCCCTCTCCCGGTAATGTTGACTCCGCTAGTGCGTTTAACCACTGCGGTATTCGGCGTATGATAATACTAGTGAATCACATAGATAGAAGGAATTACCATGCCTAAAGAGCGGTTACACGAGCAGGTCAGCAATCTGCGCAAAGTGATAGATGACGTCGACGCAGCGGATGAATGCACCACGGCGGAGCTGCGACAAATTGCCGACGAAATTAATCTTACGCTCAATGACCCGGAACTGGAGGCTCCGTCCGAAACCCTACTACACAAGCTGGAAGAGGAGGCGATTCGCTTTGGGGAGAGTCATCCGGCGGTCGCGACCGCTACACGCCAAGTGATGGAGGTACTCAAAAATATAGGCGTCTGACGCCTATATGGCGCCATGCGGTTACCGCTTTACGGCGTTTATCACGGCTGTCGCCAGCCCTTCAGCACTGGCGACAGCGCCGACCAGCCCCCCGGGCTCGAACCAGTCCCCGCACAACCCCATATGAATATCGCTATCGAGGTAGTAGCTGTTTTCATTGAGGCGATCAAACGCCTGACAGTAGAGCCAATGGTGATTGTGCACCCTGGCCGACGGCAAGGGGCGATCCAGTAACTGCTCAAGCGCCTTCAAACTGCGCTCCGAAATCTCGTCCGAACTCACATCCTTGTATTCCAGGCTCTCCCGTGCGCACCAATAGACGGTCCAGGTGTCTTTGACAGCGCTGCGATTTGGCTTGCCGTTGTGACGCACCAGCATATACAGAGGGTTGAGCCCAGGGAATCCGTTGAAACGATCACTGGCATGGGCGACGTCGAACCCCGGATCGAGCACTTCGTCAAACTCCAGTACGCTGGCCCAGCAGGGTATATATTGAACGTTACGGGCCATCGCCTGTAATCCAGGAAACTCTTTCAACAACAGGGCGACCTTGGGGGCAGGGAGCGCCAGGATCAGAAAGTCATAAGGCCCATGGGTTTCACCCTGATGGCAGCGAAGATACCAGCCATCCTCTGCTGTGGCGCTAACCACTCGGGTATCGCCCACCAGGTCAACCCCCTGCAGCAGCTGCTCGGTGACTGCAGACTGGGTATGTGTGCCCAGGTAAAGGGTCCGCTCCTCTTTCACAAAAGGCTCACCATTGCCATGGAAGTCATGCACTGAGACTGTCCAGGGGGTAATCACCCCCGCCTCTATCCAGCCGCTCTTAAGGGCGTCAAGCTGCTCCGAGTCACCCGGTATATAGGGCACTCCGATATCCACCGGTTCACCATCCAGCGTTAGATTTTTGAGACGCCCGCCGGCGCCGCGGTCTTTATCAAACAACGTCACTTTGAGCCCCGCATCAGCGAGGCGCCGGGAGATCAGCGAGCCACTGATACCTGCTCCAACTACCGCCACGTTCGTCTTGATCCGCATTTGATACTCCCCTCAATCTACTCAGGTAGGATTTCGATCCAGCTCGCGCAGCACTTCAATACCTTTTTTACGTTGTGCCCTTACCAGCTCTAGCTCTGCTCCCAGTACATTTTTAGCCTCTTCATCAAACTCCTCGTCGACTAACGACTGAAGCTTTTTTTGCCGCTTTTTCAGCTTACTCAAAACGCGCTGGATATCTTCACGCATTTTCAACTGGGCGCGATAATCTGCATCCAGAAACCCTTTTAAACTGCGCAACAGCTTCCGATACTTTACCTTGTCCGTCATACCCCCTCCCTGTCAATATTCTCGGTTTGCAGTAGCTGCTCGATATCTACGCTATCGAGAGCCAGTACCTGCTCAACGCTGGGCGTACCACTGGAGGAGGCGCTGAACAACACCTCTGCCATGGCGATGAGGTTTTGCGCAACCCTGAGCGCATAACTGTAGTCGTTGATCAGCGATGCTGCATCAGATTCGGAGATCTCCTCCCCCCGAATCAACTGGTCTAGCACCCCGTTACTGAGGATATCGACCTTCTGCATCTCCCGCTTCAATCGCGTCAGTGTCAGCAGTGTCTCCTCCGCCGAGCCCTGACTACGCAACCTACTCAGCTCTCGCAACAAGGTGCCCAACTGCACCCGGATGGTATTATATTGCCGTCGCATTACAGGCGAACCCGTACTCAGCTGAGCCCGCATATTTTTCTGTAGATGTTTCACATCCTTCACGGCTTCGACAATATCACGGCTCGCAATCTTGAGCGAAAACAGCATCTGCATCTGGGACTCACTCATACTCGACTGAGCCCGCGCTGCAAAAGCAATCACCTCGGAGTAGATCGAACGCACGTGCATCTGGTAGAGCTTTTCCACATCGACCTGACCTTTGGGCCCCCCGCCTCGCTCAACAACCTCCTGCAGCGGTTTGTCTGACAGCAGGTCGCTACGATTCAAAAACAGGCCATGGGCCATCACCCCGAATGCGTTATCGAACAGGTGGCGCACCTCACGAATAATCGCTTCGAGGGCCGTATCGGGATACCCCAATACGGCGGGTTTAAGGTAACGCGGCCGATCGGGCTGGGTGCGCCGATCTTGCTGGCCCGCAGGCAACTCATCCGCTTTACGGCGCTCTTTCGGCCGCAGGGCACGCTTAAGCCAACGTACCAGCTGGCGAATCCAGGGCAGCATTACCAACACACCCACAAAATTAAACAGGGTGTGGAAAATGGCCAATTTCAGAGTGTAATTATCCGCCGCAATACCCATCCACTGGGCGGCACTGTCCACCAGTGTCGCCATCGGCTGCAGAAATACAATCGCGATGATCGCGGTCACGGCATTGAAAATCAGGTGCGCTGCCGCCAATTGCCTACCGGCAATGTTGGCACTCAGGGCTCCCAGAATCGCCGTAATGGTAGTGCCGATATTAGCGCCTATCGCCAATGCCAGTGCATTTTCATAGCTGACCTGACCGGCTGCCAGAGCGGTGATGATCAACACCAGGGTGGCATGGCTCGACTGCATAATCACGGTCGCTACGGTACCGATCAGGGTAAAGACCAAAACGCCAGCCAACCCGGGCATCGCGTATGCCACCAGGTCTATACTGCCTCTATAAGCCTCAAAGCCCTCCTTCATGTAATGAATACCGAGGAAGAGGAAACCCAGCCCCGAGAGCACATAGCCTGCCCCTTTGAGCACACGGTTGCTCTGAAACAGCAAAATCACACCAAACACCAATATCGGCATGGCGTAGGCGGAAATCTTGACCTTCATACCGAGGCCGGCGACTAGCCAGGCACCGGTGGTAGTGCCAATGTTGGCGCCAAAAATAATTCCCACCCCCTGCGCAAGCTCTATCAAACCCGCACTGAGGAATGAGATCGTAACCAGGGACACTAGTGAACTCGATTGCATGACCGAGGTGGTGACAAACCCAAAGCTCAGGCTTTTCCACAGCCGGTTAGTGGCGCCTTTGAGCAATTTTTCCAATATCCCCCCGGTAAACGCTTTGAAGCCCTCTTCCAGCGACAGCATCCCGAACAGGAAAATCGCAACCCCGGCACTGATCTCCTTAAACTGGGGGCTCACCCAGAAACCATAACCGAGTATTAGAAAAATCGAGGGAAGAAATATTTTTTTCATTCTGCGTCCATGGAACCTGTTTTATCAATGACATCGCTCCGACACATTGTAGCGCTATGCGGTGCCTGGCGACTGTGCCAAAATGATGACTCAAATCAAGCGGGGAACAACAATGTACCACCTTAATGCAGTTCGGGTGTTTACCCGAGACTTCGATAATGCGTTGGCGTTTTACGAAGAAACGTTGGGGCTGGATGTCAGCAGCTGCGACGAGGAAGCAGGATTCGCCCTGTTTGATACCGGTCCCGCCAAGCTGATATTGGAGCAGTTGGATGAAGACTCTGAATTGGTGGGGCGCTTTAGTGGTGTATCCCTTGCGGTGGATGATATCCATGCCGAATACGATGAGCTCGACCATCTTGGTGTGCAGTTTACCGGCCCCCCCGAACAGCAAAGCTGGGGCGGTTGGCTGGTGCACCTGCTGGATTACGACAACAACATCATCACCCTGGTGGGCGAAGGCTAGTGGGGCCGAATGCTCCCGCCACTCGCGAAAGGGTCGGTCATGAAGAGTTGGTCGCCTTACTAAAACTACGCCAGCCTGGTATCCAGTACCGATCCCATGAAGCAGTTTTTACCTGTGAGCAAGCGGACCAACTCTTCGACGACCTGCCAGGCACTAAAGCCAAAAACCTGCTGCTAAAAGATCGCAAGGGTAATCGCTATATTCTGCTCTGTGCCGCGGAGTCTCGAAGGGTAGACCTCAAAATACTGGCCAGTACCCTGGGTAGCTCACGGCTTAGTATGGCGACTAACGAAGAACTGGAGCGCCTGCTGGGAACCGAGTCCGGCGCACTGTCATTGTTGTCTCTGATCAACGACACTCAACTACGGGTTGAGCCCATACTGGATGCGGAGCTTGCGCAGATCGACCTGATGCTGTGCCACCCCCTGAGCAATCGCTGCACCATGGCCGTTGATATGAGACTGCTATTGCAAATGCTCGATCACAGCGGCCACAGTGCTCGCTGGATTGCCCTGAACTAAACGACAAACCACCAGCGCACTAGATATTCACCCTGCAGGAATTCAGGCCAGTGGGCGAATGCCCATGGCTTTGCGCACCCGGTCCATAAAGGGGGTAGTCTCTTCGCGCGCCTTGCGCGCCCCCTTGATCAGCTCAGCCTCTACGAAGCCCGGGTCTTTCATAAGCTCCTCATAGCGCGCTCGGGGCCCTTTCAACTCTTCATTAACCAGCTCAAACAGCCGCTTCTTAGCCTCACCCCAGGCAATTCCATTTTCAAACTCCTGACGCATGGAAGCGATTTGGGAATCATCGGCAAAGGCTTGCCAGATCTGGAAAACCGTCGAGTCGTCGGGGTTTTTGGGCTCGCCCGGCTCGAGCAGGTTGGTCTTGATTTTATTTATCGACTTACGCAACCGTTTTTCGGTCTCAAACAGTGGAATCGTATTATCGTAGCTCTTACTCATCTTGCGACCGTCAAGGCCTTGCAGTACTGCCACGTTATCGCCAACCACGGCCTCAGGCAGGGTAAATCCAACCTTATAGTGGTGGTTCATGCGATCGGCAATATCCCGCGCCATTTCCAAATGCTGCACCTGATCCCGGCCCACCGGGACTTTGTGGGCGTTAAACATCAAAATGTCGGCAGCCATCAGCACCGGATAGCTAAACAGCCCCATAGTGACCGCCTGATCCGCATCATTACCCTCGGCAACGTTAGCATCAACCGCCGCTTTATACGCATGGGCTCGGTTCATCAGCCCCTTGGCCGTCATGCAGTTAAGCACCCAGCAGAGTTCCATAATCTCAGGAATGTCGGACTGTCGATAAAAGGTCACTCGATCCGTATTCAGGCCGCAAGCCAGCCACGTGGCTGCCACCTCCAGTGAGGACTGGTGTACTCGATCAGCATCGCGGGTTTTTATGATCGCGTGATAGTCCGCCATAAAATAGTACGCGCTGACTGCGGGGTTCAGACTGCCCTGAACGGCAGGCTTGATGGCACCAACATAGTTTCCAAGATGCGGGGTTCCAGAGGTCGTGATGCCGGTGAGGGTTCGTATCGTGCTCATAATGCCCTTGCAGAGGCCATCAAACGGCCGTGATCAATAGGATGGCGCACGATTATAGAAGAGTCGGAAGATAAGGTTAAGTACGGATAGACCCGAGTAACGCTAAAACTAGGTATTTCCCCCTATACGGGTCGTAGTTCTACGCATAGGTCAGTGGGGAGTGAGACTCTACACTACTTGTCAGTTAAGTGACTCGCTTGACTCCTAATTGGTACATCTTAATGCCCTGACCACACCTCATTCCGGTCAGGGCTTTTTTTTTGCCTACAGGACGTAGGTAGATCGCGAGAGTCAGGACGACGGAAGCGATCCCGTTTACCGGTCAATCGCGAGAGTCAGGATGACGGTAGCGCGCTAAACGACAGGGGCTCCTGTAAGTTGCCCTGCCTGATCATGGTTCCTCAGGCTGCGGCCCCCGTCTTGCAGCGTTCAGGACAGTGATAGGTGGTTTTAATCGCGCCGTCGCTTATCGATTCCAGATGAATATCGAAACCCCACAAATTGTGCAAGTGCCGCAACATCTCCTGGCAACTGCTCCCCAAAGGACGATTGTTATGCTGAGTGTGACGCAGGGTTAAAGAGCGATCTCCCTTAATGTTGACGTTGTATACCTGAATATTGGGTTCCCGGTTGCCGAGATTATATTGCGCTGCCAGCGCTTCCCGTACTTGCCGGTAACCCGACTCGTCGTGAATAGCGGGAACCTCCAGCGTTGGAGCCGCTTCATCATCACGAAGTGCAAACAACTTTAGTTCACGCATGATGCGCGGAGACAGGAACTGCAGGATAAAGCTCTCATCCTTGAAATTTTCCATCGCAAAATGAAGCGTATTCAACCAGTCACCGCCTGCGATATCTGGAAACCACTGTCGATCCTCTTCTGTGGGTTCCTCACATATTCGGCGAATATCGGCCATCATATTAAAACCCAGGGTATAGGGGTTGATGCCACTGTAACGCGGGTCGTCGAACCCCGGCTGAAAAATCACGTTGGAGTGTGAGTGTAAAAACTCCATGATAAACCCATCCGTGACCAAGCCCTCTTCGTGCAGGTGATGCAACAGGGTGTAGTGCCAAAACGTGGCCCACCCCTCATTCATTACCTGTGTTTGGCGCTGGGGATAATAGTATTGGGCAATTTTACGAACGATACGCACCAACTCTCTCTGCCAGGTTTCCAGGAGCGGGGCATTTTTCTCAATGAAGTAGAGAATATTTTCCTCAGGGTCCAACGGAAATTTCAGATCCTCCTCTTCTGCAGATTTATCACCCTGCTTTGGAATAGTATTCCAAAGGTCGTTCAGCTGCCGTTGGCGATACTCTTCACGCTCCGCCAGTCGTGCTTTTTCCTGCTCGGCGGAGATCGGTGCAGGGCGAGTGTATCGATTAACACCAAAATTCATTAGCGCATGGCAGGAATCAAGAATGCTTTCTACGGCATCAATGCCATGGCGCTCCTCGCAATGAGCGATATAGCTTTTGGCAAACAGCAAATAATCGATAATGGATTCGGCATCGGTCCAGGTTTTAAACAGATAGTTACCCTTAAAAAATGAATTGTGTCCGTAGCAGGCATGGGCAATCACCAACGCCTGCATCGGCATCGTGTTCTCCTCCATCAAATAGGCGATACAGGGGCTCGAGTTGATCACGATTTCGTAAGCAAGCCCCATCTTTCCACGCTGATAGTGTTGCTGTGTATTGAGAAACTGTTTCCCGAATGACCAGTGGTTATACATTAACGGCATGCCCGTTGAAGAATAGGCATCCATCATCTGCTCTGAACTAATGACTTCAATCTGGTTTGGATAGGTATCGAGCCGGTAATGGGACGCTACCCGAGCAATCTCCTGGTCATAGCGTTCGATCAATTCAAAGGTCCACTCGGAACCCTCCGAAATCGGTTTGCCAGAGCTCATGACTGTTTCCTCTCGAATAGCCTTCGAAATACCGGATAAATGTCAGCCGCCGTCTTTATCTGCTGCATTGCAAAACTTTCACCAAAAACCTCCTGAATCGACTCATACTCACGCCAGAGATTTTGGTGATCCCGATCCGTAATTTCAACGTACGCGTAGTACTGCACTAGCGGGAGTAGATGGGTCGTTAAAATTTTACTACAGACAGATGAATCACCTTCCCAGTTATCCCCATCCGACGCTTGCGCGACATACACGTTCCAGTCAGACGCCGGATACCTCTGCTTGACAACCTTGCAAGCCAACTCAAGGGCACTGGAAACAATCGTACCTCCGGTCTCCCTGGAATAAAAAAAATCGTCCTCTTCCACCTCTTTGGCTGAGGTGTGATGGCGGATAAACACAACCTCTATCTGCTTATAGTTGCGTTGTAGGAAAAGATATAGCAGCAAAAAAAAACGCTTTGCTACATCCTTAATCTCCTGTGTCATTGACCCGGAAACATCCATAAGGCACAGCATGACAGCCTTGCTACTTGGGCGAGGTGTTCGAACAAAATTATTAAACTTTAAGTCAAACTCATCGATAAAAGGTAGGCGTTTTATTTTTTCATTAAGGGCACTGATTCTATTCCTTAATTCAGCTTCTCTCTCTGCATCTCTACTATCAACTGATTGTTCAAGATCTTCTAATTCCTTTTTCAGCTTTCTGGCTTCACGACGCTCTTTACCAGACAGAGCAATGCGCCTGGCGTGAGCACTTCTCAACGAGCGGACAATATTCAGTTTCTCGGGAGTTCCCTTGTTAGAAAATCCGGCATGATGGAGGTCAAATGAAGTGGTATCCTTGAGTTGTTTTTTGACCAGAAAAGGTAACTCAAGATCCTCAAACATAAAGTCAAGAAACTCTTCCTGACTAATATGGAAAGTAAAATCATCGACTCCTTCGCCACTATTGCTGGCATCGCCTGAACCACCGCCTCCGGCACCACCCTGAGGGCGCTTGATCCGATCACCCGCTACAAACTCCTTGTTTCCGGGGTGAACGGTTGTAACGTCCCCCCCCTGCCCATGATGAAATACGGGCTCCGACATATCCTTGCGAGGAATTGTGATGTCGCTACCATTCTCTACATCTGTGATACTGCGCTGAGTAACGGCCTCTGCAACCGCTTTTTTTATGTGCTTGTTATAGCGACCAAGAAAACGCTGCCTGTTTACCGTACTCTTATTTTTCGCATTTAACCGGCGATCAATAATGTGACTCATAAGTGATCTCCCGGTATTTTACTGAGACTTCCTCACACGTATATACCATTCTGAAAGAAGCCGAACCTGTTTCTCCGTATACCCTCTGTCTGTCATCCTACTAACGAACTCTGCGTGCTTACTTTGATCATCTGCTGACGCTTTTGCATTAAAGGATATCACCGGCAGTAAGTCCTCTGTGTTAGAAAACATTTTCTTTTCAATAACAGTTCGCATTTTTTCATAGCTCAACCAGCTAGGATTCTTTCCGTTATTGTTTGCCCTTGCCCTGAGAACGAAATTAACAATTTCGTTCCTGAAATCCTTTGGATTCGCTATACTGGCGGGCTTCTCTATTTTTTCCAGCTCGTCATTTATTGCAGAGCGGTTAAGTATGTCTCCGGTTTCAGGATCACGATACTCCTGATCCTGAATCCAAAAATCAGCATAGGTGATGTAACGATCAAAAATATTCTGCCCATACTCAGAGTAGGACTCGAGGTAGGCCGTCTGTATCTCCTTACCAAGAAACTCTATGTATTTGGGTGCCAGGTACTCTTTTATAAATCGTAAGTAACGATCATGGGTATCTTGCGCATACTGCTGCTGCTCAATCTGCTGCTCCAATACATAAAGCAAATGCACGGGGTTTGCCGCAATTTCAGATGCATCGAAATTGAAGACCTTGGACAAAATTTTAAAAGCGAAACGTGTCGATAAACCCTCCATACCTTCATCGACACCCGCTGCATCTTTATATTCCTGCAATGACTTTGCGTTAGGATCGGTGTCTTTAAGGTTTTGGCCGTCGTACACTCTCATCTTTGAAAAAACGTTGGAGTTTTCCGGCTCTTTGACTCGAGACAACACAGAAAACTGGGCTAGCATTTTCAATGTGTCGGGTGCGCAAGGCGCTCGGCTTAACGAACTATTTTGCAGTAACTTTTCATAAATATGTATCTCTTCAGTCACCCGAGTGCAATAGGGAACCTTTACGATATACACCCTGTCAATAAAGGCTTCATTGGTTTTGTTGTTTTTAAACGTTTGCCATTCAGACTCATTGGAATGCGCAAGAACAATTCCATCAAACGGGATGCTACCCATCCCCTCCGTACTGTTATAGTTTCCTTCTTGAGTTGCTGTAAGGAGCGGATGCAACACCTTAATTGGAGCCTTGAACATCTCTACAAATTCGAGCAGCCCCTGATTCGCATGACACAAGCCACCGGAAAAACTATAGGCATCGGGATCGTTCTGGGAAAACTCTTCGAGCTGGCGAATATCAACCTTACCGACCAGCGCAGAGATATCCTGATTATTCTCATCCCCCGGTTCCGTTTTCGCCACCGCAATAAGATTGGGCACGGAGGGGTAAAGCTTTACTACCTTGAACTGGGAGATGTCGCCACCAAATTCCTGCAGCCGCTTTACCGCCCAGGGAGACATCACGCCTTTGAGGTAACGGCGCGGAATACCATACTCCTCTTTCAGAATGGTCGCGTCTTCCGTCGGGTTAAATAACCCCAACGGTGATTCGTATACGGGGGAGCCTTTGATGGCATAGAAGGGAACCTTCTGGATAAGAAACTTAAGGCGCTCAGCTAATGAGGACTTGCCTCCGCCCACAGGTCCCAGCAGGTAGAGAATTTGTTTCTTTTCTTCCAACCCCTGGGCGGCATGACGAAAGTAGGAAACAATCTGTTCAATCGCCTCCTCCATGCCATAAAACTCTTCAAACGAAGCGTAGCGCTTAATCAATTTGTTGGAAAATATACGACTCAGGCGCGGATCTCTAGAGGTGTCAATGAGTTCGGGCTCACCAATCGCCATAAGCAGTCGTTCGGAAGCAGAGGCATAGGCTGCGGGATCTTCTTTACAGAGCTGAAGGTATGCCTGAAGGCTCATCTCTTCATTCTGGGTAGATTCATATCGGTTTTTGTAACTATTAAAAATATCCATGCTGATCACCTACCTCTTTGATGATTTTTTGACCACACGATACTTCGCACGAACTTTCCTTGCGCCCTATTACACAGAATTAGACCGCTAACGCCGCTATTTGTTATGCAAACAAATCGTAAATTTTGCGTTGCAACAGGCTAGCGCTCCCCTGCCCCTCCATATTTTATTGTTATTGATTGGGTTATATTTTGGTCAGTAATTTTTGCCGTTAAGTCTGAGTGTAGCAGCTCAGTCTTGCTCGACTTCTGTCCGGTTCGATTAAATGTTCCCCTTGCCTGCGTCACCCCGGGCAGCACCCTGTTATACTGCAACGAGATCATGCGATGGAACGACAATGAGCCTTGAGCACAGAACCCAAACGAGAAAACGCCTTAAGTCGGTTGTACAGGTCACCAACGACGACACCGGGGAGGAGGTGGGCCGGATCTTCGATATCACGATTGAGGGGTTTATGCTGCTAACCCGCGAGGTGGTAGATCCCGACAAAACCTTCAACTTCAGTTTTTGTCTACCCGACGGCTTTAGTGGTCACTCGGAGATCAAGTTGCAAGCGGTCTGTATGTGGTGCCAAAACTCGAGCTTTTCCGAGGAGTTCGGAGCAGGCTTTCGACTTGCCACAATCAATCCGGTGTACGAGCCTGCCTTTCAACTATTTATTTCCGAGTTCTAGCGCCGGGGATCATGAATCGGGATCGATAGGGTCTCTTTTAGCTCTTCCATTACGATGTAGCTTTTCGACTCGCGAACACCCGGGAGCTTGAGCAGAATATCCCCCAATAGCTCCCGGTAGGACGCCATCTCGGATATGCGCGCTTTCACCAGATAGTCAAAATCACCAGACACCAGATGACACTCCAGTACCTGCGGCAATCCCACTACCGCGTGGCGAAACTCCTCGAATATATCCGCAGACTTTGAGTAGAGGCTAATCTCCACAAACACCAGTAACCCCGCTTCCAGCATCTGGGGATTCAACTTAGCGGCATAACCCTCAATCACGCCGGCCCGCTCCAGGCGTTTAACCCGCTCCATACAGGGAGTGGTACTGAGGCCGACCTTGGTTGCAAGGTCTACGTAAGAGATACGACCGTCGCGCTGTAGCTCGCGCAGTATACTGCGATCGATCCGGTCCAGCTTACGCACTGTTTCTTTTAGGTTTCGCATGAAAATAGTCTTTGTTTAACGAGTTCAACCATAGGTTATCACTACGCTGGAGGCTTTCGATAACCTTATTACTCGGTTCGACCCTTTAATACTGCGCCGTGCCTCCCGCCGGCTGGATCTGCCGCACCCAAGGTCGTTGCAAATTTTGAACACCCATGTGATGATCAATACGTCACTAAACAGAGAGAACTATGGTGGGCGCAGACTTAGATGTAGGGGGTCGTCTTAAGGCGATCCGTAAACAACACGGGTTATCACAGCGAGAGCTGGCCAAACGTGTTGGGGTAACCAATAGCACAATATCGATGATCGAGAAAAACAGTGTCAGTCCGTCGATCAGCTCTTTAAAGAAAGTGCTCGGCGGGATCCCTTTGTCACTGGTGGACTTTTTCTCCATGGACCTAGCCCCCGACAACCAGCAAAAGGCGGTCTACCGATCCAACGAGCTGCTCGATCTGGGCATAGATGGTATTCAAATGCTGTTGGTCGGTAAGGGGCGCAGTGAACGCGCCATGGCCTTTCTGATAGAGACTATGGCACCGGGTACCGATACCGGCAGCGAGATGCTAAACCACGAAGGGGAGGAGGCTGGAGTGGTGATCGAAGGTCGACTGGAACTCACCGTTGGCATCGAGGTTTCAATACTCGAGGTCGGAGACTGTTACTACTTCGACAGTACACTGCCGCACCGATTTAATAACCCCTTCGATAAACCATTGCGCCTGGTGAGCTGTACGACGCCGGCCAACTTCTAGGCCTATGAACCGGCTTCACATCCACTTTTTTCCCCCCACCAGTCGATCCTTTGCGGGTAAGCGCTGGATTATGATTGGCCTGCGCACTCTGCACATTCTGGGTGTCGCCGGCGCCGGCGCCGGTTTCCTGCTTGAGGGCCGCACTCCCGACAGCTTTTACCTGCACCTGTTACTGATTACCGGAGCCCTGATGGCGCTGATAGAGGTCTGGAGCCACGGTGTTTGGCTATTGCAACTCAAAGGGCTCAGCGTGACCCTTAAACTGGGCTTGATCGCGGCCATGTTAAACTGGCCCGCCCATACCACACCGCTGTTTATTGCGATCCTGATCCTCTCCGGTGTTTTCGCCCACGCCCCCGGCTATGTGCGTTACTACTCACCCTGGCACCGGCGACGGCTGCGCCACCCCTGACCGCTATCGGTATTGCAAGGCATAAAAAACGGGGCTCAGTGAGCCCCGTTTACTCTTCGGTCGTTAGTCGACTTTGGGGTTGGGTATGCGGAAGAAGATCGCGTAGAGCGCCGGTATAACCAGCAGCGTGAGCACGGAGGCAAAGCCCAGGCCGAACATGATGGTCAACGCCATGTTAACGAAGAACACATCGGGTAGCAGCGGAATCATCCCCAAAATGGTAGTACTGGCCGCCATCATCACCGGACGCATCCGGCTCACCGATGCATCCAGAATACCGGTGAAGGGATCCTTGCCCGCGCCAATCTGAAGGTCGATCTCCTCAATCAGCACTATCGCGTTCTTTATCAGCAAGCCCACCAGACTAAGTGCGCCCAGCAGTGCCATAAAATCGAACGCTCCGTTGGAAATCAACAGTCCGGCGGTGATTCCTATGATGGCCAGCGGCACCGTGAGCCAGATGATCAACGGCTGGCGAATCTTGCCGAACAACAAAATGGTGACGATAATCATCATCAGGAAACCGCCAGGCAACGCTCCAAACAACGCATTTTGCGCATTATTGGTATCTTCGTACTCCCCCCCCCACTCCAGAATATATCCTGGGGGAAGCTCCATTGCCTCGATTTGAGGCTTGATACGATTGAACAGCGGCGTCGCCAACTCCCCGGTGGGGTTGGTGGAGGCGATGATCGTGGCGCGGCGATCCCGGTTACGGATAACGTTGTTCTCCCACACCGTCTCCCAGACCGAAACTACCTGCCCCACCGGCACCGAGGTGTTCAGCACCGGACTCCAGACCTGCAGATCCTGGAGGCTCGACACATCTTCACGCTCCCCCACCGGAGGCCAGAGCAGCATCGGCAGCAGCCGGATACCGTCCCGGTAGAGGCCCACCTGAGTTCCCTCGAAACCCTGCTGCAGGGCACGGGCCAGTTCGTGGCGACTGATCCCCAACTGACGGCCGACAGTTTCATTGAACACCGGCCGTATCACCTTCACCGGCTGACGCCAGTCGTCGCGGATATCCTTGGCTTCGGGATCTTCGCGGTAGATCGCCTGGGCTTTCTCCGAGAGTTCGCGCAGCACCGCGTAATCGGGACCACTGAAACGCGCCTCGATCTTGGAATCCCGCCCGGGGCCGATACGAAGGTTTTTCACCTTAGGCTCGGTATTGGGCAGATTTTCAGCCATGAAATCCTCGATTCTGGCCTTGAGGGGTGCAATCTGCAGGCGGTTTTCGGTTTCAACAATGATCTGGCCGTAGGCCTTGTTGGGCGCTTCGGGGGTATAGACCAGGGTAAAGCGGTCCGCACCGGCACCCACGAACGCCGAGGTACTAACCACCTCCGGCTGCTCGCGAATAAATTCGTCGATCATCAACAGGTCATCACGAGTGTGGCGGATATCGGTTCCCTCCACCTCCCACAGGTCGACGAAGAAGAGCGGCGTGTTGGAGTCAGGAAAAAAGGCCTGGCGCACATAACCAAAACCCAGTATCGACGCAACAAACAGTGCCCCGACTAGCCCCAGTGTGAGGTAACGTAGTCGAATGGCTTTGTCCAACAGCCCTCGGTAGAGGCGGAAGCCCAAGCCGGAGTAGGCGTCACTGCCATCGTCGCCCACCTTGGAGTCGGGCTTGATCAGCCAGGCGCAGAGCATCGGAGTGGTGGTGATGGCGGTAAACCAACTCAGCAGCAAGGAGATCAGGATCACCCAAAACAACGAGTTAATAAATTCGCCGGTCGCATCCTGGGACAGGCCAATGGCCGAGAACGCCAGGATACCCACCACCGTTCCCCCTAGCAGCGGCCAGATAGTCTGGCCTACCACCTCGTTACCCGCCTTGACCGGATCCATACCGGCGCGGATACGTACCAGCATCCCTTCAGCGACCACGATGGCGTTATCGACCAGCATCCCCAGGGCAATAATCAGCGCACCCAGTGAAATTCGCTGCAGCTCTATCGCCTTCATATCCATAAACCAGAGGGTTCCGCATACCGTAATCAGCAGCACCGCGCCGATGATCAGGCCAACCCGTACCCCCATAAAGAACAGCAGCACCACCACCACGATCACCAGCGCTTGCACCACGCTGATTACGAAGCCGTTGACCGATTTATTGACCTCCTGGGCCTGATCGTAGATACGGGTAAACTCCATCCCCACCGGGGCCAAATCCAGTAACTCCTTGCCGCGCTTGGCCAACGCCTGGCCCACCGACACGACGTTTACCCCGGAGCTCATGGATATACCCAACGTCAGGCCAGGTTTGCCCTTCATATAGATCAGCTTGTCGGGCACCTCATCGTAGCCGCGGCGCACGCTGGCGATATCCTTAAGGTACACCAAACGGCGATCCTCGCTGCTTATCAGGATATCCCCCATCGACTCCACTGACCCAGACTCACCGGTTGGCTCGACACGGATGTAATCGTTGCCAACCCGGATATTGCCGGCGTCGGCCACTACGTTCTGGCTCTCCAGCACCCCGGCGATGGTATCGGGCGAAATACCCAACTCGGCCATGCGCGCCCGGGAGAGCTCAATATAGACCACCTCATCGACGTAGCCGCCGATGACGACCTTACGCACCCCGGGTACCAGCACCAGCTCCTTCTTGAGGAAATCGGCGTAGTCCTTGAGATCGCGGTAGGTGTAGCCATCGCCGGTGAGCCCGTAGAAGATACCGTAGACGTCGGCGTATTCGTCAAATACCACCGAGGGCAACGCCCCGGGGGGCAGTTTGCTCTGCATATCGCCGATCTTGCGCCGCAGCTCGTCGTATATCTGCGGGAAATCCGCTTTGCGGTATCTGTCCTGGAATTCAACGGAGACTTCGGAGTAGCCCGCGCGGGATACCGTCATCTTAATGCGCTTGAGCTGTTCCATCTGCTGGACAGCATCCTCGACGTGGTAAGTTACCTCGTCATTCACCTGCTCGGCATTTGCCCCCGGGTAGAGGGTAAACACCTTGGCCTCCTTGATTGTGAACTCCGGGTCCTCGAGTTTGCCCATCTCCTCGTAAGCTCCCAGGCCGCCCCCCACCAGAATAATCACCACCAGCCAGGTGACCACCCGGTTTTTTATCGAATACTCGGCAATGCCCATTCTCTATCCCCGTGTTGTTCTTGTTCGATGTACGTATCGTTCGATCAGTTGGTGAGGTCAGGATCTGCCTGTTCAACATCCGGCAGCAGGCGAACCTTCTGCCCCTCATCCAGGAAGGCAACCCCGGCGACCACAACACGGTCTCCCTCATTGAGCCCTCCTACCACATCGATACTGGTTCCGCTCATGCTTCCCACCTCGATGGTCTGAGACGCGACGGTCATATCGTCGGGGTTCACCACCCATACCTGGGGGCTGAGCTTAATATCACCCCGCACCGCCGACAGGGGCAGCTTGAAGCGGGCATCACCACTCATGGAGCCCCGACGCATCCGCATCTCTACCGACGTTGTCATGCCCGGGAGCACCGTGAAAGTGGTGGGGGTTTCCATGGCGAGGGTCACCCTGAAAGTCTGGGTCTTGGCATCGGCCACGGTGGCGTACTCTTTCACCTTTAGTGCAAATTTTTGGTCCTCTCCCGGCCCGAAAATCGCTCGGAGGGAGGGGCGTTCGCCGTTTTCGCGCATCCGTCTTACATCGCTTTCGGGAATATCGACCTTCACCTCAAGGGCGCTGGTATCCTGCAGCTCGATTATCGCCTGCTTGGCCTGGACCTCCTCGAAGTTTTGCACCATACGCAGGGCAATACGGCCCGAAAAAGGCGCTTTTAAGGTTGTATAAGCAAGATCCTGACGAGCCTCCGCGAGCGCCGCGTCTGCACTCTTATACGTTGACTCAAGGCGGTCGTAATCCGCCTTGGAGATATGACCCTGTGGCAGCAGCTGCGCGGCACGCTCGAAGTTGGCTTTGGCCTCCTGGTAGCGAGCCTGCCGGTCACGCTGAACGATCTCAAAATCGGTCGGAGCCAGGGTCGCGATCACCTGACCCTTCTCGACGCGGTCTCCCTCGCGCACCGGCAGTGTTTTCAGCTTGCCCGCCACCCGGAAAGAGAGATCCACCTTCTGGTTGGCGTCGATCACACCGGGAAATACCCTCACGTTTGCGGTTTCAGGAGAGGAGACCACCAGCGTCTTCACCGGCCGAACCGCCTCCGGAGCGGCAACCTTCTCCTCCTTGCTACAGCCGGAGATGAGCAACGGCAACACAACCGCGGCTATCGAGAATTTTACAAACTTACGCATAAAGATCTCCATTTTCATGCTTCAAAATATCGACTAGAAAATCGCAGGACGCTGCTCTTTTTCTATTCGGACAATTGTGGCACAGCGCATCCTGTACCGCACGCAATGGTGCGCGTCATAGCCTGCATTTCTTTAAATTAGTCAGGATTCGCCACTTTAATTGAGATACCTTGAAACATCCGTTATACCTCTACTGTCATGGATAGCGATGTCACCCTCTACAGCTCTCTAGCAGCACTGGCCCATGTGCTGATCTCCTTCGCCCTCGCGGTGCGAGTTGTTATGCGACGGCGCTCGGTGGGGGTCTCCCTCGCCTGGCTCCTGCTACTTTTTTTGCTCCCCGTGGCAGGTATCCTCCTGTATCTAATGATCGGCGAACACCGCCTCGGATATACCCGGCTCCAACGGGGTTCCAACCTGCTGCCGGAGTACAGCCGTTGGGCCGAACAGATGAGCGACACCCACCCCGAAGCGTTACCCGATATAAATCCTTGCTATCAGGGCATGTACCGGCTTTCCCAGAACTCGTTGGGCGTACCCGCACTATGCAACAACCGCCTTGAGCTTCTGCATGACTCGTTGGCCATCCTCACATCCATCGCGCAGGATATCGGCCAAGCCAAACATTTTTGCCACCTGCAATTCTATATTTGGTCCGAGGGGGGTGAAGCCGACAGCATTGCCGAGGCACTTATTGCCGCCAGCGCTCGGGGCGTCGAATGCCGCATTTTGCTCGACTCGGTCGGCAGCGCCTCCTTCCTGAAAGGAGGGTGGCCACAAATTCTTGAGCAACATGGAGTCGAAGTACGTGCCGCCCTGCCTGCTGGGGCTATGCGCCTGTTCCTGGAGCGGCTCGACCTGCGCAACCACCGCAAGGTGGTCGTGATTGACAACCGCATTGGCTATACCGGTAGCATGAACCTGGTCGACCCGCGCTATTTCAAGCAGGGGGAGGGGGTCGGTGAATGGGTTGATGCCATGACGCGTCTGCGCGGCCCTGCAGTTCACGCCCTCAATGCTGTCTTCCTTTGGGACTGGCATCTGGAAACCGGACAAACGCTGGACGTGTTTCACGAGTACAGTCACTTGCAGGTGCCAGAACAGGGGGTGGATGGCCGCGGCCTTCAGGTCGTCCCTTCCGGACCCGACGATACGCGCGAGCTCATCCATCAGCTGCTTTTATCGGCGCTCTACAGCGCACAAAAACAGCTTGTCATCACGACGCCCTATTTTGTGCCTGACGAGACTCTGGTGACGGCGCTCAAATCCGCAGCGACGCGCGGGGTTGAAGTACAGTTGATATTGCCGCGCCGGGTTGATTCACGCCTGGTACGCTATGCGAGCCGCGCCTATTTCTATGAGTTAATGCGGGCCGGGGTCGAGATATGGGAGTTTGATGGCGGTTTGCTGCACACAAAAAGCGTTCTGATCGACCGTCAGATTGCTATTTTTGGAACCGTGAACCTCGATATGCGCAGTGTCTGGCTCAATTTCGAGGTTTCCCTGATCGCCTTCGACCGAGAGTTCGGGGAAGCTCTCGGCTACCTGCAAAACGGTTATCGCGCCCAAAGCCGCCCGCTCGACCTGGCCACCTGGAAACAACGCCCGATCGTGCGACGACTTGCGGAAAACCTGATACAACTGCTTAGTCCACTACTCTAGCAGGCACGCCGCTCTCCGTTAAAAGTCGCGGCGAGGTGCGGTGCAGATTAAGTGGTGGCGGACAGAAAAGCACTCCGGCACAGCGAAGTCCAGCCTGTGGATAAGGCTGTGTGTAACGTGTATAACGTTAGCACCCACTCGGCCGAGCGGGTGCTAAATTCACCATTGGGAGCGCCAGTACCCCAAGCCCTGGCGGTCCGATCGGTCGACCTACATATTCCCCCAGTAGGAGTTTCCGATCATGGTATCGAGGCGCCTGTTTTCAAAATGATCTTCGATTGCCCGGCGCACGAAGAGAGAGCGTGACGCATTCTTCTCTTTCGGGGACTTGGTGATATTCCGCTTACTAAGTTTCTTAATGCTATCGTTTTGCATCGTGACACCCCTGTTATAGCGATTATTTTTTGTTGTTATATGTAACTAGCACAGGGGTAAACTAAAAAAAAATGACACTAATAACAAGCGATATATTCGTTATTCATAAAATTAATAATGACTAAAAGCCCAGTGCTACCATCGGGTGCAGAACGGTGTGATGGGGCCTACAGAACGCGGTAACACCTGTTCCCATATTACCCAGCAACACAACTTTTTTTGCACCAAAATGGTGCGCTAGCGTGAGCTAAGGCGCAGGCTGCGAATGTTTCGTTTAACGGTTTTAAGGTGTTCATTCAGCTCGGGGCCGCGCGCGACCGCGACCCCCATAGCGAGAATATCGATTACGACCAGGTGCACAATCCGCGACGTCAACGGGGTATAAACCTCGGTATCTTCGGACACATCGATCAGAATCGGAAAATCACTCAGCTCCGCCAACGGGGTGTTCCCGGGGCAGATTCCTACAACCTTCGCGCCCCGCTCCTGAACCTGCCGCACGCTGTGCATTAGCTCCCGGGTACGCCCGGTTTGGGAGATCGCTACCACGACATCACCCGCCACCATGGTAGCGGCAGACATCGCCTGCATATGAGGGTCAGAATAGGCTGCAGTCGCCACCTGCAAGCGAAAAAACTTGTGCTGTGCATCACTGGCCACCGCACCCGATGCGCCGAATCCGTAAAACTCTACCCGCTTCGCTTTTGCCAGCGGTTCGATCGCGCTTTCCAGTGCCGCCGGGTCCAGGCTATCCCGTGTTTGCACCAACGAGGTGATGGTGGAATCAAACACCTTGCGCTTGTAGTCGGAAGTGTCATCGTTTGCGTCGATATCGAACTGGGCGAAGCCGCTGTTAACGGCCAGGCTTTGGGCCAACTGCAGCTTGAAATCCTGAAACCCATTGCAGCCCACTGCACGGCAAAACCGCAATACCGTCGGCTCACTAACCGTCGACGCCGCTGCCAGCTCCGCGATGCTCTGGTGGATGATGCGCGAAGGCTGCCCCAGCACATACTCTGCCACTTTAAGCTCGGATTTACGCAATGAGCCCAGAGCCAGCTCAATATCGGATATTAGTTTTGTAGCCATGGTCGCAAACGTTCGAGATATTCCATTACCGGCGTGCCGCCGCCCCGTGTAGTTATACTACAAGAAAGGTTTTCTGACTACATGGAAGACCATCTGCAACAATTTGACAGGCTGTGGACCTAAAAGTACTTCTTCCCCGTTCCCGAGGCGATCATCTTGGACAGATACTCCATCTTTTGCGGATCATCATCCACAAAACGAACATGGATCGCGATCAGGGCGCTATCCATCTTCTGCTCTGCCGCTTCGAGCTTACTCACATAACCGTTGATGCGGGCAACCTCCTGAGCGTCCCCCTGTTCGAGGTCAACCACTGCCTGGGAGAGCAGTTCCGGAATGCGCTCACCACGACGAATAACCGCCTTGACCTCCTTCAGACTAAGCGCCTGAATCACACAGTCTACGGTCATATCCGGGAAGCGAAGCTGCGCCGTAGCCCCCTTTGAGCCGGACTTTTCCTGAGGCGCCGGTGGCGCAGGGGCCGTGTTGCCCGTCAACGCGGCGACTGACGCTACGGCTACAGACTGCGCTTTTGGGGCTGCAGGGGGAGGGGAGCGGGTAAGCGCGGAGACAGAATCGCCATGGGTAGCGCCCGCTCCGGTGAGAGCGTCCGCGCTCCCTTTCGGAGCCTCGGGCCGCCCCCCTCCGCTGAGATCCTCGGCAGAGTGGCGCCTGGAAAGCACCTTGATGATCTTCTTTAGCAGCGACTCGCTGGAAAAGGGCTTGCCAATATACTCTGATACCCCGGATTGCACGGCCGCGACCACATTGTCACGGTCTCCGCGGCTGGTTACCATAATGAAAGGGGTGTCCAGTGAGCGTTCGCTGCGCATCCACTGCAGCAGCTCCAGGCCACTCAGTTCAGGCATCTCCCAGTCGCAGAGCACCAGATCGTAAGGTTGCTTCTCCAGCATGCTTTGGGCTTTGCGACCGTTAACGGCCTCTTCGACCACAAAATGGGGGAAATGACCCCGGACGGTTTTCTTTACCAGATCCCTGATAAAGGCGGCGTCATCCACCACCAGCACTCTGATCTTTTTCATAGCCCGCCTACGTCGTTGCCAGTGCTCCTAATGATAGCGCAAGCAAGACGCTGCAGGATTACTCTTTGAGTTCGCGCTTTATCGCTTTGTAGCTCAGGTGACGCACATCGGTCCCCTTCACCAGATAGATCACATGCTCGGCAATACTGCGCGCATGATCAGCAATACGCTCCAGCGAGCGCAGCACCCAGATGACGTTCAGCACCCGGGTGATACTCCGGGGATCCTCCATCATGAAGGTAACCAGCTCCCGCATCGCACTTTTGTACTCGACGTCCACCGATTTATCCGCTTTGGCAACCCTTAGCGCCATATCGGTGTCGAAGCGGGCAAAGCCGGTGAGACTGTCCTTGATCATGCTACGCACCATATTACCGATGTGCCGAACCTCAACATAGCCTCGTGGGGATTCACCCTGATCGCACAGTTCGATGGCATGACGGGCGACTTTTACCGCTTCATCGCCCACCCGCTCCAGATCGCTGGTCGCCTTGGAACAGGCGACCACAAGACGCAGGTCACTGGCGGCGGGCTGGCGACGAGCCAGAATGCGGGTGCACTCCTCATCGATTGCCAACTCCATATCGTTGATCAACTCATCCTTCTCGCACACGCTCTTGGCCAGTTCGCTATCGGCTTCTATCAACGCTTCTATCGCATCAGAGACCTGCTTCTCCACCAGCCCCCCCATCGCCAGCAGTCGGTTTTTGACCTCATTGAGCTCGGAGTTGAACTGCTGGGAGATGTGCTGGGTATGTACGTCAGTATTTATTTCCATGGCGAAATAAGAACTCCTGGGTTAACCGTAGCGACCGGTGATGTAATCTTCGGTCTGTTTCTTGGCCGGATTAGTGAACAGCGAATCGGTGTCGCCAAACTCCACCAGATCCCCCATATACATGAAGGCAGTGTAGTCAGACACCCGCGCCGCTTGCTGCATATTATGAGTAACAATCACGATAGTGTACTTGGATTTCAACTCGTTGATCAGCTCTTCGATCTTCAGCGTCGAGATCGGATCCAGCGCCGAGGCCGGTTCATCCAACAACAGCACTTCCGGTTCCACCGCAATCGTACGGGCTATCACCAGCCGCTGCTGCTGGCCACCGGACATACCCAGGGCACTTTCGTGCAGCCGATCCTTGACCTCATCCCAGAGCGCCGCGCCGCGTAGCGAGCGCTCCACAACCTCATCAAGCACCCGTTTGTTGTTGACGCCCTGAATCCTCAACCCGTAGGCCACATTCTCGTAAATGCTCTTGGGGAAGGGGTTGGGTTTCTGGAACACCATGCCGACCCGGCGGCGTAACTCGGCAACCTCGGTAGAGCGTTGGTAGATATCCTCACCGTCGAGCAGGATCTTGCCCTCGATACGACAGCCGTCAACCAGGTCGTTCATGCGATTTATGCTGCGCAGCAGGGTCGACTTGCCGCAACCCGAGGGACCGATAAATGCCGTGACACGCTGCTTGGGGATCTTCAGGCCGATCTGGTTGAGTGCTTTTTTGTCGCCGTAATAGAGATCGAGCCCCGATATCTCCAGGCAGACGGTTTCATCATCCATATTCAGGTTCTGCCGGGTTCGACCAAGGGAAGTGGTATCAATTCCGTGGGTGCGAACCTCCCCACCGGCCTGCTCTGTGTTATCGGAACGCTCATTAACTGGGCTTGTTTGTGACATAGAATAGACTCCAACTGGCCGCGGAAATTAAACTTCCAGCGCCTTGTATTTCTCTCGCAGATGGTTACGAATAGCCACCGCGGACAGATTCAACACCGCAATCACCACCACCAATAGTAGTGCCGTCGCGTACACCAGCGGCCGAGCCGCCTCGACGTTCGGACTCTGGAAACCCACATCGTAGATGTGGAAACCCAGGTGCATAAATTTCTGGTCCAGATGCAGGTAAGGGTAGTTGCCATCGAGCGGCAACGAGGGGGCCAGTTTGACCACCCCGACCAACATCAGCGGAGCCACTTCCCCCGCAGCGCGCGCTACGGCCAGAATCAACCCAGTCATCATCGCCGGACTCGCCATCGGTAGCACCACCCGCCACAGGGTCTCCGCCTTGGTCGCACCCAGCGCCAGACTCCCTTCACGCACGGAGGAAGGGATGCGTGATAACCCCTCTTCGGTGGCCACGATCACCACCGGCAACGTCAACAGCGCCAGGGTAATCGCCGCCCACATCAATCCCGGGGTACCAAATGTGGGGGCCGGGAGAGCTTCGGGGAAGAACAGTTGATCTATGTTCGATCCGAGGAAATAGACAAAAAAACCGAGGCCGAAAACACCGTAGACAATAGAAGGCACACCGGCCAGATTATTGACCGCGATACGGATTGCTCGGGTGATCGGCCCCTGACTGGCGTACTCGCGCAGGTACACCGCCGCCACCACACCAAAGGGGGTGACGATAATGGACATCAGGATAACCATCATCACGGTACCGAATATCGCCGGAAAGATCCCCCCTTCGGTATTCGCCTCGCGGGGGTCTTCACTGACGAATTCCCACAATTTGGCTCCGTAGAAGGCGACCTTATCCAACGGGCCCATGGCATTGGGTTGAAACGCCCGCACCACATTGCCCAGCGAGATCCGCACCTCACTCCCATCGGCCGTCACTCCGATCATGCTGTCGCGATTGAAGCGTACGTAGAGTTCACCCAGTTCCGCTTCCAGCACCCGGTAATCGGCGTCCAGCTGGGCACGTTCGGCCGCAATAGCCGCATCGACCGCGGCCGTACGGGTACCGCGCAGTTCATGGCGTCGCTCGCGCAGCCGCAGGCGCTCCAGTCCAGAGTTGATGGTGCCGATGCGGTGTTTTTCTATCTCGTAGATCTCCTCGTGGATAGAGAGTGCCCGCTCGACCCGGCTTTGTAGCTCCTGCCAGCCATCCTCTCCCGAGGCCACCACGTGCTCCCCCTCGTACACCGCCTTCAGGCGCCCGTAGAAATTGCCCCATTCGCGACGTTCGACGGTCATCAGCTCCTCAGGAAAGCGGCGGTCCATGAGAAAGGCATCCAGTACCCAGGAGAAGTCGCTTCCGTACACATCGCGGTTGCCGATCTTGATCAGGTCCCGCTGCATAAACTCCGCATCGATCACCGGCATACCCGCCGATTCCAGACGCAGGGTGGGTACCAATTCGGTCTCTACTATCTCTCCGACGACCAGGCGCTCAGACTGGCCCGGAAGCCGGTACTCCGACTCCATAATCGCGCCTGGCCAGAAGTGACCCAGGCCGCGGACGGCGATCAGCATCAGCAGCCCGATCACCATCACCAGACTGATCGCCACAGCACCGGCGTTCAGCCAGACAAAGGGCGACCCGCTTCGGTACCAGGAGGAAAACGACATACGCATCATGATAAATCCTGTAGTTGAGTAACCCGGTCGGGTTCACGCACCAGCTCTTAAAGCGAGCTGTACTTCTTGCGCAGGCGATGACGCACCACCTCTGCAAAGGTATTAACGACAAAGGTGAAGATGAACAGCACCATCGCGGCCAAAAACAGCACCCGGTAATGAGAGCTGCCCACCTCCGATTCGGGCATCTCCACGGCGATGTTGGCCGCCAGGGTTCGCATCCCCTCGAAGATGTTGGCATCCATGATCGGCGTGTTCCCCGTGGCCATCAGTACAATCATGGTTTCACCCACGGCGCGCCCCATACCGATCATCACCGCCGAGAAGATACCGGGGCTGGCGGTCAGCAGCACCACCCGGGTCAGGGTCTGCCAGGGCGTGGCACCGAGCGCAAGGGAGCCGTAGGAGAGGTGCTTGGGGACACTAAAGATCGCATCCTCGGTGATGGAGAAGATGGTCGGAATAACCGCGAAGCCCATCGCCAACCCCACCACCAGAGCGTTGCGCTGATCGTAGTTGAGCCCCAACTCGCTGCTGATCCAGCCGCGCATATTGCCATCGAAGAACCAGAGTTCCAGATGGTCGCTCATGCCTAGCGCCATTGTGCCAGCCGCGATCACCACCGGAATCAGCAACAACACCTGCCAACCATCGGGCACCAGCAGTCGAATTCGATTGGGCAGCTGCGCCCACATAAAGCCGAACGCCACCACCGCCACAGGCACCAGGATCAGTAGCGCAAAGATGCCCGCCAACGACCCCTCAATAAGTGGAGCCAGCCACAAACCGGCAAGGAAACCCAGAATAACGGTGGGCAGCGCCTCCATCAGCTCGATCACCGGCTTCACCTTGCGACGCATCGCCGGCGCCATAAAGTAGGCGGTGTAGATTGCGCCACA
Source organism: Aestuariirhabdus sp. LZHN29 (assembly GCF_049985285.1). Lineage (NCBI taxonomy): Bacteria > Pseudomonadati > Pseudomonadota > Gammaproteobacteria > Oceanospirillales > Aestuariirhabdaceae > Aestuariirhabdus > Aestuariirhabdus sp. LZHN29. The sequence continues at coordinate 1,078,422 of NZ_JBNIEU010000001.1, read as the reverse complement.
GATCGCCAGCGGGGTCGCCATCAGCATGGCGTAAAAGGCGGCCTTGAGGGTGCCGAATGCCAATGGCATAAGGCTCATCTTGGGCTCGAAATCGTTGGTCGAGGCCGACGACTGCCAGATGTAGTCGGGTTCACTGTACCCCTCGTACCACACCTCCTCCCACAGCGCCGACCAGGAGATCTCCGGATGCTCGTTATGCAGCGAAAAGAACTCCATGCTGCCGTCCCCATGCTCCACCAGCAGCGCATTGGCTCGCGGCGCGATGGTCATGACACCTATCGATGCCTGACTGATCGGCTCCACCAGCAGGCTACGGTGAGCGGTGGCGTTGTAGATCCCCACCCACCCCTGTGCATCGGCCACCATAAAGCCCTTGCGACGATGCTCCGGCGCAATCGAGCTGACCGCGGCATCGCGCAGGGCAAAATTTCGAACGTTTTCGAGGTGATACTCGTTGCTCTCGTCGCGCACCAGAAACCATTGACCGATTCGCCCGCTATCGTCGCCGATCAACAACGAGCTACCACCGAGCAGAAACTCGATATCGGTCACCCGAGCCTCTCCATCAGTAACCGGCAGCACGCTATTGAGCAGCGGGTCTTCACGGTCGCGGATATCCAGCACCGCCAGCCGGCTGCCATCGAGGGCGGCAAAGATCCAGCGCTGCTCGGGATCGATCAACACCCGCTCGACACGCCCGGCGAGGGGCGGCAACTCCAGATTCTGCCGCTCCAGCGTTACCTCCTCGGAGAGGAAATCGACCTCTTTGGTGTAGAGCGCCACGTGCACACCATCAGCCGCACTGGCAGCCAGCATCATCGAGTCCTCGCTATCGCGCAACGCCAATTGCTCGATGGCGGCCCCGCTGCCGACCAGGCGGATCGGCTGCTCACCATAGGGGTACTCGATATGGGGCTCGATCAGCCGCACGTCGTCAGGGTAGCTCACCTTATAGCTGTGTTTGAGCAGTATCACCTCGCCACTGGAGAGGCCCACTGCCAGTTCGCGGCTGTTGGGATCAGCCTCCGCCAGCGCGGTAATCTTGCTACCGGCGGGCAGGGGCAGCGTTGTGCGTGAACGCTCTGCACCGTTTTCGGTAGAGAAAAACACCAGCTGGCCAGAGTCCTCCAGCCGCAGGGCCAGTTCTGCCTGCTCCTCCATCGCCAGATAGAGCGTCTCGGCACCCGCCACGGCCACCGGTGCCGGGTAACGTGCGACGGATTCAATCTCCGCCCCCTTGAACAGCGGCAACACCTCATACAGCAGGTAGAGAAAGATCAGCAGGATGGCGACGATAACGCCGATTCCACCAACGGCTACCGACCACCGCGCCAGCCGATCCTTGATGGATCGCAGGCGACGGTGGCGGCGAGCGTCGTCGGAATTGAAATCGACAATGGGTTGGGACAGATCAGTTACTTCGTTCATGGCGCGTACCTTACTCCGCCAATATGACAGTTAGATGACAAATATGTAATAAAGCGCAGAGTCTTTACGCGTCACCAGAAATAGCAGACCCCGCGCCGTGGCGCGGGGTCTGCTAAGGGCACTCGCCCCGGGATGCGATGGGATTATAGACCCAGTGCAGCCATCTGCTTCTCAACCACCTTGGCTGGCAGAGGGATGTAGCCATCCTTCACGACCACGTTCTGGCCCTGCTGGGACAACACCTGCTTGAGGAACTCTCGCTCGATCGGTGCCAGCGGCTTGTTGGGAGCCTTGTTAACATAGACGTAGAGGAAACGTGACAGGGGATAGCTCCCCGTAACCGCATTTTCCGGGGTGGCGTCGACGAAGGGCTGACCGGGCTTCTTGGCCAGCGGTACGGTACGCACACTGGAGGTCTTGTAGCCAATACCGGAGTAGCCGATGCCGTTGATGGAGGCACTGATGGACTGAACCACAGAGGCGGAACCGGGCTGCTCGTTGACGTTGTTCTTGAAGTCACCCTTACACAGGGCTTTGCTCTTGTAGTAACCGTAGGTACCGGATACCGAGTTGCGCCCATACAGCTGGAAGCTGCGATCCTGCCAGGCGCCGTTGAGCCCCACATCACCCCAGCTGGCGAGGTCACGGTCGTAACCGCACTTGCGGGTAGAGGAGAAGATGGCATCAACCTGGGGAATGGTCAGACCTTCGACAGGGTTGTCCTTGTTGACAAAAACGGCCAAGGCATCGATTGCTACGGGGACTGCGGTGGGCTTATAGCCGAACTTCTTCTCGAAGGCTTCGAGCTCCTTGTCTTTCATCTTGCGACTCATGGGCCCCATGTTGGAGGTTCCCTCGGTCAGCGCGGGAGGCGCAGTAGAGGAGCCAGCGGCCTGAATCTGGATATTAACGTTGGGATATTCGCGCTTGAACTCCTCGGCCCAGAGCGTCATCAGGTTGGCCAGGGTGTCGGAACCGACACTGGACAGGTTGCCGGACACACCGCTGGTCTTGGTGTAGGTAGGGATGGCGGAGTCTACCGCCGTTGCCGCCACTGCGGCATTCAGGCTGCCAGCAGCCAGTGCGGCGGTCAGGCCTTTGATCACGCTGTTTACTTTCATTTGACTTCTCTCCAAAGTGAGCATTGCTGCATTAAGTGTCCACGAGTATGGAGTCACTGTATTGCAACTATATTGCTGCCAGATGACAGTTTTGTGACGACCGACCGGCTATTTCCCCCAATTACACAAATACCACGAATCAACGCTACCCCCTATGCAGGAAGTTTTAGGTATAATCGCGCGCCAGCACAGGACGCACCCAAAGTACTATTCGCCTTTGGCCGTACACTTTAAAAATAACAAGAGCGGAACCGATGATCGACATTGAGGAAAACCCACAACCCATAGGCCAACTTTGCCTGCAGCTGCAGGCGATGCCCAGGGATACCAACGCCGAAGGCGCTATCTACAGCGGCTGGTTGGTATCGCAGATGGATTTGGCGGCCGCCATGCTAGCGCGACGCGCCACCAGGGGCCGCGTCGCAACCGTATCCATGGACAGCATGGCTTTTATGGTCCCGGTCAACGTCGGCGACTGCCTCAGCGTTTACGGCAACGTGACCGACCGTGGCCGCAGTTCACTGACGATCAAGATCGAGGTGTGGAAGCCCTCCCACGAGGACGAAGACGAGCTGTGTAAGGTAACCGATGGCTCCATCGTACTGGTGGCCATCGATGAACGTGGACGCACACGGTCAATTAACCCTTAACAGCGCATCCACTCGCCGGCACTATCCCTGCTCCTGTTCAGGGCCGGCCTGTGACTCCTGCACTGCACTTAACGCGGATAGTATTTCGGTGATACCCGCCACAGTACAGTGCTGGGCCTGAGCAATGGCTTCGGGGTCACCGGCTGCCACGGCCTGGGTTTGGGCCACACGCTGCTGCGCCTCTCGCTGCTTCTCCTCCTCGGATTGCTCCACCCGAATGGTACCCAACGCGCCACCCAGCAAGCGCACTAACTGCACCAGCTGCGCCTTGCTACGAGACTCAAGGGTCTCCTCCAACAACTGATTCAACTGCTGGATCTTCTCCACCCCGACTTCATTGTTATTAGCCAAAATTTAACTCTCCTGAAACATTAACGGTTGCGCTTAGATCGCTTGCAACTTGGCGTAGGAAAGGACCAACCATTTGCTCCCCTCACTGTCAAAATTTACCTGCACCCGCGCTTGCGCGCCCTGGCCCTCATAGTTAAGTATTACCCCTTCCCCAAACAGTTTGTGCAGCACTCGCTGGCCCAGGGCAAACCCGGTTTCCGGGATATCCGTGGCGACACTCGAGAAGAGTCCCTGACTCACCGGGCGCGATATTCGCGCGTTAAGGCGCACCTCCTGAATCAGCTCCCGGGGAATCTCCCCAATAAATCGTGACGGGGCATTCAGGGTTTCGGAACCGTGCAGACGGCGGGACTCCGCATAACAGAGGTACAGCCGTTGCATTGCGCGGGTAATACCCACATAACAAAGCCTGCGCTCCTCCTCGAGTCCATTGCCCGAATCCAGAGACATCTTATGGGGGAACAGACCCTCCTCCACCCCGCTCATAAACACCAACGGAAACTCCAGCCCCTTGGCGGAGTGCAGCGTCATCAATTGGACGCTTTCTTCGGAGCGGTCGGCCTGATTATCGCCCGCCTCCAGCGCGGCATGATCCAGAAATACCGCCAACGGAGAAGCATCGGCTTCCGACTCCTGGTCATGGTAGGGGGAATCCTCGGGATCAAACTGACGGGTGGCGCTCACCAGCTCCTCAAGGTTCTCTATGCGCGCCTGCCCCCGTTCACCTTTCTCTTTTCGGTGGTGATCGATGAGACCGGTAGCGGCGATAACATGATCCACCAGCTCGTGCAGAAGCAGGTGTTCACAACGCACTTCCAACTCCTCCAGCAGATCCATGAAGCCGCTGACGGCAGCACAGGCCCGTGGCGGTAACAGTCGCTGATCAACCACCAGCTCACAGGCTCGCCATAGCGACACTCCCTGTTCACGGGCACAGTCGCGCAGTAGCTGCACGCTGCGTTCACCGATGCCCCGGGTCGGCACATTGATGACCCGCTCCAATGAGGCATCGTCATCACGGTGATTCAACAGGCGCAGATAGGCGAGGGCGTTTTTAATCTCCGCGCGGTCGAAGAAACGCTGGCCGCCATAAATTCGATAGGGCACTGCGGCACGGATCAACGCCTCCTCCAATACCCTGGACTGCGCGTTTGAGCGATAGAGAATCGCCACCTCGCTGCGGCTATGGCCCTGCTCCAACCAGTCCTGTATACGATCCACAATAAAGCGCGCTTCGTCATGCTCGTTGAAGCCTGCGTACAGGGCAATCGCCTCCCCCTCTTCGCCGTCGGTCCACAGCTCCTTGCCAAGGCGGTCAGCGTTGTTGCGAATCAACTCATTCGCGGCCTTTAGAATGGTTGAGGTGGAACGATAATTCTGCTCCAGGCGGATCGTTTGAACACCGGCAAGATCCTCGTCAAAGCGACGTATGTTTTCGATACGTGCCCCTCGCCAACCGTAGATCGATTGGTCATCATCACCCACCGCCATCACCTGTCCATGCTCTCCGGCCAGCAACCTCAACCAGGCATATTGAATGGCGTTTGTATCCTGAAACTCGTCCACCAGCAGATGGGAAAAACGGCGTTGGTAATGTTCCCGTACGGCTCGATTGTCACGCAACAACTCATGGGCACGCAGCAGCAGTTCGGCGAAATCGACCATGCCGCCCCGCTGGCACGCCTGTTCGTAGCGTTCATAGATGCGCACCATAGTCTGGGCGTGGAGATCGCCATGGGCTTCAATATGCTGCGGACGCAAACCCTCGTCCTTCTGCCCGTTGATATACCACTGCGCCTGCCTCGGTGGCCAACGGGAGTCATCCAGCTCCAACTCCTTGCAGATACGTTTAACGAGCCGCAACTGGTCGTCACTATCCAGGATCTGGAAATTATCCGGCAATCTCGCATCTCGCCAATGGGCTCGCAGCAAGCGGTGAGCGAGGCTATGAAACGTGCCTACCCACAACCCCTGTAGCGAACTACCCCACAGGGCTTCGATGCGGGCTCGCATCTCTGCGGCGGCCTTGTTGGTAAAAGTCACCGCCATAATGCTGTAAGGCGACTCGCCCTGGCTTACCAGCCAGGCTACCCGGCTAACCAGGACCCTGGTTTTTCCGCTGCCTGCGCCCGCCAATACCAGATAATTACCCGGTTTGGCCGTCACCGCACATTGCTGGGCATCATTCAGCGATGCCACCTGTTCACTCACGTTCATTAAGATCCTGCCGTACGCTTGCTGCGCTGCGGTTACATGGGTTTAAATGGGGACTGGTTTGATCAAGACCCCCATAATAACAAAAGCCAGCGCCTTGGGCTCTTTACAAGGCAGACTGCAACCCAACAACTCGAGCCTTACATGATCGATGCGATCCGGCGACTGCTGCCACGAGTTGGCAGCAACGCAACCCCGGATAATAGTAACGCGCGCCAACGGACGGCCGATGTCACCCTCTACCAGCTGCAGCAACTGCACCAGCTGCACCGGGCGCTACCCTGGCTGGTCGCTAGCGGCGCGCTGCTTGCAACTGCATTTTTCTGGCAATCCCTCAACGCCTATAGCGTTTTGCTTGGCTGGGCTTGGCTCGCGCTGCTGATGCTGGGCCGTTACAACCTGGCACTGCGTTTTCGCTACCGAAAAGAGACGGGGGTGGGACACTGGCAACTGCTCTCCTGTTTACCGGCGCTTCTCGGCGGTGGCACGGTTGCCCTGATGATGGTTGGGTTGATGCCCATTACCACTCTTGCCCTGTCGGGTGTTAGCTACCTGCTACTGCTGGCCGCACTGTTGAGTGCCATGCTTTACTACGGAATTTTCCCACCGGCCTTTCTCTGTTTTGCCACCGCGTCGGTGCTACCGCTTGCCGTTGAAATTATGTGGCAAAACAGTGGTTACTCGCAGCTTGCCGCCCTCGGCCTGCTGCTCAGCCTTGCGCTCATCAGCTACGGGAACCTGTGCGTCAACCGCCACCTCCTGCGCCATCATAAACTGGCGCAGCACAGCGAACGACTACAGATCAAACTGCAACAGACACAAAAAGAGCTCACACGTAGCCACCGCCAGGCGCTCAAGAGCGTCCCGCTCAACACCCCCGTCACGCCCCCCTCTATCAGCGCCGAGAAAACCTCCCGTTTCAATAACCAGCTTCGCAGGGCCCGAAAAGCAACCCAGCTCGCCGAGCAACGACTCTCCATGGCACTCGATGCCTGCGAATTGAGCCTGTGGGAGTGGGACCTGAGCCACGACCGTTTCGTCCAGCCCCAGGCGATGGAGATGCTGGGGCAACGCTACGATGGCCATCAAGGTTTTATAGAGAGTCTCAAAGGCCTGGTCGATGAGGCGGATCTATTGCGGCTGAAAGAGGCGATGCAACACTACCTGAATGGCAACAGCCTGGAATACCGAGTCCAGTTTCGCGCCCACCATATCAATGGCCAATGGCTCTGGCTGGAAGATGCAGGCCGAGCCAGCGCCTGGGACCCCCAGGGGCGCATCACCCGTATCGCAGGCACCCGCCGCAACATCACCCTGGAAAAAAAGCAGCAAGCAGAAAGTGTCATGTTCCACCGCCTGAGCACCCTCAGTACCCAGGCGGTCTGTTTGCTCGATCACCAGTTTCGATTTTTGCTGGTCAACCCGAGCTTCTGCGAACTCACCGGCTTTTCCAGTGACGAGCTACTCGGCCGCAAAATAGGGCAGGTATCCCGCCACCACGATGCGCTGTTTTATCAGGAGATCGCCGACCAGTTGCAGCGCAAAGGGTTCTGGAGCGGGGAAATTTTGGAGTACCGCAAGGATGGCAGCGCTTACCCGGTAGCCGCCAACTTCTCCTCGGTAACCGACCCCGATGGGCTCAACCCTTACTGTCTGGGAATTTATAGCGACCTGTCTGACCTGCAACAGACCGAAAAACGCCTTCACTTCCTCGCAAGTTTTGACAATCTGACCGGACTCGCCAACCGGGAGCTATTCCTGAGGCGTCTTAGCAAAGCCACTGCGACCGGAAAACCTTTGAACTTGCTGTTATTCAATATTGATCGCTTTAAACAGATTAATGAATCCCTGGGCCACGACGTTGGAGACCAGCTGCTGGTGCAGTTCTCCCGCCGGCTGCGCAAGAGCGCACGAGATGCCGAGCTGATTGCTCGCACCGGTAGCGACGAGTTTGCGATACTGTTACCCGGCGCAACCGGGCTGGGCAGCTTGATGCAGATAACAGAACGGCTGCTACGAAAAACCGGCCGCGACTACCGCGTTGGCAGCCACGATTTAACGCTCACCCTCAGCGCCGGCATTTGCCGATTCCCGCAACAAACACGTAGCTCCAGAGCGCTGTTGCAGGGCGCCTCGCGAGCCCTGATTGAAGCTAAAAAATACGCAGGCAACCACTACCATCTGTATACCGACGAACTTGCCGGCAAGGATACCAAGCTACCGCTACTCGAAGGTGCGCTGCGTAAGGCGGTTACCAATAACGAGTTCGAAGTCTATTACCAGCCCAAGCTCCACCTGGCCAGCGGCTCCATCCGGGGGGTAGAAGCCCTGGTTCGGTGGCAGCACCCTCAATTGGGATTGATCGAACCCGAGCGATTTATCTACCTCGCCGAAGAGAATGGCCTGATTAACGCAATCGGGGAGCAGGTGCTGGAACAGGCCTGCCGGCAGGCACGCCAATGGCTGGATGACGGCGTGGGAGAGATTCGGGTGGCGGTCAATCTGTCGGCCCAGCAGCTGCGCCAGGGCGACGGTTTCGAGGTGGTCGAACGCACCCTCAAGCGCACCGGCTTACCCCATCACCTTCTGGAGATGGAGCTCACAGAGAGCATTCTATTGGAGGAAAACGCACGGGTCAGCAACAGTATTCACCGGATTCGCGACCTGGGTGTCGGTATCAGCATCGACGACTTCGGAACCGGTTACGCCTCTCTCAGCTACCTGCGTCGATTCCCGGTCAACTCGCTCAAGATCGACCGTAGTTTTATCAGTGGTATCCCGGATAGCGAAAACGATTGCGCCATCACTCGAGCCATCATTGCCATGGCCACTAGTCTCGACTTGAGAGTCGTGGCCGAAGGTGTGGAGTTACCACAGCATGCGGAGTTTTTACGGCGCTTTGGTTGTGATGAGATTCAGGGGTATCTGGTGAGCAAACCCGTGCCGGCAGAAAAGCTTACCGAGCTACTTGTAAGCCGCGATCCGGTCACCCTGTAACCGCTAACCGGCGGCTTCACCCAGGGTAACACATGACTCGCCCCCGAAGTGACAGCTAAACGTGCTGCCTTTGCCCGGCACGCTACGCACCGATAACACGCCTTTATGACGCAGCAGTACGTGCTTTACAATGGCCAATCCCAACCCGGTACCTCCGGTCGCGATGGAGCGGCTGGAGTCTATTCGGTAGAAACGCTCGGTCAGGCGGGGTATGTGAAGAGGATCGATGCCGACCCCCTCGTCACGCACCGAGAGATGGGCGCCTTTACTATCCTGCCACCATCTCACCTCGATGTTTCCCGGTGATGGCGTGTACTTCACCGCATTCACAATCAGATTCGAAAACGCACTGTGCAACTCGGGCTCATTGCCCAACAACCCCATCGAAGGGTCGCAATCAACCTGAATACGGGACTCATCATCGAGTAGCTCGGCCGCATCTGTCACGATTCGGTTTAACAGCGGATAGATCGCCACTTTACGCAGCTCTACTCCATCATCACTTCCCTCCAGCCGTGACAGCAGCAGCAGATCCGAAACCAGATCCCCCATACGCTCGGTCTGTTTCTCCATCTGCCCGACCGCCCTTAACCAATGTGACGGTACACCTTCCGGGTGGGTTTGCAATGTTTCCAGATAACCCCGTATCACCGTCAACGGAGTGCGCAACTCATGGGAGACATTGGCCACCAGATCCTTGCGCATCTGCTCAAGCTGGTAGAGGCGGGTAACATTGCGAACCACCAGCAACCGCTCCCCTCGACCAAAGCGGGTGATCACATATTGCAGTCGGACCTGATCATCCAACGGCGACCTCAACTCCAGCGGTTCGTTGTAATCACCGCGCGCGAAATAGCCAGCAAAACGCGGGTCACGGATCAGGTTCTCTAATCGCTGGCCGCTATCTTCTGGAAAACACAGCCCCAGAAGCTGTTCAGCGGCATCATTCCACCAATCAAGGCAGTGGTTGCTATCGACCATTACCACCCCGTCGCGTAGCGCCGCCGTTGAGTCCTGGATACGCTGGATAACCGATTTCAGCCTGCCACGAGCCTGTTGATCACGCTGCTGCAATCGATGCATCGCGTCAAACAGATCGCCCCAGATGCCCACCCCCTCCGGTGGCGCACTTTTGTCCTGTTCACGGCGAAGCAGCCAGCGCAGCATTCGCGTCAGATTGTGGAGCACCCACCCCAGATAAAGCGCTAATACCAATACCAGGGACCAGGCATAAGCATCGGTAAACAGCCCCAACAGGATACCGGCAACCAGCAACCAGCCCAGGTCGCCCAACAGTCGTTGTTGCCATTTGCGCTCCATATCACTCCCTGGTTGAAAACCGGTAGCCCGTGCCACGCACGGTTTGAATGAGGGAGTCATAGCCGCTTCCCAGCGCCTTACGCAAACGCCGAATGTGAACGTCTACGGTTCGCTCCTCGACGTAGACATTACCGCCCCACACCTGGTCGAGCAACTGACCACGACTATAGGCTCGCTCCTGATGGGTCATAAAGAACTGTAGCAAGCGAAATTCGGTGGGCCCCATATCAACGGAGCGATCATCGATACTGACCCGATGGCTGACCGGGTCGAGCTTCAGCCCCTGTACGACGATGGCATCCTGGGGCTCGGTCAACCGGCTCCTGCGCAGAACCGACTTCAGGCGTGCCACCAGTTCGCGAGGGGAGAAGGGCTTGGAGATGTAATCATCTGCGCCGCTTTCCAACCCCTGCACCATATTATCCTCATCGGCCTTGGCTGTTAACATGATGATCGGCAGGGAGCCGGTGAGCTCATCACGCTTTAACCGTCGTGCCAGCTCGATACCTGATGTACCCGGCATCATCCAGTCAAGCAGCAACAGGTCGGGTTTACGGTCAACGATGAGCGCCATTGCCTGCTGGGCGTTTTCCGCCTCCAGCGTCTGATAGCCCGACATCTCCAGGGCGACCGCAATCATCTCACGGATGGCGGCTTCGTCATCGACGATTAATATGGTTTTTGCTGTCACGGCAGTACCTGTTCCTCATGGGCAACTGGGCACTATTAGAGCGAGGCTTTGTTACAGATTCATTACAGCGTGGTATCAGAGTACGCGCAACGCGTAATCGGCAGCAAGCCCCATGAATATCGCCAACCCCACCCAGTGATTATTCAGGAAGGCGCGAAAGCAATCCTCACGCTGGCGTTTACGTGTAAGGCGATATTGATAAGCAAACAATCCTGCGGCCACCGCCAGGCCCAAATAGAAGGGGGCACCCAACTCCAGGCGGCCCGCCACCATCAACAGTACCAACAAGGTAAAACCCTGCAAAAACAGGATCATCGCGTTATCCGCATCACCGAACAGAATCGCCGTCGACTTGATACCTATTTTGAGATCGTCATCGCGATCAACCATCGCATACTGGGTATCGTAGGCGACCGTCCAGAGCAAGGTCGCAATATAGATCAGGCCCGCTGCCGGAGTGACCTCACCGCTCTGGGCGGCGTACGCCATCGGCACCGACCAGGCAAAGGCGGCGCCCAGCACCACCTGGGGAAGATGGGTGTAGCGTTTCATAAACGGGTAACAGGCCGCTAGGGCCAAGCCACCAAAGGATAGGTAGATCGTCAGGCTATTGGTAAACAGCACCAGCACAAACGCCAACCCCACCATCACGAAAAACAGCAGCAGCGCCTCGCGGGGCTGGATACGCCCGGTCGCCAGCGGGCGATTGCGGGTTCGCTCTACGCGCCCATCAAAGTCACGGTCCGCATAGTCATTGATAACACAGCCCGCGCTGCGCATCAGTACCGTACCGACGACAAAAATCAACAGCAGATCGGCACGGGGCAAGCCCTCGGCCGCAGCCCACAGCGCCCAGAGGGTGGGCCAGAGTAGCAGGTAGATGCCAATAGGTTTATTGACCCGGGTTAGGGCGATAAAGTCCGGTAGGCGGGGGAAACGCTCAAGAATCCATTGCATGATGACGACTATCTATCAGGGTATCGGGCACAGGGAGGGTGCCGCAATCAATGCATCGCAGTCTAGGGTTTCACCCGCGGGATTGCAACGCGGCTACTCGAACAGCGATGGCAGAAACACTTCACATACTGACAGGGGGCGATGGTCAAGGTAAAACAGCGAGCGCCTGCCCCAGGCGATTTGATCGTCATAACAATGGGGAAGATGCGCATTGAGTTGACTGACCGGCAGTGGGGCAATCTCAATCTCTCCACGCTGCATGGCAGGGTTACTGAATAGATAGGCTCCCAGCGGCTTGGTGTTAAGGCGCAACAAACAGCGATTAGGCCCTACCAGGGTAGAGTGAGGGAGCACGCTGCGGGCAAACACCCGGGGGACTCCATCACCGATCAAAAGCACCTCGCGAATATTGGCCACTTCCCGCTGGCCAATGCCAAGACAGTGGCGCTCGGAGGGCGTTGGGCGAGCCCAACGCTGCCTGATCAACTGCACACAAAAGCGCTGTGGATAGCGGCGCATCAAACGCTGGGTTAGCGAGCCTCGATCAAGCAACCACTCCCGCCAGGGTTCAGGCAGGTGAGACTTGAGAATCTGGCTTTGCGGACGCCATTGATTGGCGTACAGGGTTGTGAGAGGCAAACGGGTACCAGGGCAAAAGTTGCGAGCAGGAATCCAGCGGCGCCATTCGGCAGCTGGGAGATTCGGCGGAGAATTGTAACACAACTCACCTAAAGCCCCAGAGGACGCGGGCACGGTGCCAAAAAAGACTTCACTTTTCTCTATGCGACTGCTTAGATATATGGTCTAACAATAAATAGAAACCAATGGAACCTTGGGGGACTCATGCGTAAACCAGAATTAACGGCAGCAATAGCCGAACAGGCAGACCTGACCAAAGAACAAGCGGGCGAAGCCCTGACAGCCATCCTGGACCAGATCAGCGGAGCCTTAGGCCGCAACGAAAGTGTGAGTCTGGTCGGCTTTGGCACATTCACCCAGCGCCACCGCGGTGCGCGCACCGGAAAAAACCCGCAAACCGGCGAAGCCATTCAGATTAAGGCCAGCAATACGGTCGCTTTCAAACCGGGAAAATCACTCAAAGATAGCGTCAACGGATAAGTACCCAGGGGCCTGTGCCTGGAGCACGCCTTCGGTACAGCCCCCACGCTCTTCTACGAGTCAGCGAGAGACCTGCGACTCCTGCCTGTATAACCACCCCTCGTATGGCTACATTTAGAGAGACTCCACTGCAATAACGATGAGGCCTCACCGTGCGTAATATACTGCTGTTGTTATCTGGATTATTGCTCTGGACCAATGGCTATGCTGAGACGGTATCTCACGAACTCGCCGAGCAAAGCCTGCAAAAATCAGGCATTGAACTCTTCCTTAAACAAACCCCCATCATGCTCGACCATCTTCTTCGAGCCCAGAATGCGCGTACAGAAGAGGAGCAGGTGCTGTTGCGTCAGGCCAGCGAACGGCTGCAACAACAGATCACCTTCGAGCAACTGCATCAGCGACTGGTTAACCGTTTGCTCCAAAGTGGTCACAGCGACTACCTGAAACAGATGAACGCCGCGCTCGATTCCCCTCTCGCCAAGGCGATGAATGAGAGAGAAAAGCAAGCGGGTAGTGCCGACGGCCGCCAGCGCCTGGAGGAGTACAGGGAAAAAGTGCAGCTCAACCCTCCACGCGGCACACGCGTCGAGCTTGTAAAGCGACTGGACAACGCATCGCGTACCTCCCAGATCAGTGTCATGTTAAGGGAACAGCTAACGCTCTCTATCAGGCACGCAGCGGAGGTATTGACCCAACGACCTGATGGAGAAAACCCTGGTGCGAAGGAGCTGGATCAACAGGTTCATGAGCAATTAGTGAAGGCATCCAGGCAGCAGGTCGAGAGTTTTTTCCTTTACTCCTACCGCCAGGTCCCAACCGCTCAGCTAGAGCAATATGTCCTGCTGTACGAAGCCGACGCGACCCGCTGGTTTATGGATCAGTGTCTGGACGCAATGCGGGAGTTTTTCACTAACCAGCGTAACAGCTTCGCCACACGCCCCTGAGCAATCGGTAATCCCTCGTCAGGGTGTCTTAATAGTGGCCAGGTAGTGTAATACCTCACAAAACTGGTCGAGCGCCTGGGCCCCAAACCGTTCCTCAAGCAGCTGGTTGTTGGTGCGGATAACCGGTTTCACCAGCGCCAGCGCAGCGCGTCCACTATCGCTCAGGTGCAATGAAAACGCGCGCCTGTCTTCCAGGCTACGCCGTTTTTCAACCAGTGCCTTGCGGCACAAGCGCTCAACCATGCCCGTGATGGCTGAGGTATCGAGCTTAAGCCCTACCGCCAGCTCCTTTTGCTGGCAGCCGTCGTTTTTTTCCAGAAACAACAACGCCGCGACCTGGGCGCCGGTAACCCCTGCGGTCTCCACCATGGTCTTATCGATATAGAGTTTTAGCTGGTGCTGTGCCTGATTCAGCAGATGATAGATCCTGCGTTCCTGTTCCATTCGAGTACTGTATGGTGGCTGATGGTGCTAAAGATCATCACCCAATTGGATCCCTGACTGCAAGCTCTTCGGCGGGGGAGGCGAGGGCAGCCGCTCAGGCCTCACACAATGCCCGCCGGATCAGTGGCCGAAAACGTGAGCCATCTGCTCAATTTCGTCCCTGCGTTCTGCCAGTTCGGCTATCGCCTCCCGCGCGCGCTCGGGGTCAAGGTTGAGCTCGTCAAACATGGACTCAGGAATCTCCTCGGCCGGGGCATCCCCCAACTCCTGCTCTCGTAGCAGGCGCGCGGTCACATACAGCAAACGCGCGTAAGTCGCATGCTTGCCGTCATAGTTCGCTTCATTCTGGAAGCGCAGGGCCACAACGACCTCCTCTGGCATGCCCCATAATTCCATCAACCAACCCGCCATCTGCTCCCTGCAGATACCCAGATGATGGCGTTCAACATCCACATGACTGGCATGGGGGTTGGCCTCAATGTGGCGACAAATCACCGAGAAATGAGGGGGGAATACATGAGATAACACCAGATATCCAAAATTATGCAGTAGGCCCGACAGGTAGCAGAGCCCTCTCTCCGGACGCGTTGCCCGAGGAATGAGGGTGCACAGGGCATCGATTGCGGTAGCGTTGTACGCTGACTGCGTCCAGTAAGGGGTCTTGCCCTCTGGCATATCCTTGGGCAACGAGAGGGATTTCCCCAATGCCAAACCTACAGCAAGGTTGATCACCAGGTCGAAGCCCAGTACTCGAATAATCGCATCTTCGATCGACTTTATCCTGCCCGGTGCCGCGTAGTAGGGCGATGCGGCCCAGCTCACAACCTGGGCTGCCAGGCTTGGGTCCTCTTCCACTACGGCAGTAAGATCCTCAATCTCCGCATCGGGATTCACCCGCAGCTTGATAATCCGCTGCGCCGTGCGGGGCAACGGGGGTATCTCTACCGTCTCTTCCAGTCGCTGTTTAATTCGCAGTGTAGTGAAATTTTTAACCGCAGCAGAGATCTCCGCTACGTCTTGGTCAAGGTAGCTCATTATGGGTGCCTGCACTGGGGTGACAATAGTGGCGTCAAGGGGGGTGGCCTCACTGAGTATACGGCGAAACTCATCCTGGGTCAGTTGCAGCAGGTTGCTGCTCGCCCCTGAATCCATCGTTAGCTCGACCTGCTCATAAAGGGCGCTATCTACAATAGTTGGTATACCGGTCAACTGCGGCAAACCTGTCAGCGCCTCCAGGCCGTGCTCCAGACAGATGTTGTGCAAATCGGAAAAGGGCGTCGCTTTCAGGTTACGACCCAACAACTTCTCCAGTTTGCCAAGATCAATCAGGTGATCGGCAGGAAACAGAAGCTGCAAGCGTCCGATCTCATCCTCAAGCATCACCACCACAACGCGGCTGGCGTCGCTGCGGGTCTGCCCGGCAATCAGGCGAGGCATCTCGGTAATACTGTAGGAGATCGCCTGATTATCCAGTAACTGTTTGACCTTATTAGGTATCACTCGCTGCGTTCCTGTTCTTAATCGTTGAATGTTGCTAACTATAGCTAAAGCCTTCGTACAAAAGGGGAGTGTGCGGGCGTTTTTTATCGGCACATTGCCTCAGGTCACAGTATTTCGCCTGCCTTGCAGACTACACCTGCCCGTAGTGGTCCCGCTCCCCTAGCCAACGCTTGATCAACGGCCTGATACTGCTTTCCAGCCCCTGGGCCTGGAGCCAGCGCGCTGCGCTCTGCACAGGTTCCAATAACGCCGAATCCCGCTGCAGGTCGGCGATACGGTACTGTACCAACCCCGTCTGTCGGGCGCCGAGCAGTTCACCCGGACCCCGCAGCTGCAAGTCTTTCTCAGCGATAACGAAACCGTCGGTTGATTCGCGCATAATCCCCAAGCGTTCACGCCCCATTTTTGACAATGGTGCATGATATAGCAATACACAATAGCTCCGGGTCGCACCGCGTCCTACCCGCCCCCGTAACTGGTGCAACTGTGCCAACCCCAACCGCTCAGGGTTTTCAATAATCATCAAGCTGGCATTGGGTACATCGACTCCCACTTCAATCACTGTGGTCGCCACCAGTAACTGTAGCTCCCCCGCCTTGAACGCATCCATCACCTTGGCTTTTTCAACCGCTTTCATGCGCCCATGAACCAAACCTATACCAATTTCCGGCAATAACATGCGCAGCGTTTCAACGGTCGCCTCTGCGGCCTGGCACTGAAGGAGTTCCGACTCTTCGACCAGGGTGCAAACCCAATACGCCTGCCGTCCTTCTGCACAGCCTCTACGCACCCGGTCGATCACCTCCGAGCGGCGTTCCTCCGGAATCACAACCGTCTCCACGGGGGTGCGCCCGGGAGGCAGCTCGTCGATCACCGAACAATCAAGATCCGCGTAAGCACTCATCGCCAGGGTGCGGGGTATGGGGGTCGCCGTCATAACCAGCTGATGGGGCTGGTAACCCGTTTGCTCACCCTTTGCCTTTAGGGCCAGACGCTGGTGCACACCGAACCGATGCTGCTCATCGATAATGACCAGCCCTAGCCGGTCAAAAGTCACCTCGTCCTGAAACAGCGCGTGGGTGCCCACCACAAACCCTGCCCGACCTTCGCTGATTAAAGCCAGCTGTTGACGCCGCTCGCGCACCCCCTGTTTTCCGGCCACCCACGCGACCTCGATGCCCAGCGGCTGCAACCAATCGCTAAAAGTGCGGTAGTGTTGCTCCGCCAAAATCTCCGTCGGTGCCATCAACGCCACCTGACACTGCCCAGCAATCGCCTTTAAGGCCGCCAGAGCCGCTACCAACGTCTTTCCGGAGCCCACATCCCCCTGCACCAGGCGCAACATCGGATGGGGACGCTGCAGATCCCGATCGATCTCCTCCAGCACTCGCAACTGGGCCGCGGTGGGCGAAAAGGGCAGCGAAGACGTCAACAAATCCCTCAGCTCTGCACCCCCCTGCAGCGAATAAGAGGCCAATGCCCGAATGCGCTGGCGAAGCTGAAGCACGCCAAGCTGATGAGCAAGCAGCTCCTCAAAGATCAATCGCCGCTGGGCGGGATGGTTACCCTCTTGCAGCTGCTGCTGCGAGACGTCCGGTGGAGGTCGGTGCAGCAAGAGCACCGCCTGCTGCAGAGGCATCAAGCGGTATTGGGTCAGGAGTTGCAGAGGCAGCCACTCCTCAAGCCCCCCCTCGGACTCCAGCATCAGGATCGCCTGCTCACACAGGCTCCGCAGGCGATTTTGGTGCAGCCCTTCGGTCGCCGGATAGATCGGCGTCAGGTGCTCCTCCACCGCCGTAGCCTGATTATCTTGCAAACGGCTATATTCCGGGTGAAACAGTTCCAGACCCGAGCTTCCGCGCCTTACCTCTGCGTAACAGCGCAAGCGGGTGCCCACCACTAATCCCTGTTTCTGCGCAGCGCTAAAATGGAAAAAGCGTAAGGTTACCGTGCCGGTACCATCCTGAAGCCTGCACACCAGGCTGCGGCGGCGCCCCATAACGATATCCGCCGCCCGTACCTCGCCTTCGATCACCGCATCCTGTCCCAGCTGCAGAGCGGCAATGGCGGTAACCCGAGTACGATCCTGATAACGCAATGGCAGGTGGAACAGGAGATCCTGCAGGGTAAAAATCTGCAGTCGTGCCAGCTTTTCGGCAAGCTGGGGACCGACGCCCTTAAGCGCCGTCACCGAACGCTGGCTAACCCCAAGCTCTGCGCTCACGCCGCCGGTTTTTCCGCAATACTGCAATGACGTACGGCGGACACCAGGATATCGATCGCCTTCGGCCGCGGAAAGCTGGCGCGCCAGGCGACGGCCACCGTGCGAAAGGGTGCTGGTTTGTCAAAGGGCCGGGTAGCCAACATGCCCGGCGTGTAAAACCGATCGCCGGCTGCAGAGATCGGCAGCACCGTAATCCCCATGCCTGAAGCAACCATATGCCGCAGGGTTTCCAGTGAGCCACCCTCCACATCGGTACGCAGCTTGCTCTCACGGGCGCTACCGGTGCTCAGGCCAGGACAGGCCTCCAGCACCTGATCGCGAAAACAGTGCCCCTCACCTAATAGCAACAACTCGTTTTCACACAGTTGTTCCCGGTGGACACTCTCCTGTTCGCTCAAAGGATGCCTAAAGGGCATCAACACCGTAAAAGGTTCATCGTACAGGGCCTTGGTGAGCACATCGGGTTCGGTAAAGGGCAGCGCGATAATAATGGCGTCGAGCTCGCCATGGCGCAGCTTTTGGCGTAACACCGCTGTAAAGTTCTCCTCTATAAAAAGCGGCATAGCCGGTGCCAACTGCCGCAGTCGAGGCACCAGGTGAGGGAAGAGGTAGGGACCGATGGTGTATATAGCACCCACTCGCAACGTAGTACCCAGCTGATCCTTACCCGCGTTGGAGATCTCCCGCACCGCGGCGGCCTCTTCCAACACTTTCTGCGCTTGCTTGACCACCTGCTCCCCTAGGGGCGTAACCCGCACCGAACTCTTGGTGCGCTCGAAAATAGAGATGCCCAGCTCCGCTTCCAGCTTCTTGACCCCCACGCTCAGGGTTGGCTGGCTAACGAAGCAGCGTTCGGCCGCACGGCCGAAGTGTTGCTCACGGGCAAGGGTGACGATATAGCGAAGCTCGGTTAAAGTCATGATTGATAAAACTTATTAGATGGCGGAAGCTGTTAGCCTTATCTTAATCCAGCACCTAACCGATAACACCCCCTTTTGGAGCAAAAAAGATGACCCAAGCCTACTCTCCGCGAGTTCTTATTGTCGGCTGTGGCGATGTCGGCAATGAGCTGGGCAGGCAGCTGCTTAAAAACGGATACGACGTCTGGGGAATGCGACGCAACACCGCCTGTCTGGCGCCCGGGATAACACCGGTGCAGGGCGACTTTAACGAGCCGGCGAGCTGGCAACGGCTGCCCCTGGGGCTCGATTATCTGGTCTTTACCGGGGCCGCCAACGAGCGCAGCGACGCCGGCTATCGGCAAACCTACGTCGAGGGTCTTAAAGCGATGATCGCCGCAGCGACCGCGCTGGACAAGCCTCCGAGACGGTTACTGTTCACCTCCAGCACCGCGGTCTATCACCAGGGCAATGGAGTGTGGGTGGACGAAAGCTCGGCAACTCAGCCCCAGGCCTTCAACGGCCAACGCATGCTCGAAGCGGAGCAACTATTGGCCAGCTCTACGCTCCTCTCCACCAGCGTTCGATTCTCAGGCATCTATGGCCCCGGCCGGGAACGCCTGATACAACGGGCACAGAACGGACAGGGGTGCGAATATCTGCCGGCGCCAATAACCAACCGGGTTCATCGCGATGATTGCGCCGGAATCCTGAGTCACCTTATTCAGCGAGACTGGCAAGGCAAGGAGGTTGCGCCGCTCTATATTGGCAGCGATAGCGAGCCCTGCGCGATGGACGAGGTACTTGACTGGCTGGCAAAGCAGCTGGGGGTCGAGCTATCGGTTACCGAAAAGCGACCCTGCTCCATACCCAGTAAGCGCTGCAGCAACCAGCGTCTGCTGGAAACGGGTTATCGTTTCCTTTATCCCGATTTTCGCGCTGGGTACGGCGCGCTGCTGGAGCAGCGTGCCGCAAAGGGTTAATCAGGCGAGTTCCAGCACACCGTCCATTTCCACCGGAACCCCCTTGGGGAGTTCGGCTACACCGATAGCGGCACGGGCGGGATAGGGTTCCTCGAAGTAGCGCGCCATCACCTCATTGAGCTTGGCGAAATTGCCCAGATCCGTGAGGAAAATATTGAGTTTAACCATATCCTTGAGGCTGCCGCCGGCCGCCTCTGCAACCGCCTCCAGATTTTTAAATACGCGCTCTGCGTTGGCTTCGAAATCGCCATCCACCAGCTCCATGGTGTCAGGGATCAGTGGGATCTGGCCGGACAGGTACACCGTTGTCCCGACCTTGACGGCCTGGGAATAGGTGCCGATAGCGGCAGGGGCACGCTCGGTCGTAATGATCTGCTTATTGCTCATAAAATCTCCAGATAATCGAATACAGTGCCGGGCATTAGCCCCGGGTACGGGTAATAGTATTGACACCCTTGATGGATCGCAGCTTCTTAATTGTGCGCGCCAGATGCAGGCGGTCACTCACATTAATCAATAATTCGACCACCGAGAAGCGCGCATCCCGCTCCTCCAGGCTAATCTTCTCGATGCTGGCATCGGAGGCGGTTACCGCTGTGGCGAGGGTAGCGACCATGCCGCGCTGGTGCTCCAATTCAACCTTCAATTCGACGGTAAACTCGCCGCTAACCTGCTTGTCCCACTCCACCTCCAGGCAGCGCTCGGGATTGTGCCGAATATCGCCTATGTTGCGGCACGACTCCGAGTGAATCACCATCCCCCGGCCCGAGCTGACGTGGCCTACGATAGGATCCCCCGGTATCGGGCAGCAACAGCGAGCGAAGGAGATCACCATTCCCTCGGTACCGCGAATGGTCAGCGGTTGCTGGGAGTTGCTGTTATCAAGTTGGTCTTTGGTTTCACCGGGGGCATTCTCTAGCAGGCGCTTGGCCACCATATAGGCCATGCGATTGCCCAAACCGATATCTTCCAGCAGCGCCTCAAAATTATCGAATTCGGCATCCTTTAGAAGCTGATTGATACGCTCCTGGGGTATCTGTTCCATGGATGCGTTCAGGCTCCCCAGTACTCGATTAAGCAGGCGCCGACCCAGTTCAACGGAATCGGAGTGGCGCTGGTTCTTGAGATAGTGGCGAATATTTGATCGCGCTTTACCGGTAGTAACGAAGCTCAGCCACGCGACATTGGGCTTGGCACCCGGTGCAGTAATCACCTCTACCGTTTGCCCGCTTTGCAGCGGTTGGCTAAGAGACGCGAGACGCCGATCGATGCGACAGGCAACACAGGTGTTGCCCACATCGGTATGCACCGCGTAGGCGAAATCAACCGCCGTCGAACCTTTGGGCATCTCCATAATGTTACCCATAGGCGTGAAAACATAGACCTCGTCAGGGAACAGGTCGATCTTCACGTTTTCAATAAATTCAAGGGGATCACCGGCATTTTGATGCAGCTCCAAAACCCCTTTCAGCCACTGGCGCGTGCGCGCATGACTACCTACCAGCGCCTCCTCCTCCGACTTATAGAGCCAATGGGCGGCGATGCCATTGTTGGCCATCTCCTCCATCTCCTGGGTACGGATCTGGATCTCGATGGGCACACCATGCATGCCAAACAAGGTGGTGTGCAAAGACTGATAGCCGTTGGCTTTGGGGATGGCGATGTAATCTTTAAAGCGACCGGGAAACGGCTTATACAGGTTGTGTACCGCACCCAGAGCCCGGTAACAGTCATCAACTGTCGGCACGATGATACGGAACGCATACACATCCATAATTTCGGCAAAGGACTTCTGCTGGCTGCGCATCTTGCGATAAATGCTGTAGAGATGTTTTTCCCGCCCGGTTACCGACCCCTCCAGACCATGTTCGCGCAGCCGTGTATTGACCGCATCACGAATCACCGAAACCAGCTCGGTGCGATTGCCTCGGGCCTGCTTGACCGCCTGCCTGATCCGGTTCGAGCGCATCGGATAGATCGCTTTAAAGCAAAGCTCCTCCATCTCCACCCGCACCGAATGCATACCCAGGCGATTGGCGATCGGAACGTAAATCTCCATGGTCTCGCGAGCCTTACGCCGTTTATTTTCGGCGGGCATCACTCCGAGGGTGCGCATATTGTGGAGCCGGTCTGCCAGCTTGACCAGAATAACGCGGATATCCTTGGCCATCGCCATGGCCATCTTCTGGAAGTTTTCTGCCTCCTGCTCCGCTTTGGTCTCGAAACGCATTTGGGTCAGCTTGCTAACGCCGTCAACCAAATCGGCAATAACATCACCGAACTGGGACGCGATTGCCTGCTTGGGTATGCCGGTGTCTTCGATAACGTCATGCAGCATGGCCGCCATCAGACTCTGATGGTCCATGTGCATGCTGGCCAGAATTCTGGCTACGGCCAGAGGGTGCGTGACATAGGGTTCGCCACTACGGCGACGCTGGCCGTCGTGGGCTTGCTCGGCGTAATAGTACGCGCGACGGACAAGGTTGATCTGATCCGGCTTTAGGTAGGTAGAAAGGCTCTGGGCCAGATCATCGATGGTAGGCAATCGCCGCCTCCTGCAGTCAGCCGAAACATCCTGCGAAAAAAGGAGCGGGGCAGCGAGAGTGTGTCATTAGAACTCCGTCAATCAGCCCAGAGTATCCGCTTCGTCCATTCCGAAAGCGATCAGCTCTTCGGGTTCAGGCTTGTCGGCCAAAACCTCTTCGGTGACCAGGCCCTCGGAAATTTCACGCAGCGCCATAACCGTGGGCTTATCTTTTTCCCACGACAGCATCGCCTCTTTACCACCGGTCGCCAGTTGGCGAGCCCGCTTGGTGGCAACCATGACGAGTTCAAAACGGTTATCCACGTGGTCCAGGCAGTCTTCAACAGTTACACGAGCCATGGTATTACTCCAACTATATAGGGTTAGGCACAATCATATCAGCCAGCATAGGGCGCCAGCAAAAAGGTTGCACATTTTACGAGCAGCCCAGAGTCATGACAAGAGCTGGGTCAGCAATTGCTGATGTTTTTCACGTTGAACCTGCAGCCGCAGCCGGCGAGCGATCACAATCGCACGCAACTCCTCCAGTGCAGTGTCAAAACAATCGTTCACAATGAGGTAATCAAACTCCACATAGTGGGTCATTTCACTAACCGCTTCAGCCATGCGAGCGGCAATCACCTGCGCATCATCCTGGCCTCGACCCTGCAACCGATCTTGCAGCGTTTGTCGGGAGGGCGGCAGGATAAATAGAGAGACCGCATCGGGCATCAATCGACGCACCTGGGCCCCTCCCTGCCAATCAATTTCAAGAATGACATCGTCGCCCGCCTTGAGGCGCTCCTCTACCCAGAGCTGGGAGGTACCATAGCGGTTGCCAAAGACTTCCGCGTGTTCCAGGAATGCTCCCTCGTCAGCCATCGACTGAAACCTCTGCTGGGAAACAAAATGGTAATCCCTACCTTCGAGCTCACCGGGCCGGGCAGCACGCGTAGTGTGGGAAACCGACACCAAAATACGCGAGCAACCGTCCACCAGCTCTTTTACCAGACTGGTCTTGCCGGCACCGGACGGTGCCGCCACAATAAAGAGGGTTCCTCTACTCATAGTCAACTCATACCTTGCTATCGTTCAACTCACGGATGGCGGGACATGCTCCATCGGTCAGAAATTTGGCCGCCTAATTTACCATGAAGCGCACTCTACGGGCGACTTAATGCTATCTGGCACCGCTCGCGCCCCGACAACCGATCATAACCGGACCAAGGCGGTGAAATTCTGATCGAGATCACCCCCCGCCTGAAAGGGGGGTTGGATTCGACCCAAAAGAAACCGCTACAATAGCAAGCACCGAGCACGCACTCGGGTAGATTTTCACAAGGACGCGGAACATCAACACTCATTACGATCAAACCACTTTTTGTAACGAGCTACACAGAGCTGCGGGACAGCTTCAGCAACGACTTCAACTCCTGGGAACAACCGCCGAGCATGAGTCGTTTCTGCAGTTAGAGGAGCCCCTGGGAGCGATCCCGGAAGAGGGCGTCATCCCCTGGCTCGAAAGCTTCGATTGCTATCCCCGCCTGCTATGGCGTTCCCGCGACGGTCAGATGGTGACCGCGGCCCTTGGCGAGGCCTGCCGCTTTTCCCCATCCGCCGAAGGGGAGATTCCTGCCCACGCCCGTCGCGTCTGGCGTGTGCAGGCCTTCGATGCAAAAACAAGCTGGCCCGGTTATCCCGGCAGCCTCTCCTACATTCCCGAGATCGAGTTGGAGCATACCCCCGCCGGCTGGACGCTGAGGGTGACTCTCGGCTCCCGCAACACCATCGACGGCTTGGGACAACACCTCGCCCGCCTTGGTCAAATGGCCCCGTGTAAAGCCGCCGAACCCTGGCCTATCCCTGACAAAGGCGTGGTGCACCAGCCGCAAGAATCCCGCTGGCTTGAACTGGTTGCCCAGGCGCAACAGGCGATCGAGGAGGGCTCTATCCAGAAGGTAGTACTGGCGCGCCAGAGCACCCTGAGTTTCCAACGGGCTCCCAACCTGTGGGCACTCTTCCGTCGCTGGAGCGACGAGGCCCTTAACTGCTACCGTTTTGTGTTCGAGCCTGCTCCCGGTAAAGGCTTTATTAGCCTTTCTCCGGAACGTTTGATGCAGCGCAGCGGTGATCAGCTATTAACCGAGGCCCTGGCCGGCACCGCCCCCCGCCCGGATCAGGCACAGCAATCGCGCGATGCGTCCCGGGAGCTGCTCGGCGACGAGAAAAACCGGCATGAACACAAGCTGGTCATCGACGACATTCGCCATAAGCTCGAATCCATTGGTATCCGGGTTAACCAGCGCTGTGAGACCTCGGTGTTGCAGCAGCGGGGAATCCAGCATCTGCATCAACTGATTCAGGGCCATGCCAATCCGATGCCTGCGGATTCCCGAATCTCCCATACCCTGCATCCTACTGCCGCAATCGGAGGGCTACCCGCCAACGCCGCCAGGGAATTCCTGAGTCAGCGGGAGGAGATCAATCGCGGTTGGTTCGCTGGTTACTGCGGCTACCTTGCCCCCGGCGGCGCCGAATTTGCGGTCACCATTCGCAGCGCACAACTCAGCGGAAACGAGCTCCGCTTGTTCGCCGGGGCGGGTATCGTCGCACAATCAGAGCCGCTGTCCGAATGGGCCGAACTTGACCAGAAAATAGCACTGCCCCTATCCCTTTGTGTGTCGGGAGAGGAACATGTTTCCCGCCATACATCGCTCTCCTAACGAGCTGCAATCGACGCTCATTTTTGAGGAGCTGACCCGAAACGGGGTCACCGATTGCTGCCTTGCTCCCGGCTCACGCAGTGCACCCCTGGTATTCGCCGCCGACGCCCAGCACCGCCTAAGATTGCACCACCACTTCGACGAGCGCGGTCTCGGCTTCCTTGCTCTGGGCATCAGCAAAGCCCAACAACGCCCGGTCGCGATCATCACCACCTCCGGCAGTGCAGTTGCCAACCTTTACCCGGCGCTTATAGAGGCCGCCCTAAGTGGCGCCAGACTGATTCTGCTAACCGCAGACAGACCCCCCAGACTGCACGATTGCGGCGCAAATCAGGCGATCGACCAGATCGGCATCTTTGCCAACTACCCGGCTCACAGCCTCTACCTCCCACCACCCACTGACGAACTACCGGTATCTCAACTGCTGGACCAGCTGAGTGATGCGCTGGACACCCAACGCAGGGCCGGCGGCGTGGTTCATATCAACTGCATGTTTGACGAACCCCTCTACCCGTCGGGCGCGGCGATCGATCTCTCTCCCGTGCTAACACCACTGAAGTCCTGGCTCGGGTGCGATCGCCCCTGGAGAGGGTCCCATTCTGCTGTTTTCTCTGAGCGCCCCAAGCCGGATGACTGGGCGCGTTTCAGCGCGGTACCCGGGATCATCGTCGCCGGGCGCATCGAATGCGAAACCGATGCCCTGGCCGTCGCCAATCTCGCCAAGGCGCTGGGCTGGCCGCTGCTGTGCGATATCCAGTCTCAACTACGCGGCCATCCGGATAGTCTCGAGTATAGCGACCTCCTGTTGTGCCAGGACTCCGCCCTCGACCTGCTTCAGCAAACCCGACACCTGCTACAGTTCGGCGACCGACTGGTCTCAAAACGGCTGCAAGAGCTGGTTGACTCCCATCCGTGGCACCAGTTCTGGCTCGTCCACCCAGGCGATACCCCGCGGGCGCCCGGCAGGAACCAGCATCGTTTTTACAGCAGCTCCCCCTGCCATTGGTGCCATGGCCTAAGGGTTTCGACCACTGCCGCTTCGACTATTAATGCGTCACTCGCCAATATAAATCAGGCCCTCGGCTGGCGCCTGGGCGCGCACTTTGGAAATCCACCCGATCAGAATCAGCTATCCGAACCGGCGCTGGTGAACCGACTAGGCCGATTGCTACCCCACTCCCATAATCTTTTTGCCGGCAACAGTTTAAGTATCCGCCTGCTCGACCAACTCAGCGGTGCCTTGCCTGCCAGGGTGCGGGTGCTGGCTAATCGCGGCACCAGCGGCATCGATGGTTTACTGGCCACGGCCGCCGGGGTTGCTCGCGCCAGCGAGGGCGGCACCACGCTACTGATCGGCGACACGTCGCTGCTCTATGATCTCAACTCCCTGGCCCTGCTACGCGGCGAGCTGCCGTTGGTGGTGCTGGTGCTCAACAACGACGGTGGTGCCATATTTAATACGCTGCCGATCGAGGATAGTGCACTGCGCCAGCGACATTTCCGTTGCCCCCAGCGGCTGCAGTTTGAGCAGGCCAGCGCCCAGTTTTCGGTTGCCTACCGGCGGGTCGACAGCCTTGACCAATTCGAGCAGGATTACCGGGCAGCCCTCGATAGCCCCACTCCGACCCTTATCGAGATCCCCTGCGATGGAGAGGAGACAGCCACCCAGCTGCGCCGGCTCGCCTCCCCCGACTATCTAACCAACCCCCAATGAGGACCCTATGAAATACGGAATGAGCGAAGCCGAACTGACCGCCCCAATCCAATGGCAGGACCATAGCGCCGGTTACGAGGATATTCTCTACCACAAGGGTGAGGGGATCGCGCGCATCACCATCAATCGCCCGACGGTGCACAACGCCTTTCGGCCGCTTACCGTACAGGAGATGGCCCGCGCCCTGGCCGATGCCCGTTACGATGCCGCTGTCGGCGTTATCATTCTCACCGGTGCCGGCG
Source organism: Aestuariirhabdus sp. LZHN29 (assembly GCF_049985285.1). Classification (NCBI taxonomy): domain Bacteria; kingdom Pseudomonadati; phylum Pseudomonadota; class Gammaproteobacteria; order Oceanospirillales; family Aestuariirhabdaceae; genus Aestuariirhabdus; species Aestuariirhabdus sp. LZHN29. The sequence continues at coordinate 1,051,374 of NZ_JBNIEU010000001.1, read as the reverse complement.
ACAAAGCCTTCTGCTCCGGCGGCGACCAGTCGATCCGCGGCGCAACCGGCTATCAGGACGATGCCGGCAACGAGCACCTGAACGTGCTGGATTTTCAACGCCAGATTCGCACCTGCCCCAAGCCGGTGGTGGCCATGGTCGCGGGCTACTCCATCGGCGGGGGCCATGTGCTGCACCTGGTGTGTGACCTCACCATCGCCGCAGACAACGCCCGCTTCGGCCAGACCGGCCCGGCGGTGGGCTCCTTCGACGGCGGCTACGGCGCCAGCTATATGGCCCGTATCGTCGGCCAAAAGAAAGCTCGTGAGATCTGGTTCCTGTGTCGCCAATACGATGCCGCCCAGGCGCTGGAGATGGGGCTGGTCAATACGGTCGTGCCGCTGGCGGAGCTGGAGCGCGAAACGGTGCGCTGGTGCCGCGAGATGCTGCAGAACTCCCCCACCGCGCTGCGCTGTCTGAAGGCGGCGCTCAATGCCGACTGCGACGGGCAGGCCGGGCTGCAGGAGATGGCGGGCAACAGCACCCTGCTGTTCTATATGTCGGAGGAGGCGCAGGAGGGACGCGATGCCTTTATGGAGAAGCGCCGGCCCGACTTCACCAAGTTCAAGCGCGCGCCCTAGGCAAGACCATGCCACGCCGTGCCGCTCTCTACCGCTACCGCATCCCCCTCGAGCCTCAACCGCTCTGCGCAGGGCAGCGGCTCGCCGCCCGCGATGGACTGGTGGTGCAGTTGCAACAGGGTGAACACTGCGGTTACGGAGAGGTCGCGCCGCTTCCCGGCTTCAGCCCCGAAACCCTGCAGCAGGCCCAGCGAGAGCTGTTGCAGACGCTGCCACTCTGGGTCGCAGGGCAACCGATAACCGTCGATAGCCCATCGGTGGCCTTCGGCCTCTCCTGCGCGGTGGACGAGGTGGCCGGTGCGCACTCTACCCCCGCGCACTGCGGGTCTCCCCTGCAGGGGTATCCCTTGCTCAGCGGCACGCCCACGCAGATCATCGAGCGCTGGCAGCAGTGGCAAGGGGCACGGCCATCGCTGGCCAAGCTCAAGCTCGGGCGTTATCCCATCGCCGCAGAACAGCAGATGGTGCACGCTCTGCTCAGAATTAGTCCCACACTTAAACTTCGAATCGACGCCAATCGCAGCTGGACGCTTCCCCAGGCGCGGGAGTGGGCGCAATGGATTGGAGTTGAGGCCATCGATTATCTGGAGGAACCCTGCCAGCAACTCGGGCAGAGCCTGCAACTGGCCGAGGAGTACGGTGTGGGTATCGCCCTCGATGAGTCGCTGCGCGATCGCCACTTTGTACTGCCCCCGAGCCGCCATATCCGTGCCCTGGTGCTCAAACCCAGCCTCACCGGCTCCATCGCGCAACTGGAAAAGCAGATTGATACGGCCACTCGGCGGGGCATCACCTGCATCCTCTCCAGCAGCTACGAATCGAGTCTGGGCATCGGGCAGTTGCAGGCTCTTGCGGCTCGCCTCACCCCCGACTCGGCCCCCGGGCTCGACACCCTGGGGTGCTTTGCCAGCAACCTGCTGCGCGGCGGCGACCCCGCTAAACCGACCCTGAGCCTTGAGCAACTGGAGCCCCTGTGGCAGAGCTGACCGACCCGCTTGCCCAGGCGGCCGCGCGCCACGGCCCCCGGCCGGCACTGATCGACGGTGCCCACTCCCTCAGCTTTGCCGAACTCCACCACCAATCCCAAGTGCTCGCTACCCAGCTGGCCCAGCAGGGCGTCCGGCGCGGGGATCACCTGCTACTGATCGATGAGCACAACCGACTCACCCTGCGCACCCTGTGGGCCACGTGCCTGCTGGGCTGCGTAGTGATCCCCCTCAACCCCTCCCTGCCGCCTGCCCAGCTCGACGCGCAGCTGGCAACCGCCCAGCCCCGCTGGTTGATCGGCCAAAACTATCGCGGCGCGCTGCCCCCCGGCTGCCACCGGCTCTCCCTCGACGCAGCGGATCTGCCGGCACCCCGGGTAGAGTTCCCCCCCCTCGATCCCCATGCGCCGCTGACCGGCACCTTCACCTCGGGCAGCAGCGGCAACCCCAAACTCGCTCTGCACAGTCTCGCCAATCACCACTACAGCGCCGCGGGCAGCAACCATGTAATCCCCCTGAAACCCGGGGAGGGCTGGGGCCTGACCCTGCCGCTCTACCATATCGGCGGCCTCGCCATCCTGTTTCGCTGTCTGCTTGCGGGGGCGGCACTGGTGCTGGGTGATCGTCGCGATCTCGATTTTTTCCTGCGCCACCCCAAGGTGACTCACCTCTCTGCGGTGGCTACCCAACTGATTCGGCTGCAACGACAGGGTCATACACTGGGGGAGGGCAGCCTACGCCACCTGCTCCTGGGTGGGAGCGCTTTTCCACAGGCGTTGCTCGACTGGCTACAGAAACAAACCGTGCAATGCCATATCAGCTACGGGCTCACGGAGATGAGTTCACAGGTGATGACGGGGCCCCTCAACCCTGAATCGCGTATCCTGTCGGAACTCCCCCATCGCCAACTGCGCATAGCGGCACCGGCGGGAGAGGAGGGTGAGATTCTGCTGCGCGGCCAAACCCTGTGGCTGGGCTATTACCTCGATGGAGAACTGCAACGGCCGCTGGACCCTGAAGGCTGGTTTCACACCCGCGACCGGGGGCAGCTCGATAAAACGGGAGCGCTGAAAGTGATCGGCCGCCTCGACAACCAGTTTGTCAGTGGCGGGGAGAACGTACAGCCGGAGCCGCTGGAGGCGATCATTCGTCAGTTTGGCGGGATCGATGAGTGCTATCTGGTGCCCGTGCCCGACGCCGAATACGGCGCCCGGGCGGTCTGTTTTGTCGAACCTTTCCCCGCCGACGGCGGCACCGCGCTGGGCCAATGGTTGCAATCACAACTGGCCAGCCACCAGCGTCCGCGCGCCTTCTACCCGATCCCCGCCGAACTGCGCAGCGGGCTAAAGATCAGCCGCCAGCACTTATCCCGGTGGGCCCAGCAACAGGTGTAGTTACTCGATGTTCTGGATCTGCTCGCGCATCTGCTCGATCAAAACCTTCAGGTTCACGGCCACCTGGGTGGTGCCGGCGTTGATCGATTTGGAACCCAGGGTATTGGCTTCGCGGTTGAGCTCCTGCATCAGGAAGTCGAGGCGGCGGCCGATTGCGCCGCCACTTTTCAGGACCCGGGAGACCTCGGTGATGTGCACCTGCAATCGATCAAGCTCCTCTTCCACATCGGAGCGTTGGGTAATCAGCACCATCTCCTGCTCGAGCCGACCCGGGTCCAGCTCCACCCCGGCCTCTTCGATGCGCTGCTGCATGCGCTGACGTTGACGCAGTAGAATGTCGGGCATCAGGGCTCGTACCTGGTCCGCTTCGTCGCTGACGCCCTGCAAGCGCTGCTCTATAAATTCACGCAGCTCGGCACCCTCCCGCGCACGCCCATCGATCAACTGCTCAAGCGCCTGATCAAATACGCCAAGAGCATCATTGTGCACCTGCTTCATATCGAACTCTTGCTGTTGCAAAACACCGGGCCACTGCAAAACCGCCAGCGGATCGGGGAGGGCAGAGTCGTAAAAGCTGTGCTGTACCTGTTTCAGGGCTTTTTGCAGCTGATCACAAATATCGGTATTGACCACCAGTTCACCGGCGGCACCCGCGGCCAGCTGGTAGCGCAGCCCACACTCGACCTTGCCCCGGGTCAGGCTTTTACGCAGCTTTTCACGCAAGGGAAATTCAAGCTCGCGCAGTGCCTCTGGAAGACGAAAGCTGGGTTCCAGGTAACGATGGTTAACAGAGCGGATCTCACAGGTGAGAGAACCCCATTCAAACTGTGCCTCCTGGCGCGCAAAAGCGGTCATGCTACTGGTCATGTATGTTCCCTTGATAGTCGAATGTACGCACAAATCGATGCGCAGTGCCTATGGTAAACGGCGGGACCGCCATTCTACCCCATGGAGGGAAACGGGGAAAATGCATCGAGCCACAGCCAAAACAACGCTCAGGCGCTATACTGCCCCCCTTTCAGTTTCCCACCAAAAAAGGATTCAACCATTATGCGACCCAGCAATCGTACGCCCGACCAGATGCGCCCCGTCCGTATCACCCGCAACTACACCAAACACGCCGAGGGATCCGTGTTGGTTGAGTTTGGCGATACCAAGGTTATCTGTACCGCGTCGATCGAAAATTCTGTGCCTCGCTTCCTCAAGGGCAAGGGGCAGGGCTGGATTACCGCCGAGTACGGCATGCTGCCACGCTCTACGGGAAGCCGCATGGGGCGGGAAGCCAGTCGCGGTAAACAGGGCGGACGCACCCTGGAGATTCAACGCCTGATAGGCCGCTCCCTGCGTGCGGCAATCGATCTTGATCTGCTCGGAGAGAACACCATCACCCTCGACTGCGATGTTATCCAGGCCGACGGTGGCACCCGCACGGCATCCATCACCGGTGCCTGCGTAGCGCTGGTCGATGCCCTGCGCAGCCTGCAACGGAGCAAGGCTATCAAGACCGACCCGCTCAAGCAGATGATCGCGTCCGTATCGGTGGGAATCTTTGAGGGCAAGGCCGTACTCGACCTCGACTACCCGGAAGACTCTAACGCCGAAACCGATTTGAATGTGGTAATGACGGAGCACAGCGGTTTGATAGAGGTGCAAGGCACCGCCGAAGGCGAGGCTTTCTCTCGCGAACAACTAAACGAGATGCTTGCTCTGGCGGAGAAGGGTATCAACGAACTGTTCGAGCTGCAGCGCCAGGCACTGGCAGAGTAGGCGGAAGGCTAGGGCGCGTTTGCCAACCCTGGGGTAGACGCTTTCTGAAAGCCCGAGGCCATGGACTCGGGCCTTCAGGCTATACCGACAGTTCCCAGTCGTAGTCGACGATCACCGGGGCATGGAGGCCGAACTCCTGCCCGGTGTAGATACCCGCACTGAGTACCGTATGGCGCATTCCCGGAGTCACCAGCTGGTAATCCATACGCGCACCGTCTCCTGCTTTCCTGTTGGCCTCGCTAGCCCACCAACTGTACTTACCGCCTTCTCGATCAACCTCGCGATAGGCATCAACAAACCCCATCGAGCCCAGCACCTCGTCCAGCCAGGCGCGCTCCGGCGCTGTAAAACCCGGCTGTTCGGCGGACTCGCGCCAATGGGAGAGATCGAGCTTGTTGTGGGCCATCTGCCAGCCACCACAGATGATAAACTCGCGGCGCTTGCGATTCTGTTTCCCCAGGTAGGTCATGTACTCATTGAGGAACTTGTACTTGATGTTCTGGCCGTCGCTCGTGCCGTCCACGCCGGCCACCAGCAAACTGGCAACGCTAACCTTGTCAAAATCGACCTGGATATAGCAGCCGTTCTGGTCCGCCAGCTCGAACCCCAGCCCGCGAATCACCGCCTTGGGCTGATGACGAGAAAAGATCGCTACACCCCCGACGCCGGGCTCCCAGGCCTCGAAAAAGTAACGTTCGTAACCCTGTGGGCAATACTCGGCGCCATCGAGTTCATACTCGAACGCCCGTACATTTTGCAAGCAGAGTACATCGATATCCTGGCCAGCGACCCAGTCGAAAAAGCCCCGCTCAGCGGCAGCTTTAATACTGTCTAGGTTCGCACTTACAACTCTCATACATAGCCCCTGAACAACGTAGCGTGTATGATACCTGAGCTATTTAGTTTTTTGTAACTCATCGCATCGCTAAAAGGCTTTTAATGCAGGATTACCAACGCGATTTCATTCGCTTCGCGATCGAGCAACGGGTGCTCAGGTTCGGCGAATTTACCCTCAAGTCCGGTCGTGTCAGCCCCTATTTTTTTAACGCCGGCCTCTTCAACAGCGGCGGCGCCCTGGCGCGCTTGGGACGCTATTACGCCAGCGCACTGGAGCAGTCGGGGATAGATTACGACGTAATTTTCGGCCCTGCCTACAAAGGCATCCCGCTCGCGGCGACAACCGCTGTAGCCCTGGCCGATCAGCACGGTAAAGACCTCCCTTACGCGTTCAACCGCAAAGAGGCCAAGGCCCACGGCGAAGGCGGAACCCTCGTGGGAGCCGAATTGCAAGGCCGTATTCTCATCGTCGACGACGTCATTACCGCCGGCACCGCCGTGCGTGAAGTGATGGATATCATTCAGGCCCACCAGGCAACCCCGGCGGCGGTACTGATCGCGCTTGACCGACAAGAGAAGGGCAAAGGCGAACTCTCCGCCATTCAGGAGGTAGAACGCGATTTCAACATCCCGGTGATCAGTATCGTCAACCTCAAGCAGGTGCTGGCCTTTATCCAGCAGGAGCCGGAACTTGCCCAACACGCCGATGCGATTCAAAATTATCGCCAACGCTACGGCATCGACTGACAGGACTCACCATGGCTGCCCCGGTATGGAAACCTTTTCTGATCGCGCTCGCCATTGCTGGCACCCTGAACGCTGCCTACGCAGCAGATGTGCGCTACTTCCGCTATAAAAACGCCGAAGGCAGCACCGTTATCTCCCCCGCTATACCTCCCGAGTTCGCATCCAAGGGCTACTCCATCATCAACAGCAAAGGCCGCGTTCTGGAGGAGATCCCACCGGCGCTCACCGAGCAGCAGTTGCTAGAAAAACGTGAAGAGGAGATTCGCGAACTGGCGGCCGAAGGCCAGGAAGCACAGAAACGATCCAGCGATGCGGCACTACTTAAGCTTTACAGCACAGTACCCGACATCGAGCGCGCTCGCAGCCGCGCCATTGCCGACATAGAAGATCGCATCAAAATCACCAACGGTAATATCAGCCGCCTCAAAACCCAGCGCGAGGAGAAGGAAAAAGTGGCCGCCGACCGCGAACGCGCGGGCAAAGCGGTTCCAGAGCGGGTGCTAAGGGATATCGCCTCCATCGACGATGAGATCGAGCTGCAGTTGCTCGAGATTGACCGTCGCCGCCAGGACCAGGTGTTTGTCGGCGAGCGCTTTGACCAGGAAACCCAACGACTCAAGCGCCTGCTCGGAATTATCGATGACAAGGGCCAGTTGATTGAGCGCAAAGCCGTCGAAGCGCTACGCCCGGAGCAACTGGGTGGCATCTGGCAGAGTCGCGACAAAGCAGGGAATCGCTACGAGTGGATTATTAACCCCAAGGGCAGCTTCAGCTGGGTCAGCAATCAAGCGGATCGAGGCAAACTGCTAATTCTTGGCTCCTGGGGGGTCGAGAAAGGGGTGCTGGTGATTACCAGCGAGATGCGACAGATCAGCGCTCCCGACGGCGCAACCAATACCAGTACCAGCGAAGAGCAGCGCAAGGCCACCGTTATCTCCATTGAGGAGAACGAGTTTGTGGTATTGATGGAATCCGGCGAGGAGTTACGTTTCTACCGCGGCAACTGACAGCGCGGTAGAAAGACAAACCGGTCGATCTTCCCGCCTAGGGTGTGACAAAGACCGCCTGCGCCAACTGCTCCCACTGCTCGGGCCAGTTTTCCGTAGGTCGACGTTTGAATTCACTGCGCACAAACTGGCTGATACGACCCTCGGCCGAGGCTAACATCAGGTTGCACGCCATACCCACTGGTAGACGGGTGCGCAGCCGCTCGCTGACCTCCGCCTCCCGAATGATCTGCTTGAGCTGGGATTCAAGGCGATCATAGAACTGCACCACGCGGGCACGCAGGCGATCGGTTTCGCCGGCAAGGGCATCGCCGGTGAGAATCCGGGTAATACCGGGATTGCGCTCGGTAAAGGCCAATAACAGGGCCAACACTTTTTCGCACCGCGCTACCGCGGAGCCCTCTTCGGCCGCAATCAGGGTGATGCGGCTGAAGATGGTCTCCTCAATAAATTCGATCAGGCCTTCAAACATCTTGGCCTTGCTGGGAAAGTGGCGATAGAGCGCCGCCTCCGATACCCCAACCTCCTTGGCCAAACCCGATGTAGTAATGCGGGCACCCGGGCTGGACTCCAGCATTGCGGCCAGGGCCTGCAGTATCTGCTCCTTACGGGAGCTCTTACGATTATCCATAGTCGTTGTCAGCCTTTGTCACGCATTGGTATCGGTTATCAGGGTGCCCACACCCTCACTGGTAAATATTTCTAGCAACACGGCATGGGGAACCCGCCCGTCGATGATATGGGCACTGGTTACGCCGTTTTTGACTGCGCTGAGGGCGCATCGAATCTTGGGCAGCATGCCGCCGTAAATAGTGCCGTCCGCGATCAGGCCATCCACATCCTCGGTGGTGAGGCCCGTTAGCACCTCGCCCCCCTTGTCCTGCAAGCCGGCAATATTGGTCAGTAATACCAGCTTCTCTGCATCGAGAACCTCGGCCACTTTGCCAGCCACCAGATCGGCGTTGATATTATAGGAAGCGCCCTGGCTATCGACACCAATCGGTGCAATAACCGGAATAAACTGGTCTTGTAGCAGCATGTCGAGCACGCGGGTGTCTATTTCGTCCACTTCGCCGACATGACCAATATCGATGATCTCCCGAGCTTTTGCCTCTGGCGCGTCTCGGGTTATCTTCAATTTCTTGGCCGTAATGAAGTTTCCATCCTTGCCCGTCAAGCCTATCGCGCGACCACCATTGCTATTGATCAGGCCAACAATATCTTTGTTAACCAGCCCGCCAAGCACCATCTGCACCACGTCCATGGTGGCGCTATCGGTGACGCGCATACCCTCAACGAAGTGAGACTCGATATCGAGTTTTTCCAGTAGCTCTCCGATCTGGGGGCCGCCGCCGTGAACCACAACGGGGTTGATACCCACCGCCTTCATCAACACGACATCCCGTGCAAAGCCATTTTTTAGCTCTTCACTCTCCATGGCGTTGCCGCCGTATTTGATCACTACGGTTTTGCCTGCAAAGCGCTGCAAATAGGGGAGCGCTTCGGTCAACACCCGGGCGATATCCGCCGCTTTATCTACCTCAAAGGTCATTCACTTCTGTCCTGTCACTACGCAGACGGCTGGATACCGTCAAAAAGGGATATGGAGGGCACTGTCTGCCGCCAGCAGCTGCTGCTTAAACAGGGCCTGTAGTTTCTCAAGGGCGTCCTGTGTATCGGCTTCAAAGCGCAGCACCAGCATCGGTGTGGTGTTGGATGCCCTTACCAACCCCCAACCCACCGGATAATCAACCCGCAAGCCGTCGATATCGGTCACGCTGCCTTTGCCAAATTTGCCGTCGCGGCCCATCTGAACCAGTTTCTCTACCAGTTCGAATTTCGCCTCTTCGGTCACCTCAATATTGATTTCAGGGGTGCTGATGCCCTCCGGGAAGGTGGCAAAAAGGTCATCGGCCGAGCGTGACTCCACCCCCAGAATCTCTAGCAGGCGCGCAGCGCTGTAGAGGCCGTCATCGAAGCCATACCAACGCTCTTTGAAGAAGATGTGACCACTCATTTCACCCGCCAGCAGGGCACCGGTTTCCTGCATCTTGGCTTTGATTAATGAGTGACCCGTTTTCCACATCACCGGACGACCTCCGTAACCACTGATGAGTGAGGTCAGGCGGCGAGTGCATTTGACGTCAAAAATGATGTCGGCCCCCGGGTTGCGTGAGACCACATCCTTGGCGAACATCATCAGCAGGCGGTCGGGATAGATGACCTTACCCTGGTCGGTCACCACGCCTACACGATCGCCATCACCGTCAAAGGCGATACCCAGGTCCGCACCCTCCGCTTTTACCCGCGCGATCAGGTCTTTTAAATTCTCGGGCTTACCGGGGTCGGGATGATGGTTGGGAAAGTTACCATCGACCTCGCAAAACAGAGGCACCACATCGCAGCCCAACTCTTCAAATAAACGCGGTGCGATATCACCCGCCACCCCGTTACCACAATCGATGACGACCTTGAGCGGTTTTGCGATCGCCACATCATCACGGATACGCTCGATATAGTTTTCTCGCAGGTCAATCTGGCTAAGATCGCCCTGACCGTGGCTAAAGTCTCCAGCGACGATGCGGTGATAGAGCGCCTGAATCTGCTCATTGGCCAGGGTTTTGCCGCCGATCACCACCTTGAAACCGTTGTAATCCGGGGGATTATGGCTACCGGTTACCATCACTCCCGACTTGGCATCCAGCTCGTGGGTCGCGTAGTACACCACCGGTGTCGGCACCATACCCACGTTGATAACATTACAGCCCGTTCTCAGAATGCCCTGCGCCAGGGTATCGCTGATCTCAGGACTGGAGAGCCGGCCATCGTAGCCAACCACCAGTGTGGATTCCCCCTGTGCCAGCGCTTCGCTTCCCAGCGCCATGCCGATCAGGCGAACGGTTTCCCCCTGCAGGGTATCACCCACCACTCCGCGAATATCGTAGGCGCGGAAAATCGACGCGGGCACCGCATTACCCTCGCCAACCCCATAGTCGTCCCCCAGCAGCAGATCCTCGTCCTGGTCAATATCCTCGATATCCAGAATATCGGTAGCCTGAAACAGAGGCGCCGCCTCGTCGGCGGTATCAGGAAACTCATCCCCCTGCTCCATACCATCGTCCCCATCCACCTCCATAACCGGGGTCAATGACACCTCTTCCACGGCGGGTTTGGGGGCATTCTCGGGCTTGGGGGCCGGTGCACTGTGCTGCTTGACGAACTCACCGATAGAGAGCGCCACGTTGTAAAACATCTCCAACGCGAAGGCATTACTCTGGGCCGGCTTGCGCTCCAACAGCTGCTGAATAAACGTCGCTAGCAGGGCCGCATCGCGACGGGTTTCCCGCTCGAACATGCGATAGGAGATGAAACTGCTTACCAGAATAAGCGCCAGGGCTACCAGCAGGCCCAATACGAGGGGGATCACCGAGTTGGGTCCACCTTCGCGCAACTGGGGAGAGGGGCGGTATTCAACACTCCACCAATCGCTGCCGGTCGCTCGTGTGTACGGAGTCGCCGTCGCGTCCCCCGAGCCGGCTTTGGCCAGCACACGAGGGTTACTTCCATCGAAGTTCTGTACCAGCGCGACCTCACCAAGGGAGGAATCGACCCCGGTTAGAAGCTCATTAACGAGACTTGCATCCCAGGACACCAGCACCGCACCCAGCACCGCACCCTTGGGAGCTTCACGCACAGGCGCCACCGCCAACAACAGATTCTTTTTGCCGACCCGGTGCACTTCCGGGAATATGCCCTGCTGGGAGCGGTTCGCCTTACTGACCATATCCCGCGCCGAGAAGTTCATAGGCGCAGCTCCCGTCTCATCGAGGCTGTTGTCACCCTTTAGCAGCACCCGCACCTGCAACGCCTTGGGTAGCGCATTGGCAAACCGTAGCTCCAACTGATCCAGCGCCGCAACATCTGCGGCTTTGGCGGCCGCTATCAGGCCGGGGTCTCCAGCGATCCCCCGAAGCTGGGCATCCAACCGACTCAACTGCTGGTTAACCACTGCGGTCACCTGGTTGAGCTGGGTCTGGGCGATATCATCGCGATAGGCGTTGTTGCCACCCACCACCAATAAAACGTAGATAACGGCCACACCCAAGAGCAGCCCCAACGTAGCCCCAAGCGCCGCGATCAGGCTGTATTTTAGGTTACTGCTCTTCTTGTCGTGGCTGGCATTACTCACTGATTGTGACTTGACCGCCTCGGGTTCATTCGACTTTTTGGAAAACAGTTTCACAATCCTTTCCCCAAGTTCCATTGGTACTTTATTGTCGCGCTGCAAACACCCTCTGTTTGCACCCGCATTTTTTAATTCTGGTTACTACCCATCTGCCGCGCAAAGAGCTCGATCAGGCTGCGCGCCAACACCGATTTTGAGGCTTGGGCAAAAGACTGTTCAAGCCCCTTCCCCAGTACCGTGACCGCATTCTCATCACTGTTAAACCCGATTCCCTGGGCCGCCACATCATTAGCTACGATCAGGTCCAGCCCCTTGCGCACGCGTTTGTCGGCTGCGTACCCGACCACATCCCGGGTTTCAGCGGCAAACCCAACCACAAAGGGCCGCGCCGCAAGCGCGGCCACCGAGGCGACGATATCCGGGTTGCGTACCAGACTCAGCTGCAAGCTATCTTCTTGAACCGCAGCATCTTTTTTAATTTTGTGCGGCTGCACAGTGGCAGGACGGTAGTCGGCAACCGCAGCGCAGGCGATAAACAGGTCCGCGTCCGCCACCTCGCGATGCACGGCATCGTACATCGACAGAGCGCTATCGACATCGATACGGCGTATGGCCGTTGCGCAGCCTAGGGACACAGGCCCGGAGACCACAACGACCTCGGCACCCGCTTGGCGCGCGGCCTCGGCCAGAGCATACCCCATTTTTCCGGAACTGTGGTTAGAGAGATAGCGCACCGGATCCAAGGCTTCACGCGTAGGGCCTGCGGTGATCAATACCCGCTTTCCAGCCAGCAGCAAGGAGGGGAGGAGCCCACAAACCCCATCGACCAGATCAACCACCTCCAGCATTCTGCCGGGCCCCATATCACCACAGGCCTGTACACCATCGCCAGGGCCCAACAGCTCGACCCCGCGCTCACCAAGGAGCTCGCGGTTGCGTTGAGTGGCCGGATTGCGCCACATCGCCTGATTCATGGCGGGGGCCAGCACCAGACGCGCCTCGGTCGCCAGGCACAGGGTCGTCAGTAGATCGCCGGCGTGGCCATGGGCAAGACGCGCCATAAAGTCAGCGGTAGCCGGCGCGACCATCACCAGATCGGCCCAGCGCGCCAGTTCAATATGACCCATGGCGGCTTCTGCGGCGGGATCCAGCAGGTCCGTTGATACCGGATTGCCGGATAATGCCTGCAGGGTTAATGGGGTTATGAACTGCTGGCTCCCCCGGGTCATCACCACCCGCACCTCAGCGCCCTGATCCTGCAAGCGACGAACCAGGTCTGCACTCTTATATGCCGCCACCCCGCCGGTGATACCGAGAACGATCCGTTTGTTGGCTAAGCGCTGCATTGACTGCCCATCTAAGTAAGTAGGTAATTACAAACTACTAACGATACCACTCTCTGCCAAGGTTGCGTAGCCTGTAAATAAAGGCAGCGCGATATTCAGCCCACTGCTACCTTGATACAGGTCATGTCGTATTAAAGAAGCAACAGGGAGGTTGCGATGGCAATTACCGATTGGCCCGTTTCAGAGCGGCCACGGGAGAAACTGCTTGCCCAAGGAGCGGGCAGCCTGAGCGATGCCGAACTCTTGGCCATCTTCCTGCGCACCGGGATTCCTGGATGCACGGCAGTGGATCTGGCCAGGGAGTTACTGACCCGCTTCGGAGGCCTGCGCGCCTTGCTCGAAGCCGATCAGCGACAATTCTGTGCCGGGCAGGGATTGGGTCCCGCTAAATTTACCCAGCTGCAAGCCGTTCTTGAGATGGCTCGACGTCACCTTGCCAGCGAACTGGAGCGTGGCGAAGCCCTGACCAGCAGCCAGTCCACTCGCCGCTATCTCAGCGCTCGGCTGCGCCACCATCAGCGCGAGGTGTTTGCCTGCCTGTTTCTCGATAGCCAACACCGAATACTCGGCTTCGAGGAGCTGTTTATGGGGACCATCGATGCGGCAGCCATCTACCCCAGAGAGGTTGTTAAGCGCTGTCTGGCTAGCAACGCGGCAGCGGTGATTCTGGCGCATAACCACCCCAGCGGAGTCGCCGAGCCCAGTGGCGCCGACCTACAGATCACGCAGCGGCTGGTCGAAGCGTTGGCACTGGTCGACGTGCGGGTACTCGATCATATGGTGGTAGGCGACACCACCGTCACCTCATTTGCCGAGCGCGGGCTGATGCCGACACCCGCTTAATGGACCCGCTACCCGCCGACTCCCAGGGTCAATTTTTCACCAATTTTGTTGCACCACCCATGGCCTTCTGGTATAAAGCCCTACTCTTTAGGGGGGCCCGCGCTAAATAGTCCCCTTTGGCGATCTAATCGCTTCCCTAATTCAGATTTCATTGGTCTTGTCGGCCCCATAGCCGACAAGTGGTTGAGAGGCTTTTTAACATGTCCAAGGTTTGTCAGGTAACTGGAAAACGTCCAGTAGCCGGAAATAACGTATCACACGCTCAAAACAAAACGCGTCGCCGTTTTTTACCCAACCTGCATCACCATCGTTTTTGGGTTGAGTCCGAGAAGCGTTTTGTGCGCCTGCGCGTTAGTGCCAAGGGCATGCGCATCATCGATAAGAAGGGTATCGACAACGTTCTTGTTGATCTCCGTAAACGTGGCGAGAAGGTATAAGGAGCGAATTCCATGCGTGATAAAATTAAAATGGTATCCTCTGCCGGTACCGGTCATTTTTACACTACCGACAAGAACAAGCGCACCACCCCTGATAAGCTGGTGATGAAGAAGTTCGACCCGGTCGTACGTCAGCACGTCGAGTACAAGGAAAGCAAGATCAAGTAATCTTGAGGCTTTCCGGTACGAAAAAGCCCGCTTCTGCGGGTTTTTTTATGAGACGACAAAATAGCTGTGTGTTTTTTGCGCAGCGCATCCAACCCGAGATTGAATAATGAAGCCCGAACTGCTCTCCCCGGCGGGAACCCTGAAGAATATGCACTACGCCTTTGCTTACGGCGCCGACGCCGTTTACGCCGGGCAGCCCCGTTATAGTCTGCGGGTGCGCAACAACGACTTCAAACTCGACAATCTCGAGCAGGGCATTCAATACGCCCACCAGCGCGGTAAGAAGTTCTACCTCGCCAGCAACATCGCTCCCCACAACAGTAAGGTGAAAACCTACATGGAGGATATTGCCCCGGTAATTGCGATGGCCCCGGATGCCCTGATCATGTCGGATCCCGGCTTGATCATGCTGGTGCGCGAGCGCTGGCCCGATATGCCGATCCACCTTTCGGTACAGGCCAATGTGGTGAATTACGCCGCCGTGAAATTCTGGTACCAGATGGGGGTCAGCCGCATCATCCTCTCCCGCGAACTCTCCCTTGACGAGATCGAGGAGATTCGCATGCAGTGCCCGGAGATGGAGCTGGAGGTCTTTGTTCACGGCTCACTGTGCATCGCCTATTCCGGCCGCTGCCTGCTATCGGGTTACATCAACCATCGCGATCCCAACCAGGGAACCTGCACCAACGCCTGCCGCTGGAAATACGACGCCCATGAGGCTACCGAAACCCCTTCCGGCGAAGTAGTGCCCGTGCAAACGCAGGAACCGACGCTGGCGGATGTTAAACCCCAACTGGGCGAGGGTGCACCCAGCGACCAGATCGTCCTTCTGCAGGAGCAGGGTCGCCCCGACGACTATATGCCCGCGTTCGAGGATGAACACGGCACCTACATCATGAACTCAAAAGACCTGCGGGCTATCCAGCATGTCGAGCGCCTGACCAAAATGGGTATCCACTCCCTCAAGATAGAGGGCCGCACCAAATCCCACTACTACGTATCACGTACCGCACAGGTCTATCGCCAGGCGATCGATGATGCCGCTTCCGGCAAACGTTTCGACCGCGGGTTGATGGACATTCTCGAAAGCCTGGCCAGCCGAGGTTACACCGAGGGGTTTTACCGCCGCCACGTTCACGACGAGTACCAGAACTACGAGCGCGGTAACTCCATAAGCACCACCCAGCAGTTCGTCGGAGAGGTGGTTGAGTGCGAGCAGGGGATGGTAACCATCGATGTTAAAAACCGTTTCCAGCTGGGGGACCAGCTCGAACTGATGACTCCCCAAGGCAATCACCGGTTTACCCTGACGTCGCTGATCAACAAGAAGGGGGCCGCCATCGAGGTGGCTCCCGGTAATGGCCATCGCGTGCGCTTCCCGGTGGGCGAGTTGCAGGTCGACCCTTACGGGCTACTGGTACGGGACTTGCCCTCAGGCGCTAGCGGACAATAGCTGATCGGCGAGGAGATCCAGGCATATTACCGCCTGCTGTCCCAGGTTACTGAAAAAACCCAGTGACAGGGTCATACAAAGATCACCGTCGGTAGCACTCATATAGGGACGGGAGAAGTGCACTCGTCCCGGCACCGCCATCGCCCGCCGAAAATAACTGCGTCGGGACCAACAGGCGCCGCTGCTATCCAGTAACGGGGTGAAACGCTGCTCATTCGCCGTCAGGTTGCTGGGCTGCAATATTGCCTCGCCCTGTTGTACCCCGCGGCGATCGAGCAGATAGCAGCGCAAGGTTCTATCTTCCGCCATCAGCGGTTTACAGGCGTTGCGCAGGTTTCCACTGTGGCTCAGGTGCTGGGCCGCCCGCTGCATGCGCTCACCAAAGCGATTGCGCCAGAGTACATAACCATTATCAAACTCCTGGCTAGAACGCAGGCTGTTCTCGTGCAGGTGGTGAATCGTTTCCAGCAGGGTTTCATCTTGCGCTAAAAAACCCGCCTCCGGCCGCGCCAGATAAAACCCCTGTAGCAGGTCCACTTCCGTTTCCATCGCAATCATCGCCTGCTCTCGGGTCTCGACCCCCTCAATCAGGGTCAGAGCTCCGGTTTCACGAATCAGCGCGATTAGCCGGGGCAGAATGCGACGCACCTGCGGTTTACTTTCGGCTTGCAGGATATTACTGCGATCAAGTTTGACGATATCGGGCTCGATGCGCCAGATACGGTTAAAGTTGGATTCGCCAGCACCAAAGTCATCGATCGCGACCAGGAACCCCAGCTGTTTGTAAAACGCTACCACATCATGCAAAAGGCCCTCATCACGAAAACGCTTTTCCAGGATTTCAATAACGACCTGCTGCGGTCTCAGCCCGCACTCTGCCAGTTGCGACCAGAGATGGTGCGGGTTCGCAAGATCCTGGGTTGCCGTTTCCGGATTGACGTTGATAAACAGCCACTGCCCGTGGCTGCTCTGTGCCGCGTAATTTTGCAGATGGAGCGCACGAACCTGACTATCCAGTTGAAGCTCTTCATTGAGGCTACTGGCGAGCTGAAACAACTGTACAGGAGGAACACTACGGGCGTTCGCCGAGGAGCGAACCAACGCTTCGTAACCGATTACACGTTGGTGAGAGAGGCTTACAATCGGCTGAAAGTGACTCTGCAGACTAAGCCCGCGATACGCTTCCTGGAATCCCTGATGGGTGATAGACGACAAATGCATGGGAGCAACTACTACTAACCATTGTCAGCGTACGAGTAAACCTCAACGAGTCGACACGCTCAAATCAATCCTTGTGCCGAACACCTATAAATGGCCTTGCGTTGATCGGGAGCAAAAAAAAACCCTGACGATCGGGGGAGAGGCCAGGGCAATGCATAATCCATAGAATGAGGAATGTCTCATCGTGAGAAAGCATACCCCATAACCATCGATCCCCTCTATGCGTAGAAACGGCTAGTCGGTTTCGGTTTATACCTACAGAAGGTCTTTTTTATCGCTGAAATTTGCGGTGCCCAGCTACAATCTCGGAGCCGGGCGATATACTGTAGCGATGAGATCACCGGAGTAGATGATGTTTCGCATTGGCGTACTGGGTTCAGCCTTCGATCCCCCAACACGAGGGCATATTGATGTGCTGCAACAGGCAGCTGCGTTTTTTGACTGCATATTACTGGTCCCCAGTGCCCGCCACCCATTTGGCAAACGTTGCGCGCCGCTGCATCACCGGGTCGCCATGCTCGAAGCGATCTGTTCAAACCTGAAGCTGGCCTGCGAACTTAGAATTTCCACTCTGGAACAGGAGATGTGCGAAGACTCCGAACGCCCGGTCTACACCTACGACCTGCTCGAAACCCTTGAGCAAAAACTGTCTGCCGACCACCCTGGCCTCCAATTAAGCTTTATTCGGGGCCCCGACAATGCCCGACCAGAAATCTGGTCAAAGTTTCATCGCGCGGAGGAGATAGAGCAGCGCTGGCCCCTGTTTACCGCCGAGGAGCGTGTTCCTGTGCGCAGCTCTGCCGTAAGGGCGTTACTTAACAAAACACCGGAGCAACCGCTTTTGCGCCAACTGGTCACCGATGAGGTCGCCGCTTACATCGCCACCAAACGGCTCTATCTTCCCTCCCGGTTAGAGCGCACGCCCTCTTTTGGTTACGACGATGTACGGGTCAAGGAACGCGAGCGCTGTTACGATGGCTTTTTCAAAATGGACCGCTACCAACTCCAGCACCGCCGCTTCGATGGCGGCTGGACGCCTGTGTTGAGCAGGGAGCTTTTCTGTCGTACCAAAGCGGTGGCGGTACTACCAGTGGACCTCAAGCGGAACGAAGTCGTTCTGGTCGAGCAGTTTCGTATCGGTGCCTTTGCGGCGGGCCTTGCCCCCTGGATGCTGGAGATTGTCGCCGGCATTTTGGAACAGGGGGAGAGCCCCGAACAGCTGGTTCGGCGTGAAGCCCGGGAGGAAGCAGGGCTGGAGGTTGGCGAGCTGATCCCTATCTGCGAATACCTGCCCAGTCCCGGAGGAAGCTCTGAGGAGTTACAGGTCTTTTGCGGACTGGTCGACTCCTCGGCGGCCGGAGGGCTGCACGGACTGGAGGAGGAGGGTGAAGATATCCGGGTCCACGCGGTTACGATAGAGCAAGCGATAGCGCTGCTGGGAGCGGGAGAGTTGAACAATGCCGCCACCATCATCGCCCTGCAGTGGCTGCAACTAAACCTCGAACGTTTGCGTGAGGAGTACCGCTGATGCGAATCGCCCCTGTTTTCGCACTACTGCTGGCGGCTCTGTTAAGCGCGAGCTGTAGCAGTCACACCCCACGGCTGGAGCCCGCTGCACAATGGGTGCTGATGCCCATAACAAACTACAGTAAAGACGAGCAGGCCCCGATCCAACTGGCCAGCATGGTCAGCGATGCGATGGCAGGGCTCGGGATTACAGACCTGCCACAGATGCCGGAAACCGACACCCAGGGATCAACGCCACAGCTGCACCAGGCCCACCGCCAGCAGCAAGCCCTGCAGTGGGCCGCCCAGCGTAATGCGGATTATCGCGTACAGGGCAGCGTCAGCGTCTGGGGCATCAACTCTCAGGGTCGGGCGGAGGTTGAGGTGGGGCTTGAAGTCATTCAGCAAGCCGACGGCGCGCCGCTATGGCAAACCCGGATCGCCGCCGCAGGACGCCGCGGTGAAAGCCCAGCTGAACTCGCCCGCCGCCTGGTCGGCGATGGACTGAGCTCGCTGCCGCTGGACCGCTAATCCTCGGTGCACACCCGGTTACGACCCTGCTCCTTGGCACGATAAAGGGCTTTGTCCGCACGCTCAAATGCCGTCGCCACGGTATCACCTTCCCGTAGCTCGGCAACCCCAAACGAGGCGGTGATGGTCAGGGCATCCGACTTGTAGTGCAGTGGCGTCGTCTCAATGGCAACTCGAACCTTCTCGGCCACCGCCTGCCCCTCATTGAGGGTTGTATTGGGCATCAGGATAACAAACTCCTCGCCGCCGTAGCGCGCGATAAAATCCACCTCACGCAGGTTTTTCTGGAGCTGCCGAGCAAAGATACGCAGCAGTTTGTCCCCAGCCAGATGACCAAAACGATCATTGACGCTCTTGAACAGATCAATATCCGCTACCGCAAACACCAGAGACTCCCGGTATCGCTTCCAGCGGGCATACTCGCTCTCCACCCTGGACTCGTAGGCCAACCGGTTGGGCAGGCCGGTGAGGCGATCTCGGGTCGCCCGAGCGCGCTCTTTGGAGAGGTTGGCCTTCAACTGCACAGTCTCCTGCTCCATCTGCTGCATGCGGCTGGTCAACTGCTCCAGCTTATGCCCCTGGTCGCTGCTCTCGGTCTCCCGCTGGTGCTCTTCGATCGTTTGTAGAATGGTGTCGAGGCGCTCGCCCACATCTACCTTGAGCAGCTCCAGGTCTGTCGCCTCTTTTACCGATCGCTGCAAATGGTCAATTCCCGCTCGCAAGCTGGCGTCCAGTCGCTCATTGCTACCCTGGGCTTGCTCCATCCCTTCGCGAACCAATCCAGCCCGCGCCTGAAAATCGGCCAGACGGTCGTGCATCACCTTCAGGTAGTTCTCAAATTCGTCCCGGGTCTGGCCAACCGTAGCCAGCACAATGCGATTGAGGCTTTCCAAATTGGGGACCAATTCATACCAGGTAATACCGCCATCGATATTACGCTTGAGCGAATAGGTCTCCTGCTCCACTCGATCCGACACCGGCAGCTGGCCCAGCAGCTCCATCAAGGTAGACCCTACATGGCGCGACAGGTGCGAGAAATCAAGATCCGTTTTGCTTTCGGGCGCCGACTCGGCGGTAGCTACGGGGGTCGTTTCCGGCTCTTCTGCTGCCGCCGACGGAGTTTCATCCTCGGTCCCTGCGGGCATTTGCTCCGCCGTTGCCGGTGTCTCATCGGGCTCCGCCTCAAAGAGGTCCATTGAGGTATCCGACTCCAGGGGATCGGCCCCCTCCTCTGCAGTAGCGTCGCGCTCCGTTACCGGCTCCGCATTTCCATTATTGCCTCCGAGTAATCGACGCCAGAAAGGTTGCTCTTCACTCTCGGGCTCGGCGCTTGCCAGCTGCATCAGCACGTCACGCTGATGGCCTGCCAGCTGGGTCAGGATCGGTGGTAGGTCAACATAGCCCTTAAGGCCCTTCGCCAGTGCTTTTCCCTCTTTGGATAAGCGCTTTTGCAAGGCTCGATCCACATCACAATTTTTCAGCTGCTCCAACAGTAATGCCAAACAATCCCGCAACTGATCGAGGTCCTTGCGCTCGAGCACCACTCCCGCGCGCTCCTGAACCCTCTCTACCATCGGCCCCAGGTTCAGGTTTTCGGTTTCCCCCCGCAGCTGGTCAGCCAGTGCCTTGATGCGCAGATCAAGCTCACTGTCGATGCCTCGGCAAACCAGCATGACCACCAGCAGGGTCTTTCGCAACTGGTCGACGCGCTGCTGCATCGCCTTCTCGATGCTATCGCGCTCATCGAGGCTTTTCAGGTATTTATTACGCCAGCGATCGTCACTGCCATTGTTCTCGTCTATCACTGAAACCTACTCTCCGTGTTGATCTTTATCGCTGCGCCCTAGTATGGCACTTTCAGGGGATTCTAGCTGCTCGACGGTAGCGATTGCCAATCAAGCAAGGGGCGGGGCGGTCAAGCGCAGCTCAAGGGCAATCGGAAGGTGGTCCGAGAGGGGGAATTCCAGAACATCCACTTTGTCGACCCGCACGCCAGGGCTGACCAGTATGTGGTCAAGATCTCGTGTTGGACGCCAGCTGGGGAACGTAGGCATGCCATTGTGAGCCGCCACTAATCCTGATCCATCAAGGGGAGAGCGCTCCAACAAAGCCGCTACCCGGGTATTCATATCGCCCATCAGCACCGTATGGGTCGCATCACACATTAGCTCCCGCACATAGCCCAGCTGTCGGTTTCGACTGCGCCGGCTAAGGGACAGGTGCATCATAACCACCAGCAGTTGCGCGCCATCGATACGATAACGGCTTACGATCGCCCCTCGCCCCGGGATCAACCCGGGCAGCTTGTGATCCTCCAGGCTTTCCGGTACCAGCCGGCTGAGCAGCCCATTACTGTGCTGGGCCAGACGCCCCATATTGCGGTTGAGCTGCTGGTACCAGTAGGGAAAGCCGCCATGCTGAGCCAGATACTCTATCTGGTTAACATACCCACTACGTAAACTGCCACCGTCGACCTCCTGCAGGGCCACCAGATCGTATTGACGCAACATCAATGCGATCTGCTGTAGTGAGTCCAAACGCTGACTATGGGGCAACAGATGCTGCCAGCAGCGGGTAACGTAGTGGCGGTAGCGCTCGGTGCGATTACCCACCTGCACATTAAAGCTCAGTACCCGAAGCGGAGTATCTTCACCATAATCGAGGGGGGAGTATGGGGGGGGTACACGGATAGGTTGACCACGGCTTGCACCGCCGTGGAATTGAGCGAAGGGATTGGTGACCCCCATTTTGTACCCTCCCCAGAACGAAGAAGAGGGCCGCAGCCCTCTCCCTGTGATCTATTGACGGGCTTTTAGCTCCCGATCCACCAGATAGGATGCAACTTCTAGCATCTTGGCGTTGCTGCCGGCGGTTTGTCCGGTAACCCGATACTTACCATTAACAATAATAGCCGGTACACCACGAATCTGGTATCCACGCGCCTTCGAATAGGCTTGCTGCATCTGGTTCTTAACGCCGAAGGAGTTGTATGCGCTATTGAACTGGTCGGCGGTGATACCGTAAGGCTTCAGGAATGCCGCCATCGCTTCGGGGGTCGCGAGCTGGTTACCCATCTGGTGATAGGCATCAAAAATCGCTACGTCAACCTCTTCGCCGAGCTTCAAGGCCCTCACGGTGTAAAACAGCTGGGCATGGGTTTTCCAGATATTGGAGAACATCGCCGGTGTCTTGGTGAAATAGGACCCCTCGGGCATATTCTTGCTCCACGGCAAAATCAGCGGCTCTAAGTTGTAGCAATGGGGACAGCCATACCAGAACATCTCATTGACCTCTACCTGGTCACGATTCAGGGTCGGTACTGCCTGTGGCAAGCGCTCGTAATGCACTCCTTCCTGGAAGGTTTCGGCGCTCGCCATCAGGGGTAAACAGCAGAGTATCAGCAACACTCGGCGCAGCAACTTGGTCATCAACTAGCTCCTTGAAAACAGCAAATAAGAATGGGCGACAGTGTCGCAAAAAAATCATCGGTGGTGAACCCGAATCCGGACGGGCGGTACAAACTGTTGACCCGCATGCCCACAAGGGCGACGAGGTGGTCACCAGCCTGCGTTCGATGATACCGCAGTATAAGACCCGGAAAGCACCAAAAAGTGCCTCTTATCTCCCTCCGACAGGTCCGGCCAGGTTGTAGCAAGCATAAAAAAAGGTGGCCGCAGCCACCTTTTTGATCGAGCTCGGCAGTTTAACGCAGACCTTCGATAAAGCTGGCAACTGCATCCACCTCTTTATTGCTCAGCTTCTCGGCAATATCACGCATGATACGAGTGTCGCCGTCGTTCGTACGCTCACCTTCACGGAAGGCGCGCAGCTGCTTGGCGGTGTAAGCGGCTTTCTGACCACTCAACGCAGGGAAACCGGCAAGATCATTGCCCTGGCCCGTGGGCGAATGACACGCGTTACACGCGGGCGTTCCCTTGCTGAGGTTACCACCGCGGTAAATGGACTCACCCAAAGCAACCAGGGCGGGGTCGGCCGCGCCGGTAGCGGGCGCCTTGGCAGAGAAGTAAGCCGCAATATCGGCAAGATCCTGATCGGAGAGAGCATTCAACATGCCGGTCATCTCAACCACAACGCGATCACCGGACTTGATATCCTGCATCTGCTTCACCAGATAACGTTCACCCTGAGCAGCAAGGTTTGGGAAAGTAGGCGCTGCGCTTACCCCCTCTACACCATGGCAGGCTCCACAAAGGGCCGCTTTGGCCTGGCCCGCGGTGGCGTCACCAGCGGCTTGTACAACGGTAGAGACCCCCAAGGTCAACATCAGACTTACAATCAGTTTTTTCATCGGCTTACCCAGTTATGCATTCGTAAAATTAAAAAACTTGGATCTCTGTAGCCAGAGCCCTCGGGCCTCCTGCTGCAGAAACGCGTCCCCTCGCGTCAGGCACTGCGACCAAGTCTCTGGCTGTTTGCAGTTGCCTATGGTAAAAACCGCGCCATTATATACCAACAGTAAAAAAAACGTTAATTAGAGGCGGCAATCATGGCTGACAGTCCAGAGAATACCCTAGCGGCACCCGATTATAAGGCCGCGAGCTACATTAAAAGCTCGCCTACCCTTGCCCTGTGCCCGCCCGACCAGGGGCTGGAAGTTGCCTTTGCTGGCCGGTCCAATGCGGGGAAAAGCAGCGCCCTCAACGCCCTCACCGACTCCAGTAAGCTGGCTCGGACCAGCAAAACTCCGGGGCGCACCCAGATGCTCAACTTTTTCGGGCTGGATCAATATCGCCGCCTGGTCGATCTTCCCGGCTACGGCTATGCCAAGGTACCCGAGGCGATGAAAATAAAATGGCAAAAGCATTTGGACGAATACCTGAGCGGACGCCAGAGTCTATGTGGCATCGTGCTGTTGATGGATATTCGACACCCCCTGAAGGAGTTTGACCTCACCCTGCTGAACTGGGCCAATAGCTGTCAGCTGCCCGCCCACATCCTGCTGACCAAAGCGGACAAGCTCAAGTACGGCGCTGCGCAGAAAGTGCTGATGGCGGTGCGCCAGCACTGTAAGGCGATGCCCTCCGTCAGCGTGCAGTGTTTTTCAGCGCCAAAGGGTACCGGCATCACCGACCTCACCCGCCAACTCAATCTTTGGTTCGGAGCCGCGTTCGAGCGGGATGATGTGAGCGCTGACCAGGAGGCTAGCGGGGAGGCCTGATCATCATCTAGTGGGCCTCCTCCCAGTTCAACCCTTCACCGACCTCCACCAGCAGTTCGACATCCAGCGACGCGGCGCCCACCATCAGCTCGATGAGATGCGTCCGCACCTCATCCAGCTGGTGCTCGGCCACCTCCAGTACCAGTTCATCGTGTACCTGCATAATGATGGAGGCGTCCAGCTCGCTACCCTGTAACCAGCGATCAACGTCGATCATGGCCCGCTTGATTATGTCCGCAGCCGTCCCCTGCATGGGTGCATTGATCGCTGTACGCTCCGCCGCCTGGCGACGCATACCATTGCGGGAATTGATCTCCGGCAGATAGAGCCTGCGCCCCATTAAGGTTTCAACATAACCCTGCTCATGGGCCTGCTCACGGGTGCGCTCCATATAGGCGAGAACTCCGGGGTAGCGCTCAAAGTAGAGGTCGATATATTCCTGCGCCGACTTGCGCGATATCCCCAACTGCTTGGCCAGGCCAAAGGCCGACATGCCGTAGATCAATCCAAAATTGATCGCCTTGGCACTGCGTCGCTGCTCGGTAGTCACCGCATCGAGGGGAAGACCAAACACTTCGGCGGCGGTCGCCTTGTGAACATCAAGGCCTTCGCTGAACGCCTTGATCAAACCTGTGTCCGCGGACAGGTGGGCCATAATGCGCAACTCTATCTGGGAGTAATCCGCCGCCAACAGGCGATAGCCTTGGGGGGCCACAAACGCCTGACGAATCCTGCGTCCCTCCTCGCTGCGCACGGGAATATTCTGCAAGTTAGGGTCCGACGAGGAGAGGCGGCCGGTCGCGGTGACGGCCTGATGGTAGGAGGTGTGCACACGCCCGGTGCCCCGATCGATCTGCTGCGGCAGCTTGTCTGTATAGGTGGATTTTAGTTTGGATAGTCCCCGGTGCTCCATGATCACCTTCGGTAGGGGGTAATCCAATGCCAGCTCCTGCAGGATCGGCTCCGCCGTCGATGGCTGGCCCTTTGGGGTCTTTTTGATCACCGGCAAACCCAGCTTCTCAAAAAATATCTGCTGCAACTGCTTGGGGGAGCCGAGGTTGAACTCCTCACCCGCCAGCTCCCAGGCCTGTGCTTCGAGCTCGTCGAGACGACGACCAATCTCTTCGCTTTGCTGTTGCAATAGCCAGGGATCGATCAAGGCACCGCAGCGTTCGGTACGCGACAGCGCCGAGAGTAATGGCAGCTCCAACGACCGATAGAGCTCGGCCAGTTTGGGCTCCGCCTCCAGGCGAGGCCAAAGCACCTGATGCAACCGCAAGGTGATGTCGGCGTCTTCCGCCGCATAGGGGCCTGCCACCTCTAGCTCGACCTCATCAAAACATTTTTGTTTGGCACCTTTACCGGCGACCTCCTCGAAGGTGGTGGTGCGGATGCCGAGGTGATTACCGGCGAGGGTATCCATATCGTGCCGACTCGCTACCGAGTCGAGCACATAGGACTGCAGCATGGTGTCATGGGCAACGCCCCGCAGAACGATACCGGCCCGCGCTAGCACGCTCATGTCGTACTTCAGGTTCTGGCCTACCTTTAGCCGCTGCGGATCTTCCAGCAGGGGCTTGAGGTGAGCCAACACCCAGTCAGCCTCCAGCTGCGGTGGGCACCCCAGATACCGGTGAGCAAGGGGAACGTAGGCCGCCTCTCCCGGCTCAATCGCGAAGGAGACGCCGACAATATCCGCCTGCATATAATCCAGGCTCGTAGTTTCCGTATCGAAAGCAAACAGTTCGGCGGTCTGCAAGCGCTCCAGCCACGCCAGGAAAGCCTCACGATCGGTGACCAGCTGGTAGTCAACGGCGGGTTGTGTGTCGACGGGAGAGGGGGTGAGGCTATCTCCCGTCTTTTCCAGCTCCTCTACCCAACCCCGAAACTCCTGCTCGCGGTATATGTCCAGCAACTGCTCGCGATCGGGCTCAGTCGCCACCAGAGACTCGACACCCAGCTCCAGCTCTACATCGCACTTTATGGTCGCCAGCTGGTATGAGAGCCTCGCAAGTGCTTCGTGCTCTGCCATTTTTGCAGGAAGGGTTTTGGCGCCGCGAAAGCCCAATTCAGGGATTTTATCCAGCTCCGTGTAGATCTGTTCCAGACTGCCCAACCCCTGTAGCAGGGCCAGGGCGGTTTTTTGCCCGACTCCAGGCACCCCTGGAATGTTATCGACGCTGTCGCCCATCAGTGCCAGGTAATCGATGATCAAATCGGGGCCGATACCAAATTTTTCCCGCACCCCTTCCACGTCCATACGGGTATCGGTCATGGTGTTGATCAGGCTGATATGCTGATTCACCAGCTGCGCCATATCCTTGTCACCGGTTGAGATGACGGTGTCGATTCCCGCTGCGGTAGCCTGGGCGGCCAGGGTGCCGATCACATCATCGGCCTCCACCCCCGCAACACTGAGGAGCGGCAGCCCAAGGGCGCGGATAATGCGGTGAATGGGTTCAATCTGCACCCGCAAATCATCCGGCATGGGAGGGCGATGGGCCTTGTATTCCGGATAGACGTCATTGCGAAATGTCGGCCCTTTGGCGTCGAACACCACCGCAAGCTGACTAGCAGGGTAATCCGCCTGCAACCGGCGCAGCATACTGATCACCCCCTTTACCGCACCGGTGGGTTGCCCCCGAGAGTTATTTAGCGGGGGCAGGGCGTGAAACGCCCGGAACAGATAGGAGGAGCCATCAACCAGCACCAGGGGTGCAGGAGCAGTTTCTTTCGTCATGAAGCAGCACTTTTGTTAGGGTGGCGTTACAATGAACTCAGGGTGAGCAGAGCCATCGGCTTACCCATTCTACCTGATCGTTTTCCGAGGATACTAATGAGACGTTTGCTGCTGGCATCACTGCTGACCGTTTCCACCAGCCTGTTTGGCACCCTGACGCTCGCTGAAGAGCGCGGTGAAATTCGCCCAAACACTGAGGTGACCATCCATGAGCAGAAAGACAAAACCATTTACGAATACAGCAACAATGGTTTCGTCTATGCCTACAAAGTGGTCCCCAAAGCCGGTGGTAAGGCCTACTACCTGGTCGCTGCCGACAATGAGGGGAACTTCTTTCGCACCGATGACGTAGGTGCACTCACGCCCAATCGCATGGCGATTCCGTCCTGGAAAATTATTGAGTGGTAACCCGGGTGCAGTCGGCGATCGCCTCGATCATCTGGCGCTGGTGAAGGAGATACCCGTCGGCGCTGGGGGGGATGTTACCGGCGAGAGGGTCCAGCTCACCCAGCTCCACATCGAGCCCCTTTAACAGGCGAACAACCATTGCCGACTGAAACTGGGGTTCGGAAAACAGACAGCTACTGCCCGCACGCTCGAGACGCTCGCGCAGCTCCAGCAGGTGACGGGTGCCCGGCTGCATCTCGGGACTCAGGGTGATGGCTCCCGCTATCTCGATACCATAGAACGACTCCAGCCCTCCATACGCATCATGAAATACGAACAGGCTTCGTACCACGCGAGCCTGCAGACGCGCCCGGTTAGCCTCAATCACGGTGGCAAGCCCCTGCTCAAAACGCTGCAGATTCTCCCGATATCGCTCACCATTGGCGGGGTCACGCTCCCCCAGCACTCGCGCCATCCGCTGCGCAATCAGACGCCCCTCGCTCGGGTCCAGCCAGAGGTGAAGGTCCTCCTCGCCGTGCTCATGGCTGTGCTCATGGCTGTGCTCATGGCCATGAGCATCCACCGCGTCGTGCCCGGAAGCCTCCGAGGCGGCGGAATCCAGAAACTGCTGCACAGCCACCGTATCGGGGAGGTTGGTGACCAGTTTTTGCAAGTAAGGCTCCATCGCGGGCCCCATCCAAAACACCACATCAGCGTTGCTCAACCTTGCAAGATCCGAGGGGCGCAGGGTAAACCCATGAGGCGATGCGCCCACCGGCACCAGGAGTTCTGGCTCACTTACGCCGTCAGTGATTGCGGCTGCAATCAACTGCAAAGGCTTGATCGAAGCCATTACCCGTAACGGAGATTCATCAGCATTGGCCGCCGACACTGCCGGCGCCAACGCGCAGAGAGAGATAAAAAGAAAACGCCACATAGAGAAACTCGTTAGATATTAGGGGGGCATTGGAAAAGAGATGTTATATAATAACAAAATGTACTTTGCCGGAACAGTCTCATGACCACACTCTCGTCAACGGCACCACTGGGCTGCGCGCCCCATAACCACCAACACTGTATCGATGACGCACTGCGCACCGCCCGCCAGCGATGCATCCAGCGGGGTGCCCGACTCACACCGCTGCGCGCGCGGGTTCTGGAACTGGTATGGCAAAGCCACAGCCCCCTCGGCGCCTACCAGATTCTGGAACGCCTCTGTCGCGAAGATGGCCGTCGCTCAGCTCCGCCAACGGTCTATCGGGCACTGGAGTTCCTGCAAGAACATGGGCTGGTCCACCGACTCGCCTCACTAAACGCGTTTATCGGTTGCCCCTTTCCAGACAGATCCCACGAGGGGTATTTCATGATCTGCAACCAGTGTTCGGTAGCGATCGAGATCCACACCGGGGATCTGCAACAGCAGATCAACCGCATAGCGGCCTCTAACGGATTTACCGTAGAGCAAGCCATGGTAGAGGTCTCCGGATGCTGCCCCCGCTGCCGAGATGCTGGAGCCACAGCATGAGTAAACCCTTACTTCAGGTACAGGATATCTGTTTTAGTCGTCAGCAACGGTGCCTGCTGGACAAGATCAGCTTTGAGGTTAATCCGGGTGAAATCGTTACCCTGATCGGCCCCAACGGAGCGGGCAAGACAACGCTGGTACGAATTATCCTCGGGTTAATCAAGGCGGATAGCGGGCACTGCGTGAAGCTGTCCGGGCTACGTATCGGGTATATGCCACAAAAGCTGCATATCGAACCCACCTTCCCCCTCACCACCGAGGGTTTTTTGCGCCTCAATGGTAAACCCTCCCCCGCAGAGGTCGACGGGGCCCTCCAGCGCGTCGGCATCTCCAGGCTGGCTAAGCGGCGCTTGCAAAAGCTATCGGGCGGTGAGATGCAGCGCGTGCTCCTGTCCCGGGCACTGCTGCAAAATCCCCAGCTACTGGTACTCGATGAGCCCGTACAGGGGGTCGATATTAATGGACAACGGGAGCTGTACAGCCTCATCCGCTCGCTTCGTGACGAGACCGGGTGCGCAGTGCTGATGATCTCCCACGACCTGCATCTGGTGATGGCCGCGACGGATAACGTAATCTGCCTCAACCAGCACGTCTGCTGCTCGGGTCACCCCGACCATGTCAGTAATCACCCCGCCTACCTCGAGCTGTTTGGCGACAACCAGCGGGAGTTCGCACTCTACACCCACCACCATGACCATGACCACAGCATCAGTGGCAAGGTCGTACCCTGCGGGGATGACCATGTTTGAGTTTCTGATCTATGCGCTTTTGGCCGGGGTTGGGGTGGCAATTGTTGCTGGCCCGCTGGGATCTTTTATCGTATGGCGACGAATGGCGTACTTTGGCGATACCCTGGCCCACTCTGCGCTGCTGGGTGTAAGCCTTGGATTTCTACTCGACCTGCCGCTGAACCTGGCGGTGGTAATCTGCTGTCTGCTACTGGCGCTGCTGCTGGTAAGTTTGCAGCGTCGGCGCCTGATTGCTACGGACACCTTGCTCGGTATTCTTGCCCACAGCACCTTGTCACTGGGTCTGGTGGCCGTGAGTTTTATGGACAATGTACGGATCGACCTGATGGGCTACCTGTTCGGGGATTTGCTCGCGGTGGGCCCCCAGGATCTGCTATGGATCTACCTTGGGGGTGCCGCCGTACTGGCAACGCTGGTACTGCTATGGCGCCCACTGCTGGCGATCACGGTACACGAAGAGTTGGCCCAGGTAGAGGGGTTAGCGGTGGACTGGATTCGCCTGGTGTTGATGCTGCTTATCGCGCTGGTAATTGCCGTGGCAATGAAGATTGTCGGCGTGCTGTTGATCACCTCACTGATGATCATCCCCGCCGCCGCCGCGCAACGGGTTTCGACCTCGCCGGAACAGATGGCGGTGCGTGCGAGCCTGATTGGCGTTTGTTCGGTCAGTCTGGGGCTGGGCTTTTCCTACCTCGCAGACACCCCGACCGGACCCTCGGTGGTAGTCTGTGCGGCAGCTCTATTTCTGATCACCCTGATGTTGCCTTCGCCCAGAGCGGTAGAGTAAGTTAAACTCCTGCCTCTATAGTGACGCCATGACAATGCCTGCTCGATTATATTTGCCTGCGCTATTAATGCTGGGATTACTAGCGGGATGCGCCTCTCAATCCACGACCACACCTGAACATGCGTCCTCCCCGGTAAGTGCCCAGCCCCCCCTGTCGATAAGCGAACAGATCGAGCGTGATATCGCAAAAAACAGACTTACCACCCCCAAGGGCAACAACGCGATGGAAAAAATTGTGTTGCTGCCGAAGCGGGATCAACAACAGCACTATAAACGACAGGTGGCCCGTCGCTACGTGCAGCTTGCCGAGCTCGAGTTGCAACGCAATAACTACATCAAAGCCAGCAGATATGCCGTTAAAGCCGAAAAGATTGGCGATAATCCACGGGGGCTGGAGCAGGTTCGCCAACGTATTCAAAACTATCAGGAAAAGAGCGTAGTGGTGCCCACTCCCGCGCAAATAGCTCCCCCTAAACCGGTCATGTCGCTCGCCGGCAAGGCCCTACTCGATACCATTCCCATGGAGCAGGCGGAGGTGAGGGAACGCAAATTTGAGCTTCGCTACCGGATCGATCTGGTCATAGAGAAGACCGTCAAGCAGAACGCCCTGGTGGAGCTTACCAGCCAGAATGAGAACGATGCTCGCTGGCTAAGCTCATTGTTGCGTTCCCGTATCAGGCTCAGTCATCCACACTTCGACCTGGTGATATTCTCTACGATCGACCCCGCCCAGGCGCCACAATTTGGCCTGTTTAGCCGCGCGCCCTAAAGTCGCCCGTACACCCACACAGGACTCACTGCTATCGCCACCGTCCCACCCGAAGTTGCGGCACCCTCAGCCTCACGCCCCTGGTTACTCCTGGGGGTACTGGCGCTGGCAGGGGCCGGCCTGTTCTCGCTACTACTGGTGCTATCCCGAACCCCGGTTATTGGAGCCTGGTTTCCCTGGGTGAACTTCTTTCGCACCGCACTGGTTGTGCACGTCAACCTCTCTGTCCTGATCTGGTTCCTCAGTTTTACCGCGTTGTTCTGGAGCCTTGGCGCCCAGACAAAAGGGGCAAGGATCACACGACTCGGCCAACTGTTTTCGTTTGCCGGAACCTTAACGATTGTCACAGCTCCCTTTTTCGGGGCCGGCAACCCCCTGCTGAATAACTACGTCCCGGTTCTGCAACACCCCCTTTTCTATGGCGGACTCCTGCTATTTGGCGCCGGTATCGCCCTGCAAGCGGTGCAGCGTTTGTTCGCAGCTGCCACCCCTGGATTTGGAGCACTATCGCCCGCGTTGCGACTATCTGCGGCCACGGTACTTTTCGCCATGGCGGTGCTGGCTTTTAATGGCTTCCAGCTACCCCGAAACGGGTTGCCGGAAGCCTACTTCGAACTTCTGTTCTGGGGGCCAGGCCATCTGCTGCAATTCAACCACACCCTCCTGATGCTGCTTGCCTGGCTACTGCTGGCAAGTAGCGGAAACCTCCAGGCTCTTCGTTACCCTGGCTGGCTCACCGTATTGGCGGCGATCACCCTGGCTCCGGCACTGGCGGCACTGCCCATTCTGTGGATGTTCGATATTGATTCACTCGATGCACGGCTCGGCTTTACAGAGCTGATGCGTTATGGGGGGCTCGCTTCAATGCCCCTGGCGCTGTACGCACTTAGCCAATGGCGCCGAAGCGACAACCCGCTGTCCGCCGTTGGGCACACCGCGCTTGTCTGCTCTGTGGTGTTGTTTGCCTCAGGGGGCGTATTGGGCTTTATGATCGAGGGGGTCAACGTGGTTATCCCTGCCCACTACCATGGCTCTATCGTCGGGGTGACTCTCGCCTTTATGGGCGTTAGCTATGCCCTGTTGCCCCTGCTGGGGTTTAACATTCCATCCCCTCGGTGGGCTCGCCGCCAGCTGGTTACCTACGCCAGCGGCCAACTGATGCACATTGTCGGATTGGCCTGGTCAGGCGGGTACGGAGTACAACGCAAGACCGCAGGGGCCGCTCAAGGCCTCGATCAACTACCCGAAATTGCCGGTATGGCGCTGATGGGCACCGGCGGACTGGTATCGATCATTGGCGGGCTGATCTACCTGCTGGTCATGCTACAGGCTATGCGACGTTGAGTAATACCTGCATGTAATGATCCAGCAAAAGGGCCGCAAATAGCGCACTGAGGTAGAAGATCGAATAACCAAAGGTCTTCATCGCCAGCTCATCACCGTCGCTGCGATAAAGCGCCCAAGCCTGGAGAATAAAACCAACCCCCAACACCAGGGCCGCCGCCAGATAGATCAAACCGCTCATTTTTACTGCGAACGGCAGCAGGGTCACCGCCAGCAGCATCAGGGTATATATCAACACATTGAGTTTGGTAAAGGCGATGCCATGGGTCACCGGCAACATCGGCAGGCCGGCACGAGCGTAGTCGTCCCGCCTACGGATCGCCAGCGCCCAGAAATGGGGCGGGGTCCAGGTAAATATAATGAGAAACAGCAGGAACGCCTCGACGTTAACCTCCCCTGTAATCGCCGCCCAACCCAGTACCGGAGGGGCCGCTCCTGCGATCCCGCCCAATACAATATTGTGGGGTGTGCGACGCTTTAGATAAACGGTATAGACAACCGCATAACCAATGATGGAAAAGAAACTGAGTATCGCCGTAAGGGCGTTGACCCACACCACCAGTAGCACCATCGATAAGGCGCCCAGCCCGATTGCAAAAGCCAGTGCCTGCCGTGGCGCGATCTCACCCTGGGGCAGGGGTCGCCCCTGGGTTCGCTCCATCACCGCGTCAATACGTTGATCAAACCAGTGGTTAATTGCCGCGCCACTGGCGGCAGCAAGGGCGATGCCTAAACCCCCAATAAAAAAACGATCCAGTGGAACCACTCCCGGTGTGGACAGCAACATACCCACCACCGCAGTGAATAGAATCAAGGCTACCACCTTGGGCTTACAGAGCTCCAGATAGCGACGCCAAAGGCCAGTACTTTGCCTCATCGACAGGGTTTCGGACATGGTGACCTCTCTTTTTTATTCTGGGTGTTTCACCGTCTAGCGACGCGTCGTCAGTTGGTAGTTTAATTTCACAACTACCAGCAATAGTAGTGCAGCGCCCCCGTTATGCGCCACCGCTATCGCCGTGGGCAGGTGCAATAGTACATTACCCACGCCCAGTGATATCTGAACCAGCAGTAACACTAACAGCCACGCCGCCGTAGAACGTAACTCTCCATCCGTGCGCCGTCTCAACAATAACAGGGCCAACAACCCCAGTACCAAAAAGGTGATCAGGGCCCCGGCTCGGTGGGTGACGTGAACCGTAACCGCTGCCTGGTTGGAGAGCACTCCACCCTCGTAATTGGTACCCGTCGGGGCGATTAGCGAGTCCTCTCGCCATAGAGTAAAGGCGCTTTCGAAATCCGTAGGCGGCCACCATTCACCCTGGCAAAGGGGGAGATCCGGACAGTGTAATGCCGCATAATTCGTGCTGGTCCACCCTCCCAGCGCTATCTGACAAAACAGGACAAGCAAGCCCAGGCGAGCCCAGGGGCGCATGCGCTCCCTGCGCCAACCGCTGCTGCGGCTAAATAGCTGCTGGGTATCCCGTTGGCGAAGATAGGCCAGCCATAGTAAAGCAAGGGTCAGCATCCCCATAAGTAAATGCAGGGTGACCACGGTTGGTTTCAGCAGCAGGGTCACCGTCCACATCCCCAGCATCCCCTGCAGGATCACCAACACCACCAAAAGCAGGGGTAAACGCAGCTGTTGTCGCCCCTGTCCACGGTAACGCCAGGCCTGCATGGCAATCCAGACAATCACCAGCCCCAACGCTGCGGCGAGGTAACGGTGGGCCATCTCCTTCCAGGCCTTGGTCGCCTCCAGAGGGCGATCGGGAAATTTTCCATTGGCGGCGGATATATCCGCGGGCGCTACCGGTACCACCAGTTTGCCGTAGCACCCCGGCCAGTCCGGACAACCGAGACCAGCATCCGACAGCCGTACATAAGCGCCGAGAGTGATGACAGAGAGGGCCAACACTACGGCGAATAGCATAAGTCCTACCGACGCTCCTCGTCGGCCCTGAATACTATCCAATGCCAGAAACCTTCAACAGCTTTTGTAGATCCTTAACAATATCCTTGGGGTTTGTTTCGGCGCCGTAGCCGAGGATGACATCGCCCCTGGGGTCGACCACAAAGATTGCGTTTTCCAGTGCTGGCAACTGCCGAGTCAGTGCTCGCTGCACTGGGGCCAGTTGACCTCCTGCATCATCGGTAATCAGCATTCCTTGCCAAAGCTCTGGTTCCAATACAAGCTCTCCGTGCGGCGATGGAAGTACCACCAGAAGACGTTCCACCCGGTCGCGCTCGACCCCCATCGCTTTACGAATCTGACGTAAATGGAACAGGGTTCTTAGGCAGTCATCGCCACAACTGGCAGAGGAAAAGGCGAGCAATATCCATTTTCCCTGAAGACGCTCTGTCTCTATAGGGGGGCTACTTAATCCAGAAAGCTCAAGCGGTGGTATGTGCGGAGCCGGGTTCATCAATACACCATGGTTACTGGTACCAAACTCGGGAACCTCGCCCACAAAAAACCACCAGTAGCTCACAAGATAGGGCAGACCAAACAGCAAAAACATGGCAGGGACAACCCAGAACCTTCCCTTGCGAGGGGGGGGCGTTTGAACCTCGGAGGTCATCAATCGTCACTTCTCTTTTTTATCGTTAGTGATAGGTATGCTGCAACAGAAAACAGTGCAAACACAAGCCAATATAAAAAGTATCCGTAATGCATACCCACCTTTGCATCAAAACTTGACCACTGCCGCTGGTATCCTGATATCGATTCCGGATCAAGATTTAATACCCACGGAAACACCGGCCGCCCCAGCTGACGTTCAAGGTAGGAGAGATCCAGATACTGCCATAACCCGCCGACGTAGAGGTCGGGGCGCGCAAGATCTCCACCCACCAATGGTTTCGATCGTGGCGGCATCAACGCCCCCGTTAGCGCCAGCGGGCTCTGGGGCGTGTCGATTTCTGGCAACGTCTCTCTATGACGAAGTGCCGGGACCCAACCACGGTTCACCAGTATCACCGTCCCCTGATCATCAAGTCCAAAGGCGGTCATAACGTAGAACCCTGGCTTGCCATTGCTGACAATGTTGTCGAGTAAAAAAGTTGAGTCCGCCAGGTAGTGACCTTTAAATGCCAACGGCAAGTGGGCTTCTCCCTCGACGCCATCTAACCGGATAGGCGTTTGAGGAGGCATCGCTTGCATTCGCTCGATACGCTGTTGCAACGCAAGCTTTTGCTGCGCACGATCCCACTGCCAGATCGCGAGGCCACTGAACAGCATCAAGAACAATAAAAAGATGACACTCAGCCACCAAGAAAATGTGAACTGGTATCGACTAATAGTCACCAGCATCATCCCTGATAGCGCCACAGGAATAGGCAGCAAGCGCAAAGATCAGGTACTCTAACATTTGAAACGTCTGCACCGAACGGGGGAAGGGGATGTCACCATGCTGTTTAAGAGCCTGATCGCGATTAATATCCTGCTTATAGTTGCCAGTCTTGCCAGTGGGCTTTTTTTCCTCTCCCGAGACAGTAGCGAAAAAACCCGCGTCGTACGATCACTCACTGTCAGGGTTGTGCTCTCTGTCTCCTTGGTAGTACTTCTTGTTATTGGATACTACACCGGTGCAATCACACCCAATCAGGTGCTATGAAAACACAGTACTGCGACGCCTTTTTTATAGCCAATAGACAAAGAGGTACAGTCCCAGCCATACAAAGTCGACAAAGTGCCAATACCAGGCCACCCCTTCAAATCCAAAATGCTCCTTGGGCGTAAAGTGCCCGCGCAGACTTCGCACCAGGATCACGACCAACATGATGGTACCCATGGTGACATGTAGACCGTGAAAACCGGTTAGCATATAAAACGTCGACCCATATACCCCTGACTTCAGCGTGAGGCCAAGCGCTTCGTATGCATGGATATACTCATACACCTGAAACCCCAAAAAGATACAACCCAGCGCCACGGTTACTGCGAGGCCACCCACCAGATGACCACGACGGTCCGCTTTTAGCCCCCAGTGGGCCCAGGTAATGGTTACACCACTGGTTAACAAAATTATGGTGTTAATTAGCGGAATTCCCATGGGCCCCATCGCCTCCCTGGCCGGCACATATGCCGAATCATCCGGGAGCATTAACAGGGGCCAGACATCACGGAACCCCTCCCACAAAAGATGCGACGAGGCGAGGTGCCCCTCACCGGCCAACGACGGAATAGCGATGGTACGGATATAAAAAAGAGAGCCGAAAAATGCGGCGAAGAAAAACACTTCCGAGGCGATAAACCAGGCCATTGCCTGGCGAAATGAGATATCTACCTGGCCGTTATAACTGCCCGACCTGCTTTCGCGAATAACATCCCCAAACCAACCTGCAAAAAGGTACACCAGTACAGCGAGGCCAAATATCGATACAACAGATCCGGAAGCCACATCGTTTATTGCGAGCACCACGCCGAAGAGGGTGAAAAAAATCCCAACAACAGCAATGATTGGCCACCGGCTCGGCTCGGGCACAAAATAGTGTTCATTGCCTGTGGTCATGCCGTTCTCCTCTCGCTTAACTGCCCTTGGCTTGCTCTACCATGGCCGTTGCGTTTTTTAGCTGACTTCGATTGGTGTCCATCAAGGTATAGGAGAGCGTAATCACCTGATACTCTGGTGGGATCTGTGCATCTACACTAAAGCGCAACCGCATGCGCTTACTTTCACCGGCCTGTAACGGTTGCTGGCTAAAACAAAAACACTCAACTTTCTTCAAATATTCATTGGCTTGCCAGGGGGTAACACTGGGTATTGATTGGGTCACCACATCGATACTGCTCTGGTTGGTGATGATATAGTCCATCTCCATAACCTGCCCTGGCACCACTCGCATTTTTCGGGTCAGAGGCTTCAACTCGAACGGAGCGCCAGCATTAACCGTTGCATCAAATTCCATAGTGACAAAACGAGAAGTATCCACCGGGGCCTGTGACAACGACTCGATGGATACCCGATTACCCTCCGCTGACAAACTATTGATGCCGAGGGCGCCGCAGATCAGCTGATAAAGCGGCGCTAACGCAAAACCAAATGCAAACATTGCCACCACCAGTGCCGACAACAGAACGGCTGTTCGAAAGCGGCGGTTGATGGTCAGGTTATTCATAATCGTTTCCGCTAGTGACTTGCCGACTGCAGCATTAACATCAATGTCGCAACAGAAATCATCAAGGCGACCGAACCCAATGCCAGCGCTAGAAGCAGATTATTTCTTCGCGTTTTTGCATCAGGCTCCCACTGCATTTACTTAACCTCTGGCGGCGTATCGAAACTATGGAAGGGCGGTGGCGAGCTCAGCGTCCACTCTAAACCCGGGGTGCCTGCCTGCGCGCCCTCCCAGGGCATATCGCCTGCCGGCTCCCCGCCACGAACCGTTTTTATAATAATGTAAAGAAACAGCAGATGAGAAAGACCAAAAATAAAGGCACCGATACTGGAGACCATATTGAAGTCGGCAAACTGGTGGCTATAGTCGATAATTCTTCTTGGCATACCCGCCAAACCTGAAAAGTGCTGGGGGAAAAACGTCAGGTTAAAGCCGATGGTGGTCCACCAAAAAAACAGCTTGCCCAGCTTTTCGTCGTACATATGGCCAGTCCATTTGGGTAGCCAGTAAAAAACACCCGCATAGAGCCCAAACAGCGCTCCCGGTATTAACGCATAATGGAAGTGGGCCACGACAAAATAGGTGTCGTGGTATTGCATATCGGCAGGGACAACCGCCAACATAATGCCGGTTACTCCGGCAAAGGAAAACATGACGATTATCGCAATAGCGAATAGCATTGGCGTTTCAAATGTGAGCGATCCTCGCCACATGGTAAATATGAAATTGAACAGCATCAGTCCCACGGGTATGGAGATCAGGATGGTACCGATCATAAAGTAAGTAGTGACCGCTAATGACATTCCGATGGTGTACTGGTGGTGTGCCCAAACAACCATGCCCAACAGCGTAAGGATAATCATAAAGATCACCAGAGGCTTATAACCAAACAACGGCTTACGCGAAAAGGTCGGCACGATCATTCCTAACACCCCAATAGAGGGCAGCAACAAAACGTACACTTCCGGATGACCGAAGAACCAGAACAGGTGCTGAAACAGTACCGGATCTCCCCCTCCTGCCGCATCAAAAAAACTGGTGCCGAAATGACGATCAAACAGCAGCATGGTAACGCCACCGGCCAGCACCGGCATGACCAGAACGAGCAGGAAAGCGGTTAATAACCAGGCCCATACGAAGATTGGCATTTTCATCAAGGTCATGCCGGGCGCGCGCATATTGAGGATGGTGGTGATGATATTTATGGATGCGAGTATCGATGAAATACCCAATATGTGCAGGGTGAAAATTGCCAAATCCATCGACATCCCCGCCTGTATCGACAGCGGCGGATAGAGCGTCCACCCCGTATTGACGGGGCCGCCGGTACCAAAATAGGGTGCCAGCATCGACATCATCAACATCAGGGCTCCGGCGGGAAGCAGCCAAAAACTCAGGTTATTGAGACGCGGCAAGGCCATATCCGGCGCACC
Source organism: Aestuariirhabdus sp. LZHN29 (assembly GCF_049985285.1). NCBI lineage: Bacteria > Pseudomonadati > Pseudomonadota > Gammaproteobacteria > Oceanospirillales > Aestuariirhabdaceae > Aestuariirhabdus > Aestuariirhabdus sp. LZHN29. Next base: position 1,012,291 of record NZ_JBNIEU010000001.1, on the reverse strand, counting down.
AATTTGCAATGGAATCATCCAGTTTGCCATGCCCGCAGCAGCGGGCATGACTAATCCGAATACCATAATCAAGGCATGGTTGGTGACCAGGTTATTGTAAAGGTCAGGATTTAGAATCTGCAGTCCGGGCATATAGAGCTCGGCTCGGATCAGCATCGCCATGCCGCCACCCAGAAACAGCATCACCAGGGAAAATATCAGGTACATGGTACCAATATCCTTGTGATTGGTGCTGAACAACCAACGTTGATAACCCGTAGGTACGTGGTGGTCGTGGCCGTCCTGATCCAGAGCTGCAGTTGTCATCTTCTCTATCCTCTAGCGTGCGGCTTTTACGTCGGCGGGCTGCACCCGATCACCCGTATTGTTATCCCAGGCGTTGCGTTCGTAGGTGATCAGGGCAGCGATCTCCAGATCATTCAGCTGCCCCCCCCAGGCCGCCATCGCTGTGCCGGGCTTGCCATTAATTACGATATTCAGGTGCTCCGCTACTGGGCCAGTAGCAACTGTGCTGCCTTTTAGCGCCGGGAATACACCGGGGAGTCCCGTGCCCGCAGCCTGGTGGCAAGCAGCGCAGCTTTGGTTATAGATGCTCTCCCCACGGGCCATCAGCTCGGCCATGCTCCACTGCTTGTCCGCGCTGGCTTCGGCCATTTGGGCAGCCTTTTGCTGCTTTTGTTCAGCGACCCATTGGGCGAACTCCTGCTCGCTAACCGCCTTTACCACAATCGGCATATACGCATGGCGCGTTCCACAAAGCTCAGCGCACTGGCCGTAGTAGGTCCCCTCTTTCTCGATGATGGTCCAGGTCTCATTGATATACCCCGGGATAGAATCTTTTTTTGGCGCAACGGCCGGCACCCACCAGTTGTGCAAAACATCACTGGCGGTATGCAAAAAACGGATGCGTTGGTGGGTAGGCAATACCACCGGATTATCAACCTCCCGCAGGTACCCCTCGCTCGAGAGGTCCTCGTTATTGAGGGTGCTGACGAAGCGAATGTCCTGATCCAGGTACTCGTACGTCCATTTCCACTGAGAACCAATGACCTTTAGGGTCAGGTCAGCCTCCTCGAAGGTCTCAACATTGTTGAGGGTTTTGGTGCCAGGGCCGGCAATACTCAGGTCGATACCCAGCACCACCACCGGCACTAGTATCCAGCCCCAAGTGCCAAACCGGCTGTCGTTAAAATCCTGATCCGCTTCATAGCCTTTCGATTTCCTGAAACGGAAAATGGTAACGCCCACCAGTACGATCACCACGACCATAATGATGGTAGCCACCGTGGTGGTAAGCATGTGCAGGTCAAAGATCTCGGCGGTAAGTGGGGAGACCGGCTCCGGAAGATTCATCTTCAACTCGGCCGATGCGGTAGTCGCCATCATCCCCAGGCCTGCAATTGCAGAACGCCAGCGCCAAAGTGCCAGGTTGGGCATTGTCATCTCACCTTTTCCCCTCTGCAAAAAGCGCTTAGGAAAACCTAATGCCCCGTGCAGGCGTTTGAGATATTAGTCATTATTGTTGTTGTTCATGGCCTTGGGCTCCGTGCCAAAACCGGTCGGCACCCCAATTAATTGAGAACCATTACGCTCAAAACAGTATAGGTACAGGATTTCTCGCAATGCAAAGAAATGGGGGATTTTTGCGCCGCAAAGGGGATATGGGGTGTAGAAACAACCCTAAGACCTTGCTTATTGTAAGCCTATTAGGGCTGTTCCCCCGCTATTAATTTAATTATGCGCCGTAAAGGTCTCCCCCTCAGGCCCCACCCATGACCCTCGTCAACGAAATAGCGGAATCGTCTAAACGATCGCTCTTGCGATATTTTCGTTTCGGCTACACTCAAATCTACGGCGACCAGTAACAACGAATTACTGGCCGATTTGGTTTGGTGCTCGTAGTCACCGTGAGAGCAATGTATCAGTGCGCGCGGCCTGTTACAGCTAACGGTTACGGCGCCCAGTTAATATTCGCACCGCAGCAGCGCGGGCCTTCGGGGGTTTTCGTCGGCGATCGTTGTTGCTTGTTTAACGGTAAACCCTGACCTTCACCTGTTTACCGTGGGGAATCTGTATGAGTGTTAGCGCAATACGAAAGTTGATTAAGGATGCATTACAAAAGGAACAAGAAACAGAACACCTGAAAGCCCACCTGGCCTCGCTCAAAAATGGGCTTCATCCGCTGCTCGGTCTCGACCAGGGCAAAGCCAACGATAAGTTACTGGAGTTCTCTACCCGCTACATCAATTATGTCCCTCAATTTATCGAGGTAGTGGAGGAGGGTGCCCAGCGAACAGGAACCGGGGCGTTAGTCACCCCGTATGTCACCATCGCCAAAGAGTACTTTCTCACGCCGGTACCCGCGATTAGCGGCCACGAAGGCCTTATTGGGCTGTTTGATGAGGCGTATCTTTGTCATCGGCTGCTTGAGGAGGTGAACGATATTTTCTGGAGCAACGGAGGCTTCCCGCTGCTCCCCCTCGACACCAGCCAGGCCAATGTCATCGCTCACGCGATTGTCGGAGAGCCCTTTGCTAATGAGCTCGATAGCCTGGTAGCCGAAGCCGTCTCCGGGCTCTCCCTCGGTTTTCAGAAGATGGGTAAGGATGGCTTTGGATCATCGCTCAAGGAACGAGCCCAGCATTGGGAGAGTGGCGACCAGCAGTGGCCGTGCCTGGCAGGAGAGATGGGGTTGGATTTCAAACTCCGCCAGCGCTACCTGAAAGCAATCTAATCCTGCTCTTTAGCTGACAGCGGATTGGGTACCAGGCGGAGCGGCTGCAACTCTGCATCCGCCTCCTGCTTGGGAATCACCCGTGTAGGCATCTCACTCACCTCCACATTATCCTGAGCATCGCTAAACCCGCAGGCAACGCACTCCCTGCGGTCCGAGAAGCCCTCTTGCATAATAACGACCAATCGGTCTATTTCGTTGCAGGAGGGGCATCTGGCGCCGGCAATAAAACGCTTTTTAACGGTCACCCTGATTACTCCACAATTCCGCTATGGCGCAGTAACGCCTCGATACTTGGCTCTCTTCCTCTAAAGCGCTTAAACAGCTCCATAGGTTCCTCGGAGCCACCTCGGTGCAATATTTCTTGCAGGAATGATTGGCCGGTTTCAGCGTTAAAGATCCCCTCATCCTCGAACCGTGAAAACGCATCGGCCGATAACACCTCCGCCCACTTATAGCTGTAATATCCCGCCGCGTAACCGCCAGCGAAAATATGGCTAAAGCTGTGCTGGAACCGATTGAATTGAGGGGGTGAAAAGACCGCGACCTCGGCACGAACTTCGTCCAACAGTTGCTGCACATCCAGTCCGGAGTGATAGCGATGGTGAATCAGGAAGTCGAACAACGATAGTTCCAGCTGGCGCACCATCATCATGCCGGAGTGGAAGTTTCTCGCGGCCAATAACTTATCAAGCATCTCCGCCGGTAGCGCCTCTCCCGTTTCAAAGTGGGCCGATATCAGTGCGATCCCTTCGCTTTCCCAACACCAGTTTTCCATAAACTGGCTGGGCAACTCGACCGCATCCCAGGGAACGCCATTAATACCAGAAACCGGCGCGTACTCTACCCGGGTTAGCAGGTGGTGCAAGCCATGCCCAAACTCATGAAACAGCGTCGTCACCTCATCATGGGTTAATAGCGCAGGTTGATCCCCAACCGGACCGTTAAAGTTGCAAACCAGATACGCCACGGGGCGCTGCACCTCATTGCCGATGCGGCGGCGCACCCGGCACTCATCCATCCACGCCCCGCCGCGCTTGTTAGCGCGAGCGAAGAGGTCGAGGTAGAAGTGGCCGATGATGCCGCTGTCGTTACTGACCTCATAGAAACGCACATCGGGATGCCAGCTTGCCACCCCTTGCTGCTGGCAAATCCGAATGCCGTAGAGACGCGTTACAACCTCAAACATCCCCTCTATTACACGCTCCGCTGGAAAGTAGGGGCGCAGCTCCTCCTGGGAGATCGCGTAGGTATGTTGCTTTAGTTTCTCTCCGTAGTAGGGAATGTCCCACGCTTCCAACGCCTCCTGACCATAGTGTTGTTGGGCGAACGCGCGCAGCTCCTCCAGTTCATTCTCGGCCACGGGCTTACTGCGCACGGCAAGATCCCGCAAAAACCCGATGACCTGCTGGGGATCCTCTGCCATCTTGGTGGCCAGGGAAAGCTCCGCGTAGTTGTCAAATTCGAGTATCTCAGCCAGCTCATGACGCAGGGCCAAAATCTCGTCGATCAGCTCACTGTTATCCCACTGGCCCCCGTGAGGACCCTGATCCGAAGCCCGGGTCGCATAGGCCGTGTAGACCTCGCGACGCAACTCTCTGTTGTCGCAATAGGTCATGACGGGCAGATAGGAGGGAAACTCCAGATTGAGCAAGTAGCCACCATGTCCCTTAGCTTCTGCCGCTTGCGCCGCCGCCTGTAGGGAAGATTCAGGCATCCCGGCCAGATCCTCAACCCTGTCGACCCGTTTACTCCAGGCCTGGGTCGCATCCAGAACGTTCTCCGAGAACTTACTGGTTAATTCCGATAGCCGCTTTTTTAACTCCCCGTACCGCTGCTGCTTGGTGGGATCCAGTGCAATACCCGAAAGTCGAAAATCCCGCAGGGCGTTCGTTATCACTTTCTGCTGTGAAACACTGTATTCGGAGAAGGAGGCACTCTGCGAAAGGTCATTATAAACTTGGTAAAGATCTCTATTTTGCCCCATTTCGGTCGCATATTCGGACAACATCGGCAAACAGGCATTATAGGCTTCGCGTAACTCCGGCGAATTTACCACAGAGTTCATATGACTGACCGGCGACCAGGCCTGACCCAGGCGGTCATCGATATCTTCGAGCGGGGCTACAACGTTTTCCCAACTGGGCTCACCGTCACTCCCGAGCAGGGCCTTGATCGCACTGCGACTCTCCTCAAGAAGCTGGCGAAGGGCCGGCTCAGCATGAGCCGCTTCGATACGGTCGAACGGCGGCAGAAGGTGGGTTTGTAGCAAGGGGTTGCTCATGAACAATTCCTGATTAGGTAAAAGGGCACTGCGAATTAACCGCGGCTCACTATACAATGGGTTTTCCGGTAACCGTTTTCAATGGGCAGACACTGAATGAGTCATACAATTCGTCCCTTCCAGCAACACTGGCCCCAGCTCGGCGAGACTGTGTTTGTCGACCCCTCCGCCGTCGTCATTGGCGACGTGGTGCTGGGCGACGACTGTTCTGTATGGCCGATGGTGGTAATCCGCGGGGATATGCACCGTATTCGCATAGGCCAGCGTTGCAGCATCCAGGATGGCTCCATTTTGCACATTACCCATGCCGGCCCCTTTGATCCCGACGGGTTTCCACTCACCCTGGGGGACGATGTCACCGTTGGCCACCAGGCAACCCTGCACGGCTGCACGATCGGCAATGAGGTGCTCATCGGCATGGGCGCCATAGTGATGGACGGCGCGGTGATTGAGTCTCAGGTGGTTCTCGGCGCGGGAAGCCTGGTTCCACCGGGTAAGCGCCTGCAAAGCGGCTATCTCTACGTCGGGCGTCCCGCCCAGGCGATGCGAGCCCTAAACGAAAAGGAACGCTCCTATTTCCGTTACACCGCGGCTAACTATGTGAAGCTGAAAAACACCCATATCGCCCAGCAGGACCAGTCCCCTGGTGCGGGTACAGAGCCGCCAGAGCGGCTCTGATTATGAGTTTACTGGTCGGGCATCAACACCAAACGGGTATCGGTGCGGGCTAGCGCCTTTACCGATTTACCCTCATTACCAATGCCGCGCAGGGTGCGCACACCATCATCCACGACCGCCATCAGGCGTTGTAGATTTTCTGCCTCAACGTAGAAAATCGTATCCTGTGCTCCCAGCACCGTATGGGCACAGACGATTTCAGGGGTTCGAGACAGTAGTCGCTCACTAATATCCAGTGCGCTGGAGATATTGATGTCTGCAAATATCCAGGCAGCCGTCTTTTCCGGGTGCCCATGCTTCTCTGGTGACAGCGGCTGACCATGGCATTGCAGTGATAAACAGGTTTGTGTGTGTGAGATCGGGTTGAACTTGGCTTCGATCAGCGCCGAGGCCTTTTGCGTGATCACTTCACGCATCGCCTCTATGGTATCCGCTTCGCCGTAACAGATTAGGTCAGTGGGCCCAATCAGGCAGTGAACCAGTTTGATCTCGTCAATTTTCAGCAACTCTTCACGAATTTTATGGACGTCGTTGTCACCGGCATCAACCAGAATAAAAAAACCCAGTTTGGAATCCACAACCATGCTCCTGTTGTCTATGGCGAGAAATATTGAAAGGCGTTGGAGCCCACCGAACGGGCCCCTATGCTGACAGTCATGATAGCAGGAAGCCCATCGATTTTATTGTCTTTTGTCAGCCTTCGAACAGGGTTATCTGGCATCCAGCTGCGACCGCAACGATCGCAATACGGGCTCTGTAGCGGGGCGTACGCCACGCCAACAGTAGAAGGCCTCGGCCGCTTGCTCCACCAGCATTCCCAGGCCGTCAATGCAGCGGCGGGCGCCCAATGCGCTAGCCCAGCGATTAAAGGCGGTGGGGTCGGCCCCATACATCATGTCATAACAGATCGTTTTTTCCCCGATGCTAGTCTCGGGCAGCGGCGGTATCTCACCATGGAGGCTGGCCGACGTCGCGTTAACAACCAGATCAAACTCACCACTTAACTGATCGAAGGGTACGGCTTGTAGCGCGCCGCTGCCTGCGAACAGCACTACCAGCTCCTGCGCTCGGGCCAGGGTGCGGTTAGCAATCACAAGGGACGCCGGGTTCTCAGCCAGTAGCGGCTGGATAACGCCCCGGGCAGCTCCTCCCGCGCCCAATAACAAAATTCGACCGCCTTCCAGTCTCACCTTTTGATTCACCTTTAGGTCGGTCACCAAACCGCAACCATCCGTGTTATCGCCTACCAGAGCGCCATCCGCGTCCTGCCAGAGCGTATTGACGGCCCCTGCTCGCTGCGCTCGCTCGGTCAATCTACCTGCATAGTGCCAGGCCCGCTCTTTAAAGGGCACGGTAATATTGAGCCCCTGGCCGCCGACAAAAAATCGCTTTACCGCGTCTTCGAAATCCCCCTCGTCAACCTTCAGCGCCTGATACTCCATCGCCTGCCCAGTCTGCTCGGCAAAGTCGCGGTGAATCTGCGGGGATTTACTATGGGCAACGGGATTCCCCATTACCGCGTACCTGTCCATGGGGCTCATGATTGCCCCTGCAACCAGTTCCGGGGCTTGATATAGTCCGCCAGTTCAGCCTCCCGGCTCCCCGGTTCGGGTGCCCAGTTATAGTCCCAGCGAACCTGGGGCGGCATCGACATCAGGATTGACTCGGTACGTCCACCCGACTGCAAGCCAAACAGGGTGCCCCGATCAAACACCAGGTTAAATTCCACGTAACGGCCCCGGCGGTAGCACTGGAACGCTTTATTATCTTCTGTGAAATCGATTGCGCGCCGCCGTTCCACAATGGGGACGTAGGCTGGCAGGTAGGCGTTTCCAATCGCTTGCATCAGTTCGAAACTGTGGTCAAAACCCTGCTCGTTGTAATCATCAAAAAACACGCCTCCCACTCCGCGATGCTCATCGCGATGCCGCAGGTAAAAATAGTCATCACACTGGCGCTTGAAACGAGGGTAAATATCGTCCCCAAAAGGCTGGCAGGCCTCTTGGGCGGTACGGTGCCAATGCACACAATCCTCTTCGAAAGGGTAGTAAGGAGTGAGGTCAAATCCGCCGCCAAACCACCAAACGGGCTCCATTCCGGGTTTTTCGGCTATGAAAAACCGCACGTTCGCGTGCGAGGTGGGAACATAGGGGTTATGGGGATGCATCACCAAGGAAACCCCCATCGCCTGAAAGCTGGAGCCCGCCAACTCGGGTCGCTGGGCAGTAGCGGAAGGGGGGAGTTTGTCACCAAAGACATGGGAAAAATTAACCCCCCCTTTTTCGAACAGGGATCCACCGGCAATCACCCGGCTGCGGCCACCTCCGCCTCCTTCGCGGAGCCAGCTGTCCTCAACAAAGCGGGCATCGGGTTCCAGTGCTTGAAGCTGGTCGCATATTCGATCCTGTAACGCCATCAGGAACTGCTGCACCTGCTTGCTGTGGTCGACTCCGCTCACCTTAGTCTCCTTGATTTTCCTATCAGGCGGGACGAAGCTCCCGACCACTGTTTAAATCACAAATTCTCGAAGGGCCTCGCTGCCCACCCAACTCACCAGCAACCACCGCACCCAGCTGGCTGGAAAACTGACGACGGATTTGCCAGCTATGGGCCAGGGGCGGCTGTCCAGCCCGGTTCGCGGAGGTCGAAACCAGGGGGCCACCAAAGGCATCACAGAGTGCCGCCACTACCGGGTGAGCGCTCACCCGAACAGCGACACCGGTGTGCTCGCCTTTCACCCATGGCGGCACCCAATCATCAACATCTTCTATCACCCAGGTGGTGGGGCCTGGCCAACTTAGCTTGAGGCGCTGCCGCTGCTGCGGAGACAGGGTCCTTAACAGGGGGGCTAGCTGGGAGCAGGACGAAGCGACCAGTATCAACCCCTTCTGCCAGGGTCTCTGCTTCAGGGTCAACACTCGTTCAACCGCTTCAGGGTTCCAGGGATCACATCCGAACCCCCACACGCCTTCGGTAGGGTAAGCAATCACTTCGCCCGCAAGTAGCGCCTCTATAGCGGGCACCCAGCGCCACCTCATTTGTTAGGCGAGCTGCTGTTGGAGTGCTGCGTTCTTCGCCAACACCGCTTCCGCATTAGCCTTACGGTCTGCTCGCAGACGGTCTGCCAGTTCAGGGTCCTGCAACGCGATAACCTGGGCGGCGAGGTAGCCTGCGTTCTTCGCGCCGGCCTTCCCGATTGCGACAGTCGCTACCGGGATGCCACCGGGCATCTGGGCAGTCGATAGCAGAGCGTCCATACCGTTGAGTGGACCGGCATCAATCGGCACACCAATAACGGGCTTAATCGTCAGCGAAGCAACAACACCCGCAAGGTGTGCCGCCATGCCCGCACAAGCAATAAAGGCAGCGCAACCACGGCTGTCCGCACCCTTTACGTACTCATGGGTTGCATCAGGAGTTCGGTGCGCGGAATGGACGCGCACTTCAACGCCAACTTGCAGGCTCTTTAGTACATCGATAGCAGCCTGTACCTTGGGCAGATCCGAGTCGGATCCCATCAAAATAGCGACAAATGGTTTATTCATTGGACGGTCTCAATCAGGATGGTGGAAAGTGGGCGAAAACTAACCCACTCACCGCCTAGTTGCAAGCCGGATTCGCGCCCGCCCGTTGGTAGCCTCCCGGCACCCGCAGCACCCAGCCCCCCAACTCCATTCTCTGCAACATCACCATAATCTCGGTTACTGGTCTCTGGCAGCGCACAACCAATAGATCGAGGCAGCAGGGTTCTGTGTCCAACATGGCGAATAGGGATTCCTCCTCTGGCGTAAGGGGGTCAGTTCTTTGCAACGTAAGTCTATCCCCTTCCATAGAGTTCTCCCGCTCTGCCCCGGGCCCAGTGTGCAACAAGGGCTGCAAAAACTGCGGGGCCAACCCTCGCACAATCTCTGCGCTGCTTTCTACCAACATCGCTCCTTCCCGTATCAGTCGATGGCAACCGGCACTCTTTCCCTGGCGTATCGTTCCAGGCACAGCGAACACCTCTCGCCCCTGCTCCAGCGCCAGTTGCGCCGTGACTAAAGTGCCGCTTTTCTCCGCCGCCTCGACCACCAACACTCCCATACTCAGGCCGCTTATGATGCGATTTCTACGGGGGAAATGGCCGGGGCGCGGTGCCACCCCAAGGCCAAACTCGGAAACCAGCGCGCCACCAGTTTCAACCAACTCCCTTGCCAACTCCCGATTTTGGGCAGGATAGCAGCGGTCGATACCGGTACCCAGTACCGCTAGCGTGGGCGCCATTCCACGTAACGCCCCCCGGTGGGCTGATGTATCGATTCCTCGCGCCAGGCCACTGGTGACGGTAAGGCCACTGTGTGACAACTGATACCCAAATTCGAACGCGATATCGGCACCCTGATGAGAACAGTGGCGCGACCCAACAACCGCGACCTGTGGGCTCTTTAATAGCTCCGGGTTCCCCTCAATGTAAAGCAGGGGAGGCGGGTCGGGAATTTCTGCCAGTAGCGGCGGATAGGCGCTGTCTTCGACGCACAACAGGTGGCAATCCGGCTGCTGGCCCCACTGCCCGATTCGCTCAAGTTGCTCGCTGGCGTAATTCCAGAACTCACCTCGGCCACGGTGCCACTGTCCCAGCGCAGTGCGGGTTGCTACAGGCATACCTGGCACAGCGTTGATAATCGCCGGATCTAACAGCGCATCGGGGTGCTCCAACTGATGCAGCAGCTGGCCACTACGGATAGGCCCCAAAGCGGGCAGTAGGTGGAGTAAAATCCAGGGTCGTAAGCGCTTCCAGCGCAGTGGGGAGCTATCCATCGATCGTCCTTGATCGTTGACGGAGAATTAAAAAAGGCTGCCGAAGCAGCCTTTTTCAGTATAGCGAAGATCAGGGGTTTTCCAATTTGTCACCCACCAGCAGTGGCTCGGTGGTTTCGAGGATAATGGCAAAACTTACCTTCTCGAATGTGCGATAAACCATTAACAGACCCACACGATGAGCCGGCATCGTCACCTGCTCTTTGCGCTTCTCATCGAGCACCTGCAGATTACGATTAATCGCCAGAATATTTCCTGGAGCAATACCATCACGCTCACCACGGTTGATCAACACATTATCAAATTGACCCAGTTGGGTGATGCCTCCGGAGACGCCCAGGATCTCTCCCTCTACCCGACGCTCGGGCGCACTGGGGAAAAAGGTAGAGTCAATACGACGCTCTTCACTCTCCAGCAGTCGATCACCGGAGCGAATCTCTTTTTCACTACGGGTAACCTGTAGGGTAGCGACATCAGCCTGAATCTGCTTCACATCCGCAGCACCAAGATCAATCGCCATCACGCCCAGCATCTCACGGGTGGTGGGATCCACAATGACGTCGCCCTGACGATAGACACCGTAGGCGGGGGCATTACTATCGAAATTACCCCGCGCGTAAATCTGGTCTCCCAATCCGCTCACCACCTTATCCTGTGAGGCAGCGACGATATAGGGTGCCCGCTCCAAATCCTCGAGGGAGGTAACGACCCGGCTACGCTTTAGAAGACTGTTAATCTTGTCGAGAGGAATAGCCGGAATCACCGAATCAATCGGGGTCGCGCGCACTTTAGGGCCTAGCTTGATGGTGCGACTCGCCTCACCACGGGTGGAAACGGTAAGACGTGGCCGCCCATCGATGTAGATCAAACTGATCACATCGCCCGGATAAATAAGATGGGGGTTGGCGATCTGGGGGTTGGCGTGCCAGATCTCTGGCCACAACCAGGGAGTATCCAGGAAGGTATTGGAGATATCCCATAAAGTATCGCCCTTCACTACAGTGTAGGTGTCCGGGTGTCCGTCTTTCATTGGACTCTCGGCGGCGATCGCAGACCAGCTCATCAGGCAGAGCAGGGCAGCCCCCAGCAGCGATTTCCTCATGGTATACCTTCCCTATATGGTGTCTTGCGCACACGCAATAATCTTTTATTCAGTAGCCGACTATAGCCCAATCGACCTGTTTTTGCAGTTGATGGGTCGCGACTCAAGTCACATACCCAAACATTAATCCCATATTGTTCATAATCTTAGCAGCACATCTTACATTATTACTACAACAAACTGGTGTTTTTGTGTGCAAAGGGTTTGTGCTCGCCTTTGCAATTGTCAAGCCGCCAGCATGGGCATAAAATTGTACGCTTGTCCTTCATTCACATGGGGTTGGCTTTATTGCTGTCAATTCCATCCCAACAAAATTGACCTGACGACCCTATGGCACTACTCGATATTCTTGAATACCCAGACCCACGCCTTCGTACCCGAGCCAAGCCGGTTGACGCCGTCGACCGTGATATTCAAAAGCTCGCCGACGATATGCTGGAAACAATGTACGACGCACCGGGTATCGGTCTTGCCGCGACTCAGGTAGATGTCCACCTGCGGGTGATCGTGGTCGATGTCAGTGAGGACAATAGCACCCCCCATATCCTCATCAACCCTGCCATTTCCCCTATTGGGGATGAGTTTGAGGAGAGCCAGGAGGGGTGTTTGTCCGTACCGGGCTATTATGAGTCAGTGCAACGGCCGGAGCGCATACGAGTTGAGGCGTTGGACAGAGATGGACAACCCTTTACACTCGAGTGCGACGGCCTGATGGCGGTCTGCATTCAACACGAAGTTGATCACCTCAACGGAAAGCTGTTTGTGGATTACCTATCCCCCCTCAAACGCAACCGCATCCGCAAAAAGCTGGAAAAATCCCAGCGCTCCGCCACCCGCTAAGGCTAGCTATTACCGATGAGCGTATCCCCCCTTCGTATTTTGTTCGCCGGCACCCCGGATTTTGCCGCCCATCACCTACAGGTACTCATCGACAGTCCCCATGAGGTGGTCGGTGTTTATACCCAGCCAGACCGGCCCGCCGGGCGAGGGCGTAAGCTCACACCCAGCCCCGTCAAGGCCCTCGCGCTTCAGCATCAGATCCCGGTGGAGCAACCTCTCAGTTTGAAGGAGGAGGAATCACAAACCACCCTCGCTCACTTTCAGGCGGACCTTATGGTTGTCGTGGCCTATGGATTGATCCTGCCTCAGGCGGTTCTTGATACACCCGGCTACGGATGCATCAACGTCCATGCATCGCTGCTTCCTCGCTGGCGTGGTGCCGCTCCCATCCAGCGAGCCATCGCTGCCGGTGATAGCCACAGCGGCGTTACCATTATGCAGATGGACGCCGGCCTCGATACCGGCGATATGCTGGTCAGGGTAGAGTGCCCCATTCTCCCAACCGACAACTCCAGCGATCTGCACGACCGCTTGCAGGATATCGGGGGGCCGGCGCTGATTGAGGCCATCGCGGAGATTTCCGCCGGCAGCTCCCGCCCCCAGGCCCAGGACAACCAACTGGCGAACTATGCTCATAAGTTAGCCAAAGCCGAAGCCCAGCTTAACTTCTCCCTCTCCGCCGACATCCTTGCACGACAGGTGCGAGCCTTTAACCCCTGGCCCGTCAGCTACGCCCCGCTTGGGGGGGAGTCTGTGCGGATCTGGGAAGCCGAAGCCGTTCACATACCCACATCGGAGCAACCCGGTACGATCATTGTTAGTGGCGCCGAAGGTATAGAGGTTGCGTGCGGCGAGGGTGTCTTGCGCCTGAAAACCCTCCAGTTTCCTGGTGCCAAGGCACTGAGCGTCAGGGATCAACTTAACAGTCGCGCCGAGCAGTTGGGCGTTCATCGGAGCTTCGGCTAACCCATGACACAACCCGTCCGCGCCGCAGCCGCACTCGCCCTGCAACAGGTCTTCACCCAGGGGCGCTCCCTCGGTCAGGCCCTCCCCGAGGCCGCCGAAACGGTAGAAGACTCCCAGGAGGCGCTACTCAGTGAGCTTTGCTACGGCACCTGCCGTTGGTACTTTACCCTGCGATCAATCCTATCGATCCTGCTCGACAATCCGTTGCGAGAGAAAGAGACCGATATCGAAGCCCTGCTAATGGTCGGACTCTACCAATTACGCTCCCTCAACATTCCTCCCCACGCGGTGTTAAGCGAAACCGTTGCGGTTTGCGCACTGCTGGATAAGCCCTGGGCCACAAAACTGGTCAATGCCGTGCTGCGACGCTACCAGCGTGAGTCTGCCATTATCGAGGAGCAGTTAAGCTCCAGCGATGTACCCTCCACCTCTCACCCAAAGTGGATGATCAAGCAGTGGCAGCGCGACTGGCCAGACCAGTGGCGAGAGATCACCCACGCCAATAATCAACGCCCCCCGATGACCCTGCGAGTCAACCGACAACAGGGCGATCGAGCGCACTACCTGGCCCAGTGCGAGGCAGAGGGGATTGGCGCACGACCCGGCGGCTATAGCGCTGCCGCCATCACTCTGGAGAGTCCCTGCGACGCCACCCGGCTTCCCGGCTTCTCTGATGGTGCAGTAAGCGTGCAGGATGAAGCGGCACAGCTGTCTGCGTTTTTACTGCAGTTAGCGCCCGGACAGCACGTACTCGATGCCTGCGCCGCTCCCGGAGGCAAAAGTTGCCACCTGCTGGAAGAGGAACCCGGGCTTACGCTGACCTGTCTTGAGGTGGACAGGGCTCGAGCCCAGAGAATCACCCAGAACCTTGAACGACTGCAGCTCAATGGGCGGCTGGTGATTGCTGATGCTACCCAGCCAGACCAATGGTGGGACGGGATTGCCTATGACCGCATCTTGCTCGACGCTCCCTGCAGCGGCACCGGCGTTATTCGACGGCACCCTGATATCAAGGTGCTGCGACGCCGGGAAGATATCCAACAGCTGGTGGCGTTGCAACAACAGATCTTGAGCGCTCTGTGGCCACTGCTCCAACCCGGCGGGCTAATGCTTTACGCGACCTGTTCTACCATCAAAGCCGAAAACAGCGATCAGGTGGCTCGTTTTCTGGTGTGCCAGCCAGACGCCGAAGAGATTACCATCGACGCGAGCTGGGGAGTTCCATGTCAAAGCGGCCGCCAACTCTTTCCCCAAACCGGCGCCCATGATGGCTTCTATTACGCGCTGCTACGTAAAAGGGAACCTGCGAGTTAGCGATTGCTTACTCTCCTTGCATCCCCGAAATCTATTGTTATGCTTTCGACATCGGGTCTACCGCATGATACGGACAATCATAAGGCTACATAATAAAACATGAAGATCATCATTCTGGGTGCCGGACAGGTGGGGGGGACATTGGCGGAGAATCTTGCCAGTGAAGAGAACGACATCACGGTAGTAGATTCCGACGGAGAGCGCCTGCGCGAGCTTCAGGACCGTCTCGACATCCGCACCATCGAGGGTAAGGCCTCCTTCCCGTCGGTCATGCGCCGGGCCGGTGCCGACGATGCGGATATGCTGGTCGCTGTGACCAACAGCGATGAGGTCAATATGATCGCCTGCCAGGTTGCCTACTCATTGTTCAGGACCCCGACTAAAATCGCGCGAATACGACAACCTGACTACCTTAAACGCCCGGAAATGTTTGCTAAAGATGCCTGCCCGGTGGATGTCATCATCAGCCCAGAGCAGGTCGTTACCCACCATATAAAGCGCCTGATCGAGCAGCCCGGTGCCCTGCAAGTGCTCGATTTTGCCGAAGGTCGGGTGCAATTGGTCGCCGTCAAAGCCTATTACGGTGGTCCCCTGGTCGGGCAAGAGCTGCGCTACATTCGTGAACACATGCCCTCGGTGGACACCCGGGTAGCGGCCATTTTTCGCCGCGGAAAGTCCATCACTCCCGAAGGCTCAACCGTTATTGAAGCTGACGACGAGGTGTTTTTTATCGCTGCCAGTCGACACATTCGGGACGTTATGAGCGAACTGCGCCGACTCGATAATGTATACAGCCGAATCATCATCGCCGGCGGCGGCAACATCGGCGAACGACTGGCCCGCTCGATTGAAGATCGATACAACGTCAAACTCATTGAGCGCAACATAGGTCGGTGTCACCAGCTCGCACAAACCCTCGATAACACGCTTGTTTTCCATGGTAGTGCGTCGGACAAAGAGCTACTGGTATCAGAAAACATCGAAGAAACCGACGTCTTCTGCGCACTGACCAATGACGACGAAGCCAACGTCATGTCCGCCATGCTGGCAAAACGCCTCGGGGCGCGCAAGGTAATGGCCCTTATCAGCAACCCGGCCTACGTCGACCTGGTTCAGGGCGGTGAAATCGATATTGCCATTTCGCCCCAGCAAGCAACCATAGGGAGTTTGTTGACCCACGTTCGCCGTGGTGATGTGGTCAATGTCCACTCCCTGCGGAGAGGCGCTGCGGAGGCCATTGAAGCGATCGCTCACGGCGACGAGAACTCCTCCAAGGTAGTAGGTCGAACCATCGGCGAGGTAACACTGCCCCAAGGCACCACCATCGGCGCTATCGTGCGTGATGAAGAGGTATTGATTGCCCACGACCATATCCGCATCGAATCAGAGGACCACATTATTTTGTTCCTGGTTGATAAGAAACGGATTCGTGAAGTGGAGCAACTGTTCCAGGTCGGTTTAACCTTCTTTTAACGAGCCTCATCATGCATTTTTCAGTCATTCTACGCATACTCGGATTGCTATTGATGCTCTTCAGCATCAGTATGCTGCCGCCCCTGTTTATTGGTTGGCTCTACAACGACAATCACCTGGAGGCCTTCGGTTATGCCTTTGCCATAACCCTCGTTACCGGATTCCTTATTTGGGCTCCGGTCTACCGGGTTCGCCAGGAGCTGCGCACCCGGGACGGCTTCCTCGTCACCGTGCTGTTTTGGGTGGTTCTGAGTGGCTTTGGTGCGCTTCCATTTTTGCTCCACGAAAACCCAGCCATCAATGTGGTCGATGCCGTTTTCGAATCGATGTCCGGGCTCACCACTACCGGCGCCACCATCCTCACCAATATAGACGACCTACCCAAATCGATACTCTTCTATCGCCAGCAGCTGCAATGGCTCGGAGGTATGGGGATTATTGTGCTGGCCGTCGCCGTGCTACCTATGCTCGGTATCGGGGGGATGCAGCTCTACCGCGCCGAAACCCCGGGGCCGGTCAAGGATGCGAAGCTCACCCCCCGAATAACCGAAACCGCAAAGGCACTCTGGTACCTTTACCTGAGCCTGACGGTCGCCTGCGCTACTGCTTACTGGATCGCGGGAATGGACCTGTTTGATGCGATAGGGCACAGCTTTTCGACCATTGCCATTGGTGGATTTTCCACCCACGATGAGAGTATCGGGTTCTTTAATAGCCCGGTGATCGACACAATAGCCATCATATTCATGCTCATTGCTGGCATAAACTTCTCTTTGCATTTCTTTGCATGGCGCCACCGTCAGCTCATTCACTATTTTCGTGACCCGGAAGTAGTGGCCTACTTCGTTATTCTCGGCGGTGTCTCCCTGATCGCCGTGCTGGTGCTCAGCGTTACCGGCACCTATGGCTTCGCCCATTCGATTCAGTACGGCGTTTTTGAAGTGGTTTCAATCGCCACCACCACCGGCTTCAGTACCACCGACTTTTCTATATGGCCCACCTTCCTCGCCTACCTGCTCTTTTTGACCAGTTTTTCCGGCGCCTGTGCGGGGTCAACCGGTGGGGGGATGAAAGTTATTCGAGTACTGTTAATCTATCGTCAGGGGGTTAGGGAGATCACTCGACTACTTCACCCCAACGCAATCATACCGATCAAACTGGGGCGTAAAGCAGTTCCTGACCGTGTTGGTGAAGCGGTTTGGGGGTTCTTTTCCGCCTATGTGTTTATTTTTATCCTGCTCTTTCTGGCGCTTATCGCCACCGGGCTTGACCTGCCCACGGCCTTTTCCACGGTTGCTTCGTGCATGAACAACCTCGGCCCGGCGCTCGGTGATGCGTCTATGACTTACGCAGAACTGCCCGATAGCTCGAAGTGGATTTTGAGCTTTGCCATGCTGCTGGGGCGCCTCGAGATCTTCACCTTACTGGTGCTGTTCACACCGATGTTCTGGCGGCGTTAAGGACAAAGACGATGGATCGGTGGGACCTACGATATCAACAAGCCTCCAGCCCGGGAGATGCCTGCGATCTACTGGCAAACAACCTGCATCTACTGCCCGCCCAAGGGCGAGCTCTGGATCTGGCATGCGGGCTGGGTGCCAACGCCTTGCTTCTGCACCAACAGGGCCTAAGGGTTGAGGCCTGGGATCGCTCGGCGGAAGCCTTGCTGCGAGTTGATGAGTTTTCGGCTGGGCTGGTTTCCACCCGCCAGATGGATCTGGAAGCCGACTCTCTACCACTGCTTAACTTCGATGTGATAGTGGTCGCTCACTATCTCTACAGACCTATATGTAAGTGGATTCAAAAGTCTCTAAATCCCGGAGGGGTGCTTTTTTACCAGACCTGGCACCAGCAGAAAAGATCGGAAAAGGGGCCCTCCAACCCTGACTTTTTACTCGCCCCGGGGGAGCTGATCGAGTTATTCCCTCAGCTGGACGTCCGGGTTTATCGGGAGGAGGGGGGCTGTGGTGACCTCAGTCGGGGCCAGCGCGATTTTGGACAGCTGATCGCGCAGAAACCCGCTAACTGACCTCTGCTTCAGGTGTTTAGATTTACCAGGGTTCGCCCCTTCACGCCGCCACCAATCATCGACTGCGCCAATGCTGGAAGCTCTTTCAGGCCCACCTCCTGACCAATATCCGCCAACTGGTCAAGCGGCAGGTCTCGTGCCAGCCGCTCCCATGCCTGCTGGCGGCGGGAGAGGGGGCACATCACCGAATCCACGCCTTGCAAGCGTACATTGCGCAAGATAAACGGCATCACCGTCGTCGGCAGGGAAAAACCTGCGGCCAGGCCGCAAGCTGCAACGGCGCCGTTGTAGTCGGTTTCGGCCAGCATGCGTGCCAGAATAGTATCTCCAACCGTATCTATCCCCGCTGCCCAGCGCTGCTTCTCCAACGGACGTGGGGCGGCTGCCATCTCCTCGCGGCTCAACAGTTCACTCGCACCCAGCGCCCGCAGGTAATCATGGGTCGACTCACGGCCGGTAATAGCGGCCACGGTATAACCTAGCTTGGCTAGAATCGCGATCGCCACACTACCCACCCCACCGGCAGCGCCGCTCACAACCACGGTGCCGCTCTGGGGAGTGATTCCCGCCTCCTCAAGCGCCATGACACACAGCATGGCCGTTAATCCTGCGGTCCCGATCATCATCGCATCAGCAGCCGACAAACCCACCGGCAAAGGTACCAGCCACTCCGCCTTGACCCGCTGCTGTTGACTGTACCCCCCCCAGTATTGTTCGCCGACTCCCCAACCGGTCAGCACCACCTTATCTCCTGGCTGGTATTTCGGGCTGGCGGATTCCACCACCGTACCGGCCAGATCAATTCCCGGTACCATTGGCCATTGGCGTACCACCTTTCCCTTGCCCGTGATCGCCAGTGCATCCTTATAATTCAGACTGGAGTAATCCACCGCCAGCAATACCTCTTCGTCGGGCAGCTCGGCTTGGGTCAATGTTTCAATGCTGGCGAGGGTCTTTCCCTCTTGCTGGGTCAGTACCAGCGCCTTGAATGGGGTGCTCATGATTCGATCTCCTCGACAGTGGGGTGGCACCTGCAGTTTCAGTACAGGGTTGGTGGAGTTTAGATTTCTATTTAACTATTTGTCAAACAAATATGGTTAATACCATTAATCAGTAGTAAAATGTCCTCATACTCCCCGATCACTGGAAACACACTTATGGCGATCAGCAACACTCGCGTTGTCACCCAAAGCCTGGCCAAACAGATTGCCAACAGTATCCGAGACTCGATCGCTCAGGGCGAACTGGTGGTGGATGAGCGTCTGCCTACGGAAGAGGAGCTCTCCGTACAGTTTGGAGTATCCCGACCCACAATTCGCGAAGCGCTGAAACGACTCGCTGCGCAAAACCTGATCCGTTCCCAGCGTGGGCCCACCGGCGGCACGTTCGTCAAGCGCCCGAGCCTCGAAGAGATGCGAGACGCCCTGTGCAGTGCGACCACGCTCATGGTTGGCCTGGGTGCATTTCGGTTACAGGAGATTGCCGAAGCAAGGCACCAGATGGAACGGCTTTGTTGCGAGCTTTCCGTCCACAATATCGACAATACACAGCTGGGGCTGATGGAAGAGGCGCTTGAAAAACAGCAACAGGCCATAACCGATGAGGAGTTTTGCCAATTCGACGTTCAGTTCCACCGCGCCCTGGTTGACGGCTGCGGTAACAACTTGCTGCAGTTCAACATGTTCACCATGATCGAGGCGCTACAACCCGTTTCCAATATGGTTATCTCCCGCTTTCGCGACCGGGCACCCATCATTGAAGCGCACCGCGCGATTCTTGATGGGCTCCTCAACCGCAATGGAGCAGATGCTCTCGAGGCACTGGACAGGCTGATGGCGTACCTGAAAGGGCGTTACGAGGAAGCCCAGGAGTGGAAGTCGAAGCAGCAAAAACAGCGCTCCCCCCAATAGGAGGGTTGTTCTGTTGCGACCAATAGCGGCTTGCAAGTCACGGCTATTGCTCTATGATTTTCCACTCCCTTTCATACTCCTACAGGAATTATCATGGATTATATCGTTTACCTTTCCGGAGAAATTCACACCAACTGGCGGGAGCAGATCCGGGATGGCGTCGCCAGTGCTGACCTCCCGGTGTCACTCTACTCCCCCGTGACCAACCATGAAGCCAGCGATGAGGTGGGTGTCCAGATTCTCGGGGCGGAGGAGAAACCCTTCTGGAAGGACCACAAAGCCAGCAAAATCAACGCTATTCGTACCAACAATATGCTGCAACAGGCCGATATTGTAGTCGTACGCTTTGGCGACAAGTACAAGCAGTGGAACGCGGCCTTCGACGCCGGTCAGGCGGTGGCCATGGGCAAGCAGTTGATCGTAATGCACGCCCCTGAATTGACCCACCCACTCAAGGAGGTCGACGCCCAGGCCATGGCGGTCACGGAAACACCACAACAGGTGGTCGAGATCCTTCGTTATATCTGCCAAGCTTGATTTTACGGCGGGGTCCCCGGATCGGGACCCCGCCGTGCCATACCCCGCAAATCCCCACTGCGCCTGTATTTCCCGTGGCGTAACAGGGTATAATTCGCCCCATTTTTCGTCACCTGTCCACCGCCACCGCGGGGATATTAAAGACCATATTGGGGAGCCACCGTGTCCAACCAAACGACACCCGATGTAAGCACCTTTCAGGGGTTGATCCTGACCCTGCAAAACTACTGGGCAAAGCAGGGCTGTGTTGTCCTCCAACCTCTCGATATGGAGGTCGGTGCCGGTACTTTTCACCCCGCTACTTTTTTACGCGCGATTGGGCCGGAGCGCTGGAGCGCAGCCTATGTGCAACCGAGCCGCCGTCCTACCGATGGGCGTTACGGGGAAAACCCCAACCGGCTGCAGCACTATTACCAGTTTCAGGTAGTGATTAAACCCTCCCCTGATAATATCCAGGACCTTTACCTGGGCTCTCTCAAAGAGATGGGTATTGATACCCTGGTGCATGACGTCCGATTTGTCGAAGACAACTGGGAATCCCCGACGCTGGGTGCCTGGGGGCTCGGTTGGGAAGTCTGGCTCAACGGTATGGAGGTGACCCAGTTCACCTATTTCCAGCAAGCCGGCGGCCTTGAGTGCTACCCCGTCACTGGAGAGATTACCTACGGACTCGAGCGCATCGCCATGTACCTGCAGGGAGTGGACAGCGTTTACGACCTGGTCTGGACGGATGGGCCTCTGGGTAAGGTGACCTACGGTGATGTGTTTCACCAGAATGAGGTAGAGATGTCGACCTTTAATTTCTCTCACGCCAACACCGAAGAACTGTTCAGGCAGTTTGATTTTTTTGAACGTGAGAGTGAGAAACTGGTCGCCGAAAACTTACCGCTCCCGGCTTACGAGTATGTGCTTAAAGCCTCCCACACCTTCAACCTGCTTGATGCCCGCCACGCTATATCAGTCACCGAGCGGCAGCGCTTTATTCTGCGTGTAAGAACCCTGGCTCGCGCCGTTGCCCAAGGCTACTTCGAAACCCGTCGCAAACTCGGTTTCCCGCTGGCCGATGAGACTATCCGCGAAGAGGTTATTAGCAAACTCAGTAGCGCCCAGGAGGAGAAGTAATAATGTCTACACAGGATTTTCTGGTCGAGCTCGGCACCGAAGAGCTCCCGCCAAAGGCGCTTAAGTCCCTGTCCAATGCGTTCTCGGGGGAAATCGTTAACGGGCTCCAACAGGCCGGGTTGGCGTTCGAAAGTGTTCAGCATTACGCCGCACCACGGCGCCTTGCGTTACTGGTTCGAGGGCTCGCAAGCCAGCAAGCAGATCAGGATATTGAGCGCAAGGGACCCGCGGTACAAGCCGCATTCGACAAAGAGGGTAATCCAACTCCCGCAGCCCAGGGTTTCGCCCGCTCCTGCGGTGTCGCTGTGGCAGATTTGCAAACTCTGGAGCAGGGTAAGGGTGCGTGGCTGGTTTATAGATCCGTTACCCCCGGCCAGCAGACCCAAACCCTGTTACCCGCCATTGTGGAACGGTCACTGGCTCAGCTACCTATTCCCAAACGAATGCGCTGGGGTGACAGCCGAACCGAGTTTGTGCGCCCGGTCCACTGGTTGGTGATGCTCTACGGAGACTCGATAGTGGATTGTGAACTATTGGGGCTGCGTGCCAACCGGATTAGCCAGGGACATCGCTTTCACCACAATAAAGCGATCACCATCGAATCGCCCGCTCGCTACGCCGAACAACTGCGCGCCCCCGGTTACGTTATCGCGGATTTTTCTGAGCGCCAGCAACTGGTTCGGAGTCAGGTTGAGACCATCGCCCGACAATCCAAAGGTCATGCGGTTATCGGGGACGATCTGCTCGACGAGGTAACCGGTCTGGTGGAGTGGCCGGTCGCACTGATGGGGCGTTTTGACGATGAGTTTCTCAAGGTTCCGGCGGAA
The DNA here is from genome assembly GCF_049985285.1 of Aestuariirhabdus sp. LZHN29. NCBI lineage: Bacteria > Pseudomonadati > Pseudomonadota > Gammaproteobacteria > Oceanospirillales > Aestuariirhabdaceae > Aestuariirhabdus > Aestuariirhabdus sp. LZHN29. The sequence goes on along the minus strand of NZ_JBNIEU010000001.1, from coordinate 989,678 downwards.
TCTCTCGTCTCCTCGATGAAAGAGCACCAGAAGTACTTCCACGTTGTCGACGATGACGGCGCGCTGATGCCCAACTTTATTACCGTTAGCAATATCGAAAGTAAGGATCCAGCCCAGGTCATCAGCGGCAACGAAAAAGTGATTCGGCCGCGGCTGGCTGACGCCAAATTTTTCTACGACACCGACCTCAACAGCTCACTGGCAGACAAGCGGGATCGACTCAAACCGGTGGTGTTTCAAGCCAAGCTCGGTAGCCTGTATGACAAAACCCAGCGCATCGGCTCGGTGGCCGCACAGATCGCCCGGTTGATCGGGGCTGACGACCATCATGCTCGCAGGGCAGGGGAGCTTTGCAAGGCCGACCTCAACTCCGAAATGGTACTCGAGTTTGCGGACCTGCAGGGAACCATGGGCCAATACTATGCGCGCCACGATGGGGAACATGCCGATGTTAGCGCCGCACAGTTTGAACAGTATTTGCCGCGCTTTGCCGGTGATCAGCTACCGGATTCGATGATCGGGTGTTGCGTTTCCCTGGCCGACAAGCTCGACACCCTGGTCGGTATTTTTGGCATTGGCCAACCACCCTCGGGTAATCGTGACCCGTTCGCCCTGCGCCGTGCCACTCTGGGTGTGCTGCGGATTCTGGTGGAAAAGGAGCTGGCCGTTGATCTACGACCAATACTCTATCACTGCGTCGAGGCCTACCAGCAAACCGGCGTCCAGCTCCCACTGGCTCCCACGGTGGATAACACTGTCGATAAGCTTGTGGATACAATTATTGAATTTATGCTGGAACGCTTCCGGGCCTGGTATCAGGATCAGGGGATATCCGTCGAGGTGTTTCTCGCGGTCCGCGCGCTTTCACCGACCAACCCGCTAGAGTTTGATCAAAGGGTGCAGGCCGTAAACCATTTCCGCTCACTCGATGCTGCAACGGCTCTGGCGGCGGCAAACAAGCGGGTTTCCAACATTCTGGCCAAGGCCGAATCCGGTACACTGCAGGCGGAAGTGAATCCTGCGTTACTCGAAAATGGGGCGGAACAGGCCCTGTTTGACGCCCTGATCATCAAGCAGGGTACCGTCGCGCCACTTCTTAGGGATGGCGATTACCAGCAGGTTCTGGTGACACTGGCAGAACTTAAGGATGCGGTGGACAACTTCTTCGATGGGGTTCTGGTTAATGCCGAGGACAGTGCCGTACGCAGTAATCGCTACACCCTGCTGAGACAACTCCGTAACCTGTTCCTGGAGGTCGCCGACATCTCGCTGTTGTAGGCGAAAAAGGCTTCTATTCACCCCCCATTCAGGATCAGCATTTTTATGGCACTTATAATTTTGGATCGAGATGGAGTCATCAACCAAGACTCTGACGATTTTATTAAGAGCCTCGAAGAGTGGATTCCGATTCCCGGCAGTATAGAAGCGATCGCCAGGCTTTCCCGAGCCGGACATCAAGTGGCCATCGCCACCAATCAATCCGGCTTGGGTAGGGGGTATTTCCAGCTATCCGACCTCGATGAAATGCATCGGTACCTGCTCGATCTGGTGGAAGCCCAGGGGGGCTCCATCGACCATATCGCCTACTGCCCCCACGCACCGGACGCCGGATGTGGCTGTAGAAAACCCCTGGCGGGACTCATTGAGCAGATCGAGTCCGCCTTGGGGGTATCCGCCAAAGGCTGTTATCTGGTCGGTGACTCATTGCGGGACCTTCAAGCCGGGGTGAGTAAGGGCGCTCTTCCGGTGCTGGTCATGACAGGGAAGGGGGTGCGTACCCTCGCCAAGGGAGACCCGCTATTGAAGCAGGCCCGGATATACGACAATCTGGACTCATTCACTTCCGCATTGTTAGCAAAGGAGTGCTTTTAAACATGGTCGCCACCGCACGAACGCTGCTGTTTTATCTGTTGCTGGGATTATGGACGATTTTTATCTCTTCCAGCGTGATCTTGTTCGGGCTTTTCGTGCCCCGAAAGCGACGTCACCAACTATTTGTTCAACCTTATGGACGCGGCGTCATGCTCCTTTGCCGCGTGATCTGCGGGGTAGGTTACCGGATCGTTGGGCGCGAGCATATCCCCCAAGGGTCCGCGGTCATTGCCGCCAACCACCAGAGTACCTGGGAAACATTTTTCCTCCAGACCCTGCTGACTCCACAGGCCCAGGTCGTTAAGAAGGAGTTGATGTCGATTCCCTTTTTTGGCTGGGCATTTAGGCTACTTTGCGCGATCCCTATAGATCGTGGAAACCCTAAAAAGGCGCTGATGAAGATTATCCAGGCCGGCAGTGACTACCTGACCGAAGGGTTTTGGGTTTTGGTATTTCCTGAGGGCACCCGACGACCAGCGGGCTCCCCCGGCCGCTTTACCCAAGGCGCTGCCGCGATGGCCACACGCAGCGGAAAACCCATTCTGCCAATCGCCCATAATGCAGGGCGTTGCTGGCCCGGAAGAGGCTGGGTCAAGGTTCCGGGCACCATCGACGTGGTCATTGGCCCCTTGATAGAGACCGAGGGCAAAAACAGTAAGCAAATCACCAATGAAGCGCAGCACTGGATTCACACCACACTGGCAGAGATAGATCCTCAGGTGCCGGCGGCGGAGAGTACAGAGTCGCTATAGATACACCCGAACACAGCCTGCCTACCGAGGTGGGGCGTAAAAGTCCGATCCGGCGGTGATTATCTGGGCCCGGGCTCTCACTACAGCCAGGTTGCGACTCTCTAATCCCTCGATTTTCCCGTAATAACTCGTTGTGATGTAAGTACTAACTTACTAATTTATCTAATAAATACAATAAGTTAAGCGTATCTCCGGGTGTTAATAGGGTTAGGCGGGAGTCTCAAAAAACCATAGAGTAGAGGGCGGCGTCGGCCCTGCGTCAATTCCTATTTCGCCCATCGCTTTTGCCTGACCTCTCCGGGCTCGGACGAGGTCTTTAAACCCCGCCGCAAGGGCACTCCCTGTTGTTTTTAGTTATGCTATTTGCAGGCACAAAAAACCCCATAAAATGAGGTTAATCATATTACGGGGTTTCAGGCACTGCTGGGTTATAGCCCGACAGGCTGTGGTAGCTATACGTCCAGGTTAGCCGCTGATAGGGCATTCGTTTCGATAAAGGCACGTCGAGGCTCTACCTGATCCCCCATAAGCGTGGTAAATATCTGGTCCGCGGCGATCGCATCTTCGATGGTCACGCGGAGCATTCGACGGCCCTCTGGATCCATGGTTGTCTCCCACAGCTGATCGGGGTTCATCTCTCCCAGCCCCTTATAGCGTTGAATACCGTGACGCTTGGTTGATTCATTCATCAACCAGTTAAGACCCTCTTCAAAGCTCGCAATCGGCTGTCGGCGTTCGCCTTTGATGATAAAGGCTCCCTCTTCCAACAGTGAACTCAGTCGCTCACCAAGGGAAACCATGGAGAGGTAATCCCGCGACTCAAAAAACTCTACAGAGAGCTTATACTGAGTATCGATACCGTGATGAAGCTGAGTAATAACCGGCAACCAGACATGGTATTCACGATCCTCTGTGGCAGTAATCGTCGATGAACGTCCAGCAAGCTCTATTGAGGCCACACGCTCTGCGAGAGTCTTGCACCACTCCTCTACCTTCTCCTGATCCTTCAGCGCTTCCGGTTCCAGGCGCTTCATGTGAACCAACTGCTTAAGTACGGTCTCAGGGTAGATTCTGGAAAGACGGGATATTATCCCCTCTATGCGACGATATTCATGGACAAGTTCCTGCAACGGCAACCCACTTATACCCGGTGCTTCTTCGTTGACGTGCAGCGATGTATTTTCCAAAGCTGCCTGGGTCAAGTACTCCGTAAGGGCGTCATCGTCTTTAAGGTACTGCTCTTGCTTGCCTCGCTTAATCTTATACAGCGGTGGCTGCGCGATGTAGACGTAACCGTTTTCAATTAACTCCGGTAGCTGACGGAAGAAAAAGGTTAATAGCAGGGTACGGATATGCGATCCATCGACATCCGCATCGGTCATGATGATTATGTTGTGGTAGCGCAGCTTCTCAATATTAAACTCAGTGCGACCAATACCACAGCCTAGCGCGGTTATCAGAGTCCCCACCTCGACAGAGGAGAGCATCTTGTCAAAACGGGCCTTCTCTACGTTAAGAATTTTACCTTTCAACGGTAAAATGGCCTGGGTTTTTCTGTTGCGACCCTGTTTTGCCGAGCCGCCAGCAGAGTCACCCTCCACCAGGTAGAGCTCAGAAAGGGCGGGGTCTTTCTCCTGGCAGTCCGCCAACTTACCCGGTAAACCAGCAATATCCAGGGCCCCTTTACGGCGAGTCATATCCCTCGCTTTACGGGCCGCTTCCCGGGCACGGGCAGCGTCCACCATTTTCCCGACAATCAGCTTGGCGTCCTGGGGGTTTTCCATCAAGAAGTCTGAAAAGCCGGTATTCATCTCTTGCTCAACGGCTGTTTTAACTTCGGAAGAGACAAGTTTGTCCTTGGTTTGGCTTGAAAACTTGGGGTCCGGAACCTTCACCGACACGATAGCCGTGAGTCCTTCACGAGCGTCGTCCCCGGTAGTGTTCACCTTTTGCTTCTTTAGAACCCCCTCTCTCTCGATATAGGTATTAAGGGTCCGTGTTAAGGCAGACCGAAAACCCGCAAGGTGGGTACCACCATCCCGCTGGGGAATATTGTTGGTGAAACAGTAGATATTCTCCTGGAAGCTATCATTCCACTGCAAGGCGACCTCTACCCCGGTACCATCTTCCCGCTGTGTGTTTAGGTGGAATACCTCGTTAACCGAAGTTTTATTGCTATTGAGGTATTCAACAAAGGCCTTCAAGCCACCTTCATATTTGAACAGCTCTTCGTTGGCTGTACGCTCATCAATCAACCTAATACCCACACCGGAGTTAAGAAACGAGAGTTCACGTAGTCGCTTTGCAAGGACATCGAAGCTGAAACCAATATTGGTAAAGGTTTCTTCGGAAGGGTAGAAGTGGACTTCTGTACCCTGCTCGTCCGTTTCACCCACCTCGGAGAGAGGCGCGTTGGGAACACCGTGGGCATACGACTGGCGGTATACCTTACCCTTGCGCCTTACAGTAAGGCGAAGCTCTCGCGAAAGGGCATTTACGACAGATACTCCTACGCCGTGCAATCCACCTGATACCTTGTAGGTATTATCATCAAATTTACCCCCGGCATGGAGTACGGTCATGATAACTTCAGCGGCGGAAACCCCTTCTTCTTCGTGAATATCCACAGGAATACCACGGCCATTATCTTTCACACTGACGGATTCGTCGGCGTGGATAATCACCTGGATTTCACTACAATGGCCCGCCAGGGCTTCGTCGATAGAGTTATCGACAATTTCGAAAACCATATGGTGGAGTCCGGAGCCGTCATCGGTATCACCGATATACATTCCCGGGCGTTTCCTTACAGCATCCAGTCCCTTGAGAACCTTGATATTCGATGCATCATAGTTTTTTTCAGTCATTCAAGACTCCTATGTGAACTCTGCCCGTCAAGGCAGAATCGACTCAGATATATTCCCATGTTTCACGTGAAACACTTTAATTTCAACATTAGCGGGCCATACTCCCACCAATGATTCATATTCGATACCAGTAACAAACACCTGGCTCTCCAACAATACCAACTCCTGGCAGAGCACTTTACGGTGCTCCCGGTCGAGCTCCGCGGCGAGGTCATCCACCAAAAACACTGTGTACTGACCCCGTTTTTGGGTAAATAAACGTGCCTGCGCCAGTTTTAGCGCACACACCAACAGTTTTTGTTGCCCTCGAGACAAACGTTCCGCCGCATTCTCACGCCCAATCCGGACGTTTAGATCTGCGCGATGAGGCCCTGCCTGAGTAAATCCCGCCCGAACATCGCGATCTATGGTTTGAGCCAATAGCTCAGAGAAATCCACCTTGCTGTCCCAACCACGAGAGTAGGAGAGCGATAACTCGGCCCCCTTCAAACCCAGATCGAACACCTCAACCAATCTACGCACTAGTGGCGCCAGACCGGAAAAATATTGTTGGCGCATTTCGTCGATTGTGTCCGCGTTTCGGGCGAGCTCAGTATCCCAAACCAACACCTGCGAATGGTCAATTTTACCATGCCTGAGGAGGTGATTGCGCTGTTTTAATGCGGTCTGGTATTGCCGCCAACAGCCAAGGAAAGAGCGTTCCACGTGAAACACTCCCCAATCGATAAACTGACGCCTGGGTTTAGCCCCACCCGTTAACAGACTAAAGCTATCGGGGGTTATTAACTGTATAGGCAATAGTTCGGCTAAAGCGGAGGCAGCGCGTTGGGTCACACCATCAATACGAAGCTCTCCGCTACCATCGACACTACGCCGCACTCCTACCTTATGCGTTACCTTTTCGTCAGAAACCTCCCCAAATACAATAAACTCCTCACAACCTTTTTGGATAATTGGTTTGAGCTTATTGCTTCTAAACGAACGGGAAGAGCCGAGAAAATGGATCGCTTCGAGCAGGGAGGTCTTTCCACTGCCATTCTCGCCAACGACAATATTTATACGGGGGGAGGGGGTTAGCTGCGCATCCATCAGATTGCGCAGCTGTTTTACCCGAACACGGGATAGAGGCATGATTGATTAGAAACTAATAAATAGCACTCTTTCTCTATAGCCGCATAGGCATGACAACGTAGAGGGAGTCCGAATTCTCCTCCTCTTCGAGGAGAGCACTACTATTAGGGTCCGCCATCGTGAATTTTACATTATCCCCAGTGAGGACCGAGAGAACGTCCAGCACGTAACTAACGTTAAAGCCTATCTCCAGGCTGTCCCCTTGATAGTTAACAGAGACCTCTTCCTGAGCCTCTTCCTGCTCCGGGTTGTTAGCGGTGAGGGTGAGGCTACCATCAACCAGCACGAGTCTGATACCTCTGTACTTCTCGTTGGACAGGATAGCGGTACGGCTAAATGCCTGTCGGAGCATCTGTCGATCACCGACCACGATCTTGTCGCCGCCTTTGGGTAGTACACGATCGTAATCGGGAAACTTACCATCCACCAACTTTGAGGTGAACGTAAACGCGCCGGTATTAGCACGTATATGATTGACCCCCAGGGAAAGGGTGACAGCCTGAGCACCATCGGTGAGGAGTCGAGCCAACTCCATAATACCCTTGCGAGGAACGATAACCTGGTGTTTGTCCTGAACGCTGCTGTCGGCTTCCACTGTGCAGAGTGCCAGTCGGTGCCCGTCGGTGGCGACCGCTCGAAGGCTTCCGTTATCGATCTCTAACAGTAGACCGTTAAGGTAATAACGCACATCCTGTTGCGCCATCGCGAAACCTGTCCGGTCGATTAAGCGCCGCAGTTTCTGCTGCTCTATGGAAAACTTAAGAGAATCCGCGCTTTCCTCGACACTGGGAAACTCTGTAGCAGGCAGCGTAGACAATGAGAAACGACTCCGACCGGATTTAACCACCAGTTTCTGATCGTCCAGAGTTAATTCGATCAGTGCGGTATCAGGGAGTGCCTTGCAGATATCCATTAGTTTCCGCGCCGGGACGGTGATCTCTCCCTCTTCACAGGGGTGCTCAAGCTGAACCCGGCCGACCAGCTCTACCTCGAGGTCGGTTCCGGTCAGGGAAAGTTGATCACCTTCAACAACCAGTAATACGTTTGAGAGAACCGGTAACGTCTGACGACGTTCAACCACCCCGGCGACCAACTGCAAGGGTTTAATAAGTGATTCACGGCTAATGGTCAGTTTCATAATTTTTCTCTGTTCTATCCCGATACAAAGTCATTAAAAGTAAAAGATACACCATTACGAGTTGGGCTTAATAAATACAGGGACCCAACACCCAATCCAACGAATTTGGCGTCCACTCATGAGGTAAGAGAGCGCAGCAAATTTTTATAATCTTCCCTTATTTCACTATCAATTTCTGTTAGCTCCTTTACCTTTCGGCATGCATGGAGGACCGTGGTGTGGTCGCGCCCACCGAAAGCGTCCCCAATCTCAGGAAGACTGTGGTTAGTGACCTCCTTGGAGAGCGCCATTGCAACCTGCCGCGGACGGGCAACCGAGCGACTACGCCGCTTTGAGAGCAGATCTGAGATCTTGATCTTATAGTATTCGGCCACGGTACGTTGGATATTGTCGATACTAACTTGTTTCTCCTGCAGCGCTATCAGATCCTTAAGGCTTTCTCGAATCAACTCAATGGAGATATCACGCCCCATAAACTTCGCGCTGGCGATAACCCGCTTTAATGCGCCTTCAAGGTCACGCACATTGGAGCGGATGCGCTGCGCGATAAAAAACGCAGAATCATGGGGCAGATCGATCTGGACCTGTTCAGCCTTTTTCATCAATATCGCCACCCGCGTCTCTAGCTCAGGTGGCTCGACCGCCACGGTAAGTCCCCAACCGAAGCGAGACTTCAAACGTTCCTCAAGCCCAATTATCTCCTTAGGGTAACGATCACAGGTAAGAATCATCTGCTGGCCGCCTTCGAGAAGGGCGTTAAAAGTATGGAAGAACTCCTCTTGAGAGCGCTCCTTGTTAGCAAAAAACTGGATGTCGTCGATTAGCAGTGCGTCAACAGAGCGATAAAAACGTTTAAAGTCGTTAATTGCATTTAGCTGTAACGCTTTAACCATATCAGCGACAAAGCGCTCTGATGTGACGAATATAACCTTTGCGTTTGGATTAAGATCAACAATATGGTTACCCACTGCGTGCATCAGGTGAGTTTTACCCAGACCAACCCCGCCATAAAGAAATAGTGGATTATAGGCGGCGCCAGGGTTTTCAGCGACCTGGCGTGAAGCCGCCAGCGCTAGCTGATTGGATTTACCCTCGACGAAACTATCAAATACAAAGGACGTATTAAGAGAACTGTTATGTTTGATCCCCCCCTCAACCTCCACCACACGTTTTCGTTGCCCACTATTTCCAAAAGAGTTTCCACTCGAATCAACGATAGAGGCCGGCGGCGGACTACGAGGTGACTCTAGGGGCACCCGGGGCTGATCCTGAGGGGGGAGGGTGGTTTCCTGGGAACCTCGAGCATGAACCTGAACCCTGGAGCGGTAAGCTTCACTTCGTTCACCACGATCGACAGGAACACCACCGGTGTGACCGCCACGGGTTGAGAAGTTTGGGTTACGCTCGGCAACGCGAATTACGACCTCGGGAGTAAACCCCGTCGCGCTAGCACCAACAACTTCGCGAATCCGATCGAGAAATTTGTCACTGACCCACTCAAGAACAAAGCGGTTGGGAGCCAACAACGTAACAACATTGTTTTCTGACTCCACTTTAAGGGGACGAATCCAGGTGTTGAACTGTTGCGCAGGCAACTCATCCTGCAAAGTAGCGAGACTTTGCTGCCAGATGTCTATAGACACAATTAGGGGGCTCCGAAGGGGTAATGATTACATAAGCCAAGGCTGTTAATAATAACGCCTTACAACAAACTTATCCACATATAAAATGCAAAAATGGTTTAGCAAAAATATAATTTAAGCATATTAATCAGTCACTTAGGGATTCGTTGCGGGATTACAACCTTTTAACACAGGTAGTGGATAAGTTTGTGAATAAGTATCAAGAGTGAGATTCTCGAACAGCGACAACACCACCCAACATATAGATTAACTGCTTACGAAAACCACAACATATGGATGACTAAAAAATAGCCATGGGATAACGACCTAAAGCATTGACGCACGGGGACAAATTCCCTAGAATTGCGCGTCCTCAAGTGGGGTAGTAACACCTCATCCAGAGCTAACCCCGAAAGTTTACAGGTAACAGAATCATGAAAAGAACCTTTCAACCCAGCGTACTGAAGCGCGCTCGTGTTCACGGCTTCCGCGCTCGCATGGCTACTAAAAGTGGTCGCCTGATTATCAAGCGTCGCAGAGCCACAGGCCGTAAGCAACTCACAGCCTAAGCTTGAGTGTCAGCGTTAACTGGCCAGAATAAAGGGTTCGACCGTAAGCTGCGGCTTCTAGATGCAGCAGCTTACAAACGTGTTTTCGATGGCGCCGAGTTCAAAGTATCGCATTCCCATCTGCTGATCCTTGCTCGACCAAACGACTGCGACCACTCCCGCTTAGGAATGGTTATTGCGAAGAAGAATGTACGCCTCGCAGTTCAGCGTAATCGAATCAAGCGCCTTATTCGAGAATCCTTTCGACACCAGCAAGCTGACCTACCGGGTCTGGATATAGTTATTCTGGCCCGCAAAGGGATCGGTGAACAGGAAAACCCAAACATATTGGACCTACTCACTCGGCAATGGCGAAAGCTACTTCAGCGAAGTCAGCAAAACCGCCCCTTGCGAAGCCCTTAAAAAGACGTGTTGATCACGTCTTTTTTTATGGGTTTTTCTCCTAAAACAGCCGGCAGCGTTATATTTTTACCTTGCCACTATTGTGGGGGGGTGGAATGGGGCAAATATCACGTATAATGCAGCCTTTCCGTTGCACTGCTATTTTCGCTACGGGCATTACTCACTCAAAAGACGGCTAGTATTCCATGGATTTGCAAAGAACTATCCTCATCGTTGCACTGGCAGTGGTCGGCTATCTGCTGATTTTACAGTGGAACAATGACTACAACCGGGCACCAGAAACCCCGGTCGTACACACCACTCTCAGCAGCCCAGCTTTGCCTGCTCCGGTACCCGAACCCACCGTCGCTGCAACCACCGATGCTCCACAGGCTCTGGACGCTACCAGCGTCGCTCAAGCACCGACAGAAGCGTCTAAGGCTCCTAGCGGCCAGCTAATAACGGTTACCACCGACGTCCTTGAGTTAGAGATCGACCCCCGTGGTGGTGACGTGGTCAAGGTCGCCTTGCCAGCCTACCCACGCCACAAAGAAACCCCGGATCAGCCATTCGTTTTACTGGAGCGAACCCAGGAACGAACCTACGTTGCCCAAAGTGGATTAACCGGCATCAATGGACCGGATCGAAATGGTCACCCCCTATATAGTGTGGCAAAAACCAGCTACCAGATGCAGGAAGGGGAGCAGTCACTGGTGATCGACCTGGTTCTCAACGAAGACGATGTAACCATTACCAAGCGCTATACACTCACCCGCGGTGAATACGATATCGCTGTCGACCACCTGATTGATAACCGCAGCGAAAATATTTGGCAAGCGAACTTCTACGCCCAGCTCAAACGGGACAGTACGGGTGACCCCAGCAATCAGGGCTCGGCTACCAGCTTTAGTACCTACATCGGCGCTGCGGTTCGTACTAACGAGGACCTCTACCAGAAACTGGACTTCGGAGATTTTTCCGATAAGCCATTTAAAGAGTCTGTTACGGGCGGCTACGCTGCGATCCTCCAGCACTACTTCGTGGCGGCGTGGGTACCCGACGCTAACACAGCGCATACTTACCAAACCCGTTCAGCAAGTAACGGCGACAATATTGTCGGTTTCGTAGACGGTGCAGTGGTGGTCGACCCGGGCAAAACGGCAAGTGTGAGCGCGAAACTGTACGCTGGGCCAAAAATCCCGGACCGTCTTGAGGCCCTGTCCCCAGGACTGGAGCTAACCGTAGACTATGGCATTCTGTGGTTTATCGCCCAACCACTGTTCGCTACCCTGACCTTCATCCACTCCTTCGTGGGTAATTGGGGTTTCGCGATTATTCTCCTTACGGTTTTGGTAAAAGCCATATTTTATCCCCTTTCTGCGGCGAGTTATCGCTCCATGGCTAACATGCGCCGCGTATCACCTATGCTGGCAAGCCTGAAAGAGCAGTTTGGTGATGATCGCCAAAAAATGAGCCAGGCGATGATGGAGCTCTACAAGAAAGAGAAGATCAACCCTCTTGGAGGCTGTCTCCCCATTCTTGTCCAGATGCCCGTCTTCATCGCCCTTTACTGGACACTCCTGGAGAGCGTAGACCTTCGCCAAGCCCCCTTCATGCTATGGATCGACGACCTGTCGCAGATGGATCCCTATTTCATCCTGCCACTTATAATGGGTGCGTCAATGTTCATCCAGCAGCAACTTAATCCGACGCCTCCAGACCCAATTCAGGCTCGAGTGATGAAGATGATGCCCATTATCTTTACCTTCTTCTTCCTCTGGTTCCCATCCGGTCTGGTCGTTTACTGGGTGGTCAATAACATTCTATCGATTCTCCAGCAGTGGATGATCACCAGAAAAATTGAGGCACAAGCTGCCGCTCGCTAAATAGTTACTGGAAAATAGTTTAAAAGGCCTTAATACTCTATGTTTTAAGGCCTTTTTTTATACTTTGAAAATGTAAAAATATATTGAGCAGTCCTTAAAATTTGAGCTTTTTCTCAATTAACTCTAAAACGGCCTGACGTAAACCAGATTTATTCCCAGACTCCATAAGCAGTAAAAAATACTGCAAAACGGATTAGATATGACTGATACTCACAAATATACCACTGATACCATAACCGCGATTGCAACCGCCCCCGGAAGGGGGGGCGTTGGAATCGTTCGAGTATCAGGCCCTCTTTCTAAACAAATTGGTAAAGTTATTTGCAGTAGAACACTAAAACCGAGGATTGCTCATTACGGCGAATTTAGAAGCCATGAAGGTCAGGTAATCGATCAAGGCATAGCAATTTATTTTAGCGGCCCAAACTCATTTACGGGCGAAGACGTCATAGAGTTTCAAGCCCACGGCGGCCCTATAATCCTGGATCTAATCCTCGCTACAGTCATCGCTATGGGGGCCCGTCAGGCGCGCCCTGGAGAGTTTTCCGAAAGAGCCTTTCTCAACGATAAGCTCGACCTAACCCAGGCAGAGGCAATCGCTGACCTAATTAATAGTTCGTCAGAGCAGGCTGCCCGATCGGCACTAAACTCCTTGCAAGGGGAATTCTCACGCCTTATAAACCATCTCGTTGAAAAACTGATACAGCTTCGCATATACGTAGAAGCTGCTATCGATTTTCCAGAAGAGGAGATCGATTTCCTTGCTGACGGTAAGGTTTCAAGCGATCTTGCTGCACTGCAGAAGGAGTTGGAATCCATAAAAAGTCAAGCTGGGCAGGGCGCTATTTTGCGAGAGGGGATGACCGTCGTTATCGCAGGACGCCCGAATGCCGGAAAATCCAGCCTGTTAAATGCCTTATCCGGGAGAGATAGTGCCATCGTAACCGATATCGCCGGCACCACCCGGGACCTCTTAAGAGAGCAGATAAACATCGATGGTATGCCGTTACATATTATCGATACCGCGGGGCTCAGGGAGAGCAACGACGAGGTGGAGCAGATAGGGGTAACCCGGGCATTAAAAGAGATGGAAAAGGCCGACAGGGTGCTGTTAATGGTCGACGCTACCACCACCAGCGCCACCCGTACCGAGGAGCTGTGGCCTGAGCTTATGGATCTGCTCCCGGACCCCGCCAAGATCACGCTGATCCGTAATAAGATCGACCAGAGCGGGGAACAAGCTGGGGTTCAACCGATGGAGCAGGGCGCGGTAGTGCGCCTATGTGCAACAGATCACAGGGGTGTCGACGCCCTGCGCCAACACTTAAAACAGTGTGTCGGCTTTGAGGGTACTACTGAAGGTAGTTTTATGGCGCGCCGGCGTCACCTGGAATCCCTCACCCAAGCCACTGAATCCCTCCAAAACGGCCGTTACCAACTGGAGAATATGGGGGCTGGCGAACTATTGGCTGAAGACTTGAGGATGGCGCAAAAAGCACTGGGTGAGATCACAGGAAGCTTCACCTCGGATGACCTTCTCGGGCGAATATTTTCCAGTTTTTGCATTGGCAAATAGCTGAACTTTTCTTCAATACCCCCTCCAAACTTTACCAAGAAAGCTTACCGGGAGAACATCCTGGGATGTTTTGCGGGTGAAGCCTGCGTAAAAAAGCTCCTCCTGAATCCCCAAAACGTCACTTAAACCTGCTCTCTGGGCGGATTTTCTTCCATTTTCCACCTGGAAAATGACTATTTCCCCATTTTTTTTACACTAAAATACCGCCTAAGCTCTGTGTGTAAGCACTGTATTGGTGGGGGGTAAAAGTTGTGGATAACTAAGGTTGTGAATAACTCACCTTTTATCCACACCCTATCCCCCGCATGCCCCCACCATACCTAACGGAACACAACAGCCTTTACCGTTCATTAACTGATTGATTTAAATGATAAATAACTACTTTTCCACACAAAATAGCGTGCTTATATATAACAATAACATCAAAGAAAACACTATATAAAATACTTAAATAACCTTTAATAACTCCTTTTCACCTGTACATAAAAAAGCTTCTTTTTTAGTCACTTGCCCTTATACTTGTCCCCCCTGAAATCTCGAATTAACTCCTTGGCCATCGATCGCCAGAAGGTGAAACCTGTGGATTATCCCTCTCGCTATGACGTCATCGTCGTGGGTGGCGGTCATGCCGGCACAGAGGCCGCGTTGGCCGCAGCCCGAATGGGCGTTAAAACCCTTTTGATTACCCACAACGTTGAGACCCTGGGACAGATGTCCTGCAATCCAGCGATTGGGGGAATCGGTAAGAGCCATTTGGTAAAGGAGATTGACGCGCTTGGGGGAGCTATGGCGATAGCTACCGACCTCGGCGGAATCCAGTTTCGTGTTTTAAATTCGCGCAAAGGGCCTGCGGTTCGAGCGACCAGGGCTCAGGCCGATCGTATACTTTACAAGGCAGCGATACGCAGCCTGCTGGAAAATCAGTCTAACCTCGATATTTTCCAGCAAGCCGTCGACGACCTGATCGTCGAGCAGGACACCGTGGTCGGTGTTATTACCCAGATGGGGCTGAAATTTTATAGCGACTCGGTAGTGCTTACCGCGGGTACCTTTCTGGGCGGGGTAATCCATATAGGATTGGAAAACCATAGCGGTGGTCGAGCCGGTGACCCCCCTTCAACCACCCTGGCGAAACGTTTGCGCGAGCTGCCGTTTCGGGTTGAAAGATTGAAGACGGGAACCCCCCCACGAATTGATGCACGAAGTGTCGATTTTTCGGTAATGACAGAGCAGCCGGGCGATACCCCAACTCCGGTGATGTCGTTTATGGGAACGGTCGAGGATCACCCTCGGCAGATTAGCTGCTACATCACCCACACGAACGAAAAGACCCACGATATTATCCGCAGCGGCCTTGATCGCTCACCGATGTATACCGGAGTTATCGAAGGGGTGGGGCCGCGTTATTGCCCTTCAATCGAAGATAAAATCAATCGCTTTTCCGATAAAGACAGCCATCAGGTATTTGTTGAGCCCGAAGGTTTGACCACGCACGAGCTGTATCCCAACGGTATTTCAACCAGTTTGCCGTTCGATGTGCAGATAGATCTGGTGCGTTCAATGCGCGGATTCGAACAGGCGCATATTGTCCGCCCCGGCTACGCAATCGAATATGATTTTTTCGATCCCAGAGACCTTAAACCGTCACTGGAAAGCAAATTTCTGCAGGGGATCTTTTTTGCCGGCCAGATAAACGGTACCACCGGCTACGAAGAGGCGGGAGCCCAGGGATTACTGGCGGGCCTGAATGCGGCGCGTCGAAGTCAGGCGCTTGAAGCCTGGTGCCCTCGCAGGGATGAGGCCTATCTAGGTGTGCTGGTTGATGACCTCATTACGATGGGAACTTCTGAACCCTACCGAATGTTTACCAGCCGTGCCGAATACCGCCTGGTACTGCGGGAGGATAACGCTGATTTGCGCCTGACCGAGAAGGGAAGGGAGTTAGGGTTGGTGGATGATGGGCGCTGGAACCGTTTCGAGACCAAGCGAGAGAGTATCGAGCGGGAAAAGCAGCGATTGGCACAAACATGGGTCCAGCCTGGAACGCCCCAGGCCACAGCGATCGACAAATTGCTGGAAACCCCTATTACCCATGAATACAGCCTGTTGGAGCTGTTGCGACGCCCCCAAATTGGTTACAACCAGCTCATTGAAGCCACAGGTCCTGGTGAGGAGGATCCTCAAGTCTGCGAGCAGGTAGAAATTCAAACTCGGTATCAGGGGTATATCGAGCGCCAGGCGGAGGAGATCCAACGTTTGCGCAACCATGAAAAAAACCTGTTACCAGAGGACCTGGATTACCTGTCGATCGATGGATTATCCAACGAGATCAGGCAAAAGCTGATTGAAAATCGCCCTGATACCCTGGGTAGGGCATCCCGTATTCCTGGCGTCACCCCAGCGGCGATATCCCTGTTATTGATCCACCTTAAGAAACGCTCTTTGATCAGGAAGCAAGCCTGATGGCCATAAATGATCCTTTGGTGAGTGCCCTTGCGCTGGGAATTACGCGCCTTAAGCTGGATATTGATGAGTCTAAACAACTGGCCTTGCTGGAATACCTGAGACTGCTGGCGAAATGGAACAGGGCGTATAATCTCACCGCTGTCCGCAACATTGAGGATATGCTCCCGCGCCATCTGCTGGATAGCTTGAGTGTGAGTCCTTACTTAACCGGCCAGCGTGTGCTCGATGTAGGAACAGGCCCTGGTTTGCCGGGTATCCCACTTTCGATCACTTATCCTGATCGGCAATTTACGTTACTCGATAGTAATGGTAAAAAAACAAGGTTCCTGCATCAGGCTGTGGTAGAGCTCGGCCTCGCCAATATCCAGGTTTGCCAGAGTCGAATTGAGGCTTTTTCCTCTGCAGAACCCTTCGATGCGATCCTTTCCAGGGCGTTCAGCACCTTGTCCGATATGGTGAAAGGTTGCTACGACCAATGTGCTGGCGGGGGGCATTTTTTGGCAATGAAGGGGGTTTACCCCCATCAGGAGCTGGAACAGTTGCTGCAGTATTACCCGCAGCTTGAGGTGGAGGCCGTGCATCCCCTTGACGTACCGAACAGCGAAGGTGAGCGGCACCTGGTAGTGTTGCGCAAACCACAAGCATAAAAACAGGGGCATCAGTGTGGGCAAGATCTTAGCGGTAACCAATCAGAAGGGGGGCGTGGGTAAGACCACCACCTGTATCAATCTTGCAGCGTCCCTGGTAGCAACCAAGCGTAAGGTATTGTTGGTCGACCTGGATCCCCAGGGCAATGCAACCATGGGTAGTGGAGTTGCCAAGAACGAGCTCGAGCGTTCGGTCTATGATGTTTTGATCGGAGAGTGCGATATCGATCGCGCGATCCAGTCAACCCAGCACGGGGGATACGACATATTGCCGGCTAATGGCGATCTAACGGCGGCCGAGGTTGAATTGCTTGATCTGAGTTCCAAGGAAAAACGGCTGGCCTACTCGTTGCGTAAGGTTCAGGAAAGTTATGACTTTATCCTGATCGACTGCCCTCCCTCGTTGAATATGCTAACGGTCAATGCCTTGACGGCCGCAAATGGGGTGGTTATTCCCATGCAGTGTGAGTACTACGCACTGGAAGGTCTCAGTGCCCTGCTTGATAGCGTGCGTCGCATTACTGAAGTTCTTAATCCTGAGTTGGGCGTCGAGGGGTTGTTACGCACCATGTATGATCCCCGTAACAGTTTGACCAACGAAGTGTCGGCGCAGCTAACCAGCCACTTTGGCGACAAGGTCTACCGAACCGTTATTCCACGTAATGTGCGGTTGGCCGAAGCGCCGAGTCATGGGCTACCGGCTATGGTGTATGACAAACAGTCAAAAGGGGCACTCGCCTACCTCGCGCTGGCGGGGGAGTTGATACGAAAACAGGAACAACCCAGACAAGCAATATCCGCTTGAGTTGAAGTGATCAGAGGTAATCGAGGACGCTATGGCAGCGAAGAAAAGAGGATTAGGGCGGGGCTTGGATGCGTTGCTGGCGGGAAGTTCATTACCTAAGGCGGGAGATCCCGTACCAACGGGAACCGATGGTAAGCTATCCGAAATTCCGGTTGAGTTTATTCGCCGTGGCAAGTACCAGCCACGCAGGGATATGCAGCCCGAGGCACTGGAGGAGCTGGCTAACTCGATCCGGGTTCAGGGGGTGATGCAACCGATCGTGATTCGCCCGGTCGGTGTCAACCAATACGAGATCATTGCTGGCGAGCGTCGCTGGCGTGCTACCCAGAAAGCGGGCCTGGACAAAATACCGGCGATCATTCGTGATGTCCCTGACGAGGCGGCCATCGCAATGGCCTTGATCGAAAATATTCAACGCGAAGACCTTAACCCGATTGAAGAAGCCATGGCGCTGCAACGGTTGCAGGAAGAGTTTGAGTTGACCCAGCAGCAGGTAGCGGATGCTGTTGGTAAATCTCGCACGACGGTGACTAACCTGTTGCGCCTGATCGGTCTTAACACCGAGGTCAGAACCATGTTGGAGCACGGGGACCTGGAGATGGGGCACGCCCGGGCGATGTTGACTCTGGAGGAGGATCTGCAGTTGCAAGCTGCGCGGGCGGTGGTCGCCCGCTCCCTGTCGGTACGTCAAACCGAAGCCTTGATCCGAAAGTTGCAGCAAGAGTCTCCAGATACCAGCTCCGAGCAGACCCTGAACCCCGATATTCGTAACCTTCAGGATTCCCTGTCCGAGCGTCTTGGTGCTTCCGTTCGTATCGACCACAGCGCCCGGGGAAAAGGGAAGCTGGTGATTCAATACAACAACCTGGATGAGCTGGACGGTATTCTAGCCCATATCAAATAGTCTAATTGACCTTGAAAAGATGGGGATTCCGGCAGCAGGGATTTGCTGCTCACCCATCAGGCTTGGGGTACATCTAGTGTCTTGGGCTATATAAATGACTACATATAGCTCTAAATCATGGTCAGCAGGGTACCGCAGCTTGTTGTTTTTTCTGCAAAAAAAGCAGTGCTACCAGCGGTTTTTTTTTGATCACCCCCTCTCAATGGCTATTGAATGAGGGGGGCATTCCCCCTATAATCACGACGCTTTAAATCAGGGTGAGTCTTGCTACCCCTGACAAATGCACCCCTGAAATGGCAACGGTGAAGGCTGAGTTAACGTGAATAAACCCGTTTCTCACTTTAATAGATCTCCGTTGTACAGGTTGATCGTGCTGCAATTTATCGCAACGCTATCAATGGGAGTTATCTGCTCTCTGGTGAGTTTTGAAGCAGCATATTCTGCGTTTTTGGGCGGCTTGGTGTTCATGCTCCCGAACGCGCTGTTAATTTATAAGGCCTTCTTCGCTATTGAAGTAGGCTCAGCCAGAAAAATAGCCAACTCGATGTATGTTGGCGAAGCAATAAAGTTTGGTCTCACTGCGGTGTTGTTTGCGGGTGTGTTTGTGTTTGTTACCCCGTTGAGTGCATTCCCGTTATTTATGACTTTCTTTATTGTATTGATGATCAACAGTCTGTCGCCTTTGTTAGTTGGGCGATTGAACGACAGTTAACAACGTTTGAGATCTAGGTATGGCAACTGAAATTACCGCATCGTCGTATATTCAACACCACCTCACTAACCTCACCTATGGTCAGCTCCCTGCTGGGTATCAGCGCGGGGATGGCTCTGTATTGTCTGAATCACTTTGGACTTTTGCAGGTTCAGGGCAAGAAGCAGCCGATATGGGGTTTTGGGCACTAAACGTTGACAGTATGGCAATATCCATCCTGTTAGGTGCGGTGTTCTACTGGATGTTCCGCAGTGTTGCTAAAAAAGCGACCAGTGGCGTTCCTACGGGAATGCAGAATGTGGTTGAGACCATTATTGAGTTTGTACAAAGCAACGTCAGCAGCATGTTCCCCTACAAAAACCCGATGGTCGCGCCAATGGCGCTAACGATTCTGGTGTGGGTGTTCTTTATGAACCTGATGGACCTGGTGGCAATAGACCTGATACCCGAAATCGCCAAGATTGTCGGTGTGAGTGTGTTTGGCGCTGATCCTCACCATGTATTTTTCAAGATTGTGCCGTCAACTGACCCTAATATCACACTGGGTATGGCGACCTGCATCTTTATACTGATTCTATTTTACAGTGTCCGCGAGAAGGGAATTGGAGGGTTCATGGGTGAACTCTGCCTACACCCCTTTAGCAGCAAGAACATAGCACTTCAGGCGTTTTTCGTACCTATTAACTTTGTCCTGGAGTTTGTCAACCTGATCGCTAAGCCGGTATCTCTCGGTCTGCGACTGTTCGGCAATATGTACGCTGGTGAGATGATCTTTATCCTGATCGCTCTGATGTTCAGTGGCGGGTTCCTGATGGGAATCTTTGGTGGTGGCCTCCAGCTCGTTTGGGCGATGTTCCACATACTGATCATCTCTCTGCAGGCGTTTATCTTTATGGTTTTGACCATCGTGTACATGAGCATGGCTTATGACACAGGTGAAGATCACTAAAGCTTTTTCTTTTTAATAACCAACCTTAGTAAATTTGGAGATAAAACAGTGACTGAAGCAACTGCTCTGTTAGTAATCGCAAGTGGCATCCTGATGGGTCTGGGTGCTGTAGGTGCAGCTATTGGTGTAGGAATCCTGGGTTCCAAGTTCCTGGAAGGTGGTGCTCGCCAGCCAGAACTGATTCCTATGCTGCGTGCTCAATTCTTTATCGTAATGGGCCTGGTTGACGCCGTTCCTATGATCGGTGTTGGTTTGGGTATGTATATCCTGTTCGTGCTGGCAGCCTAATTAGAAACCCCACGACATCAATTCCTATTTAACGGAGAAGCCGTGTGAATTTTAATTTAACGTTTATCGGCCAGATGATTGCGTTTGGCATATTCGTTTACTTGGTCATGAAACATGTTTGGCCGCCAATTCTGGCGGCGATGGAGGAACGTAAAAAGTCCATCGCCGACGGTTTGAGCGCAGCTGAACGAGCTTCTCGCGATCTTGACCTGGCTAAGAAAAAAGCCGGTCAGGAATTGCGCGAAGCCAAGCAGCAAGCTGCTGACTTGATCGACCAGGCGAACAAACGCTCCAGCCAGATCATCGACGAGGCCAAAGAACAGGCCCGCTTAGAGGGTGATCGACTGCTTACTGCTGCACAATCAGAGATTGAGCAGGAGAAGAATAGGGTTAAGGAAGCGCTTCGTGCGGAAGTAGCGGCGATAGCCGTTGCTGGTGCTGAGAAGATTCTGCAGTCCTCTATCGACGCGAATGCTCACAGCGAGATGCTCGACAAACTCGCTAAAGAACTTTGATAGAGGTTAATAATGGCAGAGTTAACGACAGTAGCCAGGCCATACGCTAAAGCAGCGTTCGAGGCGGCCCAGGACTCTGGTGAGCTGGACCTTTGGGCCAGCATGCTTGAGCTTGGTGCTGCGGTAGCCCAGGATCGGTCCGTGGTATTGTTCCTGGATCATCCGGAATTGAGTCGTGAACAGAAGGCCGCCGCTTTCGTAGATATCTGCGATGGCAAACTTAATGAAGAGGCTAAAAACTTCTTCTCGGTTATGGCCGAAAACAACCGTCTCGCGTTGTTGCCTGAGGTTTTCGTTTTGTTCGAAAACTTCAAAACTCAATTAGACAAGCAGGTCGACGTAACCGTTGAAACCGCTTTCGATATGGGCAAGAAGCAACAGGACGCACTGGCGCAGGCATTGAGCAAGAAGCTGGATCGACACGTAAACCTGAGTAGCGAAACTCATCCCGAACTTATCGGTGGAGTAGTCATTCGCGCAGGCGACCTGGTTATCGATGCATCTGTTCGCAGCAAAATCTCGAAACTAGCCGAGGCGATTAACTCCTAATTGAATTAGGATTTGAGGATAAAGGCATGCAGCAACTAAATCCCGCTGAGATCAGCGAAATTATCAAGAAGCGTATCGAAAAGCTCGATACCACTTCTGAAGCCCGTAATGAGGGCACCATTGTCAGCGTATCCGACGGTATCGTCCGGATTCACGGCCTGGCAGACGTAATGTACGGCGAAATGATCGAATTCGATGGCGGCCTTTACGGCATGGCCATGAACCTTGAGCGTGACTCAGTCGGCGCTGTAATCCTGGGTAGTTACGAGTCTCTGGTAGAGGGCGGTACCGCTCGCTGCACAGGTCGTATCCTCGAAGTACCGGTTGGCCCTGAGCTTCTTGGTCGAGTGGTTGACACCTTGGGTAACCCGATCGACGGAAAAGGTGCGCTGGGTACAGATTTGACCTCTCCGGTTGAGAAGGTCGCTCCCGGTGTAATCGCCCGTCAATCTGTTGATGAGCCAGTGCAAACGGGTCTCAAGGCGATCGATTCCATGATTCCGATCGGCCGCGGTCAGCGTGAGCTGATCATCGGTGACCGTCAGGTAGGTAAGTCTGCCGTCGCGATCGACACCATCATCAACCAGAAAGGCACCGGTATTAAGTGTGTCTATGTCGCCATTGGCCAGAAGCAGTCTTCTATTGCCAACGTGGTACGCAAGCTGGAAGAGCACGGTGCGATGGATCACACTATTGTGGTCAACGCTGGCGCAGCTGATTCTGCAGCCCTGCAGTATCTTGCACCGTTTTCCGGCTGCTCCATGGGTGAGTACTTCCGTGACCGTGGTGAAGATGCATTGATCATCTATGATGATCTGACCAAGCAGGCTTGGGCCTACCGTCAGATCTCGCTATTGCTGAAGCGTCCCCCTGGACGTGAGGCGTATCCTGGTGACGTGTTCTACCTCCACTCCCGTCTGCTTGAGCGTGCTGCTCGTGTAAATGCGGATTACGTAGAAAGCTTTACCAACGGTGAAGTGAAAGGCCAGACCGGTTCCTTGACCGCTCTGCCGATCATCGAGACACAGGCCGGCGACGTATCTGCATTCGTACCGACCAACGTAATCTCCATCACCGATGGTCAGATCTTCCTGGAAACCGATCTTTTCAACTCCGGTATCCGTCCTGCGATCAACCCCGGTATCTCCGTATCCCGAGTGGGTGGCGCAGCACAGACCAAGATCATCAAGAAGCTCAGTGGTGGTATTCGTACCGCGCTGTCCCAGTATCGTGAGCTGGCGGCATTCGCCCAGTTCGCCTCTGACCTTGATGAAGCAACCCGTGCCCAGCTTGAGCATGGTGAGCGTGTAACCGAGCTGATGAAGCAGAAGCAGTACTCTCCGATGAACATCGCCGAGATGGCTGTCAGCCTTTATTCTGCTGAAAAAGGTTACCTGAAGGACGTTGAGCTGAACAAAGTTCTGGATTTCGAATCAGCCCTGATCGCCTACGCTAACAGCGAGTACGCTGGATTGATGGCTCAGGTTGCAGAAAGCGGTGCTTATACCGACGAGATCGAGAACACCTTGAAAGAGATGCTGGAGAAATTCAAGGCAACTCAAACCTGGTAACAAGTGAGAGGTCAGTCGTTATAACGGCTGACTTTTCCGTACTACCCCTGGGTAGTGCCAGCAACCAGATAAAGGTGAGATATGGCAGTCGGAAAAGAGATACGTACACAGATTGGTAGCATTAAAAATACGCAGAAGATCACTGGCGCCATGCAGATGGTGGCAGCGAGCAAGATGCGTAAAGCTCAAAATCGTATGGAAGCCAGCCGCCCTTACGCGAAGCGTATTCGTGAGGTGGTGGGCCATGTTGCAAACTCGTCACCCGAGTATCAGCATGCCTATATGAAAGAGCGTGAAGCCAAGCGTGTTGGTTACATCATAGTATCCACCGATCGTGGATTGTGTGGTGGCCTGAACATCAACCTGTTCAAGCACACAATCAAATCGATGAAGACCTGGTCCGATCAGGGCACAGCGGTTGATATCTGTGTAGTAGGTAAAAAAGCGGGAGCGTTTTTCCGTCACTACGGTGGAAACGTTGTTGCGGCGATCAGTGATCTGGGTGACCAGCCCAATATCGCGGATCTAATTGGTGCCGTTAAGGTGATGCTCGATGCCTATGATGAAGGCAAGATCGATCGTTTGTTCCTGGTGTACAACAACTTTGTAAACACCATGTCTCAGACTCCGGTTGATGAGCAATTATTGCCTTTGCCAGCAGATGAAGACGAGGCTTTGAAGCATCATTGGGACTATATCTATGAGCCCGATGCCAAGGACCTGCTGGATGGTTTGCTGATTCGTTATATCGAATCACAGGTTTATCAGGCAGTGGTCGAAAACGGTGCTTGTGAACAGGCTGCGCGGATGGTTGCGATGAAGAGTGCGACCGATAACGCGGGTGAGCTTATTGATAAACTGCAGTTGGTTTACAACAAGGCTCGTCAGGCTGCGATTACCCAAGAAATTTCTGAAATTGTTAGTGGTGCGGCGGCCGTTTAAGGCGTCGATGACCAATGAGTATTTATAGAGGATCCTACTTATGAGTAGCGGACGTATTGTACAGATCATCGGTGCCGTGATCGACGTGGAGTTTCCCCGCGACAGCGTACCCAAGGTGTTTGATGCCTTGAAGGTCGAAGGGAAAGAAACCACTCTCGAGGTTCAACAGCAATTGGGCGACGGTATCGTGCGCTCCATTGCCATGGGCTCTACCGAAGGTTTGAGCCGTGGTTTGAATGTTGATAACACCGAAGCACCCATCATGGTACCCGTAGGAGTTGAAACCCTCGGTCGTATCATGGACGTGCTGGGTAACCCTATCGATGAGCGTGGTGAAATTGGTGAGCAGACACGTGCCTCCATTCACCGTGAAGCGCCTACCTATGCCGAGCAGTCCGCGTCTTCGGACCTGCTGGAAACCGGCATCAAGGTTATCGATCTGGTTTGTCCTTTCGCGAAGGGCGGTAAGGTTGGTCTGTTCGGTGGTGCCGGTGTTGGTAAGACCGTCAACATGATGGAGCTGATCAACAACATCGCCCTCAAGCATTCCGGTCTGTCCGTTTTTGCCGGTGTTGGTGAGCGTACTCGTGAGGGTAACGACTTCTACCACGAGATGCAGGAAGCGGGTGTAGTAAACCTTGAGAAGCCTCAGGAATCCAAGGTAGCGATGGTTTACGGCCAGATGAACGAGCCTCCAGGAAACCGCTTGCGTGTTGCCCTGACCGGCCTGACCATGGCGGAGAAATTCCGTGACGAAGGTAAGGATGTACTGCTGTTTGTCGATAACATCTACCGTTACACCCTAGCCGGTACCGAAGTATCTGCTCTCTTGGGTCGTATGCCTTCTGCGGTAGGTTATCAGCCTACTCTGGCAGAGGAGATGGGTCGTCTTCAGGAGCGTATCACCTCTACCAAGACCGGTTCTATCACCTCGATCCAGGCGGTCTATGTACCGGCGGATGACTTGACCGACCCCTCGCCTGCAACCACCTTCTCTCACCTTGATGCGACCGTAGTATTGAGCCGTGACATCGCCGCCAAAGGTATCTACCCTGCGATCGACCCGCTTGACTCTACTTCCCGTCAGCTTGATCCCCTGGTGATTGGTCAGGAACATTATGACGTGGCCCGTGGCGTTCAGGGTACCCTGCAGCGTTACAAGGAACTGAAAGATATCATCGCGATTCTGGGTATGGATGAGCTGTCTGAAGAGGACAAGTTGACCGTTGCCCGTGCCCGTAAGATCGAACGATTCCTTTCGCAGCCATTCTTCGTAGCGGAAGTATTCACCGGCTCTCCCGGTAAGTACGTTTCCCTGAAGGACACCATTGCAGGCTTTAAGGGTCTGTTGTCCGGTGAGTATGACAACCTGCCTGAGCAGGCGTTCTACATGGTTGGCTCGATCGACGAAGCTGTCGAGAAAGCGAAGAACCTGTAAGTTGTGGCCGGCGGTCGCTTCGGCGACCGCTCTAATGGTTAAACCGACAAGAGGCAAATAACGATGGCAATGACAGTACATTGTGACATCGTCAGCGCTGAATCGGCGATCTTCTCCGGATTGGTGGAGACGGTTATCGCCTACGGTAGCGAAGGTGAACTGGGTGTAACGCCCGGTCACGCGCCCCTGCTGACAGGCTTGAAGCCGGGTCCTATCCGGATCATCAAGCAGGGCGGCGAAGAGGAGATTTACTATATCTCCGGTGGCTACCTGGAAGTTCAGCCGAACAACGTCAAGGTGTTGGCAGACACCGCGTTGCGTGCCGACGATATGAATGAGGCTGCTGCTGAAGAAGCTAAACGGGAAGCGGAGCAAGAGCTCGCCAACCGAAGCTCTGAACTGGATTATTCCCGTGCTGCGGCGCAGTTAGCAGAGGCGAGTGCGCAGCTGCGAACCCTCAGGCAGATCCGTGATAAAATCCGCAAATAATCGTGGACCTGGAAATGCTAAAATAAGGGCAGTCTGCGGACTGCCCTTTTTTTGTTTGTAATTTCACTATTGATAACCCTATTTACACACAGGTTGTTTGTATGCGTGTTGACATTGTAATTCTGGCAGCGGGTCAGGGAAGCCGTATGAAATCCGCGTTACCCAAGGTGCTCCATTGCGTTGCGGGTAAACCGATGGTTCAGCACGTTATCGAGCGGGCGCAGGAGTGCGCCAGCCACTTTGGCTCGGGCAATATTCATGTAGTGATCGGTCATGGCGGAGCGCAGGTAAAAGAGCGCCTTAACCGGTTGGATGTCTCCTGGGTCGAGCAGACAGAGCAGAAAGGAACCGGCCATGCGGTCGCCCAGTCGCTACCCAATCTGGCGGGTGCTGACCGGGTACTGGTGCTTTATGGTGATGTGCCCCTCACCAGTGCCGACAGCCTGATCGAATTGGTGGGTTCGCTGGATGATGCCCCTCTATCTCTGTTAACCGTCAACCTGGATAACCCAAGTGGTTACGGTCGCATCGTGCGTAACCCCCAAGGTAGTGTTACCGGAATTGTAGAACACAAGGACGCCACCGAGGCGCAGTTAGCCATGACCGAGGTCAATACCGGTATTCTGGCGACAGTGGCCGAAAACCTGCAACGTTGGTTGCCGGCCCTGAATGCCGACAATGCTCAGGGGGAGTATTACCTGACAGATATTGTCGCTATGGCGGTGGCCGAAGGCGGGCGGGTGGTCGCCTGCAACGCACCGGTCGAGCAGGAGGTGCAGGGGGTTAATAACCGTCAGCAGTTGGCTGGATTGGAACGCTGGTATCAACATCGTGAAGCCATACGTCTTATGGCAGAAGGGGCTACACTGTTGGATCCCGCCCGTATCGATGTGCGCGGGACTTTGACTGTGGGTAATGATGTGGTGATCGATGTTAACTGTGTGTTCGAGGGTGAGGTTCGCCTTGCAGACGGGGTTAGTATTGGTCCTAACTGCGTGATCAGCGACACTCTGGTCGGCGCAGGGAGCCGCATAAAAGCCAACTCTGTACTTGAGCAAGCAGTGGTTGGCCAACACTGCGAAGTCGGGCCTTTTGCCCGCCTGCGACCTGGTACGGAATTGAAGGCCAATGCGAAGATCGGTAATTTTGTAGAAACCAAAAAAACCCTCGTCGGAGCAGGCAGTAAGATTAATCACCTAAGTTATGTAGGCGACGCTGAGTTGGGTGAGAGGGTAAATGTCGGTGCTGGCACCATCACCTGTAACTACGATGGCGTTAACAAGTTCAAGACCCAGATAAAACACGGCGCTTTTATTGGTTCTAATACCTCTTTAGTAGCGCCGGTAACAGTGGGTGAAGGCGCAACGACCGGTGCCGGATCCACTATTACCAAGTCGGTAGACGATGGTGAGCTTGCGGTGGCACGCGGCCGCCAGAAAAACCTGTCCGGTTGGCAAAGACCGGTCAAACAGGATAACTAACCGACAGCGCACCGAATAAGGAAAAAGATATGTGTGGAATTGTAGGAGCGGTAGCCCAAAGAGACGTAGCGGATATTTTGCTTGAGGGGTTAAGGCGTCTTGAGTATCGCGGATACGACTCTGCGGGTATGGCGATTGTTGACGGAAAAGGTGATCTACACCGGCTCCGGCGCGTAGGAAAAGTTGCTGAACTCGAAGAAGCCCTAACCCAACATCCACTCACAGGTGGAACTGGAATCGCGCACACACGTTGGGCTACTCATGGTGTTCCGAGTGAGCGAAATGCTCATCCCCATGTGTCTGTTGGCGATCTTGCTATTGTTCATAACGGTATAATCGAAAATCACGAAGCATTACGTGATGAATTATCGCAATCCGGTTACATCTTTAAGTCAGAAACTGACACCGAAGTGATGGCTCATTTGATACATCGCGAGCTAATTAAAAATGACGATTTGTTATCTTCTGTTACTGCTTCAGTAAAATTGCTCGAAGGAGCCTATGGAACGGTTGTTATGGACCGTCGAGACCCTAGTCGTTTGGTAGCGGCTCGTTCCGGTAGTCCATTGGTTGTTGGTTTAGGGATTGGTGAAAACTTTTTGGCGTCTGATCAATTGGCATTGCTCCCTGTTACTCGTCGCTTCCAGTATCTGGAAGAGGGCGATGTGTGCGAGCTTACTCGTAGCCAGGTAACGATTTTTGATCGTTCCGGAAAAAAAGTTGAGCGAAAAATTATTGAGAGTGATTTAGATCACGATGCTGGTGATAAGGGTACCTACCGGCATTACATGCTCAAAGAGATTCACGAACAGCCAAGCGCGGTAAGAAATACACTTGAAGATCGTCTCGAAAAAAACAGAATTATGGTGGAATCTTTTGGAGAAAAAGCGGAAAGCATTTTCTCTAAAGTGAAAAATGTTCAAATTATAGCATGTGGAACGAGTTACCATGCTGGCATGGTGGCTCGATACTGGTTTGAAGAGGTTGCAGGTGTTCAATGCAACGTTGAAATAGCCTCTGAATTCCGTTACCGAAAGAGCTTTGTTCCTGCCGATAGCCTGTTCGTTACCATATCTCAATCGGGAGAAACAGCGGATACATTGGCGGCGCTACGTCTGGCCAAAGAGTCCGGATACATGGCATCGCTAACCCTGTGTAATGTTCCCGGATCATCCTTGGTGCGTGAATCCGATCTCGCCTTTATGACCCGTGCGGGGGCAGAAATAGGTGTTGCTTCGACCAAAGCATTTACCACCCAACTCGTGTCCCTGCTGATGCTGGTCGGGGCAATAGGTCGTTATAACGATCTAAGCGAAGCGAAGGAAGCCGAACTGGTTTCTTCACTTCGATCACTGCCTTCTGTTATCGAAAGCGCACTATCCCTTAGTGGCGATATCGAAAACATGGCCGAAGCTTTTTCAGACAAGCAGCATAGCCTTTTCCTTGGCCGTGGAAGCCAGTACCCCATCGCAATGGAGGGAGCGCTAAAACTTAAGGAGATCTCCTACATCCATGCTGAAGCCTATGCCGCCGGAGAGCTCAAGCACGGCCCGCTGGCGTTAATCGATACCAATATGCCGGTGGTTGTTGTCGCACCCAACAACGAGCTCCTTGAGAAGCTAAAATCCAATATGGAAGAGGTGAGGGCTCGCGGCGGTTTGCTCTACGTGTTTGCAGACACTGATGCGAGATTGATGGAAGGAGACACGGTTGAGGTGCTTACTCTTAATCGGGTAGATGACCTGATTGCACCGATCGTTTATACCATTCCATTGCAGCTTCTCTCCTATTACGTTGCCATCATAAAGGGCACCGACGTTGACCAACCTAGAAACCTGGCAAAATCTGTCACGGTCGAATAGCTAACATAAAATGGTATGGGATAGTGGTGGGGTGAAATGAGGTATCATCCCCGGGCCGCTCCCAACGCTTACCTAAGCCCCGCCGCTAGTCGAGGGCATCATGTGTTGTCGGATCTCAAATTGGCAGTATTTCACATGCCCAATTACTGAGGAATCAGTGCCCCTGGCAATCCAATAATAGGCGACTAAATACCGTTATCGTAAGTGCCCCACCAAGGCAACTAATAGAAGCGCCTTAATCCCTTAGCGAAAAACCTGGTTATAAATGGGGGGATTACAACAGAACCTTTTGCCGTTGATTTCGCCACCGAACCGACTAATATATATGAATAAGCGTATATGCGTATTAAAGAGTGTTCGGTGAACAAGGTTAATCTGTTATTTGTATGTTCCGAGAATTCGGCCAGCTCACAGATGGCCGAGGCGCTGGCGCGACACTTTTATGCAGAGCAGTTCGATATTTCCAGCACCGGTGACTTTGCCGATACGCGCCAACTACTAAAATCTTCATTGGAATTTCCCCGACCCTAAAAGGCTCGGGCCAGACGGATTCAAAAAGATGGCGCAAGAGGTCGCCGAGGGGATAAAGCTGTTCGCCTTGGTGACATTGAAAAAAGAGTAAGCGATATGCCGTATGTTCCAGCCAATGTTTTTAAATGCCTGAGTGACGAAACCCGCCTGCGCACCCTGTTGTTGATTCAGGCAGAGGGGGAGCTGTGTGTGTGCGAAATTGCAGCGGCGCTGGACCTTTCTCAGCCCAAGGTATCGAGGCATCTGGCGCAGCTGCGCAACTGCAGCCTGTTACTGGATACCCGGCAGGGTCAGTGGATCTTCTATCAGCTTCATCCCGAACTTGATCGTTGGATTGTTGAGGTACTGCAAAGTGTCGCCGGCGCTGGCGGCCGACAACTGGCCGGGGATCAACAACGCCTACAACGTATGGGCGATCGACCCGAACGCCAGATTGCCTGCTGCTAGTACTTATTAAGGAGAGATAAGGATGGGACTTTTTGAGCGGTATCTGACGGTGTGGGTGGGGCTCTGTATCCTGGTGGGGGTTGCGGTGGGTAACACCTTCCCCGGAATCTTCGCGGTTGTCGCGACCCTTGAGTACGCCCATGTAAATTTAGTCGTGGCGCTGTTTATCTGGGTGATGATCTACCCGATGATGATTCAGGTGGATTTTGCCGCGATCAAAGATGTCGGCAAACGGCCCAGGGGGCTGGTGCTAACCCTGGTGATCAACTGGCTGATCAAGCCTTTCACCATGGCCGCGCTGGGCTGGCTATTTTTTAAAGTCTTTTTTGCCGGCTGGGTTGATCCGCAGTCGGCCAGTGAATATATCGCGGGTATGATCCTGCTGGGTGTGGCGCCCTGTACGGCGATGGTGTTTGTCTGGAGCCAACTGACCAAAGGTGACCCCAACTACACCCTGGTGCAGGTGTCGGTGAACGACCTGATTATGGTGTTCGCTTTTGCGCCCATCGCCGCGTTTCTGCTGGGTATCAGCGATGTGGAGGTGCCTTGGCAGACGCTGGTGTTGTCGACCGTGCTCTATGTGGTACTGCCATTGATCGCCGGGGTAATCACTCGGCAGCGATTGATCAAGCGCAGTACACGGGCGCTGGATGACTTTGTTCATTGGCTCAAACCCTGGTCGGTGATCGGTCTGCTGGCCACCGTGGTACTGCTGTTCGGGTTTCAGGCCGAAACAATCCTTACCCAGCCGCAAACCATTGTCTTGATTGCGATCCCTCTGTTGCTGCAGACCTATGGGATCTTCGCCATTGCGTACATCTGGGCGCTGCGATGGAAACTGCCCCACAATATTGCCGCCCCCGCCTGTCTGATCGGCACCTCCAACTTCTTCGAGCTGGCGGTGGCGGTGGCGATCTCGCTGTTTGGCCTTCACTCCGGTGCCGCCCTGGCCACAGTAGTGGGCGTATTGGTGGAGGTGCCGGTGATGTTGTCGCTGGTGGCCTTTGTTAATCGAACCGGGCATTGGTTCGCACCCGAACCGGTACCTGAATCTGAGACAAAATCTACCAGCGCGGGATAATAACTATGTTGGCGTGGTTTACCTCTTTTGCCGACTGGCTGGTTTACGGCCAGTGGGGCTTTGATCCAACCGAGCGGTTGGGTACCGCACTGCATTTTTTCGTAGAAGACACCAGCAAGATTTTCGCGTTGCTGATGGTGATGATCTATCTGATCGCCCTGGTACGGGCATCATTACGCATCGAGCGGGTAAGGGATTATCTGGCGGGGAGAAGTCGTTTTGTCGGCTATGGATTGGGGTCCACCTTTGGTGCGATCACGCCGTTCTGCTCCTGTTCCAGCATTCCGTTGTTTCTTGGTTTTACCTCCGCGGGTATCCCCATCGGCACCACCATGGCCTTTCTGCTCACCTCGCCGCTGATCAACGAGGTAGCGATCGTTTTGCTGGGCAGCCTGCTGGGTTGGAAATTTACTATCGCCTACGTAGTGATCGGCATGACGGTCGGCGTTCTCGGCGGATTTTTTCTCGATAGCATTCGTGCGGAGCGGCTGCTGCAGCCCTTCGCCCGTAAGGCGTTCGAGCAGGCGTCCGCGCCGGTCCCGGCGGCTGCCGCCGCTGGGACCCTCACTCTGGCGGAGCGCCACAGTTTCGCCGTGGATGAGCTGAAAGATATTTTCAGCCGGGTCTGGAAGTGGGTCTTTATCGGTGTGGGGCTGGGCGCTGCACTGCATGGTTTCGTTCCCCAGGGCTGGATCGAGCAGCACCTCGGTGACGGCCAGTGGTGGACGGTGCCGGCGGCGGTCGTACTGGGCATCCCTCTCTACTCTAACGCCACCGGGGTGATCCCGGTGATGGAAAGCCTGATCACCCATGGCCTGCCGGTGGGAACCACCCTGGCGTTCTGCATGAGTACGGTGGCGGCGAGTTTCCCCGAATTTATCCTGCTCAAGCAGGTGATGCAGTGGCGGCTGCTGGCGATTCTGTTTGCACTGCTGCTGGTTTCTTTTACGCTGGTGGGCTGGATCTACAATCTGGCCACACCCTGGGTTGTTTAACGCAAGGAGCAACAGGATGAAAACGATCAAAGTGCTGGGTTCTGGCTGTGCAAAATGCAACAAAACCGCAGAGACCATTGAACGAATTTCCAAGGAGCTTAACGTTGAGGTGGGTGTCATCAAAGAGGCCGATCCACAGGTGATGATGGAGTATGGAGTGATGAGCACGCCGGCGGTCGTTGTGGATGGAAAGCTGGTTCACAGTGGTTCGATCCCGCACCGCAGCGACATCGAACAATGGCTGGCATCAGACTGACTAAGTAAACCTGCTAAGGAGTAATTCATGACTGTTCGTATTGGTATCAATGGTTTTGGCCGCATGGGACGCTTGGCGCTGCGTGCCGCCTGGGGCTGGCCGGAGTTTGAGTTCGTCAAGATCAACGACCCGGCGGCCGATGCCGAGTGTTTTGCCCACCTGCTCAACTTTGACTCGGTACACGGTCGCTGGCACCACGAAGCGGTAACCGCAGGTGAGGGCTTGAGTATTGACGGCAAGAGGATCCACTTCACCACCCATAAATCGATCGAAGAGGCGGACTGGTCCGACTGTGATCTGGTGATTGAAGCCAGCGGCAAGTTCAAAAACAGCGACGCACTCAAGGCCTATCTGGATCAAGGCGTCAAGCGCGTGGTGGTGACTGCTCCGGTGAAGGAGCCGGGAGTGCTGAATGTGGTGATGGGGGTTAACGACCACCTCTATGACCGCGATCAGCATCCGATCGTTACTGCTGCATCCTGTACTACCAACTGTTTGGCACCCATGGTCAAGGTGGTGCACGAGGCGATCGGCATCAAGCACGGCGCGTTTACCACCATCCACGACATTACCAACACCCAGAGTATTCTCGACCAGCCCCACAAGGATCTGCGCAGGGCCCGGGCGTGCGGTATGTCGCTGATCCCCACCACTACAGGCTCTGCCACCGCCATCATGGAGATCTACCCGGAGTTGCGCGGGCGCCTGGATGGCCATGCGGTGCGCGTGCCACTGGCCAACGCCTCGATTACCGATGCTCAATTCGAGCTGAGCCGCGAGACCAGCGCCGAGGAGATCAATACACTGTTCCGGCAAGCAGCAGATGGTGAGCTGAAGGGGATATTCGGTTACGAGGAGCGTCCGCTGGTGTCGATCGATTATCGCAGCGACAACCGCTCCGGCATACTCGACCCCGCCTTTACCCGGGTGGTGAACGGCACCCTGGTGAAGCTCTACGCCTGGTACGACAACGAGATGGGCTACGCCACCCGTACCGTCGAGCTGGCGAGAAAGCTGGTATTAGCCGGCGTTTAAGGAGTCGTACAGCGCATGGTCGATCACAACCAGGTAGTTGCCCCGGACCCGCAGGCGGTTCGCCAGTATATGCTGGTGACCGGCAACTACTGGGGCTTTACTCTCACCGATGGTGCCCTGCGCATGCTGGTGGTGCTGCACTTCCATCAGCTCGGTTACTCTCCACTGTCGATCGCCATGCTGTTCCTGTTCTACGAGATCTTTGGTGTCGTGACCAACCTGGTTGGAGGCTGGCTCGGCGCCCGCATCGGCTTGAACCGCACCATGAATATCGGCCTAGCGATGCAGGTGGTGGCTTTGCTGATGCTGACCGTACCGGCGAGTCTACTTTCCGTGCCCTATGTAATGGCGGCGCAGGCGTTGTCGGGGATCGCCAAGGATCTCAACAAGATGAGCGCCAAGAGCAGTATCAAACTGCTCGCCGGTAGCGGCCATCAAGGCTCCCTCTATAAATGGGTCGCACTGCTGACGGGCTCCAAGAACGCCCTCAAAGGGGCGGGATTTTTCCTTGGTGGCGCATTGCTTGCCTGGTTGGGGTTCCGCGACGCATTGCTGGCGATGGCGGCTGCGCTGGCGCTGGTGTTGGTCGGCTCCCTGCTGACCCTGAAGAAAGATCTGGGCAAGGCAAAACAGAAAACCAGATTCAGCGACATCTTCTCCAAGAGTCGGGCGGTTAATATCCTCTCGGCGGCGCGAATGTTCCTGTTCGGCGCCCGCGATGTGTGGTTTGTAGTGGCACTGCCGGTGTTCCTGAGCACCCAACTCAATTGGACCCACACCCAGGTGGGGGGCTTTCTGGCGCTGTGGGTCATCGGGTACGGGGCGGTGCAGGCGTTTGCGCCAAAAGTGACGGGTAGAACCCGCGATCAGGTACCCGATGGTCGCTCAGCTTTTGGTTGGGCAGCCGTGCTGGCTGCGATCCCCTTGATGATCGCCATGGGAATCGCTGACCCTTGGTCGGGGCTAGTTAAAACCCTCAGTCTGGAAGGCGTAATTATCGGCGGGTTACTACTGTTTGGAGCGCTATTTGCGATCAACTCCTCACTGCACAGCTTTCTCATCGTCTCCTACGCCAAGGAGGATGGGGTTTCGTTGGATGTGGGGTTCTATTACATGGCCAATGCCATGGGGCGCTTGGTTGGCACGGTGCTGTCGGGCTGGTTATTCCAAGAATACGGCTTAGCCGTTTGCCTGCTGGTTTCCTCACTGTTTCTAGGCGTCGCGGCGGTGATTTCGCTATGGCTACCCCGCCACAACGGCAAGCCTATGCCGGTGACCCCGAAGAGATAAGGTCCGCCGGGTGGGCATGGCCAAACTGTAGACTCATTGACCTGTCTGAGCATCGACGAATTTTGATTAGTCCGGTCATTGAGTATTCTGGTTCTCGTCAACAAACTATCAAAGAAGGTGACGGCTACTATTTTTACTAACTGTTGCCAGATTGGGGCTTTGGGAGAAAAACCGCCTCCCGGGGAAATGTGATGATACCTTACAGGCGTGGGATGGATAAAAAGTAGCCACTACGGTCGATTCCACGATGACTCTCTATTATCATCCCACCATCACGTCACTTAGGGATCGTTGATATGGAAGTTAATGATCAGGAGATACGAATAGATCTGCGCCATGCGCTACTGATGCTGGCCAGGGCGTTGGATTACGTCGGCATTGATGACATTAATCACGGCCACCGCGTGGGATATATGGCCTATGAGTGTGCGAAGCGGCTCGGCTGGCCAGAAGCCAAGCAGGAATTTACCTATTTCGCCGGTCTGATTCATGACTGCGGGGTCTCTTCCAGCAGAGAGCATTTGCGATTGCTAAGGTGTTTTGAGCCCGAAAGTAGCGAGGGGCATTGCATTCGTGGCTACGAAGCGCTGCACAAATGCTCCACTCTTGTAGGGTTTGCAGAGGTTATCCGCTATCACCACACCCCCTGGCTTCATCTACAGGAAGTGGAACTAGCGCCGGATATTCGGGACGTCACCGCCTTGGTGTTTCTCGCTGATCGTCTGGATTTTCTGCGCGCACGTTACCTCAATGGGCAACATCCGGACATCGTTACGATCTATGAATCGGTAATTGGAGAAAATGTACTCTCTAATGCGGGTGAGATTTTTCATCCTGAATACGCCAGGGTAATGGCAGAGTTAATCAACATCGATGGATTCTGGTACACCATGGAGGCCAACTCGATCGAACAGATTGGCTTAGGTTTTAACCCCAATAGCGGTTATGACCGTCAGCTCTCAACCCCTGAAGTGATCGAGCTGGCGCGCTTTCTCGCCAATATCGTCGATGCAAAAAGCCCCTTTACATTCCAGCACTCCGAAAAAGTGGCCTTGCTTTCCATGGCGCTGGCGCAGGAGGCCGGAGTCAGGGAGGAGTATTGGCAGCAGGTCTATATCGCGGGCCTCCTTCACGACGTTGGCAAGCTACGCACGGCGGATGAGATTCTGCATAAACAGGGGCGACTCGATAAGCGCGAATACTCCCAAATGAAACGCCATACGGTGGATACACGAGACACCCTCCAGAATTTTTTTCCAAACTCCAACATCGGCGTGTGGGCGGCCAACCACCATGAGCGACTTGATGGCTCCGGGTATCCTTTTCGCCTAAGTGGCGATCAGATCGATAGGGAATCGCGAATTATTGCGGTGGCTGACATATTTCAGGCATTAGCCCAGACACGGCCCTACAAGGGAAGGATGAGTGTAGATGAGATATTTTCTATTATTCAGCCGATGGTGGATGATGAGAAAATAGACGCTGAAATAGTCGGCCTGTTGCGCAAAAAGCCGGATTACTATTACAAAATCGTCACCGACGACCTATAGCTTTATTCACCTACAACGTTGTTAGAAAGGGGTAACCCAGCTCAGGGTGACCGTCTCTGCACCGGGGTTACTATCGCCCAGGCCGGCGTTGGAGATATGGCCAAACTCCCCACGAATAAGCTGCTTATTGGTTAACTGGTAGCTTAAGGAGAGGCGGGTGAAAAACTCCAGGTCATAACCGAGCTCATTATCTTCCGAGCCCTCATGGTAGTATCCCAGGCCGGTGGCAACCCCCCACCTCCAGTCGTCATCGATCTCAAACTCGCGATGGCCACCCATGCCCACGTAGTATCCGCTTTGCTCGATGGTGAATCCAAGCAGGGTGGGCCGGATATCCCAGGCAGCCTCGATGGGTTCGCCCTCAAGGGTGAGCGCGATCATGCCGGTCGTCCCTGACCCTAAGGGGTCAAATACACCGGCACCAACGGTGAGTCGATAATCGTCCTGGGTGAATCCGGGGGTAGAAAAGGGGGCAATAGCCAAGGCTGTTAAAAGCGGTACTACTTTTGCTAGTCTCATTAGCCTACAACGTCCATCTCGGTCTATTTGTTTTTATGCCCGATAGAGTAACCTACGGTTAAACTTAAAATAAAGGGGGGGGGGGAATTATTTGGTGGCAGTGGCGCAAGGTGCTGGGTACTCGGTGGCAGACTCTTGTTGCCGTCGTTTGATGGATTACCGATGGGCGAGTGCGAGCATGCTTCAATGATCCTGGTTGTATTCAGGCAGCGTTGAGTTAGGCTCGTGAAATGTCCAAACCAACTCGCTGCGTATATTATAGTGTCGTGACCTTGAGGAGAGTCGAGTGAGTCAGCCACCCAAAATTGATCAGGGACGTCCCAGTTTCGCCGATGTGTATATGGGGTTTGCTTACCAGATCGCCGAGCGTTCAACCTGTCATCGCCTCAATGTCGGTACGGTTATTACCAGTACCGATTATCGCAAGGTATTTGCGGTAGGGTATAACGGTAACGCGTCGGGGTTGCATAATCACTGCGATACCGACATTCCGGGTTCCTGCGGCTGCCTCCACTCGGAGGAAAATGGCGTAATCAACTGTGATGCACCGCGTCATTATGACAAGTTTGTGTTCGTGACCCACCTGCCCTGCCGAATGTGCGCCAAGCGGCTCATCAATTTGGGGGGCGTAAAGCGGGTGTACTACGCAGAGGATTATCGCGTGCGGGACTCGATTGAGTTATTTGCCGAGGTAGGGATCGCCGTAGAGCACCTGCCGCTGAAGCGTAACCCGGCAGAAGAGGCGCTTTATCGCCTTGCCGTCACTGCGTACCAGCACGAAGTGGTAGCAGGAGAGGGTAACCCGTTGGGCGAAGCGGGCGATGTAGACCCGGAGTGGATTGCTAAACGAGTCAGTGCCTGGCTTGGTGGTGAGTGTTGTTGATAAATTGGTGATAAACCTGTTGATAACGCCCGTATAGCCTGTGGATAACATGTGAAAAACGGGTGCGCAGAATCATGGGCTGGTTTTTCCACAGGCTAGACCCATCCGCTTAGGACAGGTGGACTTGCAACGGCGGGTAGTCCTGGCCAACCCCTGTTTTAGCACCTTTTCGTTATTGTTCGCGGCACGTTAACGCGGCTTGCGGGGCCCCTTTTTGCGCGCTTTGGAACCGCTTTTCGCCGGTGCGCCACGGGTTCCCTGGGGTGGCAAACCGGTATGCTGGGTGAGTGCCCGTTGAGTTCTGGGGGCCGTCCGCCGCTGAGCTGGCCTGCGTTCGCTGGCGGGCATATCGGCGGGTACCAGGTGGGTTTTCCCTCGCCCGATTAAGTGAGATTTTCCCATTTTCCGCAAGGCTTCGCGTAACATTGGCCAGTTATCGGGGTCGTGGTAGCGCAGTAGTGCTTTGTGCAGACGTCGCTGCTGTTTGTTACGTGCACTGTAAACCTTCTCGCTCTTATAACCGATTTTCTTCAGCGGATTGCGTTCGCTGTGATACATGGCGGTGGCGTAGGCCATGGGTGAGGGGTAGAAATTCTGTACCTGGTCAACCCGGAACTTGTTGGTTTTCAGCCACAGCGCAAGGTTGAGCATATCCTCATCGCTGCAGCCGGGGTGGGCCGCAATAAAATAGGGGATAAGGTACTGCTCTTTACCGACCTCTTTAGAGAAGTGATCAAACATCTCCTTAAAGCGATGATAGGTGCCCATACCCGGTTTCATCATTTTGGAGAGGGTCCCCTCTTCGGTGTGTTCCGGGGCAATCTTGAGGTAGCCACCAACGTGATGCTGCACTAGCTCTTTCACATATTCCGGGTCTTCCACGGCGAGGTCATAGCGTAGGCCGGAGCTGATTGCGATGCGTTTTACGCCGCGAATGGCCCTCGCCTTGCGGTAAAGCTGGGTGGTGGGGCTGTGGTCGGTGATCAGGTTTTTACAGATACCGGGGTAGACGCACGAGGGGCGTCGGCAGCTGTTGCGGATCTCGTCGCTCTTACAATTAAGCTGGTACATATTGGCGGTAGGGCCACCGAGATCGGAGATTGTGCCGGTAAAGCCGGGCACGTCGTCTCTGATTTTTTCGATCTCTCCAAGAATCGAAGCCTCGGATCGGCTCTGGATGATGCGCCCCTCGTGCTCGGTGATCGAGCAGAAGGTACAGCCGCCGAAGCAGCCGCGCATGATGTTGATGGAGAAGCGAATCATCTCATAGGCGGGTATTTTGGCCTTGCCGTAGGCCGGGTGCGGGACTCGGCGGTAGGGGAGGTCGAATACGCCGTCGAGCTCGTCCGTTTCTAGTGGAATTGGCGGCGGGTTGATCCACAGAAGCTGCTTGCCATGCTCCTGCACCAAGGGGCGGGCATTGCCCGGGTTGGTTTCTCGATGGAACACCCGGGAGGTATGGGCGTACAAAACCGGGTCATTGCGTACCTTCTCGAAAGAGGGGACACGGATATAGGAACTTTCGGGGTCGGTATTGTGGGCACCGGGGTCGATCAGTTGTACGACCTGAGCCTCTTCAGGGTTGCTGCTGCCTTCACAGTCTCCCTCGGGATTACTCTCGTTACCGTAATGGTAGGGGTGGGGATGCACCTCCACCCGCCCCGGCTGGTCGAGACGAGTGGAGTCGAGCTCCAACCAGCCCTGTGGAACGGATTTTCGCTTGAAGGCGGTACCACGAATATCGGTAATCTGATCGATGGTCTCTCCGCCGGCAATGCGGTGGGCGACCTCGGCGATGGCGCGCTCGGCATTGCCGTACAGGAGCAGATCGGCGGTAGAGTCGAACAATACTGAGCGCCTTACGCTATCGGACCAGTAGTCATAATGCGCCAATCGTCGCAGGCTGGCCTCGATGCCACCGATAACAATAGGAACCTGTTTGTACGCCTCTTTGCAGCGCTGGGAGTAGACAGTAACCGCGCGGTCGGGGCGTTTTCCGCCAATATCCCCGGGGGTATAGGCGTCATCATTGCGGATACGTCGATCGGCGGTGTAGCGGTTGATCATCGAATCCATATTGCCCGCCGTCACCCCGAAAAAGAGGTTGGGCTCACCAAGGGCCATAAAAGGGTCTTTCGAGCGCCAGTCCGGTTGGGCAATGATGCCGACACGGAAGCCCTGGGACTCCAGATAGCGGCCAATAACCGCCATACCGAAGCTGGGATGATCGACGTAGGCGTCCCCCGTGACGATGATAATGTCACAGCTGTCCCACCCCAGTTGATCCATTTCATCACGGGACATAGGTAGGAAGGGTGCGGTGCCATAGCACTCTGCCCAGTATTTACGATAGGAGAAGAGGTGGTTTGGGGCGGTCATGGGATCAGGTTCAAAAAGCGAGGGCGCAGAGTATACCATCGCCGGAGTTGGTTAAATACTCACCAACAGGAGGGATAATGAACCGGAGATTTGAAAGTTGTTCGAAGCCGGCCTGGGCCGGCTTCGAAGTGAGGCGCCTAGATAGCGATCCAGGTCGCTTTGAGCTCGGTGTACTTGTCGAAAGCGTGCAGTGACTTGTCGCGCCCGTTACCCGACTGTTTGAACCCGCCGAAGGGAGCGGTCATATCGCCACCATCATACTGGTTGACCCATACGGAACCGGCGCGCAAGGCTTTGGCCGTGCGGTGGGCCTTACCCAGATTACTGGTCCAAACCGCCGCTGCCAAGCCGTAGTCGGTATCGTTGGCGATCTGGATCGCCTGTTCAGGGGTGTCAAAGCCGATGCAAGAGAGGACCGGGCCAAAGATCTCTTCACGGGCGATCTTCATATCGTTATTGACGCCATTAAAGAGGGTCGGCGCGACGTAGAAACCGCCACTCTCCTTGTGCAGTTGCACTCCGCCGCCACAGACTTCGGCACCGGCTTCCTTACCGGCTTCAATAAAGCCGAGAACGGTATTGAGTTGGGTCTGGTCGACTACCGCGCCGATATTGGTATTGGG
Source organism: Aestuariirhabdus sp. LZHN29 (assembly GCF_049985285.1). Classification (NCBI taxonomy): domain Bacteria; kingdom Pseudomonadati; phylum Pseudomonadota; class Gammaproteobacteria; order Oceanospirillales; family Aestuariirhabdaceae; genus Aestuariirhabdus; species Aestuariirhabdus sp. LZHN29. The sequence continues at coordinate 948,677 of NZ_JBNIEU010000001.1, read as the reverse complement.
GTCGAGAGGATTACCCGGCTGCCAATGTTTCATCTGTTCGGCCACCATGGCGACAAATTCGCTGCGGATGCTCTCTTCAACAAGCAGCCGTGAACCGGCAGTGCATACTTCGCCCTGGTTAAAGCAGATCGCGTCGGCGGCAGCCCGGGCGGCCTCTTTCAGGTCCGGTGCGTCAGCAAACACAATGTTGGGGCTCTTGCCACCGGCCTCCAGCCAGACGCGTTTCATGTTGGATTCACCGGCATAGATCATCAGCTGTTTGGCCGTACGAGTGGAGCCGGTAAAGACCATGCAATCCACATCCATATGCAGCGCCAACGCTTTACCGACGGTATGGCCAAAACCAGGTACCACGTTGAGAACGCCCTTGGGGATACCGGCTTCAACGGCGATCTGGGCGATACGAATCGCGGTTAACGGTGATTTTTCGGAGGGCTTGAGGACGATACTGTTGCCGGTAGCCAGCGCAGGGCCCAGCTTCCAGCACGCCATTAACAGAGGGAAGTTCCAGGGCACGATTGCCGAAACCACCCCGATCGCCTCGCGGGTTACCATACCAATCTGGTCGTGCGCGGTGGGTGCGAGCTCGTCATAGACTTTATCGATCGCCTCACCATTCCAGCGGATACTGTTGGCCGCGGCGGGAATATCGATACTGAGAGAGTCGGAAATCGGCTTGCCCATATCGAGGGTTTCCAGCAGGGCCAGTTCCTGCTGATGCTCCATCATAAGGTCGGCAAAACGGATCAACACGCGCTTACGCTGGGCAGGTGCTTGCTGGGACCATACGCCGCTATTGAAGGTTTCACGGGCATTGGCGACGGCGATATCCGCATCGGCGCTATCGCAGGAAGCTACGTTGGCGAGCACGCGACCATCAATCGGGCTCACACAGTCGAAGGTTTCCCCGGAACGAGCATCGACGTACTCACCATTAATATAAGCGCGCCCCTCGATAGAGACGGTGGAGGCCATTTGCTGCCAGTGCGCCAGGGTTCTTTGTTCGTTCATGATGCTCTCCTAGGATTCGTTAGGCTGAACCCGGTGCGTTGTTGCAATGCCAGGGTTGGTTCAAGTGTAAAATATAATAGTGCAAAACGGCGTCGGTGCCGGAATGGGGAAAACGATACCACCGATGGCCGCTATTTCAAAATATTTAACAGTAGAGGGCAATAAACCCTATAAAAAATGGTTTATAGGCTTCACTGTTTGTTTTATTTGACATATTATTGGGCAAAATCCCCTGCGGTCACTACTTAGCCAGCGCCGTGCAAGGGACCGAAAACATCGACAGGAAGATGCTAATAATGAACGATAAAACCAACAGTCTCGACGCCTTCTGGATGCCATTTACCGCGAATCGCCAGTTTAAGGCATCTCCTCGCATTCTTACCGAAGCCAAAGGCATGTATTACAAGACCGACGATGGCCGTGAAATTCTCGACGGTACAGCGGGGCTGTGGTGTTGCAATGCGGGCCACAGCCGGGAGCAGATTACTGAGGCGGTATCTGCCCAAATTGCCAAGCTCGACTATGCCCCTCCCTTCCAGATGGGTCACCCAATGCCCTTTGAGCTGGCCGAGCGGCTGGTACAGCACAGCCCCGAGGGGCTGGATCACGTGTTCTTTACCAACTCGGGTTCCGAATCGGTAGATACCGCCTTGAAAATCGCTATCGCCTACCACCGTCTCCGTGGGCAGGGTACACGCCAGCGTCTGGTAGGTCGTGAGAAGGGATACCATGGTGTGGGTTTTGGCGGCATCTCCGTGGGCGGGCTGGTAAATAACCGTAAATTTTTCGGCTCTCTGCTTAATGGGGTTGATCATCTACCCCATACCCTGAATATCAAGGCCAACGCCTTCACCAAGGGGTTGCCCGAAAACGGAGCCGAGCTTGCTGACGAGCTTGAAAATATTGTTGCCCTGCATGACGCCTCGACCATTGCGGCGGTCATTGTAGAGCCCTTTGCGGGTTCAGCAGGGGTTATCATGCCACCGCAGGGTTACCTGCAACGCCTTCGTGATATTTGCACCAAGCACGGAATCTTGTTGATTTTTGATGAAGTTATTACCGGTTACGGTCGTATCGGAGATGCATTTGCCGCAAACCGGTTTGGCGTGAAGCCCGATATGATTACGACCGCCAAGGGGCTGACCAACGGCGCTATCCCAATGGGGGCGGTGTTTGTCAGTGATGATATCTACAACACCTTTATGGATGGCCCGGAGGGGATTGAGCTGTTCCACGGCTACACCTACTCCGGTCACCCGGTAGCCGCCGCCGCAGGCCTGGCGACGCTGGATATCTATGAGCAAGACGGGTTGTTTGCCCGTGGGCTGGAGCTCGAGTCCTACTGGCAAGAGACGATGCATAGCCTTCAGGGTGCCCCCAATATCATTGATATTCGTAGTCTGGGGCTGGTCGCTGGCATTGAGTTTGCCCCCTCTGCTGATGGTGCGGGTAAGCGCGGTTACGAAGTGTTCCTGCGCTGCTTTGAGAAGGGTGTACTGGTGCGGGCGACCGGTGACATCATAGCGGTGTCACCACCGTTGATTATCGAGAAGGCCCAGATCGACCGCATCGCAGAGGCAATCAGCGAGGCGGCACGTTCCGTCAGCTAAGCACGCTCTTTTCTTTGTTTTACCCCTGCGTCTTCGGGCGCAGGGCCCCTCCACGTTATAGGTGATCCCGATGACCACAGTTTTCAGTAACTACGTTGGTGGCCAAGCTACCGCTGCGGGCGACCGCACCCAGCCCGTATACAATCCAGCAACGGGAGAGCAAACCGGCACCGTTGCGCTGTCTAGTGTGGCTGAAACCGAAGCTGCGATCGCTAACGCCAAAGCGGCATTTCCTGCCTGGGCGGCCAAAACACCCCTGACCCGTTCCCGGGTGATGTTTAAATTCAAGCAGCTGGTTGAGCAAAATATTGATCATCTGGCAGAGCTGATTACCCGGGAGCACGGAAAGGTCCATAGTGATGCTAAGGGCGAAGTGATTCGTGGCCTTGAGGTGGTGGAGTTTGCCTGTGGTATTCCCCACCTGCTCAAAGGTGAACACTCGGAGTCGGTGGGTACCTCGGTAGATGCCTGGTCACTGAACCAACCCCTGGGCGTGGTAGCGGGTATTACCCCCTTTAACTTCCCCTCTATGGTGCCGATGTGGATGTATCCGGTGGCTATCGCCTGCGGTAACACCTTTGTGCTGAAACCATCCGAGAAAGACCCCAGTGCACCCCTCTTTATGGCGGAGCTACTGAAACAGGCGGGCCTGCCCGATGGCGTTTTCAACGTGGTCAATGGTGATAAGGAAGCGGTGGATGTATTGCTGACCCATAAGGATATTGAAGCGGTCAGTTTTGTGGGTTCCACCCCCATTGCCGAGTATATCTACGCCACCGCCAGCGCCCACGGCAAGCGGGTGCAGGCCCTGGGTGGGGCCAAGAACCACATGGTGGTGATGCCCGATGCAGATCTGGATCAGGCGGTAAATGCTTTGATGGGAGCCGCCTATGGATCGGCGGGTGAGCGTTGTATGGCGATCTCTGTCGCCGTTGCGGTAGGTGATGTGGGGGATGCTCTGGTCGAAAAACTGACGCCCCTGGTGCGCGAGTTGAAGGTTGGCAACGGTATGAACCCCGACATGGAGATGGGTCCCCTGGTGAGCCGTGAGCACCTGGCCAAGGTGCGGGGCTACGTTGACAGTGGCGTCGAGCAGGGTGCCAAGTTGCTCGTCGATGGCCGGGATCTGCGGGTTCAGGGTGGGGAAGAGGGCTATTTTATCGGTGGCTGTCTGTTCGATCAGGTGACGACCGATATGACCATCTACCAGGAGGAGATTTTCGGGCCGGTGCTGGTTGTTGTACGCGTCCCGGATTATGACACCGCGGTACGCATGATCAACGATCATGAGTACGGTAACGGTACCGCAATCTTTACCCGCGATGGTGACGCGGCGCGCCAGTTCACCCACGAAATCCAGGTTGGCATGGTGGGCGTCAATGTCCCCATCCCTGTGCCCATGGCTTTCCACAGTTTTGGTGGTTGGAAGCGCTCGCTGTTCGGTCCCTTGCATATGCACGGCACCGACGGCGTGCGTTTCTATACGCGCAAGAAAGCGGTGACCTCACGCTGGCCCACAGGTATTCGCAGTGGCGCCGAGTTTGTGATGCCCACCATGAAGTAGTAGGTACACCTGTTGTGTCGGTTTTCGGCTCGGGCCACCCCCAAGGTGGCCCTTTTTTATGCCCAGGGACGGGCGGCCGATAGCTGCTCCTGCGCAATCGGCACTCCTGACGTCCCTGTCAGTCGTCGCGGGAGTCATGGACGGGCCGGTCAGTGCTCCTGCTGGGCCGGCACTCCCCACGTCCTTGTGGGTCGCGGGAGCGATCAAAGGGACGGGCGGCCGATAGCTGCTCCTGCCTGACCTGAAAAAAGTCGGCACTCCTGACGTCCCTGTCAGTCGTCGCGGGAGTCATGGACGGGCCGGTCAGTGCTCCTGCCGGACCGGCACTTCCTATGTACTTGTGGTTTGCGGCAGGAGAGGGTCTACTACTGTTCGCTCATGCTCTGGCAGGCCATGCACCAGGGGGCTTCGGGTCGAACCCGAAGCCGAGCGTAACCAATGGGCTCCTCGCACTGTTCGCAGTAACCGAAGTCATCACTCTCTATTCTTGCCAGCGCCCGAGTTACCTGTCGCAGTTGCTCTTCGGCCTGCTGTACCGTCGCTTTCGCCATACTCTGTTGTAGCAGGGCATCCTGCCGGGATACGCGGCCAAAGGCCTGCTGGTCGAGCTCTACGATGGCGCTGCTGTCCAGGCCCTGGTGCAACTGTTGGGTCAACTCGTCGCGTTGGCTCAACAGGCTTTGCCTGAGCTCATGTTGTTGCTCGGTGGTGAGATCCAGAATCGTCACAGGGAGCCGCGCATCTAGTCTTCCGCCGCCCGATAGCCGACACGGAAGCAGCCCCAATGGCGACCCCGGAGCATGATAGGAACCGACAGGTCGTGCATCACCTCTCCGGTGTCCCGCTTGTAAGTTTGGAGCAGGCATGGGGTGGTGTTTTTAGCGCAGCGCTGTCCAGTGCGATCACCAAAAATTCGTTTGGTGCGACTGTTCAGCAGGTCCTTTTCGTAGTCGCCGGTCATGGGCTGGGCGTAGCGCCGGTTGTGGGTACCAAAATACCCTTTATCGTCGGTGGCTCCGGCGTAGGCAAGTTCGCTCATGCGTTCGAGTATCGGCTCCTGTATCGGAGGCAGTACCCGGTCGGTGTACTCATCGAAGCGGGTTGTGAACTTTTGTGGGTTGGTGTTGGCGACCGGCTGGTAGTTGCGATCGAACAGATCATCGAGGCTAATGACACCGCGATCAATATCCTCTTCAAACAGCGCCGCGATGGAGCTGGCGGCGTTTTCGGCTTCGCGCCGTACCTGGCTGTGCAATGATTCCACCCCCAGTTCCATCAGGCTGGAGTGAATCTCCTCTGCAACATCCGACACCTGAAGGGCCCGGCTGGATACGTGCTCGGCACTTTGCTCTGTATCATGCAAGTGAGTTTGAACCGAGTGGATCGCCGAGCCAATACCGTCAACCTCTCCCTTATTAGCAGCGGCACCGTCGGAGATGGAGGTGGCCTGCTCTTGCATGCTCCCCACCAGCGAATGAATGCTGTTGAGCTGATCCGCTACGGCCTGGTTTTTATGTTCAGATTGGGATATCGCCTCGGCCAGGGATCCCATGGTTTCAACCGCACGGTGGATATCGCTACTGATGCCGCCGATCATGACGCCAATCTCGTCGGTGGCCTCGGTGGTTTTCTGCGCAAGATTGCGCACCTCATCGGCCACCACGGCAAAACCTCGCCCCTGCTCCCCGGCACGGGCCGCTTCAATGGCAGCGTTCAGGGCAAGCAGGTTGGTCTGCTCTGCGATTCCGCTGATGACACTGGTGATCTGCTGAATCTGGTTGGATTTGGTCTCAAGACTGGCGACAAAGCCCGCGGTTTCCTCCGCCTTGGCGCTGGTTTCCCGCATCTGCTGCATCGCTGTCTCTATCGCTAGCTGGCCAGCTTCGCTGGCACCCAGAGTTTCCTGACCCAGGTGAGCGGCTTCGTCGGCAGATAGATTTACCTGATTGGCGTTGGCCTGAATGCGACTCGCGGCCTCGCCGATATCTTCAATATCACTCACCTCGGCATGAACTTTAGAGGTGATGCTATCGGACAGGTGGGACACCTCGGCCGCGGCAATAGCGATCTGGCTACTGCGAGTTTCAAGCGACTGCAAACGGCTGGTAAGCGCCTCGAGCGCCATGAGCACCTGCTGTTCCTCGCGCTGGACCGGGAGGGGAGGGCTCTCACCCTTTAACACCCTGAGCGCGTAATCCATAATTTTCTCGGAGGGGGCAATAATCACACGCTTGGCTATCCAAAGGGTCACCAGGGCGGCGCTGAGTGCAGCAAGAAGAAACGCGAGGGCAGGCGGTAACAGTAAATTGGCGGATAGCCCGACGAAGAGCCCTGCAAATAATCCTGCGGTCGCTGGGATGAGGTGGGTGGTTGGAAAGGAGGTGGTCGTCACGGAGGGCCTCTGTCGGGAGCTAATGAAATAGCGCCTGTTTTTTTTATTGCTATTTATGCGTTATCGGCGCGGTATCAATAATGTTTAGTAGTAACTATAGACCTTAGGTTGCCGCACGGGCGCGACAGGAGGGAGCTTGCGCAACGCCCGGCCTCTAGTGTTTAATTGCCAACGACCTCCTCTCAAGCGGGTGTAGTTCAATGGTAGAACTCCAGCTTCCCAAGCTGACTACGGGGGTTCGATTCCCCTCACCCGCTCCATTTCCCCCTAATCGTCTCAAACGACATCCCCTGTTAGCAGGGGTGAACGCTACCTCGCAAGATAAGCTGCGAGTCGTAGAGGTAGTCTTCGCGCAAAAAGGGCCCTTCGCTGCGAGCCCTGTCGATCAGGGTCGTGCACAGGTCGGTAGCGATTTGACGAATCGGTAGATCTATTGCGGTCAGCCCTGTGTTTCCCCACCATCGAAAGGCGTTGCAATCACTGTATCCAATCAGGGATATTTTTTGCTGGTCGGCGTTGCGCCACGCTGATACCGAGCTCAGCATGCCCTCACTTAACCCGGCACCGGCGGCGATGATCGCCGTCGGTGGATTGTTTAGGTTGGCCAGGCGGTGGGTGGATTGCTGGCCGAAAAAAGCCCTGGGAGGCCCCTTCATAACGAGCTCGGGGGCGAGCTCAATTCCGGCTTCATGGAGAGCGGTACTGTAGCCGTGCAAACGGTCACGGCCCGATACCAACTCGGACGTTCCACAAATAAAACCAATTCGCTGGTGGCCAAGCTCCAACAGCGCTCGTGTTGCATTTTGCAGTGCCATCACATCGTTGATGCCATACCAGTCGGTGTTGATTTCGCTGTTGCGGCGGATGAGTTGAGCCGCATTTCGGGCAGACAGTAATGAGATGCTTTGCTGGCTCAGGGTGGCGGTTGGAACAATAGCGATCCCTGCGCAACGCGCCGCAACTAACTGGTGGATGTGGCGCTCCTCGATCGCGCTATTGTCATCGCTCACCGCCAGGGTGAGCTGAAAGCCGTGGCTGTTGCAGACATCTGAGAAGGCTTTGGCGATCCGGGCGTAAAAACTGTTTTCAATGTCGGGGATCAGCAGGCCAATCAGCGGACTGAATTTATTGCGCATGGTTTTCGCAGCGCTGTCTGCTACGTAACCCATCTCGGCCGCAGCCTCACGAACCAAGCGTTTGGTTTTGGCGCTGATGCGTGGGTTATCGGCCAGCGCGCGGGTGATGGTTGATGGAGAAACTCCCAGCTTCGTCGCGAGATCTTTAATAGTAACCATGGAGCCTCAAAAGAAGGATGCAAACGATTGCACATAATGTTACTCAACTATTGAAAATGCACAAATAATTTAATATAAGTGTTTGTGCAAACGTTTGCGCAATTTGTTGCTCTGACAGGAAGAGAGGTAGAAAATGCAACCCAATGACACGACGCTGGCGGTACCGGACCAGGGGATGCTCGAGAGCTTGATGGGGTTGGGCCTGCTTCCAGAGCCGGAAAGCGCCACCTATGAGGCATTAACCGGCGGGGTATCATCAGATATCTGGCGGGTATGCACAGAGGGGCGGGAGTACTGTGTTAAACGTGCACTGTCCAAGCTAAAGGTGGAGGCCGCCTGGTTTGCACCGGTTGAACGCAACCAGTATGAGGTTGCCTGGTATGAGTGTGCCAATGAGATTGTGCCGGGGGCGGCCCCGACTATATTGGCTCAGGATAGCCAGGCCATGTTATTTGCGATGGAGTTTCTTGATCCGCAAACCCACCGCCTTTGGAAAACCGAACTGCACGCGGGAAGGGCTGATAGCCGCCAGGCGGCGATGGCCGGAACGATTCTGGGTCGGATCCATAGGGAAACAGCAACAGACCCGGCAGTCAGGGCGCGGTTTCCAGAAACGGGTATTTTTCATGCGATACGACTGGAACCCTATCTTGAAGCAACCGCTGAGAGGCATCCCGACCTTAAGCAGATACTGTTTTCCCTGAGCCGAAGAACCGCAGAGACATCTCTCACCATGATCCACGGAGATGTGAGTCCAAAGAACATTCTGCTGGGACCCAGGGGGCCGGTTTTTCTGGATGCAGAGTGCGCATGCATGGGGGACCCTGCATTTGATCTCGCTTTCTGCCTTAACCACTTTCTTCTTAAATGCTTGTGGACCCCGGGCTCGAAGGAGAGTTTCCTAGAATGCTTCCGGGAGATGACCGAAAGCTACCTGAAAGAGGTGAACTGGGAGTCTGCGGAAGTTATGGAAGCCAGGGCGGCGAGCCTGTTACCGGGTCTTTTTTTGGCTCGGGTGGATGGTAAGTCTCCCGCTGAATATATCACCGCCGATAGCGACAAGGAGCGAGTGCGTAGATGCGCTCGAGCCCTGTTGTTTGACCCGCCAACCCGGCTGCAGTCCGTAGCCGCTGCCTGGAATCAGGAGTTATTGAAATGAGTGTAGAAATAAAAACGGCTAAGGGGCGGCGAGTATGGGACTCGAGAGGACGTCCGACGATAGAGACTGAAATCGAACTGGTGTCCGGGGCGGTGGGGCGTGCTATCGCTCCCGCCGGAGCTTCGACCGGCAGTGGGGAGGCTGTCGACAAGCGAGATGGAGGCGATACCTTTGGTGGATTCGATGTAAAAGCTGGAGTAGCCGCCGTAAACGGAGAGATTGCGAACTGCTTGCGGGGGCTGGATGCATCAGATCAGGAACAGGTGGATGCGGCGTTGATAGAGCTCGATGGTACGGCCAACAAAAGCCGTCTGGGCGGAAACGCATTGATAGCAACATCCATGGCGGTCGCCCATGGGGCAGCGGCCGAGGCGGAACTCCCCCTATGGCAATATTTGGGTAAAGGGCGCGACGACTTTTTTTTACCGTTGCCTGAAATCCAGATCTTTGGTGGTGGAGCCCATGCCGGGCGACGGGTCGATGTGCAGGATTTCATGGTGATTGCGACAGGGGCAAAAACCTATGAGCAAGCGCTGGAGTGGACCGCAGAGGTTTACCGTTGCGCGGGCCGGATAATGACTGAAGCAGGCCTGAATCAGGGCGTTGCAGACGAGGGTGGTTACTGGCCCGCGTTTGTTTCCAACGAACAGGCGCTGGATTATTTGGTACGGGCCATAGAGGGGGCAGGATTCATTCCTGGTGAGGACGTCGCCATATCGCTGGATATTGCCGCGACGGATTTCGGAAAAGCGGGTCGTTACCAGCTATCGGCTGACAAGCGCGAGGTAGATTCCGATGGCCTGTCCGAGATGCTGTTGCGGTGGATCGAGCGATACCCGATTGTTGCCATTGAAGATCCGCTCGGTGAAGATGACCCTGAGGCTATGGCGGCGTTTACGGCAGCAGCGGGCGATAAGGTAGAGGTCATCGCGGATGACTTTATCTGCACCTCGGCCTCACGAATTGAGGAAGCGCACCGTGGAGGAGCGTGCAATACCGCATTGATAAAGCCCAATCAGGTGGGCACCTTGACTGAAACCAAGGCAGCCCTTGATAGGTCGCGGCAGCTGGGGTGGGAGTCAATTGTATCGGCGCGCTCGGGGGAGACCGAAGATACGACCATAGTCCATCTGGCGGTGGGCTGGGGGGTCAAACAGCTGAAAGTAGGCTCGTTCAGCCGCTCGGAGCGTATGGCTAAGTGGAATGAAGGCTTAAGGGTTGCCGAGACGCTGGGCCAGCAAGGTGGACGGCTGGCTCCTCGCAAGAGCTTTCCCTGGGGGTAATCTATCGACTGGGGGGGGGCGCCGCGCCCCCCGCCAGCACAGGTCATTCGACAAATCAGCTGACAGCCGAACAGTGCGGCTAGACCTTTGCAGAGATCCTGCGTTGCCACAGGCGCCCGTCGATGGCAGAAAAGCCCAGTGCGATAAGTGCCATGCCCACGAAATGTACGCTATCAAGGGACTCACCGAGGAACAGGGCACCAAGCAAAATGGCTGAAACCGGAACCAGCAGGGTGACTAACAGGGCGTTGGTTGCACCGGCCAACTCGAGAATCTTGAAGTAGAGAACATAGGCAATGGCCGTCGATAGGACCGCAAGCCCCACAACCGCAGCCCAGACCTCTGTTCCGGGGCCGGCTATGTCGAGTGGACCGTCTACGGTGAGCGCAACAGGAACCATAACCAGCGTGGACGCCGTTACCTGGCCGGCAGCGACCACGACAGGGTTGATTCCCATGGTTCGGAAGCGGCGGCCATAGACCCCCGCAAAAGCGTAGGATAGCGCGGCGCCGACGATCGCCAGTTGCGCCAGGGTGCTATCGCTCTGTCCCATAGCGGGCAAACCGATCATCACCACAACGCCGATAAAGCCGAGTGCGACCCCAATAATTTTTAACACCGTGGCGCGTTCGTCGTGCAGCAGCGCTCCTGCCACAACAACGGCAAAAAGCGGAGTTGTGGCGTTAAGAATGGAGGCCAGCCCGGACGCAATCTGGGTCTGTCCCCAGACAATAAGGGTAAATGGAACCACATTATTGAGTAGTCCCATGCCAAGAAAAGCGATCCAGGCCTGCAACTGTTTGGGGGGGCGCAGCCCCATTGCCCATGCGATGCACCATAGCGCGATCGCCGCCAGCCCGACCCGAAGAGCGACAATGGTCAGGGCAGGCATTTCGGTAACCGCGACACCGACAAAGAAAAAGGAGCCGCCCCAGCGCAGGGATAACAGGATCAACATGATCCATTCGCGGGTGCCCATGGCAGTGTTAATAGCGGGTGTCATCGTAGCTCCTGGTGTCGCTTCAGCACATAGTGCAGCGAGCTTATAGGGCAAGAGGATTACAAACCATCCGCTTCTTGCTTTTATAGGCTTAACCGGGAAAATTTATCTGCAAAGTGGCGCTCAGGGGCAGGGTTTGGAAAAACAGCAATGAATGGGCAAGAAACGGATAGCGCTCTGGTTGGAAAACGGGTCATAGTAGCGCGGTATCACCCCCTCGGAACAGGATCATGAGATGACGATGCCCTCTGAACAGCAGATGCGACAGGCGATTGCGGCGCGGGATAAAACCCAGGATGGCCTGTTTTTTTACGGCGTTATCACGACCCGAGTGTTCTGCCGCCCATCGTGCAGTTCGCGTTCAGCCAACGCTGAAAATCTGCGCTTCTTTCCCAGTGTTGAAGCGGCCATAGTGGCGGGATATCGACCCTGTAAACGTTGCCTGGCGGCAGGGGAAACGGAGAGGGTAGCAGGCCTGGTGGCCATAGCGCGTCACATTGAATCCCATGCCGATGAGGTGCTGACACTGGCTACCCTGGCAGGTATCGCAGGGCTGTCGCCCTCCAGGTTACAGCGACTATTCAAAGCTGCATTCGGGGTTTCACCCAAAGCCTATCAGGATGCGGTACGAATGCAGCGTTTCAAAGCATCACTGAAGCAGGGTGAGGGTGTCACGGATGCTATCTTTGCTTCCGGGTTTGGCTCGGTAAGCCGGGTTTACGGTGAAGCTACCCGCAATATCGGCATGACACCCAAGGCCTATAGGGCGGGGGGCGCAGGTGAGGAGATCACCTATGCGTGCCGTGATACCGCGTTGGGTCTTATGGTAATGGCGGCCACGGACAGGGGGGTCTGCTTTGTCCAGTTCGGCGAAGATGAAGCGTCCTTACTATCGGGTTTGCAACAGGAGTTTCCCAAGGCCGCGTTAAACCCCTCAGCAGCCCAGGAGTCACCGCAGCTCGATGCCTGGATGAACGCCCTGGATCAGCATATTAGTGAGGGGGCACCCTGGCCGGATCTGCCCCTCGATATGCGCGGCACGGCGTTTCAACTGAAGGTCTGGCAGTTTTTGCTGAGCATTCGAGAGGGGGATCTGCTCAGCTATAGCGAGTTGGCCGCGCAGATCGATCAACCTAAAGCCGTTCGGGCGGTGGCATCGGCCTGTGCAAAGAATCGAATCGGGGTGCTGATTCCCTGCCATCGGGTGCTAAGGAGCGATGGCAGCCTGGGAGGGTATCGCTGGGGGTTGGCGCGTAAAAGGGCACTAATCGACAGCGAAAGGGCGCGGCGCGCCCGCTAAACTAGCCGATACACCTGTTCATTGGGCGTCGCCTTATCTGTTGGGTTGAGTAATGATGTCGCGCCTCTTAAGGGGACTGGCCGCAAAAAACTACGCCGTGTCACCATCCAGGGATCAGTAAGTGGCCGTTGAAGAGATACCGGGTTGCGCCCACATGCATTAGCGGTTGCAGCGAGGAAGCCAACATAGGAGAGGAACTCCCCCTCTGGTACGGCAGCATTTTCGGCGCCGTGATGTTAGGCTGTGGCCCTCCTACTTAGCACAGATTAATCCACCCTTATGAGTCAACCCTCCCTCGACAGTTACCGCAAAGCCTGGGTGTTTCGGCATAAAGATATGCCCGTTACCGGGGCGGATCTGGAGCAGATCCTGCCCCTGGGCGAGGCCCGTAGCATGCAGCTGTGGCAACAGCATGTGAGCAGGCAGAGCCAGCACCCGGAGCAGTTTGGTGGCGACGACTGGGCCGCCAATGCAACAACCTGGGGGCATGAGGGGCAATGGCAAGCGCAGTGGGAGAGTGAAGATGCTGCGTTGCCAGCGGAGCTGTTGGAGGCGATAGACTGGGCGGACAATACGGTAGTCTATTTTTGCTACCACAGCCGGGATGTGATCCAGACTCACTGGGGTATATTCCGGCGTCACTGGAAAAACTTCCTGTTCTTCGATGAGGGTCCGTTGTTGTTGGGTAAGCGCCGCCTCCAGGTAGTGCAGTTTCATGAGGACGGCCGCTATACCATCGGTCAACGGCCAGGCTAGCCTTCGCCTTCTGGCGTAAGGCACTATGGAGTCAAACCCTAAGAGGACTCCCCGTGCTGCCCAATAATCCCCAACAGAGTTACCAGCAACTGCGAGAATCGTTTCGCTGGTCGCTTCCTGAGCGTTACAACATCGGTGAGGATGTGTGTGATCGCTGGGCTGCCATTGACCCAGAGCGCATTGCGATTTTGCATCAGTCGGCGGGAGCGGAGCCGGAAGCGTTTAGTTACCAGCGCCTGAAGGAGTGTTCCAACCGCCTCGCAAACCTGATGATCGAGCTCGGGGTTCAGCAGGGGGACCGGGTGGGGGTGTTGCTGGGCCAGTGCCCGGAAACCGCTTTTGGCCATATCGCAATCTATAAGATGGCGGCCATTGCGGTGCCACTGTTTTCATTGTTTGAACGGGATGCGCTGCTCTACCGCCTCAGTGATTCGGGCTGTCGCGTAGTGATTACTGACCGCATCGGGGCCGCCAAACTGGAACCCCTAAGGTGCCAGCTACCCGCCCTGGAGCAGGTGCTGGTGATCGATTCATCGGCGGGTGACGAACGGGACCTCTACGCCGGACTGGAAAACCATTCGGTCGAGTTTGAACCGGTACAGACCACAGCGGACACACCAGCGCTGATCATCTATACCTCGGGTACTACAGGCCAGCCGAAAGGGGCTCTGCACGGCCACCGGGTGTTGCTGGGGCATCTGCCGGGTGTCGAACTCTCCCATAACCTTTTCCCCCAACCCGGGGATCGCATCTGGACCCCCGCCGACTGGGCGTGGATCGGTGGCCTCTACGACGTATTGCTGTCGGCACTGCACCACGGCGTCACGGTGGTCTCCCGTCGTTTTTCCCGATTTGACCCCGAGGCCGCGCTAACCCTTATTGCACAACTGGGTATTCGCAATCTGTTTATGCCCCCTACCGCGTTAAAGATGATGCGAACCCTCGGGGATATTCGAGGCCGCTGGCCGTTGCAGTTACGCACCATCGCCAGTGGAGGCGAGCCCCTGGGGGAGGAGTTACTGCAGTGGGCGCAGCAGCAGCTGGGGGTAACCATTAATGAGTTCTATGGCCAGACCGAGTGCAATATGATTGTTTCGAACTGTACCACGCTGATGCCATCTCGGCCGGGTTCCATGGGAATGGCGGTGCCGGGGCACGAACTCGCCGTGCTCGATGTTGAGGGCGAACCCGTTGCCGCCGGCACCGTGGGTACCATCGCCATAAAACACCCGGACCCGGTTATGTTTTTGGGTTACTGGAATAACGAAAGGGCGACCCGCGAACGATTTGTGGGTGACTGGATGCTCACCGGAGATCTGGCACTGCAAGACGCGGATGGTTACCTCTATTTCCAGGCCCGGGACGATGACCTGATCACCAGCTCGGGCTATCGTTTTGGCCCGGCAGAGATCGAAAACTGCCTGCTCTCCCACGAGGCCGTGAGCATGGTCGCGGTGGTGGGTAAAGATGACCCGGTTCGCACCCAGATCGTTAAAGCCTTTGTGGTGTTGAATTCAGGATACCCGGGTGATGCCGCACTGGTGCAGGTATTGCAAGCGCACGTGAAAACACGCCTTGCGTCCCACGAGTACCCCCGCGAGGTCGAATTTGTCGAGTCGTTGCCGATGACCGTGACCGGAAAAATTATTCGCAAGGCGTTGCGGGAGCGGGACTAGTGATTTGACCCCCTGCCGGGACAGGCTCGGGGGGATTTACTGCGCGCTCACCCAGGGGTTGGAATCCCCCTGTCGGGCGGCGATGCGCTGATTCCGCTCCCGTTCCCAGCCGCTGACCGGGTAACGCCGGTGCCAGTCCTGCAGCAGACGGCGTTGGGCGGGACTCATGGTTAATCCATATTTTTCGTGCACATAAAGGTAGATACGGGCGATCTCTCCCCGTTTAAGGGCGGGAGGTTCCGCTTTTCGTGCCTTGAAATCCACTTTGAATTCACAGGCACCGTACATGGCCGGGTGCTCCCCCAGCATCGAAAAGCGGTAGTTGGAGCGGTCGCCGTTGATCTCGCCGATGGCGGGCACCAGGTTGTGCAGATCCGCCTCCATCTGCTTAAACGCAGGATCTTTTTTACAGGCTTTGCGCCCCCCCTGCTGCCAGCACTGGCGCTGGTGGCCCAGGGTCCAGGCCGGCACCACGTGTTCCCACTCAATGCGTTCGGCGCGCCGGGGCTGTTTGCGCACTTCGTAGCCGCAATGGGCGAGGTCGGGTATCAGTTTTTTGCCCTGCTGTTGGTAGCGGCAGTTGCAGTAAAAGCTGGCGGGGTTGTCCGCGTAGATCTCCCTTGCCTCCTGTTTGGCAGCGCTGAAATTGCTCGCGGCAACGGTCAGGGAGGGGCAAAGGAGCAGGCCAAGAGACAGAAAGATGTGGCGAACAACGGGAGGCATCAGAGGACTCAATACAGCAGCGAAAACGGGCTCTTGAGGGGGGATTATCTCTGGCCTCGTCCCCCTTGTAAATCGGCGGGGAGCCGGTGCCTGCTGGTTGCACCGTGGCTACCCGCTCTGGCGCGGTGGGTTTTGATACGGGCGCTACGCAGAGGGGGACAGCGCGTCAGGGCACGGCCTGGTGGTGGCTGGTGACCCGATACCCTTTTGGAGAGCGCTCCATACGCAGGGTCAGGCAGCACTCTTCGTTTTTGGGCTCTTTGGCGTTGTGAAATAGCAGGGTTAGTTTGCCGCCACCATCGTCCCAGAACCCACGATCAAACCTCCACTCTATCCCGCACTCCCCCCCGTGCTGCTTGGCCAGCTCTGAGCAGAGCCCCTGCTTTAAGCCCGCCTGGGACAGTTCGGACTCGTTTTGTAGCAGCATCAGTTGTTTCGATAATCGGATCACGTGGAACTCCTGTCGTGGAGCGACCAGTGTAAGAAACATCGCTTGCGAAAGAAATTGGTTTGAGTCGCGCTCTTATACCTTGAAAGGCTCGCGAACCTTGTTACTCCAACTACGAATAAGGGAATACGACGATGAAAAAGAGATGGGTTCTGGCGCTGGGCTCAGCGTTACTCAGTAGTGCTGTGATGGCGGCACCTTTCGGTGAAGAAGCGGATATCAAATATTCACAAGACCTCTGGTCTGCACTGTCCAGTGCCGGTCTGGTGGGTGCCGATGCAATCATGTCGACCCCCTATACGGGGCAGCATCCCCATGGCGCTGTGCTCGATACCATTGACGCGAAGGTGTCGGTCGGCGGTGTCAATGACCTGGTGATCATCAAACGAAACTACGGTGGTGAAGGGGTCAGCAAGCAGGCGGTGGCGGATAATCCGTCGAAGTACCTTCAGGCGGTCACCGTTATGTACAAGCGCAAAGGGTTCGATGCCGATAATCAGGACTGGTTCTGGGTGAAGTACAAGCCCGATGGCTCCCTCCATGTAAATCCCAAGGGGATGCAGTTGGCAGGCGCTGTCGCCAAGGGTGCGAAGGCCGGCTGCATCGCCTGTCATACAGCGGCACCCGGTGGTGACATGGTGTTTAACCATGACCGCTACGCCAAGGGGATGTAGTCTATGGGCCGGAACAGGTGGTGGCTAGGGTGGTTATTGTGGCTTCCGCTGTTGGCATCTGCACAGGAGCCTGTCCGGCCTGCTAACCCCCTGCGGGTGGATATTGAGGGTGTCGGTACGGGTGTTGTGGTGTCGGATCAGGGGGTGGCGCTCTTTAGCGGCGACTCCCTGCAAAGACAGTGGCGGGTGCTTGATGGGCAAAGCGTGTTCGAGCCGGTCGCCAACGGGCGCTCGATCCTGGTCGGCAGTAGCAGGGGCATTTATGCGATCAACCCGGCCGATGGAAGTTTCAGGTGGCACTATCCGGTGTCGACCACGGCGGTTTATTCGCCGCTGCTGGTGGAGTCGATGGCGGTAGCCGGAGCCACCGACGGTATCCTGCGTGCAGTGGATGTTGGGACTGGGCGTTTATTGTGGCAGCGATCGTTTCCCGGCTGGATCTACACCCCCGCACCCTTGGGCGATCTATTGGTCAGTGGAGGAAGCCACGGCGTGCTGTGGGCCCTGGACCATGAAGGTAAGAGCCGGTGGCAGTTTGATCTTGATGAGGATGAGCTGGTATTCGGTCCGGTGGCGGTGAACGAGTCGTTGTTGATCGCCACTACGTTCTCCGGGAGGGTGGTGGCGCTTGATGAGCAGGGAAATTTGCAGTGGGAGTTAAGGCTGGCGACGCCGGTTAAACGCATTGATTTTCGAGAGGATCAACTCTTGCTGCACCGTTTCGGAGGCAGCCTGTCGCAGGTGGATGCCTATCGCGGTGAGCTTCTGGCGGACTACCCTCTGCAAGGGGGCATCACCCATCTCTCGAGTTGGCACGGGGGCCGCTGGTGGGTGAGCGATAGCGAAGGTCATGTTGAAACCCTGAACAAGCAGGGTGATATGCATTCCATCGGCGCTTTGCAACGACAGGTCGTAGCGGGACCCATTGTATGGAATCAGCGCGTGATGCTGCCGGTCCGCAGGGGCCGTGAGCTGGAGTTTGTGACGTTGGCGGATCCATCGGCACTTTAGGGCGTTGTGGTTTTTTAGCGGATATGGACTCGGAGCCTGGTGCAGGGTAGTATTCTGCCCGAATTTTGAGCAACAACCCTTCGCTAAAGGACCGCCCATGAGCCTTGCCAACAAAGTACTGGCAGTGAACAACGATCTGCCCATCCGCACCAATAACCCCGTGCATAGCGGGAAAGTCCGTTCTGTTTACTGGCTGACGGAAGCCGACAGCAAGCGCCTGATTCGTGAGCGTGGTTACGATGTAGCCAGTGACGCCCCACTAGCGATTATGGTGATAAGTGACCGCATCTCGGCGTTCGATTGCATCTGGCATGGTGAGGGGGGAATGAACGGCGTGCCAGGTAAGGGTGCAGCGCTTAATGCGATCTCCAACCACTGGTTTAAACTGTTTCGAGAGCAGGGCTTGGCCGATAGCCATATTCTCGAGATCCCTCACCCCTTCGTGTGGATCGTACAGAAGGCGCGCCCGGTAATGATCGAGGCGATCTGTCGCCAATACATCACCGGCTCAATGTGGCGAGCCTACACCAAGGGTGAGCGTGAGTTTTGTGGGATCGAGATCGCTGAGGGGCTGGAAAAGGACCAGAAGCTGCCCGAGCTCCTGATCACCCCATCGACTAAAGGGATTCTGAGCGGTATTCCCGGTGTCCCTGAGGCCGATGATGTCAATATTACGCGCCAAAACATCGAACAGAATTTCGCAGCGTTCAACTTCAGTTGTAAGGAGGATATCGACCGTTACGAGCGTTTGCTTAAAGAGGGCTTCGATGTAATCAGCGACGAATTGGCGAAGTTGGATCAGGTGTTCGTGGATACCAAATTTGAGTTTGGTTACGTTACCGACGCCAGCGGTGAGGAAAAACTGATCTATATGGACGAGGTAGGCACCCCCGATTCCTCGCGTATCTGGGATGGCGCCAGTTACCGGGAGGGGAAGGTGGTGGAAAACTCCAAGGAGGGGTTCCGTCAGTTGTTGCTTAATCATTTCCCCGACCCCGATATCCTTCTGAACAAGGATCGGATGCCCGAGCGCGAGGCGTTGGCACGCGACAACGCGTTACCGGAATCGGTATTGATGGCGGTTTCAAAGACCTATGTCGATATTGCCGAGAAGATTACCGGCGAAGCGCTGGTGCTGTCCGACAACCCCAAGGCCGAGATCATCGAGATCTTGCGTGACCAGTTTGGCCTGATCGACTAACAGTACGATTGCCTGCGGGTTAAAAAACCTCACGGGATCTCTTCCCGTGAGGTTCGGATGTTGCACGGGTCGGGCTGTTTAGACCGTGCGCAAATACCACTTGTACTCCAGATCCGAGATCGACTTTTCGAACTCCACCATTTCGTGTTCCTTGCAGATACAGTAGGTGCTGAGGAACTCTTCCCCCAGGTAGCTCTGCAGGGGGTCCGACTCCTGCAGCAGGCGAAGGGCATCCCTCAGGTTGTCGGCGAGGCTCGGTTCCAGCTGCTCATAGGCATTACCCTTGAGCACCGGTTGGCACTCCAGTCGGTTGGTCACGCCGTGATGGATGCCGGCAAGAATGGAGGCCATCGCCAGGTAGGGGTTGGCATCGGCACCGGAAACCCGGTGTTCAATGCGGGTCGCTGCACGATCTCCAGCGGGAATGCGCAGTGCGGTTGTACGGTTATCCACTCCCCAGCTGGGTGTGTTGGGGGTGTAGAAGTCGGGAGAGAAACGGCGGTAGCTGTTGACGTTAGGGCAAAATAGCGCCATTGACGCCGGCATCAACTCCAATAATCCTGCCAGCGCTTGTTTCATTAGTGGGGCATAGTTGTCGCCACCCTCGCCGGCAAAAGCGTTGTCGCCCGCTTCGTTGATTACGCTCACATGGATGTGCATGCCGTTGCCTGCCAAATCCGGGTAGGGCTTGGCCATAAAGGTCGCTTCGAACCCATGCTTGGTGGCGATGCTTTTAATGACTCGCTTAAGCAGAATGCCATGATCGCAGGCGGCCAGGGGGGCGTCGACGTGGTGAAGGTTGACTTCGAACTGGCCGGGGGCGTATTCGGCGATGATGGTGTCGGCAGGAATGCCCTGTTTTTGGGCGCTATGGATCACGTCTTCGAGAAACTCTGCGTAGTCATCCAGGTCATCCATGGAGTAGACCTGAGTGTTGCTTTCTCGTTTCCCCGAGACGGGAGAGATCGGCGGCTGGGGGGTTAGCTCAGGCGAGAACTCTTTATCCAGCAGGTAAAACTCCATCTCAACGGCGACCACCGGCTTCACACCCAGCTCTTTGAAGCGCTCGACGACATTGGTCAAGACCTGGCGGGGGTTAATGGTGATGGGGGTGCGATCTGCGTGATGCATCGTCATCAGCAATTGGGCGGTTGGGCGTTTTTGCCAAGGCACCAGAGAGAGTGTGCCGGGAATCGGGTAGCAGTATTTGTCGGCATCCCCGGTGGCGAGCCCGACGCCGGTTTCCTCTACCGTGTTGCCGCGGATATCCAGCGAAAAAATAGATTCAGGCAGGCAGATGCCTTTGCTATAGGCTTTCTCGAGAACAGAAGGATCAACCCGCTTACCTCGAATAACGCCGTTCATATCGGGAATCAACAGGTCGATGGTCGTGAGTTCAGGGTGCTTTGCTAAAAACTCGGGCCCCTCATTATCGTAAGCTGAATTATTCATAGATTGCCTGATTGTAAAATATATTTATCAATGACTGTGTGATATTTAGTGAATATTAAGCCGGTATTAAAGTCAAGCAATGCCCCTGGCGAGGGTAGGGGTAAAGCGACCTTTTATGCACCAATATAGGTACAAAGAGATGTTTTTATGCTCGTTTTTGAGGCCTTTGAGAGATTTTTATGGGGGTAAAAAAGAATCTTTGTGTTGTTTTTTTTTTAATGATATCGTGTGAAAAATCGAACAAAAATCACGCTAAGCAAAGTGAACACCATCATGTCGAGCAACAACAAGCCGGTCACACAGAGTAAGCCTTTGGTAGGCGTGTCAGCCTGCACCCGCCAACTGGGCATTCATCCTTTCCATGTTGCCGGCCACAAATACATTGCGGGCGTGGTAGCGGGTTCCGACGTATTACCAGTGATTATTCCATCCCTTGGCGAGGAGCTGGATGTTCATGCAACATTGGCGAGGCTGGATGGTTTGCTGTTAACCGGTTCCTATTCGATGGTGCAACCCCACCTTTATGGTGCCCAGAGCAGCGTTGATCCGGCGGAGCTAGACCTGGGTCGTGACGCTACGACCCTGCCCCTGATCCGCGAAGCGATTGCCAGCGGTGTGCCTATCCTCTCGGTTTGCAGGGGGTTTCAGGAGATGAACGTAGCCTTCGGAGGCTCTCTTCACCAGCGCCTGCACGAGGTAGACGGCTACCAGGAGCATCGTGAGGATAAGGAGCTAACGATTGACCAGCAATACGCGGTTGCCCACCCCGTGATCATACAAGCCGGGGGTGTGCTCGAGTCGTTGGTAGGGTCGGGTGCCCAGATGGTAAATTCGCTCCACACCCAGGGAGTCGATCGCCTCGGCGATGGCTTGCGGGTGGAGGCCATCGCTGAAGACGGATTGGTGGAAGCCTTCTCAGTAGAAGGTGCCCCTGCATTCAGCTTGGCTGTGCAGTGGCACCCGGAGTGGAAAGTGGCCGAGCACCCATTCTATCAAGCGATATTTAAGGCCTTTGGCGACGCTTGCCGCCAGAGGATCCACGAGAAGACTCGAGGTTAATCATGAAAGCCATAGAAAGCTGGCTGAAAGAAAATGGCATTACGGAAGTTGAGTGTCTGGTAGCGGACTTCACCGGTATTGCCCGCGGTAAAATTATGCCCGCAAACAAATTTATGAAAGAGCGGGGTATTCGCCTGCCGGAGTCGGTTGCCCTGCAAAGTGTAACCGGTGATTACGTTGCGGACGACCTCTACTACAAGCTGGTTGACCCGGCAGAGATCGATATGCGCGTGCAACCCGATGAGAACGCGATGTTCCTGGTTCCCTGGGCGTTGGAGCCTACCGCCCAGATCATTCATGACACCTATGATAAGCAGGGCAACCCGGTCGAGCTGTGCCCACGCAATATCCTCAAGAAAGTGATGGCGCTCTACGATGCCAAAGGATGGAGCCCTATTGTTGCGCCGGAGCTGGAGTTTTACCTGACCAAGCCCAGTAACGACCCGGACCTGCCGCTGGAGCCGCCCGTTGGGCGTTCAGGCCGACAGGAGAGTGGGCGTCAATCCTTTAGCATCGATGCAACGAACGAATACGACCCGCTGTTTGAAGATGTTTATGATTACGCTGAAGCGATGGGGCTCGATGTGGATACTTTGATCCACGAAGAGGGCACCGCACAGATGGAGATCAACTTCCTTCACGGTGCACCGGTGAATCTGGCGGACCAGGTGTTTTTGTTTAAAAGGGTAGTGCGTGAGGCGGCCTTGAAGCATGATGTTCGCGCAACCTTCATGGCTAAGCCGGTGGAAGATGAGCCCGGTAGCTCTATGCACATCCACCAGAGTCTGTTGGACACCAAGACCGGTAAGAATCTCTTTAGTAATGAAGATGGTTCCACGTCGGATCTGTTTATGAACTACATCGCCGGCCTGCAGAAGTACATCCCAAGCACCATGCCGCTGTTTGCTCCCAACGTAAACTCCTACCGCCGCCTGCTGCCCGATACATCGGCCCCAGTTAACGTTGAATGGGGAGAGGATAATCGCACGGTTGCCCTGCGGGTGCCGGATTCCAGCCCTGCCAATCGCCGTATCGAGAACAGGTTGGCCGGCGCCGACGCGAACCCTTACCTTGCCCTGGCCGCGACGCTGTTGTGTGGGTACATGGGTATCGAAGAGGGTTTGAAACCGAGCACGCCCGTTAAAGGCAGCGCCTATAAAATCCGCGATAAAAATATGCCGGTCAACCTCGAACACGCGCTGGATAAAATGGAAAGCTGCGAGACCATGCAAAAAATGCTGGGTGAAAAGTTCATCAATGCCTACGTCGCGGTCAAGCGTGCGGAGTATGAGAACTTCAAACGGGTCATCAGCTCCTGGGAGCGCGAATACCTGTTGCTAACGGTATAAAAACGGTGGCGCAGCAAGCGCCCAAGAACTGTAGGTGAGATATGACAACGGAGATAAAAGCATTGGATACCGCACAATTGCAGGCACTGGATCGAGATCATCATCTGCATCCGTTCACCCATTTCAAAGAGTTGGGGGAAGAGGGTGCTCGCGTCATTGAGCGGGCCGAAGGTGTATACCTGTGGGACAGCAATGGCAACAAAATGCTCGATGCCATGGCTGGGCTTTGGTGTGTCAATATTGGCTATGGACGCAAGGAGTTGGCAGAGGTTGCTTTTAAGCAGATGCAGCAGTTGCCTTACTACAATGCTTTCTTTAAAACGACTCACCAACCGGCGGTAGAGTTGGCCCAGCTTATTGCCGAGGTGACTCCGGCCCACATGCAGCACGTATTTTTCTGCGGTTCGGGTTCCGAAGCCAACGATACGGTGTTGCGCATGGTGCGCCGTTACTGGGATGTAAAGGGAAAGCCTTCGAAGAAAACCATCATCAGCCGAATAAATGCCTACCATGGCTCGACCGTAGCCGGCGCCAGTCTGGGGGGAATGACGTGGATGCATGAGCAGGGTGACTTACCGATCCCGGGTATTGTGCATATTGACCAGCCCTATTGGTTTAAGGAGGGGGGCGACCTCTCACCAGAAGAGTTCGGCCTTAAGGCTGCACAGGCACTGGAAGCCAAAATTCTGGAGCTGGGAGCAGACAACGTCGGTGCATTTATCGCCGAGCCCATTCAGGGGGCGGGTGGCGTCATCGTGCCACCAGAGACCTATTGGCCTGAGATCAAGCGCATTCTGGCTAAATATGAAATATTGTTAGTAATCGACGAAGTGATTTGCGGTTTTGGCCGCACAGGGGAGTGGTTCGGAAGCGATCTCTATGACCTCAAACCAGACCTGATGCCGATCGCCAAGGGGCTA
This sequence comes from Aestuariirhabdus sp. LZHN29, assembly GCF_049985285.1. Classification (NCBI taxonomy): domain Bacteria; kingdom Pseudomonadati; phylum Pseudomonadota; class Gammaproteobacteria; order Oceanospirillales; family Aestuariirhabdaceae; genus Aestuariirhabdus; species Aestuariirhabdus sp. LZHN29. Next base: position 924,794 of record NZ_JBNIEU010000001.1, on the reverse strand, counting down.
TCCTCGGGCTACCTGCCCATCGGGGGCGTAGTGGTTGGTGAGCGCGTTGCGAGAACCCTGATCGACGAAGGTGGCGAGTTTAATCATGGCTACACTTATTCTGGACATCCTGTTGCGGCGGCGGTAGCGGCAGAGAATATTCGCATCCTGAAGGATGAGGGTATTGTGGACCGTGTTCGAGAGGAGACAGGCCCCTATCTGCAACAGCGCTGGCACGAATTGGCAGATCACCCCCTGGTGGGTGAAGTGCGGGGTGTTGGCCTGGTTGGCGCACTCGAATTGACCAACGATAAGGCTGCGCGGACTCGTTTTGACGACAAAGGGTCGGCGGGAACGTTGTGCCGCGATTTCTGTTTTAACAATGGTTTGGTGATGCGGGCGACCGGCGACACCATGATTATCTCGCCACCTCTGGTGATTACCAAAGCCGAGATCGATGAGTTGATCGAGAAAGCAAAATATTGCCTGGATCTGACTGCAAAGGAGTTGGGTGTCATCTGACCCGGATAAAAAGGGTCTATTGATCAAGCAAGGGAAGGAGCAGCGGCGCTGCTCCAATCAACCGAGATAGGAGAAAAACTTAAAACCGTAACTGTTGAACCGATTAGGATTAAAGAAAGGACAGCACTATTGACTGACTCGAGCATTGTTAGCAATAGTTAGCCTTCATATAACTATAACCCGAAACAGGAAAACCCTATGAAGAATGTGATTAAGAGCAGTGTTATCAGCCTTACCGCTGCCTGCGCTCTAGCAGCAGGAGGTCAGGCGGTTGCTGCAGACCGAGTACTCCACGTTTATAACTGGTCCGATTATATTGCCGAAGACACCATCGCCAATTTCGAACAGAAAACCGGCATTAAGGTGACCTACGATGTATTCGATTCCAATGAGGTTCTGGAAGCCAAGCTGCTCTCTGGGGGCTCCGGGTTTGATATTGTAGTCCCCTCAGCGTCTTTCCTCGCACGCCAGGCCAAGGCCGGCGCATTTCAGGAGCTCGACCGCGCAAAATTGAGCAATTGGGGTAACCTGGATTCAGCGATGATGAAAAACCTGGAAGTATACGATCCAGGTAACAAATTCTCGTACCCCTACCTGTGGGGAACAACCGGTATCGGTTTTAACCCGGACAAAGTAAAAGCCGCTTTGGGCGATGTCCCGGTAGATAGCTGGGACATTCTGTTCAAGCCTGAGAACATGAAAAAGCTGGCTTCCTGTGGTGTTGCTGTGTTGGACGCACCAACGGAGATGATGCCTGCGGCGTTGAAGTACCTGGGTAAGGATCCGAACAGCACCAACAAGGCTGACTATGAGGCTGCTACCGAGCTTTTGCTCAGCGTGCGCCCGTACATTACCTATTTCCACTCCTCCAAGTATATCTCTGATCTTGCCAATGGCGATATTTGTGTGGCCGTGGGATGGTCTGGAGACGTGCTGCAAGCAGCGGATCGTGCCGCCGAAGCTGAAAACGGTGTAACCGTTGAATACGTAATCCCGAAAGAGGGCGCGGGCATGTGGTTTGATATGCTTGCTATGCCGACCGACGCCAAAAACGTGGACGAGGCTTACGAGTTCCTCAACTACCTGCTCGAGCCTGAGGTTATGGCAGGCATCTCCGATTACGTCGCTTATGCAAACGGTAATGCGGCAGCGACCAAGTTGGTTGATCCGGAAATTACCGCTAATCCTGGTATCTACCCCACCCCGGAAGCGGCGAAGAACCTGTATCCCTTCAAGGTTCTTCCCAAGAAGATTGATCGTATCGTGACGCGTGCCTGGACGAAGGTAAAGTCCGGCCAGTAAGCGGATCCGGCCATAGCGCAAGTTCGCGCTGTGGCCGCTTTTCATCCATTTTAATTTATCTCGGAGATCCCGAATCATGGCGGTTTCATCGGAATTGCAAGCATCCGAACAATCTACTGACGCAGGTAGTAGCACTCAGGAAAAACAACAAAAAGAAAAACCAACCCTGTTGGCGATTGAGAAGATCACCAAGCAATTTGATGAAGCGACGGCCGTCGATGATGTCTCCTTGAGCATTAAAGAAGGTGAGATTTTTGCTCTTTTAGGCGGTTCAGGATCAGGCAAGTCGACACTGTTACGGATGCTGGCCGGCTTTGAAAAACCCACTGCCGGGCGAGTCTTCCTGGATGGAGAAGACATAACCGATCTACCGCCCTATGAGCGGCCGATCAATATGATGTTTCAGTCCTATGCGCTGTTTCCTCACATGAGTGTGGCGGACAATATCGCCTTTGGCCTTAAGCAAGACAGAATTCCCAAGGCAAAGATTAAGGAACGTGTGGATGAGCTATTACGGCTTGTTCATATGAGCGACTACGCACGCCGTAAACCCCACCAGTTGTCCGGCGGACAGCGTCAGCGCGTCGCCCTGGCGAGAAGCCTGGCAAAGAGACCCAAGCTGCTATTGCTCGATGAGCCGATGGGGGCATTGGACAAGAAGCTGCGTACCCAGATGCAGCTCGAAGTCGTACAGATTTTGGAAGAGGTCGGTGTCACCTGCGTGATGGTGACGCACGATCAGGAAGAAGCAATGACTATGGCCGATCGTATCGGCATCATGGATCAAGGGGAGATCGTTCAGATCGGATCGCCGGTCGATATCTATGAAACCCCAAATTCTCGCATGACGGCTGAGTTTATCGGCTCCGTAAATATATTTGACGGTGATATCGATGAAGATGAAGCGGGCTACGTGACCATCCAGCCCGTGGATATGGAGAAGAAAATTTTTATTAATCACGGTATCACCACAGGAGAGGATAACGCCCGTGTCCATGTCGCGATTAGACCTGAAAAAATAGAGATTAGCCGCGAGGAGCCAGATCAAGAGAGTAATTGGTGTGCAGGTGTGGTGAGTGATATTGCTTATCTGGGAGGGCACTCTGTGTACTACATCAAACTCGCATCCGGAAAAATAGTTCAGTCTACCTTTTCCAATATTGAGCGAAAAATGGGGCGCCCTACCTGGGAAGATAAGGTCTACATCAGCTGGGAACCAGAAAGCTGCGTGGTACTGACATCATGAAACTGAGAAAACTTATACCCAGCGGGCGTTCGCTGGTGATAGGGATTCCCTACACCTGGCTAGCGCTCTTCTTCATGGTGCCCTTTGCGCTGGTGGCAAAAATCAGCTTTTCGGAAGCAGAGATTGCTATTCCGCCCTATACCGACGTGTTTCGTTACGTTGACGAAACACTCACGGTGGTACTCAACCTGGGCAACTATATTTTTCTGACCGGCGACGATCTATACATCGCGGCCTATTGGGGATCGGTAAAAATTGCGTTTTTTTCCACCCTGTTTTGTTTGCTATTAGGCTATCCGATGGCTTACGCCATGGCGCGGGCCGACGACAAACTGAAAACCGTTCTGTTGCTATTGGTGTTGTTACCCTCATGGACCAGTTTTCTAATTCGAATCTACGCCTGGATTGGAATCCTCAAAAATAACGGCCTGATCAACAACATGCTGATGGGGATCGGTATCATCGATCAACCCATTATGATGCTCAACACCAACTTCGCGGTGTATGTCGGTATCGTGTACGCCTATCTTCCTTTTATGGTTCTCCCGCTTTACGCGAACCTGGTGAAGCTGGATCACAGTTTGTTGGAAGCCTCTTCAGACTTGGGTGCTCGCCCCTGGAAAACCTTTGCAACGATCACCTTACCGCTTTCGAAGGCAGGTATTATTGCCGGTTCCATGTTGGTGTTTATTCCCGTCGTGGGTGAGTTTGTAATCCCTGAACTGCTCGGTGGACCCGAGACCCTGATGATCGGTAAGGTGCTGTGGCAGGAGTTCTTTAACAACCGAGACTGGCCCATCGCGGCGTCCCTGGCGATTGTTATGTTGGTGCTGTTGAGTGTGCCGATCGCCTGGTTCCACCACTACCAAGCTAAAGAGATGGAGGGCGAGTCATGAAAAAAACATCCTTCTCTACAATGGTTTTATGGGCGGGACTGGTATTTCTCTACCTGCCAATGTTGATTCTGGTGATCTACTCCTTTAACGAATCGCGCCTGGTTACGGTGTGGGCAGGGTTTAGCACCAAGTGGTACGGAGAGTTGTTCAGGGATCCGCAGCTGATGTCGGCGGTCTGGATGAGCCTTCGAATCGCTTTTGCGACCTCGTGCATGGCGGTTGTACTGGGTACGATTGCGGCTTTTGTAATGGTGCGCTTTAGGCGCTTCCCAGGGAAAACAGCCTTTTCCAGCATGATGACTGCTCCTCTGGTAATGCCTGACGTAATCACCGGTCTTTCTCTGCTGTTGCTGTTTGTAGCGATGGCGCAGCTGATCGGATGGCCGGCAGATAGGGGATTCCTCACTATCTGGATTGCCCATACTACCTTCTGTATGGCCTACGTAGCGGTCGTGGTCTCGTCGCGCCTGCGGGAGATGGATATCTCGGTTGAAGAGGCGGCAATGGATTTGGGTGCATCACCACTCAAAACCTTTTTCCTGATCACCATTCCGATTATCGCTCCGGCGCTGATGGCAGGGTGGTTGTTGTCCTTCACCCTCTCTCTTGATGACCTGGTTATCGCCAGCTTTGTATCGGGACCAGGGTCTACGACCCTGCCTATGGTCGTGTTTTCCTCGGTGCGGCTGGGAGTAACGCCGAAGATCAATGCCCTGGCGACCTTGATTATACTGACGGTTTCGATCGCAGCATTTCTGGCCTGGTACCTGGCTCACCGCAGCGAAAAGCGCCGCCGTGCCGCCAACGTCGAGTAGAGGAGCGCGCAAAAAAAACACCGGCTTAAGCCGGTGTTTTTTTTGGTTTCGAGTACGGCTTAGAATTTATAGCCAACGCCGACCATATAGACCCAGGGGTCGATTTCGATATCCTTGATCTTCACAAGGGTAGTGCCGTCTTTTCCTTTAAACTCTGCATTGGTCTCGATGTCGAGTTTCCAGACAGATGCGTTGACTACCAGATTATCCGTGATCTTGTAGTCTGCTCCGGCCTGCAGGCCCCATCCCCATGAGTCATCCAGCTCGAGGTCGGAAGCACCTAAGGTGGCCTCATATTCGCTACTTGCATCCTCGCTAAAGAAGGTAGTGAAATTTATACCCGCCCCAATGTAAGGTTGGAACCGTGAGTCGGTGCCACCCAGTGGGAAATACTGTCCAGTCAGGGTGGGGGGCAGGTGCTTGGCGGTTCCGATCTTGCCAATTCCCAAACCCTGTTCTTTGATTTCATGCTCAAAGGGAGAGGCCGCCAGCAGGCCGATACCGACGTTATCGGTGGCCATATAGGTAAAGGTCAAGCCCAGGGCAGTGTCGCTATCGATACTATCCAGCGTTCCGGGAGTAGACGCGCCATTGAGGGTAGCGTTATCACTTTTCTCGTTGTCTGGATCGACGGTGGCGGCACCTGCGCGCAGGATAAAGTCGCCCTGTTGGTAAGCGGCGGCTTGCCCGGAGATCAGTGCGGTAGCGGCCATTATCGCCGCGGCTAGAGTGAGTTTCCTCATGTTAAATTCCCTTTGGGTTGTTTGAGTTGTTTTTTTATAGGCTTCGAAGACTATAAAAAGCGATAAATGAGATCATTGACTCAAAGCAACTCCATCGCAGGTTCGAGGCCGAACCCGCGATTATAAGCAGCGGATCACGTTAGTTCGGTTGATTTTCGCAACAGATCAGCCGTTACCGGCAGGCTTACGCCTTCTTGTCGTGGCGTTTACCCGGTTTTCCCGCTTTGGCTGGGCGTTTGCTTCTTTTTTTGGGGTTGGGTGCCTGGGATGACGATTCCCCATTACTTTCCGCAAAACGACGAATATTCATCTTCTGTTGACATACCCAGGTACGGCTGAGGGCGTCGAATGTTTCTTTGGGCATACCTTCGGGTAGGTCTACCGTACTGTAGTCATCATAAATTTCGATGTGGCCGATGTATTGGCTATCGATCTCCGCTTCATTGGCAATGGCGCCGACCAGATTGCCAGGCTTCACTCCATGGTCGTAGCCCACATCAACCTTGAAACGCTCCATCACGACTTCCGGGTGATCCTTCAGGGGCAGAGGGCGATCGGAAGTGGATTTTGGTTTCCTGCGCGGTTCCCGTTGCTCGGAGCGCTCGCCTTTTTCTCCTCGCTCAGCGCGCGGGCCGCGCTCGGGTCTGGCGTTGCGATTGTTTCTATCGCCATCGACAACGCGAACCGATTCCCTGCGAGGCTTGGGTTCGTTTTCATTCAGCAGGAAGGGTTTTCCCTTCTGGGCGATGCTGGCGAGGGCGGCGGCGATTGCGAGAGGGTCTAGCTCCTGCTCTTCGCTGAGTTCTCCGACCATTCGGTGAAACAGGTCGATGTTCTGATTCTCGATCGTGTCGCGAATCTGGACCTTAAATTGGTTAATCCTGTGCTGGTTGATATCAACCGCCGAGGGAACTTCCATCGGATCGATCGGCTGGCGCGTTACCCGCTCAATGGTCTTTAACATCCGCCGCTCGCGGGGAGCGACAAACAACAGCGCATCACCTTTACGCCCAGCTCGCCCGGTGCGGCCGATACGGTGTACATAGGACTCAACATCATAGGGAATATCAAAGTTCACCACGAGACTGATGCGTTCCACATCCAGGCCACGGGCAACGACGTCGGTGGCAATAAGAATATCGAGTTTTCCTTTGCGCAGGCGGTCGACCGTGCGTTCGCGTTGGTTTTGCGGAATGTCGCCATTCAGCGCTTCGCAGGCATAGCCTCGAGCAGAGAGTTTTTCAGCCAGGTCGACGGTGGAGGTTTTGGTGCGCACGAATACCAGCACGGCATCATACTCTTCCACTTCGAGCACCCGGGTCAGGGCGTCGAGTTTATGCAATCCGCTCACCTGCCAGTAACGCTGGCGAATCGTCTTGGCGGTAGAGGTAGTCTCCTTGATGCTGACTTCTTGCGGATTTCGCAGGTGACTTTGGGCGACTCGCTTGATCTGGGTCGGCATGGTGGCGGAAAACAGCGCGGTTTGGCGAGTCGATGGTGTGTGCTGTAGGATCCACTCAATATCATCGATAAAGCCCATCCGCAGCATCTCGTCGGCTTCGTCGAGAACCAGCGCCTGCAGCCCGTCCAGTTTGAGTGTTCCTCGGCGAATATGATCCATTACCCGTCCAGGTGTACCCACCACGACCTGTACGCCACGCTTGAGGTGCTTCAGTTGCTGGTCGTAACCCTGACCACCGTAAATCGGCAGGACATGGAAGTCAGGAAGGAAGCGTGCGTAGGTCTGAAAGGCCTCTGCGACCTGGATGGCAAGCTCCCGGGTCGGTGCCAGCACCAGCAACTGTGGCTGGCGTTTGCTGACGTCGATGCGTGACAGCAGTGGCAGCGCAAAAGCAGCGGTTTTGCCGGTACCTGTTTGGGCTTGACCCAGCAGGTCTTCTCCGTCGAGGAGGTGGGGAATGGCTTGCGCCTGGATAGGAGAGGGGGTCTCGTAACCTACATGTTGCACCGCTTGCAGAACGGCGGGGGCGAGCCCGAATGAGGCAAAGTCGGTGGCGTGGTCGGCGGACATAGTTGAAGATACCAGTGGTGCGGCTGGGCGGTGCTGGTGTCAGCGAGCCGGGCCGGTTGTGAAAAGGGGCGCGATTATAGCGAAAAGGAGGCAAGAAAGCTCCTGCTAACTACCGTCGCGATCTACACCAGTATAGACCGGGAGCGGGGTGGGCAGCGGTATAGATCGATTTGCCCCTATAAAGAGAAGCACCAGCGCCATTGCCCGACCGTCTGGATCACTTGGCCCCCACTCTCGCCTGGGTTTGTCGGGTGCGTGGAGTGGGTCTTGGTGCGGTGCCCTGTCAGGCGCTACAACGGTATCGATGCTGACGGCGGCCATGGCGGGTGGAACCTAGTGCCGCTATTATTGGGGCATGCATAAATCAAGGAGGTGTATATGGGGCTTGGATTACGGCTATGGTTACTACTCACGACCGCACTGTTTCTGGCTGGGTGCATGGGGCCATCGGTTAGCGAGGATATGCTGACCTGTCCCGGCGATCGCTCGGTGTTTCAGGTCTGTACGATGGACTATAAGCCCGTGTGTGGGCTGCGCGAAGATGGTACCGACAAGACCTACAGCAATCCATGTGGCGCTTGCAGTGACTCGGAGGTTATTGCTTATTCTATGGGAGAGTGCCAGTAAGCAAGCGTAGAAGGCCTGCCAACAAACCGACTGCATTTTCTGCGGGAGCAAAAACGACCAGCAACCCAAGGAGGTGGTTAGCCAGTGCCCTGGGGTGGGATAAGCCTGCACTCAATAGGCCTTGTGAATAGTAGGGTATTTTCTCTACTCCATGCCCCCGCGCAGCGGGAGTCGGTACACTTTGGTATCGACGTTACCTGTGCCGGAGAGCGAAATGCACTTTCAATTCAATGAACACACCCAGCAGTTACAGGCCCGGATGCAGGCCTTTATGGACGACCACATCGTGCCGAGGATTGGCCAGTGGCATCAGGAGGTAGAGCAGCAGGGTATCTACCCCCCCAGCTTTATGGAGGATCTCAAGGAGCTGGCGCGCAGCGAAGGGTTGTGGAATCTGTTTCTGCCCGGATTGCGTGACGATGAGCCGGGCACCCGCTTGAGTAACCTCGAATACGCGCCACTGGCAGAGATCATGGGGCGAGTCCCCTGGTCGTCGGAGGTGTTCAACTGCAATGCGCCTGACACCGGTAACATGGAGCTGCTGCACATGTTTGCCAATGATGAGCAGCGAGAGCGCTGGCTAAACCCGCTTCTGGAGGGTCGAATTCGTTCGGCTTTTGCCATGACGGAGCCTGATGTCGCGTCATCGGATGCGACCAATATACAGACCCTGATTCAGCGCGATGGTGATGATTACGTCATCAATGGACGCAAGTGGTTTATTACTGGCGCCGCCCACCCCGAGTGCAAATTATTGGTGGTCATGGGGCAAACCAATCCGGACGCCGAAGTGCACCAGCGCCAAAGTATGGTGCTGGTACCGATCGATACCGCCGGCGTTGAGGTTGAGCGCAATATCACCGTAATGAACCATCACTCGCCAGAAGGTCATTGCGAAATCGTATTCAGGGACGTGCGCGTACCGGTTACCCATCTGTTGGGCACCGAAGGCAGCGGCTTTGCCCTCGCCCAGGCGCGTTTGGGCCCCGGGCGCATTCATCACTGTATGCGGGTGATCGGTTTGGCGGAGCTTGCATTGGAGTTAATGAGCGACCGAGTACAAGAGCGCAAGGCGTTTGGCCGTTACCTGCACGAGCATGGCACCGTAGCGGAGTGGATCGCCCTCTCCCGATTGGAGATCGACCAGACCCGTTTGCTAGTGTTGCGCGCGGCCTGGATGATGGATGAGGTAGGAGCGAAAGCAGCACGTAAAGAGATCGGTATGATCAAGGTCGCCGCGGGGCGCATGCTGACCCAGGTCTCTAATCGTGCGATGCAGGCGTTCGGCGCGATGGGGTTGAGTCCCGATACCCCGCTGGCTAATATCTGGTCGGGTGGTCGCATGCTGCAGTTTGCCGATGGCCCTGACGAGGTTCACCTGCGGAGCCTGGCCCGGATGGAATTGAAAGACCGTGCCCCCCGTCGAGGTGATTCAGCGCGGTATATGACGCTCCCTGAGCGTCGTTAATTCGGGCCTTGGACGCCTCAGGTTTTAGGCCGTATCAAGGAGTTTTCAATGCCCGAATTACCCGAAGTGGAAACGACTCGCCGTGGCATTGCACCCTATGTGGAAGGGGTTGGAATCGCGGCGTTCGAGGTCCGCGAAGCGCGTTTGCGCTGGCCGGTGGACCCGTTAATAGCATCTCGTATCGAAGGCAGGGTAGTGGAGCGGGTAGCGCGCAGGGGCAAGTACCTGTTGCTCCAGTTTGCGAGCGGAACACTGCTAATTCACCTGGGGATGTCCGGTAGCCTGCGCGTGCTGACTGCCCACACCCCTGCCGGAAAGCATGATCATGTCGACATCTGCCTGGCCGATGGGCATCGGATTCGTTACACCGATCCCCGCCGGTTCGGCGCTATGGTATGGAGTGATCACCCGGTTAACGGACATAAGCTGCTGGCCTCCCTGGGACCTGAGCCATTGACCAGCGAGTTTGATGGTGGGTACCTGTTTGAGCGCAGCCGGGGGCGGCGTACGCCGATTAAAAGTTTTATTATGGACAGCCGGGTCGTGGTTGGGGTGGGCAATATCTACGCTAATGAGGCTCTTTTTATGGCGGGTATCGACCCGCGTAGGGGCGCCGGCCGAATTTCCCGCCGTCGTATCCTGTTGCTCGTGACGGCTATCCGTGAGGTGCTTGCCGCCGCGATTGAGCAGGGAGGAACGACCCTCAAGGATTTTGTGGGAGGCGATGGAAAACCGGGCTATTTTAGCCAGCAGCTGCATGTGTATGGTCGTGGTGGGCAACCCTGCACTGGCTGCAATCGTGAGCTCAAGGAGGTGCAGTTGGCCCAGCGTAGTACGGTATATTGCCGTTACTGCCAGCGCTAATCAGGTTGGCGTGGACGAAAAATAACAAGCGGGCCTCGAGAGCCCCTGTATGATTAGGTAACCGCTGATGAGTAGTAACTATTCTTTCCGCAGCCCCTGGGCCGAGTGGGTCGGGCGTGGGGTGTTAGGGCTGATGGGCTGGAAAATAGAGGGTGAGCTTCCTTCGCTTCCCAAATATATCATCGTGGTGGGCTACCACACCTCCAATTGGGATTTTGTCGTACTGGTTGCTGCAAAGCTTGTGCTGCGCTTGCGAGCGCGCTGGTTTGGTAAGCACACCCTGTTTCGCTGGCCGTTGCTGGGGCCCCTGTTCCGGCTCTGGGGAGGCGTTGCGATCGAGCGTCATCAATCGAGGGGGGTGGTCGACCAGGCTGTCGAGGCATTTAGCCGCCACGAGCACTTTCTCCTCGCCCTCTCGCCCGAAGGGACTCGTTCGTTAACCTCGGGTTGGAAAGAGGGATTTTTCCACATCGCACAGGGAGCCGGCGTTCCCATCTTGCCGGTTGGCCTGGATTTTGAGCACCGCCGCATCGTTATTGGCGAAGAGGCTCTGGCGGCACCCTGTTTCCAGCAGGAGGTAGAGCGGCTCACCAGCTTCTATAATAAGTACCCGCCCTGCCACCCGGAACTCGCCTGGAGGGGGGGCGAAGAATCGGACATTAGGTCACAAAAGTGAGTGCTGGCTGGGAGTTAGCGTGAATTGTTGCAGAACTTTGTTATAGTTAACACTTGGCTGGATTATCCAAACGATAAGAATGGTTAGAGGGAACGGATATGCGACGTTTTAAATCCAAGGCGGCAGCGCTGATCACCATGCTGCTGACTATGACAGTGTTGGCTATGCCTGTCAGTGCAAGAGAGTATGCAGCAAACTCGGAAGACTTGAAGGCGGGGCGTATGGCCGCTGAAATTGTGGTTCGTCCCGTTTCATTCGCAATTGCCCTGCTGGGCACGGCAGCGTTTGTGGTGACACTACCTTTTTCCGCAATGGGCGGTAACGTGGGTGAAGCTGCAGATACGCTGGTGAAGGGCCCCTTTGATGCGACCTTCAAGCGTTGCCTGGGCTGTGTTGAGGATAGCTACTAGCAGTTCAACTCTATCGGCCTGAAGGCAGTCGCGGGCCAGAGGATTACGGGTTGGTGGTGCCAACCCGTAGCGGGCTTACGCGCTGGTAATGATGTTGTACTTTTCCTGCAGCTCTTCCTGGGTCTCTTCGTGGTCCGGGTCTTTGGGGATGCAATCTACCGGGCACACGAGTACGCACTGGGGTTCATCGTAGTGACCGACGCACTCGGTGCACAGGTTGGGGTCGATCTCATAGATCTCTTCACCGGGTGAAATGGCGCTATTGGGGCATTCGGGTTCGCACACATCGCAGTTGATGCATTCGTCGGTAATCAGCAGGGCCATAAAAGCTACTCTTTGTTTTTCCAGCGCCAAATGGCGAGGGTGTCAATATTAGGCAGTGGCGGTGCCAAAGCGTTCTTTCAGTGCCGCTTCAACCACCGGATGAACGAACTTGGACACATCTCCCCCGAGGGCGGCGATCTCTCGCACCAGCGTTGAGGATATGTAGGAAAACCTCTCTGAGGGCGTCAGAAAGAGGCTCTCTACGGAGGGTGCCAGTACCCGGTTCATGTTCGCTAGTTGAAACTCATACTCGAAGTCCGAAACAGCCCGCAGGCCGCGCAAAATAACATTGGCGTTGCGCTGCACAACAAATTCGGCGAGCAGGTTATCGAATCCGACGACCTCCACGTTATCGAGGTGTGACGTGACCGCCTCGGCCAGGCGGATCCGTGCCTCGAGATCGAATAGGGGCTGCTTCTTCGGATTGTCTGCTACGGCAATCACTACCTTTTCAAACAGGCGCGCGGCCCGTTCGACCAAGTCGCCATGGCCGTAAGTGATCGGATCGAAGGTACCGGGGTAAATTACGGTATTCATCGTATCGGCATGTCCCGTCGGGTTTTTAGCCCATTATCGTTCAAGGGAGGGCGATGTTAGCCCAAACACTGCTTCGGCACAAATTCCTTGCAGGTCAACGCACTCAGGTACTCCGGGTGATCCGGATCCCGCTGAGTTGCTCGGCGAGCGCGGTCGCCTGCTTGCACGCCAGGGCATAGATGGAGAGCTGCGGGTTGGCACCGATGCTGGTAGGGAACGCGGAGCCATCGATAACGCTCAGGTTTTCAAGCTGGTGATGGCGCCCCTGAGAGTCGATAACAGATTCGCGGGGGTCCTGCCCCATCATGCAGCCGCCCATAACGTGGGCACTACCCACCATCATACGATAGGCCTGCATCGGAAGTTGATCGATCTGGGTGCGCACCCGGGCCAGCGAGTTGGCGTAGTGACCATTCTGGTGGCTTGGGCGGACCCTGCGGGCTCCGGCCGCAAACTGGATCTCCGCCATGCTGTGCAGGGCTCTACGAAGTCCGTCCCACAAATAATCGTTGAGGGGATAGTCCAGCACCGGCGTGCCGTCGTTGCGCAGTTGTACGCTGCCCCCTTGGCTCAGGGGGTGAAAACCGTCGCGCATCAGGGCCAGCATCACGTGGGTATTGGGTAACGCAGCCATGGCCTGCTGTAAGTTGTCGCCGGTCGCCTTGAATAGCGCGGCGGTGAGGGCGGGCTGCAAGGGAGGCACTTCGAGCTTATAGGAGAGCGGGCCGTCTACCCCCTGATTCCACTGGAAATGGTCCGAGTAGACGGATTGGGGCGCCCCGTAATAGCCCTCCACGGGGTCGCTCATCTGGGCATAGCTGAACGAAACAGGGTGCAAAAAGGTACGTTTTCCCAGCATGCCGCTAGGGTTGGGGGCGTTGGACCGCAGCAGCAACGCGGGGCCACCGATAGAGCCCGCAGCCACAACGAAATGACGTGCCCGAATGCGCAGGGTCACCCCGGATGGTTTAGAGCAGCGATCATTCATCGCCGAACACACCAGTTCTGTCACCCGATCCCCCTCCCAGCGCAAATACTCGGCTCGTGCCAGGTAGAGCAGCTCTGCGCCACGCTCAAGGGCACCTGGAATGGTGGTGACCAGCATCGATTGTTTGGCGTTGGTGGGGCAGCCGGTGCCGCAATAGCCAAGGTTCCAGCAACCCCGTACATTACGCGGAATAATGGCGTTGCTGTAGTTCAGAGCCTCGCAGCCCCGCCGCAGCAGGTCGTTGTTTTCGTTGGGTGCGATGGCCCATTTTTCGACCCCAAGGCGCTGCTCCATCTGTTCGAACCAGGGAGCCATGTTGACGGGATCGAAACCCTCGATGCCGTGGGCGTGGCCCCAGTGTTCGAGGGTTTGGGGTGGAGTCCTGAAACTGGAGGTCCAGTTAACCACGGTGGTTCCTCCCACCGCACGTCCCTGCAAGATCGTGATCGCTCCATCCTTGGTGGTGCGTCCGCTGCCCTCCTGGTAGAGCTCGGCGTAGGCTGTTTCTTCATCCATATTGAAGTCGTTGGAGGAGCGCAGCAGGCCCTCCTCTACGATCAGGACCCGTAGTCCGGCCCTGGCGAGGATCTCCGCGCTGGTGCCACCTCCGGCGCCACTGCCGATGATTACCACGTCCGCTTCAAACTGTTGGTCCTGCTCGTAACGGGCACCATTGTGTACCTTCCATCCCGAGGCGATACCCCTGCTGATAGGGTCAGCAATAGCCATTGTCTATCTCCGCTTCAGTAATGGTTGGGTGTGGTGATGAGCTGTTCCTGGAAAGGAGGGCCAGGATAGCCCGCCGCCGGCCAGGAGCTGGGTACCAGGTACCAAGCCATGACCATCAGCTGCATCAGCAGGCTGTAACCCATGCGCAGTAGTTGCATCGAGCTGTTTTTCCAGCGCTGGAGATATCCCTGGATCTGCTCGTCCGTAGCGGAGGACCAGGTCCCCCAGACACCGGTCAATGGTCCCCGTGTTGCGCTCATGTGCACCAGATCAAGCAGTTGCATAAGCTGCTGTTGCATCACTGGGGAGATGCGCGATAGGTATTGGTCCAGGGAGCGGACGGCCTGCTCCAGTTGTCGGGAACGCTGGACGGGTTCTTGCGCCAGACTACCACCGAGTACAACGGGGTATAACGCTGCAAAAAACAGCTGGTCATCGGCGCGCAGTAACTGCATCCCGCTGCTGGCGGGGGGCGGAGCCGAGCAGCCGCTGAGGCTGGTCAGTATGCCGCTACCGGCTAATAGCGCTGCGCCGGCCAAGCCGTCGCGCAACACCCTGCGCCGTGCCAGGTCGGCACCCTTCCCATCCTCCATAAAAGGCGTCATGGGACCGCCTCCCTAGCGAATAAAGAACTTGTAGATCAGCCGATTGATAGGCTTGTCGTAGGGGGGGAAGATCATACGGGCGCCATTAAACTTCTGTTTGATAAATACGCCCTTGGCTTTGGAGAGGGTCTGGAAGCCTTCCTTGCCGTGGTAATGGCCCATACCGGAGGGGCCGACTCCGCCGAAGGGCATATCGTCTACGGCAACGTGAAACAGGGTTTCATTGATGCAGGCGCCTCCGGAGTGGGTGTTCTCCATCACCATCTGCTGGCTCGCCTTGTTATAGCTGAAGTAATAGAGCGCGAGGGGGCGAGGTCGGTCTTTTACGTAATCCAGTGCCTGCTCGATGGTGTCGTAGGGCACAATAGGGAGGATCGGGCCAAAGATCTCGTCCTGCATCAGCGTCATCTCGTCGGTGCCTCCCTGTACGATCTGGAGCGGCATGCAACGCGATGCTTCATCGCCATCGTCGGCGATTGGCGTTACTTTGGCACCCTTGTCGATGGCATCCTGTAGCCAGCCATTGAGTCGAGCGTACTGGCGTTGGTTCACCACGTGGGTGTAATCGCGGTTGCCTTTAAGGCTGGGGTACATCTTTTTGAATGCGGTGCGATAGGCCTCAATAAAGGCCGCTTCCTTATCCCGAGGAACCAGCACGTAGTCGGGCGCCACGCAGGTCTGTCCGGCGTTAAATGATTTGCCGAAACAGATGCGTTCGGCAGCATCGGCCAGGGGAACATCTTCGCCAACGATCGCTGGGGACTTGCCACCCAGCTCCAGCGTTACCGGAGTAAGGTTATCGGCAGCAGCACGCATCACATGGCGACCCACGCTGGTGGAGCCGGTGAAGAGCAGGTGGTCGAAGGCCATTTCACTAAAGCGTGCACCTACTTCGGCCTCGCCATTGATGACGACAACCTCCTCTTCGTTAAAGCATCCCTGCATAAGCTCGGCGAACAGGGTCGAGGTCGCGGGGGTGTACTCGGACATCTTAATCATGGCGCGGTTGCCCGCGGCGAGCGCCGTCACCAGTGGACCTACGGCGAGAAACAGGGGGTAGTTCCAGGGAACAACGATCCCCACAACACCGAGGGGTTGGTAGATCACCTGGGCTTTTGCCGGCGCCAGGTGGGCACCTACATGGCGCTTGCTGGGCTTCATCCACCGTTTGACGTGCTTGATAGCGTAGTTGATGCCCTGGATGCTGGGCATAATCTCGGCGAGCAGGGACTCATCGCTGGAGCGCCCACCGAAATCTTCATTGATGGCCTCGATCAAGGCTTGCTGGTTACCGAGGATCACCTGCTTAAGCTTTTTCAGGCCGGTGATGCGCTGCGCAGCCGAGGGCATGGGAGCGTTGCGAAAAGCGCCCTGCTGGCGTTGAAAAAGTGCCTGCATTCGCTCGATGTGCTGCTGTTGTTCGCTGATCTGCTTGAGTTCAGTCGCCATGGGTGAGTCTCCGCAATTCTGTTTGTTATAGTGGGAGCCGTGTAGGCGGCCCCTCGATTTTATAGGTCGATCACATATCGCTCTGGTCAATCTAGAGTAATTGCTCTAAAGTGTCAAACATCAGCAGAACAGGTGAAATTTCGGTGGCTAAACTCAAAACCCGCGACCGCATACTCCAGGCCAGCCTCGAGCTATTCAACGAGGTGGGGGAGCGCAATGTCTCCACCAACCATATCTCGGCCGAGCTGGGCATCTCGCCCGGCAACCTGTACTACCACTTCCGCAATAAGCAGCAGATCATCTATGAGCTCTACCTGGGCTACGAAGATGAGGTGAAGCAAACGCTGCAACTCCCCCAGGGACGCCCCCTGACTCTGGACGACAAGCGCGGGTACCTGGAGGGGATTTTCGATGGCATGTGGAGATTCCGTTTTTTTCACCGGGACCTGGAGCACATGCTCGAGAGTGATGACCAACTACGTGGCCGGTATCGTGAGTTTGCCCAGTACTGCCTGGCTCAGGGCAAGGCGATCTACCAAGGGTTGGTGGATGCCGGCTATCTCAATGCCTCCAGTGAGGAGGTGGAGGCACTCTCCTACAACAGCTGGATCCTGATGACTTCATGGGTAGGATTTTTGCGAACCGTCGTCCAGGAGGAGGGCAATCCTACCCTGACTTCGGCCATGATTCGACGGGGTATCTACCAGATTATGGCGCTTGAGCGGGTGTTTTTGACCGAGTTCGCGCAGGACCAGATCCGCCCTATGGAGCAGGAGTTTTTCGCCCCCCTGGCGGGCATAAAACCGAGCCCGGTGGCCGAGGAGAGCTAAGGCTGGCGTTGAAACAGGCGGTAAGCCACCTGCCCGGCGATTTTTTCACGATAAAGAGACCAGTTTTTCGGTAAGTCAGTTAGCGTTAACTCACGCTCTGCCTCAACGTAGATAAGCGCATCCTCGCTTAGCCAGTCATTCATCTCCAACAACTGGCAGCACTCAATGAGCATCTCGCAACGAAAGGGAGGGTCAAGAAAGACCAGGTTGAAGCGCTCATCTCCATCGCGCGCCAGCTGTTGAAGGCTATCGGCCTGGATCACCTGGCCGCGATCATCGTTAAGCGTGGCCAGGTTGGCTTTGAGCTGTCGTGCCACGCTGCCATCGAGCTCCAGCAGCCTGGCGTACTCTGCCCCCCGTGACAGGGCTTCCAGCGCCAGCGCACCGCTGCCGCTGAAGCAGTCCAGGCAGCGGCTGCCGGGGACCCAGGCGCTGAGCCAGTTGAACAGGGTCTCGCGCACCCGGTCCGGTGTTGGCCGCAGCCCCTCCCGTGCGGTGACGGGTAGCTTACGTCCGCGCCAGACCCCGCCAATGATACGAACCTGCGCGGGCCGGCTTGAGGGCTGGGCACTGCGCTGTTGAGGGCGGCGTGGTGGCATTATCCCTCTTTCCCGGTTTGGGGCTGCCCGGCCGTTATGGTGATCAGCTTCTGCTGGTCGATGTGGCGGGCAAAAGCGTCGCGAATCTGCTGTGCCGAGACCTGTTCGACGTCAGCCAGAAACTGTTCCAGTTGATCCAGTGGCAGATCGTAGAAACCAATCGAGCCCAGTTGGCTGACGATGCTGCTATTACTGGCGGTGGTTTGCGGGAAGCTGCCGAGAATATTCTGTTTAGCCGTTTTTAGCTCCAGCGGAGTAGGGCCGTTGGCCAGAAATCCGGCCAGGGTGTCGTTCACCACCTGCAGTGCCAGTTCGCTTTGGTCCGCTCGGGTTTTGAGGCTGATCATAAAGGGGCCGCGTTCGTGCATCGGGGCAAAATGGCTGTATACACCATAGGTGAGGCCGCGTTTTTCTCGCACCTCCTCCATCAAACGTGATCCAAAACCGCCACCACCGAGAATCTCATTGCCGACATAGAGTGCTGCGTAGTCGGGATCCCCCTTGGAAACCCCGAGTCCACCCACCAAAATCTGGGTTTGCTGGCTGCTGTGCTCAATATGGGCCAACGTGGCGGTGGATAGCGGCTTAACGGGCGGCAGTTCGGGAGCCCGTTGGCCGGCAGGTAGCCGGTCGCTAATCTGCTGTGCGATGCGCTCGGCCGATGGGCGGTCAAGGTCTCCAACCAGCGAGATCACAAGGTTATTGGCAACAAAATAGCGTTGGTAGAACCCTTGCAAGTCACTGCGCTGCATTCTGCTAAGTGTCTCTTCGGTGCCTTGGCTGGGGATGGCGTATGGATGGTCGCCATAGAGTGCGCTGAAAAACCGCAAATTGGCCAGCACTCCGGCGCGCTGCTGCTGGTGCTGCAACGATGCCAGCGCCTGATTACGGCTGCGACTGAACGCATCCGCCGGAAAACTGGGTTCACTGACCACCTCCATAAACAGGTCAAGGGCCGGCTGTAGTTGAAGGGGGTCGCTCAGGCTGCGGATTGAGGCGATCGCCATATCGCGGTAAGAGCCAGCACTGAATTCGACGCCCAAGCCCTCAAACCCTTGGGAAATTTGGCTAGCGCTGAGGTTGTCGGTGCCCTCCCCGATCAGGCCGCTGGTCATCATTGCCAATCCTGCTTGCTCACCATCCCGTGCGGAGCCGGCATCAAACACCAGCCGCAAATCGAGCATGGGAAGCTCGGGGGCGGCTACGAAGTAGACCCGGGCGCCATTGCTGGTTTGCCAATGCTGGATATTCAATGCACGACGCTTGACGGTCGGGTCTGCCTCGATAGCTGCCAACGAGCTAAAGCGCTCTGGAGCCGGCGCCAGCGCGGTGGCGGCCGGGGTGGGCTTGTCGGCAATATTGCTGGGGCTTGTCGCGGCGGGGTCACTGCTCTGTGTCGATTGGTTCAGCAGGATGATGGCCAGTGGCAGCGCCAGCACCAGCGCCCAGAGAAAGAAACGGTTCATTCGAGTTTTTTGCTGTATCATGGGTCGTGGGCTCATTTACTGGGTGGCAACATCCGTTGCAGGCTTGGGCCTGAGGGTGGCGACGGCTAGTCGCTCGGGGGTCAGGTACTTTTGCGCAACCTGCTGGACCTGTTCGGGGGTGATGGCGCTGAGAAGATCGAGTTCCTGGTCGGCGACGCGCCAGCTTTGGCCGATACTTTCGAGCGTACCGATCTGCTGTGCCTGGCTGGAGATAGAATCTTTTTCATAAACCAGCGAAGAGATCACCTGCGCCTTGATGCGGGCGAGTTCCTGCTGGGTAGGTGGGGTCTGTTTCAACGCCTCGATCTGCTCCCAAAATGCGGCTTCCAGATCCTCCAGGTTATACCCCTTTTGGGTGTTGGGTACGCCATTGAGGATGAACAGGTTGTCGCCGCGACTGAAAGGGCTGTAACCGGCTCCGGCGCTTGAGGCGACCTCACTGCCCCGTACCAGCTCACTCTCGATACGGGCGCTGTACCCCCCGTCGAGCACGCCGGAAAGCATACGTAGTGCGTAGGTTTCCCAGGCCTCGCTGGCAGTATTGAGAACCGGCACGTTGAAGCCCATGTAGAGAGAGGGCAGGCGTGCGTTCTCAAGCTCAAGTGCTATACGGCGGGCGCCGGGTGAGTTGATCTCGAATAGAGGTTTGACCACGGGCAGCTCCCGGGCAGAAAGTGGGCCAAAGTAACGGCTGGCCAGTTGCAGCACCTCCTCGGCATCGACGTCGCCAACCACCACAACGATGGCATTGTTGGGGCTATACCAGGCCTGATACCAGCGCCGAAGATCCTCTGCCTGCATCGACTCCAGGTCCTGTTGCCAGCCGATCACCGGATTTCCGTAGGGGCTTGCCTGGTGCGCGGTGGCGAGGAATCGCTCGTAGGCAATGCCAGCTGGCCGGTCTTCGACACGCTGGCGGCGCTCCTCCATGACGACCTGCAGCTCGCGGGCAAACTCCTCATCGGAGATTACCAGGTTGTGCATGCGTTCGGCTTCCAGCTCAAAGCTCAGGGCCAGTCGATTGGCCGCCAGTACCTGATAGTAGGCGGTGGCATCGCGGCTGGTGAAGGCGTTCTCAGTAGCGCCGACACTGGCCATAATGCGCGAAAACTCCCCGGTATCCAGCTGCTTGGTGTCCTTGAACATCATGTGCTCCAGAACATGGGAGAGTCCGGTATGGCCCGCACTTTCGTAACTGGCCCCCACCCGGTACCAGACTTGGGAGACTACCACCGGCGCCCGATGATCCTCTCGCACAATCAGTTTGAGTCCGTTGGGCAAAACATATTCGTGGGTGCTGCTTGTAGCGGCATAGCTTAGGCTGCTGGCAACAAGCAGCGCCAGCAGTGAGGCGAAACGCCCCCAAAGCCCGAAAGTGCGCATGGTGAGATCGATCCTGTTGTGAACGTTTACGAATGTCGAAGAGGGTGAACTAGTGATAGGATACCCATAATTCTGAACACGGGCTATCGAACCGCAAGGGTTCCCGTTGCAACTGTTTTTTTGTAGATAGCCGTATACACAATTGGTTCCATAGTTTGGGCACAAAGCCCCGGGATAAGTTCATGTCCGAGAAAAAACGCTGGTTCTGGCAGCGAGGCGATGAGGCCGCATCCTCCCCGACAGACACCGCGAGCGATAACGGCTCGTGTGCCGAAGACGTTGCTGGAGATCAGCAAGCAGGGTTTATCGCCAGGGAAGTTCCTGTAGCGGAAGAGAAAGAGGACGCCAGCCGAGAGGGGCTGTTCGGACGAATGAAGCGGGGCCTCAGCAAAACCCGCTCCGGTCTGGTAGGGGGCGTAACGACGCTTTTTATCGGCAAGAAAGAGATTGATGATGATCTGCTGGAGGAGCTGGAAACCCAGTTGTTGATCGCCGATGTGGGGATGGCGGCAACCCGGGAGATCATAGATGGCCTGACCCAGCGGGTGCAGTACAGGGAGCTGGATGACGCCGATGCCCTGCTAGGTGCTCTCAAGGCGGAGCTGCGCAAGTTGTTGGAGCCCGCAAACCAGCAGCTGTATATCGATGACAGTAAAACGCCCTTCGTTATTCTGGTGGTGGGGGTCAATGGGGTGGGCAAAACCACCACCATTGGCAAACTCGCCAAGCGCCTGCAACTCGAGGGGAAGAAAGTGATGCTGGCCGCCGGTGATACCTTCCGGGCCGCCGCAGTGGAGCAGTTGGAGGTGTGGGGGGAGCGTAACCAGATTCCCGTAATCGGCCAGCACACCGGTGCCGACAGTGCCTCGGTCATTTTTGATGCGGTAGAGGCCGCCAAGGCGCGTAATGTCGATGTATTGATCGCAGATACGGCGGGACGCCTGCACAACAAAGATAACCTGATGGAGGAGCTGAAAAAGGTCAAGCGAGTGATGGGCAAGCTCGATGACAGTGCGCCCCATGAGGTGTTGCTGGTGGTGGATGCAAGCACGGGGCAGAATGCTCTCAATCAGGCGCGCGAGTTTGATAACACCGTCTCCCTGACGGGTATGGCACTGACCAAGCTCGATGGCACTGCCAAGGGGGGCATTGTGTTCGCGATGGCTCAGGAGATGAAGTTGCCGATCCGTTTTATCGGTGTGGGAGAGCAGATCAACGACCTGCGCCCCTTTGTGGCCGATGAGTTTGTCGATGCGCTGTTCGACGTCGACCGCCTCTAGGGCCGGGGAGCGATCCTTTAGTGATTCAGTTTGATCAGGTAAGTAAGCGCTACCCTACCGGACAGGTGGGTCTGGAAGGGGTGAGTTTTAATTTGGACCCAGGCGAGATGGCTTTTCTGACGGGTCACTCCGGAGCGGGTAAGAGCACGCTATTAAAGCTGGTTATGTTGATGGAGCGCGCCACCCATGGCCAGGTTCGCATCGGTGGCCGTAACCTGCGCAATATGGGGCGCGGCGAAATTCCAGCCCATCGCCGCGAGATTGGGGTGGTGTTCCAGAATCACCAGCTCCTGTTTGACCGTTCGGTATTTGAAAATGTCGCGTTGCCCCTGCAGATAGGGGGTTACTCGCGACAGGATATCGGCAAGCGGGTGCGAGCCGCTTTGGACCAGGTAGGGTTGTTGGACAAGGAAAAACTGCCGCCAATAACGCTCTCCGGCGGAGAGCAGCAGCGGGTGGGAATCGCCCGCGCGGTGGTGCATAAGCCCGCTCTTTTGCTGGCCGATGAGCCCACCGGTAACCTCGATCCGAAACTCTCCGCGGAGATTATGACGCTGTTCGAGCGCTTTAATCAGGTGGGCGTGACGGTATTGATCGCCTCCCACGATATGGCGCTTATCGAAGGCATGCGCCATCGTGTATTGACCCTGAGCCAGGGCAGGTTGGTGAGTGATGGCAGATAACCCTCGCCGAGCCAGCCGCAGCGGCCGCGGAGCCACGCCCATTACACGCCCTAAAGCGGCGGACCAGAAACTCCCGGAATCGGGCGCCCGACGCAAACGGCCGGCAGCACAACGTAAGGCCCGCCCCCATAGTGGTGATCGCTTTGGTGGAGCCTTGCACCATCATCGGCAGATGGTGGGGCAGAGTTTACTGCGGTTACTGGCAGCGCCGGCGGCCAGCATGATGACCTGCCTGGTGATGGCGGTCGCACTGGTGTTGCCCAGTGTCATGCTGGTGGCGGTCGCCAATATCAAACAACTGAGCGCGGGTTGGGACGGTTCTCCGCAACTGACCCTTTACCTGCGAGAGAACGTACAGTCGGCTCCATTGATGCAGCGGCTGGGGAACGACCCACGTATCGAATCGCTGGTGTACCTGTCCGCAGAACAAGCGTTAGCGGAGTTTGAGTTGTACTCGGGGCTAGCCGATGTCACTGCCCAGCTGGAGCACAACCCATTGCCGGCGGTGGTGGTGCTACGGCCTCAGCTTGAAGCGCTGCAAGGAGATCGGGCGCGGCAGTTGTTGAGCGAGATGCAGGAGCTGGCCGAGGTTGAGCTGGCCAGTCTTGACCTGCAGTGGATAGAGCGTTTGCGGCAGATACTCCAACTGGGTGAACGCAGCAGCCTGCTGCTGGCGGCGCTGCTGGCGGTCGCAGTGTTACTGGTGATCGGCAACACCATTCGCCTGGCGATCGAAAACCGGCGTAGTGAAATCGTGATCATCAAACTGGTTGGAGGCAGCGATGCCTATGTGCGCCGCCCATTCCTCTACACTGGCGTGTGGTATGGAACCGGAGCCGGGGTACTGGCCGCACTGTTGGTGCAGGTGTTGGTGTTGCTGGTGGATGGTCCTGCATCGCGATTGGCGGCACTTTACCAAAGCCAGTTTGAACTGCAGGGGCTGGGAATTGGCGCGTCGCTCGGGCTGGTGCTGGTGGGAGCCGCGCTGGGTTGGTGCGGTGCCTGGCTGGCGAGCGTACGCCATTTGCGCCAAATAGAACCCCGTTGATGGCGACGGCGTAGCGAATCGACCGAGGCAGTGGGGCAATAATATTAGGGTAACTCCTTATATTATACCGATATTCATATGCGTAAATTGTCTAAACGGGAACTTCCCGAGCTATTCGCACTCTCAGTGGGAGAGTGTTAAAATCCGCGATCCATCAATATTGGAGCTTTCTGATCAATGCGCACTGAACTACAACGAGTCGAAATGCTGGTGCCGGGGCGTGACCTCGATGCTTACATTCGTGCGGCAAGTAGTGTGGCTATCCTTTCTGCCGAGCACGAGCGGGAATTGGCCGAGCGCCTCTATTTTGATAATGACCTGGAAGCCGCCCGGCAGATGGTAATGGCGCATCTGCGCTTTGTCGTCCACATTGCGCGCAGCTATTCCGGTTATGGCTTGCAGCAAGCCGATCTTATCCAGGAGGGTAACGTTGGCCTGATGAAGGCAGTACGTCGCTTCAATCCTGAGAAGGGTGTACGTCTGGTCTCCTTTGCGGTGCACTGGATCCGTGCCGAGATTCACGAATTTATCCTTCGCAACTGGCGTATCGTCAAGATTGCCACCACCAAGGAGCAGCGCAAACTGTTTTTCAATTTGCGCAGCAATAAGAAGCGCCTGGCCTGGTTCACCAGCGAAGAGGTAAGCAGCCTCGCCCGTGACCTGGGTGTTCAGGAAAAGACGGTACGTGAAATGGAGGGACGTATGTCCAGCCAGGACACCGCCTTTGATAGTCCGGTGGGTGATGATGACGATTCGGCTTACCTGGCACCGGCCTATTACCTTGAGGATAAGCGTTCTGATCCGGCGTCCCAGGTAGAGGATGCCGACTGGAGTCAGCAATCCCTGGATAGCCTGGAGCACGCCATGTCCCAGCTGGACGAGCGTAGTCAGGATATTTTGCAGCAGCGCTGGCTGTCGGAGGAGAAGTCCACTCTCCATGAGCTGGCTGCCCAGTACGGTGTATCTGCCGAGCGCATTCGCCAGTTGGAAAAGAACGCGATGAAAAAGCTCAAGGGAGCGATGATCGCCTGAGATGATTCAAAGTAATACCAAAAAAGCCCCGCAAATGCGGGGCTTTTTTGGTGCTGTGTTCGCCTAGTGGGCGGCCTGCTGGATGCCCTCCATACGCACCGCGCAATACTTGAACTCCGGGATTTTGCCGAACGGGTCAAGTTTAGGGTTGGTGAGCAGGTTGGCAGCGCCCTCAACAAAGCAGAAGGGGATAAAGAGTGACCCCGGCGCAACGGCCTCATCGCTGCGCACCCGGGCCTCGATGCACCCTCGTCGGCTTACCACTCGAACCTGTGCTCCGGCATGAAGTTTCATCTCTCGCAGGGTGAGGGGGTTGGCGCTAACGATAGCCCCGGGTTCCAGAGCATCCAATACCATACTCCGGCGCGTCATGGCGCCGGTGTGCCAGTGCTCCAATAAGCGGCCGGTGGATAAGATCAATGGATACTCCTTATCACAGGCTTCATCGGGCGCTAACAGGCGGGTGGGGACCAGCTGGGCCTTGCCGTTAGCAGTGGGAAACTGCTCGCTAAACAGCACATCGCTCCCCGCACCGCCGGGTGTCGGGCAGGGGTAGGTCACAGAGTCCTCGCGCTCCAGACGCTCCCAGTCGATATGGGTCAGTGACGGCATCGCCCGTTGCATCTCGGCGTAGACCTCGTTGGGGTGGGAATAATCCCACGGAAGACCCATACCCTGGGCGATTGACTGGATGATCCACAAATCCTCGCGGCATTGACCGGGCATGGGCACGGCGGGACGCCCCATCTGTACCTGACGGTTGGTATTGGATACCGTGCCGGATTTTTCCGGCCATGCCGAGGCAGGTAGAATGACATCGGCGAAGGCTGCGGTTTCGGTAATAAAGAGATCCTGCACCACCAGATGATCGAGTTTGGCTAACGCCTGCCGGCTGTGGTTGAGATCCGGGTCTGACATTGCCGGGTTTTCACCCATGATATACATGCCCCGGACCTCACCCCGATGAATGCCATCGATCATCTCGACGACCGTCAGGCCAGGCCTGTCAGGCAACGATACTTGCCATAGCTGCTCAAAGTGAGCGCGGGCAGCGGGGCTGTCGACTCGCTGGTAGTCGGGAAGCATCATCGGAATGAGTCCGGCATCGGAAGCGCCCTGCACATTGTTTTGGCCCCGCAGTGGATGCAAGCCGGTTCCGGGTCGTCCGACCTGTCCGCAGAGCAGTGCCAGCGCGATCAGGCAGCGCACGTTGTCGGTGCCATGGGTATGTTGGCTGACCCCCATTCCCCAGAAAATCATGGCCCGGTCGGCTTTCGCGAACAGGCGCGCCACGTCACGAATGCGATCGGGCTCGATACCGCAATGGGGGGACATGGTTTCGGGCGTACAGTCCACCAGATTGGCTTTAAGCTCCTCAAAGCCTTCAATTCGCTGGGCTACAAACTGCGCGTCAAAGAGGGATTCGCTGATAATCACCTGCAGCATGGCATTGAGCAGTGCGACATCGGAGCCGGGGGTGAGTTGCAACAGGTGGCTGGCGTGCTCGCGCAGACTGTGGCCGCGAGAGTCGATTACCACCAGTTGTGTACCGTTACGAGCGGCTTGTTTGAAAAGGTTGGCGGCGACCGGATGATTGGACTCCGGGTTACAGCCGATGACGATGGCGACATCGGCATTCACCACCTGCATAAAGGAGGCGGTGACTGCGCCGCTGCCTATGCCTTCGAGCAATGCTGCGACAGAAGATGAGTGGCAGAGGCGGGTACAATGGTCGACGTTATTACTGCCGAAACCGGTGCGCACCAGCTTTTGGAACAGGTAGGCCTCCTCATTGCTGCCTTTGGCGGACCCGAGTCCCGCTAGCGCTGTAGGTCCGTATTGCTGGCGTAGCGCGAGTAGCCCTTCACTGGCCCTGGAGAGAGCCTCATCCCAGCTGGCCTCGCGGAAATAGCGCGCCGGGTTGGAGGCATCGAAGGGGATGCTTTTGTCGGGCGCGTCTTCACGGCGGATGAGGGGGCGATGCAGGCGGTCGGGGTGATTAATGTAGTCGAAACCAAAGCGCCCCTTGACGCACAGACGCCCTTCGTTGGAGGGGCCGTCGCGTCCTTCGACGGCGATGATGCGCTCGTCGGAGACCTGATACTGGAGCTGACAGCCCACCCCGCAGTAGGGGCAGACACTGTTTACGGTGCTATCGACCGGCTGTTGGCTGGAGGCGGCCGCGGGGAGCAGGGCGCCGGTGGGACACGCCTGAACGCACTCGCCGCAGGCGACACACGAGGAGTTGCCCAATGCCTCATCGAGGTCGAAGCTAATGGTGGCCTCGATGCCTCGGCCGCTGAGGCCTATGACCCGATTCACCTGCAGATCTTGGCAGGCTTGTCGGCAGAGCTGGCAGTTGATGCAGGCGCTGTGATTAACCCGAATCGCACTGTGGCTAAGGTCTTCGAAGGTCGCATCGCCGGCGGGAAATCGACTCGGCCCCACCCCCAGCTCCTTTGTCCAGCGGTGCAGCTGCTGCTGATGTTCCGTGGCGACGCCATCGGGAAGATCGCTAGCCAGCAGCTCCAGCAGCAGGGTTCGGTTGCGTTGCACCCGTTGCGAGGAGGCGCTGTTGACG
Source organism: Aestuariirhabdus sp. LZHN29 (assembly GCF_049985285.1). NCBI lineage: Bacteria > Pseudomonadati > Pseudomonadota > Gammaproteobacteria > Oceanospirillales > Aestuariirhabdaceae > Aestuariirhabdus > Aestuariirhabdus sp. LZHN29. The sequence continues at coordinate 897,659 of NZ_JBNIEU010000001.1, read as the reverse complement.
CGCATGCCCTCGGTAACCTGGCGGCGGCAGCTGGGAGCCAGAGCCCGCTCGCCCTCGATCTCTACCACACAGGCGCGGCAGTTGCCGTCCGCCGTAAAGCCGGAGTGGTCGGAGCAGCACAGGTGAGGGATCGCCTGATGGGGTTGGGCGGCCTGTAAAATGGTATCACCCGGTTGTGCCGTAGTGGCTTTGCCGTCGAGGAAAAACTGAATCGGAGAGCTGCTCATGGGTGGTTCTCCTTTGCGGCGAGTAGCTCGGGGAAAAAACGAATGATGCTAAGGGCGGGGTTACAGGCGGCCTGCCCCAGGCCACAGATCGAGCTGTCGGCCATCAATTCCGCCAGCTCCTTGATCAGCTCATGGTTCCACTGGCGCTCCCCGACCAACCGCAGCAAACGGTCGCTTCCGAGACGGCAGGGAGAACATTGGCCGCAGCTCTCCTCGCGGAAGAAATGGGTAAGGTTTTTCACCAGCCCGCGCAGGTCGTCTTGGTCGGACAGCACCAGCACTGCCGCCGAACCGATAAAACAGCCATGTTCCTGCAGGGTGCCGAAGCCCAGTGGCAGGTTGGCCAACCGAGCCGGAAGAATGCCGCCCGACGCGCCTCCGGGAAGATAGGCGGCCAGGCGGTGCCCCTCGCTCATGCCGCCACAGTACTCATCGATCAACTCCTGCAAGGTGATGCCAGCGGGCGCCTGCTTGACGCCGGGGTTCTGCACCCGGCCGCTGACACTGAAACTAAGAACGCCCTGCTGGCCACGACGACCCAGGTCACTGAACCATTGGCCGCCGTGCTCAAGGATCTCCCGCACCCGGTAGAGAGTCTCTACGTTGTTGACCAGGGTCGGCTGTCCGAAGAGCCCCTGCTCGGCAACAAAGGGAGGGCGTTGGCGGGGAAAGCCGCGCTTCCCCTCCAGCGATTCGATGAGGGCGGACTCCTCGCCACAGATATAGGCTCCAGCCCCCCGTCGCAGTTCAACATAACCGGCAGGGATGATCTGTTCGCGCTCAAGGGCGGCGATCTCGGTAATAAGCAGCTGTCTGATGCCCGGATACTCATCGCGCAGGTAGAGGTAACAGCGCTGGGCGTCGACTACCCAGGCGGCGACCAGCATTCCCTCCAACATGCGGTGGGGATCGCTCTCCAGGTAGTGGCGATCCTTACAGGTACCGGGTTCGCCCTCGTCCGCGTTGACCACCAGATACCGGGGGCCGGTTTGTTGGCGAACGCTTTGCCATTTGCGTGCAGCGGGAAACCCGGCCCCGCCAAGCCCGCGCAGCCCCGCGAGTTCGAGTTCATCAATCACCTGCTGAGCCTGCAGACTGTGATTTCGACAGCGCTCCAGCAGGCGATAGCCTCCCCCTGTGCGATAGCCCTCCAGTCCGAGGCCTGCAGGAATGCGGGGCGCGCAGTCCCCGCTGGCAATCGCCGCCTGAACGGACTCGACGCTGGCGTATTGCAGACTATTTTCGCCGACCTGCACTGCGGGTGCACCGGTGCAGTGGCCGATGCAGGGGCTGCGCTCGACCTGCACGCCGGCGGCAGGGGTTTGGCTGAGTGAGTTCCACAGGCTCTCCGCGCCGGCCATGGCGCAGCTTGGGTTGGTGCAAACCCTCACCCGAATCGGTTTGGTCGAGGGCCTCTGCTCATCTTCAACCAGATTGAAGTGGGCATAAAAGCTGGCCACGTCCCAAACGTCGGCCTGGCTTAGTCCCAGCAACGAGGCGAGCGCGCAGAGCTGTCCCTTGCTGATGGCACCGAATCTGTCCTGAATCCGGTGCAGGTATTCGACCAGTTGATCCTTGCGTAAGCCGGTGCCGCCGAGAAGCCGGGTTAACTCGGCCAGTGCCTTTGGGTCGACTTGACGGCCCCGTGGTCCATGGCGAGGTAGCGGGCGGATAGCGCTGTGATCTGTGGCAGACATGGATACATTCCCTGAGACAAGTGCCGTTATGATAGAAGTGAGGCTTATGGGAGCGCAACGGCTGGGGTGGTCGAAGAATCTCCGTTATAATGTCGCCCCGATAAACCCCTGACCGATGGAGTGCGACCGCACCATGCGCGTAATCAACCTGATGATCAGTATAGGCGCGATTGGTGGATTTTCGGCAGTGGCGCTGGGCGCGTATGGCGCCCACGGCCTGAGCGGCATGCCTGCACCCTTGCAACAGGCGTATCAGAGCGCTGTGCAGTATCAGTTTTACCACAGTTTGGCGCTGGTGCTGGTGGCGTTGTTGATGCATTGGCGCGGTAGTCGTTTGCTGGTGGTAGCGGGTCTGGGGTTCGCCGTCGGCCTGTTCCTGTTTTGTGGGTCTATCTATCTGCGGCTCCTGTTGGGACTCGATATTCCGCGCCTGCTAACACCTGCGGGAGGCATCGCGTTTATGTTGGGGTGGGCGGGACTGCTGGGGGCTGCCTGGCGTCATCGCGAGAGTAAGGAGGGAGAATGCAGATTCAGTTAAATGGTAAGGATTATGCGCTTAATGAGGGTAGCAGCCTGGCAACCCTGGTTGCTGAGCTGGCCCTGGGTGAGCGCATTGCGGTGGAGATCAACAGGGAGATCATTCCCCGCGGCGAACATGGCCAGCGAGAGCTGCAGCCCGGTGACCGGGTAGAGATTGTAAGGGCCATCGGCGGTGGTTGATGGTGGTGGTGTAACAGCCTTTAATTCCACAGGACAAACAAGTAATGCAACAAGACAAACCCTTTGAGATCGCTGGCAAGGTATACAACTCGCGCCTGCTGGTCGGTACCGGCAAGTACAAAGACCTTGATGAAACCGCAGCTGCAATAGAAGCCAGTGGTGCCGAGATCGTGACGGTTGCGATTCGTCGTACCAACATTGGCCAAAACGCCGACGAGCCCAATTTACTGGACCGGATCTCCCCCGAGCGCTACACCATGTTGCCCAACACGGCAGGCTGCTATACCGCAGAAGACGCGGTGCGTACGTGTCGTTTGGCGCGGGAGTTGCTGAACGGCCATGACCTCGTCAAGCTCGAGGTGCTTGCTGACCAGAAAACCCTGTTTCCCCATGTCACCGAAACCCTGAAGGCGGCTGAACAGCTGGTGGCCGATGGTTTCAAGGTGATGGTCTACACCAGCGATGATCCTGTGGTTGCCCGTCAGTTGGAGGAGATCGGTTGCGTCGCTGTCATGCCTCTGGCCGGATTGATCGGCACCGGGCTCGGAATCTGCAACCCCTATAACCTGCGCATTATTCTCGAAGAGGCCAAGGTTCCTGTATTGGTCGATGCCGGTGTGGGCACCGCCTCCGACGCGGCTATCGCCATGGAGCTGGGTTGCGATGCGGTATTGATGAACACCGCTATCGCCCACGCTGGCAATCCGGTCCTCATGGCTTCGGCAATGCGCAAGGCGATAGAGGCAGGTCGTGAGGCCTATCTCGCGGGCCGTATGCCCAAGCGCCAGTATGCCTCCGCCTCCTCTCCCCTGGATGGTACTTTTTTCTGATGAGCGACCAGCAGCGCAATGTTGAGCATCCGCGCCGTATTCGTAGCTTTGTGCTGCGTGCCGGGCGCATGACGGCCGGCCAGCAAAAGGGTTGGGATGATGGTTTGCCACGCTTCGGTTTGACGCGAGAGCAAGGGACACTGGATCCTGAGGCCGTGTTTGGCCGCGACGCGCCGAGGGTATTGGAGATCGGTTTTGGCATGGGCACCTCGTTGCGGGATATGGCCAAGTCAGATCCGACGCGGGATTTCATCGGCATCGAGGTGCACCGGCCGGGTGTGGGCAGCCTGCTCAATGATGTGATGAAAGAGGAGATTGAAAACCTGCGAGTCTACTGCGATGACGCGGTTGAGGTCCTTAAACAGTGTATTCCGGATGGATCCCTGGCTCGGTTACAGCTTTTTTTCCCCGATCCCTGGCACAAAAAGCGTCACCATAAGCGCCGTCTGGTGCAACCCGAATTTGTACAACAGCTTCGACAAAAACTGGCGGTCGGCGGTGAGTTTCATATGGCTACCGACTGGGAGCACTACGCCGAGCAGATGCTCGAGGTGATGGAAGCCGCCGAGGGGTATCGCAATACCGCGGGCCCCGGCCAATACACCCCACGCCCCGATTATCGCCCGCTGACCAAATTCGAGAAGCGCGGCGAGCGTCTCGGCCATGGCGTCTGGGACCTGGTGTTTGAACGCACCGATTGAGGCCGACGGATCAAAGGTGTGCGGGCAGGCTAGTGACGCAATTCAATGGGTTCGTTTAGCAAGGCGCTCAAGCATCAGGGACGGGTAGATCCGATAGTGAGCGAATGGACTGCCACCCTGCATTGAAGATGATGCTAACGATGGGTGGGTGCCCTCGTTCGATAGGATGCCAGCCGTTACAATGGGAAGTGTCACCTCTTGAGTTCGCCGGGCTGGGAACACTCGGCGCACAAGCTGTTTGGGTTCCAGCGGATGCATGCCCATTCTCTCCCTCTCTGTTTATGATATGGTCTCAGGTATCCAGGACGGAACGAGGAACAGGAGGCCAGATGACGAGGGTGTTGATTCGGAAGTGGTGGCGCGCATCACTGCGTGGAGGGTTCGCGTTGGTAGCGCTGCTTCTCGCACTGCCGGTCAGCGCCGATGCGCCGCTGGTGGCGGCGGCCTCCAGCCTCAAGTTTGCCCTGGAGGAGATCGGTCAACAGTATCGGGCCCAGCGCGGTTTGGCGGTTCGTTTCGTATTCGGCTCTTCGGGCAATTTTTATCGTCAAATTCGCCAGGGGGCGCCCTATCAGATTTTTCTCTCCGCCGACGAAGAGTATGTCCAGTTGCTGGAATCTGTTGATCTGGTGCAGCTGCCGAGCTTTATCTACAGCACCGGGCGGCTGGCCTACTTTGCCCCTGCGGGCTCGTCGCTGAATCCGGAGTTGGGCATGGATGACCTGCGTCGGGCCGTAACCGAGCAGCGTCTGAACCGGTTTGCGATCGCCAATCCGGCCCATGCGCCCTATGGTCGCGCTGCTCTCGAAGTGTTGCAGCAGCTAGGAGTAGAGGCGCAGATCAAACCTCATCTTGTACTGGGCGAAAACGTATCCCAGGCCGCGCAGTTTGCTGTAAGCGGGTCGACCGACGGAGGCCTGATCGCCTATTCGCTGGCGCTCTCACCCCAGCTCTCCGCGCGTGGCTCCTTCCGACTGGTTCCCGCTGAACTTCACGCGCCTCTACGCCAGCGAGCCGCGGTGATCAAAGGGGCGGGGGAGGATGCCCAGCAGTTTTTTGATTACCTGCAAACAGACCAGGCGCAGGCGACGTTTGCCAGGTACGGATTCAGCCAATAGGGAGCATTAACCATGGACTGGACTGCGCTATCACTTTCTCTCAAGCTCGCCCTCTGGACGCTGCTGCTCTTGATCCCTGTGGGTTTGCTGGTAGGACGCTACCTGGCCACTACCCGAATGAGGGGAAAGCACTGGCTGGAGGCGGCTTTGACGCTGCCCCTGGTGCTGCCTCCCACGGTATTGGGGTATTACCTGCTGGTTTCCATGGGGGGGGAGTCCTGGTTGGGAGGCGCGTATCAATGGATGTTTTCAAAGCAGTTGGCTTTTAGCTTTGAAGCGATCCTGTTGGCTTCGCTGTTGGTGAACCTGCCCTTCGCCATACAGCCCGTACAGCGTGCCTTTGAACGCCTGGATCCCGCGTTATTAGACGCGGCAGCCTGCTGTGGACTGAGTCGCTGGCGCATGTTCTGGCGCATCGAACTGCCGCTGATCTGGCCGGGACTGGTGACCGCGTCCGTGATGACGTTTGCCCATACCCTGGGTGAATTCGGGGTTGTGTTGATGGTGGGGGGCAGCATTCCCGGTCAAACCCAGACCCTGTCGATTGCCATCTATGATCGGGTACAGATGTTTGATCCCCAGGGTGCGGGCATTATGTCGGCCACACTGGTGGGGGTTGCGCTGATCGCCATGGCGATCAGCTTGTTGAGCATGCACAGGAGGCGCGGCAGTCATGGACGATAACGCACTCAAGGTGTCTATTCGACAGCAACGACCGGTTCCGCTGGACGCCGAGTTGGTGTGTGAAGCGGGGGAGATGCTGGCGATCGTGGGGCCTTCCGGTAGTGGCAAATCGACCCTACTGAGGGCGATAGCGGGGCTGGGAAAACCCGTACAGGGATTGATCTCCTGTGGCGGGGCAACCTGGCGAGATTCGTCGTCGAGGGTTCGTCTCCCCACCCGGGAGCGGGGGGTAGGGATGGTGTTCCAGCAGTACGCCCTGTTTCCCCACCTTAGCGCGCTGGAAAATGTGATGGAGCCCCTCGCCTCCCTGCCATCGGCCGAGCGCCGAAAGCAGGCGCAGGCTTGGTTGGCACGGGTCAATATGTCGGGCATGGAGCAACGTTGCCCCGATCAGTTGTCCGGGGGGCAGCAGCAGCGAGTGGCCCTGGCCCGTGCGCTGGCGGGAAATCCACGGTTGTTGCTGCTCGATGAGCCTTTCGCGGCAGTGGATAGGGTTACCCGTGAAAAACTGTATCGGGAGCTGGCGGCATTGCGTCGAGATCTTTCGGTGCCTGCCCTGCTGGTGACCCACGATGTAGAGGAAGCGCTGATGCTGGCGGACCGGCTCTGCATCTTTGCCCAGGGTAAGGTATTACAAACCGCCAGTGCCGCAGAGCTGATGGCGCGTCCGGCCGATGGCCAGGTTGCGAGGTTGGTCGGCCACCGAAATATCTTCCGGGCTAATGTCATTCGCCATGATCTTGGCCGTCGGCATACGGTCATCGAATGGAGGGGCATTCGGTTGGCGGCGGGGTTGCAGGAGCGGTTTAGCGTGGGGAGCCGAGTTAACTGGATGATTCCCCGCTCGCGGATATTGCTCTATACGCCCAACAGCGAAACAGAACATCGGGAAAATACCGTTGTAGGGAGGGTTCAGGAGCAGGTGGAGTTGGGCGATATGGTGGCCTTGACGGCCACGGTGGAGGGGCCCGAACGCCCGCCCCTGCACCTTATGCTGCCGGCCCACGTTGTGTCTCGCCGGTGCATCTCGGTGGGTAAACCGTTGCACATGACCCTCGAAGCCGAGGGCATCTGGCTAATGCCGGATGAGCGCTACCAGATTGATGACGAAGCGGCTGCTTTACCGCGCGAATGAACCCTGTCATTTCGATTTAAAGAGGGGGCGCCGCGCCCCCCAAGCAGCTAATTTAGGTGGGTGCTCCCCGATAGTAGTGCCAAAGAAATAGTGATCCTGCACTCCTCCACGGAGCCCAGTGGGCGGTAAGATCTCGCGCTTGTTTTGGAGTGGGTTTGCCTGGCAGCTGCTTCAAACGTCCCAGGGCTACCAGCAGGGCGAGATCGTCTGCAGGAAAGATGTCGGGGCGCTTGAGGGAGAACATCAGGTAGATCTCGGCGCTCCAGCGGCCGAAGCCTCGCAGGGAGGTGATCGTTTGAATCGCCTTCTCGTCGCTCAACGATGCCAGCCCATCGATATCCAGCGTTCCCCTTGCGACCGCCTCGGCGAGCCCTTTGGCATACTCAATCTTTCGGTAGGAGAGTCCTGCTCCGCGCAATGCGTCGTCCTCCACCTCGAGCAAGGCAAGGGCCGAGGTATTGGGCATCAGCGCGGTGACCCGGGCCAGTATCGCGCGAGCCGCGCTGGTCGAAATCTGTTGGCTTACGATGGTCGAAAGAAAGGTCTCAAAGCCTGCCGGGCGAATCCGGGGAGGGGGTGGGCCGATCAGTCCCAGCGCGTTTGCCACGTCCATATCGATCGTGGCGAGGGAACTCATCGCGGCGGCTAGTTGGGATTTGTTCATCGAGTGATTCCAGTAACAGGTCAGTCCACAAGGGTACGACACGCATCCCTATGGTGGCGGCTAAGTGTAGATCGAATGGCGATGGCCCGGTTTTTTTTCTGTTGGCGACCGGGAGGGGAGGTGGGTCAGTCGGTAAAATGTCGGGGAAATTCAAAAAGGGGTTTGCTAAATTGACGCTTGGTGGTATTTTGATCAGCCTGAAATGATCGTTTAATACGTACGATGGTACCATTTAAGCGTGTTGCCAGAGATCTTAACGACTGGAGTCGTTGACTCTGGCCAAAAAAATAATCAAACCGGTACAAGTGACAGGAGCGGTTACTTGTGGGTTAAAACCGGATGCGGAGAAGAAAGAGCATGAATCGGATGATCGTAACGCTGGGCGCTAGCCTGGTGATGAATGCGGCTGTGGCTGCAGTGCCGGAAGAGCAGGCTCAGCGCCTGGGAACAGTATTAACACCCCTCGGTGCCGAGCAGGCGGGCAATGCAAAGGGAACTATCCCACCCTGGAGTGGTGGCCTTACCGCGCCGCCTGCCAGTTACGTTAAGGGAAAGCAGCATACGGACCCGTTTGCCGGGGAAACGCCCCTTTATGAGGTCAGTGCCGGTAATGCAGCGACCTATAGTGAGCTGCTGAGCCAGGGGCACCAGCACTTGCTAGCGAACTATCCCGGTTATAAATTACGGGTATTTCCAAGCCACCGTACGGCATCCTCCCCCGATTACATCTATCAGCGGACCCGTGAAAATGCGCCTCGGGCCGAGTTGATCTCCCGTGGTAATGGTGTCATCGGTGCCGCCGCTGGGGTGCCTTTTCCGATACCCGCTGATGGCTTGGAAGTGATCTGGAATCATATCCTGCGCTACCGTGGTAACAGTATCAAATTTTCGACTCACCAGGCTGCGGTGCAGCGCGGTGGTCGTTATACCCTGGTGCGCCAGGCCAAGGAGATTCTGTTTGAATACGGCCAGCCAGAGATGACTCCGGAAGAGCTGGGCAATAAGATTTTTTACTATAAGTATGCGGTTACTGCCCCTGCCAAGTTGGCGGGTAATGCATTGTTAGTCCACGAAACCCTCGATCAGATACTGTCGCTGCGCAGTGCCTGGCGCTACAGTGCTGGCCAGCGTCGAGTGCGTCGTTTGCCGGTATTGGCTTACGATGACATTAGCCCGGACACCGATGGCATGTTGACCACCGACAGTGTCGATATGTACAACGGTGCGCCCAATCTGTACGAATGGAATCTGCTGGGCAAGCGTGAAATGCTGGTGCCCTATAACGCGTACCCGTTGCACAGTGACCAGTTGGAATACGAGGATATACTGCAGCAAAAAATGGTGAATCCTGAGCACGGTCGTTACGAGTTGCATCGGGTCTGGGTGGTCGAAGCGAATCTGCGCGCGGGAATGAAACACCGATACGCGAAGCGTCGCTTCTACATCGATGAGGACAGCTGGCAGATTCTGATGGTGGATCTCTATAACGAGGATGGAGAGCTGCAGTATTTCCAGGAAGGCCACCCGATCAACTACTACGATGTGCCGCTTGTCGCCACGACGCTGGAGGTGCTTTATAACTTTGAGAGCGGCCGCTATTTTGCTGACGGGCTCGATAATCAGGAGGCACCCTATAACTTCGAGTTTAACACCCGAAAGAGAAACTTCTCCTCGAGCGCCATGCGCCGTGCGGGCCGAAAATAGGGATTAATTCGTTGGGTAACGATGCATAAGGCCGGGTAGTGCACGGAGCACTACCCGCTAGCATCATCGAATGCCTAGTTATTGCGATCGGCGAGAAAGCCCATCAGAATAAAAATCAGCAGCAGTACAGGTGACAGGGTTTCGTTGTTGAAGTGTCCAAGGGTTTGCGCCAGCAGTGGGCTCAGCAGTACCAGTGAAGCGCCATAACCAATGGCGCACACAAGGATAAAAATCGCGGTCCTGAGGACGAAGTTGAGTTGGTTGATATTGCGCTTGATGGTGCGATTGAGGGTTGCACCGTATATCACCATGAGTGTTGCCATTATAGCCAGCGCAATTTCGGATAGATAACCGCGGGCCCAGTGAGACAGGTTGATAAAGAGATCGCCGATCAGTTCCATAGTGTTCAGGGCAAAAATATTTCCAGTAGGTCGTTGAGAAACAGTCGCCCGCGTTCGGTCGGCTGCAGTCGTTGGTTATCCTCCATCAAACCCATTGCAATGGCTTGTTGCAAGGGCTTGGCAATGCTCTCCAGGGATAATCCGGTACGCTCACTGAATAGCGAGCGTTCAACGCCATCGCGCAAGCGTAAGGCGTTCATCATAAACTCCAGCGGCAGTTCGGTATTTTCCAGCGAGCGTTGCCCGGCGCTGAACGTATCCGTTCGCGCAAGGTACTGAGCCGGAACCCGGGTTTTCCAGTTACGCAAAATCTCCCCATGGCGAGTGCTGAGCTTGCCGTGGGCACCTGCACCGATGCCGATAAAGTCACCAAAGCGCCAATAATTCAGGTTGTGGCGGCTTTGCTGGCCCGCCGTTGCGTAGGCAGAGGTTTCGTACTGAACGAAGCCGGCGTCCGCGAGCCGTTGTTGCCCCTGTTGTTGCATTGCCCACAGATTGTCGTCTTCGGGCAGCCGGGGAGGGCGGGAGTAAAACTCTGTATTGGGCTCAATAGTGAGTTGATACCAGGATATGTGATCCGGTTGCAGAGCGATTGCCCGGTCGAGGTCCGCGATCGCTTCGCTCGAACTTTGACCCGGCAATCCGAACATCAGGTCGAGGTTGATCCGGTCGAAACCTGCCGCTCGGGCCTGATAAAACGCGTGCTGTGCCTGATCCGCGCTATGAATACGGCCGAGCAGTTGCAACTTCAGGTCATCGAAGCTTTGTACGCCAATGGATAATCGGTTGATGCCGATATCCCGATAAGCGGCGAAGCGGCCTTGCTCGGTAGTCCCGGGGTTGGCTTCGAGGGTGATCTCGATCGTTTCGGAGAAGCGACAGTGGTGCTGCAACCCCGATAGCAGAGTGTTGAGTGCAGCGGCACTGAACAGGCTAGGAGTACCGCCGCCGATAAACAGGCTGCTGATGGGGCGCTCCCCCAGATGTGAGGATTCGTTAGCGAAGTCCCGCAGCAGGGCGTCGATATACTCGCTCTCCGGTAACTCCTTGGCGGCAGTGTGGGAGTTAAAGTCGCAGTAGGGACATTTGCGCACACACCAGGGGATGTGTACATAGAGGCCCAAAGGGGGGAGCAACATCGTCGCTTACTGCAACTTGAGCCGTTGCGTAAGCTCCTGCATCGCTAGCCCCCGGTGGCTCAACCGGTTCTTAATCTCCGGAGGCAGTTCGGCGCTGGCACAGTGTTCAGTGGGGACGAAAAACAGGGGGTCGTAGCCAAATCCGTTGTCCCCCCTGGGCTCCTCAAGGATAAAGCCTTCCCAGCTGCCTTGGCACACTAACGGTGTCGGGTCGTTGGCGTGGCGCATATAGACCAGCAGGCAGCGAAATCGTGCGCTGCGTTTTTCGGTAGGAATCCCGCGCAGTTCAGCAAGCAGCTTCTGGTTGTTGTCGGCGTCTGTGGCGTCAGTACCGGCAAAGCGGGCAGAGTAGATGCCCGGGGCCCCATTAAGGGCGTCGACTTCGAGACCCGAATCATCGGCAATAGCCGGTAGGCCCGATACCAGACAGGCATGGCGAGCTTTTAGGATGGCGTTCTCGACAAAACTAAGGCCGGTCTCATCGACCGATTCGATAGCAAACTGGCTTTGGGGCAGTAGTTTGACCCCCAGGCCGCCGAGGCGGTGTTGCAGCTCGTTGAGTTTGCCCCGGTTGTTGCTGGCCAGAACCACCTGCTGGATCTCCGTCGACATGGGTTAGGCTACTCCTGGTAGAGCTTATGGGTAAATTTTAGCGTTAGCTGCTGGCCATCTGCGGTTTCAATCTCGATGGTGTAGTGCAAAACCTCTTCATTACTAAAGCGGAAACTGGCTAGATAGTAGATCGCGCTGCCCTCCTCGATCGGAAGGAAGTCGAGGGACTCCTGCTGCTGTATAAGGTTGCTGGTTTTGCCCTTAAGTTTCGCTTTGATAGCGACGTTTCCTGCGTCGGTTTTCTGATGCACGGCAATATTAACGATGCCGATATTCCCGCCGCGCTTGAGGCCATAACTGCGCGCAACATCGGGCTGTAAAAAGGTACTGTTAAACACGCTGTAGTGAACGCGGTGGTGGTCAAACTCCTTGACGCTATCGCTCTCGTTGGCGTGACTCGCCAGTGGCAGGGTTATCAATAGTAGGGAAAGCAAGCGGTAGAATTGACGAATCATATTGAGGTTTCCGGGTGGGGTCGGGATATTGCTAGCGGGTTAAATGATAGATGGCGATTTCACCAAAAAGGTTGGGGGAGATTTTGCCAAGCCAGTGACCCTGATGGGTTTGATCCACTACCAGGCGGTCAAGAATATGCAGGTTTTTCTGGAAGCAGAGTGCTTCGAAATCCTTAAAGGTACAGAAGTGGATGTTGGGGGTGTTGTACCAAGTATAGGGCATAAATTTGGACACCGGCATGCGTCCCCGCCAGCCCAAGTAACCACGGCAACGCCAGTGACCGAAGTTGGGAAAGGTGACGATGCACTCGCGCCCCACCCTTAACATCTCGTCGAGAATGAGGTCGGGATAGTGAACGGCCTGCAGTGCCTGGGTCATGACGACGGTATCGAAGCTGTTGTCGCTAAAGTTTTTCAGGCCCTTGTCGAGATCTTGCTCGATCACGTTGACACCACGCTTCACGCATTCGGCGATGTTGTGGGGGTTAATCTCCAGGCCGTAGCCCTGCACCGCGCGGTCCTCGCTCAGGTACGAGAGTAACGTGCCGTCGCCACAACCAAGGTCTAGCACACGGGTCTGCGGTTTAACCCAACGTTGAATGCACTCAAAATCGCTACGCATCGGTGGTCGCCTCATCTGCAATACGTGTCATATAGGCTGCCAGGGCTTCCATGTAGCGGGGGATGGGCATCAGGAACGCATCGTGGCCCTGTGGCGCATCGACCTCCAGATAACAAACATCTTTACGTGCCTCCAGCAGTGCCGTGACGATCTCCCGGGAGCGCTCGGGCGCAAAGCGCCAGTCGGTGGTAAATGAGACCAGCATAAACTTGCACCGGGCCGGCTGCAGGGCGGAGGCGAGGTTGTCGCCACAGTCGCGGGCGGGGTCGAAATAGTCCAGTGCCTTGGTCATCAGCAGGTAGCTATTGGCGTCGAAGGTTTCGGAAAAAGTTTGCCCCTGATAGCGCAGGTAACTCTCAACCTCGAAGTCTACCTCGTAACCAAACTTCAATTTTCCGCTGCGCAGCTCGCGACCAAATTTCTCCCGCATCGAGTCGTCAGACAGGTAGGTGATATGGCCGATCATGCGCGCCAGCTTAAGTCCACGACGAGGCAAGGTGTTGTGCTGGTGGTAATGGCCCTGGTGAAACTCCTCATCGGTCATGATGGCTTGCCGGGCAACTTCGTTGAAGGCGATATTCTGCGCCGATAGTCGTGGCGCCGATGCGATGACCAGCGCGTGGCGAATGCGCTCGGGGTAGGCGATCGCCCACTGCATGGCCTGCATGCCGCCGAGACTGCCCCCTACCACTGCCGCCCATTGTGCTATCTGAAGGTGATCGGCCAGCATCGCCTGACTGTTGACCCAGTCCTGTACGGTGACCATGGGGAAATCGGGCCCGTAATGCCGTCCGCTAACGGGGTCGATCGAAGTTGGCCCGCTGGATCCATGACAGCCACCCAGATTATTAAGGCTGACGACAAAAAAGCGGTTGGTGTCGATCGCTTTGCCGGGTCCGATGGCGCTGTCCCACCAACCCGGTTTTTTATCTTCCATGCTGTGATAACCTGCAGCATGGTGGTGCCCGCTGAGCGCATGGCAAATCAGCACCGCATTGCTGCGCTCGGCGTTGAGTTCACCATAGGTCTCATATACCAAGGTAAACTCAGGCAGGGAGCGGCCGCTGAGTAACGGCAGTGGCTGCTGGAAGCAAATGCTTTGCGTTTCTACGAGGCCGACGGAGTCTTCGGGGATCGATTCGGGCATAGGGCTGCGTTGGTCCGGAGGAGGAGTCAGGCAAGTCTAATGAGTGAGCTGCCGCGGCGCAACAAGGCGCAGCCCCAAAGGGGCTGCTGGTTTATTGCATGGCGTCGTATTTGTGGGGTCAGGCGACAGACTGACCGCGCAAGTTGACCACTTTTTGGCTACGCAGGAAGGGCGCGGGCTTGCGGAACTCTTTTAATACCGTGTCCAGAATCTGGAGTTGAACCTCCTGGGTATGGATCATGGTGTTGAGTCGCTCCACCTGCTGTTGATGACTCCGGCTCTCCTGTGTCAGGGATTTAAGACGAATCATCTGGTGCTCGAGCAGTTGTTTTTGCTCGAGCATATTCTGCATCAGGGGTAGCAGGACATCTCCCGCCCAGTGGTCAACCTGGATGTGGAGTTTCTCGAATAATTTATTGATCTCGCTGACCAGCGTCGCAAAGTAGCGGCTGACCACTACGCTTTGCTCGGTAAGCAACGTTTTGATCTGGGAGCGAAAGCGATCTGATTTGCGCTGGATAACACGAAGCTCTCTCGTGTATTGGCCAACATCAAGGATCGGGGGTTCCATAAAGGTGCCGGGGTGCTCGGTGCAATAGCGACTATAGATGGAGGCAACCATTTTGTCGGCGAGTTTGCATTCGATCTGCAGGTTGTTGAGATCGAGGTACAGACTGCGAAATAGCAGCTCAACCGATTGGTTCATACCCAGTGTGGTCCAGCTGCCGCTCATCTCCCGGTGCAGCTCGCCGACGCGGTCGTCGTATAATTTGCTGTTACTGGCGGCTTTGAGCATCTGTTGCTGACGGGTGAGCAGGCGCCGGTTGGCGCGCATGGCGATCAATCGTTTTTGATGTTGGTCGTATTTCTGCCGCGCCTCCTCTTGCAGATCGTAGACCAGGTGGTTGTTGTCAGACTTGCTGCCTTCGAGCTGCTGCTGCCGATCGCGGGTCTGCACCAACTGCTGACTGAGGGCGTTACGGCTGTTCTGGATCAGGTGCAGCATCTGTTTGACAACCGTGGTTTCGACCAGCTGCTCTTTTTTCAGAATCAGGCGCTCGCAGAGAAGTGCTTCCAGCTGCTGGATCTGGCTGCGTTCGAGCAGCTCTTCGTTCTTGTTGACCTTGGCCAGAAGCGCCTGCTTGGCAGATAGGGTCATCACATCCCGGCTATCGATTCGCAGCTGGCGAGCGCTGGCATCGCGAACCTGCTCAATGGACTGGCGCGTGAACTCGGGTCCCTGCAGGTCATCCCACAGGATATCGATTTTATTCAGCACCGCGTACAGAGAGCCCTGGGTGTCTTCGTCCAGCTGACGGACGTGTCGTTCCCAGACTTGCATGTCGCTGGCGGTAACGCCGGTGTCGGCGCTTAGAAGGTAGATAATTGCCTGGGCGTTGGGCAGCATGCTCAGGGTGAGTTCGGGTTCGCTTCCCAAGGCATTGAGACCGGGAGTGTCGAGGATGCGAATACCCTGACTCAGCAGGGGGTGGTCGTAGTTGATCATGGCGTGACGCCAGGCAGGGATCGTAACCAGGTTACGGTCTGTGTCACTGTGCTCGAGGGACGCAGGATCAAATCCCAACTGCCGCGCCTTTTCGACCGTAACCTGTTTGGTACGGGCGACTTCGGTAAACGCCTGGGTCATCGCCTGTGGATCTTTACTATCGAAAAAGATGGTGACCCAGTGGTCGGGAATTCGCTTGAAACTCGAAATGCTGGTGCTGGCCATACGGGTTTCGATGGGCAGCAAGCGGATAAAGCAGCGCTCACTTTTTCGGTCATGGAACATCTCGGTGGGGCACATGGTGGTGCGGCCCGCCTGAGACGGCAGCATACGTTGCCCATACTGGGAGAAAAAGAGGGCGTTGATCAGCTCGGTTTTACCACGGGAAAACTCACCCACAAAAGCAAGGGTGATCTCATCCTGGCGCAACACCTTGGCCGCGCGCGCGAGCTTGCTTTCGATCTCCGGGTTGCTGACCTTATTGCTTCGCATCCACGAACGATAGACCGATAACTGTTTGATCAGGTGATGCTTCCATTTGATATAGGCATCGACCTGCTGGGTAAGTTTGCCATTACTCATAATTCGTATCCTGCGACAATCGCATTACCGATCCTTCCATGGAATCAACTGCTGGGGTTCGGGTCAATCTTTAAACAGCCCAATTACCGGAGGTGTGAACAGATCCTCCCGGATTATGGCGATGAAGTGACTTTTACCTTAGTAAACAGTTATATAAATACAACCCTTAATTTCATTTATAGACTAAAAAGTGATCGACCGCAGGTTTTTGGCACGGATAAACCCGTTGGGTTAGCCAAGAAATACCCTGAAGATCGCCGGTAGTAGCTTTTGCAGCGAAATGATAATCAACACAATGGCCATCAGCGATAGATCCAGGCCGCCGATGGGTGGGATTACCCGACGGACTCTGCGGCTCAGAGGCTCGGTAATCTGGTTCAATAGCATCAGCGCTGGATGGTAGCTACCTGGAGCGACCCAGCTGGCGATGGCAATAACGATCAGGCTCCACAGGTAGAGATTCAGCACGGTGTTGATCAGTTCATACAGGCTTTGGACCAGTGCCAGGGTTATCGGAATCGCCATACCCTTGATGGCGAATAGTCCATAAACGAGGGCGATCTGCAACACCATCGCCAACACCAGTGAGGCGATGTCGATTCCCCCAACACCGGGGATAATACGTCGCAGGGGGATCAGCAGGGGATTGGTGGCTTTGACCACAAACTGGGAGAGAGGGTTGTAAAAATCGGCTCGCACCATCTGTAAGATGAACCGTATCAGCACCACCATGATGTACAGGCCGCCGATCGTTCTGAGTAGAAAGCTGAGGGTATCTTGCAGTTCTGCTGACATAGTCTGATTCTCTCCGGTTGTCTGGGGTCGCGGGGTTTATGGTTCCGCTTTTATCATTGAGGTCTGTTGCTCAGGAAGCAAGCTATTTGGTGAGTTCCTCGGCCATCTCCCCAGCGCGATCATAGCAGCGGGTCATCGCCGCCTCGACCAGCTGCGAGAGTCCTGCTTGCTCAAAGGAGAGGACCGCTTGTTCGGTCGTGCCTCCGGGGGACATCACCCTGCGCTTCAACTCACCGGCGTCGACATCGCTATGCTGGGCCATACGTGCCGCTCCCAGTGCGGTTTGCAGGGTGAGTTCGGTAGCGCTTTGACGACTCAGCCCGAGTTTCTCACCGGCAGCGATCATCGCTTCCATCATCATAAAATAGTAGGCGGGACCGCTACCGGATACCGCGATCACGGCGTCAATGAGTGACTCCTGATCGACCCAGCTGGCAATGCCGATGGCGGCAAAGATGTTATCGGCGATATCGCGTTGCTGTGGGCTTACTGTTCCGTTGGCGTACAGGCCGCTGGCACCGGTGCCGACCAGGGAGGGGGTGTTGGGCATGCAGCGGATAATAGGAAGGCCGCCACCGCTCCAGCGATCAAGCGCCTCGACGGTAATACCCGCCGCCACTGAAATGAGTAATGGCCGCCGCTCTTGCAGCTCATCGGCAAGTTCAGTGAGCAGGGCCTGCATGCCTTGGGGCTTGACGCCGAGAATGATGACGTCGGCGTGGCGGATCAGTTCGCGATTATCCGTGCTGGTGCGAATGCCAAAGGTGTCTTGCAGGTATTGCAGGGTTGCGGGCGTGCGTGTGCTCCCCCAGATATTGCCCGCGTCATAGCCTTGTTTGATCAATCCACCGAAGATCGCCTGGCTCATATTGCCGGCGCCGATAAAAGCGAGAGTAGGCTGGTTCATGGGTCTTCCCTTATAGATGGATTACGGGCGCCGAACAGGGCCGTGCCGACGCGCACAAATGTAGAGCCTTGGGCAATCGCGGCTTCGAGGTCACCGCTCATACCCATAGACAGTGTGTCCAGCGGGTGATTCGGGAGCTGCTGTTGCAGTCGGGCGAGGGCGGATTTGAGACGCGCAAAAGGCTGTTGTTGCGCGTCGAAGTCATCGCTGGTGGCGGGGATGGCCATGAGCCCCCGTAACGCCAGATTAGGGTAACAGGCAATTTCGGCAGCGAGTGCGGGTAGCGCTTCAAGGCTGACACCCGCTTTGCTTGGTTCATTGCTGATGTTTACCTGCAGGCAAATATTCAGTTTTGCCTGGTCCGCGCCTCGCGCCTTGCTCAGGCGACGGGCGATCTTGGCGCGATCGACGCAGTGCACCCAATCGAAATGCTGTGCCAGGGCCGTCGTTTTATTGGACTGAATCGCTCCAATAAAATGCCACACTATGTCCCGCCCGGCGAGGGCGTTGATCTTCTCCAGGGCTTCCTGCAAGTAGTTTTCGCCGAAATGGCGCTGCCCGCTCTGCCAGGCCTGTTCGAGCAAGGCCAGGGGTTTGGTTTTACTGACCGCCAGCAGTTCCACCTCTTCGGAGCGCTGAAAGCGGGTGCGGGCGGCTTCGATACGTTGGCGAACGCATTGAAGGTTGGCGGCGATTTGTGACATGGGTAGACTGATTAACCTGTTAACGCAATTACGCAGGGGGATACTAAACTATATCCCTTAAAATCAAAATGTTAAGCTGACTGAATGATAACGGACGCGGCCATCGATCGCGTCCGGCCACATTGGGTATTACTGGGGATCTTTATGGATATTACGGAACTGTTGGCGTTCTCCTCCAAACAGGGTGCATCAGACCTGCACCTGTCGTCGGGTTTGCCACCGATGATTCGGGTGGATGGTGATGTGCGCCGTATCAACTTGCCTGCACTGGAACACAAGCAGGTCCACGCGTTGATATATGACATCATGAACGACAAACAGCGTAAGGATTTCGAGGAGTTCTGGGAAACGGACTTCTCCTTCGAGGTGCCTGGGGTGGCGCGTTTTCGGGTAAATGCCTTTAACCAAAACCGCGGTGCCGGTGCGGTTTTCCGTACCATCCCCTCCAAGGTGTTGACCATGGAAGACCTGGGCATGGGGCAGGTGTTCAAGGATATATCGATGGTGCCTCGAGGTTTGGTGCTGGTAACCGGGCCCACCGGCTCCGGAAAAAGTACCACCCTGGCGGCGATGATCGATTACATCAACGATAACAAGTATGAGCACGTACTGACCATCGAGGACCCAATCGAGTTTGTTCACGAGTCCAAAAAATGCCTGGTAAACCAGCGAGAGGTACATCGGGACACCCTTGGCTTTAACGAAGCGTTGCGTTCGGCGTTGCGGGAAGACCCGGACATTATTCTGGTCGGTGAGCTGCGAGATCTGGAGACTATCCGCCTGGCGTTGACGGCGGCAGAGACGGGCCACCTGGTGTTTGGTACGCTGCACACCACCTCGGCGGCCAAGACCATTGACCGGGTAATCGACGTATTTCCCGCGGAAGAGAAATCGATGGTGCGTTCGATGCTGTCGGAATCGCTGCAGTCGGTGATCTCACAAACGTTATTGAAACGCGTTGGCGGCGGTCGTGTGGCCGCCCATGAAATCATGATTGGCACACCAGCTATTCGTAACCTGATACGGGAAGATAAGGTGGCGCAGATGTATTCGGCGATCCAGACCGGCGGCTCGCTGGGGATGGTAACCCTCGACCAGTGCTTGAAGGATCTGTTGTCCAAAGGTTTGGTCAGTCGCGACGCGGCTCGCGAAAAAGCGAAGATACCCGACAACTTCTAGGCCGGGCCGGTAAGGCAAACGTTGATATGACTCCCGCTTTTGGAGTTACCGCAGGCAGGCTCAGGCCGTGCATGGTAACCTGCGGGAGCAACAGCACTCTACGACTGAAGGGAAGGATGGATCTCACTCATGGATTTTAACAAGCTGCTCAAACTGATGGTGGAAAAGGGGGCTTCGGACCTGTTTATAACAGCCGGAGTGGCACCGAGCATGAAGGTGAATGGGCGAGTGGTACCCGTCACCAAAACGGCAATGAGTCCTGAGGTCACCCGCGAGACGGTGCTGGGGGTGATGAACGAAAATCAGCGCCGGGAGTTTGGCGAAACCCATGAGTGTCAGTTTGCGCTAAGTGCCCGTGGTATTGGTCGTTTCCGGGTGAGTGCTTTCTACCAGCGGAACCTGGTGGGTATGGTGCTGCGCCGTATTGAGACCTCGATTCCCAAGATTGACTCTCTCGGTCTGCCTTCGATCATCCGGGATTTGGCGATGACCAAGCGTGGCCTGATTATGTTTGTTGGCGGTACGGGTACCGGTAAGTCCACCTCGTTGGCCTCCATGATTGGCCACCGTAACGCCAATTCGACCGGTCATATCATCAGTATTGAGGATCCGATCGAGTACATTCACCAGCACAACGGTTGCATTATTACCCAGCGCGAGGTGGGGATCGATACCGACAGTTTCGAGGTCGCGTTGAAAAATACCCTGCGTCAGGCGCCCGATGTGATCATGATCGGTGAGGTTCGAACCCGGGAAACCATGGAGTACGCGGTAGCGTTCGCCGAAACCGGTCACCTCTGTCTCGCGACACTGCACGCCAACAACGCCAACCAGGCTCTCGATCGTATTATTCACTTTTTCCCGCCGGATCGGCACGCCCAGACCTGGATGGATCTGTCGTTGAACATGAAGGCGATCGTCGCCCAGCAGTTGATACCCACTCCCGATGGCAAGGGTCGTCGCGCCGTTATTGAGGTGTTGCTCAATACGCCATTGGCGTCTGACATTATTCGTAAAGGAGCGGTGCACGAGCTGAAGCCGCTGATGATTAAGTCCAACGACCTGGGAATGCAGACGTTCGATCAGGCGTTGTTCATGCTCTATAACCAGGGCGAGATCACCTATGAAGATGCCCTTGCGTACGCAGACTCGGCGAATGACCTGCGACTGATGATTAAGCTGGGTTCCGAGTCGGACGCGGATCATCTGACCGGTATTGCCGGCTCCCTGTCGTTACAGGATACCGATGACGACAGGGGTGGCACCAGCTACCGCTAGCTAGTTTGTTCTGGCTCAGGGGCGTTTTTAGCCCCTGCTTTCCAGCCAGCTGGTGAGGATCAGTTGGGCGGCCAGACCGTCGATTGGACGCTCGTTATAGTCGCCGCGATGCCCCAGCTCTCGTGCCAGGCCCTTCGCTTCTCGGCTGCTCAGCCTTTCATCGACTCCGATCCAGGGTTTCTGGAAACGGCCATTGAGGCGGTTTCCAAATTTGCGTGCGCGGGCGCTCATTTCACTGTCGCTGCCGTCCATATTGAGAGGGATACCGACAATAAAGGTGTCGGGTTCCCATTCGCGAATCAGTTTGCCAACTTCGTCCCAGTCGGGTACGCCATCGCGGGCGCGGATCGGCGCAAGGGGAGAGCTGGTGCCGGTGAGTGTTTGGCCAACCGCCACCCCGATGTTACGCAGGCCGTAATCAAAGGCCATTACCTGGCGCGGTGACGAGGCCATCAGGAGTGGCCACTGTCGGCAGATAGCCGTTGCAGGTCGATGCCTATTGAGGCCGCAGCGGCTTGGCGACGCAGGTGGATGGGAGTATTAAAGAGCACATCGGTGGATGCCTCGCACGTGAGCCAGGCGTTCTCTTTGATCTCCGTTTCGAGTTGGCCTGCTCCCCAGCCCGCATACCCGAGGGCGATGATGATCTGCTCGGGACCACGGTCTTCGGCAAGGGCCTGCAGAATATCCCGCGAGGTGGTCAGGCTGATGCCGGGTGCTATCTGCAGTGTCGATTCCCAGGCCTGTATGGAGTCGTGCAAGATGAAGCCCCGTTCCAGCTGGACCGGCCCGCCCGCACAGATCACCTCCTCGCGATGGGTGGCCTGTTTGTCATTATTGATGCCGACCTGGGACAGGATTTCGCTCAGGGTGAGGCTAGTGGGGCGGTTGATCACGATTCCCATTGCCCCCTGATCATTGTGCTCACAGATATAGGTCACGGAATCCGAAAAATTGGGATCGTCCATGTGGGGCATCGCAATCAGGAACTGGTTGCGCAGGGTGGTCGAGGTTTCGCTGCTCATGCTGTTTAGTATTGGGGCGCTTACGTACTTAGGCAAGGGGTTCAGTTGCTGGAAAGGATATTACTTTTCTCGAATTTCCAGGTGCGGATGATCTCCAGCAGATCCACATCCTTCAGGTCGGGTGTGAAAGGCGCGAAGGGAGCTGCCAGTTTGACGATGCGGATAGCTGCGGCGTCCAGCACGGTATGACCCGAGCTTTGCAGGATTTTAACCTCGTGCAAGCGTCCATCGGGCTTGAGTGCGACCATGACCGTAAGTTTGCCGTAAATTTTCTGTTGTCGGGCCTCCTCCGGGTAGTTCAGGTTGCCCACGCGTTCGATCTTTCGCCGCCAGGACTCTTTGTAGTAGGCACCCTTGTCTTGCATGGTGGAGGCGGCGGTAATTCGGTGGATGCGAGGTCGTTTGGCGTACTGTTGGCGCTTTTGTAGGAACTGCGCCTCAAGGCTCGCGATCTCGGCGCTCAGGTCAATCCTGGGACGGGCTTTTTCTGCTTTTTCGACGGAGGTGGTGGTTTTTTTCTGGGTTACCTGTGTGGTCTGCTGTTGCGATTTGCTGAGCGTGGCGAGGGGCTTTTTACGGGCTTTCTCCACCTCTTTGGGTTCGGCTGCTGATTGCGGTGGCGGTGTTACAGGTTTGATCTTGTTCTCCTGGATAGGAGACACCTGATCCGTGCTGGGAAGTGCCTTCTCCTCCAGGGTGCCGCTGCCTTTCTGGTTAGCCTGGGCGAGATAGTCTGCCTCCTTGACCTCCTCCAGAGTCTTGAAACTTGCCAATGTGACCTCCAGGGTTTTGGAGATTTTGGGCGGATCGAAGAGATCAAAGCTGATGCCAAGCACGACGGCCGCATGGAGCGCGGTCGCAAGAAATAGCATAAAGGCGAGTCGGTCGTTGGCGCTGGCCATGGGTTGTGAATTGGTCATGACTAGCAGCCTGACCGCCGTTGGAGACGGCGGCCGTTCTTTTGGAGGAGGCGCGTAAGAGAGAGGATCATTACGCCAGACCTGCGGCAAGCTGTTGCGCAATTTTATCCATCAACTGGCCGCCAATATCGAGATCAAATTGATCATCCAGCTCGCGAATACAGGTGGGGCTCGTAACATTGATTTCGGTGAGGTAATCGCCAATCACGTCGATACCAACAAACAGCAGGCCTTTTTGGCGCAGGCTGGGGCCCACGCGACGTGCAATTTCAAGGTCCCTGGGGCTCAGGGGCTGGCCGACACCACGGCCTCCGGCGGCAAGATTTCCCCTGGTTTCGCCACTCGCCGGAATGCGTGCCAGGCAGTAGGGAATGGGCTCGCCATCGATGAGCAGGATGCGCTTGTCGCCTTCGACAATTTCAGGAATATAGCGCTGCGCCATGATCTGGTTTTGGCCATGGTCGGTCAAGGTCTCGAGGATGACGCTTAGGTTGGGGTCGCCTTTTCTGACCCGGAAAATAGAGGTGCCGCCCATGCCGTCGAGGGGTTTGTAGATCACATCTTCGTGGCTTGCCGCAAAATCTCGAAGCAGGTCCGCACGCCGGGAAACCAGGGTGGCGGGTGTGCAGTCCGGAAACTGGGTGGCGAATAGCTTCTCGTTACAATCCCGCAGGCTTTGGGGGCGGTTAACCACCAGAGTACCTTCTACTTCCGCCTGTTCCAGCAGGTAGGTGGTGTAGATAAACTCATTATCGAAGGGAGGATCTATCCGCATAAGGATTACGTCGAGCTCCGCCAGGGGGCGCTGGCACGCATCTCCCAGCTCGAACCAGTTGTTGGCATCGGCGGCCACCGTTAGCGGACGCATGACGGCGCACGCCTCACCCTCCTTTTGGTAGAGGTCCTGTTGCTCCATGTAGTGGAGCGTCCAGCCGCGTTGCTGGGCGGCCAGTAGCATGGCGAGCGAACTGTCCTTTTTGAAACTGATCTGCTCGATAGGGTCCATCACAATGCCCAATTGCACACTCATGACGCGGATTCCTGTTGCTGAATAAGGGCCGAAGTGTAACCAATCGGCTCGCTAAAGGGGAGAGATTGCGGATTCCTTCGTCAACCCTTACAGGGGTCTGTTAGCAGAAAGGTTATGAACTTCTCACAACATGATAAAAACCCCGAGGAAATGCCCGTAACTACCTGTGGTTTTATAGATTGCGCGTCAGATGTATGTTAAAACAAGTCGTTGGAAAGGGTATCGTTTATACTCCCTGAAGCGGGATGCTGCGCGGTATCCACACGCTAAAGTGGACTTCACGACCGAATGATGACGGGGCAATACGAGAATGGAAGATAATTTTGAGAGCTTGAAGGTGATGGTGATTGATGACAGTAAGACCATCCGCCGCACAGCTGAAACGCTGCTCAAGAAAGTGGGGTGCACGGTAATTACCGCCGTTGATGGTTTTGATGCATTGGCCAAGATAGCCGATACCCGCCCGAATATAATCTTCGTCGATATCATGATGCCCCGACTCGATGGCTACCAGACCTGTGCGTTGATCAAGAACAACAGCGCGTTCAAGTCAACACCGGTTATTATGCTGTCCAGTAAGGATGGCCTGTTCGATAAGGCGAAGGGACGTATTGTTGGCTCGGACCAGTATCTGACCAAGCCATTTAGCAAGGACGAGCTACTCGGGGCTATTCGCACACACGTGCCTGCACAATAGCACTAACAAATCTGATGCTGGTCGACTTCGGTCGACTGTTGAACACGAAGTAGATGGGGGAGCAATGGCTCGAATACTGATCGTTGATGATTCGCCAACCGAAACATTGAAGCTGCAAGGCATGCTGGAAAAAAATGGCCATGAGGTTCTCAAGGCCGACAACGGAGCCGATGGTGTCGCTCTAGCGAAGGATCAAAAGCCTGACGCAGTGTTGATGGATATTGTTATGCCGGGCTTGAATGGTTTTCAAGCCACCCGCCAGCTCAGCAAGGATCCGGGAACATCCCATATCCCGGTCATCATCGTTACCACCAAAGATCAGGAAACTGACAAGGTGTGGGGGCGTCGTCAGGGGGCTAAGGATTATCTGACCAAGCCGATCGACGAAGCCGTGCTGATGAAGACGTTGCAAAGCGTCCTTCCTTGACCAACTAACGGGGACTAGCATGGCCAATGAGCGAGGGGAAGCCCTAACCCCCTTCGAGCTGTTGAAAGAGATGGCGGCTCGCAGTCACCGCTATGCGAGGGGCTTGCCCCTGCAGGTGGAACTTAAAACCTATTGGAGTGGTATCGGCTTCCGTTTGGGCTCGCAGCGCTATGTGGCGCCGTTGGGGGAGGTGTCCGAAATACTGACCGTTCCCGGTTACACTCGTTTGCCGGGGGTGAAAAATTGGGTAAAAGGGATTGCCAATGTGCGCGGGCGACTACTGCCGGTGATGGATCTTGGTGATTTTCTGGGACAGCCCCTTAGTGCCCGGCGCGCTCATCGACGCATTCTGGTTGTCGACCACGAAGAGGTCTTTAGTGGACTGGTGGTGGACGAAGTGATGGGGATGCAGCATTTTGTTTCTGAAAGCCTCAATAGCGAGGTGCCCGACGACCTGGCTCCCGCCTTCAAGCCATTCATCAATGGTGTTTACGAGCGCGAGCACAGGTGGCAGGTATTCAGTTTATTTTCCCTGGCTCAGCACCCTGATTTTATGCAGGTTGCTGTCTAGCTAGTTTACAAAGCCCGTACAGGGCAACGTGATAAAAAAGGCCATAGTGGAGGCCAGATAAAAATGAAGGCGACTAATTCAGGTGTGCAGACTAACCGGCTCTCAGCGATCATGTTCGTTGTCCTTGTCCTCTCCTTGGTGGGGATGATCGGCAACTTCTGGTACGTCAACCAGCAGGCTGATTACGATAAGGAGTTTATCGCCCACGCCGGTGAGATGAGGGTGCTTTCCCAGCAGATCGCCAAGAACGCCCTTGAGGCAGCAGGGGGTAACGAAGAGGCCTTTACCTTGTTGCACGATGCCCGGGACAGGTTCCAGGTTCACTATGACATGATGCAGTCGGGCTCCAGCTCGATGCACGGTGGTGCTATGGAGCACGGTGGTGAGGGTGACGAGCACGGTAGCTCTGAAAACATGGCGAATATGGCGACCACAGGGAATATGCCAGAAGCCACCGATGCGATGATGATGGAGATGGGCCATCCCATGCTGGCCGAGATGGGGTCCGCGCGCGCCGACGAAAAGTTGGCGGAGTTGACCAAAACCTGGACCAGAACCAAGAAGGGTGCCGATGCGATCCTTGCCAGTGAAGAGACCGTATTGGCCCTGCACGAAGTGGCGGCGGCGCTGGCCGAAACCATCCCCCAGCTACAGGTCGAGTACGATGAGGTTGTGGAGATCCTGCTGGAAAATGACGCACCAGCCGATCAGGTTGCGATAGCCCAGCGCCAGTCCTGGCTCGCCGAGCGGATCGTCGGTAGTGTCAACCGGGTATTGGAGGGTACTGAAGACTCGGTAATGGCCGCGGATAGTTTCGGCCGTGATGCCGGCCTCTTCGGTCGCGTACTGAACGGCATGATTGAAGGCAGCCTGGCGATGCGCATTTCCCGGGTAAGTGATGAAGAGGCGATGGATCGTCTGACAGAAATCGCCGAGCTATTCGAGTTTGTAAACGGTAGCGTGGATGAGATTTTGGAAACCTCGCCAGAGCTGTTTCAGGTTCGTGAAGCCTCCGATGAGATCTTCGAGCTAACCCAGCAGCTTCTGATTGACTCCTCCACCTTGGCGCAGATCTTTGAAACCATGGAAAATGATCGTTTGCTCTCTTCCGAAACGGCGGTGCTGTTTGGTTTGATCGCGGTAGCGGCGATTGTGCTGATCGGTTTCAGCATGGTGGGTGATACCCGCAAGCGTCTGGATGAAACCGCCAGCCAGAACGAGTCGAACCAGGCCGCGATCATGCGACTCCTTGATGAGCTGGCAGATCTGGCCGATGGTGACCTGACGGTATCGGCGACCGTAACCGAGGATTTCACGGGTGCGATTGCCGACTCGATCAACTACTCCATCGAGCAGCTGCGAGCGCTGGTAACAACCATCAACGAGACTGCGGTGCAGGTAGCTTCTGCGGCCCAGGAAACCCAGGCCACAGCGATGCATCTGGCCGAGGCGTCCGAACACCAGGCGCAAGAGATTGCCGGAGCGTCGGCCGCGGTTAACGAGATGGCGGTATCGATCGACCAGGTATCGGCGAACGCCTCCGAATCGGCATCGGTAGCGGAGCGGTCGGTATCGATCGCGAACAAGGGTAACGAGGTGGTACAAAACACCATCTCAGGCATGGACACCATCCGTGAGCAGATTCAGGATACCTCGAAGCGGATTAAGCGACTGGGTGAGTCGTCTCAGGAGATCGGGGATATCGTATCCTTGATCAACGACATTGCTGACCAAACCAACATTCTTGCATTGAACGCCGCCATACAGGCATCCATGGCGGGTGACGCAGGGCGGGGTTTCGCGGTGGTTGCGGACGAAGTACAGCGACTGGCGGAACGTTCATCTGCGGCAACCAAACAGATTGAGGCGCTGGTTAAAACGATCCAGGCCGATACCAACGAGGCCGTTATCTCGATGGAACACACCACCTCCGAGGTGGTAAAGGGAGCGCACCTGGCGCAGGACGCGGGTGTCGCCCTGGAGGAGATCGAAAAAGTATCCCAGAGTCTTGCGGAACTGATCCAGAACATCTCCAACGCAGCCCGACAGCAGGCCTCGTCTGCGGGTCATATCTCCAACACCATGAACGTTATTCAGGAGATCACCTCCCAGACGTCTGCTGGTACCACAGCAACGGCGAACTCTATCGGTAACCTGGCGGAGATGGCTTCTGAAATGCACCAGTCCGTAGCAGGCTTTAAGCTACCCGAAACGGAGTCTATTGGTTAGCAGCTGACCGATGACGTTGGCGACTGGCCAGGATGCGGACCCTAGGAAGATGATGACAAACGAGTGGTCGATGCAGCCACTGCCGGAGATGGATCAAGACCAGTTCGCGCAGTGGCAGACCTTGCTTGAAAGCCGCACGGGTATGCGGGTTTCAGAGCAGAGGAAAACTTTCCTACAGACCAGTGTGGGTATGCGGATGCGCGAGCTAGGGCTGAGTGACTACCAGAACTACTACGACCGGGTTGTTGAGCATCCTCCTGGTGGTATGGAGTGGACGCTGCTGGTGGATCGCCTGACGGTGCAAGAGACCAGCTTCTTCCGGCACCAGGCCTCCTACGATCTTGTGCAGCGCTATCTTCGCCAACGCGCTTTGAGTGGCAAGACCATAGAGATCTGGTCGGTGGGCTGCTCGACGGGTGAGGAACCCTATTCGTTGGCTATGCTGGCCCAGGAAACCCTGCTCGATACGGATAGCTATTTTGGTATCACGGCAACCGATATCAGTGCGCCAGCACTGGCCAAGGCGCGTCAGGGTATCTATCCGGCCCGCAAAGTTGAAACGTTGCCTGCGGAGCAGGCGGCACAGTTTTTTACTCCGCTTGAAAAGGGACGATATCAGGTGGTTGCTGACCTGCGAGACCGCGTGTGCTTCTCCCAGGTCAATGTACTCGAACTGGGCAAAACCCCGATGTACGGAATGGATCTGATCTATTGCCAGAACTTATTGATCTATTTCCGTCGTTGGCGGCGCAAGGAGATTCTTAACCGCCTTGCCGAGCGCTTGGCGCCAGGAGGATTGCTGGTGGTGGGGTTAGGTGAAGTGGTGGATTGGTCCCACCCCGAACTGGAGCGCGAAGGAGATGCCGCAACCCTGGCATTTCGTAAGCGAGTCAGTGCATGAGTGAGAGGACTCAGGAGTAACTATGGCTGATCACCACGACTATGTTGCCCTTGACTGGGTAAAAGGCGAAATTCAGGAGACCTTGACGCAGGCGCGCCAGTCCCTCGAATCCTTCGTCGAAAATCCGGAAGACAGCACTCGCATTCGCTTCTGCCTGAACTACATCCATCAGGTGCACGGCACCTTGCAGATGGTCGAGTTTTACGGCGCGGCGCTGCTCGCCGAAGAGATGGAGATGCTTGCCCAGGCCATAATGAATGGTCAGGTCAACAATGCGGAAGAAGCCTACCAGGTCTTGATGCAGGCGATATTGCAGCTACCCGCCTACCTCGAAAGGGTGCAGGCGGGGCGTCGCGATCTGCCGGTTATCCTGATGCCGGTGCTCAACGATATGCGAGCGGCCCGAGGTGGCAGCCTGCTGTCCGAAACCTCGTTGTTTAAGCCGAACCTGAGCCACAGAAACCCCAAATTACCGATCGGCGCACTGAAACGCTTTAGCGGTGACAACTTCACCGCATTCGTCAGCAAATTGCGCCAGATGTATCAGTTTGCCCTGGTGGGCCTGCTGCGCGACAAGAGCCCCAAGGAAAACCTGGGGTATATGAACAAGGTATTTTCGCGACTCGAGCAGCTGTTGCTGAAAACTCCGGTCGGACAGCTGTGGTGGGTTTGCGTGGGGGTCATCGACGGACTCAACAGTGGAACCATACCGATGAGCTCCAGCATTCGCCACTTGCTACGGCAGGTCGATGGCGAATTGCGCCGAGTGTTTAAAGGAGGCAGCGAAGCGCTTAACCAGCCCGCGCCCGATGAGCTGCTAAAGAATTTACTCTACTACGTTGCCAAGGCTGAGGATGACAGCCTGCGAATCCGTGAGATCAAGGACAAGTTTGATCTGGATGACGCCCTCCCCGATGAGGCCGCCGTGGATGAGCAGCGCCAGCTTATGGCGGGACCCGACCAGGAGGCGATCGCATCGGTCGTGGCGGCATTGACGGAGGAGCTGGTCGCGGTAAAGGACGCGCTTGACCTGTTTGTGCGTAATGAAAACCGTGATCTAGATGACCTGGTTCAGCAGCTACCCCCGCTAAAACAGATTTCCGACACCATGGCGGTGATGGGCCTGGGAGCGCCGCGCAAAATATTGCAGGAGCAGCTCGATACCCTGCAGGAGATCGTCGATGGCGAGCGCCAGCTCGACGATGCGGTGTTGATGGATGTGGCGGGATCACTGCTGTTTGTCGAAGCCACCTTGTCGGGAATGGCAGGAGACGGCGCGCACAAAGGTGTGGGCGACGGTGATATGCCTCCTACCGAGCTCAGCGAAGTGCACGTGATCGTGGTGCGCGAGGCGCGCAATGGCCTCGAGCAGGCGAAGGACTCCATCGTCCAGTTTATCGGCTCCAAATGGGACCACAGCGTACTGGAGGATGTACCCCAGATTCTCGATACCGTGCGCGGTGGTTTGGCGATGATTCCGCTGGAGCGTGCTGCGCTGCAACTGGGGACCTGTGCTAACTATATTCGTGACCGGCTCATTGCCACCAAAGAGGTACCCGAATGGACGGTACTCGACACCCTGGCCGATGTGATCGCCAGTATCGAGTATTACCTGGAACGCTTGTCAGAAGACCAGGCCGCGCAAGCGGACCTGCTGCTTGATGTTGCCGATGAGAGTTTGTTAGCGCTCGGATGCTCCGTTGCGCAACCTCCGCAGCCCGTAGCGGATAAGAGTGAGGACACCGCCACGGCTGCCGAGCCGGACCTGTCCGCGCCAGTTGAAGCCGAGGCGGGGGATGGGGTAGCCCAATCGGTTGAGCCTGCTGCGGTCGATGAGCCGGAGGCAGAAGAAGTTCCCGCGGAGGGCGTCACAGCGTCGCAGCAAAGTGCACAGAGCGATGTTGCCGAAGCAGACGGCGCGCAGATGCCGACCGCGGCTCAGGCGGTGGATGACGATGAGGATATGATCGATGATGAGGTCATCGAAATCTTTATTGAAGAGGCCGAGGAGGTCCATGCAACGATCTCCGAGTATTTCCCCAAGTGGAGGGCGCGGACCCAGGATGGAGACGCGTTAACCGAGATCCGGCGAGCGTTTCATACCCTTAAAGGTAGCGGTCGTATGGTGGGCGCTACGGTCGTAGGCGAGCTGGCCTGGGCGATTGAGAATATGCTCAACAGGGTTCTGGATCAAACCATCGAACCCCACGAAGCACTGTTTGAACTGATCGAGAACGTACGCCTTTTGATCCCGGACCTGATGCAGGATTTTGCCAACAAATCCCAGCAGGAGACCGAGCAGGTACAACAGTTCACGGCCGAGGCTGAAGCCTATGCCAAGGGACAGCCATGGCAGCCACCGGCGCCTGTTGTTGAGATTGAATTTGAGGCGGTGGCCGATGAGGCTGCCGATGCCGGCGCAGGGCTGGACCTGGAAAACGCCGTAGCGGTGGATGCGGAGCTCGTTGAAGCCCCACCCTCTGCTGACTATGAAGATGATGACTCTGATGCTGCATTGCTGCAGATATTCCGCGGTGAGGCCGAATCCCATCTGCAAGAAGCCGATCTCTTTGTAGAGATGTATAACAGCAAGCGCCACCCCCTAACGATTAGCGAAGAGCTTCAGCGTGCACTGCATACCCTCAAGGGCAGTGCTCACATGGCGGGAATTACGCCGGTAGCAGAGGTGGTCACCCCCCTCGAGAAATTGATTAAGGAGTTGCGAGGCAACCTGATTAAGGCGGATCAGGATATTGTCGAGGCACTGGCGCAGGGGTCGGCTATCGTGCGCGAAGCACTGACCCGACTTGGCGTTGATGACCCCCTGCAGATCCCTGCCGCAGAGGACTACTGCCAGGCGCTGCATCAATTGCACGAGCGTTATCTGGCCGCGAAACGCGAAGAGGATGAAGCGAGCGGTCGTGACACCCAGATGCTGACCGTGTTTCTGGCCGAAGGCATGGACCTGTTGCTGGAAACCGAACGCTGGTTGCCGCTCTGGATGCCCGGATGCCGACAAGACAGCCAATACGAGGGGGTTTGCAAGGAGTTGGATACCCTGGCCCGGGGCGCACTCATGGCGGACCTGAGGCCAATATCGGACCTGAGCGAAGGGCTCAAAGCGACCTACGCATCTCTGGTAACCCAGCGCATCGCTGCGGGCGATGAAGCCTTAAGCCTGTTGGCGGAAGCTCACGATGAGCTCATTAATATGCTCGATCGCATGGCAGCCCAGCAGGAGGTGACGGCCCAGCCTGAGTTGGTTCAGCGCTTACGCGCCCTGCCAGCACCCTTGGCACCGGGTGATGAAGTCGTCGATGAGCGTTCACTCGAGGGAGCGACCCTTGAGATCGATGTTGCCGATGTTGCCGATGTTGCCGATGTCGCCGAGGCCGAAGAGGCTCCACTGGCCGAGGTCGATGAAGAGATCGTGCTCGATAGTGTTGAGCCCCTCGAGGCCCTGCAGCAACAGTTCATCGATAATGAGCCTGATGATAACGGGCCTGATAAAGAGGATGACAGCGAGGATGACAGCGAGGAGGCTATTGAGTTAGCGCTGCCGGTGGTAGACGTTGTCGAGGATGAACAAGCTGAAGAAGAGGTGGATTCCGGGCTTCAGGAGCTGACACTGGAAGCCGAAGCCGAAGCCGAAGCCGAAGCCGAAGCCGAAGCCGAAGCCGAAGCCGAAGCCGAAGCCGAAGCCGAAGCCGCGCCCATTGTGGAGCAGTGGATTGCGATCGATGCCGATCCCGAGATGGTAGAGATATTTCTCGAGGAAGCGAACGACATCATGGAGCGCACGGCGGGTTCATTGCAGAACTGGCTGGAGGATGCCAGCCGGCGTGATGAGATCGACCAGCTGCAGCGTGACCTGCATACCCTCAAAGGTGGCGCTCGCATGGCGGGTATCGCGCCTGTTGGTGACCTGAGTCATGAGTTGGAGTTCCTCTATGAGGGGCTGGGCAATGGCCGCTACGAAGCGTCACCGGCGCTGAATGAGTTGATCCAGGCGTGCCATGACAGGCTCTCGGACCAGATTGATGATGTCGCTAGCAGCGGCGGCTGTGCGCCGGCCCAGCAATTGATCGATGCCATTAGTCGCTATCGGGCGAATCCCGAGGCGGGTGTTCTGCGGGCAACTGAAGCTGACGAACAGCCCCCCGTCCCGGACGCAGAAGAGCCCCGAATCGAAAGCGCTGAGGTCGTTGAGGAGGAGCCTGTGGTTGCTGTAGAGCCGACCTCGGGTGTGAGCGAGATTGCATTGGAAAGCGCGGATCGGGTGATGTTTGACGCCGATCCCGAGCTGGTGGAGATCTTCCTTGAAGAGGCGGCTGATATCATGGATCGAACCGCCACCTCATTGCAGGCCTGGATGGAGGACAGTACTCGCAGCGATGAGATCGACCAGTTGCAGCGGGATCTGCATACCCTTAAGGGTGGCGCTCGCATGGCGGGGATCTCACCAATTGGCGATCTTAGCCATGAGCTGGAGTTCCTTTATGAGGGCCTGGGCAATGGACGCTATCAGCAATCCCTGGCGCTGAATGAGCTCATACAGGCGTGCCACGACCGTCTCTCGGATCAAATTGAAGATATCAGTGCCAGTGGCGGGTGTGTGCCGGCGCAGCAGTTGATCGATGCCATCAGTCGATACCGAGCTAACCCTGATGGCGGTGTAGCGATTGCTGAATCACCGGCGAGCGAAGCCCCGATAGCGGCTCAACCGGAGCAGGACCCTGAGGAGATACCCGTCAGCGCGCTCCCTGCCGCCGAGGTCGATGATGAGACTCCGCAGGCGGAGTTTGACACCCTCGACCTGAGTGAGATCGATCCCGATATTTTGGAGATTTTCCTGGAGGAGGCGGGAGACCTGCAGGAGGGCATTGAGCAAAGCTGCGAAAGCTGGAATAAAGCGCCCGGGGATACGGAGGCTGCAGCGGAACTGATGCGCCAGCTGCATACCCTTAAAGGCGGTGCTCGCATGGCTGCGATTACCAATCTGGGCAATTTCACCCACGACTTTGAGATGCTGGTTACCAAGGCGCAGCAGGATCTGAATAATTTACCCGAAGGGCTTTTTGATGACGTTATGGCGCGTCAGGATCTGCTCTTCAAGCATCTTGAAAATATTCGACGACAAGCCCAGGGGGGTAACGCGGAACCCCCTGCCGAGAAGCCCGAGACGGTGGAGAAAGCCGAGCCCGAGGCCAGCGCCGATATTGTGCCTTTCAGCCACAAGAGCGAGGAGAAAGAGGAGCAACAAGCGCCGGCGGTGGTGGGTGCGGCCGAGGCCCTTAAGCAGCCTCGACGTTTGCCCCAGGAGATGATCAAAATCTCCGCTGACGTGCTTGAGGAGTTGGTTAACCTGGCGGGTGAAACCAGTATCTCCCGCGGCCGGGTAGAGCAGCAGGTCAACGATTTTGGTTACACCCTCGATGAGATGCATGCAACCATTAACCGGGTACGGGAGCAGTTGCGACGTCTCGATATTGAAACCCAGACCCAGATCATCTCCCGTCACGAAGCTGAATCCGCCATGCGTGATCTGGAGTTTGACCCGCTGGAGATGGACCAGTATTCCGAGCTGGCCCAGTTATCCCGTTCGCTTGTGGAGTCCGCGACCGATCTGATGGACCTCAAGGATGGCCTCGCCAACAAAACCCGGGATGCGGAAACGCTGTTGCTGCAACAGGCACGTATCAATACGGAGCTGCAGGAAGGCCTGATGCACACCCGGATGGTGCCGTTCAATCGCATGATGCCAAGGTTACGCCGAATCGTTAGGCAGGTATCTGGTGAGCTGGGTAAGCGCGTTGACCTGCAGGTTGTCAACGCCGACGGCGAGATGGATCGTACCGTCATGGAGCGGATGGTAGCACCGCTTGAACATATGCTGCGTAATGCGATCGACCACGGCATCGAAGCCGATGCGAACGAGCGAAAGAGCGTCGGTAAGGCTGTTAAGGGCAGTATCCGTATCGCGTTCTCCCGCGAGGGGGGGGATGTTGTACTGCGCGTGAGTGACGACGGACGAGGGGTCAATCTTGAAGCCGTTCGCAAAAAAGCCATCGAGCGCGGGCTGATGGACAAAAACTCCACCCTGACCGACCACGAAGTGATGCAGTTTATCCTGCAAGCGGGCTTTTCCACGGCGAAGCAGGTGACCCAGATTTCGGGTCGTGGTGTGGGAATGGATGTGGTGCACTCGGAGATCAAACAGCTCGGCGGTAACGTCACGATTCACTCCAAACCGGGTGAGGGCAGTACTTTTGTGGTGCGCCTGCCCTTTACGGTGTCGGTAAACCGCGCACTGATGGTGTATATGGGCGACGACCTCTATGCGATCCCGCTTAACACCATTGAGGGTGTGCTGCGTATCAGCCCCTATGAGCTGGAAGCCTATTACCAGGATCCGAGTCTTGAGTTTGAATACGCCGGGCAGGGTTACCAGGTCAAATACTTGGGCGAGGTGATGAAGCAGCGTCCGCAGCCCTCCATGGAGGGGGTAACTACACCCCTGCCGGTATTGTTGACCCGGGGTGCAGAGCATTCGGTTGCACTGCAAGTAGACTCACTGGCGGGCAGTCGCGAGATCGTGGTTAAGTCGATGGGGCCCCAGTTCGCAGGCGTGAGCGGCGTCTCGGGTGCGACTATTTTGGGCGACGGACGAGTTGTCATCATCCTTGATCTTGTGGC
This sequence comes from Aestuariirhabdus sp. LZHN29, assembly GCF_049985285.1. NCBI lineage: Bacteria > Pseudomonadati > Pseudomonadota > Gammaproteobacteria > Oceanospirillales > Aestuariirhabdaceae > Aestuariirhabdus > Aestuariirhabdus sp. LZHN29. The sequence continues at coordinate 862,355 of NZ_JBNIEU010000001.1, read as the reverse complement.
GATGATTCGTACCAGTTTTGCCCATGCCGCACTTCCTGCTGGCCTGACCATAGATATTGAAGCGGAAACCGACGCGGACATCGCGGCGGCACAAGAGGATGAAGCGCGCCAGCCTGTGGTCATGGTGGTTGATGACTCGGTAACCGTGCGCAAGGTGACCTCGCGCTTGCTTGAGCGGCAAGGCTTTGAGGTGATACTGGCCAAGGATGGTGTGGATGCTATCTCCCAGTTGCAGGATAAGCGACCCGATGTGATGCTGCTCGATATCGAAATGCCGCGCATGGATGGTTTCGAAGTTGCCAGCTCCGTCAAAAATGACAGCCGCTTGCAGGGAATTCCAATCATTATGATCACCTCCCGAACCGGTGAAAAGCACCGTGAACGGGCGTTTTCTCTCGGTGTTGAGGAGTATCTCGGTAAGCCATTCCAGGAAGCGATCTTGCTGGAGACCATTAATAAACTGTTGAATGCGGATGAGCAGCAACAGCATTAACGCCACGATCGGAATCATTGCAGACACTGTACTGCAACAGCATTTGGTCGGAACCTTGCTGGCGGAAGAGGATATTGCGGTGCCGGTGAATACCTCTCCGGCACAGTTTACCAGTGAGGCGCTTAAGACCAGCGTCGATCTTTGGTATGTCGATTTAACCCTGGATGAACGCTTCGACGACTTCCTCGACCTGATTCTGGAAGCCGCCGATGTTCCCGTGTTGATAGGCGATGGGCAGGCACCGGCACGGAACAGTGACGAGTACCCCCGTTGGCGCCGTAGTTTTTTGGCCAAGCTAAGCCAGCAGTTGCAGCAGGCTCGTAGCGCTATCGCAGAAGGGGGAGCCAGACTGAGTGTGGGCGGTCCCCAGCAGCCTCCGTTGCCGCTTCCAGAGGTGTTGTCCCAGCTATCCGATGCTCCCACACCGGAGCGGGTATGGGTTCTCGGTGCTTCGCTGGGGGGGCCGGGGGTGGTGAAGGAGTTTCTTGATTCGTTACCTCGTGGATTGCCGGTGGCGTTTGTTTACGCCCAGCATATTGACGCTGGGTTTCAGCAAGTGCTGGCCGATACCGTGGGACGTCACAGCGCATTTGATGTGGTGACGGCCGCTGAAGGGGCTGCGCTGGGTTACGGAAAAGTCATTCTGGCACCGGTCGAGCAAGAGATCCGAATCAATAGCCAGGGGCGTATTGAGTCCACCGGTAAGCATTGGAGTGGACCCTATGAGCCCAATATTGGCGAAGTGATGATGACCGTGTTGCGCCGCTTTGGAGATCGCAGCGGTGCTATTGTTTTTAGCGGTATGGGTGAGGACGGCGTCGCCGCAAGCCTGGAATACCACCGGAGCGGCGCAGACGTATGGGTTCAGGACGCTGACAGCTGTGCCAGTAGCACGATGCCCGATGCGATCAGGAGCGACGGCCATTGTAGTTATCGGGGCACTCCGCGGGAGCTGGCCCAAAGGCTGGTGGCGCGTTTGGCACAAGAGGCAAATCTGAAGGCAGGCTGACCTTCGGCATTGGAGTAGGAATAGAATGAGCGAAACAACGGAAGAGGCGATCTCGGGTTTGATGGTCCCATTACGAGAGGCCCAGCTACTGGTGCCCAACGTGGTGGTTGCCGAGTTGGTGGGCTACGTTCCGCCCCAGAGCACTGAGGGCAAGCCGGAATGGTTTTTGGGTAATATCATTTGGCGGGATCAAAATATTCCCTTGGTCAGCTTTGAGGGCGCTAATGGGGATATCTTCGACCGGGCCCAGCCATCGCAGCGTACGCTGGTGCTAAACGGCATTAGCGGCAAGGACTCACTGCCCTTTTATGGGGTGGTGGTTGAGGGCATTCCCCACGCGGTACGGGTTGGCCCCGAGGAGGCGGTCCCCCAGGAGCGTGATGTCGGCGATTGTGGTGCGGTCATCGTTCATGTCAGCGGCGAAGAGGCACTGATCCCTGATCTTGTGACCCTGGAGTCTATGATCGCCGACGCCCAGGCGAGTTAGTGGCGGCCCGCCGACGGTTTGTGATGGCGAAGGGTGGCCACTGCTGACCAGGTCGATACGCAGTAGGGCACCAGATAGGTGAGGAGCATCTTGATAGCATCGAGCTGGGTTAACTCCACCTCCATGATTCGGTCAGCGTAATTGATAAGAACCAGCAGTGTACCCACGATAATGGCGACTCGTAGCGCCCGTTTTACCACCGGGGTGCGAGTCGCACAGTAGAGCCAGCTGTCGTCCATACTCATCCAATATCCCCCCATAGATACTGAATCAGCGCCAGTGCCGCTACTGGCGCGGTCTCGGTGCGCAGGACCCGGGGTCCCAACGCGGTGCCATGAAAGCCTGCGTCCAGGGCGTCGGCGATCTCCTGCGGACTTAACCCCCCTTCGGGCCCTATCAACAGTGAAACCTGTTGTGGTGCCGGGTGGCTGGCTAACGACTGCTCCGTACGGTGGTGGAGCACCAGCTTGAGATCGCTGCTTTGGGCGCCGCTCCACTGCTCTATCGGCAGCGGGGGATGTAGTTTGGGAACGCGATTACGACCACATTGTTCGCAGGCGCTCACCGCAATCTGTTGCCAGTGGGCAAGGCGTTTGCGGGCCCTTTCTGGATTAAGCCTAACCTCGCAACGCTCGCTGTAGAGCGGCGTAATTTCGTTAACACCCATCTCGGTGGCTTTCTGGATGGCCCAATCCATACGGTCCCCCCGTGACATCACCTGCCCAAGATGCACCGGCAGCGGTGTTTCGGTCCCGCTCACCAGTTCGCTGGTGATCTCAACCCTGACCCTGCGTTTGTGGACCTCGAGAATCCGGGCCTGGAAACCGTTGTCCTCACCATCGAACAGCACCAGTGGGTCACCTGCTTTCATACGCAGTACCCGGGCGACATGATTGGCGGCCCCCTCGCTAAGATCAAAGTGGCTATCAACCACCATCGGTTGAGGGAGGTAAATACGCGGATTTCTCATAGGGGAACCCCAGGCGACTAAATCCTGCGAGCATAGCACGGTGGGTGGAGTGCACGGGAGGGTGAGTTGGCTGTCGGGGCGCTGTAATAGCGCCTAGAGGGTCCAGATATTGACGCCGAGCCAAACCAGTCCGGCGGCGAGCAGCAGCGTAACAGCTGCCAGCCAAAGAGGAGCGATGTATGCGGATTCACCGTCCGGGACCTGATGCGGCTCTTTGTGCCCGGTAATCATTGGCTTGACGAGGTTGTCCTTGGCGAGCAGAAGGTAGGCGAACACCGCGCCAACGTGGAGTCCGGCGACCGTTAAAATAATGTAGAAGCCTTTGTGGTGCCAACTGCCGAGCTGCTCCTGCCAGTCGGAGCTGACGAGAGAGGCCAGTGGCCCCTCGACCAGTATATCGTCGCTGGCAAACAGGCCGAAGCTGCCCTGCAATCCCACCAGCGCCAGCAGTGCGATCACCGACAGTGCCCCCGCGGGATTGTGGCCAAGATAGCGGGGATGGGTGCCTCCGCGCAGGATGTTCAGGTAGCGAAACACTGCCGAAGGGCCACGAACAAAATGGGTAAAGCGCGCAGTGCTGCTGCCCCAGATGCCCCACAGAAGCCGAAACAGAACCAGTGTCAGCAGCGCATAGCCGTTCCACATATGCCACAGCATCTCGATGTCAGCCCACTTCCAGGAGACCCAGGCATTGGCGATCAATATCACCAGTGTCCAGTGAAAAATCCGGGTGGGGAGGTCCCAGGTGGGTATGGTTTTTCTCATGGTATAGTGTGACAAGCTAACGGAACAGGGAGGGTGGCCGGTATCCGGGTGACGATGGTCTGTCCGGATACCCGGCGATACGTAGGGCTATTTCTTTTTCTTACGGAAATCGTCGTGGCACGCCTTACAGGCTTTACCCATTTTCTTGAAGGCATCCAGCGACGCGGCCTTGTCGGCGGATGCGTCTTTCAACGCTTGCGCTGCCATCCGCAGGTCCTTGCCGCGCTGCTTGAAGGTATCCATGTCCTCCCAGATCTCCTTGCGCGCTTTGGTTTCGCCTTTGTCGGAGCCGGGGGGGAATGAGTTACCCATATGGGCGAAGGCATCCAGAATGCCCTGAGCGTGGTAGCTGACGTCTTTTTGTGCATCAAATCCGAGGACGAGAATGGACTTGAGTGCGGTCATATGGCCACCAACTGTTTTAAAGATACCCTGGCGGTGAACAATGTTGGGGTTTGTCTCTGCGGCCTGCAGTGCAACCGGCGCCATCAACATGGAGGAGGCGCAGAGGCTAAGGATTAAGGGGCGTAATTTCATAAGCAAATACTCCAGATTCGACGATGGGATAGCCGGGATGTCTGCTCAACGAAGCGGCCCGACCCGGTAAAGTATAGTCGTTTAGTCAGGAATACAATGTGACATAGTCACACCATCGGCTTTTGACAGGAAGGGGAGGTGCCGGCCCCTTAAAAAGGCCGGCAACCGACCTAACGGCGTTCGCTCAGGCTGAGGTTGTTCCAGATCGCCAGGCTGGGGGCGGCCTGATTGAGCGTATAAAAGTGCAGGCCTGGGGCCCCGCCCTGTAGCAAGCGCTCGCACATGCGGGTGACCACCTCTTCTCCAAAGCGCTGGATCGACTCGATGTCATCACCGTAGGCTTCAAGCTGTTTGCGAACCCAACGCGGAATCTCCGCGCCGCAGGCGTCGGAGAACCGAGCCAACTTGGAGTAGTTGGTGATAGGCATGATGCCGGGCATGATGGGTATATTGATACCGAGTGACTCGCAGCGATCGATGAAGTGAAAATAGCTATCGGCGCTGAAAAAATACTGGGTAATGGCCGCATCGGCCCCGGCCTCCACCTTGCGCTTGAAATTAAGCAGGTCCTGCTCAAAGTTGGGCGCTTGCGGGTGCACCTCTGGATAGGCTGCGACTTCGATCTCGAAATGATCGCCGCTGTGTTCACGGATCAGGCTAACGAGCTCATTCGCATAGCGGACCTCGCTGTTGGCCAGCCCCATGCCCGAGGGAAGGTCGCCGCGAAGGGCAACGATACGGTTAATATCGTTCGCTTTGTAGTGATCCAGCAGGCCGATGATCTCCTCTTTACTGTCGCCGACACACGAGAGGTGGGGCGCCGTAGGGATTCCCGTATTTTGCTGGGCATCGATCACCGTACTCAGGGTACGGTTACGGGTTGAACCACCCGCACCATAGGTCACGGAGAAGAAATCAGGCTGGTATTGCGCCAACTGCTGGGCAGTTGCTAGCAGCTTCTCGGCGCCGGCATCGGTTTTGGTAGGAAAGAACTCGAAGCTGTAGCGTTTGCTAAATTCGTTTTGTGTGTTCATGTCATGGTCTTTTTATGTGCGGGGGCAACCTGCCTGTCGCCCCCGAATGGACGGCTTAGTACTTGTAGTCGTCGGTCTTGTAAGGACCGTCTACGTCGACCTTGATATAGCTGGCCTGGGTATCGGTGAGGCGGGTGATAACGCCACCAAAGCCCTCGACCATATGGCGAGCGACCTCTTCGTCCAGTTTCTTGGGTAGCACTTTGACATAGATGTTGGCAGCACGTTCGGCTTCAGGCAGGTCTGCAAACTTCCTGTCCCACAGGTACAGCTGCGCCAGAACCTGATCCGCAAAAGAGCCATCCATGACCCGGGACGGGTGGCCGGTGGCATTGCCCAGGTTAACCAGGCGGCCCTCAGACAGCAGGATCAGGTGATCTTTGCTGGCGCGGTCGCGGTAGATCTTGTGGACCTGGGGCTTAATTTCGTCCCACTCCCAGTTTTCGCGCATGTAGGCGGTGTCGATCTCGTTGTCGAAGTGACCGATGTTGCTGACGACCGCGCCGTTTTTCAATGTTTGCAGCATATTCCTATCGCAGACATTGGTGTTGCCGGTGGTGGTAACGATCAGGTCGGTGGTGCCCATTAGCTGGGTATTGATGCAGGAGAGTTCACCGGTGTTAATGCCGTCGATATAGGGGGAAACCACCTCATATCCATCCATGCAGGCCTGCATGGCGCAGATCGGATCGATTTCGGTCACACGAACGATCATGCCCTCCTGGCGCAGGGAAGCGGCGGAGCCCTTACCCACATCGCCGTAACCGATGACGAGTGCCTTCTTTCCGGACAGCAGGTGATCGGTACCACGCTTGATGGCATCGTTAAGGCTGTGGCGGCAACCGTATTTGTTGTCGTTCTTGCTCTTGGTGATAGAGTCGTTGACGTTGATCGCCGGTACCTTGAGTGAGCCCTCTTCGAGCATCTCCAGCAAGCGGTGAACACCGGTGGTGGTCTCCTCGGAGATGCCGTGGCAGTTGGCCAGGATAGCAGGGTATTTTTCATGCAGGATCTGGGTAAGGTCGCCGCCGTCGTCAAGGATCATGTTGGCACCCCAGTCGGCACCCTCCTTCTGCACGGTCTGCTCGATGCACCACCAGAACTCCTCTTCAGTCTCACCCTTCCAGGCGAACACCGGGATGCCGGCCGCAGCAATCGCCGCCGCAGCGTGATCCTGGGTGGAGAAGATGTTGCAGGAGGACCAGCGCACATCGGCCCCCAGTTCGATCAGGGTCTCGATCAGCACCGCGGTCTGGATGGTCATGTGGATGCAGCCCATGATGCGTGCACCGGTCAGTGGCTTGTTGGCCGCGTGCTTGGCGCGCAGCGCCATCAGCGCCGGCATTTCGGTTTCGGCGATGTCGATCTCTTTACGGCCCCATGCGGCGAGGGATAGGTCGGCGACTTTGTAATCGGTAAAAGTACTCATTGGATATTCCTGTGTTTGGCGAGGCAACCGGTCTTTACCGGTTACCAGTATATAGAGGGGGTGGTTTACAGCGCCTTGGCGAGATCAGCTGCTTTGTCGGTCTTTTCCCAGGTGAAGTTTTCACCTTCCCGGCCGAAGTGGCCGTAGGCCGCAGTGGCACGATAGATGGGGCGGCGCAGATCGAGCATATCGATCAGGCCCTGGGGACGCAGGTCGAAATGTTCGCGCACCAGAGTGCCGATCGCCTCATCACTCAATTTACCGGTACCGAAGGTGTTGACCGAAATAGAGGTAGGCTCGGCGACACCGATGGCGTAGGAAACCTGGATTTCGCAGCGATCAGCGAGGCCCGCCGCAACGATATTCTTGGCAACATAACGGCCAGCGTAGGCAGCCGAGCGATCGACCTTGGATGGGTCCTTGCCGGAGAAAGCACCACCGCCGTGGCGCGCCGCGCCGCCGTAGGTATCGACGATGATCTTGCGCCCGGTGAGGCCGCAGTCACCCACGGGGCCACCAATAATAAACTGCCCGGTTGGGTTGATATGGAATTGGGTGCCAGCGTGCAGCCACTCAGCAGGCAGTACCGGCTTGACGATCTCTTCCAGTACGGCTTCGCGCAGATCTTCCTGCTTGATGTTGGCGTCGTGCTGGGTGGAGAGCACGACCGCCTCGATGGCAACCGGCTTGCCGTTTTCGTAGCGCAGAGTGACCTGACTCTTGGCGTCGGGGCGCAACCAGGGCAACACGTTCTTCTTACGCAACTGGGCCTGACGCTCAACCAGACGGTGAGAGTAGAAGATGGGAGCGGGCATCAGCACTTCGGTTTCGTTGGTAGCGTAACCAAACATCAGTCCCTGGTCACCTGCTCCCAGGTCTTTGCTGTCGCCTTCATCAACGCCCATGGCGATGTCGTGGGATTGTTTGCCAATGGCATTCAATACCGCGCAGGAAGCGCCATCAAAACCGACGTCGGAGCTGTTGTAGCCGATGTCGAGGATGACATCGCGCACGACATCTTCCAGATCGACGTAAGTTGAGGTGCGAACCTCTCCGGCGACGACCGCCATGCCGGTCTTGACCATGGTTTCAACGGCGACCCGGGCGTTAGGGTCGTCTTTGATGATGGCGTCGAGAATCGCATCGGAGATCTGGTCTGCCATCTTGTCCGGATGACCTTCAGAAACCGACTCGGAGGTAAAGATTGAATATTCGCTCATGGCGTTTTCCTGTATCTAAGCAATGTGCTGTGTGTGAATAGGGGTTGCTGGCTTGTCAAAACGACATACCTGCACCTGAAAACCGTTACGTTGCCCCAGGTAGAGGCTGTTACCGGGAGCCAACCCGGCGTGCTGCGCCCAGGTGGAAAATTCATCGGGTTCGAACCCCAACCAGAGATCGCCGCAGGCATCGCGCACCCAGTTCTGGTCGTGGGAGCAGAGATCGGTGATTACCAGGCGGCCGCCAGGGTTGAGTAGCGTGGCGGCTTCCTCAATCAGTTCGGCGGGAGAGGGGACGTGGTGCAAGACCATATTGATCACAATCGCATCGGCCCGCAGCCCCTGCTGCAGTGCGTCGGCGCTTGTGCCATGAATAAAGGTGATGTTCTCAAGCCGCTGGCGCTGGGCAAAGGCCTGTGCCTGATCAAGCATGACGCGGGCGTTATCAATTCCATAGACCCGCTTAAAACGGGGCGCGAGCTCTGCCAGGAACTCACCCTCACCCGGACCGATCTCAATAACGGTGTTGTTATCGAGTGTGCCACCGAGCAGCAGGTCGCGCGCACTGTCTGCGTATTGGCGGTAGTCGACGATCAGCTCTTGCTGTTGGCGAAACTTGTCGGCGTGGCGGGCGAAAAACTCGCGGGAGCTTTGTGCGCGTTGTTGGTGGATGGTTTCCACGCGTTGCTGAATGTCGGCATCGAGTCCGATCTCGTCGAGGCTATGAAACAGGCTTGACTGCAGCTCTGCGCCGACCTCGGTCGCATCCGCCAGTGCGCGGCGATAGAAAATGGAGTTGCCTTCGCGGCGAGTGTCTACCAACCCTGCGGTCGACAACACCTTGAGATGGTGGCTCATGCCGGATTGTTTAACGTTAAAAATGGCGCAGAGTTCCAGTACCCCGAAAGAGTTGCTTTTGAGCACGCGCAGTACCTGCAAGCGCAGTGGGTCGGCACTCGCCTTGCACAGACGGGCAAGTAGCTCGAAATTGTCGGGTGTGGGCAGGGTTGCGCAGGGGTTGGAGGCTAACATGGAGCGAAGTCTAGCAGCGACTGGGTAGGGCGGCAAGATCTATATCGAAATATTTTGATATAGGGTCTTCGAAGTGGATTTGCGGGTCCAATTAAGGGCAATTCGGAGCTATTGGCGAGGCTGAGGGGTAAAAACTGTGATTTTTTTGTTCAATTTATTGCCGCTGGCAGTAATAAAGGGGAAAATACCGCCCCAATTTTCCCCTACGGTCCTACCTCCAATTCCTTACAGGAGCCTCCCCCTTATGTCTTCCCGTCGCCTGCGAGCTAACGCCATTCGTGCCTTGAGTATGGATGCTGTGCAAAAAGCAAAAAGTGGACACCCCGGAGCCCCTATGGGCATGGCCGATATTGCTGAAGTGCTTTGGGGGGACTACTTGCAACACAACCCCGCCAATCCCAACTGGGCCAACCGTGATCGTTTTGTGTTGTCCAACGGTCACGGCTCGATGCTGATCTACTCCCTGCTGCATCTGACCGGGTACGATCTGGGCATCGAAGACCTGAAGAGTTTTCGCCAACTGCACGCCAAGACCGCCGGCCACCCCGAGTACGGCTATGCGCCTGGCGTAGAGACCACCACCGGCCCCTTGGGGCAGGGCATAGCTAACGCCGTGGGTATGGCTGTGGCTGAGAAGGCATTGGCCGCGCAGTTTAATCGTAACGGCCATGAGATCGTGGACCACAACACCTATGTGTTCCTCGGCGACGGTTGCCTGATGGAGGGGATCTCCCACGAGGTCTGTTCGTTGGCCGGTACTCTGGGGCTCGGTAAGCTGATCGCGTTCTATGACGATAACGGCATCTCCATCGACGGTGAGGTTGAGGGTTGGTTTACCGACGATACCCCCAAGCGCTTTGAAGCCTACGGCTGGCAGGTGATTCCTGCGGTGGATGGCCACGATGCAGACGCCATTGCCGCCGCCCTTGAGCAGGCCCGAGCCAACTCCGATCAACCGACCCTGATCTGCTGCAAAACCATTATCGGCTTCGGCTCGCCTAACAAGGAGGGCAAGGAGGATTGCCACGGCGCGCCCCTGGGTGACGACGAGATCGCCTTGACCCGCGCGCGCCTGGGTTGGGAGCATGGAGCGTTTGAAGTTCCCGCCGAGCTGTACGCCCAATGGGATGCCAAAGAGGCCGGGGCTGCTCGTGAGGCAAGCTGGAACGAGGCCTTCGCAGCCTACCAAAAAGCTTATCCGGAGCTGGCGGCCGAGTTTCTGCGCCGCAGTCGTGGCGAGCTGCCAGCAGACTTTGCGGCCAACGCACAGTCTTACATCGAGCAGTGCCAGGCGGAGGGCGCCACTATTGCCAGCCGCAAGGCATCGCAGAACTCCCTCAATGCCTTTGGGCCCCTGTTGCCGGAGCTGCTTGGCGGCTCCGCCGATCTTGCCGGCTCCAACCTGACCCTGTGGGGTGGCTGCAAAGGGATCAGCAAAGAGGATGCTAGCGGAAACTACCTGTTTTACGGGGTGCGCGAATTTGGTATGAGCGCCATCATGAACGGTATTGCTCTCCATGGCGGCTTCGTGCCCTATGGTGCCACCTTCCTGATCTTTATGGAGTACGCACGTAATGCGGTGCGGATGGCGGCGTTGATGAAGCAGCGCAGCATCTTTGTTTTCACTCACGACTCCATTGGTCTGGGTGAAGACGGCCCTACCCACCAACCGATTGAGCAGCTCACCAGCTTGCGTACCACCCCCAATATGAACACCTGGCGTCCCTGCGACACCGTCGAGTCGGCAGTGGCCTGGAAGAGTGCGCTGGAGCGCGCCGATGGGCCCTCGGCCTTGATCTTCTCGCGCCAAAATCTGCCACACCAGCCTCGCGATGCCGCGCAATTGGCCAATGTCGAGCGCGGCGGATACATTCTCAGCGATTGTGAAGGAACCCCCGAGCTGATCCTGATCGCTACCGGTTCCGAGGTGGGATTGGCACGAGACGGAGCCGAGCAGCTGCGTAGCCAGGGGGCAAAAGTACGAATCGTGTCCATGCCCTGTACCGAACGTTTCGAGGAGCAGGATGTGGAATACCGCCTATCGGTGCTGCCGCTGGAGGTTTCCTCCCGGGTTGCGATCGAAGCGGGGCACGCCGACTACTGGTATAAGTACGTGGGTCTCGACGGACGGGTTATCGGCATGACCACGTTTGGCGAGTCGGCCCCCGCTGCGGACCTGTTCCGGGAGTTTGGCTTTACCGTCGAGAACCTGGTCAGCGTCTGCGAGGAGCTGCTCTCAGTCGACTGATGGCCTATCGAATCGCGATCAATGGTTACGGCCGCATAGGCCAGTGTATATTGCGTGCGCTATACGAGTGCGGCTACCGTGACCGCCTTCAACCTGTGGCGATCAACGAGCTCTCTGACCTCGCCACGGTGACCTACCTGACCCGCTACGACACCACCCACGGACGTTTTCCACTGCCGGTCGAACAGGGGGATGACGGGCTGTTAATCGGTAGTGACCTGATTCGGGTGTTCAATGAAGAAAACCCGGCCCGCCTGCCCTGGCGCGAGCTGGGAGTAGATTTGGTGCTGGAGTGCACAGGCACCTGCCCTGACCGGGTGCATGGTCAGCGTCACCTCGATAGTGGCGCGGGACGCTTGCTGATCTCTCGCCCAACGGCCGGCGCCGTGGATGCTACCCTGGTGTATGGTTTCAATGAGCACATGCTGGGAGCGGAGCAGAAAGTCGTTTCTAATGCCTCGTGCACCACCAACGGGATCGTGCCGGTGTTGCGCCTGTTGCATGAACAGTTGGGCATCGAACAGGGCATGATCACCACCATCCACTCGGCGATGAACGACCAACCGGTGATCGACTCCCGCCACCACAGCGACCTGCGTCTGGCACGCAGTGCGATGCAGTCGATTGTCCCTATCGATACCGGGCTGGCGCTGGGTATTGATCGTTTGTTGCCCGAGCTGGCGGGGCGTTTTCAGGCGCTGCACATGCGGGTCCCGACCAGCAACGTATCGCTGATGGATGTAACCCTGAACCTGTCCCGGAGTATCGACACATCGGCGCTCAACCGCTTGCTCCAGGAGGCGAGTCGAGGTCCCTTGCGGGGACTACTGGGATTCAGCGATGAACCCCTGGCTTCGGTAGACTTTAACCACGACCGCCATTCGGCCACCATCGATGCAACCCAGACCCGGGTGTGCGGAGATCGTATGGTGAAGCTGGTGGCCTGGTTTGATAACGAGTGGGGCTACAGCAACCGCATGCTGGATGTGGCCGCTTACTGGTTGGCCGCAGCCCTCGATAATCCACAACCTATCCCTTAAATGGCCCAGCGGGTCGACCGATAAAGGAACCGAGTGATGTCTGTAATAAAGATGAGCGAGCTGGATCTGGCGGGTAAGCGAGTGCTGATCCGTGAAGACCTCAATGTGCCGGTAAAAGATGACAGGGTAACTTCGGATGCGCGAATCCGTGCTGCCCTGCCCACCATTCGCCAGGCCCTCGATGCGGGTGCCCGGGTAATGGTCATGTCGCACCTTGGACGGCCCGTAGAGGGACAAGCCGCCGCAGAATTTTCCCTGCAGCCGGTTGCGGATCACCTGTCGACGTTGTTGGGAATGCCCGTGCGCCTGGAGGCCGATTACCTGCAGGGGGTTGAGGTCGCTGAAGGTGAACTGGTGCTGCTGGAAAACGTGCGCTTTAACGCGGGCGAGAAAAGCGATGACGAAGCGCTGTCGAAATCCTATGCAGCACTGTGCGACCTGTTCGTTATGGATGCCTTTGGCACCGCCCACCGCGCCCAGGCCTCTACCCACGGTGTGGCCAGATTTGCACCGGTCGCCTGTGCCGGACCGTTGCTGGCCGCCGAGCTCGACGCCCTGGGTAAGGCGCTGGACAACCCGGAGCGGCCGCTATTGGCCATCGTCGGTGGATCCAAGGTGTCGACCAAGTTAACCGTGTTGGAGAGCCTGTCTACGGTCGTGGACCGGATGATCGTGGGGGGCGGTATCGCCAACACCTTCCTGGCCGCGATCGGTAAGCCGGTGGGTAAGTCGCTCTACGAAGCCGACCTTATTCCCCAGGCCAGGGCGCTGCTGGAAAAGGTTGAGATCCCCATGCCGGTAGATGTGGTAACGGGCAAACAATTTTCTGAAGATGCTCCCGCCGAGCTCAAGAGCGTGGATGCGGTGACCGAGGATGACATGATCTTCGATGTGGGCCCGCAGACTGCGGCGCTGTTCGCCGAGGCGCTGAAGGAGGCCCGCACCATTATCTGGAATGGACCGGTGGGGGTCTTCGAGTTTGACCAGTTTGGCGAGGGCACCAAAGCGATGTCGTTGGCGATTGCTGGCAGCAGTGCGTTCTCCATCGCCGGAGGGGGGGACACCCTGGCGGCGGTCGATAAGTACAATATCGCAGACAAGGTTTCCTATATCTCTACCGGTGGTGGTGCCTTTCTCGAGTTTGTAGAGGGTAAAACCCTGCCGGCAGTAGCTATACTGGAAGAACGCGCGCGCAGCTAACGCGCCTTCTTACCCAGATTTCGGCCCCAGGCAACAGGCCTGCGGCCCCCTATTTTTTGACAGACTGAGGAATCATCATGGCTTTAGTGAGCATGCGTCAATTGCTGGACCACGCCGCCGAGTATGGATATGGCGTCCCGGCGTATAACGTCAACAACCTGGAGCAGATGCGCGCCATTATGGAGGCGGCTGACCGTACCGATAGCCCGGTTATCGTGCAGGCTTCGGCGGGAGCGCGCAAGTACGCGGGGGCGCCTTTCCTGCGTCACCTGATTCTCGCGGCCATTGAGGAGTTCCCCCATATTCCTGTGTGCATGCACCAGGACCATGGCACCTCCCCCACGGTGTGCCAGCGCTCCATTCAACTGGGGTTCTCATCGGTGATGATGGATGGCTCGTTGATGGATGATGGCAAAACGCCCTCCAGTTACGAATACAACGTCGACGTTACCCGCCGCACTGTTGAGATGGCACACGCCTGTGGTGTTTCGGTAGAGGGTGAGCTGGGTTGTCTGGGGTCCCTCGAAACCGGGCAAGCCGGGGAGGAGGATGGCGTGGGCGCCGAAGGTACCCTCAGCCATGAGCAGATGCTGACGGACCCTGATGAGGCGGCTGATTTCGTGCAGGCGACGGGGGTCGATGCCCTGGCCATTGCCTGCGGCACCAGCCACGGTGCGTACAAATTTACTCGTCCTCCTACCGGTGACATCCTGGCGATCGATCGTATCAAGGCGATTCACCAGCGTATTCCCGGCACCCACCTGGTGATGCACGGCTCCAGCTCGGTCCCCCAGGAGTGGCTCAAGGTTATTAACGAGTTTGGTGGCGAAATCCCGGAAACATACGGCGTCCCGGTGGAGCAGATCTGTGAGGGGATTAAGCACGGGGTGCGCAAGGTCAATATCGATACCGACCTGCGTTTGGCGTCAACCGGCGCAGTGCGTCGTTTCCTGGCCCAAAATCCTTCGGAGTTTGATCCCCGTAAATACCTGCTGCAAACAACCCGTGCAATGACCGAGATCTGTCTTGCTCGCTACGAAGCGTTTGGGACGGCGGGCAATGCGTCGAAGATCAAGGTAGACAGCCTCGATACCATGTTTGATCGATACCAAAGCGGTGAACTGGATCCGCGCATCCTGTGATGTGATGGAGTTTCAGTAGGTGAAAAAGGCGGCTCCGGCCGCCTTTTTAGTGGATCCTTCGTTATTTTGGGGGGCCGTGTTGAATTTGTGTATCTTTAGCCAAGGGATGGTTGCTGATCCCGCTGAATAGATGTACAAAAGATGGATAGCTGTGTCATAACAACAAACAAGTGGGGGAAGTATGAAGCGCTTGGTCTGGGCTCTCTTGGGGTTAGTGTGTGTCGTCACGACTGCGCATGCCGAGATACCGCCGAACTATATTCTCTCGCTCCAAACTGAAAATTTCCCCCCCTACAACTTTGCCATAAACGGCAGTAACTACGCCAAGGGCAACGACGTGGATGGCATCTCTGTACGCATCGTGCGAGAGATGTTCAAGCGGGCTAATATCAGGCAGAAAGTGACCCTGCGATTCCCCTGGGAGCGAATCTATAAGAAAGCGATGGAAAAAGAGGGCTTTGGCGTTTTTTCCATGGTCCGTAGCGATGAGCGAGAGCCTCTGTTTAAGTGGGTGGGGCCCCTAGCCCCTGATGAGTGGGTATTCTTTGCCCGTGATGGCAGCAATATTCGCCTTAACTCTCTGGAAGACGCCAGGAAGTATAAGATAGGGGGTTATAAGGGGGATGCCCTGACCGATTACCTGCTGGAGCAGGGGTTCAGGGTTCAACAGTCCGTTGCCGACCACCTCAACGCGAGCAAGCTGGCCAGTGGTAAGATCGATCTGTGGGCCGCCAACAACTATTCCGGGCTTTTTCTGGCCAATAGGGAAAAGGTGACGGGCATCAAGCAGGTTCTGACGTTCGACAAGGTAGACCTGTACCTGGGCCTCAACCGGGAGACTCCGGACGAGGTGGTGCAGACACTGCAATCCGCCCTCGACTCGATTCGCAACGACGGCAGCCTCGATAACATCATCAACAGTTATTTGAGACAGTCACCCTAGTCGCGGCTTTTACCGCCTCTGTTCACCGTGTGCAGGTAGACAGGGTCTCCGGCAGGCAGTGGGTAATCGGTGTATGGGTTATCTTCTCATAAGACTCGCCCTTAACGATGCGATACAGTGTGTGGATCGCCTGGCGGCCCATCTCAAAGGCATTTTGACCGATGTTGGCGTGGGCCCCTCCCTCGTTTAGCAGCTCCAATTGCTGGGGCAATGTGTCCCCAATCACCATCACCAGGGCTTTGCTCCGGATCGCGTTGAGGTAGGGTCCGATCAGCTGGCGATAGGCATCGGCATCACTCTGGGGCCAGGAG
The DNA here is from genome assembly GCF_049985285.1 of Aestuariirhabdus sp. LZHN29. Classification (NCBI taxonomy): domain Bacteria; kingdom Pseudomonadati; phylum Pseudomonadota; class Gammaproteobacteria; order Oceanospirillales; family Aestuariirhabdaceae; genus Aestuariirhabdus; species Aestuariirhabdus sp. LZHN29. Next base: position 846,495 of record NZ_JBNIEU010000001.1, on the reverse strand, counting down.
CCCAGGATCGCGACCGTATCGAGCTGGTCAGGATGCTCCTGGTGCACGCGTAAGGCGAAGCTGGTGAGCTGTCGGGAGCGGGCAATGTCGTCGCGACTGTACATTGGACAGCGGTAAAACTCGCTCCATTGCGCCGTATTCAGGCGCGCGGAGTGACCGGGAGCCGGCCGATCAGCGGCCAGGGCATCCCGCAGGCCATTGATTCGTCGCTGCAAGTTGGGAGATAGCACGTGGCCCGAAATCACACAGAGTTTTCCACCGCGGGGACGTTCACGTAGAACCGCTTCGCCAATCGCATGGCCCAGGGCATAGTTGTCGGTGCCGATATAAGCGCGGCGCAGCTCGGGGTAGCGGGCCAGATCTTCCGCTGCAAAGTCTGAATCAAAGGTGACTACCGGCAACCCGCTGGCCATCGCCGCTTGCATGCTGTGGTTGACCAAAAATGCGGAACCGGCCACCGAGAGCGCTATGCCGTCTATTCCCTCCTCCATTAACGTTTCGACCAGGTGGTTTTGCTGGCGGATATCGAGGTCCGGGGAGCCAACATACAAACAGCGCACACCCAGTGCCTCGGCTGCCTGCTCACAGCCTGCGCGGGCCTGGGCAAAGAAAGGGCTGTCAGTGGACTTGGGAATCAGGGCGAAGGTAAGCGGTTGCGCCGACAGACCCAGCGACCACAGCAGCATATACACCAATAACACCCAACGCATTAACCATACTCCCTGTACAGGTTTCCTGTTAGCGAGTATAGGCTAGTAGCGCCGGAGGATGAGCAGGGTTTGGTGCCAGAGTGCCCGCATAAAGAGCAGCACTAGTATTCCCGAGGCGGCTACCCCAGTGGAGAGTGGGATCCATGGTGTGCCCCCCGCTGCCGCCACGTTTGGCAGTAGCGCTCCCGTGATCAGGCTATCCAGTCCCAAGCCGAAGAGGATTGCCACGCCGATGACGCTACCAAGATAAGCGACCAGGGCTCTTATCCCCAGTTCGCGGTGCACCAGTGCAATGGTCGAGACGTTGGTGGCCGGACCCGCGAGCATAAACACCAACACGGTTCCGGGGGAGATCCCCGCCAGCATCAAGCCTGCGGCGATGGGAGTGGAGGCGGTTGCGCATACGTACATAGGGATACCGATCAGCACCATCATCACCATGGCGGGCAGGCCGCTCCCCCACTGGCTGATGGTGTCGGGAGGAACCCAGGTGACGACGGCGGCGGCGAACAGTAACCCCACCAACATCCATCCGGCGATGTCGTTGACGATCTCAACGAAGCCAAACTGCAAGCCCCGCGATAGCTTCCGTAGTAAGGGTTCAACGGTTTCATCCGGGGCTGGAGTGTCACTACAGCGCTTCGAGGCACAGCAGGCTGTTGGCGTTGTGGTGGGAGAACAGTTCTCTCCTTTACCTGCAAGCAGACCGGCGGTAATGGCGCTGGCGACGGCGGCGATGGGGCGTACAATCGCCATCAGTGGTCCCAGTAGGGCATAGGTGACGGCGATGGAGTCGACCCCGGTTTCCGGGGTTGATATTAAAAAGGAGACGGTCGCCCCCCGCGATGCCCCGGCGCGGCGAATGCCGAGAGCGGCGGGGATGACGCCGCAGGAGCAGAGGGGTAATGGCGCTCCCAATAATGCGGCTTTAACCACCGAGCCGCTGCCTTCGCGGCTCAGGTGGGTTTGCATCCACCGGGTCGGCATCCAGACTTTTAACACCCCGGCAAACAGTAGGCCCAGTAGCAACCAGGGAGCAGCCTCGGAGAACAGGTGGATGAAGTTTTCGACAAAGGTCATCATTTCGATAGTACCTTCTGCTGACCGTCGAGCTCCCGCAAAATAGAGCATCCTACCGCGTGCTCGGGGCCGCCACAGCACTTGGCGGCCAGAGAGTGCAGTGCCTGCTCGATCGCCTGTAATTGGTGGATACGTTGGCGCACTTTATCCAGTTTATCTTCAGCCACCTGCTTGACCTCCCGACAGCTGTGGTGGTTGGCCTCGACCTGCAGCAACAGCAGTTCCTTGATCTCCTTCAGCGAAAATCCGAGCCCCTGGGCGCGGCGGATAAACTGCACCCGCTTGAGGGCTTCGGGAGGGTAGAGACGATATCCATTGGTGGCGCGGGCAGGGAGTTGCAGCAACCCCTGGGTTTCGTAGTAGCGCAAGGTAGCGATACTAACGTCACTCTGTTGCGCCAGCTGTCCAATCTTTAGCATGGCGGTTTCCGTTGGAAAGGTTTATTCGAGTATAAACCCTCAAGTAAACATAAGGGTCAAGCCTTGATGGGAAGCTTGTGCGCGGTGGCGTCATCTGCTCTTATTTGGCGAAACAAAACCATGGGAAAAGAGCCACAACAAAGTCCCATAATAGAAAACCACATAATAAAAACAGATAACCCTCTACAGGAGATACACCATGTTCCAACGATGCCTTTTTGTGGGGTGCTGCGCCGCACTGATTTCCCTGATAAGCGGATGCAGCGACTCTTCGCTTCCGGTTGCCTCGGACTCCAAGGCCAGCGCGGCCACACTGGCTGCCAATAAGGCCCATGCCGAAGCCCTCAACTGGGACGACCGGCGTGATTTCGAGCGGCTCGAACGGGGGCTGGTCGCTCGCCCCGACAGCCTGGTGATCGAGCCCACCCAGACGCCAGCCGATACCTGGAATATGGATCGCTTCGGCTTTATCGAGGGCGAAGCGCCGGACACGGTCAACCCCAGCCTGTGGCGTCAGGCCACCCTGAACCGTGATTATGGTCTTTTTAAGGTGCGCGACCGGGTCTATCAGGTGCGGGGCTACGACCTGGCGGTGATGTCGATCATCGAGGGGGAGAGCGGATATATCGTTATTGACCCGCTCACCAGCCGCGAGACTGCCGAGGCGGGCATGGCGCTGGTGTACCAGCATCTGGGTCGCAAGCCGGTGAAGAGCGTCATCATCACCCACAGCCACATCGACCACTTTGCCGGCATCAAGGGGGTGGTGACCCAGCAGCAGGTGGACGATGGCGAGGTCTCGGTGATTGTGCCGGCGGAGCTGATGGAGCACGCGATTGCGGAGAATGTACTCGCCGGCGCCGCCATGACCCGCCGTGCCAGCTATATGTTTGGTAGTCTGCTGCCGGTGGGGCCTACGGGCTATGTAGGCTCGGGCCTTGGTAAATCGGTGGCGATGGGCACGTTCACCCTGATCAACCCGACCCGCGAGATCGAACAGAGTGGTACCCGGCTTACTATCGATGGCGTTGAGGTAGAGTTCTTCCTCATGCCCGGCACCGAGGCGCCGTCGGAGATGGTGTTTTATTTTCCCGCCTTTAAGGCGTTGATGATCGCCGAGGAGGTCAATCACACGATGCACAACCTCTACACCCTGCGCGGAGCCAAGGTGCGGGACTCGCTGAACTGGGCCAAGTACCTCGACCAGGTGATCCAGCGCTACGGCGAGCAGAGTGAGCTGATGCTGGGCAGCCACCACTGGCCGGTGTGGGGTAACGCCGACGTGGTTGACCTGCTGGAGAAGCAGCGCGACCTGTACAAATTTATCCACGACCAGACGCTGCACTACGCCAACCGTGGCTATACCCCGAGGGAGATCGCCGAGCAACTGGAGCTGCCACCGGCGCTGGCCCGCGAATGGGCCAACCGGGGTTACTACGGCACCCTGAGCCACAATATCAAGGCGGTCTACCAGTATTACCTGGGCTGGTTCGATGCCAACCCGGCCAATCTCAACCCCCTGCCTCCGGAGGCGGAGTCGAAGAAATTTGTCGAGTATATGGGGGGCAGCGAGGCGGTGATCACCAAGGCGCGCGGGGATATAGAGCGGGGCGAATACCGCTTTGCCGCCACCGTCCTCAACAAGGTGGTGTTTGCCGACCCGGACAACCAGACCGCACGGGAGCTGCTGGCGCAGAGCTACGAGCAGATGGGGTTCCAGGCGGAGAGCGGCCCCTGGCGTAACTTCTACCTGACCGGGGCACAGGAGCTGCGCGGCGGCTTGCTGGAGTTTAGTTCCCGGGGTACCGCCTCGGCGGATATTGTGGCAGCGATGAGCGTGGATATGTTTTTTGACTATATGGCGGTGCAGCTCAACGCCGCCGACGCGGAGGATACCGAACTGACCATCAACTGGAACTTCACCGACACCGGCGAGCAGTACATGATGTGGCTGCGCAACGGCGTGCTGAACTATCGCGCCGGGGTGCAATCGGCGGAGGCCGACGCCACCATGAACCTCGACCGCACCACTCTCAACGGCCTGGCCCAGGGTAACTCGGCGCTGGGGGCGCTGGTGAGCGGGGAGATCGATATCGACGGCAGCCTGCTGGCGGTCAAGAATCTGTTTGGCCTGCTGCACAAATTTGAACCAACCTTCAATATAGTGACGCCCTGATGTAGGTGGTGTAGCACTTTTGAGCCTGATTGACGGCGATCATGGCATCTGCGATAGCGAACGGTTTATCATGAGCCAGAGGTTCGCTGAGCTAGGATGGCCGCGGTTTTCATTGAGTTCTAATGGAGGGCGTCCGTGCGAGAGCGCAGTCCCAATGTTGGTCAAAGCTGTGTAACGCCCGCTGGTTACTGCGGTATCGCCATCGTGGCGATGCTGCTGGCGTTGCCTGCGCACGCGGAGTCCCGCCTGATGCTGGGCTATGTCGAGTTTCCCCCTTTTTTCTATACCGATGCCCGCGGCGAACCCCGGGGCGAGATCATTGATATGGCTCGCAAGGTAGCCGAACTCGCCGGCTATGAGCTCTCCGCCGCCTCTTTTCCCCCAAAACGGTTGGAAAAAAACCTCGTCGAGGGGCGCATCGATCTGTGGATCGGACTCGATACCTTCGCACGAATGAAGGCCAATACGCTGTCCAGCAAAACGGTCGTCTCCACTATTGAGCTGCGGGCCTACCATGAAGCGGACATGGCGCCTATTGGTGACTTGAAGCAGCTGTCTGGAATGCGGGTAGGGGTCTATCATGGCTACTCCTACGGGGGCTGGATGTCCAGAATCCAGGACCCGGCCAGTGGCATTGAGCCGGTGGTAGTTCGTATGCGGCCCAATGCGGCGAAGATGCTGGAAAGCGATCGTATTGACTATCTGCTCGACTATCGGGGTCCCTTTGAAAGTCAGGTGCACCCCAACGTTGCGAGGAATCTGGAGTATGAACCCCTGGCCACGTATAACCTCCGCTTTGTGGTCTCCAAAAAGCATCCGCAGGCCTATCAATTGATGAGCAAACTGGAAGGTGCCTGGCATAAGCTGAGGCGGGAAGGGCGCCTCTAGGCCTAACGGGCACGGTTCTATCGCCCCGCTTGTGGTTTGGACTATTCACCCCGGTGATAGTGGTTGTGTGGAATCTGGCTCCGTTGCAGCATGGCTCCATCCTAATGGCCTTGTGGAGGTCTCCATGCTGAAAACGGTTCCGGCAGCGCAGCTGTCCGACTATGTTGGTAAAGAGTTGGGGCGTTCGGACTGGTTCCCTATCGACCAGTCGCGGGTTGACGCCTTCGCCGAGGCGACCCTCGATCACCAGTTTATACACGTCGATGCAGCCCGGGCCGCGCAGACGCCCTTTGGCGGTACCATTGCCCACGGTTTTCTTACCCTTTCCCTGATACCTCACCTGAGCGAATCGGTGGGCGTTGTTCCTGAAAATGTGGTGATGGGCATTAACTATGGCTGCGACAAGCTGCGCTTCCTGCAACCGGTGGCCGTGGGTAGCGAGGTCCGTCTTCACTCCCGCTTGCTGAGTGTGAGCGAGAAAAATGAGGGGCAGTTTCTGTTAAAAAACGAGATAACAATCGAAATCAGGGGCCAGCAAAAGCCGGCGCTGGTGGCGGAGTGGCTGACGATGATGATCACAGCCGTCGAGGACCAATAGGGAGAATTGCGGAATGAGCATTGGATTTGATGGGCGTGTAGCGATCGTAACGGGGGCGGGAAATGGTCTAGGGCGCTCCCATGCACTGGCGCTCGCCGAGCGGGGCGCCAAGGTGGTGGTAAACGATCTGGGTGGCGCCCGGGACGGCAGTGGGCGCTCGTCGGAGGCGGCCGAAGAGGTGGTGGCATTGATCCGGCAACAAGGGGGCGAGGCGATCGCCAATGGCGCTAATGTGTCCTCGCAAGTGGACGTTGAGGCGATGGTTCAGCAGGCGCTGGCGGCTTGGGGGCGGGTCGACATACTGGTCAATAACGCAGGCATCCTGCGCGATAAGAGCTTTGCCAAAATGGAGCTGGATGACTTCCGTTCGGTGATGGAGGTTCATGTGATGGGGGCGGTGCACTGCTGCAAGGCGGTGTGGGAAACGATGCGCCAGCAGCAATACGGTCGTATCGTGATGACATCTTCGTCCAGTGGTCTCTACGGCAACTTCGGGCAGTCCAACTACGGCGCTGCGAAAATGGCTCTGGTGGGGTTGATGAATACCCTGCATCTGGAGGGCATAAAGTACGGTATTCACACCAACACGCTGGCGCCGACCGCCGGCACCCGAATGACCGAAGACCTTATACTCGACAAACGAATTTTTGATGTAATGACCCCCGCAGCCGTAACTGCGGGACTGCTGGTGCTGTGCAGTGAGCAGGCACCAGCGCGCCAAATTCTATGCGCCGGTGCCGGAGGCTATGCGCGGGCACGGATCTACGAAACAGAAGGCATCTTCCTCGCGCCGGAGCAGCAAACCCCGGACAATGTGTTGGCCGGATGGGACCGCTTGTCCGACACCCAGGGGCAGAAGGCGTTGCAGGCCGGTGGCGAGCAAACCCTGAAATTCATTGGCAAGGCAGCGGTAGCGCAGGGGGTCAAGTTGGACTAGTGGAACGGTCCGCGGTGGAGGCAATGGTGTCGCCGCGAGGGCTATCCCGGCAGAGCCCTGTCACTGCGCTATACTGCGTGCCGATCACTCAAGGTTTCGCAACATCAGCCGATACTATTTACCCCGGCAGGCCCCGTGCGCGACCTGCGCCGCGAAATGTCTGCCATGGGTTATATTTAAAGACAAATCCCAGAGTTTTTTGCCGAGCATTGTACTAGGCTAATGTTCCGTTTTTCAGGAGGCTGCCATGCCCTTTGTATCCCAAGCCCGCTTAGACGAGGCTGCGCGCACTATCGAACAGCAACAGCAGCAGATTGACCAGCTTCGAGAGGAGTTGGTGGCGGCTCAGGCGACGCAGATGGAAGTGGAGCAGTCGATGGTGGAGTCGGAATCGGTCCTCTCCCATCAGCGTGAGATGAACGAACTCTGGCTGAGCTCCTCGGACATGGTCAATGAGGTGCGCATGGAGGTGGCCGAGTCCGCAACAGAGTTGCGCGGTCACCGTGACCAGTTTCAGCAGTCGGTTGAGCTGTTTGATCGCGTCATGGCGTCACTGGTCGCTACCAGCGAGGCGATGTCGGAGATCCATGACAACGCCCTCACCACCATCGAGTCGACGAACAAGCTCAAGCAAGCCGCGTCGGGGATAAACAGTTTTCTGGCGATGATCAGGGGAATTTCGGAACAGACCAACCTGCTGGCACTCAACGCTGCGATCGAAGCTGCCCGCGCGGGTGAGCAGGGGCGGGGGTTTGCGGTCGTCGCCGACGAGGTGAGAACCCTGGCCCAGCGCTCGGCGGAAGCCACCAACGAGATCTCCGCGCTGGTGGAGCAGGTCAACCTGGAGATGGATGCGGTGGCGTCGGGTATCGGCAGTATCGGCGAGAGGAGCCAGTCGGTGAAGCAGGGTACCAGCGAAACCCATCAGATCAGTAGCCAGATCGTGGCGCTGTCCCAACAGATGTATCAGGTTATCACCCAGTACACCGACAACTCCTTTCTGTTGACGGTAAAGCTGGATCATATCGTCTGGAAGCTGGACGTATACCAGGTGATGCTGGGTATGTCCGACAAGACCATTGAGCAGTTTGCGGACCATACCATGTGTCGTTTGGGTAAGTGGTATTACGAAGGGGAAGGGAGTACAAACTTCAGCAAATTCAATGCTTTCCGGTCACTGGAAACGCCCCATGCGGCGGTGCACCAAAATGGGCTTTCAGCCCTCGACGCCCAGCAAAAAGGCGATCTTGGTGACAGTCTCGGTTACCTGACCAAAATGGAAGATGCCAGCCGTGAGGTGCTGCGGTTGTTGACCGATCTCGAGCGTGAGGTGGCTCGCGCCTAGTTCGCGCCATTGAAAACCGCAGCGAGCCGATGCGTAACGTTGCGGTAGGGGCATTGATCGGGGGGCGTGGGCGCTCGCCGCCCCGCGACCCCGGTGCTTACTCTTTGGGTTGGCTCTCGGCAAATTGTGCCAGCTGCTCGGCGCTCGCCTCCTGCTGGTATTTATCTTTCCATTGGCTGTAGGGCTCTCCATACACCCGTTCACGGGCCTGCTCGTAGTTGATCTCGACCCCCTCATCGGCGGCAGCGGCCACCATCCATTTGGAGAGGCAGTTACGGCAGAAGCCGGCCAGATTCATCAGGTCGATATTTTGCACATCCTTGCGCTCATCCAGGTGTTTGATCAGACGGCGCAGTACGGCGGCTTCAATCTCGGTTTGTTTGTCCATGGGGTCAGGTTGCTCCGGTAGGTGTCAGTTAGGGATACACACCCTGTGTATCAGCATTCCCCGTGGGGATGCAACCTCCTGCTGGATCTACCTTGCTCATTGCAGCAGATATTGCGAAGGTGACCCCTCTGGATTTTAATCAGGAGCATTACCATGGCAAGGCCACGCCCTCCCCAGCGCGATGAGTACCCTGTGTTCTATGAGTTTGCCAGCCGTTGGCACGACAATGATTGCTACGGCCATTTTAACAACACGGTGTACTACGCCTACTACGACTCGGCGGTTAATCGGTATCTGCTGGAGGAGGGTGGGCTGGATATTCAGCGCGGTAGCCAGATTGGCCTGGTAGTGGAGTCGGGCTGCCGGTTTCATGCCGAGCTCAGGTATCCCGAGCGGGTGGATGTGGGGGTCCGGGTCGGCAAGCTGGGCAATAGCTCGGTGCGCTACGAGGTCGCGCTGTTTCGCAGTGGAGAGGCGCAGGCCGCCGCCGATGGATTTATGACCCATGTCTTTGTAGACCGACAACAGCGCAGGCCTTCACCCCTTTCCGGAAAGCTGCGCGATGCCCTGGCGCGCTTGGTGGTAGCGGGCTAATTGCCGTGCTTTTGACCTCGGTCTATGGTTTATTGAGCACTTATTCTATAACTTTCCCGAGTCGATCAATTAAGGAGTAGATCCGTGAAAGGAAGCTGGACCCGACACTGGGGCTTACTGGGGATTCTCCTGTTCTCCCAGGCGCTATGTGCCCAGGATGTCGAGATAGCGATTGGCGAATCGCTGCCACCCTATGTGTTGGGCGAGCAGGATGCGGGTCTGGAGGTCGACATCATCCGCGAGGCCCTGGCGCTGAAAGGGCACCAGGTGCGTTTTTACTACAGTCCAAACCTGCGCATCCCGAGGTTGATCGAAAGCGGTCGTGTTGACGGGGTTGCGGTGAATCGGGCTTACGATGTCAGTCGCGCGCTTAATCGCAAACTCTACCCATCGGATACCACCCTGACCTACCAGAACTTTGCGATTACCCGAATTGACTCCGGCCGGGAGATTCTTAGCGTCGACGACCTTTTGGAACCCCGCGTGATGGCATTTCACGGTGCGAAGGATTACATGGGGGATCGTTTTGCCGAGATGGCGGCCCGCAATCCTGAATACAAAGAGAATGCCGACCAGGCGATCCAGCCCAAGATGCTGATGGCCGGCCGGATCGATGTGGTCGTGGCCGACCTGCGAATTTTTGAGCATTGGTACCAGCGCGCCTTTGGCAGCGAGCCGGAGTTACCCGTGCGCTACCACCCCATATTTCCTCCCTCCCCCCGCGCTGTTACTCTGGTGGACAGCCAATTACGCGATGACCTTAATGATGGTTTGCAGCAACTCCACCGCAGCGGTCGCTATATGCAGTTGCTGGAACGTTACAATGACCTGTAGTGATTACTTTACTTGTGGGCAAAAAAGGTCTGTAGTTAAGGGGGCGTAACCTGACCACCCACACGGGAGTAAGACATGGGTAATGAAACCCCCCAAATCAAGGATGATCCCCTCTATCAATTGCTTAGGGATGAAAACATAGAAGCGTTTAACCAGCAGCGGAGCCAGGGGGTGAGTGGAGATCTTAGTGGTGCCGATCTGCGCGGACTGGACCTGCGGGGCATGGTCGCAGCGGGGCTGGATATGTCGGGCTGCTATTTTCGGAATACCGATCTCCGAGGCGTCGATTTCACCAGCACCAATCTCAATGGAGCCAGCTTCAAGGGTGCCAAGATATCCGGCTGCTTCTTTCCGGTAGAGGTTCGTGCTGAAGAGTTACTTGTCTCTATGGAGCACGGTATTCGGGTGCGCTACCACCGCCCCTGAGTACAGGTTGCCCCTCCCGACAGTAAAAGCGCCTGCACCTCTTTTACTGGCACTTTCTCTGGGGTAGCTTAACGGTATCTTCGTGAAAGGAAATCTTGCTCAATGTCAGCTTCTGCTAACCAGGATTGGTGCCAACTGTTGCAGCAGATGGGTGAGCAGCTCCGACCCTTAGGGCTGGGGCAGCTGTCGGAGCTCAGCGACGTCGAGCGCCGGGGCCTCGATCGTTACGGGGTGCTATTGTCGCCGCAGCAGGTCAGGCAGTCGGTCGGGTATTTTGAGCACCAGGGGCAGCGTATTGCCCTGTACCGTTTTCGTCCACTCCAGGCTCGTGGCAGCTGTTTCTTGCTGCACGGCTATTACGATCACGTCGGTCTCTACGGCCACCTGATCCGTTTCCTGTTGGGGCAGGGTTTCGAGGTGGTCGCCATCGACCTGCCGGGACATGGTCTGTCTGAGGGAGAGCGCGCCTCGATTAAGGAGTTCTGCCACTATCGGCAACTGTTGGGCGAGCTGGTTTCCAACGCCGCTCGTGACGGCCTGCCCAGGCCTTGGGTCGCCATGGGGCAGAGTACCGGGGCCGGCATACTGGCAGATTTTGTGCTCAGTGCTGATGCGACCTCGAAAGCTAAGGCACACTCGCCCTTCGATCAGTTGGTGATGCTGGCTCCCCTGCTCAGGCCCCATCGGTGGCCGCTGGCACGGATCGCCCATTGCTTGTTGAACCCCTTGATCCGGGAGATACCGCGTAGCTATTCGCGCAACAGTAGTGACGAAGCATTTTTGGACTTTGTCCGCTACCGGGACCCCTTGCAGCCACGGATTCTGCCCTTGGCCTGGGTGGCTGCCCTGGGGCGTTGGATCCCTCGAATGCTGGCGGCCTCGCCATCGCAATGTGCGTCACTGATTGTGCAGGGGGAGGCTGATCAGACCGTCGACTGGCGTTTCAATATACCGGTGTACACCCGACTGTTTCCTGCCGCAAAGGTACTCTATTTGCCTCAAGCGGGGCACCATTTGGCGAATGAGTCGGTATCCTTGCGCGAGTATTACTTGCACTGGCTGTCGCAGAACCTGATTAATGATGGGGGTGTTGGTGCCGATACCAAGGGGTATACTAGGGTTCAAGAAGACGAAATAGAGACAGTGGAGTCGTTTGATGCAGAGTGATCGCACCGGTTCAGAGGGGAGTCGGCAGGAGTTGTTACTGTTCCAGCTTAAAGGACGACAGCCGTTCGGCATCAACGTGCTTAAAATTTGTGAAATTATCCCCTACGAGCCGTTGAATCAGATCCCCTGTTCCCATCCAGCGGTTATCGGTATCGCCAAACTGCGGGGCCAGCCCCTGACGGTGATTGATCTGTCAGTGGCGGTCGGGAAGGCGTCGATAAAGGATCTGGAGGCAGAGACCGCCTCGATTGTGATCACCGAATTCAATCGTTCCATTCAGGGTTTTTTGGTGCGAAAGGTAGATCGCATTGCCAGCTTTGACTGGACAGATATATTACCCCCGCCCGCAGGCAGCGGAAACAGTAGCTACATCACCGGGGTAACGAAGATCGACGATGAGCTGGTGGAGATCATCGACGTCGAGCGTGTGTTAAACGAAGTCACGCCACCGGAAGATATCGCCGGTGGTTATGTGCGCCAGTTGGATGAAGCGCACCTGAAAGCGTTGCAGAAAAAATGCATTCTGGTGGTGGATGACTCCGCCATGGCGCGCAAGCAGATCGCACGCACCCTGGAAACCATTGGTGTTCCCTATTATTTGGCCCGGGATGGTAAAGAAGCGCTGGAGAAGCTGCGCGATCTTAGCCATAGCGAGGGCAAGCATGTCGATATGATTATTTCCGATATTGAGATGCCGGAAATGGATGGCTATACGCTTACCAAAGAGATCAGGAAAGATGAGGAGTTGTCGTCCAGTTATGTTTTGCTGCACACCTCATTGGCAGGGGAGATTAGCGCCCGGAACGCAACCCGCAGCGGTGCAAATGCCTCGCTGACAAAGTTTGTTACCGATGAGTTGACCGAAGCGGTGATCGAAGGTTTGAGCGTCTCCTGACGCCGTTAGTGGGGTGTCAGAAAAAAGCCGGCATCGAAGCCGGCTTTTTTATTACGCGGTAGCGATCAGTAGAGCACGCGACAGCGGATAGTGCCGTCGACCTTTTGTAGCTTTTCCTGGGCGATCTGGCTCTGATCCGCTTCAACATCGATCACGACGTAGCCAACCTTGTCGTTGGTTTGCAGGTATTGACTGCAAATATTGATGTTGTGGTCGGAAAATACACTGTTGATTGAGGTCATGACGCCCGGCACGTTGCGATGAATATGGAGAATACGGTGCTGGCCTGCGTGGGTGGGCAGCGCCACCTCGGGGAAGTTAACCGAGGAGGTGGAGGTTCCGTTGTCGCTGTATTTGGCCAGTTTCTCTGCTACCTCAACACCGATGTTGGCCTGCGCCTCCATGGTGCTGCCGCCGACGTGGGGGGTCAGGATAACGTTGTGCAAGCCGCGCAGCGGGGAGATGAACTCCTCATTGTTAGAGCGGGGCTCTACCGGGAATACGTCAATCGCCGCGCCCAATAGTTTCTTCTCGGACAGTGCAGCGGCCAGGGCGTCGATGTCGACTACGGTGCCCCGGGATGCGTTGATCAGGATTCCGTTTTGTTTCATCGCGGTGATCTGCTCGGCACCGATCATATTTTGGGTGGCCTGGGTTTCGGGCACATGAAGCGTCACGATGTCGGAGGTAGCTAACAGCTCTTTGAGGCTGTTGATCTGGGTGGCATTACCCAGTGGTAACTTGGTAATGACGTCGTAGAAGCAGACCTCCATGCCCAAGCCCTCAGCGAGCACGCTAAGCTGGCTGCCGATACTGCCGTAGCCGACGATGCCCAGGCGCTTGCCGCGAACCTCGTAAGAGTTTGTTGCGCTCTTGCGCCACACACCCTGATGGGCCAGAGCGCTCTTCTCGGGTACGCCTCGTAGCAGCAAGATGGCCTGGGCGAGCACCAGTTCAGCGACCGAGCGGGTGTTTGAATAGGGGGCGTTAAAAACAGCGATGCCGCGCTCGCGGGCCGCGTTGAGGTCAACCTGGTTGGTCCCGATGCAGAAGCAGCCGACGGCAACCAGTTTCTTTGCAGCATCGAAAATCTCTTCGGTGAGCTGGGTGCGTGAGCGGATGCCGATAAAATGGGCATCGGCGATGCGAGCCTTGAGCTCGTCATCGGGTAGAGAGGTCGTGAGGTAATCGATGTTGGAGTAACCGGCTGCCTTGAGATTATCAACGGCGCTTTGGTGCACCCCCTCGAGTAGCAGGAATTTGATCTTGCTTTTTTCTAGAGACGTAGTGGCCATTGTGGCTCGATCCTCGTTCATTCCGGTGGGAGTAGGTCGCCAATCCGGAGCTTATTGACTGCAAATGGTATAGAAAACGGATACTGAAATACCTGTTCCGGGGTGCATGGGTGACTCTTGGAAGTCACCGGTTTGCGGGCTCCCCCGGGCGAGGGGCGCCTATCATACCACAGCAAATCTGGATTTCTTCCCCGGATTGGTTGAATTATATTCAGGCATTTATGAGGGCGGTGCAGAGGCCGAGAAGCGCATGGAAGGGCATGGCAAATTCAGGCCTCGGGGGGATGGCACCAAGGCTGGAACTCACCGTCAGCCCTTTGCTACACTCTGGCGCAGTGCCGGTATAGCTCAGTTGGTAGAGCAACGCATTCGTAATGCGCAGGTCGGAGGTTCGACTCCTCTTACCGGCACCACCTTCCTGCTTGTTTGTTTCGGCCCCCTCTTTGTCATCATCGGCGAGGGTGGCAGAGCGAAATTTAACCGTATTTGTTGGCTGTAAAGAGGGACTGCCGGTGCGTTATCTAATGCTGTCGCTGCTGCTGTTGGCCGGGTGTGGCGATGGGGCTATCGAACGCTTGGCCCCCGATGAGGTTTTGTTAGCATTTGGTGATAGCCTGACGGCCGGGGTGGGGGCGGGTGGTGAAAGCCTGTCCTATCCCGCCCAGTTGCAGCGGCTCAGTGGACGCACGGTGGTCAATGGTGGAATCTCCGGCGAACAGACGCCTCAGGGGCGCGAGCGCTTGCCGGCATTGCTCGACGAGGTGCAGCCCCGGCTGCTGATTCTGCTTGAGGGCGGCAACGATATTCTCCGCAGTCGTCCTGGGGCAGAGATTCGCGGGAATCTGGCGGCTATGATCGAGGCTGCGCAGGGACGTAATATCCAGGTGCTGCTGGTGGGGGTGCCGCAAAAAAGTCTCTTTTCCGATAGCGCCCCCCTCTACGAGGAGCTAGCCGAGCAGTACGGCCTGCTATTTGAAGGTGAGCTGCTCGCTGACCTGCTACGCACCCCGTCGCTGAAATCCGACCCTATCCACCTCAACGCGGAGGGCTATCGCCGCTTGGCGCAGGGTATTCAGCAGCGTTTGCAGGAGGCGGGCGCACTTTAGTCGAAATCCGCAGGCCGGACGGGTTATGGTCGTGGATAGATCGCCATTAGAGCGTCCTGTTTGCTACTGAGGCGTCAGCTAAATGAGCAGCAATAAAGGGCAAGAGTGCGGTCAGGACTCGATCTCTCGACCTGTTTTCCTGGGTTGCACCGCAAGGCGTAGTCCTGTGGATTCTTTATCGGCGCCCCTCCCCGAGGGGCGTTTTTTTCGCTCTCATGTCAATACCCGAAAGCGCTCCAGTACCCGCTCCCGCGCCTGTCGGTAGTCGATGACGGGCTGGGGGTAGCCGAGCTGCTCGCGCAGCGCCGGCGGGGGATTATGAATCAGGCGATTTTCGACGGTGGCAAGTTCGGGGATCAGTGTGCGGATAAACTGGCCCTCGGGGTCGAACCGCTCCGACTGCCGGGTTGGGTTGAAGATACGAAACCAGGGCGAGGCGTCGCAACCCGTCGACGCGCTCCACTGCCAGCCGCCGTTGTTGGAGGCAAAGTCCCCGTCCAGTAACTGCTCCATAAAGAAGGCTTCACCGATGCGCCAATCCACCAGTAGCAGCTTGCAAAGAAAACTGGCGGTCAGCATACGCAGCCGGTTATGCATCCAGCCGGTCTGTCGTAACTGGCGCATGCCCGCATCCACCAGGGGAAATCCGGTACGACCCTGTTGCCAGGCCACCACCCCCTCCTCGTTCCGCTCCCATTGCAGCGCGCGGGTTTGCAGCTTAAAGGGTTGATTACGGCTCAGGCGAGGGAAACCGATCATCAGGTAGCGGTAAAATTCTCGCCACCCCAGCTCCCGTAGCCAGGGGTCGTCACGCCATTCCCAGCCATCCATCGTGGCCAGTTGCCGAATCACCTGTAGGCAGCGGCGGGGGCTTAAAAGCCCATTGGCTAGATAGGGTGATAGGCCGCTGGTCCCGTTGATCGAGGGGATGTCACGACATTCGCTATAGCGGGCACGCCGCTCTTGCACGAAGTGGGTAAGCCGGGACAGTGCGTGCTGTTCGTCGGCGGGCCACAAGTCACGGCGGTAGGGCTCGCTTCCTGGCAGCGCAATGGCAGCGGGTGCTGGCAGGGGGGGCGCTATCGCTTCGGGCTCCGGCAGGGTGCAGTCGCCTATCTCCGGTAACTGCTTGAGCCAGGCTCGGTACCAGGGGGTAAACACCTTAAAATAGGCGCCCTGCTGATTGAAAACCGGCTGCGGTAGGATCTGGTCACTTACCTGCATCTCGTAGCGTACACCGGCGTCGGACAGTGCCTCGACCACCTGCTGATCCCGGTGTCGCTCATCAACGGGGATCTCTTCGTTAAACCAGAGCTTGCGGATACCTCGTTGTATGCAGTGGTCGACAATGCATCCGGGGAGGTCGTCAAAACGGGCAGCCTGGATAACCTCCAACGGGATACCTCGTTGCGCCAGAGCCTGTCCCAGCTGGTTGAGGGCATCTTGCCGAAAACCCAGCTTGATGGGGGACTCATGGTGCAGCCGCCACTGGGTTGGAGTTATGCAGTAGAGGACGGCCACCGGCTGGCCCTGCTGGCAGGCATGGTAGAGGGCTGGATTATCGTCGAGGCGGAGGTCGTTGCGCAGCCATACCAGATTCATAGTTGATTGCTAAGCCCCAGGTCTTCGGGGTAGGGCTGCAGATAGCGCTGGGCCCGAAGGTAGTCGTTGCCTTCGCGGTCGATGTAGTGACGGAGCAACGTCAGCGGGGTAATCAGGGGTATTTTACCTTCACGATAGCGATGAATAATCTCGACCATGTGCTGACGAGCCTCCCCAGGAACGCTGCGTTTGAGATAGCCGAGCAGGTGCATCAGCACATTGGTATGGCCCTTGCGCCGTGCCGGAGCAGACAGGGCTGCCATCAATTGCGGGAAATAGAGTTGAATGACTTCGTCCAACGGGTTTTTGTGGGCTTCGCCCAGCAAGCGGCCGAGAGTTTTATAGGCCTTTTGGCTGTGGGCCATCAGTACATACTTGTAACTGCTGTGAAACTGCAACAATCGGTGGTAACTGGGGTTCGCTAACACCTCGAACCGAAAGTTGTGGTGGGCATAGACCCGCAGGACAAAATTTTCCCGCAGGTGAGCATCATTAAGGCGTCCCTCCTCCTCGACGGGAAGCAGCGGGAAGCGCTCCTTCAGTGCGGCCGCAAACAGTCCTCGGCCCCGATCGATGTGGGGGTGGCCGTTGGGTTGATAGACTTTGACTCTTTCGAGGCCGCAGCTGGGGGAGTTTTTCATCAGCACATAGCCGTCGAGCTGATCCCCTTGGTGGAGTTGATCGGCAAACCCCTGTTGCAGTTGCTCCGTGAGATCCTGCTCGGGCCGGTCCGTGTAGATCAGCCTCGGGGAGGTCGGATCACCGGTCAGTCGCAGCACCGGTCGCGGTGTTCCCAGTCCTGCTGCCATCTCGGGGCAGAAGGGGGTAAAGCTGAAGTAGTGACTGAGGCTGTCGAGACAGAGGCGGGATTGGCTGTGCCCTCCGTTATAGCGAACCTCATGGCCCAGCAGGCAAGCGCTGATGCCAACCTTGATGGAGGCTTGTGAAAGGGTTGTCGGCTGAAGGTCGTTCATCGGTCTATCCTCTACAGGATTTATTGGGTAAACACACCGCCGACCACCGCGCATCCGTGAACAGGGTGGAGTTAGTCGTAAAGGCCATGGTTATAGTATCCCCCGGGAGCTATATTTTGCTGTCGGAGAGTTATACGTTGGCCGTCGATTATTGGATCACCGTCGCGCAGAGAAATCGGGGAGGGTCGCGCCGAGGCCGTTCTTTGTTGCGAGGCGCGGTTGCAAGGTGAAGTTGTCTCATGGGGTGTGGTGTTTAATGTGGTTCAGCATCGCAACTTCATCGGCCTGCAGAGGCCTGCGGGCATCAGCAACAATTCGCGTGCCGGTTGGCAAATCTGGCGCAAGGCCGTGAGAACCCCTGCCAGAATGGGCGAATAATCGGTGTCGCTGTGCGATAATTTCTCCCCCGTTGCCTTCGAATCAGGAATTTAAACCGTGATGACACCGACTGACCAACATCCTCGCTGGTTTATAGGTTTTTTGTTTTTTACAGCCATTCTCTGTGGTGCCCTGATCATGGTGGTGGAGGTATTGGGGTCCAGGGTTATCGGTCCTTTCTTTGGGGTCAGTCTGTTTATCTGGACCTCATTAATTGCGGTAACCATGATCTCGCTGGCGTTGGGCTACGCGGTCGGAGGACGGCTTTCGGATCGCTACGGTGAAGCCCGTTATCTGTTCGCGATTATCCTCCTGGCGGGTATCGCGGTACTGTTGATCCCTATTCTTAAAGCCCCGGTACTTAAACTCTGTGTGCCGATGGGCCTGCGGCTCGGCTCCTTTGTCAGCACCACGTTACTGTTTGGGCCCTCGCTTTTTTTATTGGGTTTTGTCTCCCCTTTTCTGGTGCGTATAGCTGCGCGCGAGATGAACAGCCTGGGTCGCACGGTTGGAAGTCTCTACGCCATCTCTACCCTGGGCTCGGTTATCGGCACCGCCCTCACCGGTTTCGTCCTGATCGCCTGGATGGGCGTCGACCAGATATTTCAAGCGGTTGGCCTGTTATTGGTATTGCTGGGTGCGGGTTATCTGCTGGCTGTGCGGGAGTATCGCTGGCTATTGCCCCTGGCGCTGTTGCCAATATTGCTGTGGCTGCAACCCCACCGTGAGTTGCCGAATGTCACTATGGATAACGGCACCCGGGCGCAGCTGATCGCCAGCGTTGACAGTCATTACGGCAGCGTCAAGGTGGTCGACTACAGCTTTGGCCCCAAACGAATCCGTGAACTCCTGATCGACGGTCTGGTGCAAGGGGGAGTGGATGCCAGCAACCACCAGTCGATCTACGAGTACTCCTACTTTCTCGAATTTCTGCCATGGGCGATGAATCCACAGATGAACAACGCCCTGATGATCGGCATGGGAGCCGGCATCATACCTCGATGGTACGAGCAGCAGGGGGTGGTGACCGACGTAGTGGATATTGATCCGGTGGTGTACCAGATGGCCCGCGACTATTTTGGGGCTGACCCCGTCGGCGAGTGGTATGTGCAGGACGCTCGCTATTTCCTTGCCCAAAGCCGGAAGCAGTACGATCTGGTGGTTATGGATGTGTTTACCGGTGACACGACGCCCTCCCACCTGCTCAGCGTTGAGGCCCTGGAGTTGATCGCCAAGCGCATAAATGGACAAGGCACGCTGGCCGTTAACCTGGCGGCAGAGCTCCACAATGATACCTACATGAGCGCATCGGTCATAAAAACCCTGCGCCAGGTGTTTGACCAGGTGGAGCTCTATCCCACCTTCGCCCCCAGCGCACAGAGCAGCTTTGGTAATCTGGCCGTGTTGGCCTACAACGGCGCTCCCCGTACCCTTGACCTGACTCGAATACGCCAGTTCCCGGTACATCCCATGGCTCGGGAGCAGGTGCAGGCGAATCTGGGGCGCCGGTTTGAATTTCCCGCAGATGCCCGCGCCATCGTCTTAACCGACGATTACAACCCCATGGATTTTTTTGATTCTGATACCCGCGAAGGTGTGCGCGAGATCATCATCAATTCTACTCCCTGGGAGATCCTGATCTACTCCGGTTAATGCTGTCGCGGGCTGGTTGGATGGGGACAGTTGGTTGCCGACGAGATAGACTGTGCCCTCGCCAGCGGGCGTGATAACAAAACCAAAAACACTATACGCGGAGCAGTTCTATGATTGAGCAAACACTTGAGCGGTGGCATCAGCTATTGGAAAGCAAAAACCCGGCAGGGTTGCAGTCGTTGTTAGCCGACGATGTGGTTTTCCACTCACCGGTCGTACACAGCCCTCAACATGGGAAAGCGATTACCAGTATGTACCTCATGGCGGCGATGCAGGTCCTCGCCAACCCCAGCTTTCGCTATCTGCGGGAGGTCGCTAGCGGCCAGGATGCCATGCTCGAGTTCGAAACCGAGATCAACGGTATCCATATCAATGGAGTCGATATGATTCGTTGCAACGAAGCGGGACAGATCATCGATTTCAAGGTGATGTTGCGGCCCTTAAAAGCGGTAAATCTGGTGCACCAAATGATGGGGCAGCTGCTGCCCAAGAAATAATCTGGCCAGCCCCTGGGGGCGCTGCGTTGCCAGCGACTGGAGCGGGGGCTAGGATGGAGACCCTATCCGTTTAGCGTAAAGCGGATTCGCCCTGAGGAGTAAGCAATGCAAATGGATGATTCCCTGAACGTATACGGTGAAGCGCTTTTGCCCTGCAGTGAGCGCCCGAAAACCGGTTTTTTTCGTGATGGATGCTGTAATACCTGCGCCGAAGACGTGGGCTCCCATACGGTGTGTATCGAGGTGTCCGATGCTTTTCTGGCTTTTTCCAAGGCACGGGGCAATGACCTCAGCACGCCCATTCCAGAGTTCGGCTTTCCCGGTCTCAAGCAGGGTGACCGATGGTGCCTGTGCGCCGCGCGCTGGCTTGAAGCCCAGCAGGCCGACAGCGCTCCGCGCGTGCACCTGACCCGCACCCACCAAAAGGCGCTGGAGATCGTTCCCGGAGAGTTACTGCGACGATATGCCGCCGACCTGAACTAGTTTGTCGGGCGGTTTCCGCCCCGGCGTGACCGGGTTCAGAATCCGCGCTGGAAAGCCGTTGTTTTGGCCAAGAAGTGTTAGCGTGACAGCGCTAAACTCGTTACTATCCAAGATGACGCCAGTGGCATAAAACGGCGCCTTCGCGCACCACCTCCTGAACCGGGACCACCATGTTAGAAACCCTCGTACAATTACCAGATGATCCGATTTTGGGGCTTATGGCCGTCTATCGGAATGACCCCAATCCGCTCAAGATCGACCTCGGGGTCGGCATCTACAAAGATGAAGCGGGAAACACGCCTGTACTGGACGCGGTAAAAAAAGCCCAGTTACACCACATCAATACGGAAACCACCAAGGCCTACATCGGCCCGGCCGGTGCACCCGGTTTTGGTAAGGTGATGGAGGCTCTACTGTTGGGTGCCGATCACCCGGCTATCGTCGAGGGCCGCACCAATACACTGCAGACCCCAGGTGGTTGCGGTGCCCTGCGCGCGGCAGCGGAGCTGGTTAAGCGCTGCAATTCGGGCGCTACTGTATGGGTGAGTAACCCGACCTGGGCCAACCATATTCCCCTGATGGGGGATACCGGGCTGCAGATCAAGGAGTACCCCTACTACGATCGCGAGACATCGAGCATCCAGTTCGAGGCGATGATCGCTACCCTGGAGCAGGTGGGTGCCGGTGATGTCGTGCTGTTGCACGGCTGCTGCCACAACCCCTGTGGCGCTGACCTGAACCTGCAGCAGTGGGAGCAGGTCGCGGCAGTGGCGAAAGCGCGCGGATTCCTGCCGTTGGTGGATATCGCCTATCAGGGCCTGGGCGATGGTCTGGATGAAGACGCCGCTGGCTTGCGTATTCTGGCGGCGGCGGTGCCAGAGCTGCTGATCACGGCATCGTGCTCCAAAAACTTCGGTCTCTATCGTGAGCGAACCGGAGCGGTAATCGCGATCTCGGCAAGCTCGATCGCTCGTGATGCAACCCACAGCCAGCTCTGCAGTGTGGTCCGTGCGAACTACTCGATGCCCCCGGCCCATGGGGCGGCGTTGGTAGAGATCATCCTTAGCAGCGAAGAGCTGACCGCGCAGTGGCACAGTGAGTTGACCCTGATGCGTAATCGCATCAACGGGCTGCGCCAACTGTTGGTCGATAAAATTGTTGCTCGCGGAATCGAGCGTGACTTCAGTTTTATCACCCGCGAGAAGGGAATGTTCTCGTTTCTGGGCGTAACTCCCGAGCAGGTGCGCCAGATGAGGTCGGAAAATTCGATCTACTTTGTGGACTCGAGCCGTATCAATATCGCCGGCATCAACAACAGCAATATTGACTATCTGGTCGACTCCCTCGCCCGGGTGCTTTAACCCGGCCCATCGGGGTGCTCCAGTCGCGCCCCGATGACCTTTTCTCCGCTTGCATCCAGCGCTCTTGGTGGCCTCTAGCCCAGCCCGCGGCGTTCGTTCCGGGACAGAATTCTCGGTTCATTTTCCCTCCTGTGCTAAGCTCAGAGGCCACCGGGAGTGCACTCCCGGTCATACTCAAGGACTTGGAGCACCAAAAATGAAAAACCCTTTTTTATCGAAGTTGGCCCTGGCGGGCGCTGCAATAATGTTGCCCGTGGCCCCGGCAATGGCTGATGAAACTTATGTCTGCACCCAAGCCGGGATGGAGCGAATTATCAGTGTGGTTTACACGGCCGCAGATAGCCCGGTGCCCTGTGATGTTGTGTACCAGAAAGATGGCGAAGTGCAGACGCTGTGGCATGCCGACAGCGAGCAGGGATACTGCGAGCGCAATGCAGAAGAGTTTGTTGAGCGCCAGCGCAACTGGGGGTGGGAGTGCACCATGACCAGTACCGGTTCCTGATATTGACGCCGCCGGTGGCTTTGGCCTGCGGGCGCGGTGAGGTAGCGCCCTGCTATGCGGTCGTCGGCAGGGCTTAGGGGGCGGATCTCTGTGCCCAGGGTTCGGTGCCGGCTGTGGCGGTATCTGCAGCGTTAGACGCCGTGACCCATAGAGAGAGACCTATCGCTCGCAGGAGTTCCCATGCTGGAAGTACGTTGGCTGTCCGCCATCGAGCAGATTAGCGCCCAACAGTGGAACGGGGTACTTAACAACGATAACCCGTTTATGCAGCATGCTTTTTTGCTGGCGCTGGAGACTAGTGGTGCGGTCTGCCGCGACACCGGCTGGCAACCGCAACACGGGCTCTTTTACCGTCATGATAAGTTGGTAGGGATTCTCCCCGGCTATCGCAAATGGCATAGCTATGGCGAATACGTGTTTGATTTTAGCTGGGCCGAGGCCTTTCATCGCCACGGTATCAACTATTATCCCAAGCTGCTGGCGGCGATCCCCTTCACCCCCTCAACGGGGCCACGGCTGTGTGCAGTCGATGGTGAAAACCCGCTGCAGATGGCCAGCTTACTGTGTGACCTAATTGGGCGAGAGGAGGGTGAAGATGCCTGCTCCTCCTGGCACCTGCTGTTTGCCGATGAGAGCTTACATCGCCGCCTGCCGGCTCCCTTGCTGTCGCGACAGGGCATCCAGTTTCACTGGTTTAATCGTGGTTATTCCGACTTTGATGACTTTTTGGCGGCCCTGCGCTCCCGTCATCGTAAGACTATTCGCAAGGAGCGGCGGGGAGTCACGGAGCAGGGTATTGAGCTGCAGCGGTTGGATGGTCACCAGATTGACCCGGCTCTATGGGTAGAGTTTCACCGCTTTTACCAGCTGACCTATCTCAAGCGCAGCGGTCATCGGGGCTATCTGCCTCTTTCCTTTTTCGAGCAGCTGGGCAGGGAGCTGCCGTCGCAGTTAATGCTGGTGGTAGCGCGTCAACAGGGCCGCATCGTTGCCGCAGCGTTAAACCTGCGTGATAGTCGGCACCTTTACGGTCGCTATTGGGGGTGCTTGCAGGAGTTTGATTTCCTGCACTTTGAAACCTGTTACTACCAGGGTATCGAGTACTGTATAGAGCAGGGACTTGAGTGTTTCGACGCCGGTGCCCAGGGGCAGCACAAGATCAAGCGTGGCTTCGAGCCGGTTGTTACCTGGTCGAGTCACTGGATTCGTGAACCGCAGTTTCGTGAAGCGATTAAGCATTTTCTGGGGCAGGAGGCGCGCTATCTCGAGCGGGAGATGGCGGCGGCTCGTGAGCTGCTGCCCTACGCCGGCGAACCCTGAGCCGTTGTCATCAAAGCTTCATCAGAAGGTCATCTGTGCGGGCTACTCTCAGGGTAGAAAGATTCCAGCCGCCGGAGGTTTGCCATGCCAGCCCAACTGACCCAGCCCAATGCACTGCCCGACCGGTCTCATCGCCAACAACAGGATAGCTGGTGGCGCCGTGTCTACTACCGTATTCGTCTAAAGCCTGGTGAGTTTCACACCGAGCTGCTGCGTGTCATTGAGTAAGCCGGGAGCACGGTCGATCACCGGATCGGAGTAGGGACTGATCTGGTGTGTAGCTGTCGTCCGGGTTGCGTGCAATCAGGCGCTGGCGATGCTCAGCGTTGGGCTCGGCACCCAGGCACTTACGCGCATCAATCACGAACTATTAACCGCAGCTACTCACCCACGCAGTGGATGAAGGCGGGTGAACCGCGCCCTATGGAGGCTCACCGAGCTGCATCTCCGCCGCCGAGGCGCAACCGTAACCACAACCGTTTCCACCCGCCCCGGACCAAAGAGGCCAGGCCAGACTCGGGGTTGGCGTTGAGGCCTTCGTGGAGCAGGTGAACCATGTGCTGGATCATGGCGTGGTCAAAGGCGAAAGGATCGAACTGTGGGTGACCTGCGGCGGCCAGCTGCGATCGGATAGCGCGCTCGGCAGGGATATACTTCATCGACCAATCATCAAAGAGGCGCTGCTCAATGTGTTCGCTGGAGAGAATGGTGGAGCTGGTGTGGCGGGGGTCCTCGATAATCTGGCGGTAGAGATCCTGCACGGCTTCACGGGGTCCCTCCAGCACCTGAAAAAAATGCCCGTCGCCGTAGTAGAGCACACCGCCGATCTCCAGCCGTGGGTTATTGCGCCGGGACTGCCCCAGTATCCTGCCCACCTCCAGATCGATACCCGTATCACGACGATGGCGTTTAAATGACGCCTTGCTAGCATAGATCAAGCGAGTCAATGGGTGCATAGTCGACCTCCTTAAGCGCGTTGTTTATGGGGAGGTTACGCACAGAGTGCGATAACGGATCACCGGCTAGCCCTGGTGATTTTTTCGGTGCACCGGGGAGGGCAAGCGGGTAGGCTTGGGCTATGACTGAGCCCTCAATCCTGATGTTAATCCTCGTCACGTTCCTTCTGGCCGGCACCGTTAAGGGGGTGATTGGCCTGGGCTTGCCTTCGGTGAGCTTGGCGATACTGGCGGTGGCAATAGATCTGCCCAGCGCCATGGCATTGCTGATCGTGCCGACCCTGGTGACCAATCTGTGGCAGGGGATGGTGGGTGGCCACGGGCGTGAGATTGTGGGGCGCTTGTGGCCGTTCCTGTCGTTGGCGACCCTGAGCGTCTGGCTCGGCGCCCAGGCTTTGACGCGCATCGATCACAGCACCCTGTCATCGCTACTGGGCGTATTGCTGGCGCTCTATGCGCTGATCAATCTGGCCGGGGTCAAAATATCGATCGCCTCGGCTCGGGAGCGTTGGCTGGGGGCGGTGCTGGGGCTGGTTAATGGTGTGTTGATGGGCATGACCGGCTCCTGCGTCGTTCCCGGCGTGATATACCTGCAAGCGATCGGGTTGTCTCGGGATATCCTGATTCAGTCAATGGGCATGCTGTTTAGCCTCTCCACGTTGGCGCTCGCCTTTGCCCTGGAGAGCCAAAACCTCTTAAGCGCAGAGCTGGGGTTGTTGTCCGCACTGGGGCTGCCGCCGGCGATTGCGGGGATGATGCTGGGTCAGGCAATTCGGCGCCGATTGTCGGCAGAACGCTTCCGTATTCTGTTTTTTATCGCCCTGTTTGTGCTGGGGGTGTATATCATTATTTGATGTGCGCGGTTCCCGTGTGCCCTGTTTAAAAGGAGTTACTATGCGATTAAATGGATCCTGCCACTGTGGCGCTGTCGCCTTTGAGCTGGAGTCAGCCCACCCATACCCTTTTAACCGCTGCTACTGCTCGGTGTGCAGGAAAACTGCAGGCGGTGGTGGCTATGCGATCAATCTTGGAGGGGAGTACGCCTCGTTGCAGGTGCAGGGGAAGCAGCATATCGCGGTCTATCATGCCCTGATCGATGGTGAGCCGAGCCCGGCCGAACGTCATTTTTGCCGTCACTGTGGGAGCGCGCTCTGGGTCTACGATGAGCGTTGGCCCGACCTGCTGCACCCGTTCGCATCGGCCATCGACAGCGAGCTACCCGAGCCGCCCCAGACCACCCACCTGATGTTGGCCAGCAAATGTGGCTGGGTGGCGGTGGAGTCCCATGGGGAGGATAAGCGGTTCCAACAGTACCCCGATGAGAGTCTGGCTCAATGGCATGAGCGTCACGGCTTAACCCGCTGAGGCGAGCGGCCCGCGAGGCCGCCGCAGCAGCGGCGAGCCCCACCTTAGTTCGCCGATCTTGCAGATAACAGCCTACAAATCCGCGTTGTGGTATACGTTCTGCACATCGTCGAGGTCGTTGAGCATATCCAGGAAGCGCTCAAACTGGGGCAGATCATCCCCTGCAACCGGAGCGGTATTCTGGGGCACAAACTGGATCTCGTCCACGTCGAAGTCGATCTCGCCGAAGGTGTCGAGCAGCGCTTGCTTGGCTTTGAAGTAGTCGGTGTGGGGGGCGAAAACGGTGATGGCGTCGGCGTCACTTTCGATGTCGGTAACATCGACGTCGGCGTTCATCAGCGCCTCGAGTGCGCTGTCCTCATCGCCACCTTTGAACACCAGGATGGCGCTGTGGTCGAACATATGGCTGACGCTGCCCTGGGTGCCGATCTTGCACTTGGTTTTGGTAAAGCACTGGCGTACATCGCCGAAGGTTCGATTGGGGTTGTCGGTAAGACAGTCGACAATCACCATGCAACCACCCGGGCCGAAACCTTCGTAACGTGCGGTGGAAAAGTCTTCGCCGCCACCGCCCTTGGCTTTTTCGATCGCTTTTTCAATGACGTGACTGGGCACCTGATCCTTTTTCGCGCGCTCAATCATACCCCGCAGCGAAAGGTTGCCGTCGGGGTCGATACCGCCGGCTTTTGCACATACGTAAATTTCGCGGCCATATTTGCTATACACTTTGGCCTTGGCGTCCGACGTTTTGGCCATCGATTCTTTGCGGTTCTGGTAGGCTCTGCCCATGGAACAGTCTCATTTGATTGTAAAAGGGTCGATTTTAGCGCGAAGGCTGGCGATTAAAAACCGTTAGTGGCGGTATATTCGTCCATGTCCCGCTGGTCCCAATGGTGAGACCGCACTAACAGGAGGTATCGATGAGCGGAAAGTTACGTCGAAGTGCCCGTATTAAAACGGCCCCGGCCGCGACTGAAAACCGGGGTCCGGGGCCGAGTTCGCAGCAAATCGTCGCGCAGGCACGGCAGGACCGGGATGCCCGGGAGGCCGGTTATAGAGCAAAGGCATTGAAGCTCTACCCCTGGGTGTGTGGGCGTTGCGCGCGGGAGTTTAATCGCACTAACCTGCGTGAATTGACCGTGCACCACCGTGACCATAACCACGACAACAACCCCGGCGATGGCAGCAACTGGGAGCTGCTCTGTGTCTATTGTCACGATAATGAGCATTCGCGCTACGTTGATTCCGCCAACGGCAGCGCCGAGAGTCACTCTACCGCAGGGGTCGCCACCCACTCCCCCTTTGCCGGTCTTGCCGATATGCTGGAAAAGGGGAAGTAGGTAATAGGCTACCGGCTTCTTTACTATTGGTAAGCGCCGGAAGCGTAATGCAGCTCGTAGCTGTGGCTGTAGATCTCAAGGATGTTACCAAAGGGGTCTTCCATGTAGATCATGCGGTAGGGCTTTTCTCCGGGGTAGTAGTAACGGGGCTTGGCCATGCGCTTCTTACCGCCAGCGGCAACGATCTTTTCCGCCAGCCCTTCTACATCGGGGTCCTGCACGCAGAAGTGGAACACTCCGGTTTTCCAATACTCAAAGTTGTCCTCGGGGTTTTGCTGGTTCTTAAACTGAAACAGCTCGACACCGATGCGGTCTCCTGTAGACAGGTGTGCGATATGGAAATGTTCCCACCCGGCGCCGAACACATCGGTACACATCTCGCCAATGGCGCTGTCGTCTTCAACAATTTTGGTGGGCTTCATAATCAGGTACCAGCCAAGCACTTCGGTATAAAACTTAACCGCTGCCTCAAGGTCGGGTACGGAGATGCCGATATGGGAGAAGGTGCGTGGGTAGGGGTGAGCTACGGCTTGTTGGGTTGTCTGGGTCATTGCGCTGCTTCCGGTGTGGGTGATTGATAGCGGGTAGTGTAGAGATCGACTGTGTTAATATGAAATTATCATTAGTCATCAAAATGATAATATTTAGTTATGATAAATCACCTGTATCTCCGAACCTTTATCAGTCTGGTGAAAACCAACCACTTCACCCGTACCGCCGAGCAGTTGCATATGACCCAACCCGGGGTAAGCCAGCACATCAAGAAGCTGGAAGCTCAACTGGGGAAGCCGCTGCTGTTCCGTTACGGGAAAACCTTCGAGCTGACCACGGTGGGGGAGCGCCTCTATCGTTTTGGCCTCGACCAGGTCGAGGCGGAAGCCGAGCTGGTTAATCAGATCGCCGGCGATGAGCTCAATGCCGGGGAGTGTCGTCTGGCCTGCTCCGGCTCGATGGCGATGCAGCTCTATCCGCGCCTGCTTGAACTACAACGGCACTACCCGGCCCTTAGTATCGCCCTGGAAGCGGCGCCTAACGCTGCGATCGTCGAGCGTGTCAAAACCAATCGCTCGCAGATGGGGCTGGTGACGCAGCCCCTGAACGATTCAATATTGCTGCAACAGCGGTTGTGGGAGGACCCCCTGTGTCTGGTGGTGCCGGCCGAGGCTGAATCCGGGTGGGAGGCGCTGGTAGGGCTCGGGTTCATCAACCACCCCGATGGACACCACTATGCGAGCGACCTGCTCGAGCTAAACTATGCCTCGCGGTTTGTGACCATGGAGCAGATACCCCAGTCGGGTTATATCAACCAGATAGGACAGATCCTGCTACCGGTATCTATGGGGTTGGGCTTTACCGTGATCCCGCAATCGTCGCTGGACGCTTTTCCCCACCCCGCGCGGATTCGTAGCGTTGAATTGGCGGTGCCCGTTAAGGAAACGGTGTACAGCATTACCAAAAAACACCGCCTCTTGCCCGCCAGATACCAGTTGATTACCGAGGTGCTGGCCGGCCAATGGAGCCAGGCATAAGGGGCGCGAGACTCAGGCAGGCCTACCTTAGGCCCCGGGCCTGATCGGCGCTTGTCTCACCCCATGGGTGCCTTATGCTAAAGCGGTGTTTAACGACAAGAGATTCCGTATGAGCTACGCAACACTCTCTATGGTTATGCTGGTTGGCGGCATGGCGACGATATTCTCTTTTTGTGGGCTGCTGATGCTCAGGGCGGACGCGATAGCAGGGTGGTATCGGGCGCTTCGTTCAACCCACACCCGGGGCCGATCCATGGGGATCGGTGGGGTGCTGCTGGCTCTGGTAGCCGGAGCAATTACCATTAGCTTTACGGCAGGTTACCTGCTGGGCAGTGCAGGTGGCTGAATCTCTTGCCCTTACCGGGCGAGGACTGCAACGAACTCTGGACCTCCCGAGATAAAAATCTAGGCGGCGTTAGCGACCGAATACTGATGGGGCGCGGGACGTCCGCTTTCGTCGATGCAGACAAAAACGATGCGATCGACCTGAATGATCTCCGCCTGGGTGGCCTTGTTGCGGACCACGCATTTAACCGTGAGGGAGGTGGTGCCCGCATCGGCCACCTCAAGCCCGAACTCCACCACGTCACCGTTTTGGGCGGAGCTGACGAAGTTGATCTCGGAGATATATTTTGTGACCAGGTGTTGGCTTTTCATCTGGCAGCCGGCAAAAATAGCCGCCTCTTCGTCGATCCAGGACAAAAGGGTGCCGCCAAACAGGCGGTGGGCCGGATTAAGGTCGCCGGGCTTTATGACGCGTCGACTGAAGTATTTCATTCGTTGCTCCCAGGAGATCAGATA
Source organism: Aestuariirhabdus sp. LZHN29 (assembly GCF_049985285.1). Lineage (NCBI taxonomy): Bacteria > Pseudomonadati > Pseudomonadota > Gammaproteobacteria > Oceanospirillales > Aestuariirhabdaceae > Aestuariirhabdus > Aestuariirhabdus sp. LZHN29. Next base: position 816,876 of record NZ_JBNIEU010000001.1, on the reverse strand, counting down.
GCGGTGGGGGGTATCAGTAACAGTGCAGGGAGCGTGCCAGTGGAAAGCGGTGTTCTGGGGGTGATCTTGTCGGCATCTCGCCCTGCCTTGGTGCACTCACGTGGCACCGCGCTCCGGTTTGAGGCTTGGGGACGCAGATGGCACACTGTGGTTCCGCCCATCCACAGCGAATCGAAACGTGAGTAAAAAATCGGACAAGCCTCTTTCCACCACCGCCCTGGCCAAGTCGGTCAGCAAGGAGCCGCGCGAGCTGTTTATTCTGCTGGCCGACAGCGGCTGGATCGAAAAACAGGGCGACAAGTGGCGGCTCACTCCCAAGGGGCAGTTCGAGGGGGGGCGTTACACTCAGAGCGAAAAATATGGCGAATATATCGTTTGGCCGCAGGCGCTGGTCGAGCACGCGCTGTTCGCACGATTGCCGGCCGCTCCCCTGACGGCTACCCAACTCGGTGGCAAATTGGGCATCGGTGCGCGCTTGTGCAACCTGCTGTTGGCGGAGCTGGGCTGGATTCGCACTTATCGAAAGGGTTGGCAGCTGACCGCCGCAGGGTTGGCATTGGGCGGCCAGCAGCGCGAGAGCGAGAAAACCGGCATCCCCTACGCCAGCTGGCCGGAGAACCTTACCGACAATGCCGTGCTGCAGCGCCGCGCACAGCAGCTGTTGGGAGAGGGGGAGGCGCACTCGGTCGATGGTCAGTGGCTGGCGCTGGATGGTCACCGGCTGCAATCGAAGGAGGAGCTGTTGATCGATAACTGGCTCTATCTCAATGGTGTTGTGCACAGCACCGGGCATCCGCTGCCGTTTGATGGCGATAGCCTGGCGGATTTCTACCTGCCCGCCGGCCAGCTCTACATTGAATACTGGGGCTTCGACAAGACCGCCGCCTATCTCAAACGCAAGCTGGCGCGTCAGGCGCTGTATCGAGAGCATGAACTGCCGCTGGTGGAGGTGGCACCCGAAGATCTCGATAGTCTCGACGAGATGCTGCCCAGGGCTCTGCTCAGGCAGGGTGTGTTGCTTTAGCTCCTCAGGGGATTGGAACGGGTGAATAGCGATTCTATTGATGGTCTGGACAACCCGCTGCGAATTGCAGTGTTGGAACAGCTGCGCCTGCACTCCGAGCCGATCAGCGAACACCGTTTAATGGTCGCGCTGGAGCGGGATTTCGAGGGGCTGCTTGGCCCTGAGATGGATGGCAACCTGCAGCTGTTCCGTAAGCACTTTCTGCTGATGAATGCGCTCTACCAGTTACAGCAGCTGTTGCTGGAGGAGTCGCTCTGGCTGCGAATTTCGGTGCTGGCGATTGTGCTCGAACCCTGCTCGCAAGCCGGACCATCGGCCAGCGATCTGCCCTACCTGGCAGCCGAACAGAAGGTGAGAGAGTATTATCTGGATTGGGACAACTTCGAGCAGGCCGATGCCGATTCGGTGGCACGTTTGTTGGCCAGTTTCTGGCAACGCTACCAGGGGCTCGATCGCCGGCAGGATGCCCTCAAGGTGTTGCAGCTGGATGCCTCGGTGACCTCCGCCGAGCTTATCCGGGCCTATCGACGCCTGGCTGCGCGCCATCATCCCGATCGAGGCGGCGATGCGGGTCGTTTCGTCGAGATCCGCGAAGCCTACGAGGTGCTGCGCCATGCCATCGCCTGAGCATCGCATTGCCGCTCTGCTGGTGAGGGTGACCGAGCAGGTGCTATGGCGGGAGATCCAGCCCTGGTTGAATGCCAGGGGGCACCGCATCGAGCTGCACTGCCGGGTGGGCAGCGGACGGGCCACCCACCACAGCCAGCAGGGGGCACGGCACCGCATCACCTACGGGCACAAGATGGTGGCCAGTAAGCGCTGCCCGCGTCAGGCCGAGCTGTGGATGACCGCACGGGAGATTCGTGCACGGGGTTATTTTGACGGCGAGCCGGGATACGCCGAGCTACTGGCCCACACCTGCTGTCACGAGTTTGCCCATCTGGTGCAGTCGCTCAACGGTTGGTACCGGCGCGGCTCCATCCACAACGCCGGTTTCTATCGCATACTGGATCGCATCCACCGCAGTGGCTGCGCCTCGCGGGTGTTGCAGGCGCTGCGCGATGGCGCGCACAGTGAAGGGCTTATGCTGGATTTTTCAGCCGCCCCCGCGATAGACACAGCCCAAGCCACCCCCTGCAGCGTGCGACGGGGAGAGCGGGTCCGGTTTCGTTTTCGGGGGGATCTGGTGAGCGGAGTGGTCACGCGGGTCAACCGCAGGACGCTGCGCATCGAACAGCACGGAGTTGCGGGGGTGGACTATTTTCGCGTCCCCCCCGCGCAGTTGGAGGGAGGTGGCTAAGCGATACGGATCTACTCCTGTTCCGGCTGCGTTCGCGAGGTCACACGCAGCTCGACGGGGAACTCCTGCCGGCGGGCAATCTGGGTAACAAAAAGGCGAATGGCATCTGCCATGCTCATACCGATCTGCTGCAATACCTGCTCCGCTTCGGCTTTGATATCGGGCTCGATGCGGGCGCGAACAATCTCGGTCTTGATGGTGCTCATTGGGAACTAATCCTCTCGGGTAACTAGCAGGTTGTGAGAACAACGGCCCCTATTGGGTGGTTGCGCGGATGTAATAGCGGTCTCCGTCAAAACGGTTAAAACACTCACCCAGCTTGGGATGACGGATCTGTTGGTGATCCTCGCAGGGAGCCAGGTTACGCTCGGCCACATAGGTGGTGCGGTCGGTGCCGTCCACCAATACGTGATACCAGGGACAATCCCTGGGAGGGCGGGTAACGGCCATGGATTCGTACCACTGCTCATCCAGGGAGAAGCAGGGATCAACCCCGAAGATTACCCCCCGGTACTCGTAACGGCGGTGGCGAATAATCTGGCCCAGATCATAATGGGCGAGGTTCATGGACATAGAGGCACCCTCGGTCAGGTTTGGCTGCCTAGGAAGTATAGAACGCAATGTTGAGCTTTGGTTCCCACAACCCTGCCCGCTTCGATAAAGGCCTGCGGCAGGGGAATAGGTTGTTGATCTTTTTCGGGGTGCTTGAAACACTAGGGGCCGATTTTATTCGCCCCCTGTGAGCGTACTGCCCTGCTATTGACGGAGTTTATATGCCTATTGCCCTACCCCGCGTTTCCCTTTGCCACAGCCCGACGCCGCTGGAAGCGATGCCCAATCTGGGCGCCGAGTTGGGCATCGAGCTGTACGTAAAGCGCGACGATTGTACCGGTCTTGCCCTCGGTGGCAATAAGGCTCGCAAGCTGGAGTACCTGATTGCCGCGGCACTGGAGGCGGGCGCCGATACCCTGGTGACGGTGGGGGGGATTCAGTCCAACCACGCGCGCCAGACCGCAGCGGCGGCGGCGCGCTTTGGGCTCGCCTGCGAGCTGGTGCTGGAGGATGTGCCGGGTACTCCCAAGCAGGATTACTACCGCAACGGGAATCTGTTGCTCGATCAGCTCTGTGGTGCCCATATCCACCGTATTGAGGCGGGACTGGACCTGCATCAAGCCGCCGAAGAGCGGGTCCAACGGCTCCAGGCTCAAGGTTCAAGGCCCTACCTGATCCCGGTGGGCGGATCCAACGAGATCGGCTCCCTGGGCTATATGCGTTGCGCCGAAGAGATCATCGACCAGGCTCGGGAGCAGGGACTGGCGCTTGACCACTGGGTCGTCGCCACGGGCAGTGGCGGCACTCAGGCGGGCTTGCTGGCAGGCCAGCTCAGCGGCGGTGACGAGACGCCCCTGCAAGGCTTTTGTGTCAGCCGCAGCGGTGCAGAGCAGGAGGCGTTGGTGGATGGGCTGTTGGGGCGGACCCTCAAGCGCATCGGCATACCCCTGAGAGCGCGCTCTTGCCGCGTGCAAGCCAACGGTGATTATGTCGGTGCCGGTTATGGTATCCCCTCTGAGGATACCCTGGAGGCGATACGACTGGCGGCGAGCAAGGATGCCATTTTGCTGGACCCGGTCTACACCGGCAAAGCGATGGCGGGGTTGATCGGCCACTGCCGCCGAGGGCTTATAGCCCCGGGTAGCAAGGTGCTCTTTATTCATACCGGCGGCGCGGCGGGACTGTTCGCCTATACGGAATCCTTTGCCTGATTGCCGGGCTGTGGTGGGTGCGGGAGACAGGCCATGAAAGAGTGCAATCAATGCGGTAAGTGCTGCACCCAATACAGCGATGGTGGCTTATCGGCTACCGCTCGTGAGATAGAGTTTTGGGAGGTTCCGGCCGGCTATTAGCCGTTACGTGAGCGCTGGAAAGATCTGGATGGACCCTGATACGGGGGAGCAGCTTGAGCGCTGTCCCTGGCTCCGAAAAGCGCCCGGACGGCCATTGTACACCTGCGATATCTATTACGATCGCCCCGATGACTGCAAGCACTACCCCGTGTCCGTAGGCCAGATGATCAGGGACGGGTGCGAAATGATCGAGGTAAAGGACCTGTCTGATCCGGTGCAGGCGCAGTCCGAGTTGGATGAGATCATGGAGGATAGCTGGGCCTGATCACCTGCTGTTAGCGGGAACCGGTGCAGGTTACAGACCGTGCAATCTCGCGCGCGCCATCGGCCACAAAAACGCCCCGAAGGGCGTTTCAAAACCACCACGGCACGGATCCATTAATGCCCCAGTATCTGGCTTAGGAACAGTTGCGTGCGCTCGTGCTGTGGGTTGTCGAAAAACGAGTGTGGCTCGTTTTGCTCGATGATTTCGCCGCCATCCATAAAGATAACACGGTCGGCTACGGTCTTGGCGAAGCCCATCTCGTGGGTAACGCAGAGCATGGTCATGCCTTCGCCTGCCAGTTCGACCATAACGTCGAGGACCTCCTTGATCATTTCGGGGTCCAGCGCCGAGGTGGGCTCATCGAAGAGCATGATTTTGGGCGCCATGCACAGTGAGCGGGCGATCGCGACACGCTGTTGTTGGCCGCCCGATAACTGCCCGGGGTACTTGTCGGCCTGCTCAGGAATTTTAACCCGCTCCAGGTACTGCATCGCCGTTGCTTCGGCTTCGGCCAGGGGTATTTTGCGTACCAGCTGCGGCGCCAGTGTCAGGTTTTCAAGCACCGTCAGGTGGGGAAACAGGTTGAAGTGCTGGAACACCATGCCGACTTCACGCCGCACCGACTCGATGTTCTTGATATCTTCGTTGAGGTGAATACCGTCGACGATGATCTGCCCGCGCTGGTACACCTCAAGCCGGTTAAGGCAGCGAATGAGCGTAGATTTTCCGGAGCCGGAGGGGCCGCAGATAACAATCTTTTCGCCGCGCTTCACATCAAGGTCAATATCCTTGAGCACATGAAAGTCGCCGTACCATTTGTTGGCTTTTTTGATTTCGATGACGATGTCATTTTGTTCGGTTGGGGTAGTCATACTAGTGCGAATAGCCTTTCTTGAGATCTTTCTCCAGATACTCGCTGTAGCGAGCCATGGAGTAACAGAAGATGAAAAATAGCGCGGCGGTGAAGACATAGCCTTCGACGTAGAATGCGCGCCACTGCGGATCCTTGATTGCGCCTTTGGTCGTCGCCAGCAGGTCAAACAGACCGATGATGATGACCAGCGAGGTATCCTTGAACATGGAGATAAAGCTGTTCACCGTGGGTGGAATCACCAGCCGTAGTGCCTGTGGCAGGATGATCTTGCGCATCGACTGCCAGTAGCTCAGTGCCAGTCCTTCGGCGGCTTCGTACTGGCCGCTTGGGATCGCCTGCAAGCCGCCACGGAACACCTCGGCCAGATAGGCGGCGGTGAAGAGAATGATCCCCACCTGCGCCCGCAGTAGCTTGTCGATGGTGACCCCTTCGGGCAGAAACAGCGGGAACATCACCGACGCCATAAACAGCACGCTGATAAGCGGTACACCGCGCACGAGTTCGATAAAACCGACACAGATTACACGGATCATGGGCATATGGGAGCGGCGGCCGAGGGCGAGGAAAATGCCCAGCGGGAACGCACAGATAGTACCGATTACCGCCAACAACAGGGTCAGGGGCAGGCCACCCCAGAGGCTGTTTTCAACGTAGCTGAGACCAAACACGCCGCCCCACATGATAATGCCGAGGCCGATCAGGGTGACGATCCACAGCGGTAGCAGCCAGATCTTCCAGAAGCTTTTATGCAGGCTTGCGCAGATCAGGGAGACAAACGCGAGCATTGCCACCAAGGGGCGCCACTGTTCGTCGTAGGGGTAGGTGCCGAACAGGATGTATCGGTGCTTCTCGGCAATAAAACCCCAGCAAGCTCCGGCGCCCGCCTTACAGGCTTTAGGGTCGGGGATCCAGGTGGCTTCAATAAGTGCCCAGCTGAGCAGGGCGCCACCGCCTTTATAGAGTATGTAGACGCAGATCAGGGTAATGATCGTATTCAGTGGGGTACTGAACAGGTTTTGTTTTAACCAGCGCTGGCTTTGGCTGGTCCAACCGAGTTGGATTTGTCCGGAATTTTTCATGTCATCGTTCCACCAGGGCCATGCGCTTGTTGTACCAGTTCATAAACAACGAGATTCCAAGGCTGAGGCTGAGGTAGATCGTCATAAAGATAGCGATCGCCTCGATGGCCTGGCCGGTCTGGTTCATGGTGGTGTTGGAGATCGATACCAGGTCGGGATACCCCACGGCAACGGCCAGCGAACTGTTCTTGGTGAGGTTGAGGAACTGGTTGGTGAGCGGCGGAATAATCACCCGCAGCGCCTGCGGCAGAATAATCTCGCGCAGGATATGACCGGGCTTGAGGCCGAGGGCGTTGGATGCCTCCCATTGCCCCTTGGGCACCGATTCGATACCGCTGCGCACAATCTCGGCGATATAGGTTGAGGTGTAGATGGTCAAACCCAGCAGCAGAGCGGTGAACTCGGTGGAGATGTTCCAGCCGCCTTTGAAGTTAAAGCCCTGCAGCGAGGGTGCGTCCATTGTTGTCGGGGCGCCTGCGGCGAAATAGGCGAGCAGGATCAGAGCCAGGGTGAGGGCAAGGCCTGCGATGGCGTGGTGGAAGGGTTGTCCGGTTGCCTGCTGGCGACGGATCGCCCAGCGGCGCAGGGCCCACCAACCGATCACGCCGGCCAGTGCAGCCGCCGCCATCCACCAGTAGGCGACGTGATATTCCGGTATGGCGGTGTAGATACCCCGATTGGTGATGAAGAGATCACCAAAGGGATTGAGCGCTTGTCGGGGCTTGGGCAGGCCGGTGTTGATCAATGCGTACCAGAAGAACAGTTGCAGTAGAACCGGCACATTTCGAAAAGCGTTGACGTAGGCACCGGAAAACTTGCGCAGTAGCCAGTTTGGAGACAAGCGGGCAATGCCGACCAGGGTTCCGATCAGGGTTGCCAGCAGGATACCGACTATCGACACCTTAATGGTGTTGAGGATACCCACCATAAGCGCCTTGCCATAGGTGTCGGCAGGGCTGTAGGCGATCATACTTTCGCTGATGCCAAAGGAGGCTTCCAGTGAGAGAAATCCGTAGCCGGTGGCGATGTTTTGCCGCGCCAGGTTGTCGAGCGTATTGGAGACCAGGTACCAACCCAGCAGAATCAGGGCGCCGGTTACCAGGATCTGGTAGATAATAGCCCGGGTTTTTTCTTCGTAGAACAGCTGCAGGTACCAGGGTCTTTGAGATCCGGCGCCGTTGGCTGTGCTATGGGATATGGGGGTATTTGATTTTGGCATGAACTACTTTTTTAAAATAAAACGGGGGGCCTGCCGGTTGCAGGCCCCCCGTGGGTTAACAATTAGCGTGCTGGGTTAGGGTACATCAGGCCACCCTTGTTCCAGAGCGCGTTGATGCCGCGATCGAGACCGAGTTTTTGGGTCACGTTGCGGTCATAACTCTCGCCGTAGTTACCCACCTGCTTGATGATGTTATAGGCCCAGGCTTCGTCCAGCCCCAGCGCTTCACCCATGCCGGGGGTCACGCCCAGCAGGCGTTGGATGCTGGGATCGTTGCTGCCTTTCATCTGGTCGACGTTGGCAGAGGTGATGCCCTTCTCTTCGGCTTCCAGAGAAGCGGTCAGTGACCATGCAACAATGTCTAACCACTCGTCGTCGCCGTGGCGAACCGCAGGGCCCAGAGGTTCTTTGGAGATGATCTCCGGCAGAATCTCGTAGTCATCAGGGTTCGGCGCGCTGGTCTGGCGGTAGGACGCGAGACCGGAGGCGTCTGTGGTGTAGACATCACAACGGCCGGCGAAGAAAGCCTGGATGGCTTCGTTAGCATCTTCGATAACAACGGGAGAAAACTCCATGTTGTTGGCGCGGAAGTAATCGGCAAGGTTGAGCTCGGTGGTGGTGCCGGGTTCAACGCAGACGGTAGCACCACTGAGTTCGGTAGCGCTTTTGATACCCATCTCCTTGGCAACCATGAAGCCCTGTCCGTCGTAGTAGTTAACGCCACCAAAGTTAAGGCCCAGCTTGGTGTCGCGGGTCAGGGTCCAGGTGGTGTTACGGGTCAGTACGTCGATCTCGCCGGACTGCAGTGCGGTGAAGCGCTGGGCGGCGGTTAACGGGCTGAATTTTGTCTTGGATGCGTCACCCAGTACAGCGGCGGCGATGGAGCGGCACAGGTCAACGTCGAGGCCCTCCCACTTGCCCTGGCTATCAGGGGCGGAAAATCCTGGCAGGCTGGTGTTGACACCACACTGAACGTAACCCTTGGCTTTTACTGCATCAACGGTAGGCCCGGCAACGGCGGCGCCGCTGAAGGTTGCGGCAACCAGTGCGCCGCCTACCAGAGTCTTAAGTGCTTTCATTCATTCACTCCTGATGATTTTTTAGTTATAGGTCTCTGTCATACACAGCAGTACTGTGCATTCCCGGAGCAGCGTACTGCGATGAATATTGCCGCTAAGGACGAGACGTGAGCAAGGTATAGCACGTTCGTTCGACAGGACGCAAACACCCTTCCGGGGCAGGGGTCGGTTTTTGATCATTCGTTCGATAATGGCGCCTGATAGGTGTTGAGGCGAGCGCTGGCAAGCTCGGTATCCCCATGCAAGATGCGGCAGTAAAACAGCCCCATGCCCTCGTTGTGATACTCCTGTTCAATCTCGATCAATAACTCGCTACCGACCCCGAACGCGGAAGTGTGGCAGCTGTACTGGCGTGAGCCCAGCAGGTAGCCCACCCTCACCGCCTCGTCACGGAGTAAACAGTGGTAGCCGGCGAACAGGGCGATGGCCTGCGCCATCAGCTCGACGCCGACCCACCCGGGCAGTTCGTTACGGGCGTCGATAAACGGATTGTTATCCCGCACTGTGAGGGCGCAGCGGGCTCGGTGGTCATCGATGGCCAGCAGCCGTTCGACCATGCGAATGGGCGGTTGGTGAACAAGGCAGTCGGCGACAGCAAAGCGATCAGGGTTCAGGGCGAGCCTCCGCAAGGTCGGTGGTAAGTTGCAGGGTGTCGATGGAGAGTTGGTAGTCTCGCTGCCAGTGGGTGAAGGTGACGCGCCCCGCCCATCTGTCGTGATTTTCATACTCGATAGTGATCATGAGGTCGTCACGATTATAGATTCGGCGTTGATTGGTCTCTACCTCGAGTCGCAGTCCGGCCTGGTGCAGCATGGCTTCGATCTGTGCAGTGCTCCAATAGCAGAGCATCACATCAAGCAGCAGATTGGCGGGGGAGAAGGGCAGTGGCGCGAGGCCGTTGTTGTCGGCCTGCAGGTTTGCACCGTCGTAGTCCAGGCTCAACAGAGGCACCCCCAGTGGGGAGAGCAGCGCCAGTGCCAGCCGTTGCGAGTTGATCTCCAGTGCGGCGATAAGCTGCGCCTGCCGGTCTCCGAAGCGACCTTGCAGCAGTTGGCTGGCGGCCAGCTTGGGGAGCGTCGGGTCGAGGCCGGGCAGGACCACCTCCAGCCCCCGGCCAATAGAGACCGCCGTGCTGGTTGGCGCAGAGGGCGAGTTTGCACAGCCGACCAGGGTGGTAACCAGCAGTGACACTAGCCAGCGGGGGAAAATCCATCGCCGCAAAAAGGGGGTCATGGGAGCAGCCCCCTTTTGGATGCGAAGGGAGCCAGCAGGTAGGCCACCAGAATCCCAACCAGCAGGGTTTGCCCAAAGGCACTGATCGCGGGCGTGGCGCTGAGGCTGAGGAGGCCGAAGGAGAGCAGGGTCGTCAGTGCGGCCAGCGTGACCCCAAGCAGCGTGGTGCGCCATTGGTCCCCTCGCTCCGCAAAAAACACTCCATAGTCGATGCTGATGCCCAATAACAGCAGCAGTGCCAGCAGATGAAACAGGTTGATGGGTTGCCCGCTCAAGCCATGGATGCCCAACGCAAGCGAGGAGGCGAGTAGCGGGACCGTGATAACAGCCACGGCCTGGATTAACGGGTAGCGCAGGCGCAGGATCACGAAGATTGCGAGGTAGGCAGCTGCCAGCAGCCAACTAATCCGGTATCGGTAACGGGCGAGGATCTCGGAGGTGTCATCAGCCTGGCTGATAAAACGGATGCCAGGGAGATCTTTGCTGAGGGCCTTTATTGTCTGGTGTATCTCGGGCTTGAACAGGATGATACTGGCAACGCCGTGCGGGGTGTTGTCGAGCCATTGGTGGTTGAGCGAATATTGTAAGTCATTTTTGATAATTTTTTCGATAGACAAAAAGTTTGCATTCGTCATGTTTTGGTTGTGCGAGGGATTATCCTGTTCTTTATAGCCAATAAAATTAAGTAAAATCTCGAGTTCTGATTTTTTCAAATTTTTTATAAGCGATAAATTATCGCTTTGTGTTTTTATGCTGGGTATTTGTGCAGACACGCGTTTTAATAAATGCGATATATTATCGTTTTTGGATTTTATGTGGGCATAAAACTGCTCCTCTTTTTGTAAGAGTGCTTCGTTGTCGGGAGCCGTTACCAATAGGAAGCTGTGGTCGTATTGGCTTCCTGTCATGGCCTTTATCTTCTTCTCCATAGATTGAACGCCAGCGTTAAGGGGCTGAAGTTGGCGTACGTCATCATTGGTTTCTATGCGTAGCACTCCTGTCAGGGCGATCAAGCCCAGTAGCGCTAGCATTGTGATCTGCCGTCGTGTGCTGGTGTGTTGCCAGAAACGGATCAGGGGGCGGTAGAGGGGGAGTAAACCGCTGCCCGGGTTTCGGGCAAGTGGCCGCAGCAGACTGGGATACAGGAGCACGACCGTAAGCCACGCCAGCAGCAACCCGCTGCAGGAGAACACCGCCAGCTGTTGCAGCCCCGGAAAAGGGGTGGCGAGCAGGGCGCTATAGCCGAGCAGGCTGCTGATCAGGCCCATGGTTATGGCTGCCAGAATGCGTCCCAGTCCCTGTAGTGGTTGCCAGTGGCTACCGCCCTGGTGCTGCTCGGCGAAATAGTGGAACGCATAGTCGATCGATACGCCAATGAGACAGGCGCCGATGACCAGCGTGAAGAGGTGAATCTGGCCAAATAGCAGCAGGGTAACGACCAATCCGGTAACCACACCGCTGCCGATGGATAGGGTGGCAATAAAGAGGGGGCTGAAGGAGCGAAATACCCAAAGAATGAGCAGGAGCACGCCGCACAGCGATCCCAAGCCAATGGTAGAGATCTCCTCCCGGGCGCTGTCGGCACCGGCGGCCGCGTAAAAGAGCGCGCCGCTATACAGCAGCTCAGTGGTGGCAGGTTGGTCCCCACGAAAGCGGTCGAGGAGGTTGATCAGTTGGCGTTGGGTGCCCAGATCAAAGGGGTCACTGTTGAGTGTGGCGCGTAGCAATACACTGTAGCGCTCATCTGTGCGCTGAACCAGCATCCCATCGTCGAGCTGCAGTGAGCCGTTTTGGGGTTGGATGGACTCAAGGTAACGCCGGAAAAGGCCGAAAGGGTCGCTATCGAACTGCTCGGCGGTAACGCCGGAGAAGGGGCTGTAGAGATCCTGCAGCGCACGTTCACGCAACAGGCTACTGTCGCCATTGGTCAGCAGGTGGCGATCTCCGGGGCTGAGCAGCCGATTTCGGTGGTGGTAGTAAAGCGCCCCCATTGCTTGCTGCTGTTGGGGGTCGGTTGTGAGCGACAGTTCGGACAGCAGTGCGCTGTTAACGAGTTCGCGTGCCAGCGCCTGAGCGCTTTGGCGGGCGCTGTCGCGCTCATCTGCTTCGACCACAAAGAGCAGTTGCCGCGACAGGCGGCTGGAAAAACGGTCGAGGGCCTGCTGCACGGCGGGCTGCTGTTCTGCCTGGGGCAATAGCTCGAGCATGCTGGTGCGGGGATGGAAGCCGTTTGCGAGTAACAGCGTGGCCTGCCACACCAGTGCTAGCATCAACAGCGCCCAGGCGATGAGCCGCACCGGCTGCCAGCGTGGTGCCAGAAGTGGGGAGAAAGCGGGTTCCATGGTCTCAGGGGCGATAAAGCACCTGCTCCTCGCGAGTCAGGGCGCTGTTGTCGCCCAGGATATCGGAAAACCTGATCTCAACGCTGCCTCCTTTTCTTTCGATGATCGTTAATCGCGTGAGTTGCTCGTGCCCGTCGATGCGCACCTCTTTAATGGCGTTGCCAACGCGGCGATCAATAGGCCGCAGCAGCAGGCCTTCGTTGGAGCGGCTGACCTGAAAATCCCGCTGTAAATTGCCCCATTCGCCACTCAGTAGTGCGCGGAACAGAAGTGCGAAGTAAAAAGGGGTGGGGTGTTGCTCGGGGGTTAAAATTTGTGGAGCCTTGTTGTCCACCTGTTGAATGATACGCTGGTCAGAAAATACCAGGCGGGTGGTGAAGGGGTGTAGCTGTTGCCATAGCAGTCCGCGCTCCCGCGAGAGTACGAACTGTCCGTCGGAGCTGAGGGGCGCGCTCATATTAGGCAGGGTTCGGGTCTGGGTGAAGTGACCGCGAACGGTGCGAGCGTTTTGCAGGGCAGTGAACAGGGGAGCGGTTTGCAATCCGCTGCGGTCGCCGTAGCCGTAACCGCCGCCACCGCTAATCGTTGCGCTGTGGGCGCAGAGGCTGGCGAGGGTCAGTAGCAGGCCGGCCAGTCGTATCATTGAATGTTTCACAGGGCATCCCTCACGCGTTGTAGCAGTATGGCGGGTGATTGCAGGCATAGGCCGCCGTTGGCGTCGACGGCGACCTGGATGCTGTGCCCGCGGGTGAGCACCTGGCTGCCTTCGGCGTTATGGATAAGATAGTCGATGCGGATGCGGTTTTCGTATTCGCTCAGTTGCGCCGCTACCCGAATGCTGTCGCCAAACTGACAGGGGCGCACGTACTTGAGTCGCAGATCCACGACTGGCCAGCTATAGCCGCTAGTCGCCATCTGCTGGTAGGTGAAGTCGATACGCTTTAGCAGTTCGCAGCGCGCCAGCTCGAAGTATTTGACGTAGTGTCCGTGCCAGGTGATCCCCATGGGGTCGGTATCGAAGAAGGGAATTTCCAGCTCAAGCTCGATAGCGGGCAGGGGGCGACCGCAACGGCTATCGATCACCGGCGTCAGGCCTTGTCGGCTCATGGCTTTTTTTCTCCTTGGGGGCGGGCCCAGAAATCAAAGAAGTTGAACCACTGCAGGGGGCGTAGCAGGCAGTGGTGTTCGAGGCGCGCGGCGTAATCCTTGACGGCGTCGCTCAGGGCTTCTTGCCGGTGCTTGCGGGGCAGCTCCAGACGCTCCCGGAAGGGTTCGAATATCATATCGAAACCCTCTCGGTTGCGTAGGCAAAACAGCAAAATAACCGGGCAACGCATCAACGCCGCCAGCACAAAGGGGCCCTGGGGAAAGGCGGCGCTGTCTCCCAGAAAGGGGGCCTCGATAACACGTTCGCGCGCGGTGGCCGAGGTGCGGTCGCCCACGATCACCACCAGTTCGCCGTTATCGATCTTCTGTTTGAGTGTGACCGCCAGTGTGGGATCGAACCGGCTGACCTGAATCAGGTTGAGTTGGGCGTCGGCATTGAGGCTTTGGATCACTTCGTTGAAAACCTGTGCATGCTCGGTAAAGACAATGGCATTGGCGGTGAGTCCGGGTACCCGTTTGCTCAGGGCACGGCAGATCTCCAGATTTCCAAGGTGGGATCCGAAGATAAGTACGCCCTTGCCGTCGGCCAGTGACTGGTGCAGTAACGCCTCGTTGTGAAAGCGCACTGAGTCCAGTCCAATATCGCCCAGCCATACCGACATCTTGTCGAGCATGGCTTGTCCGAAGGAGTAGAAGTGGCGAAAGCTGGCAACTACGCCGCCGGGCGGTGCCGGGAGTCCCCGTTCCAATGCCGTGCGTTGAACCCTGCGAAGGTAGTCGCGGGAGGCTCTGCGAGCATCGCTTGCGGTCAGAAAATAATAAAGCATGATCGGAAGCAGGAGGGTGTTAAAAACGCCTCGCCCACAGTAGCGGTAGGTTTGCAGCATAAAGCGCATGCCGGCGCGAGTGCCGCGCTCGCCGAGGTCGGACCAGTGCTGTTTTCGATTCGGCCGTTTAGCGATCAGTAGTCGGGGCAGGCGTCGCAGCATGCCGAAAAAAAGTCGCGTATGCATGCGCGTGATCAGCCAATTATCTCGCCAGCCGCTAAAATGTGATACTCCGTCATCTGGATAGATAACGCGGGTAGCAAAATGTACGACGTTTACCCCCTCCCAATAAAGCCGCACCAGTATCTCTATATCGAAATCCATGCGTCGACCCAGTTCGCATCGATTCATCAGCCCGATACAGGGAGCAAGAGGGTAGGCACGAAAGCCGCACATGGAATCGCGAATGGTGAGGGAGAGGGTTTCTACCCAGACCCAAAAATGGGTGATGTAACGACTATAGAGTCGAGCCTTGGGGACAGAGGCGTCGTACTGGGGTTGGCCGCTAATAACCGCTTTGGGGTGCTGGCGCGCTAGCTCCAGCAGCACAGGCAAATCGCTGGCATCGTGTTGACCGTCGGCATCGATCTGGATGGCGTGACTAAAACCCAGTTTCCACGCCAGGCGCATGCCCGCCATGACGGCACCGCCCTTACCTTGATTACTGCCCAGGCGCGTCAGTTTAACCCCTTCCGACCCCTGTTCCAGTCGGCGCAGCTCTTGGGCGGTGGGGGCATCGCTGCCGTCATCAACCAGGATGATCTCCAGACCGTAGGGGATGAGCGCCTGCACGGTGCGGGCAATGGTCCCCGGATGGTTGTACACCGGGATGATAATGCAGGGCTGGACGCTTGCCATCACTGGCCCGCCGCCAGAAGTGTGATGCGACCACTGGCGATATCGCCAGTGGTGTTGTGGTACCGAAACTGAAGCTGATGGCGTTGGGCGTTGTATGCCAGGTTGAGGTGTAAGCGGCTATTGGGCTGCACCAGTTGTTGGAACTTGACCCGTTCCATGCCGCAAAACTGGTCATCCAGCCCAGTCAGTTCGCGGCCAAAATGAACCGCCCAGTGCACCAGAACAACCCCGGGCAGGACGGGGTGTTGCGGGAAGTGACCCTCAAACCAGATAAGATCGGTGGGGAGTTCTAGCTCCAGATGTAACTCGGTCGAGTCCGTACGCTTTGTTATAATTTGAGGATGTTTCATTTTTTATCCTCGATAAAAACGCGACGGTAGACCCACTCTGAACAAACCAGTACGCCCATCAGCACATAAGCGATGAGGCCGTTATAGATTGTCCACAGTTCGAGGCTGGCGTACAGCGCGGTATAGAGCGCGGCAGAACCATTGATGATAAAAAACAGACACCACAGCTGGGTTACCCGGCGGGTGTAGTGCACGCCCTGTTCGGGCAGGTCGGGCTCTGTCATGCGGGCGATCCGCTCTACAAACGAGGGTCCGCGAAAGAGGCTGAGACCAAAGAGACCCAACAAAACGCCATTGACCGCGACCGGGTAAAAACGAAAAGGAAACTCACTGTTGGCAACCAGCGATAACAGGGCAATGGCAACGCCAATGGCGGCGATCCAGGGCGTCGTGGTGAATCGCCCCGCGTGCTTTGCGAGCAGCAGGCGCAGGGAAAACAGGACAATTAGAATCAGCCCGATCGAGGCGGGCTCCCAGTAACTGAGCCCCAGATAGATGGCAAGCGGGTAGAGTACAACCAGCAGCCCGGATAGCAGTGAGAGCAGTCGGTTCACGGTTAGCCGATCAAGCCCTCGACGGCATCGATAACATCGCCGACAGAGCGCACCGCCTTGAACTCCTCCGGCTGGATCTTTTTGCCGGTCAGGTTTTGCAGGCGCACCACCAGGTCAACGGCGTCGATACTGTCCAGGTCGAGGTCCTGATAGAGCAGTGCGTCTTCGGTGATCTGGTCGGCGTCGAGTTCGAACAGTTCAACCATCGCTTTTTGTACCTCTTCAAAAATGGCGGCGCGGTCTTGCATGATAACTCCTCTGTAGTTCTGGTAGCCGTTGCGGGCCTTATTGTACGGCTAAGGTGCCGTCTTGCCCATGTTGCGCGGGGGCCGCACGCAGGGGGAGATTCAGTTGTTGTTCCAGCTCCCGGGTCAGGGCGCGGGCAGCGATCGCCAGGGATGCACTCTGTTCGATCAACTGGCGGGGGTCCAGCTTTGCACCGATCTCAATTCGAAAAAGCGGTCGATGCCTGGGAACGCGATACCAGGGGGTGTGGCGAGTAAACACCGGCGGCTCGCAATGGATATGCACCAGGCGAACGGGGCAGCCGGTGCGCACGGCGATATTGGCGGCTCCCCTGTTGAGGCGCACCGGCTGCCCTGGCTCGGTGCGGGTGCCTTCGGGAAAGACGATCAGTCGCTCGCCGGCGTCGAGGCGTTGGCGGCAGCGTTCGATCATGGCGGGGCCGGTTGAGTTGGGCAGATAGTCGGCGGCGCTTACAACCCCTTTCAGGAAGGGGTTGTGCCACAGAGCCTGTTTGACGATGCAGTCGCAATCGGGAACCCGCGAGGCGAGCAGCACAAAATCCACCAAGGAGGGGTGGTTAGCGATAATAAGGCAGCCTCGGTCCTGCTGTAGTTGTTCGACACCGCTAAACTCAACGCGAAACACTCCCAGTGTGGTAACGGTGCGGGTAAAGCAGCGGAAGCTGAAGTGGATCAGGCGTTTTACTCGCCGTTTGCGCTTAAGGGGATCGCGGCTCAGCAGGCTCGCCGCCGGGAAGCCGACCAGGGTCAGCAGCAAGGCACCTATGCCAAACAGGCTGAAACCGATCGCGGTTCCGAGCAGGCGCCTGCACCAGTCTAGAAGGGACGCTACCATGACGATTGTCCTGCCCGTTCGCACACCAGTAGTGTGTGTCCGCGACCGAGGCGGTCGTGCTGGTGGCTGACCCGCAGGCCCGCTTGCTCAATCAACGAAACCAGCTCGTCGGCGGCGTACATACGGCTGTTGCCATTGGCCATCGCGGTGAAATAGAGGGAGGTGCAGTTAAGGCTGAGGGCGCCGGCTTCCTGGGGTTGGCGATCCCACAATGTTTCCATGATAAACAGCCGGGTGTTGCTCTCCATAACCTTGGCAACCCGCCTTAGTATCGACAGAATCTGCGCGGGGGAGAAGCAGTCGAGGAACTGGCTCATCCAGATCGCTTCGGCCCCTGCGGGGGGTGTTTGTTGTTCGTCGAGCCAGTCGATGGCGTAGTCATCAATACGCTCTTTGTCGCTGTGGGAGGCAATGTTGTCCTTCATCAGTGACAGCTGTTGGGGCAGGTCCGCCACGGTGACCCTAACCGCCGGGTCCTGTTCGATGCAAGCGAGCGCCCACTTACCCGTATTGCCCCCGATATCAAGTAGGCGAGTGATGGGGCGCTCGAACACCAGCGGCAATACTTCGGGGTAGGCGTGGTCGGAGTAGTAGTGATCGAAGGCGAACCAGCTACTGCGAGCAGGCTCGGGTAAGCTGGAGAGGCCGGGGTACAGGGTGGGCCAGTCGCCAAACACCTTGAGCCCTTCGGGTTTGCCGCTGCGGATCGACTCGGTGAGTGCTGCGACCCCCTGATAACAAAAGTCCCGGTTAAAATCGAGATTAATGTTGGTCATAGGGTCGTGAAGAATAAAGTGGCCGGTTTTGGCCAAGACGTAATGAGCCTCCCGCTGCCAGACGAGGCCAATGCTGAGGCTGGCGTCGAGTAGTACTTTGGCGCCGTAGAGGGAGATGGCGCACTCCTCGGCCACCTCATCGGCCGTGGCGCCGCTCCTGCGCTTGCTATCGAGGCAGGCCAGGACACCCAGCTCCCGAAGCGCGACGGTGGCCTGAAAAATAATGGGGGCAAAGGCGATCCGCTGGGCATCGCTGATCGCCTGTAGGGCGCTTTTGTCGTCGGATGTATAGGAGTGGGTCATGTCCGAGGCTCGATGTACCTGCTGTCGTGGGCGTGGTCTGAATGGGCGGGCATTATAGCGGTCCCAGCAGAGGCTGGCGACGAAATAGACCATAACTTTTACAGGTTCTCTGGTGCGCGCTGGGCCCGATTGGTAGAATTCAGCGTTTTTCCCAGGGGTATTGGCGAGTGGTTGTCTGCGCTTGTCCGTGGAGGTCCGGTAAATATGGTTCGCAGGGTATTGGTTACGGGTGCCAGCAAGGGTATCGGCAGGGCGATTGCGTTGCGCCTCGGTGCCGACGGTTTTCATGTCAGCGTGCACTATCACAGCGACCTGTCCGGGGCTGAGCAGACCCTGGCGCAGATTACCGAGGCGGGTGGCTGTGGTGAGCTGTTGCAGTTTAACGTCGCCGATCGCCCCTCCTGTCGTGCCACCCTCGAGCAACAGATAGAGCAGCAGGGGGCCTGGTACGGCATCGTCTGCAACGCGGGTATCTGTGCCGATAACGCGTTTCCTGCGTTGAGTGACGAGCAGTGGGACGGCGTAATTCACACCAATCTTGATGGCTTTTACAACGTCCTTCACCCCTGCGTCATGCCCATGGTGCGTGCTCGTCGTGGCGGCCGTATTATCACCCTCTCGTCGGTGTCGGGGATGGTCGGAAACCGCGGCCAGGTTAATTACAGTGCCGCCAAAGCGGGCATTATCGGCGCCAGCAAAGCACTGGCGCTGGAGCTGGCCAAGCGTAAAATCACCGTTAACTGCATCGCACCCGGCTTGATCGAAACGGCGATGGTTGCTGATCTGGAAACCGAAGAGGCACTTAAATACATTCCGGCGCGCCGCATGGGAACCAGCGACGAAGTAGCGGGGCTGGCGGGCTACCTGATGTCTGATATTGCAGCCTACGTAACCCGTCAGGTGATTGCGATTAATGGTGGTATGGCCTGATGAAGCGAGTTGTTGTAACCGGTATGTCCGGGGTCACTGCACTGGGAAGTCGCTGGGATGAGGTCGAACAGGGGTTGCGTGGGCTCAAGAACCGGGTTCAGTTTGTGCCGGAGTGGGAAAAATACGCCGGACTCAGCACTCGACTGGGAGCACCCATCGCGGGGTTTGAGGTGCCGCCGCACTACCCCCGCAAGAAGCTGCGCAGCATGGGGCGGGTATCGCGGCTGGCGGTAGTGGCGTCGGAAGCGGCGCTGAACGATGCCGGTTTGTTGGAGCACCCCATTATTACCAGCGGCCGCACCGGTGTCGCCTATGGCTCCTCTACCGGCAGCACCGAACCCTTCAAGGCGTTCGGAACCATGCTTAACGAGTACAGTACACGGGGTGTGACCGCTAACTCCTATATCCAGATGATGTCCCATACCGCAGCGGTTAACCTGGCTCTCTTCTTTGGTGCCACTGGGCGCGTGATCACTACCAGTAGCGCCTGCACATCGGGAAGCCAGGGCATTGGTTACGCCTGGGAAGCGATCCGCCATGGTTACCAGACGGTGATGATCGCAGGTGGCGCCGAAGAGCTCTGCCCGACCGAAGTCGCCGTATTCGATACCCTCTATGCGACCAGTGTAAAAAACGACCAGCCGAGCATCACGCCGCGCCCCTTCGATCGTGATCGTGATGGGCTGGTGATCGGCGAGGGTGCGGGCACCCTGATCCTCGAAGAGCTGGAGCACGCCCTGGCGCGAGGGGCGACCATCCATGCCGAGCTGGTCGGCTTTGGCACTAACAACGATGCCCAGCACGTGACACAGCCTACCGCCGAGACCATGCAACTTGCGATGGAGTTGGCGCTGGAGTCGGCTGCGGTGGATCGCAGTCAGATCGGATATATCTGCGCCCACGGTACCGCCACCGAACGGGGTGACATTGCCGAGTCCCTGGCGACGGCGGCACTGTTTGGTGACCGGGCCGCGATCAGTTCACTCAAGAGCTATCTGGGGCATACCCTAGGAGCCTGCGGTGCGGTCGAGTCCTGGATGGGGATAGAGATGATGAAGCAGGGCTGGTTTGCGCCAACCATCAACCTGGAAACGATTGACCCGGCGTGTGGCGAACTCGACTATTTGCAGGGCGCAGGACGTGAGATGCAGTGCGAGTATTTTATGAATAATAACTTCGCCTTTGGCGGCATCAATACCTCGTTGATCTTTAAGCGCTGGAGCTAGCCGTTGTCGGGACAGCAAAAAGGGGGCCGCAGGCCCCTTTTTGCTGCTCGCCGCCCAGGTCTTACTCGTAGGTACACAGATAGGCGGTATCGCGGGCGACCTTGACCTGGAAGTGCTGGTTGGCCTCCACTACAAAGGAGCGGCCGCTCGGGTAGCTATCCCATGTCGTGCTAGCGGGTAGTTTGACGGTCAACTCACCGTTGACCACGGTCATGGTCTCTTTCTGGCTGGTGCCGAATTCGTAGTCGCCGGGTGCCATCACGCCGACGGTCGCGGGGAGTGACTCTCCCTCAAAGGCGATGGAGATAACCCTGCCATCGAAGTATTGGTTGGTCTGGAACATGCCGAATCCTGTAAGGGGGTTGCTGGAAGGCGCATGGTAGCGGATTCGCGGAAGGGGCCAAAGCGTTTTGTGCGGAGCAAAATTCATTAAAGGGTAAACAAAGCGTCATCTTTCCGGATCACACTGGCCACTAGCAGAGGTGGCCTGACGGGAGCCGTTGGCCATCGTATAGCATCCACCCCGATCAAGGAGAGTGCGTTATGAAACAGCAAACCATCCCCCGCCAACTGTGCGGAGAAAAAACTCGTCAGTCCGCAGTGCTGCGTCAGGATATAGAGCGGTTCCTCGCCCGAGGCGGTCGTGTGGAGGTTATAGAGCCTTCACCGCTGGTGGACCTTCCCCGCCGGTGCTACCCGCTCGGTCCGGGCATGGAGTGATTGCAGTATCGGGCTCCAGGCGGGAGGCGCAAAGCTCCCCGCCTGGGCGGTCGATCAGGTTTTGAAGCGACCGAGGGCCGTGGCGACAGTGTCGGCCAGGGTGCGGATCGATCCCGATTCCTGCTGGGCTTGCTCGGCACCGCTGTGAGTTTCGTTGGCTATTTCACTAATTCCCATAATGTGACGGTTTATCTCTTCTGATACAGAGGATTGTTCCTCGGCAGCGCTCGCTATCTGGGTCGCCATGGATGCAATCTCGTTCATATTATGTACCACTTTAGCCAGTTCGTTCTTGGCCAGATCAGCCTGGCTTGTCGCTTCGTCGGCCATCTGCTTGGAGTGATCCATGATACTAACAGCGCGTTGCGAGTCGCCTTGAAGCTTTTCAATGATGCTGCTGATTTCGGTGGTGGCTTCCTGAGTGCGAGAGGCCAGGGTACGCACCTCATCGGCGACCACGGCAAATCCACGGCCGGCCTCACCGGCGCGCGCGGCTTCGATGGAAGCGTTGAGTGCGAGCAGGTTGGTTTGGTTAGAGATGCTGCTTATAACTGATATAACATCATTTATGTTTTCGCTTTGGTCGCGCAGTTGGTGAATAATGCCGGACGCGTCGGTCATTTGTGTATTGAGCTTGTCCATTACCGATTTGGTACGCTCGACCTCCGCTTCCCCGGTGTGCGCAGACTCACTGGCTTGCTCAGAAAACTGAGCGGTTTCGGCGATATTTTTTGCCACATCCTGAGCAGTGGCGCTCATCTCGTTCATCGCCGTTACCAGACTGTCGATGGCGCTTACCTGCTGTTGGGCACCGTTGGCAGAACTATCGGCCAGGGTCGCCGATTTGTCCGCCGAAGCATGCAGTTGCTGCATCGGTTGCAGGATGTCGTTAACCAGATTTCGCAAGCTATCAATAAAGCGGTTGTAGGCGTCGGTGAGTTCTCCCAGCTCATCCTGGCTGTTGGCTTTTAGTTTACGGGTCAGGTCGCCTTCGCCCTCGGCAATCTCCTTGATCGCATCGACGATGCGATTGACCGGTTTCATCTGCAGGTGTACGTAACCAAATACCAGTGCAACCATCACGCCGATGGCGACCACGAGAAAGGTCAGGCCGAGGGTGCGCATGGTAGCGAGTGGAGCGTAGATCACCCCTTCGGGTACCAGCATGACCAGTGACCAGCCGATCTCCCCCACAGGGGTGCGTACGACAAGGTATTGATCTTCGAGGTAATCGATCTGCTGTATATCTGGATCGCCCAATGCGGCGTTCAGATCAGAGATGGGTTTGAGGTACAGCTCGCGGTTTGCTGCCGCCATGATCTGATTCTCCTGATTGAGCAGATAGGCCTCGCCACCTCCGGGAACCTCCAGCGCATTCACGATCTCGTTAAGGCGCACCAGCGTCATATCGCCGGCGGCCACTCCGGCGAATGCGCCATTGATCATGATGGGAGCGGTAAGGGTGAGGACCAGGTCACCGGTATTGGCATCGGTGTAGGGCTCGGTTACGGTCAGCCTTTGTAGCTGTTTGGATTCCTTGTACCACCCCCGCTCTCGCACCGGGTAACTGTTCTCGGCTTTGAAGCGCGCTTCGGTCTCCTCGTCGGTGAAGTAAAAGTCGCCATCTTCAAACCCCAGGTACACATCAAGGAAATCCTGTCCTGAGGTGGAACCCCTTAGGAGCGCACGGAACTGGTTGGCGTCCTGGCCTACGCGCTCAACCTGCTGTTTGACGGCGGTAATGGTGTCGAATTTGCGCTGGAACCAGTCAGAGAGCTCTGTGGACACCGCACCGCTGCGGTAGCTTAGGTCGTTGTTGATCAGGGTATTGATCGAGCTGCTGGAGATCCCATTCATCAACAGGTAGAGGGCTAGCAACAGGATGGCGCTGATGCTGCCGGCGCCGAGGGCGAATTTTTGTTTTAGGCTCATCGATTGCATGGGGGGGCTTCCAATCTATCTTTGGGGGTTCTTTAGGTATAGCAGCGACCGCCCTGTTTTTCCTGATGGGCTGGAGCGTACCCGCTCGTACCACGGGCTGAAATCTCTCTTTGGCCGTCGAGCAAAGGGCTACCCCAATCGAGCAAGCGGCCCTGCACGACAGCGAGGCTGGTGTTTTAATGTTGCTATAATCGCTCTATCATCGAAACATTAATCAGGGGAATAGATATGAAAAAGCTGACAGGGTTTGGTTTGGCGCTGTGTGTGTTGGTGCTGGCGGGCTGTGCCTCCAAGGCAACTTGGGAAGGGATGAGCGAAGGTGATATCGCGGCCTGGAAAGACGCCGGTTTTAGTGTTGAGGCTGCCCAGATGTGGCGCGATGAAAAGTTCGATCAAACGGCCGCCGAAGCCTGGCGTGATCAAGGTTTCGAGCCGGAAGAGGCCGCCAAGTGGAGTAAAGAGAAGTTCACCGCCGAGGAAGCGGGTAGCTGGAAAGCCGCAGAATTTGAGCTTCGCGACGCGATCGATAATCGGAGCCAAGGTTTGACCCCCATTAAAGCCCAGTAGGCTGTATGACCTAGAGTATCTCCTAACCCGCTTCATCAAGCGGGTTGTTTTTTGGTGAGCGCTACCCCATCAAACCGGATTCCGCTCCAGCCGTCGCGCATAAAGCGTCGGATATTGGCATGATCCTCCCCGGCAGGGTTGCCGAGCACATCCTGCCGATAAAAGTCACCGAAGCAGGCCAGGGTCTGTTGTGGGTCTAGTTGGTGAAGCAAGGCAAAGGCAAAGACCCGGCAGGAGCCTTCGTTGCTCCCGGCCCGGTTGGTCACCGGATCATCACCGGCCCCATTGGTGAACGTGGTCGGGCGGTAGTCGTAGTGGGCTGCGATAACCGCCTGCACCTGATCGAAACTGATCGTTTCCGGTGCAGAGCCCAGCGTATCGAGTAACTGCTTGAGATTGGACATGATGGCTCCATAGAGAGTAGCTGCCAACGATACGTGCAAATGGGCGCTAACTCCAACACCAACGGCCACGGCCACGAAAGATGCGGGTCTACCTAACCGCGTGATGCTTTTGGGGGAGGGCGGCAAACGCACCCTCCCCTCTTGTGTGGTAATGCGCCCCTATGAAGACTGGATCTCGACCTTGCGCCGGCTATCCTCACCGTCGCCGAGTTTGGCAATGGTGAGCGTTAGTACGCCCTTGTCGACTTTCGCGTTGAGTTGCGCCGGGTTGGCATTGGCGGGCAGCGTGAGTACCCGCCGGAAGGAGCCGTAACGGCGCTCGACGCAGTGGACGTTGTCTTTGTCTTCGATCTTCTCCTGCTTCTTTTCTCCGGTGATGGTGAGCACGTTACCATCGAGCGCGATATTCAGGTCATCCCTGTCCACCCCGGCCACCTCGACGGTGATGGTGAAGTGTTCGGGGGACTCGCTGATATCCAGTTTGGGCTTGAGCATAACGTCTTTCATGTCAGGGAGTTCCTGTTCGGTGAAAGGTCTTAGGCCAAAGCCACTGAAAGCAACTTCGAACAGGCGGTCCATTTCGTTATGCAGTTGGGTTAACGGGTGCGGTGAAAATGGGCGATCAACAGAACCGACTTGAGGTTGCTCGTTACTGAACCAGTTCCACGGCAGTGCCTTTTGCCATTCCATGATGGGCCTCCTTTTGTCGATAAATTAATGGAGACTGCATTAATAAATATGTGTTAAATACGCGCTGTTTCAAGGGGTTTTGCCCACTAAATTACAAGCACATGACGGCGATCAATAGAACGATTTCGGAACGACCTGAAGTGAATTTTTATACCTGCCTATTATTAAAAAAGAGCATAAAAAATTTACGAAGACGCGTGTATGTGCGCCCCGTAAAGTTTGAGCGCAAAGCGTGCTAGAGTAGGCGTTTATTCGTCGCCAACCTGCGGAGAAACTGTGATCGAAACCGACCAGCTGGACCAGTGGCTGCGCGATAGCCTCAGTGATTACCGCATCGACCCGCGGGAGAAACAGGAGCTGCGTTTGTTGCTGGGGCAGATCGATAGCGAGCAACGTCATTTTCTGCGCAATCGCGCGTTTGATCTGGCACAAGAGGAGTTGCGTCATCACCCCGAGCAGGCCAAGCGGCTACTGGATTGGTTGCGGGCGGTGATGCGCATTTTGGACAACAGCCAAAGCCTGGCGGGGATGGAATCCAGCGTCTATTTCAGCCCCGGAGATGACTGCCGGGAAAAGCTGGTGGCGATGATCCGTGGCGCCAGGCAGAACCTCGATATCTGCGTTTTCACCATCTCCGACGACCGCATTAGCGAGGCCATCATGGCCGCCCATCGAAGAGGGGTAGCGGTACGCATTATCAGCGATGATGATAAGGCCCACGATCGCGGCAGCGACATCGACCGGTTTCGCAGCAAGGGCGTCCCGTTGCGACTCGATAGCGATGCCAGCCATATGCACAACAAGTTCGCCATCGTCGACCGATCCGTGCTGGCGAATGGGAGTTTCAACTGGACTCGGAGCGCCTCGGACCGCAACCAGGAAAACATTCTGGTCACCGAAGACCCCGCCTTGGTGCGTCCTTTTCTGAGCCGCTTCGAGCTGCTCTGGTCGCAGTATCGGAGCCCGTCGCAACAACGGGAGGAGCAGATTCGCAACGCCACACGGGGAGCGGGCAATGCCGATACAAAGGGGTAAGGCGATGACCGTTGAGCGCCCGCCTATACTCTACAGCTTCCGTCGCTGCCCCTATGCCATGCGCGCTCGCCTGGCGTTACAGGTAGCGGGTATCCGCGTCGAACTGCGGGAAGTTGTGTTGCGGAACAAACCCGCGCAGCTGGTGGCGATCTCCCCCAAGGCCACGGTGCCCGTACTGCAGCTCAGCGATGGGCAGGTGATAGAGCAAAGCCTGGCCATCATGCACTGGGCGTTGTCCCGGCACGACCCGCACCAGTGGTTGCCCGCCGCGGATAGGGAGGGTGATGTTGCTACCCTGATCGAGCGCAACGATGGCGATTTCAAGCACTGGCTGGATCGCTATAAATACGCCGATCGGTTTCCTGAGCGCGCAGCCGAGGCCTATCGAGCCGAAGGGGAGCGCTTTCTCGCAGAGCTGGAGGCGCGGCTAACAGCCCGCGTGGGGTTGCAGGGTAAAAGCTGGGGGCTAGCGGATGCAGCGATCTTTCCCTTTGTACGCCAGTTCGCCCATGTCGACCGGAACTGGTTTGATACCGCCTCCTATCCCCGCCTACGCAAATGGCTGGATGAGGGACTTGCCACCCCGCTATTTGCCGCCATTATGGTTAAATATCCCCCCTGGAAAGCCGATGATCCGCCCACCCTTTTTGGCCCTGAAGCACGATAGCGACCCGGGCGCAGCAAACACTGGACGAGGCCGGGGTGGATCAGTATCATAGCCCGCCTGTTCCGCACCCTTAGCTCAGCTGGATAGAGCGCTGCCCTCCGGAGGCAGAGGTCAGAGGTTCGAATCCTCTAGGGTGCGCCACATACAAAAATGCCCACCTTGTGTGGGCTTTTTTGTATGTGTGATCTGGGCGTGTCGAACCTCGGAGGTTCGACACGATGCGTTAGCATTGTGCAACGAGCGCAGCGAAGCCCGGAGGGGACCAACGGCCCCAAGCCGTAGGGATTCATCCTCTAGGGTGCGCCATCTCTCCCCCGTGACCTTTGCCCTAAAACCTCAAAATAACCCTTCTGACGGCTTGTGCCCAAATTGTGTCCATTCTGTGCCCGGATTTTTTGGCGCTCGTGAAAGGGATTTTGAAATGACCATTGCCCCGTTTTTGGTCCTATTGGGTCATGGGCACAGAACCCATTACTCCCCCTAAGTCCGCTCAAGCAGCTTTGGCAGAAGGGTTACAGTATCTAAATCGCTTTTCTGATTTGGGTTCTGGGTTGGATTGTAACGTCTGGATGCGTAAGGGTGCTCAGGGGAACAAAGAGTGCATTGTCGCATTCGCTGGCACTGAATCCAATGCTCAGGATGCCTATGCGGACCTACAGTATGGTATTCCATAGTATGAGGCGCTTATTGGCATGGGTGTGTGGGATAGGTTCATTAGTAAAACATTGGATGATAACTCGAAGATAAATTTTACCGGTCATAGTTTAGGGAAGGGTTACATGCTGACCCTATCGAAGAGGTAGGAGCCATTAAAGTAGCCGTTGCTGACAGGAAGGCCTAGAAACCGTATTCTTACTATGGACTTTAGACGTTGACATTGAGATAGGGCTTATGGATCAGGGAATAGATTTCTCGGTAGTAGCTTTTGGGGAAACGGAACAATTCGATTTCCCACTAATTATGGTATTCGGCAGAGAAAGTAATGGAAGCAATAAAGTTATACCAGGAGTGTCCATCTATGATGAAACAGTTTCTTCAAGATCGACATTTTGGAATCGGTCACTTACTTTCATACAGCGTTGCGCTAGTTCGAAGTTACACCTAAGACGTGAATGTATTAAGCGTAACGCAGGACCAGTGCTCTTCACAAACGCTATCCCCCACCCAATACTGAATGCTGAAAGTGATAAAGACTGTATCCGTGCTGCTGTTGATTCAGCATCTATAGAGGAGCACATATTAAGCGTCTTCAACTTGGATATCGCAAAAAGAGTTAAGGTGGTAGTTTTTTCAACTGGGCCAGGCGAAAAGTTTGACGTTGCTCGAAACAAAGTCAAAGAATTTTGTCTAGATAAAGGGATCGTCTTAATTGACGTGCCATATTTTGCAACTCAAGGCGGGCCTAATGCAGTTATAGATCAATCTATTTCTGTAGAGCAAAAGGAGTTCATAAAATCCGTTATTGATGCCTACTATCTAAGTACCTAAACAACCTTAAAAACCGACTGATGGACTTAAACTTACCCTGCTCTACCAGGTTGCAGGCACCCCTTCAGAGCTAAACATCACATCACATTCCTATTTACTTCGCTTCATAGAAGCCTGTTACCTGGAACTTTATGCGTCACAATACGTCGCATGGATCTCCATAATTGTGTCGTATTGAGAACTATGGAGCGACACTATGAGCACGACACCCAAGTGGCTTGTAAGAGGCGAAGAACAAACGACACCGTGTACTCAGAGTTTAGTGGGAGACATACGTCTATGGGTGCTTCGTTGTCTGGTTCCACTTGAAGGGTATCGACATTTTATCAAGGCAGACTGCTTTGCCGATGATCAATTAGCGGATGCTGTTGGATTGACATTGGTCGATGAACAGTTTGGTGACAAATTTAACAGAGCAGCCGTTCGCCTGAAACTGATCGAAGCCTACGAGCAATGTGATGCGGAAAAAATCTCCGATGACAGCTCACCCATTCTGACCCAGAATATTCAGCGACTGCGTCAGTTAGTCAGCCTGTCTGATGCGGATTGCGATGTCCTACGCTTCATCATCCTTCTGAATACCAATCGAGCGCTGATGCTTGCTACCTACTATCTTGGTGACCTATCGAATGCTGAAGCCTATCGGACCCTCTCGATTATATTGGGCCTTCCCGAAATTACGGTACAGCATTCGTTAGGGCCAGGTGGCATGCTAAGTCGAAGCGGCTTAGTCGTCATCGATAGCAATGGCAGATTCTCTCTCGACAGCAAAATGGACCTCATCAGCGCCAGTTTTTCAGAGAGCATGACCACTAATCTTATCGATCCCATCTGGTTGATTCGCGACCGGGTTAGAAAGAGTGCACCTACTAGCCTGACACCCGATGACTACCCCGGTCTACAGGCAGAGTTATCTCTTCTTAGGTCATACCTCAGTGAAACTGAACGCAAAGATAACTCGGGTATGAATTTTTTGGTCTATGGCCCTCCGGGAACAGGAAAGACTGAATTAGCCCGGCTTGTTGCCAAAGAGGTCGGCGTCAACCTCTTCGAGGTGGCGCGCCAGAGTGAATCAGGTGACCCCCTGAAAGGAGAGGCACGACTCATGGCCTACCGTGCGGCTCAAAGCTTTCTGCAAAAGAGTAATTCCATTCTCCTATTCGAGGAGGTATCCGATATCTTTGAAGAGGATGATGCTAACCCCTTCGGGATCAACCCGACGCAAAAAAGTAAAGCCTGGATTACCCAGATGCTTGAATCGAACTCGGTTCCTACCTTTTGGTTAACCAACTCCATCGCGGGAATTGACTCCGCCTACATACGTCGGTTCGACATGGTGGTCGAGGTCCCGATTCCGCCGGTGTCTCAGCGCGAACGAATATTGAAAAGAACCTGTGCCGATTTTCTAGACGAAGAGACAATTCGTTGCATCTCCAAGTTAGATGCACTCGCTCCCGCTGTTATTACTCGAGCCGCGTCCGTAGTGTCGTTGGTTAAGGCGCGAAGCTGCCAAATGCCCCCTGTTAAGGCGTTTGAGATCCTGATACGCAACACACTCAAGGCGCAGGGCCATAATCCCGGCAATTTTTTAGCGATGACAGATAATCTGAGCTTTTATGACCCCGACTTTATCAGTGCCGACTTTGACTTAAGCGCTGCTGCCGAGGGATTAGCTCAAGCAGGTCAAGGGCGCCTTTGTCTGTATGGCCCCCCGGGGACCGGAAAGACGGCGTTCGGGTATTGGTTGGCGGAGACTATGGATCGCCACCTTGTGACCAAGCGCGCATCAGATCTTATATCACCCTATATCGGGATGACCGAACGCAATATCGCAACGGCGTTCGAAGAGGCAGAGCAAGACGAGGCGGTTCTTCTTATTGACGAAGCGGATAGCTTTTTACAGGATCGTCGAAGAGCTGAACGTCCCTGGGAGATCTCTCATGTCAACGAGATGCTGACCCAGATGGAGTCTTATAAAGGTGTGTTTATCGTGACGACCAACCTGATGGATTCCCTGGACCAGGCTTCTCTGCGGCGCTTTGATCTTAAGGTGCATTTTGACTTCCTCGATCGTGCGCAGCGTGGTGAATTGCTTCGCCGTTACTGCCACAAGCTCAATCTAGGGGCGCCCTGTGAAAACGCCCTCAAGGCGATAGAGCGACTTGAACTTCTGACACCTGGCGATTATGCAGTAGTGGTTCGGCGCTCGCGCTTTGCACCGATTGAGTCATCGGTGGCCTTTGTAGAGGCACTTGCGGCCGAAATTGCTTGTAAAGAAGATGGGAAAAAATATCCCATAGGATTTATTTGATATTCTGTTGATAAAAGAGGAAGCCTGTTGCATGAAGCAACTATCGACATTACCGTTCTTCAAACCTGTACCTTAATCCGCCTATGGGCTTACCCGCCCTAGACCGAACTCATTCATAATTTTGAGATACCCTCATGGGAAAACGCGCCGGAAACATTGAAACCCTCTCACTATCGTTGGAAATACTGCGACGGATACCGAAACACGGATCTGCATCGGCGAAAGAGATCCATGAGCAACTTCTCTGTGCCGGTATTCATCGCGACATCCGAACAATTCAGCGGCAACTGGATATGCTCAGCCTGGAGTTCGACATCGAACGTGATGATCGCACCAAGCCCTACGGATATCGCTGGATGAAAAGCTCGTCTGGGTTTTCCGTACCCATGTTGTCAGAGCAGGAATCCCTGCTCCTGACCCTGGCCGAGCAATATTTACACAATCTGCTTCCTCCCAAGCTAATGAAATCAATGGAGCCATTTTTTAAGCAGTCACGGCGCAAACTGGATGATTCCAATAAGCCGGAGCACGAGTGGCGGGATAAGGTTCGCGTAGTCGACACCTCCCAGCCGTTACTTCCCCCTCCTATAGCAGAGGGAGTTTTCGAATCGGTAAGCGCCGCTCTATACCAGAACCATTGGCTACACATTCAATATGTCAACGCCTCCGAGTACGAAGCGGAATATGACGTCATGCCGCTGGGACTGGCCCAGCAAGGAACGCGCCTCTATCTGGTATGTCGATTTGATGGTTATGACAACGAGCGAAGTATAGCGCTGCACCGGATCGTATCGGCGCGGGTAAAAACCATACGCTTTACCCGTCCCCATAATTTCAGCTTAGAGAAATACGATTTTGACGGGCGCTTTGGGTTTGGCGAGGGACAGAAAATCAGGCTTAGATTTACCGTCGATCGTGAGGCCGGCTACCACCTCCTTGAGTCAAAACTCTCCAATGATCAAAAAGCGATCGTGTCCGATGATCATATTGTCATTACCGCGACCGTTATCGAAAGCGCAATGTTGGAATGGTGGGTGAGAGGGTTTGGAGATCTGATGTGGGATGTTGTTAAACAACCAATCAAAGACTAATAAGGAAGAAAGGCGTGTGGGCAAAAACAGGCGTTTTCTGGATCTATGATGGCATCGTAATGAACGAAGCCGCCGATATTGATCAGGGGGTAGAGCTCACAAGCGGTATGGTTGACTCCGACTAGACTTATGGGAGAACCGGCACAGTTACGCTGGGCGGACCCCGGGCGTCTTAAACTGAATGCCGCTTTCCCCACGAGGGCGCCCCTTCATCCCCAAACACTAAGAAAGCACGTTGTCTACCTGGATGGACCATTGGCGCACGACGAGTATAAGTCACTTTTTTTAGGCGTCTTTGAGATAGACAGGCTGAACTGTATTTGGCATGGCGATGATTACTATGCCATTTTTGGTTAGCTGAATTACCTTCAGCCTCTCAGGCTCGGAAATGGTTTAGCAGGAAACCCGAATGAGCCGCAAATGAATATTTTGCACACTCAAAACATTTATAAAACTGGATTTCAAAAATGCCGGATTGTGACCCCAAAATGTGTCTGATCGGAGTCGAAAGGGAATGTTTGAATAACGGTATATCGGGATAACCTGCTGGCTTTAAGGTTATACCGATTTAAAACAATTCAGAACCTAGCCTAGGCTGCACTTCGATATCTAAATATCAATGGGTACAAAACGGATATAGATGGGATTTTGTGGGAACTTAACAAGAAGGTATTTAACAGGATGAAAGATAATAACAACATAAAATCCCCCGTAAATTTTCAAAACAAATTGGAAGAAGTTATGGAAGGAGTTTACGATTTAATCGAACTTTCAAAGGAGAATAATCTGGATCCTGTCAGCGAAGATGGTGTAGTTCGTTATAGGGAAGAAAGCGGTAAAACTTGTTTTCAAGTATCAGGGCAGTTTGATAGGCCATCCGAATATCTTGAATCACTACTTGATATTATTCGTGTCAATTATGAACCATGCGTGCTTGGTACGTTTTTTTTGAATTCAAATATTGGGTTCTTGTACGATGGGATACCTGATACTTCTTTTCAGTTGGGCTATATTTCAATGACCAGTGAAGTCAATAAGCAGTTTGATACATTTTGGGATGAAGATGTTATTCCGCATATTGAAAAGTGTGGTTACTCTTTTAAAGATACTTCCTCTGTATATGCAGTAGCATCAACTGGTGAAGGGAGATATGATCTTGACTTTATGGACAATGTACTTACTACTTTAGATTCCGAGTTTTCAATTGATGAGGCCATAAATCTAATGACTGCGTCTTTTCGCGAAACGACTGAGGGGCCGACTAAGGATATTTACTCTGGGTTTTGCCTGGATGCAGCATTAGGAAATAAAATAAGACTGTCGCTTTGGCTTTTCATCAATCCGCATGAGCACGTTATTCAATAAAAAATTTAACAAAAGCATACAGCGGACTCTGAACTTCCTCCTCCGCTTTAGCGTGACCTTTCCCCCATATCATGAAACCTTCTCGGCGAAGGCTCCCAGGGGGGTAGAAAGCTTCGCTAACCTGCATGAGGGTTAAACTCGCTTTGCTGCGATTTTGTAGACCAGGTTTCGCTCCCGCTTACCTACGGCAACCACAATCACGGTAACTGTTTCGTCATGCACTTCGTACACCAGTCTGAAGCCGGCTTGGCGTAGCTTGATTTTGTAGCGGTCTTTGGCACCTGACAAGCGGCAGCTCGGTACCCGAGGGTTATCGCAGCGCTCAATAAGCTTCTTCTTAAACTGCTCTTTCACGGAGGAGGCTAGCTTATCCCACTCTTTTTTGGCATCTTCACGAAACGCCAGTTTATAGGTCATTCACATCGACCTCGATGATAGCTTGATCCTGTCGTGCATCCGCGATGGCATTCAGCTCAACATCTTCCAGCCGGTCAACAATCTCTTCCCAAGCGGTAGCCGGAATGCAGTAGAAATCGGGCTCATTGCGATTGAGTACAGCTACGGGAAACCCTTCACCCTGAGAGACAACAAAGCTGGGGTTCTTTTTTAACTCGGAAATGCTGACACAGGTATCAGCTAATATTTGGCGGGACATTTTCACACCTTGAGACCTATAAGAAGACCTTATTGTAGGTCTCATCGGCCTGCCGGGCAACTGCTTAAGACCTGTTTACAGGTTTTTTAAAGCCCTCACCCTGCTTGAGGGTCGCAGGTGATGCTAGGTAATCCCGTCCAGGTCACCACGTTCTGTGAAGGGGGTGGGCTACAGTAAGTTCACATTGGTGATACGTGGAAAGTTAATCGCCCCCTATTAGTTGGAAACGAAGATGATCCAAGCAGGCGCAGATAAGCAGCGATTAATAACGAATATTGGGCAGCACTCAAAACATTTACAAAACTGCATTTCAAGAATTCCGGATTGTGACCAGTAAACGTGCCTGATCGGTGTCGAATGGGGCGGTTCAAGGGTTGCGTATCGATGTAACCTACTGATTAAGCGGAGTTAAACCGATTGATAACGATTCAGGGCCTATGCCGGGCTACACTCCGGAGGGCGCCACATACAAAAATGCCCACCTTGTGTGGGCTTTTTTGTATGTGTGATCTGGGCGTTCGAACCTCGGAGGTTCGACACGATGCGCCAGCATTGTGCAACGAGCGCAGCGAAGCCCGCAGGGGACCAACGGCCCCAAGCCGTTGGGATTTATCCTCTAGGGTGCGCCATACAAATCAACGGCTTAGCGAATTTCGCTAGGCCGTTTTTTTTGCCTGGGACCAAATTGAGACCAATTTGAGACCGGGTTGCGACGCCAGAAATCTTACCTCCCCGAAAATGACCATTGCCCTGTTCTAAGCCAGTCCCCCTTGAGTCTCAACGGACAAGCTCTTAGTCGTCGATGACTTAATACTTCCCTGTCAGCCAGAATTCCCAATATGGCGCTTTAGCGAAACCATAGTTGTGAAGCGACCCGAACAATATTCCCACTATGTGTGGCCGCCTTTTCAGTATATTCCTGGGGCCTTTCCTATCGGCAAACACCCTGACTATTGCTAAATCCGAGTGAAAATCATTCACCTGAAACAGGGATTATTTATTCAGAAATTAGCCCCGAAAGCTGTAGTTTTTTAGCGCCTTATAATATTTAGCAAGAAATCATTTTGGTTTCTTTTGACCATAAATCACACGCTAGAGGTTATTGCTATGAAACAAACATATCTCACCACTCAGGAGCTTTCGGAGCGCATTAAGTACGACAGTCGCACAATTCGGGAGCGCCTGAAGGACTCCGTATTGCTGGAGGGGGTTCACTACATTCGTCCGTTTGGCGGGCGCAAGATTCTCTATATATGGGAAACCATTCAGCGCGATATCGGGCAGTATTCCGAAGAGGCGATCGGTATCCCCATGGCGAATGGAGGGCGGTGCCATGGGTAAGGTTCGCGTGCGGAAAGAAACCAATAAACTGTTTATCGATTTTCGTTTTCAGAATCATCGCTGCAGGGAGCAAACGTTACTGGACGATTCCCCAAACAACCGTCGCAAGCTGGAAACGATGCTTAAGCGCATGGAAGCGGAGATGGTGTTGGGTCAGTTCGACTACGCCAAATATTTTCGTGCAAGCCCTATGGCGCAAAAGCTGAGGCAGCAGAATAGCCTGGTAGCGAGGCACTTCGCTCAAGCCCCCCTGTTCGCCGACTTTGTTGAAACCTGGTACGACGAAGCCCATGTTGCCTGGCGCGAATCTTACCGGGCTAGCATTCGCGGCGTGATCGACCGCCGGTTGCTACAGGCGTTCGGGGAAAAAGGGGTCGACCACATCACCAAGGCAGATCTACTGCAGTTTCGCGCCCAGCTC
Source organism: Aestuariirhabdus sp. LZHN29 (assembly GCF_049985285.1). Classification (NCBI taxonomy): domain Bacteria; kingdom Pseudomonadati; phylum Pseudomonadota; class Gammaproteobacteria; order Oceanospirillales; family Aestuariirhabdaceae; genus Aestuariirhabdus; species Aestuariirhabdus sp. LZHN29. The sequence continues at coordinate 781,829 of NZ_JBNIEU010000001.1, read as the reverse complement.
GCCAAAGTCGTGCGCAAAAACGGCAAAGGTCTATCCGCGTGGCACATCAATCGACACATGAAAGTGTTGAGGATGATCTTGAATGAAGCAGCCGACCGTTTCGAGTTTACCTCACCCTACCGGGGGATCAAGCAACTCAAGGTACAGAAGAGTGATATTGACCCCTTCACCCTGGAGGAGATCAACCTGATTCTCGATACCGTGCGCCCCGACTTTCGCGACTACTACTGTGTCCGCTTCTTTACCGGCATGCGCACCGGCGAGATCGACGGGCTACAGTGGCGTTTTGTGGATTTCGACAAGCGCCAGATTCTGGTGCGCGAAACCATCGTCAATGGCCGTAAGGAGTACACCAAAACCGACGGCAGCCAACGCGAGATCGCCATGGCCCAGCCGGTGTACGAGGCGTTGCTGCGCCAGCGCGATGCCACCGGTGCTCACGACTACGTGTTCTGCAATCGCAACGGTAACCCGATCAGCCACAACAACATCACCCGGCGGGTGTGGTATCCGCTGCTGCGTTATCTCGAACTGGAGCCGCGCCGTCCCTACCAGACCCGCCATACAGCCGCCACGTTGTGGCTGGCCAGCGGTGAGAGCCCGGAGTGGATCGCTCGCCAAATGGGGCATGCCAACACCGAGATGCTGTTCCGGGTCTACTCGCGCTACGTTCCCAACCTGACCCGTCAGGATGGGTCTGCCTTCGAGCGGCTGTTGGCCAGCACTCTGGAATCGACCTCGGCAGCAGGGGAGGTGAGCCATGAACACTAAATTGGCAGATCAACTCTGGCAGGCCGCGCAACGGGAGATGGAGCGAAAACGGAGTCATCGTCACCTGGCCCAACGCCTGGCGCACCGCCTGGAGGTGGTGCAGGGCAATCATTTGGTGGCGTTGTTAGCCCCCGGCAGTGACGCTCGCACCAATGGCGAGGCGATCCTCTATTGGATCGAACGCAGCGGGGTCACGGTACAGGGCTTACGCCAGCGCGGAGAGAACGCAGAGCAGTGGTTCGAGCGGGCGCTGATCAAAACCCTGCAGGATCGCCAGCAGTGGTGGAGTGGCTGAGCCGGGGTTGCCCTCAGCCATGCGGGGAGGATAACTCCCTGCATGGCTACCCTGATGCTTCGGGGTAGCCATGCACCTGTCGCCTCAGGCGACCTGAGTCTTTGTACAGTCTACATCGGCAACGGATCGCTCGTTAAGCTTGAGTCAGGATGAATCCTCGATGGAGGAACCATGAATAAGGAGCCGGACCCACGGACGCAGCAGCCGGTAGAACCCCGGCGCATCGAGCACTCCGAGCCAGAACTCACCCGGCATGAAGTGGTACTGCGGGGTGAGGGGGGCTCTATCACCAAAGGGCTGACCGTCGCCGGCGAGCCCTGTGTGCTGGTGAATGAATGCGCCCTGCTGGAGGAGGACGATGAAAGCGGGGGGATTAGCTGCTACCTGTTTTACAGCGAAGCCGAACGGGACCGCTATATCGAGCAACGCTGGAGCCCGGCGATCAAAAGGTACCGGGCGCGACTGTCGCGCCGCTAGCCGAAGGTGACCACCTCGTTCCTGCGGGGGCGGCGAGCACTGAGGGCTCGTTCTATTGATCTGGCTGGTATGCCCTGTGGCCGTTGGCAGGTACTATTGTTCTCTTCTTGCGATGCGTACGATCGTGTCAGACTTTAAAGTTGGCAGGCATGTTTGCAATTGAGGTAACAGGAGTCCTATGAACGCCACCGAACAGCAGTTTCTGAAGGAACTGGACGACAAACTCTGGAAAGCCGCCGATAAGCTGCGCGCCAACCTCGACGCTGCCAACTACAAGCACATCGTGTTGGGGCTGATCTTCCTCAAGTACGTCTCCGATGCCTTTGAGGAACGCCAGCAGCAGCTGCTGGAGCTGTTTCATCAGGCCGATGACGACAACCTCTACTACCTGCCGCGGGAAGACTACGATAGCGATGACGAATATCAAGAGGCGCTGCGTGAGGAGCTGGAGCAGCAGGACTACTACGCCGAAGCCAATATCTTCTGGGTGCCCAAACACGCCCGCTGGAGCACGCTGAAAGAGAAAGCGATCCTGCCGGTCGGCTCGGTGCTGTGGAAAGACGATGCCGGTCATGAGGTGAAGCTGCGCTCCGTCTCCTGGCTGATCGACAACGCGCTGGAAGAGATCGAGAAGAGCAACGCCAAGCTCAAGGGCATCCTCAACCGCATCAGCCAGTACCAGTTGGATAACGACAAGCTGATCGGCCTGATCAACTCCTTCTCCGATACCTCCTTCTCCAACCCGGTGTTCAAGGGCCAAGCCCTCAACCTGCACAGCAAGGACATCCTCGGCCACGTCTACGAATACTTCCTCGGCCAGTTCGCCCTCGCCGAAGGCAAGCAGGGTGGCCAGTATTACACCCCGAAGAGCATTGTCACCCTGATCGTCGAGATGCTGGAACCCTACAGCGGGCGCGTCTACGACCCAGCGATGGGTTCGGGCGGCTTCTTCGTCTCCTCTGACAAGTTCATCGAGGAGCATGCCGTCGAGCAGCATTACGACCCTGCCGAGCAGCGCAAGCACATCTCCGTCTACGGCCAGGAGTCCAACCCCACCACCTGGAAGCTGGCGGCCATGAACATGGCAATCCGTGGCATCGACTTCAACTTCGGCAAGAAGAACGCCGATAGTTTCCTCGACGACCAGCACCCGGACCTGCGCGCCGACTTCGTGATGGCCAACCCGCCGTTCAACATCAAGGACTGGTGGAGCGAATCGCTGGCCGACGACGTGCGCTGGCAGTACGGCACCCCGCCCAAGGGCAATGCCAACTTCGGCTGGATACAGCACATGCTCCACCACCTCGCCCCCACCGGCAGCATGGCGTTGCTACTGGCCAACGGTTCCATGAGTTCCAATACCAACAACGAGGGCGAGATCCGTAAGCGGCTGATCGAAGAGGATCTTGTTGAGTGCATGGTGGCCCTGCCGGGACAGCTGTTTACCAATACCCAGATCCCCGCCTGTATCTGGTTCCTGACCAAGGATAAAGGACAGGCAGGAGCCGTGTCCGGTAAGCGCAACCGCAAGGGTGAAGTCCTCTTTATCGACGCCCGCAGCCTCGGCTACATGAAGGACCGCGTGCTGCGCGACTTCACCGCCGACGATATCCGCAAGGTGGCCGACACCTTCCATGCATGGCGCCGGGCAGGAGCCCAAGTGCCGCGTAGGCCAGGGATGGCCGAGAGCGGCCAGCAAGGCAAAGACTATGAAGACGTGCCCGGCTTCTGCGCCTCGGTGGACTTTCAGGAGGTCGCCAAGCACGACTTCGTGCTGACGCCGGGTCGTTATGTGGGCGCACCGGATCAGGAGGACGACGGTGAACCCTTTGCCGAAAAGATGGCGCGGTTGAGCGAGCAGCTCAAAGCGCAGTTTGACGAGAGTGACCGACTGGAAGCGGCGATCAAGCGCAATCTGGGGGGGCTGGGGTATGAGTGCTGAATGGCCACGTGTGACCATTAGATCATTGATCGAAAACGGTACCATCAAAATACAGAAAGACGGTAACCATGGCTCAAAGTACCCTCGTGCGGCTGAATTTGGTGATGAAGGGGTGCCTTTCCTCACAGCCAAACTTCTAGACGATGCAGGCAATATCGACCTAGATGCCGCGCCTCGTCTAGATGAAGAAAAGGCGAACAAGTTTACCTTTGGCTTTATCGAGTCAGGGGATGTTTTGCTCTCACACAATGCAACGGTAGGAAGGGTGGCGATAGTTCCTGAACTTCAGGAGCGCGTTCTGATTGGAACCTCTTTAACTCACTACCGCCTAGATACCACGAGGCTATTACCACGTTACTTAGCGGCATTTTTTTCTGGCCGAGATTTCCAGAACCAACTGGCCGCAGTGATGAGCCAAACGACGAGAAATCAGGTTCCCATAACTTCTCAGAGAACACTGAGCATTGTCCTACCTCCATTGGATGAGCAAGAAAACATCGCGAGTACACTCGGCACTCTCGACAGCAAAATCCGTAACAACCACCAAATCAACCAAACCCTCGAACAGATGGCGCAGGCGATCTTCAAGAGCTGGTTTGTCGATTTCGAACCGGTCAAGGCCAAGATCGCCGCGCGTCAGCACTATCTGCAAGAGCACCCCGACGTCACGGAGGAGGAGATACTGGCCGCGACCGACAGGGATGTCGGGAGTGCTGGCTATGCAGGAGCAATAGCCAGTGAACTGGCCGCCATGCGGGTGATCAGTGGGCGCTTTCTACCTGATGCTGACGCATCCGCCGCAGGCGCTCCCGACCCACTCGCCCAGATGGCCGCCGAACAGCCCGAGCAGTACGCCGAACTCCAAGCCACCGCTGCGCTGTTCCCTGCCGCGTTGCAGGAGAGTGAGTTGGGGGAGACAAATTCGTCGGGAACGAATTTGGACGCACAGGGTGCGCCCGCAGGGGGCGGCCCAGGGGCGGGCCGCCTCATTCCGGAGGGGTGGGAGGTCAGCCAGATCGGAGACGAGGTTACAGTTGTTGGTGGTGGCACCCCATCCACCAAGAATCCCGATTTCTGGGAAGGCGGTGACATCCACTGGACGACTCCGAAGGACCTCTCCAGCCTGAATGACAAAGTGCTAATCGATACCGAGCGAAAGATCACCCCTGTGGGCTTGGCCAAGATCAGTTCGGGGCTGCTGCCCGTGGATACAGTTCTGATGTCTTCCCGTGCTCCCGTTGGTTATCTAGCCTTGGCAAAGACCCCTGTTGCGGTCAACCAAGGCTACATAGCGATGAAGTGCGATAAACGCCTCACGCCGGAGTATGTTCTTCAGTGGTGCGAATCTCGGATGGATGAGATCAAAGGGCGAGCAAGTGGCACAACATTCGCCGAGATCAGTAAGAAGAACTTCAAGGCTATCCCCGCAGTTGTTCCGGCACCGGATGTAATCGAGCTTTACTCAGCGAAAGTTAGTGGCTTGTATCTCCAGATTGAGTCGTTGGTACGTCAGTCGCGAATTCTTTCCGAGATGAGAGACACGCTGCTCCCCAAGCTCCTCTCCGGCGAACTTACTCTTCCCGAAGCGCAAACCCAGTTACAGGACGTAGCCCATGTTTAAGATCGATCCGCAGCAGAACCGTATCGCGCCGCTGGAAGCTAAGCGCTTTGGCGAGCTGGGCTTTACCGAGCGCAAACACTTGCAGGAGTGGTTGGAAAACTGCCCCCAGGCGCTGGCGCAAGGCGAAGGCGACGAGCTGCTGATCATCCAGAAGGAGTTCGACGGATTCGACGATACCCGCGAACGCCTAGACCTGTTAGCGCTGGGCAAGGAGGGCAATCTGGTGATCATCGAAAACAAACTCGATGACACCGGTCGCGATGTGGTCTGGCAGGCACTCAAGTACGCCAGCTACTGCGCCAACCTCAGCAAACAACAAGTGGTCGACATCTACCAGCGCTACCTCAACCAGAAGGCGCAGGAGAGCGGCCAGCCCGCCGCCAATGCCGTTGACAACCTGATCGAGTTCCTCGATGTGGACGGGCTGGAAGCCGCCCAGATCAACCGCATCAAGACCCAGCGCCTGATCTTTGTGGCAGCCCGCTACCGCAAGGAAGTGACCAACACCGTGCTCTGGCTGAGCCAGTTCGGCATCGCCTGCCAGTGCTTCAAGGCCACTCCGTTTCAGTCCGGTTCCGAGCAGTTCCTGAGCGTCGAGCAGATCATACCGACGCCGGAATCCTCCGACTTTATGATCGGCATGGTGGCCAAAGAGGCGGAAGAGAAAAGCGCCGACACCGAGCAGAAGCAGCGCCATACCCTGCGGCTTGCGTTCTGGGAACAGGCGCTGGATGCCTTCAGCCATAGCTCCTGCAGCCTCTACAACAACATCAGCCCCTCAAAAGATCATTGGCTCAGCGCGGGGTCTGGCCTCCGCTCCATGCCCTACAACCTGATCTTTGGCAAAAACGAGATCCGGGTGGAGTTCAGCCTGCAGCGCAGCGAGGCGGAGGTGAACACCATCGTGTTCAACCACCTGGCCGCGCAAAAAGAGGCCATTGAAGCCGCCTTTGGCGATGCGCTGGCCTGGTCACCCCTGCCCAACAAGAAAGCCTGCCGCATCCAGTACAGCAAGCCAGTCGATGGTTACGACAAAGCCAACTGGCCGGAGATGATCCAGTGGTTGGTGGAGCATATGACCAAGCTGGAAAGCGCCCTGCAGAAGCCGCTGCAGAAAATAAACCGGCAGCTGAAATCGGAGCCGCCTAGTGTCGAGGTGGCTGAGTGAGTTCAGAAAAGCTATGGCAGGACCTAGTTGCGGACAAGAAGAGATGGTTCGCCGAGCCTTTCATGCAGGTTTTTGATGAGAACACGCTGCGAATCCGGCGCAACTTAATAGCGCTATGCGCCGTAGTCTTGACCTACAAGCTCGCAGCCACAGGGATCGACTTAGAGGCGTCATCCTTTGTTGGTATCAAACTAAAGGGCATCAAGTCGACGGCTATTGATTGGCTGTTGTTGATCGGTGTTGGCTATTTGTTTGTGCACTTTCTATGGAGCGGTTGGGATAAGTTCTGCGAATGGCGCCTTCGCTTGACCGGTATGGTTTTGCCGAAGCCGAAGAACGATACAATCTGGAACGATGGCGAACAGGGGGAAGCTGGAGCTGATAGCCCAGAGCAAGCTACTTTGTCGGGCTGGTGGATGGAAAACACCAAGCAGTACCTCGACAGTGATTTAGCGAACGAGCATAAACTTGATTTTGACGGTGCCTCCGCAAAAAACATCCCGCCAGCTGTAAATCTGATTAAGCAGCGTATTGAAGAGCTATCCAATAAAGGAGCTCATATCGAGGCAGCATTACAAAGGTATGAAACTGGCTTTGATATGCTACAAGCTAGCCAACGCTGGCGCTGGTTTATTCTCGAATTTTCATTGCCCATCGGTATGGCGTTGGTGGCTATTGGATTGTTGTTGGGTAGTACTTTGTTCTGTTCAGCCGAGGTAATCCAATGATACAGCTCCACGCCACGCGCAAGCTGTTCGAGCGCCTGCCTGTGGATCAACAGGGGCAGCTGCCATCGACGCCACGCAGCGCCTGGCTGTTTGATGCAGAGCCTATGGATGCCAATCCGCTCAGCGGCTGGCACGGTAATCGGGTGACCTATCAGCGACGCAACTGTGTGCTGCTGGTACACGATGGGACCCGCTTTCCGCTGTTACTACCTGCGCTGACCAAACCGGACTTTGCCGAGCTGAACGACCGCTTTGTGGATGCGCTGATGAACACACTGCTCAAGTGCGGCGCGAAACAAGGGCAGCTTGATGCGGCACAGCGTCATTTGCGACCGTTGCAGATCGACACTCAGTGCAACCGCTCGGTTCAAGGCACGCTCAACCGGATGGGTCAGGACATAGAGCTTGCATTGCACTACGACAACATCAACGTCGCCGAGATCACCGGCTACCGCCAGGGCGCGTGGATGGCGCAAACACCGCGCACGGTGAAAGGCCAGGGCTGCCTCTGGCCACAGAAGGCGATGTTGGATCTGCTTTCAGGCTTGACAAGTCGCGATGAGAACAGAGAGGCCAACCATGAGTGACCCGAAGATCCAGATCTTCACTTCCAGTGACGGAGAGGCTCGGCTTGAGGTGGCATTGGAGCAAGAGACCGTCTGGCTCAGTCAGGCGCAGATGGCCGAGCTGTTTGGCACTAAGCGCCCGGCCATCACCAAGCACTTAAGCAATATTTTCAAAAGTGGTGAGCTGGACGAGCAGGCCACATGTTCCATTTTGGAACACATGGCCGACCATGGTCAGCGGTATCGCACCAAGCATTACAGTCTGGACGCGATCATCTCGGTCGGGTATCGCGTCAACTCCATGCGCGCTACACAGTTTCGCCAATGGGCTACTGGCGTGCTCAAACAGCATCTGGTGCAGGGCTACACCCTCAATCAGCAGCGTCTGACTGAGCGTGGAATCGAGTTCGAACAGGCGGTGGCACTGCTGTCCCGCACCCTGAGCAACCAGCAACTGCTGGCACCTGCGGGGGAGGCGGTGGTGGATGTGATCCGCGACTACGCCCGCTCCTGGAGTCTGCTGCAGGGCTATGACGAGCAGAGCCTGACCGATGTCGGCGTTAGACAGAACCAGATGCAGTCCCTGGGGCTGGAGGAGGTACTGACCGCCATTGCCCAGCTGCAGCAGACCCTGATCGCCAAGGGTGAAGCGACCGAGTTGTTCGGCAAGCTGCGGGGCGATGGCCTGGCCTCCGCGCTGGCGACCATCGAACAGGGCTTTGGTGACGAGCTGTTCTACCCCAATGTGGCCAGCCGTGCTGCGCACCTGTTGTATTTTGTAGTTATGTACAGGATGTACGGTATGCAGCGGGCGCAGGGATGCGCTGGAGCTGCCACGAATCACCCGTTGGCCGATGGCAACAAGCGGACAGGCTCGTTTCTGTTCCTGTGGTATCTGCGGCTGAATCAGCACCTGCTGGCCAAACCGGTTGAGCAGCTGATCAACGACAATACTCTGGTCGCCCTGGCGCTGCTGGTAGCCGAAAGCCTGCCGGACCAGAAGGAGCTAATGATTCGTCTGGTTGAGCACTTTGTTTTGCTCAAGGATTCCACCGAAGAGGGAGTAAACGCATGAACGAAGATCAGCTGGAACAGCTCTGCCTGGAGTGGTTTGCCGAGAACGGCTGGGAGATCGCCCACGGGCCAGACATCGCCCATGATGGACCGACGCCAGAGCGGCAGAACTACAATCAGGTTTTGCTACTGGCTGATCTGGAAGCGGGTATTCGCCGCATCAATCGGCACCTGCCCGATAGTGCCATTGAGCAGGCCATCGCTCAGGTACTGAAGCCGGAGAGTCTTGATGTGGTGGTGAGCAACCGCGCTTTTCATCGCCTGCTGCTGGAGGGCGTGCCGGTCGAGTACAAGACCCTCACCCCGGCCCTCTCCCAAGGTGAGAGGGAGGAGCGTGTGGTACACGACCACGCGCTGCTGATCGACTTCGATAACATCGACAGTAACCGCTTCCGCGCTATCAATCAGTTCACCATTGCCGGCAGTAAACAGCTGCGCCGCCCCGACGTGATCTGCTTTATCAACGGCCTGCCCATCGCGGTGCTGGAGCTGAAAAGCCCCTCGGCAGAGAACGCCGACATTTGGGATGCCTTTAACCAGATTCAGACCTACAAGGATGAGGTCTCCGATCTGTTCGTATACAACGAAGCCTTGGTGGTCAGCGATGGCTATACCGCTCGTGTCGGCTCGCTGACGGCGAATCAGGAGCGCTTCATGCCCTGGCGCACCATCAAGCACGAAGACGACAAACCGCTGCTGGAGTGGCAACTGGAGACGCTGGTGCGCGGCTTCTTCGACCGTGAGCTGCTGCTCGATTACATCCGTTACTTTGTGCTGTTCGAGACCGACGCCGACAAGCTGATCAAGAAGATCGCCGGTTATCACCAGTTCCATGCCGTGCGCGAGGCGGTCAGGGCCACGGTGATCGCTTCCGAGGAGATGAACGGTGTTGCCGAACGGCGGGCCACCTACAACAGCGAAGTGGTGCCGGGAAGCAAAAAGGCCGGTGTGGTTTGGCATACTCAGGGCTCGGGCAAGAGTATCTCCATGTGCTGCTATGCCGGTAAGTTGCTGCAGCAGCCGGCGATGAACAACCCGACCCTGATCGTGGTGACGGACCGTAACGACCTCGACGGCCAGCTGTTCAAGACCTTTACCGACTCCAAAGAGCTGCTGCGGCAGACGCCGGTACAGGCGGATGATCGTGACAAGCTTCGCCAACTGCTGGCCGAGCGCGAATCCGGCGGCATCATCTTCACCACGGTGCAGAAGTTCGCACTGCTGGCTGAGGAGAACCATCACCCGACTCTCAACGCGCGCCACAACATTGTGGTGATCTCTGATGAAGCCCACCGCAGCCAGTACGGACTGAAGGCCACGCTGAAGCAGGACGGCAGCTACAAGTTCGGCTACGCCAAACATATGCGCGATGCGCTGCCCAATGCCGCCTTTATCGGTTTTACCGGCACGCCCATCGCCAGCGAGGACAAGGACACCCGTGCGGTGTTTGGTGATTACGTTTCCATCTACGACATTCAGGATGCGGTCGAAGACGGCGCGACGGTGCCGATCTACTACGAATCGCGTCTGGCCAAACTGGATCTCAACCATGCCGAGATCGAGCAGCTCTCGGAACAGGTCGATGAGATGGTTGAGGATGAGGAAGACGTCAGCTCCCGCGAAAAGACCAAGGGCGAATGGAGCCGGTTGGAGAAACTGGTGGGGGCCGATCCGCGCCTGAAGCAGGTCGCCGAGGACCTGGTCGAGCACTTCGAGACTCGCACCGCCAGCATGGACGGTAAGGCGATGATCGTCGCCATGAGCCGCGATATCTGCGCACAGCTCTACAACGCCATCGTCGAGCTACGCCCCGAGTGGCATGACACCGATCCCGAGAAAGGCGCGATCAAGATCGTGATGACCGGCTCAGCATCGGACAAGCCGCTGCTGCAGCCCCATATCTACAACAAGCAAACCAAGAAGCGACTGGAGAAGCGCTTCAAGGATGTGAACGATCCACTGAAGCTGGTGATCGTACGCGACATGTGGCTGACCGGCTTTGATGCACCCTGCTGTCATACCATGTACGTCGACAAGCCGATGAAGGGCCACAACCTGATGCAGGCTATCGCCCGCGTCAATCGGGTGTTCAAGAACAAGCCCGGTGGTTTGGTGGTGGACTACATCGGCATCGCTAACGAGCTGAAGCAGGCACTCAAAACCTACACCGACTCCAAAGGCAAAGGGGCACCGACCCACAGCGCCGAAGAGGCATTCGCCATTCTGTTGGAGAAGCTCGATGTCATCCACGGCATGTTCGCCAAGGGGCCGAAAGGTGATGGTTTCGACTACAGCGGGTTTGAGACGGAGGCTCACAAACTGCTGGTCCCCTCGGCCAACTACATCCTCGGCCTGGAGGACGGCAAGAAGCGCTTCCTCGATACCGTGCTGGCGCTGACCAAGGCGTATTCGCTCTGCAGCACGCTGGATGCCGCACGCGAATACCACAAAGAGATCGCCTTCCTGTCGGCAGTGAAAGCCGCGATCACCAAGCACACTAGCGTGGACCGCAAGCTGACGGAGGAGGAGAAGAACTCGGCCCTCAAGCAGATCCTCGACAATGCCGTGGTGGCGGAAGGCGTTGCTGACGTATTCGCCCTCTGCGGTCTCGACAAGCCCAATATCGGCCTGCTGTCGGAAGAGTTCCTAGAAGACGTGCGCCAGATGCCCTACAAGAACCTGGCCGTCGAACTGCTGGAAAAACTGCTGAAAGACGACATCCACGCCAAGACCCGTAACAACGTAGTGCAGGAGAAGAAGTACGCCGAGCGTCTGCAAGAGACACTGCGCAAGTACAACAACCGAGGCATCGAAACCGCTCAGGTGATCGAAGAGCTGATCGCCATGGCCAAGCAGTTCCAGGAGGAGATGGCCCGCGAAGCCGCACTGGGACTCAATCCCGACGAGATCGCCTTCTACGATGCGCTGGCCAACAACGAAAGCGCCGTACGCCAGCTGGGTGATGAAATCCTCAAAAAGATCGCCGTCGAGATCACCGACAAGCTGCGCAAATCCACCACCGTTGACTGGCAGGTACGCGAGAGCGTTCGCGCCAAGCTACGCATCCTCGTGAGGCGCACGCTACAGCGATACAAGTATCCGCCCGATCAGGCACCGGAGGCGGTGGAGTTGGTGTTGAAGCAGGCTGAGGTATTGTCGAGTGGGTGGGCGGCGTGAGTGGCTGTGAGGGAAATGTTACTCATTGCTTAGCGAGGGGATGGAAAAAGAAAGGCTGGAACCTGTTTTACTTGCAGCATAGATCAGTCTCTATAGTAGCTATAGATCGTTAAGGAGTGACTATGATTATTATCGGTATCGATTGCGCCACCGACCCAAAGAAAATGGGTATCACAAGGGCTGTGAGTAGTCCTCATGAGTTGAAAGTACTGATCTTTGGGGGAGTACCCAAAGGGCGGGTGACCGGATAGACTCTAGACACCAAAACAGGGAGATTCATCGTGTCAGCTAGCGCTTCAGATATTATATTGCACAACTATCCACAATCCCCGGTCGCTGAAAAAGTGCGTGTGGCATTGGGTATTAAGGGGCTTGCCTGGCACGATGTGGAGATACCGCGATTGCCCCCCAAACCGCTACTTACGGCGCTTACCGGTGGCTATAGACGTACACCGGTTATGCAAATTGGGGCAGACATCTACTGCGATAGCCAATGTATTATCCGTGAACTGGAACGACGTTATCCGTCACCGACTTTTATGCCATCGGCCAACGCGGGGTTGCTGTGGTGTCTTAGCCGCTGGACCGATGGCGAGCTCTTTAATCTGGGGGTTAAGATCGTTCTGGGTGCCGCTGGCGACAATCTACCCGCGGATTTTGCAAAAGATCGCGGGCTTCTCTATCTTGGCGAAGATTGGGCGGAACGGTTAAAGCAAGCCAACGCTCAGTTGCCCCATCTTGTCGCCCAGCTGCGCGCGCCACTGGGCTGGCTCAACAATACGCTCAGCGATGGTCGTACATTTTTGCTCGGCCCTGATCCTGCGGCCATTGATGCGCAGTGTTATCACGTGGTCTGGTTCTTACGGGGTCGTTGGGACGGAGGCGCGCCACTATTTTCTGAATTTCCACACCTCGAGCGTTGGGAAAAAAGCGTAAACGCAATCGGTCATGGCAGGTCTACCCCCCTCGCAGCAGAAGATGCGCTGGCGTTAGCACAAAGCTCAGACCCTGTTACCGTTGACCCGATTACACAGAATGACCCGCAAGGATTAACGCCAGGCACTAGGGTGTCGATTGGCCCGGATGTGGACAGCGGTGAGCAGCGTACAGAGGGCATGGTCTGTAGCGCCGATGCGGACACCCTATCAATAACGCGCACAACGGATCAGGTTGGAACCGTTTGCGTGCATTTCCCTCGCGCAGGATATCGGATCGAGGTGTAACGGGGCTGTCCTGGCCCCTGCTTCTGCCCACCGATAGAGGGGGGCGACCGCTTTGCTGGTCCCGCGAACACAGCCGTCGTGCCGCCGCCCGCTACTTTTGCATCTATAACTCTACCTCGGTCACAAATAGACGCTGAAAACGGGATAAGGGCCCTGTATTGGTATAGTTTTTAACGAGCCCCCTCCATTCAGTTTTGTTGTTGCAGACGAAAAGGATGTAAATGCTCGAAATTTGGCGCAGCCTGCGGTTGATCATGCTGTTGGTGCTGTTAACTCGATGCGGCTATCTCCATGCCGAGCAGACCCGGATTATTGCTAATCCCGCGGTGCCCGTTGCCGAACTCTCGTTTCAGCAGCTGAAAGCGATCTTCACCAGCAGGCAGAACTTCTGGCCGTCCGGCGAGCGCATCACCCTGTTCGTACTACCCGCATCCCACCCTCTGCAACAGGCGTTCTGCAGGGAGCAAATGCGGTTGTATTGTTATCAGCTGGAGCGCAGCTGGCAGCGCTTGCTCTATTCCGGTTTTGGTACAGCGCCACAACAGGTGGCCAGTGAGGACGAGTTGGTTGGCAAAGTGGCATCGACACCCGGCGCCATCGGTTTTGCGAGAAAGGACTATGTGGATACTCAGATCAAGACGATTAGCGTTCGCTAGGTTCGGGCGCAGCTGGATTGCCGCCCTTGTCCTGCTTCCCTCCTTTGTTGTGGCGGAGGAGTTAGTAGTGCACGGGTTTGTCTCCCAGGGGCTGATCTATACCGATCACAATGGCTACATCGATGATGATTCGGGTTGGACCGGAAAGCTTTCGAGCGCGGCGCTGAACGGGTCGGTACAGGTCACCGAACGTGTGCGCGTGGCGGGGCAGGCGATGTATCTCAACGGTGGCAATCGTTATCGTGAAGGTGGCCGGCTCGATTACCTGTTGCTGGATTACAGCCTGCTCAATTACCTGCAAGGTGAAGTTAACCTGATGCTGGGGCGCTATAAAAATGCCCATGGACTCTACCGGGACACCCGTGACGTGCCTTCGGCCCAGCCCGGCATTATTCCGCCGCAGTCTGTGTACTGGGATATCTATCGGGATATAACCCTGAATACCGATGGTGCGAGCCTGTTTGGGGTGCATTTCAGCGATGCGGGTACTCTTGACTGGCAGCTGAGTGGTGGCCGCACCGACATCGATGATGACACCATTGATTGGGTTATCGGACCCAATGCCAAAGGCAGTCTCGATGAGGATTACGTCGCCCAGGGTAGTCTCTATTTCACCGAGGAGCAGGAGCGCTGGAAGCTGGGGGTGAGCAGCCTCTACTCCAAGGTCGATTATGATAGTAGCGACCCGACGCAAGCGTTGTCGGGTGACTCAAGGGTATGGGAAACGATTCTGTCGGCACAGTACCGCACCGAGCGCTGGGAGTGGACCGCCGAATATATTTTCGACCGTTTCGAATTTAACGGACTCTTTGCCCCTGACTTCAGTGACACTATCAACAGCGATGGATTTTACCTGCAGGGTCTCTACGACCTGACCCCCGAGGTGCGCCTGATGATGCGTTACGATGCGCGCTATCTCGACACCTCCGACCGCGACGGTCACGACCGTGAGAAAACCACCGGGCAGCCCGACTACTTCGCCTACGCACGGGATCTGACCGCCGGGGTCAGCTGGCAGGGTGGTGACGACTGGATGCTGCGCGGTGAATATCACTACATCACCGGCACCGCCTGGATCGCCCCGCAACTGTTTTCGGATACGCAAACGAACGACTCCAAATACTGGAGCCTGTTCGCCCTGCAACTCTCTTACTGGTTTTAATGCTACCGGGAGTAGATATGCGTTTTATGAGTCTGCGATGGAAATCACTGGTGCTCTATACGCTGCTGCTGTTGGCGCTTCTCGGTAGCCTGACCGCCCTGACCCTGTTTTGGTTTGATAGCTATCAGCGCCAGAACCAGAACAGCCGGGTGGAAGAGCAGCGGAGCAACATTGAGCGTGTCTTTCGTCTTAATAGCGAGAACATCATCCGTTCGCTGGAATCTTTTCTGGACCGGGGGCGTGACCCCGAGCTGCAACAAAACAGCATCAGTATGAAGAATGCGTTTACGGCGTTCTGGGAAAATAACGCCCTGCGTAATGACTTCGAGTATGCCTGGCTATTGGATACCCAGGGCAGCATCCTCGCGAGTTGGGGGGCGCCCCCGTTGTTCGAGTGGAGTCAGGGTGTGACCGAGGTGTTACGCACCCTGTCGCCGGTTGAGGGTGTTCGTTGCGAAACTCGGTGCCTGCATTACACGGCCCTGCCCGCACACTGGGCGGGCAGGGATGAGCGGGTGCTGGTGATCGCCTCCTCCCTGATCCAGCCGGTGATTTCGTTGCGTGAAATCCATAATGTAGATATCGCCCTACTGATAGAGGACGACCTGACTCAGTTTGGTGGTTGGTCGGCGCGGGTTCAGTCGCTCTCGAATCGCACCCAGCTGGAGCCTCTTTTATACGAGGCAAGCTCACAATTTAGCTTGAAAGAGATCAGTGCGTCGAGTCATACGATTGACCTCAACGACCATTACTATCGGATCTGGTCGCAACCCCTGGGTAATGACGGGGTATCGGGACACCTTCTTTTTGTTGATGATGTTTCGGAGCAGGAGCGGGCGCTGAACCAGTACCTGTGGCAGGTCTCTGTTTTGGCGTTGGGGATTTTGCTGGTGGGACAGATTATTGGTTACCTCGCCTACAGTGCGCCCATTCGCCGTCTCAACGATTTGGCGCAGGCGATGCCGATGTTGGCCTACCAAAAGTTTGATGACACCAGGGCACTACTGCGCAAGGAGAGAGGGCGTCTTGGCGATGAGCTTAACCAGCTGGAAGATGCCGGAATTGAGTTGGCAGATCAGTTGGAAGCCCTCACCCAGGAGGTAAGACACCGTACCGTGCAGCTGGAAAATATGGCGTTATTCGACCCGCTCACCGGTTTGCCAAATCGTAACCTGTTGTTGCAGTTTCTGAACGAGTCGTTGCAGGCGCAGGCGTCGGATCATAGCCTGTTGGCGGTAATACTGCTGGACCTGGATGATTTTAAACGTATCAATAACAGCCTGGGTCATGAGATTGGCGATAACCTGCTGGTCTCGCTTTCCCAACGCCTCGCCAACACCCTGCGCGAGAGCGATATGGTGGGCCGTTTTGGCGGTGATGTGTTTGTTGTTATCTTGCCCAATGCTGAATCCAGAGAGCGTATTCTTAAAATAGTATCTTCACTGCTGGATGAGATAAGACAACCCCTACAACTGCTCGACCAGTCGTTTGTGATCGCCGCCAGTCTGGGTGTGACCTTTGCCAGTAGCGAGCAGCCGGGCAACGCCGAGGAGTTGATCAAACAAGCCGATACCGCGATGCACGAAGCCAAGGCGCGAGGGAAGAATGCGTTTTGCATTTTTGACAAGCAGATGACGCACAGTGTCGAAAACCGCGTGGCGATGGAGCGCGAGTTACGAGTGGCCGTCGAACAGCAGCAGTTTTGCCTGCACTTGCAACCCCAGATATCCCTCGGTAGTGGCCACCTGACCGGCTTTGAAGCGCTGATTCGCTGGCAGCATCCGCAGCAGGGTTTGCTCTCCCCCGCAGCGTTCTTGCGAGACCTGGAAAATGGTGAGCACAATATTGCCGTTGGCTTTTGGGTGATCGAACACGGCCTCGAGTTACTTGCCAGGGTGTGTCGCCACACCCGGCTTAACCTGAAGCTGGCGGTCAATATGAACCCGGAGCTATTTCTCGATAAACGCCTCACCGCCTTCGTTGAACAACAGTTAGCACGACAGAAACTATCTCCCGGGCAGCTGGAGTTTGAGCTGACCGAAAGCTTGTTGGTGAAGGATATGAGCGCCGTAGCTGCGCAGATGTCCAGACTGGCGAAGATGGGGGTGACCATCGCCATCGATGACTTTGGTACCGGTTACTCATCGCTGGCCTACCTGCGTCAGTTGCCGGTGGATGTATTGAAAATTGACCGTGCCTTTGTCGCCAACGTGCCCCACAATTCAAAAGACGCGCTGCTGGTATGCAGCATCCTGTCGATGGCCAAACAGTTGCATATGGAGGTGGTCGCCGAAGGTATCGAGCATGGGGAGCAGGCGGAGTTCCTGCGGGAACAAGGCTGCCCCCTGGGGCAAGGTTTCAAGATCTCGCGCCCCATTGATGAGGCCAGGTTGCTGGGAGTCATGGATCAGCGTCTGCGCCAGGGGCTTTGGCTGGATCAAGAGTAGACCCCCGTATACAATCCCTCTTTCACCACAGGAGAGGCGGCAGCTCTCTTCTGCCTACAAGCCATAAAGAGATGCCCCGATGCCCCATTGTATTATCGAGTATTCGCAGGAGCTGGCAGCGAACGTTGACCCCGGAGTGTTGGTGGACAGCGTTCACGCCGGGGCCATTAACAGCGCGCTTTTTGAGGAACACGCGATCAAATCAAGAGCGATCGCTTATCAGTATTTTCGTAGCGGAGTTCAGCCACAGTCGTTTGTCCATGTCACCCTGCGTATCTTGTCGGGGCGTACGCTGGTACAGCGAAAAGCGCTGTCCGAATCGGTACTTTCGGCGTTGACGGGTTTGGGTCTTAAAGGCGTTTCCCTGACCGTGGCGGTTGAGGATATGGAGCGAGAAAGTTACGCGAAGGTGGTGGTAGGCCCGGAGTGACACGGGCCTCCACTTCCAACCGTTTGGACAGGGTGATATTCTCCGACGCTGTTCAGTCTTACCCTTAAGGATTCCAATGAAATTTCGATTGCTGTTGTGGTTGATCTCTGTGGCCTACAAACGGGCTATAGGTCGTAACGAGTCGATGCGCGAATACCTGAACGGAGTAGAGAAAACGATTCAGTTTACCAGCGACCAGCCGGTGATCAGTCGCTACCTGTGTTTTAAAAACCAGGCGTTAACCAGTGCTGGCGAGCTGGTCGAGGCTGATATGACGATTCGTTTTGTGTCCCCCCAGGAGGGGTTTTCGATCCTTCGGTCGATGGCCACCGGTAAAGATAAAAATGCCTTTATGCGTGCTATTCAGGATAAGACAGTGCGTGTTGAGGGAGATCCGATGCTGCTCTTGTGGTTCCAGAAATCGATGAAGCATATAAAGTAGCCGCCGTTTTCTGTGCTGGCCAAGAGGCGCCGGTGGATATACCCGCTTTTTTTAATCTCTGGTTGTAGCCATCTTTTTACGTCGGGAGAGGTCCTCCTCTACTCGCAGGTTGGGCGCCGCCTTGGTGTTGTTGTCCCCGTAGGAGTGTCTGGGCAAATACCCCGATGAATCAGGAGATCAGTGCTGCCAGTCGCGGCTCCAGCTCGCTCATGCGCTGTGAGCCTTCGGGGTTCACCTTGATCGCCTCGCGCCACTTGTCGAACAGCGCTTGCAGCTCAGCGATTGATCTGCACGCCTCGATCTCCTCTATGAGCGGCTCGCCGGTGTAGCCGATAAAGGTGCGGGTCGTGTTCACCATGAAATTACGAGCCATCTCTATGCGTTCGTTGTCATCTTTGGGCTTGGGTGCGTCGGAGGGGGCCGATCGCTTCAGCGCTGAGCCGATACCGGATGGTTGTTCCTCTTGATTCAGTGGCGTGATAAAGCCCCCCGCGAGCAGCTGCTCAAACGCCTCTTTCATGCGGTCTCCGGGGACCTGAGCCGTCAGTGCTTCCAGATCACGCTTGCCGTCGATCAAGATCAATAGTTGTCGGGCGCGGGCGGACACCTCATGACTTCGTTGTGCAACGGCTTCGATGCCCTTGGGTGTTTTTACATAGAGGATGTCGCTCATCTCGCTATCTCCTGCGAATCAACTTATTGTTATTGGACTGGTTGAGTGCCTCGGGTTTCAGTCCCGACCCTGATGGGGTCGAGAAATAACGTAGCAAGCCTATAGAGCATAAAATTCGCTCTATCAAAAGTCTAGCTCTAGAATCGGCTCTAAATGGAGGGGATGGCACCCGGTATCGGTTCTGGCTTCGGTGGGCGGTGCTGTATCGGTACCTGCCGCGCTTGGTGAGTAACTATCATATAACGTAGCCTTTGTGGGCACATTAAAAGGCGACAGGCGTGTGGCGCAGGGATATCGGAGGCTTGGGGTTAATTGTCGCCGATCGTGACCGGAGCGCTTTAGATGCAAACCAGAGCGGCGAGGCCGCAGGAGTCGGCTGGGGAAAGGGGTATGGTTGCCGGAGGGGCGGTGTAGCGGGTGGAGAGGGATTTAATTATTTTGCAGGCAATGTCTCATTATTTGTGATGCGGCCGGTGGTTAGGCGGAGGCTTTGGGAGTGCCGAGCAGCCCCTCCCGGAAACGGGAGGGGCTGTGGTTTTCCATGAGGGAGTTAAGAGGTAGCGCTTACTGCGGGCGAGGGGGTGTCATCCTTGATCATCGCATCCACCTCCTCAAAGGTGGTTACGACTGAATCAGAGGGTGGAGCCGTTGCCAGGCTCGCAATGACGATAGCCACCAGGGCGAAGAGAATGCCCGGAATGATCTCGTAGACATCGAACCAGCCACCGGAGAGCTGCTTCCACACCACTACGGTGATTCCGCCAACGATGATGCCAGCCAGTGCGCCGACCTTGTTCATTCGCTTCCAGTACAGGGACAGTATTAGCGCAGGACCGAAGGCGGCACCAAAGCCCGCCCAGGCATAGGAGACCAGTTCCAGCACCTTGGAGTTTTTGTCCATGGCCAGGAATGTCGCGATCAACGCGATAACCACCACGGCGATACGACCGACCATCACCAGCTGCTTTTGGCTGGCTTTCTGGTTGAACAGTGTCTTGTAGAAGTCTTCCGCCAGGGCGGACGATGAAACCAGTAGCTGGGAGTCGGCGGTGCTCATGACAGCCGCCAGAATGGCCGCCAGAAGAATACCTGCGATGACCGGGTGGAACAACGCATCCACCAGTACCATAAAGACGGTTTCGGTGTCGCCCAGTGGTGCGTCAAGATACCCCGTGGCGGCGAATCCTACCAGGCAGGCTCCGGTCATTGTCAGGCCGCTCCATATCACGGCGATGCGGCGCGCGGTGGGAACGTCATCTTTGGAGGTGATGCCCTTGAAGCGCGCGAGAATATGCGGCTGACCGAAGTAACCCAGTCCCCACCCGAGCAGGGAGAGGGTGCCGATCAGGGTAATACTGGTGCCGTCGGCATTGGTAAAGGCGTCGAGTAGTTCAGGATTTTTAGCCTCCATTGCCGCCCAGGTCGCCGACATTCCGCCCACTTCACCCATGGCGATCAGTGGCACGATAATCAGCGCGGCGGCCATTAGCAGGCCCTGCACTACGTCGGTCCAGGATACGGCCAGATAACCACCGAACAGGGTGTAGGAGATGACAGCGATGGCGCCGACGATGACGGCCAGCTGATAATCGAAACCGAATACCGTTTCAAACAGCTTGCCGCCTGCCACCAGGCCCGAGCTGGTATAGAAAAGGAAGAAGACCAGGACGAAAATGGCCGAGATGACCCGCAGGCTGTGGTTGCTGTCTTGAAAGCGTTTTTCAAAGAAGGCGGGCAGGGTCAAGGCGTCATCCGCATATTGGGAGTAGACGCGCAGGCGTTGGGCCACAAGCAGCCAGTTAAGCCAGGTACCGATGAGCAGTCCACCGGCCAGCCAGAACGCACCGTAGCCGGCGGACATGGCGTAGCCGGGAAGTCCCAGCAGTAACCATCCGCTCATATCCGAGGCGCCGGCGGAGAGGGCGCTGGGCATGGGGCCGAGATTGCGCCCGCCAAGTACATAGTCTGACAGGTTCTGGGTACGGCGATAGGCGACGATACCGATCGCCAACATGCCGGCGAGGTATATCAAAAAGGTCAGTGTGATCACGTGGGGGCTTCCTCTTTGGTTTCAATTTATTTTTATGGGTAGAAATTCAGGTAGCCGTAACCAGGTCCGGTGCCCGAATTGGGGGCAATAGTTTACCCAAGGCCGAATGGTCTTATTTCCCGTATATTGCGATGCAATAGACATGATTACGTTATTTTCGCGATAAATTAGTCAATAAGGCTGCGGGTGCGACTGTTTGTGGCCAAACTGTGCTGCGGGTTTTTTGGCTGGCTGCGCCGGTGCGTACTGCGGTAGCCGGGGGGGTAGCGGGTTGCTGGTGCGCTTCAACCGACGGTGCTGGCGGCCCCAGGGCAGCGTCTTCGATCAGACGGGTACTATACTCAAACAGCCTGCGAGTGATACCTGGGAGGATTCTGTCATGGTGAGAAGGGGCGTAATTGCTTTTATTGTGAGTGTTGCTTTTGTATCGACGGCGATGGCGGCGGGCTCGAGTAGCTCGTCAACCCAGCGCAAGAGTGTTGACTACGAGATGGGCATACAGGCGATAAAGGTCGCCCATTATGAAAAGGCGCTTTCACTGTTTGGTAGTGTGGTGGAGGCTGAACCGGATAACGCCGATGCGTGGAATTACATCGGTTTCAGCAATCGAAAACTATACCGCTATGGCGATGCTCTTGGCGCCTATAACAAAGCGCTGGCTATTGACCCGGACCATCGCGGTGCCAACGAGTACCTGGGGGAGCTTTACTTGCAAACCGACGAGTTGGAAAAAGCCAGGGAACGCCTGAACCGACTCGACGACATCTGCACCTTTGGGTGTGAGGAGTTCGATGATCTGAAGGCCGCAATAGAGGCTTACGAGATCAGGTAAACCCTGCGGCCCGTTAATCCTATGATGGAACCCTCCTTGCTTAATGGCTATGGTGCCTCATTAGTCGCGTTTACATTGTTTGGATTGCTCCATTCGGTGGGGGCTCAGGAACCCTTCAAAAGGGGGTTGGCGCGCTGCACGAGCCGCTATTTCGTTGACCATTTTTGGCGACTCATCTATTGCGGTCTCAGTTACTGGGCGCTCTATTATGGGGTGGCGACCATTCACTGGGCGCGAAACAGCGCGCACGACGTTTGGCTGGTGGCCTATCCCGAGTGGTTATGGCAAAGCCTGATCGTGCTCCATCTGGGCTCCATTGCCCTGCTGTATGCCGCCTTCCTGCAGAGCGATTACCTGGAGTTTCTGGGTTTGAAGCAGGCCTGGCGCGGGCTACAGGGGATCTGGGGCAAAGTGCCTCCGGAGGCCGAGGAGAGGCCGGCGTTGTTTGGCTCCCAACGTCTCGAAGTCAGCGGGGTGTATGGATGGGTGCGCCACCCGATGATGGTGGCAGGGTGGATTTTCCTGCTCACCAGCGGGCCATCACTGAATAATATTGTCTACTGTGCCATGTATACCACCTATATGTTTGTGGGTGGTTACTTTGAGGAGAGGCGTATGCTGCGTATCTTTGATGATGAATACCGCCAGTATCAACGTCGGGTAGGAGCGTTCTTTCCTCGCTTTTTTCGCGCACCGGAGCCCTAGGCCTTATGTTGGAGCGAGTCGCCGAATGGTTCTACAACCCCGTACTGTTCTGGACAGCGCCCTTGCTTCTGGTGCTGTTCGCTGCCGGGGTACGCAGGGCGCGCGCCTGTTGGCGGCGCCATAGTGGGTCCTCATCTGAGGCCGATGAGCCATAGATTGTGCCCACCCTCCCCACCCCCGACAGCAAGCAGGCCGCGGCGTGCTTTATTGGAGATCGAGTCGGAAGGGCGCCGACTTAGCGCAGCGGAAGGCCTGTTGTCGGCTTGCTCCGAAAAAATTGTCTATTTGTAATCTGAGGTTGGAACAACGACCTCAGCATAGCTGAGCCAAAAACAGCAAGTGGTTGGAACTGTCTGTTTGAGCAGTCGAGATCAGAAGAGGGGATTGGTTGGACGCCTTGGTGGCAGATAGTCTCTATTCCAAAATCACTTGTTGCCGGGAGCCTTCGCCCCGCTTAATTTCTGTGCCGCCTTATCAAAAGTGTATGTGCCGCCGTAGGCTTCACCGAGTTTGTTGGCAATCAGTTTGGCCTTGTTGACGATCAACGCACCAGCAAAGTCAGCGCCCTTGGTTTGGTGGTACTGATCCAGCGCCACCCAAGTTGCCTGCCCATCCTCAAAACGGATATTTGGCTCTTTGAACAGCGTCTTAACCACCTCGATCAGTTGCGGCTTAGTCAGCTGATATTTCACGCCCCGTAGCGTCCATAGGGTTTCAACCAACACAATGTCCGTCACCAATACCTGCTCAGATCCGCTGATCAGCTGCGCGGCCTGTTCCGCTTGCTTGGCATCATCAGCCAGCAAGTAGCGCAGCAACACATTGGTATCGATACTGATCACGACAGCGCCGACTCCATCGACTGTTTGTCACTGATCGCAGCCTTGGCTTTAACGCCGCTCAACATCCCTTTGGCAGCTCCGGCCACCTTCTTAACGATGTTGATCTGATCGCCCACGGCGAATATTTCCACTTCATCGCCGGCTTTAACGCCGATGGCTTCACGCTGGGCAGCAGGGAGGGTGATTTGGTTCTTGGAGCTGATCTTGGCCATGCCTCTAGCCTCTTTACTGTTTGGATAAAATAAAGATAGCAGTTAGCTTTACTTATGACAATAAGTAAAGCGTGAGAGGCGGGAGCTTATCGACCGAAATCCCAACCACCTTTTGCACGAAACGGCTCGGCGGCTATTCAGGTTAAAGACAATATTCCAACCCTGGAATGCAAATAACCCAAAATTTAGTTACATCCGTTGGCTGTTAATTTCGCGAATATAAAAAGGCGGAAGTGCTACCATAGCCAACCGTTGCGTAAAGTAAACTACAATGCAAACACCGAGGGATGTCGTCATTTCAAGGTTCGGTGATGGCCAGCAGGTGTTGCTGGTGGATGATGTAGCTGCTTCACCCTAAGGTATCCACTTTATATTCGAGCGGGTGAATTCGAATATAGATTCAATAAATTTCACCCACTAACAGAGTAAATAAAATGAGCAAAGGTACGGTTAAGTGGTTCAATGCAGATAAAGGGTTCGGCTTCATCGCTCCAGAGGATGGTGGTAAAGATCTTTTTGTTCACCACTCAGAAATCCAAAGTGGTGGCGGATACGCTACGCTGAACGATGGTCAGGAGGTCGAGTTTGAAGTTGGCCAGGGCCAAAAAGGGCCTTGTGCTAATAAGGTTGTGCCACTGTAGTCACCCTGACAGGTTGCAGTGAGCAGGCGCGTCGACAGGCGCGCCTGTGTGCAAAGGGTTATAGGGCGCTGTGCGTTGTCTCGGTTAGGACCGCTGTAATCGATGGTTCGCAGGCTCACTAATTGCGGACCCTCGTTGGACATTACCATGAATGATGAAGTTAACTACCAGAACAACCCGCTCCACGGTGTCAGCTTAAAAAGTCTGTTGACGCAACTGGTTGGACATTACGGCTTTGATATTCTGTTTGCCTACCTGAACATCAACTGTTTTAGGGCCAATCCGAGTCTTGAATCGAGTTTGAAATTCCTTAAGAAGACAGATTGGGCTCGTGAAAAAGTTGAAGCCTTCTACCTCTATCAATTTAAAAATCTTCCCAAAGCTTCCTTCAGCCAGTTTGAGATACCACCACGAGATCGTATCATTCCGGAGGGGCAGTCTCCGGGTGAGCCTGCGGTGCTAAGCCTTGAAGATGCAGAGAGGTTACGCGAGAAACGGGCCCAAAAGGCGGCAGAAAAACGCCAGGGTAGCGGGCACCGCTCGGCAAAATCTGGCTCCGGCAATATCTATGGCGGAGCCCAGCGAGATGATCGAAAAAACCGTCATCGAGGCGGTGATGCCCCCTCGAGGCCTGAGCGTGACTCAGCGGCACCTTCGACCCCACCGGCCAACAGTGGTGTGGACCCCTGGGAGAAGTCGAGAAAGTAGCTCGATACCCACCGCTAAAAAGCGTGAGTTTTTCGTTTTGTGTGGAGGGAGTTGTGTGATCCACCTACCGTGATGGGCTGGTCTTTTTGTTGCTTTTTTTCCATGCAGTAGCGCAAGGGGTGGCTGATGCAGCGGCTGGAAGCTCCCTCCATGAAGCCTCCTTCGATACCGACCATCGGTGGGCATAAATCAGGGCAGCTCGTCCATCACCGTTTTAACGATGCGGCGGTCAATCTCCAGCAGACTATGGTCTTTCCCGGTGTAGTTAAAACGGCTGAGAAGATACCGAATCGCATTTACCCGTGCGCGTTTCTTGTCGTCTGATTTTATGATGGTCCAGGGGCACTCGGGGGTGCTGGTGTAGAAGAACATATCCTCTTTTGCCTTCGTGTAGGCATCCCATTTCCCCTGGGATTCCTTGTCGATAGGGCTGAGTTTCCACTGCTTCAGGGGGTCTGTCTCCCGCTTGGTAAAACGACGCTCCTGTTCGGCCTTGCTAACGGAGAACCAGAACTTTATCAGGTGGATACCCGAGCCGGTTAGCAGGCGCTCGAAGTCGGGAGTGGCTCGCAGGTGAGCAATAACTTTTTGCTGGGACGTAAATTTCATGACCCGCTCTACGCCGGTGCGGTTATACCAGCTACGGTCAAACAGCGCGATCTCGCCGCCTGCGGGCAGGTGCGCTACATAGCGTTGGAAATACCATTCGGTCATCTCTCGTTCACTGGGTTTCTCCAGCGCCACCACCCGACATCCCCGTGGGTTTAGGTGCTCGACGATGCGCTTGATGGTGCCCCCCTTGCCGGCGGCGTCTCGTCCCTCGAAGACGCAGCAGATCTTGATGCCCTCCTCCTTGACCCAGTTCTGCAGCTTCAGGAGCTCAACATGAAGCGGCGCAATAAGCTCCAGATACTCCGCATTGCTTAATCGGGCTAGGGTCTTGCGGCGATCACTGCCATCGGAACGGCCGTCTCCCTCCAGCTCCTGCTTACTCTCTTTTTTGATGCTGATGGTCTTGATGTCTGCACGCTCCTCAAGCGCCTCCAGTGCATTCATCTCCTGCTCTAGCATCACATCATCATTGTCTTCCGGTTGGTAACCCTCAGTGCCTGCCATTTGCCTCACCTTTACTGCTGTTTTTGTTGTAATAGTCGATACTAATCCATCGCCGGTTTATGGATAAATAGGCAATAAGAAGCATCTTGCCTGTTTACTGATCTGGCTCAGTTTTGCATTAAGGGGCCTGGTTTCAGGCGGCTAAAGCCGCTCCTGAGCCCGTTGTGCTCAGCTATGGCCCAGTGCGGTCAGCAAAAAACGACCACCGACTAACAGCAATAGGACCGCAAAGGCCCTTTTTAGTACGGTCTCCGGCAACGCATGGGCCAGGCGGGCACCGTAGCGGGCAAACCAGGCGCTGGTAAGAACAATGCCGAAAAAGGCGGGTAGGTAAACGTAACCCAGACTCCACTCCATCAGCGCGGGGTGGCTCCATCCCTCCTCGATATTCACCAGGGCACCGGCGAGGGCGATGGGAAAACCGCAGGCCGCCGAAGTGCCGATCGCGCTCTGGATGCGAACGTTGCACCAGTTAAGATAGGGGGTCGTCATGGTGCCGCCCCCAATGCCAAACAGCGCCGAGACCGACCCGATGATACTGCCCACTATGCCGAGGCTGACCCGGCCTGGAACATCCCTGCTGGGCTTGGGTTTTAGGCCCAGACCCATCTGCACCGCGACCGCAATGGCAAAACAGCCGATCAGCAGTTGCAACATGGCCCCGCTGAGTTGACCGGCGGTTTTTACGCCGACCACGGCGCCAACGACGATACCGATGGCCAGCGGTTTGAACAGGTCCCAGCGCACTCCGCCTTTGAGGTGGTGTGAGCGAATGGAGCTGGCAGAGGTAACAACGATAGTGGCCAGGGAGGTGCCGACCGCAACATGGGTCAGTATCTCCGGTGACATACCCTGCAGGCCAAAGCTGAACACCAGGGCAGGAACGATAATTAAACCGCCCCCGATACCGAATAAACCCGCAGTCAAGCCAGCGCAAGCACCAAGGACGAGGTAGGAGAGGATCAGCATGGGTGGGCCTAAATGACAGCTGGGTGAAGGAAGCTCATTATCTATCATTTAGCGCCCAATAGGCCACCCTGCCGCTTATTCGATCCTGACCGGTTGGGCTATGGAGTCTGGTTGATCTCGGGCGTCAGGATCCATTCGGCGCTGTCGTTCCACACATCCATTCGGGTGATCTTGCCGTCGCGTATATCGAATCGATCTAGATAGCGGTTGTTGGCAAAAGGGCGGCCATCGAGCCACTCGCCGTAGAGGGTACCGTTAGAATAAACCGTAACATAGCCCTCGTTTAGGCTGGCATCAAACTGCCCCAGAGCCTTTTTTACCCATTTATAGCGTCCGCCATTGAAGGCGGTAATTGCGTAAGCATTTTCCATAAGGCGACCTCCGGTAAAGGTGATCTTCACGTCCGGAGCCATAAAAGTGGCTGCTAGCTCGGGATCTGGCTTCATTGATGCTTCTAAGAAAGCCTTTATGGTGTTGATTGCCTGCTCTGCACGATCGCTTTGCTGAAGTTTACTCATGAGATGCCACCTTATAGTGCGGTTATGGGTTCAGTGTTCTTTTGTGGTGCGAATATCTGACAAAAGTCGCTAAATATAACGAAAATCGCCTCGATTTCTCTGGCATTATAATTGCTAACAATCCGTTAGCAATACTGCAAATGGAGAAAATCATGGTTAAACAGTTTGGAAAATTAAAAGTAGTTTTTAAATCGGCGGCGCTGACCCTCGCCGCCTCCGCAGCATTCGCCTGCCCCGTCCAGGCCGACACCCTCAAGGTTGGTCTGGTGGCGGCTCTGTCAGGTCAGTCTGCGAAGTCGGGCGAAGCCATAACTCGGGGCTTGACGGTCGCAATTGATGAAATTAACGCTGCGGGCGGCATTTTGGGCCAACAAGTTGAGTTGATTCGCCGCGATGACGAAAGCAACCCCTCCAAAGGCTTACTGGCGACGCGGGAGCTGATCCAGAAAGAGGGTGTGTCGGTTATCTTTGGGGGGCTCGACACTCCGGTTTCTTTAGCTATTGTGCCGGTGATCAACAAGCTTAAGGTGCCGTATGTAGGAACCTGGGCGGCGGGCACACCGATCACCAAGAACGGGGCCAAGGAGAACTATGCGTTCAGGGTATCGGCGGTGGATGAAATTGTGGATGAGGCACTCCTCAGCTACGCGCTCAAGCACTACGGAACCCAAAAGCCCGGAATGATACTGATCAACAACCCCTGGGGTGAGTCCAATGAAAAGGGGCTGACAAAAGCGCTTGACGCCCGCGGTATGAGCGCAGTGGGCATCGAGCGAATTGAGGGCAGCGACGTGGATGTTGTGCCGCAATTAACGCGACTCAAGGAAGCCGGTGTCGACACGCTATTTATGGTGGCCAACGTTTCACCCTCTGCTCAGGTCGTTAAATCACTGGAGCGAATGGGTTGGGATGTTCCGATTGTTTCTCACTGGGGACCCGCCGGTGGACGCTTTAGCGAGCTGGCTGGGCCTAATGCAGACCAGGTTGAGTTTATCCAGACCTACGTGTTTTCTGCCCCGGGCACCGATGCCCGCAGCGACGCGCTGTTTGCTTCCCTGCAGCAACGTTATCCAGAGATCAAGAGTCACGCGGATGTAACCCCTGCGGTAGGTATCGCTAACGCCTATGACGCCATGTATCTGACCGCCAAGGCGATCGAGCTTGCCGGCAGCACCGAAGGTCCTGCGATCCGCAAAGGCTTTTACTCTATCGATCAATACGATGGACTGATCAAGAACTATCAAACTCCTTTTACACCTGATAATCACGATGCACTTGGGCCCGATGACTATGTGTTCACCCATTTTGTGGATGGCAGCATCGTCGTTGTTAAAAAATAGTTGGTTGAGCGCTCGGCCCGTTATCCGGGTCGGGCGCGGCTTCAGGAGTAGATGATGTTTTCTGCAGCAGTTATCTCTGGCCTTGGTTTGGGCAGTATGTACGCTTTATTGGCGCTCGGGTTTCATGTCACTTTTATTGTCTCGCGCACCGTCAATTTTGCGCAGGGCAGCGCGATGATGGTGGGAGCGGTGCTGGGCTACCTTTTTTATCAGACGCTGGGTATGCCGCTGTTGTTCGCGATACCCTCGGCGCTGTTACTGTGCGCTATTTATGGTTTGGCGATTGAACGTTTTCTGGTACGCCCCTTTGCCAGTCGAGGCTCGGATGCCTGGTTGATGGCGACCGTTGCTGGCGGCCTACTGGTGGATAATCTGGTGCTATTCAGTTTTGGCAAAGAGCCGCGGCAGTTCCCATCGGATTGGGCGCAGGATCCGATCGAGCTGTTGGGGGCGGGTATCTTTCCCCAGCAGTTGCTGGTGCCGATTGCGGGGCTGGTTGTGGCCGGGTGCCTGATGGCGGTTAATCGCTATACCCGGTTGGGAAAAGTGCTGCAGGCTACGGTTCAAAATGCCGATACTGCGCGCTTAATGGGAATTCGCGTCGAGTGGGTTGTGGCCAGTGCGTTCGTGGTTTCTTCACTGTTGGCCGGTATTGCCGGGCTGCTGATTGCGCCGCTGTTTAGTGTGTCTGCAGGCATGGGAACCCTGTTTGGGTTGAAAGCTTTTGCGGTGGCAATTCTCGGCGGAATCACCAGCGCAAGCGGGGTCTTGATCGCAGGTTTACTGTTTGGTGTGGTGGAGGCATTAGTGACGGTATCGTTCGGCTCGGCATTTACCCAGATTATCTCGTTCTCTGCCGTGATCGCAGTATTGGCGCTGAAGCCTGATGGGCTATTTGGCAGTAGCGGAGTATTTAAAGTATGAATCGCTCACTTTCCTTGAATGACTATGGTTTAGTTCTGGTGGCGCTAACTGGTGCGGTACTGAGCTTCGCTCTGGAGAGCTATACATTACTGGTGTTTAATCTTTACTGCCTGAGCGTAATCGTCGCATCGGGCCTGAATATATTGATCGGTCTTAGTGGCCAGATATCCTTTGGCCATGTCGCCTTTTATGCGATAGGCGCCTATTGCTCGGCACTAATGACCCTGGCCGGAATTCCCTTCGCGCTGGCGCTTCCGTCGGCGGGTTTAGTCGCGGGCGTTGCGGGCGCTCTGCTGGCAATTCCAGCGTTGCGGGTGAAAGGCCCTTATCTGGCGATGATAACCATCGCGTTTGCATTTGTGGTGCATCATGGCCTGATGGAGTGGCGTTCGCTCACGGGAGGAGCGAATGGCCTGATGGGGATCCCGATGCCGGAGTTTGAGGGGCTAGAGGCCGAAGCCGGTTTAGCGTTGGTGTCGGTAGGCGTGATGCTTCTCTCCTTGTGGCTGTTCCAGCGACTTTCGTTAGGTCCTTGGGGTAAGGCGATGCGGGCAGTGAAAAGCTCGGAGGTCGCGGCGCAGTCGATAGGCATTAATCCGGTGGTACCTAAAACCTGCGCCTTTGCGCTGTCCGCTGGGCTTGCCGGGTTATCCGGCGCACTTCTGGCGCCGTTGATGATGTTTATCAGTCCGAGTACCTTTCCGTTCACCCAGTCGATCCTGTTTGTACTGGCGGTGATTGTCGGGGGCGCCGGTTATCTGTTTGGTCCCCTGGTTGGAGCGGTGATGATCGTGCTGCTGCCGGAGTGGCTGTCTGGTGTGGCGGAATACCGTTTGTTGCTATTTTCTGGCTTGTTACTGGCGGTGCTGTGGATTGCTCCCAGTGGTGTCATGGGGATGATCCTTGCGCGCTTTCACCAAAGCCCTCACCGTTTTGGGCCGGAGACTCCAGATCTGGGGCAGTTGAGAAAATACTTTAACCGCGCTAAAGGGAGCGGTCGTGGTCTGGGAGTAGAGGATCTCAGCATCAGTTTCGGCGGAGTCAAAGCCGCCCAACAGGTAACACTTGATGCACCTTATGGAGAGGTGACCAGCATCATTGGCCCCAACGGAGCGGGTAAAACGACGGTGCTCAATATGATCAGCGGTTTCTATCGTCCGGATAGTGGGGCGATCCTGCTGGATCAGGATCTGGCAGGGAGGAACGCATGGCAAATTGCCCGCGCAGGTATTGCCCGTACCTATCAGACCACCATGTTGTTTGATGAGCTGAGCGTACTCGACAACATCTTGATTGCACAGCGCAATGGCGAGTTGACGTATCTACTGGCCAGGGAGAGCCGTCAGGGTGTCACCCTGGCGCAACAGCTGCTGAGTTTTGTCGGTTATCGTGGTCCCATCGACGCCCTTGCTTCGGACCTACCCCATGTGGATCGCCGGCTGGTGGAGATCGCTCGGGGTCTGGCTACTTGCCCCAGAGTGCTTTTGCTGGATGAGCCGGCAGCAGGGTTGAGCCGGACGGAGACCGATCAGTTGGCGGGTCTGCTGCGGGCGATAGCAGGTTTTGGTATCGCGGTGGTGATTGTTGAACACGATATGCCGCTGATTATGTCAATTTCCGATAGCATTCTGGTACTTGATTCGGGTAAGCCGATCGCAGCGGGAACACCCTCCAGTGTACAACAGGACCCGGCGGTGATTGCCGCTTATCTTGGTGGCACCGACTATCAGGGGCGCGGACGCGAGGTCGCCTGGGATGGCAGCCGTGAGGCGACGCTATTCGTCAAAGATCTCGTGATCGACTACGGTGCAGCGCCGGTGGTTGATAAGGTGAGTCTGGTGATCAATCCCGGGGAGTGTGTCGCAATTCTGGGGGCCAACGGTGCCGGGAAGTCGAGCATAATGCGGGCTCTGGCCGGACTACATCGTCCTACGGCAGGTAGTGTGGTGTTAAATAACCAAAGTATTGAAGGCATGGACGCGAGTCTGATTGCCAGCAGGGGATTGGCGCTGGTGCCCGAGGGGCGGCAGATGTTTCCGGAGCTTTCGGTACGGGATAACCTTAAGCTGGGTGCCTACTTGCGTGAAGGCGCGGATCTGGACGCCGACATCGAGAAGGTGCTACAGCGTTTTCCTCGCCTGCAGGATCGACAGCACTCACCGGCGGGCTTACTTTCCGGCGGCGAGCAGCAGATGGTCGCGATCGGCAGAGCGCTTATGGCTGAGCCCTCCATCTTGTTGCTGGATGAGCCGTCTTTGGGGTTGGCACCGGCGATGATTCGGGAACTGTTCGAAGTGCTGGCCTCGCTACGGGATGAGGGCACCACTATCCTGATCGTCGACCAGATGGCAAACCTTGCGATGGCGCTGGCGGATCGAGCCTATGTGCTGGAGACCGGGCAAATCGTTAAACAGGGACCGTGCGCCGAACTGCGCGGTGACAGTGCGCTAGAAGCGGCTTATCTCGGTGTTTCCGAAAAGAATGTCGCATGACATATACTCACTTTTATAACGCTCGCCGGTTAGAGCAATCGTCCAGTGAGACAGAGTTCTGGGTCCGGAATGGTCGCTTTGTTGAGCCCCCTGCGGATACTGGTGCGGTAGAATCTATTAATCTTGGTGGCGAGTTGGTGTTGCCAGGTTTAGTGGAGACCCATATTCATCTGGACAAATCCTGCATTATGGAGCGCTGCCGACTGCGCCAGGGCACCCTGGCGGAAGCGATCGAACAGACTGCGGCGGCCAAGCGTGATTTCAGTGAGGAGGATATCTATCGTCGCGCACAGAGTGTGATAGAAAAAGCGATCGTGCAGGGTACCAGTCACATGCGCACCCACGTTGAGCTGGATCCGGTAATCGGTCTCAAGGGGCTGCGAGCGATTCAGCGACTGCAGCGTGATTATGCCTGGGCTGTGTCGCTGGAGTTGTGTGTTTTTCCGCAGGAGGGCATGCTCAACAACCCTGGAACCGAAGGGCTATTGATCACAGCGCTAAAGTCGGGTGCCGAGGTATTGGGAGGTTGCCCCTATACAGACAGCGAACCCGAGCTACAGATCAGGCGCCTGTTCGAAATCGCCGTGGAGCATGATCGAGATCTGGACTTTCACCTCGACTTCAATCTGGATCCAGACAGCAGCCTGCTTCCTTTGGTGATCGCTCAAACCCTGGAGTATGGCTGGCAGCGGCGAGTCACCGTGGGGCATGTCACCTCGTTGTCAGCGATGCCCCTGAAGCAGCTTGAGCAGACGGCGAACCATTTGGCCGAGGCGGGCGTATCTGTGACGGCCTTACCCTCTACCGATCTGTTTTTAAACGGCCGTAACTCAGAGTTCAATATACCTCGCGGGGTCGCGCCCCTACAGCGACTTGAGGAGCGCGGAGTATGCTGCTCCCTCTCCACTAATAATCTTGGCAACCCCTTTACACCCTTCGGGGATGCATCATTGATTAGACAAGCCAACCTGTACGCCAATATTGCCCAGCTAGGGACGGGTGAGGGGTTAATCAAATGCTTGAATTGGGTGTCGCGTAACTCGGCGCAACTTTTGCGACTGGAGGGCTATGGCCTGGAGGTAGGTTGCTGGGCAGATTTTATAACCGTTCCGGCCTGTGGGGCGGATCAGGTAATTAGTGAACTGATTGCCCCTAGCTGTGGGTATAAGCGAGGCAGGAAAGTTTTCCAACGATCGTCGGCTGAGCTACTGGCGCCTTTGGTGGAGTCAGGGGAGCGCAGCTCTGGAGTGTTAGTCGTTGAAAACAGATCGTAGATCAATGGTGGTATCAAGATTACGGGAGAGTTCTAGTTGACTTTCTATTTCATCAAGGTGCCCGAGCATGAGTTCAACTGCGTGCGACTTGTCACCGGCGGCGAGGGCGTTAATGATGTTTTGGTGCTCGTCGGACGCGCATGCCGGAACATCGTTGCGTTGATACAGAGCAACGATCAGTGAACTCCGGGTTATCAGGTTTTGTAATATCTCGATCAGAACAGAATTGCCGCTAATCTCACCGAGAAGGAGATGAAATTGACTCAGTTCTCGAACAATAACCTGCCGGTCTTTTCCCAGTGCGGCACGGCGTTCGGACATCATGTGGTCTTCGATGCGTTGCTGGAAAGCCTGGATATCTTCTGGGCTGATCGATTCGGTAACGGCTCGCTCGATCGCTCGGCGGGCGGTAAAAACTTCGCGCGCTTCGGCAACGGAGGGCTGCGCGACCATTGCTCCGCGGTTGGGCTCTATGTTGATGATTCGTTGCATCGCCAGACGCTGCAGGGCGGCGCGGACATGGTTCCGATTGGCGGCGAATGCCTCGACGATTTGGGCCTCCACCAGTCGCGTGCCCGGAGGCAGCTTATGCTGCGCAATGGCCTGGGCAATACGATCCGAAATACGGGTGATCTCTTTCTGCTTGGGGGTCACGAGCGGTTGGGTGTCCATGCTAGAGGAAACAGGAAAAACGCATCTTCATGGGAAGCTAATTATACCATAAGTTGGTGGGCGAGGGCCGAACAAACAGTGCCTTGTGGTACCGACTTAAGACGGGGTAACACGCTATGGGCTCCACTACAGAATCAGCGAGAGAGGGCAAGGATATGAGCAAGGTAGTGTCACAAAGGGGGGTTATCTGCTCGCCCCATCCACAAGCCAGTGCAGCGGGCTTGGCTATGCTGGATCAGGGGGGGACGGCGATAGACGCCATGCTCGCTGCCAGTGCAACGCTGGCGGTGGTGTACCCGCATATGACCGGACTGGGAGGTGATGCTCTGTGGATGATAAGCGATGGGCAGCGAGTCGAAACTCTTGTTGGTATCGGGCAGGCAGGCAAGCGTCTTCCCGACGGAGGGAAGATCCACCTGCGGGGGCCAGCTTCGGCGGCGACAACCGCCGGAGCCCTGCGGAGTTGGTCCCTCGCCAAGCAGTTGAGTAGCGAACGTTGGGGTTCTCTCCTGACATGGGAGACACTACTGGCGAAGGCGATTGAGTACGCTGAGGATGGAATGCAAATTAGCGCCTCCCAGGCATTCTGGCAACAACAGCGTAAGTCGTTGATTGCTGAGCTACCGGGACTGCGTAGCTTTTGTTGCGATGAGGAGGGGCGCTTACTCAGCGAGGGAAGCTGGGTGCGCCAACCCCGGTTGGCAAAGACGCTGAAGCGGCTTGCCGTCGCCGGAGTTGATGACTTTTACCAGGGAGAGATTGGCCGCTCTCTGGCGAAGGGGTTCGCGGAGTTGGGGTGTGGGCTCACTGAACAGGACTTGATAGCAACCAAAGCCTATCTTCAGGATCCAATAGCGATACGCTATCGCAAGGGAACACTCTACAATGTCGCACCGCCTACGCAGGGGCTGTATACGCTGCGGGCGTTAAATATGCTCAACCATGTGGATATCGGGGGCTGTGAAAATTTTGGCAGTGACTATTATCACTATCTGGTTGAAGCGGTAAAGGCCATGCTTCTGGTAAGAAATAAAGAGCTGTGCGACCCCTGTTCAACCCACTTCGAATATCGGAGCCAGCTCCAGAGCGAGCAGTCGGCGAGGGATTTTGCATCGCTGGATCCAGTGAGTGCGCATCCCTGGCGTGAAATTGGCCAACCCGCCGACACCGTCTGGATGGCTGCCACCGATGATAAGGGGCGCACCGCCTGCCTGATACAAAGCCTGTTTCATGATTTTGGTTCGGGTTGTTTTATTGGTGATACCGGAGTGTTGTGGCTAAACCGCGCTGCAGGTTTTAATACCGACCCCGGTCATGTTAATTGTTGGGCACCAGCCAAGCGCCCAGCGCATACCCTAAACCCATCCAGTTACTTGGCGGATAACGGTGAGCAGTTTTTTTTCGGTACCCAGGGGGGGGATGGGCAACCCCAAACGCAGATGGTGCTTGCCACTCAACTGATTGACTATCAGCAACCCATTGACAGGGCATTGTTTGCGCCACGTTTTTTATTGGGACGCAGCTTCTTTGACAGTACCGATAACTTGAAACTGGAGTCTAACATCGCCAAGGAGGTGATTGAAGAGTTGGAGGATCGTGGTCATGAAACGGAGGTTATTTCCGAACTTAGTCCCTATACCGGTCTGGCAGGAGCGATCGCCATCTATCCGGATGGGGTTCGAGAGGCAATGTATGACCCCAGAGGTCAAGGCATAAGTCTCGCACAATAAATCAAATATAAATAACTATTGCTCATATTATAATTTACGAGAAGGGGAAGATGTTGGACGTTTTTTTTGCGTATGCGATGCTAGGGGTTTTTGCTGGGATTATGGCCGGCATGTTAGGTATTGGCGGCGGAGTGATCATCGTTCCAGCGCTAATATTTATCTTCGATTGGCAGGGTTTTTCGCCCGACGTGATCGTTATTTCTGCCGTAGCTACCTCCCTGGGAACGATTATTTTCACCTCGGTATCAGCAGCATGGGCGCAAATAAAGCGTGGCGCTGTTGATTGGGTCATTTTTAGAAGATGGGTATTGCTGGTAGTGGTTGGTAGTTTTTTTAGCGGCTTTATCGCTCAGCAGATGCAGCCGCTAGTTCTGAAGATGGCGATCGCGCTATTTCTACTGCTTGTGTCACTGATCATGTTAAGCAAGTGGGTTCCAAATCCTTCTCGGCAGATGCCCGGTGCTTTTGGTACTTCTGTATTAGGGCTGTTGTCGGGTGTGGTATCCGGTTTGGCCGGCATCGGGGGGGGGAATATCATGGTGCCGCTGATGGTGTTTTTTAACGTAGCCATGCAGCGAGCGGCCGCAACTGCCAGCGCACTCGGATTTCCGCTGGCAACGGTTGGTGCTTTCGGGTACGTGGTTTCGGGCTGGGGGAGTCAGAAACTCGAGTGGTCGCTTGGGTACGTGTACCTTCCCGCCATGTTGACGATAGCGACGTTTACCGTGTTGATGGCGCCCATTGGCGTCGCGCTAGCTCACCGTATGCCGGCGCCGGTGTTAAAACGCTGTTTTGGTGCAGTACTATTAATTGTGTCTGCTCGAATGCTGATTACGGCGAATATGTGATCGGTAGTGTATCCATTAATATGAACTACTTGCGTGATGTGGCTGAGCGCAAGTTTCATTCGATCCTGATCGGTGCCTGCTGGTCGGATGGCTCCTCGATGTAGCCGATCATGCAACTGGCGCCGTAACCCATCTCTTTCAGCGCGTTGACGCAAGCGGTTGCGTTTTCTTGCGGTACGCCGGCTAACAGACCGCCGGCGGTTTGCGGGTCGAACAGCAGCGGGAACACTGGGTGGAGGGCTTTGGCTTCGATATCCTGGATGGCGCGTCGCAGGCGCAGGTTCTGCGGTTGCAGCGACGATAAAATTCCGGCGGCGACCGTATCCAAGGCCCCGTCCAGCAGGGGCAGGGTGTCCAGTTGAAGTACGGCATCGACCCCCGAGGCCCTGGTCATCTCGATCAGGTGACCGACGATACCGAACCCCGTGAGGTCGGTACAGGCGGTTGCCTCGAAGTGTTGCAGGCATTGGGCCGCACCTTGGCTCGATACCAGCATCGACTGAATAGCTGCGTCGACCCAGCGGCCCTTGGCTTTGCCGCGCATGTCCGCCGCGAACAGGGTGCCGGTGCCGATCGCCTTGGTGAGGATGAGGGCGTTACCGGGTTTCAGTCCGCTCTTGCGCCATACGGTCGCGGGGTCAATCAGGCCGTTAACGGTTAAACCAAATGCCAGCTCCATGCCTTCGCTGGAGTGACCGCCGGCCAGTACCGCGCCGCTGGGCTTTAAGGTGTGCAGTGCCCCTGCGAGGAGGTCGTGCAGGGTCTCTTCCACCACCCGTTCGCGACCGTAGGGAACGGTCGCGATCGCCAGCACCGACTGCGGTTCGGCTCCCATGGCGTAGAGATCGCCCAGGGCGTGGTTGGCAGCGATGGCACCGAAGGTGTAAGTGTCGTCGATAAAGGCGCGAAAATAATCGACGCTTTGAACCATTACCTTGCCGCTGGGCACGGCGAGCATGGCGCAGTCGTCGGCACCGGTACGACCGATCAGAACGTCGTCGCGGCGCTCATCGGGCAGGCGTTGCATGACCCGGGATAACACCGTGGCCCCGACCTTGGCGCCACATCCACCGCAGCGCATCGCCATGGTCGATAGCTCTTTTATGGCCGCAGCATCGGCGATGCCTGACGCCAGTTGGGGGGCTTGCTGTGGCTCCATCTCCGGTAGCTGGTTGAATCTATTCATGAAGCGGAGGTCGATCCAGTTTTTGAGCTTCCACAACTGGTCCGATTCCCACGACCTGTTACCGTGGGACGCGATGGCGTACTGGTTGCCGGTGCTGACCAGGCCGAGGAAGTTTTTCTGGGGGCGGTAGCGGCGCAGCCGTTTACCGGTGGCAGCGGCGCGCAGGTTGTGGGCCAGTACGGGGCCTTGGCGAACCGCAAAGACACCGGACTTGGGGCGCGGGTCGGGCAACGAGGCGATGTCGCCGGCAGCGAATACCTGCTCATGGGAGAGGGAGCGGAGGCTAGTGTCGACGCGCACGAACCCGGTGTCATCGACCTCCAGTCCGGAGGCGGTGAGCCAGGGGGGAGCTGCGGCGGTTGTAACCCAGATAACGGCATCGGCCGGGAGGGAGCTGCCATCATCGAGGACCACCTCCCCAGCCCTGACTTCGCACACCTGTTGGCGTGTCTTGATGGTGATATTGCGGGCCGCAAAAATGCGTTCGAAGCGCTGGCGCACTCCGGGGTTGTGCATAAACATGATGCCATCGCTCTGGGTCACCAGGCTGTAGTGCAGGCGACCGGGGTCATCTCCTGCCTGGAGCAGGGTCTGCTGCAAACGGTACTGGGTGGACAGGGCGAGTTCGACGCCACCTGCACCACCGCCCACGATGACGACGCGAAAGCTACCTTCACTTGCTCTCACGCGTTCGATCAGAGCGTGCCACCGCCCTAAAAAACGATCGATAGGCTTAGCTGCCAGCGCGAACTCATCCACGCCGGGGATGTCGATGCTGTTGGGACGCGAACCGGTGTTAATGGAGAGCAGATCGTAGGCGATGGGGGGACGATCGCCAGCAATGACCTGCTGATTGTTGAGGTCCAGCCGTTCAACGGTAGCGTGGTAGAGTCGGGCACCGGCGAATCGAGTCAGGGGGCCAAGGTCGATGTGGCACGCGTCGTAGTCGTAATGGCCAGCGACATAGCCGGGCAGCATGCCCGAGTAGGGGGTATGGATATCTCGCGTAATCAGGGTCACGCGCAGCCCCGGTACCGGTTTCATGCCGAGGCGCTTGAGTACGGTTACATGGGCGTGGCCGCCGCCAACCAGAACCAGGTCTTTCACGATCGGGGTAGAGGTACTGTTCATGGTATCGCCGCGTTGTGGTTGGGTGAATCTTCGGGGGAGTTGGTTTGCACCCTGAGCAGGTGAACACTAAACAGCTGCTCATCATCGCACCACAGTGCCTGGGGTTGAAAGCCGGCTTGGGCCGCCAGCGCGATAAACTCGTCGGTGGTGTATTTGTAGGAGTTTTCGGTGTGTATCGTTTCGCCCTCGGCGAACAGGTAATCGCGATGATTGAGGGTGACCCGCTGGCCATAGCGACTCATCAGGTGCATCTCTATGCGCCCCTGAGTTGCGTCGTAGAATGCCTTGTGCTGCCAGCCGCCGAGGTCAAAGTTACTGCCCAGTTCACGGTTGATGCGCGTTAGCAGATTTAAATTAAAACGGGCGGTAACGCCTGCGGCATCGTCGTAGGCCGCTTGCAAAATTGAGCTCTCTTTTTTCAGGTCGACCCCGATGAGCAGGTAGCCTGCGGGACCAACCAGCTCGGCGATGGCGGTGAGAAAATCGATCGCGTGCGCCGGGTCAAAGTTACCGATGCTGGAGCCTGGGAAAAACGCCACCCTTGTTCCGTTGGGAGCGCTGGGGGGCAGGCGCATCTCACGGCTGTAATCGGTGCAGGAGGCATGGATCTCTAGCCAGGGGTAGGCAACGGCCAGCTCCTGCGCCGCAACGCGCAGGTGGTCCCGGGAGATATCCATCGGCACGTAGGCTTTAGGGTGTAAGCCCTCCAACAGAATGCGTATTTTTGCGCAGCTGCCGCCGCCGGGTTCGACCAGCAGGCTGCCGGTGCCAATGTGACGGGCGATCTCGGCGGCGTTGTCGGTGAGGATTCCGATCTCGGTTCGTGTCGGATAATACTCGGGTAGCTCGGTAATGGCGTCAAAGAGCCTGGAGCCCCTGGTGTCGTAAAAATATTTCGGCGGTATCGTTGCCGGGCGCTGGCTCAGGCCCGCAATCACATCGTTGGAAAATTCATCCCGGCTCGAATGTAGGTCATGAAACTGAATGTCCGTCATTTTATAGGTTGTCTCATTATCTCGCTGTCACAATGCACAGGTACGAAAGCCGGCAAAGACATCGTTTCTGTCCGCGCCATAATAGGTGCGCCAGGTGTTGCGGATCATGCGCCCTCGTGTGGGCCAGGCTCCCCCGCGCAGTACCCGGGTAGTCCCGAACAGCGGCTGCGAGTAATCCTGGTACATGTCCGGGGTGAACCCGGGATAGGGGCCGAAACGGTCGGCTGTCCACTCCCACACGTTGCCGATCATCTGTCGACAGCCAAACGCGCTGTCACCTGCACTGTAGGCTCCGACATCGACGGTGCCCAGGGCGAAGCCGTCGAGATTGGCATGGTCGGGTTGTGGGTCTGAGTCCCCCCAGGGAAATCTGCGTTTGCGGGGGGAGAGGGTGAGTCCGTCTATGGAGGGCTCGGCGGAGGCGGCCACTTCCCATTCGGCTTCGGTGGGTAAGCGTCGGCCCGCCCAGCGACAATAGGCTTGCGCCTCGTGCCAGCAGACATGAATGAGGGCGCTATGGAGGGGGAGGGGCCGCCACTGGTCGAACTGCCGTTGCTGCCACCCGCTCGAACTTTGTCGCCAGTAAACAGGATGCTTGAGGGCGGATTGCCGGCACCAGGTCCATCCTTCATCATCCCAGTATTGCTGCTGTTGGTAGCCACCGGCTTCGACAAACCCCAAATAGTCAGCGTTACTCACCGCGGTGCGGGCGATGCAAAAGGGTTCGATGTCGACGGGGTGCGCCCACTTTTCATTATCAAAAACGAAATCCTCCTGTTCGGTAGCGCCCAGCATAAAGCGACCGCCGGGTATCTGAACATCGCCTTCGAGAACGCCGGAACCCAAAGCTGTTGGCGCGGGCCTTCCCAGCCCGGGCGCGGGGTAATTCAGGGTCTGGCGCGTGTAGGTGTAGGCTTCGTTGTGCATATCCTGATGGAATACGGCGTATTGCGCCAGGTAGTCCCGGGTTGGGTCGTGAGCCGAGGCGAGGCAGGCAAGAATCCTGTCGAGTACCTGCTGCATGTAGTGATGGGTTTCCTCCATGCTGGGCAGTGGCAGATCCCAGCGATTATCGTGGGCTATGGTGATGGAATCGTATAAGCGGTCGGCGTCAGCCCGCAGGGGGGCTTGCCCCAGGTGTTGTCGTAGCACCCAAAACTCATAGAAGTAAGCGGCGTGGCCGACCTCCCAGTGGAGGGGGTTTACGGTGGGCAGGCGCGGGCCTAGCAACTGTTGTGGGCTCAGGCCATCGATCAGGGCCAATGTACGGCTGTGTGCATCCTGCGCCTGACGGGCGATAACCTCGGCGTTCAGTTGGCCCATGGGATCTCCTATGTTGCTTTCGAGTGTTCGGATGACGATGGCTACCTTGATAGCAGGAGCTTAGGCTGCTGTGGCATCGCCCCTCAGGGCGCTCTGGTCAGGTAAAGACAGGTTATGTCCCTTGGTATTTCTCCGATCGCCTTCCACCCAACACCCGTTACCTATAGAGGGTAGCCCACAGAACTACCTTTTAACCAAAACCTCGGTGTAAGGGCGGATAATTTAATCCATACTCTCTTTACCCTGACAGTGCACAGGCATAAGTGAACCATGCGCATTATTCTTATCACCCCAGCTGCGACAAAGTCCAAAGCCGGCAATCGGGCAACCGCCACTCGCTGGGCTCATATTTTCCGTTCGCTGGGTCATCAGGTCAGGGTGGCAACGCATTACGAGGGTCAGGATGCGGACCTGATGGTCGCGCTTCATGCATGGCGCAGTGCCGATGCGGCCACCGCCTACCGTGCAAAGTATCCCGACCGCCCCCTGATCGTCGCGATCACCGGAACCGATGCCTATCGCTTTATCCACACCGATCCTGAAATGACCCTGGGTACCATTGAGCTGGCCGACCACCTGGTGGGACTGCACGACCTTATCGCCAATGCGCTGCCGCCCGCCCAACGGCACAAGGTGCATGTCATTTACCAGTCCGCAGAGCCTATCGGCCAGCGCCACCCCTACCAGCGCTACTTTCACGTGTCGGTGTTGGGGCATCTGCGTGCAGAGAAGGACCCCCTGCGCCCCGCATTGGCTGCGCGGTTGCTGCCCGACAGCAGTCGCATTCATATCCACCACTACGGTAAAGCCCATACGCCCGACTGGGCGGACAAGGCGCACGCAGAGATGGCGATCAATCCACGCTATACCTGGCATGGGGAAAGCGCCCATTTTGAGGTGCGACGGGTGTATCAGCGTACGCAGTTGCTGGTTCTGCCCTCGGTGATGGAGGGGGGCGCGAATGTGATCTCCGAAGCGGTGGTGGCCGGGGTGCCGGTGATCGCCTCGGAAATAGAGGGGTCGGTGGGGCTGTTGGGCAAAGATTACCCCGGATACTACCCTGTAGGAGACGAAGCCGCTTTGTCGGCGCTGTTGTTAAGGGTAGAATCCGAGCCTCTTTTTTATCAGGCGTTGCAGCGAGCAGCGCTGGCTAAACGAGGACGTTTCACCGCAGAGGGTGAAACCCTGGCATGGCAGGCTCTGCTGAGTCAGGTTTAAGACAGCCCCCAAATCCTTTGTTGGCCCGGATTTGGTTTTAATCAAAACGTAGCAAGGAGAGAACGTGGACGCTCTATTTAATCGGTTGATCAGTACAGTTGCGGTATTGGTGTCATTGGCGATGTTTTCGGGCACCGCTTCCGGCGCGCCCAAGACCCTGGTGTTCTCAGCGATACCCGATCAGGATCAGGCGCAGCTGGTGCAGCGCTTTGGAAAAGTGGCGGATTACTTAACCCGGACCCTGGGTGTGCCCGTGAAATATGTGCCGGTAAACTCCTATGCCGCAGCGATCACCGCCTTTCGCAATGACCAGGTCCAGCTGGCGTGGTTCGGCGGCTTGTCGGGTGTGCGGGCGCGACTCCTGGTGCCCGGCTCGGAAGCGATCGCCCAGGGGCTTGAGGACACGGAGTTCGTTACCTACTTTCTTGCTCACAGCAGTACCGGAATAAAACCTTCCGATACATTGCCCGCCGAGATCAGTGGTAAAACCTTTACCTTCGGTTCCAAGGGTTCGACCTCGGGTCGTTTGATGCCTGAATTCTACCTGCGCGAGAGCTTCGGCAAGGCGCCGGATGGGGTGTTCTCCAGGGTCGGTTTTAGTGGAAACCACTCACGTACGATAGCCCTGGTACAAACCGGCGCCTATCAGGTGGGGGCGACCAACTACAAAGTATGGGAAAAGGAGTTGGCGGCCGGAAAAATTGATACCGACAAAGTATCGGTTATCTGGAAAACACCCACTTACCCGGACTACCAGTGGAGCATCCGCGGTGATGTCGACGCTGAGTGGGGGGCAGGGTTCAAGGAGCGGGTGAAGCAGGCGTTGCTCGCTATGGATGACCCCGACCTGTTAGGCGCGTTCCCGCGTACCCGTTTTATTCCTGCCAGCAATAGTGATTACCAACCGATACTCGATACTGCGAAGAAGATCGGACTACTTGACTAATCATTACGGGCGACCCTGTCTTTATGTTCACTCTTGAATCGGCCAGCGCGAGCTACAAAGACAAAGTCGCCCTTACGGATATCAGCTTGCATATCCCGGCAGGGCAAAAACTGGCCCTGATCGGCCGCAGCGGTGCCGGCAAGTCCACCCTGCTCAAACTGCTCTATGAGCAAAAGCCGGGGGATATTGCGCTGGTACCGCAGAGCTATGGACTGGTGAGCAGTCTTTCGCTTTACCATAACGTCTATATGGGGCAGTTGGGGCGGCGGCCCCTGTGGTACAACTTGCTGAATCTGCTCAAACCCCTCAAGCAACCGGTGGCGGAGGTTGCAGCGATTCTGCAGCAACTCCAGCTCGGCGATAAGCTGTTTGAACCGGTGGGTGAGCTGTCCGGGGGGCAGCAGCAGCGAGGGGCCATCGCACGGGGAATGATGCAGGGCGGAGGAATATTGTTCGCCGATGAGCCGGTTTCCTCTCTCGATGAGCAGCAATCAAAACTGGTGATGGGCGTTCTGTGCCAGCGCTTTGATACCCTGGTGCTGGCGATGCACGATATCGACCTCGCGCTCGCCTATTGCGATCGTATCGTGGGTCTGGATCGGGGGCGTATTACACTGGATGCACCGACCTCTGCACTAGCGCGCAGCGACCTGCTTGAGATTTACGGTGAGTAGGGTCTCCTCCTATCAACGCTCGGCTCGCTGGAAGGTAAGCTGGTTGTTTGTTTTTATTGCACTGGCCTGCCTGCCGTTTTCTGATTTGAGTATCACCACCTACGATCCATGGGCCGAACTGGGGCGGCTCTTTGAGGGTCTGTTACAGCCGACGCTTGGGGGGGTCGATAACCCCTTTCAGGCACTGCTGCAAACCCTGGCCTTCGCGTTGCTCGGGGTCTCTGGTGGCGCGTTGGTGGGTTTCGGTTTGGCGCAACTGTTTCATTTGCGATGGGTGCGTATCATTTGCGCCTCGCTGCGCGCGGTGCATGAGCTGTTTTGGGCGTTGATATTTTTACAGATATTTGGTTTACACCCCTTGACCGGTTTGTTGGCTCTGGGCATCCCATACGCGGCGACCTTTGCCAAGGTCTATGCAGAGATTATCGAGGAGGGGGATCGCAGCGCCTATGAGGTCGTGTGTCGGCAGTCGGGACCC
The DNA here is from genome assembly GCF_049985285.1 of Aestuariirhabdus sp. LZHN29. NCBI lineage: Bacteria > Pseudomonadati > Pseudomonadota > Gammaproteobacteria > Oceanospirillales > Aestuariirhabdaceae > Aestuariirhabdus > Aestuariirhabdus sp. LZHN29. The sequence goes on along the minus strand of NZ_JBNIEU010000001.1, from coordinate 737,153 downwards.
ATCTCTGCTTTTTTCTACGCTCAGCTACCGGACCTTTGGCGACACATTGTCAGCTATACCAGCTATCGACTGGAGTGTGGTCTGCGCTCCAGTGCGGTGCTGGGTTTTGTTGGGCTACCGACCCTGGGTTACTACCTGAGTACCGCATTTCTAGAAGGGAGCTATGGCGAACTCTGGGCGTTGCTGATGCTTTTTTATCTGGTGATCCTAACGTTACGGTATTGGGCGCAACCCAGGCTTATGCCAATCTATTGCTTGGCAGCACCCTTTATCATCGCCAATGACAGTGAAATATCCCTGGCGAATATCAGCCGCTTTTTCACCCAGGATATTGTGCCTTTACCGCTGCGCAATGGCGAAGGCCTGGCCGGCTTGTGGCATTGGCTTTCCGAACTGTTCGTTAACGATGCGTTGCCCGGTATTATCAACACTCTGTTGTTAACCCAGCTGGCGCTGGTGTTGACCGGGATAATCGCACTGCTGTGGTTCCCGTTAATCTCCAGATTGTTTTTTAAGCGTTGGGGGCGGCTGGTCGGACATCTGTTTCTGGTGGTGATGCGCTCAACGCCGGAGTACATTCTGGCTTTCATTTTACTGATGCTTTGGGGGCCGTCGATGCTTCCCGCAGTGCTGGCCCTGGCTATGCACAACGGTGCCATCATCGCTCATCTGATCGGTCGCTATAGCGACGCGCTGCCCGTGCGGTTGGATGGGATCACAGGTATAAATCGCTACGCCTACCAAGTGGTGCCTGCAATCTATAACCAGTTTCTTGCGTTCCTGTTCTACCGTTGGGAAATTATCCAGCGCGAGACGGCGATCCTCGGGATTTTGGGTATCACCACCCTCGGTTTCTATATCGACAGCGCGATCCAGGACATTCGCCTCGACCGAGCGATGGTTCTTATTGCAATCACTGCCGCGCTCAATGTCGGCGTAGACGCCCTGTCCCATAGTATTCGTTCCCGCTTAAGACTCTCCTTTGGCCTCCAGCGCGATGTTGTAGCCCGTTAGTTTTTGTGCGCCGGGGTAGGGGGTAGTAAAGCGGGTCAAACCTCAACCGCCTATGCCGGTTAGCCCAGTTCGTTGAAACAGTCTACAGCGGTATTGGGGAGGGGCCCTGAATGCCGCAGTAGGCGGGTTGGAGCGAAGAACTACCCATAGGCGCGGGATAGCTTTAGACTGGGTGATCGTTTTTATGTCTCCTCAGCCACCATCCAGATTTGATCCTTATGACACTCGAGCTTCTATTTCTGTTCGTCGCCGGTTTCTTCGGCGGAGTGATCAACTCCATCGCCGGGGGCGGTAGCTTTATCACCTTTCCTGCGTTGCTGTTTGTGGGGGTGCCACCCATCAGTGCCAACGCCACCAATACCTTTTCTTCCTGTGCGGGATACCTCAGCGGGGCTTATGCCTTCAGAAAGGATTTAGTCGCCCATAGAGCGGAGTTGCCAAGAACCGTTTTGGTGAGCCTGGTAGGAGGTATTCTTGGCGCCTGGCTGTTGTTGCAAACGCCCGAGTCGGTATTTCTGGAGGCGGTCCCCTGGCTGCTGTTGTTTGCAACGGTATTGTTTATCTTCGGCGGTCGACTCAACAGTGCCTTGAAAGGCCTCGCTTCTCACCATAAACACGCCTCTGCGGTGGGAGGGGGGGTGCTGCTGTTGTTGCTGTTGGGTGTCTGTGTTTACGGTGGTTTTTTTAACGCAGGGCTAGGCATTATCACCCTCAGTTATCTCGCCCTGGCGGGGCATACCAATATCAACACCATGAACGGTCTCAAGTTGTTGGTCTCCTCCGCAGTATCACTGATCGCCATCGCGCTGTTTATCTACGACGGAGCGATCGCCTGGTACGAGGGAACTATAGTACTGCTCGGCACTCTGGCAGGTGGTTACGTTGCCGCTCATATATCCCGCAAACTACCCCAGGCCGCTGTTAGGGCTTTTGTGATTTTTGCCAGTTGCGGAATTACGGCCTACTTCTTTTTCGATGTCTACCTGCGCGGTTAGCGATAACAAAACGGCCGTGCACTATCGCAAGGCCGTTTATATTACGGGGCATTGATCGCAGGAGACGGATAGGTTATCCCAGTTCGTTTTGGGTGATGGGGAAACCCATCTTTTCCACCATATTGATCCAGGGTTGGCGCCAGCCGCCCTTTTCATCGAGTGTATCCAGCGCGTACATGGTGATCTTGGCACCGATCCAGCGGAAGGGTTCGGGGGGGATGTAACTGGGCAGGGACGTGGCGAAAGCGAGCCGGGTTTCGATGGTATCTTTACCGTCCAGAATTGCGAGTCCTACGCGGGAACCGAAGCGGGTGGCGGTGACTCCAAAGCCGGAATAGCCGCCAGCATAGATCATATCGCCGTTATGGTAGTGCTGGAAATGCACTGCCATACGCGTGGTGAGTCCGATTGGTCCGCTCCAGGCATGGGAAAACTTGATCCCTTGCAGGGACGGGAAGGTCTTATAAAAATTATCAACCAAAGGCAGAAAATTGTTCGCGGTCTTATCGGCCTTGGGATCGGTGTCGTTGTTGAAGAAGTAGTCCAGCCGGCCACCAAACAGTATCCGATTATCGGCGGTCAGGCGCATATAATTTAACTGGGTGCGGGTGTCGTAGATCCCCTGACGATTTTTCCAGCCGATGGTTTCCATCTGGGCGTCGGTCAGTGGCTCGGTGACGACGATGCGGTCGCGAATCGCGGCAACGCGCTGCTTGATCTTTTTGCTACCGGCGGCAAAGGCGTTGGTGGCCAGCAAAACCTTATTGGCCATCACGGACCCCTGTGGGGTTGTAACCTGTACGCCCGGATTGATATGGGTGGAGTCGACCAGCGGCGTGTACTCGTAGATACGCACGCCGAGATTCATGGCGGCACGCTTCAGCCCCCAGGCCAGTTTGGCCGGATGCACGGTGCCACTGCGGCTTTTCGACCAGAGTCCACCGGCAAACAGCGGTGAATTCATTTCGGCCTGCACCTCCTCCTTACTGAGCAGGTAGGCGTCGTGACCGTATTGCTTATAGAGTTTGTACTCATTCTCGATGTCGGGCAAACCCTCTTCACCGATTGCGACCGTGAGCTCTCCGCCCCACTCGATATCACAATCGATCGCGTATTTTTCGATGGTCGCTTTAAAGCCGTCGAGATTGTCTTTACCCAACTGCTCCAGTAGATCCATATCGTCGGGAAACAGACGCTTGGCATTTTCCAGTCCGTGCATAACGGAGGTGGAGAGAATCGCCGCAGGGCGGCCCGATGCGCCGATCGCTACGCACTGAGCCTCGATAATGACAACGTCGCGCTCGGGATCTTCCTCCTTGGCGTGAATGGCAGCCCAGAGCCCGGTAAATCCCGCACCCACAATGAGCAGGTCACAGTCGATAGCCTCCTGCAGTGCAGGCTCGGCATCTGGCGCCGCGGTGTTGTCGAGCCAATAGGGGAAAAATTTGGTTTTCAGCAGGGCTTTTTCGCCAACGGTTTTTTCATACATGACCAATACTCGTATTATACTTATAGTGCCCGCAGCGGCGGGTTATTTTGTAGATAGTGTGAACGTTTTGTTTGTCGGGCAACATACCCTCTATGGGTAGGGCCTATGGTTGTGTTGAGGGTCAACCAATCAGCGCAATGTCCGTGAAAAATAGTCAATGCTGAGGCCTCTCCGTTCGTCGTCGTTGTCCTATGGAGTATAGGTTTAGCGACTATGGTAATTAACGCCGGGCAGCACGCACAGCATCTCATAGAGCAGGTTAGCTGCGACCACGGAGGTAGCACGGCTGGTATCGAACGGAGGGGACACCTCAACCAGATCGCCACCGACAATATTCAATCCTTTGCAACCGCGGATAATCTCGATTCCCTGCATCACGGTCAGGCCGCCTACTTCAGCGGTGCCAGTACCGGGAGCATAAGCAGGGTCGAGTCCGTCGATATCAAAACTGATGTGTACGGGTCCGCCGCCGACCTTTTCGCGCACCTCCTCCATCAGGGGGGCGAGGGATTTGTGCCAGCACTCTTCGGCGGTAACGACGCGAAACCCCTGATCACGTGACCAGTCGTATTCGTCGGCAGAGTAACCGGTGCCGCGCAGACCGATCTGCACGACGCGATTGCAATCGAGCAGGCCCTCCTCAACGGCGCGGCGGAAGGGCGTGCCGTGGGCGATCTGCTCGCCAAACATGTCGTCGTTAACGTCGGCGTGGGCATCGATATGGACCATGCCAACCGGGCCGTGCTTTTTTGCCAAAGCGCGCAATATGGGCAGGGCGATGGTGTGGTCTCCACCCAGCGTCAGGGGGACGACTCCGCAGTCGGCGACTTCGTTATAAAACGACTCAATAATGTCGATGCTTTTTAACAGGTTGAAGGTGTTGATCGGCACGTCGCCGATATCGGCAACGGTCAGGCTATTGAACGGGTCCGCGCCGGTTGAAACATTAAACGGGCGCAGCATACGCGACTCATCGCGAATCTCTCGTGGTGCCAGGCGTGCTCCGGGGCGGTTGGAGGTGCCGATATCAAAGGGCACGCCGATAAAGGCTGCATCCAACTCGTCGGAAAGCTCGACCGCAGGCAGACGCATAAAGGTTGCAGGCCCACCAAAGCGGGGCATTTCGTTACCGCCCAGCGGGCTGTAAAATTTTTTCTCTGCCATCCTATCCTCCAGGCTAAACTGCCGTATTCTTTTTGTTAGTTGCCCTCTAGTCTAGTCGCCACATTGCCAGTGCACTATACCCTGTTCAGGTAGGCCGCCCCGTGGAGCTAGTGGAACGATTTGTCATCCCCCCCCCTGAATAGGGTATATCGCGTGCTTGTGGTTCGCGGCACAGTACGCGCTGACTGAATCCCCATGACGTATTTTTTTGGGGAACCCCCATATAAAAATAAAGAAGGTAACGCGCTATGAGTACGTCCAGCAGCCATAAGAAAACGCTGTGTTTACGTGATATCACTCTCTATACCGTGTCGGCGGTGTTGCTGGTCGACCAGGTTGCTATGGCCGCTGCGGTTGGCCCCGCTGCCGTTTTTTGGTGGTTGGTGGTGATTTTTCTGTTTTTGATTCCCAACACTCTGGTGACCGCCGAGTTGGGAGCCTCGTATCCGGAGCAGGGGGGAATATACGCCTGGGTTCGCAATGCGTTTAACGCCCGTTGGGCGGCGCGGATTACCTGGCTTTACTGGATCAACATCGCGCTGTGGATGCCGGCGGTCTATATCCTGTTTTCCGGTTTGTTTGCCGCGCTGTTTTTTCCCGAGATGAGTCTTTGGAGCCAGATTGCGATGGGTGTAGCCATGTGCTGGTTGACCACCTGGGTAAACTGTATTCGCCTCGGTTACAGCAAGTGGATCCCCAATCTGGGTACGCCAGCCAAATTTGTGGTGATCCTGATTCTAGGCGTTGCGGGTCTCAACTACGGACTCACCCAGGGTTTTGCCAACGATATCAGTTTCAGTGCGGCGATGGGTGATTTGCAGGCAGGCCTGATGTATCTGCCGGTGGTGGTGTATGGTTGTTTGGGTATAGAGCTGGTCTGCGCCGAGAGTGACGAAATCGTCGAACCCAAGCGCAATATGCCCCGTGCGATGCTGATAGCCGGGTTGCTGATCGCGGCTTTTTACGTTTTTGGTACCGTCGGCTTACTGGCCGCTGTTCCTGCTGAAGAGGTCGATATCGTGACAATTTTGGCGAGCACATTGACGGAGTTGTTCGGCGAGAGTGCTGTGGGTAATGCTGTCGCCTTGATCATCGGTGCACTCACACTATTTACCCTGTTCTCAACCATGGTGGCATGGACACTGGGAGCAAATCGCGCGGCGGTCGAAGCGGCGGATGCGAAAGAGATGCCAGCCTATTTTTCCAAGGTGACCCCGGAGCACCAAAGTCCGGTTGGCGCTGCGACGATGACCGGGGTCATCAGTTCGGCGATTATGATTGTTTATGGTTTGATGGCCAGCAACGTCGAGGAGTTGTTCTGGACGCTGTTCTCCTTCAGCGCCATTATCTTTCTGTTGCCCTATATCGCAATGCACCTGGCGTTCCTTAAGTTGCGCATCGCGGATAGGGATCACCCTCGCCCGTTCAAGGTGCCGGGCGGCAACGCAACCGGTTTCGTTCTGTCATTTGTTTGCATTGCGATACTGCTGATGTCCATCGTGCTCTTCTTTTGGGTCCCAGGCGAACCTCTTGACCTAATGATCATGGTGCAGGTAGGAACCGGCGTCGTGCTAACGCTGTTGATCGGTGAATACCTGGTGCATCGAGGGGAGAAGCTAAAGCGAGATGAGCTGGAACGGAAAAGGATTTCACCCGAAGATTCCCTGGTGCTCCAGGCCAGCTAGCCAGCGGGAGCGTATTGTAAAAAGAAACCGCCACTAGGCGGCTTCTTTTTTGTCGGCTCAGGCAATAGCTACGGGGCGGTTTTTCTTGCCTATCCAACCCGGCGGTGGATGCCGGGTTGGATAGCCGGGTGACCTTGTAGGTACTGAAGTAGTGCGGTGAAACGTGAGAATTAATCGTTACAGGTGCAGGTTGGGCTAGCCAATTGGTGCCGTATCACTGTCTTTTGGCGTGGGGCCGCTGTGCCCCTTGATCTCATGCTGTATTACTAAATAGGCACGCCAGTAATTAAACAAACCGCCTGCAAAAAGCAGCAGACTACCGATCAAATACTGCCATGCCAGAAACGCGTACAGTGTAGTGCGGTCCGAGGGACTCTTCACTTCCCAAAGGTAAGGCACCGAGGCCACTGTAAAGAGTACGGAACCGACAACAAATGATATCGCCGTCAGGTTTATGAGCTGAAGGGTTATGAGAGACTTGGACTGAACGATCTGGAGGACATTGATGCAGGCACCGAGTACAAACAGAAGACTCCCGGCCACAAACATCCAGGCGCCAGTCTGAAACCAGCCCACGGCAGAAAGAAAATACTACCCGCCGTAAACAAAATTGTACCTCAGACGTAACTCGCGGCTGCTGTATATTCAAGAATCTGGTCTCGATCATGATGGTCTATCGATCGCCAGTGACATCGAACTTCAAAAAGGTCATGAACGGTAACGATAAGATAGAGCAGCGACCCTACAAAGAAGGTTCAGGCTCCTATGTCCGCGTAGGCTTAAAACCGGGGAAAAAAGAGAATACTGCCTATGATAAAAAATGATGCCGCCGACCTTATAGCGGATTGCATTGATGGTTTCCCAACGAAACTGGGCCTTCAGATCTGACCGATCTCTTGTCAGCTTGTAGATACGAGGACGGTTGATGAATATATGGGGCATATCTTCTTCTCCATGTCACTGAAAGATTGCCGGGTAAGTGAATCCATGTAATTTTGTTATATGGTAAAAACGGAAAGGCAAAATAACGAAATCAAGAGGGCGATAACGTACGACCTCAATCTTAGTTGATGCTCAAGTAACTGCCTGACTTTTGAAATAGTCTGGATTTTGAGGGCATGAATCGACGTGAACGTAACTAGCTACTGACAACCGTATTGGGCCGAACCTTGCTATAGGCATAAGTAGCCACTGGTTAGATTTTTTCTTTCATATACGCTTCGAGTGGATCGCTTTCAGGTTTTCCGCTGCCGTGGGGTAGTGCGGCAATAAAAAGTGAGAAAAGCTCTGATTGTGAGGAGAGGTCGAGCTTGCCGTAGAGGTTTTTACGGTGCATCTGCACGGTGTCGGGAGATATTCCCAGTTTCTGGGCAGCAGATTTTGAGGAGTGGCCGCGCAGTAAAAGATGCACTACCTCGCGCTCCCGCTCGGTAAGAACCGACAGCCCGAAGTTATTGAACGCCGCCTCGACCTGGGAGCGCATTCCCGATGCCGGTTGCGCGGTGCTCGGCGCTTGTTCCAGCACGTTTCGCCAGTATTGCATCATGGAGCCCTGCACGACCGGATTCATGGATCGCAGCAGCTGGAGTTCATGGGCGCTGAAAGGGGGACGATCATCCTGGCGTCCAATACCGAGGGATAGTTTGCTGCCGTCTTTGGGCTCGATCACAAAGTAGGCATCATCGACCAGTGACACATCCCGATAATAGGCTTGGTAATAATCGCTCTGATAGAAATCGTCCGGGGCGATCTCCGACAGGTGGTAGAAGCCGGGGGCCAGGCCTTCGGCCACTGCCAGGCAGAAGGGGTCAAGCAGATAGGCTCCCGAGAAGTAGCTATCGATATGGATTTTGCGCCGCTCGGCTGGGATCTCCAGGTCATACAGCAGGGTTGGGATCTCATCGCGCCGCTCCAGTACTAGCAGCACCGCCTCCACCGGCACCAGCTGGTTGATGGCCTGCACCAGAAAGCGGGGAAAGTCAGGATCATCGAGATGGCTAAACAGGGTGCCGAGGGCCTGGTTCCACTGCTCGATCGATGATTGCTCTGGGTTCATTGCTGCCCCTTGGTCTCTTTGGCACATACTATCGCCGGATGGGTTGCTGGATTCCACTACGGGCGAGTTGGGCACTCAGGGTGATACTCGCTATCAGCCATCATAGCAGCGTCGGTGGTGGGTGGGTGAGGGCCGCGCCGGGAAGTGCGACTTTCTTTGGCAGATCAGGCAGGAGCAATCATCGGCCCGTACTTCCTGTACATCGCCGCTACCGCGCCCCACAGGGATGTGGGAAGTGCCGGTCTGGCAAGGAGCATTGAGCGGCCCATCCGTGGCTCTCGCGTCATACGACCCACAAGGACGTGGGGAGTGCCACTTTCTTTGGCAGATCAGGCAGGAGCAATCATCGGCCCGTACATCCTGTACATCGCCGCTACCGCGACCCACAGGGATGTGGGAAGTGCCGGTTTGGCAAGGAGCATTGAGCGGCCCATCCGTGGCTCTCGCGTCATACCGTACTTCCTGTACATCGCCGCTACCGCGACCCACAGGGATGTGGGAAGTGCCGGTTTGGCAAGGAGCATTGAGCGGCCCATCCGTGGCTCTCGCGTCATACCGTACTTCCTGTACATCGCCGCTACCGCGACCCACAGGGATGTGGGAAGTGCCGGTTTGGCAAGGAGCATTGAGCGGCCCATCCGTGGCTCTCGCGTCATACCGTACTTCCTGTACATAAAAAAAACCAATGCGATGGTTGGGTTTTGATAAACGCGGGGGATGCGCGCCAAGGCGATCCCCTTTGGGCTCCGGTGTTTAGTTACCGGGCAGGAGTGCGTTCAGGGTTGGGCTGGGGCGCATTGCTGCGCTGACCTTCGCCGTGTCGGGCTGGTAGTAACCGGCCATATCGACGTGCTGGCCCTGGGACTCTTTTAACTCGGCGAGGATCTTCTCTTCGCTGTCGCTCAAGTCCTTGGCAAGGGCGGCAAAGGATGCAGCCAGTTCGGCGTCTTCGGTTTGTGCGGCCAGCGCTTGCGCCCAGTACAGTGCCAGGTAGAAATGGCTGCCGCGGTTGTCGAGTTCGCCGACCCTGCGCGATGGAGATTTGCCGGTTTCGAGCAGCTTACCGGTGGCCTGGTCCATAGTCCGGGCCAAAATTTCCGCTTTTGAATTTCCGTCCTTGGCGGCGAGGTCTTCGAGGGATACCGCAATGGCGAGGAATTCGCCGAGGGAGTCCCAGCGCAGGTGATCCTCTTCAACGAACTGCTGGACGTGCTTGGGTGCGGAGCCGCCGGCACCGGTTTCGAACAGGCCACCACCGGCCATCAGTGGCACGATAGAGAGCATTTTAGCGCTGGTGCCGAGCTCGAGGATGGGGAACAGGTCGGTCAGGTAGTCGCGCAGAACGTTGCCGGTGACCGCGATGGTGTCGAGGCCGCGCTTGAGTCGCTCCATGGTGTAGCGGATGGCGCGGTCAGGGTTGAGGATGTGGATCTTGAGGCCGCTGGTGTCGTGATCCTGCAGGTACTTGTCGACCTTCTTGATCATCTGTGCATCGTGACCACGGTGCTCGTCGAGCCAGAATATGGCAGGCATGCCGCTGGCACGGGCGCGATCCACGGCCAACTTAACCCAGTTCTGGATGGGGGCATCCTTGGCCTGGAACATACGCCATACGTCGCCGGTCTCAACGCCCTCATGCTGCAGCAGCACGGTGCCGTCGCTGGCAACGATACGCATGGTGCCATCGGCGGGGGCTTCAAAGGTCTTATCGTGGGAGCCGTACTCTTCTGCCTTCTGCGCCATTAGTCCCACATTGGGTACAGTACCCATGGTGCGCGGATCGAAGGAGTCGTGGTGTTTGCAGAAGTTGATCATCTCCTGATAGATGGTGGCGTAGCAGCTGTCCGGAATTACCGCCTTGGTGTCGAGCAGTTTACCGTGAGCGCTCCACATCTTGCCGCCGTTGCGGATCATGGCGGGCATGGAGGCATCGACGATGATGTCGCTGGGGACGTGAAGGTTGGTGATACCCTTGTCGGAATCCACCATCGCCAGCTCGGGGCGGGCTTCGTAGCATTTGCGGAAGTCGGTTTCGATCTCGGCACGCTTGGAATAGGGCAGGCTGTCGATCTTGAACAGTACGCTACCCACACCGTCGTTGGGGTTAACGCCCAGCTCGGCCAGGGTGTCGGCGTGCTTCTCGAAGGCCTCCTTGAAATAGACGGTTACCGCGTGGCCAAAGACGATGGGGTCGGAGACCTTCATCATGGTAGCCTTGAGGTGCAAAGAGAAAAGCAGGCCCGCATTGCGAGCGCCTTCCATCTCTTCGTCGAGGAACTTGCGTAACTTGCGGGTGCTCATGTACTGGGCGCTGATGATCTCGGCGTCTTGCACCGCCACCTCTTTAAGCACCGTGACCTTGCCACCGTTTTCAACCATCTCGATGCGCAGGGTATCGGCCTTGTCCATGGTGGTGGAGATGTCGCTGGAGTAAAAGTCACCGTCGCGCATATGGGCAACGTGGGTGCGGCTGGCCTGACTCCACTTGCCCATGGAGTGGGGGTTGCTGCGCGCGTACTGTTTTACTGCAGCCGGGGCGCGGCGATCGGAGTTGCCTTCGCGTAGCACGGGGTTTACGGCGCTGCCGAGCACCTTGGCGTACTGGGCTTTGATGGCTTCTTCGTCAGCGTTGGCCGGTGCTTCGGGATAGTCCGGGATCTGGTAGCCGTGGCCCTGCAACTCGGCAATTGCGGCCAGTAGCTGCGGAATAGACGCGCTGATGTTGGGCAGTTTTATGATGTTGGCTTTGGGGTCCTGGGTCAGCTCGCCCAGCTCTTTCAGTGTGTCGGGAACGCGCTGGCTATCGCTGAGGTTCTCGGGGAAGGCGGCCAGGATTCGAGCAGCGAGGGAGATGTCGCTGGTTGCCACGTTAATGCCGGCTGCGGCCGTGAACGTATTGACGATAGGGAGCAGGGAGTACGTTGCCAGTGCAGGCGCTTCATCTGTGAGGGTGTAGATAATCGTCGAATTCTTGTCTGTCATTTTGGTCCCTACCTTAACTGTCTGGATGGCCACCAACTGCTTGCTGGCCATATGCCTGTGAAAATCGTATGCGCACGTGTTAATTCTGGCGCGGATTATACCAGAACTACCGGCGAATTTGCCTCTGCTGCCGGGACTGTCTGGTCCGCTGTGCGGGCGTCTGCTTGCGATCGACTGGATGCAAGCCGGTGTGGACGCCTTAAGCAAAGGAGCCCGAGAGGGGCGCGTGTCCGTCTGGTGTGTGCCACCGGGGTTTCCTGCCGCCATCCGCAAATTGTCGACAATTTTGCGAATAGCTCGGGATTGTACGGCTAAATGCGGCTGAAGGCTTATACGACGATGGTACTAGGCCCTGTTGGTAGCGGATGCTGAAGCCGCTCCGCCAGTGATCGGACCGGTCTGGCGTGGGCGGGGAGGCGCGTACTGTGAAATGGGCAACCCACCCGCGGCAAGCGCCGTGCTAGCATCTGAGGTGATGTCTCGATACGGGGGTGCGCAATGATCGGTTTACCATGGATACGAACCCTGCCCTGGGTTTTCTGCCTGCTGCTCAGTGGGCCGGCGCTGGCCGTTGGTCTCGGTGAGTTGCAGGCGGAAACCCGCTTAGGGCAGCAACTCAATGCGCGCATATCGATTGACCCAGGTGGCGCGAACATTAGCCTTAACGAACTCCAGGCGAGCGTTCTGCCCCCTGGGCCTGATGCTGCCCCTGAGAGCACCCACTACTCCTATCAGGTGACGGTAGAGGAGGCGAAGGGGGATGGCTTCAGGGTTCGTATTCGCTCCCGGCGTCCGATCGCCGAGCCCTATCTGGAGTTGAGGGTCCAGCTTCGCTGGCCCGGCGGCTTGCTGACCCGCGAGTATACATTGCTGCTGGATTGATCTCCGGTGGGCTGTCTGCTTTGAACCGGCGCCTTCATAATGAGCGAGCGCTCGCTGCATGGGAGCACAACAGGCCGCGACTCAGTTGACAATAATCAAATTTAATGTGACGCTTCTCACAAATGGGGTCGTCAGTGACCGAGGCGCAGACTTCGGCGGATGGGAAGCCGCAGGGAGTTCACCCAGCAGTGGGTGCGTTGGATGTACGGCCAAAAGAAGCAATAAAAAGAAGAATCCTGTATATGTTTCAGCATCGTAAACTCGTTTTATGTGCAGTTGCTGGCTTGATATCACTTGCAAGTGGTTACGCTTCCAGCGCCGAACCGATCACTCCCCTACCCCTGAAGGTTGAGGTAGACGTTGCCAAAGCGGAGTTGGGTAAGCTGCTCTTCTTTGATCGCCGATTATCCTCCGACAACACCCTGTCCTGCGCGAGCTGTCATGACCTCAAAACCGGGTACGGCACCGACCTGGCTCCGGTTTCGACCGGTGTTAAGGGTCAAAAAGGGGAGCGTAACTCCCCCACAGTGCTGAACTCCGGCTTCAATTTTACCCAGTTCTGGGATGGCCGAGCGGCGGATCTTGTGGAGCAGGCCCGGGGCCCGGTCACCAACCCCATCGAGATGGGCATGGCCTCCTGGGATGAGGCCGTTGTCAAGTTGGCGGGCGATGGGGAATATACCGCAGCCTTTAATGCTATCTACGGTAGTGACATTACCGCCGATGGTATTGTTGAGGCGATTGCCGAGTTTGAGAAGACCCTTATTACCCCTAATGCACCCTTCGACAAGTTTCTGCGTGGGGACCAGAATGCGATCTCCGAGCAGCAAAAGCGTGGCTACCAGTTGTTCCAGTCCTACGGCTGTATTGCCTGCCACCAGGGACAGAATGTTGGCGGCAACATGTTCCAGAAATTCGGCGTGCTCAAGGATATCGTGATGCAGGAGGGAACCCTGGCCGAAGACTTGGGCCGCTACAATGTCACCCGCAACGAATGGGATAAGCGGGTTTTTAAGGTGCCCAGCCTGCGATTGGCGGTCAAGACGCCACCCTATTTCCACGACGGTTCGGTCCCTACGATTGATGAAGCGGTGGACATCATGATTCAGTTTCAGCTGGGGCGCGATGTCCCTGCGGCGGACAAGCAAGCCATTATTGCATTTTTGGCTTCGCTGGTTGGCGAATTGCCAGAGGGGGTACGCTAGATGAAACCTTCTACATTACTGATCGTATTTTTTCTGCTCGCTCTCGGTGGAGGGAGCGCACTGTTTTATTACGAAACGCAGCTGCCCGATATCGATTCTATCGGTAGCGATGTGAATGAGCGCTTGCTTCAAATCGATGGTCTTGATTCAAGTGTGAGCGAGCTGGCGCTGCGCAGCCGTATCCGACTGGATACCAACTACGACGCCCTGGTAAGTTCGACCACCCAGCTGGACAGCGCCATCGAAAAACTTGAGTCAGACTATTTCGGCGATGACTCCATGGAAGGGTCGCTGGTGCAGCAGCGTTTTGTGGCATTTCGCAGCGAGCTTGAAAACAAGAAAGACCTGATTGAGAACTTTAAATCCCATAACTCGGTGCTGCGAAACTCGGAGCGCTATGCGCCACTTGTTGGCCGTGAGCTGATGGCGGTTGCCGAGGAGCAAGGGTTGGCGGAAGTGGCGCGGTTCTACAGCAATGTGGTGTTCTCGGTGATGGATTATGCGACCCAGGGGCAGCTCACCAGCGCCGATGACCTCAGGGCCCAAATTGGCCAGATCCCGGAGACCGAAGCCCTGTTGCCAGCGGAGTCACTGTCACGAATTATCGAGTTTACCAATCATGTGGCGACGGTGGTGGAGGAGAAACGCCAGACTGACCGCTATCTCGCCAGCGCCCTGGGATCCACTTCTGACGCGCGTATGGGGGAGCTGGTGGAAGCCTTTGGCGCATGGCAGGTGAGCAAAGGAGAGGCGCAGCAGCAGTTTATGTTTGCGTTGACCGCCTACATTGCCCTTTTGTTGCTTTTCTCCGGCTTGATCGCTTTTAAACTGCGTAGCCTTTACGTCTCCCTCGATGCTCAGGTTGCCGAGCGTACGGCGCAGGTGGAGGAGGTCTTTGAAGATCTTCAGAACTCTGAAAAACAGTTGATGCAAACTGAAAAAATGGCGTCTTTGGGTCAGCTGGTAGCCGGGGTTGCCCACCAAATCAACACCCCGCTGGGTTACATCTCCAGTAATATTGATACCGTCAAAGCCAACTTGTCGGAGGTCACAAGCCTCTACCAGATCGCAGGACTCATGGAGCGAGAAGCAACGCGTAAACCCGCTGACAGGGCCAAGCTGAGCGAGCTCATGAAGAGGAATATTCTGCTTTATCGCAAAATTAAGCAGAGTGAGTCGATGCAGGATGTGAATGAGCTGCTTGATGATTCCGGTCACGGACTCAAGGAGATCGCGCAGCTGGTGGACTCCCTGCGTGAATTCAGTCGCGCGGAGTCGGGCGATGCGCAGCCAGCCGATATTCACCAGGGTCTGGAGGCCACGCTCAAAATTTGTGGTCATGTGATCGGGGAGCGCAAGGTAGTGACCCGCTATGACGAGGCATTACCCCTGGTCACCTGCATGCCCGCGCAGCTCAACCAGGTGTTTATGAACGTGCTTACCAATGCAGCCCAGGCGACCCAGACCGATAGTGGTGAAATCGTCATCGAAACCCGCGCCACCGATGATGGGGTGGAAATACTGTTCCGCGATAACGGTATGGGTATGGATCCGGTCACCCAATCCCGGATGTTTGACCCCTTCTTCACCACCAAGGGTGTCAACGAGGGCACCGGCTTGGGAATGTCGATCTGTTACAAGATTATGCAGAGCCATGGCGGTGAAATAGTGGTGCGCAGTGAGCCGGGGCAGGGTACCGAAATCTGTCTTCAGCTGCCTCGCGTGGCTTGAGTGAATCGAACGATGGAGGTGCATCGTGTCTGTTGAATCTGCAGCGGCTATCAATAGCTCCAGCCGGCCCCATGTGCTGGTAGTCGATGATGAACCACGGGTTCTGCGCTCGCTGCGAGCGGCATTTAAGTCCCGTTACAACATCAGTACCGCTAATGACGCCAGTGAAGCAAGGCAGTTGATCGGACAGGGAGCCTCTTTTGACGTCATCGTGTCCGACGAGCGTATGCCCAATGAGAGGGGGCACGAGCTGCTGACCTGGGCTCGCCAGCACCAACCGGGCAGTGTGCGAATTCTATTGTCGGGAACCGACTTTAAACAGTTGGAAGCGGCTATCGAAGGCGCCGAAGTGTTTCGGTGCTTGAGCAAACCCTGGGACCTGCAGGAGTTCGGCCAGGTGCTGGATCAGGCCGTGGAGCAGTCCAGACAGCAAACTCATTTGTTGAAGCCCGAGGCGACCGCTGGCAGCAGTTGCCAGCTGGCGGTGCTCGACCCCGACATTGATTATCAAGCCCTCTATAGCACCCTTGCGGAGAGTATTGAATCTGTTGAGTCTGTACAGGTGGCTCAATCGCCCGAGGCGCTGTATGAGTTGCTTGAACACTCGAACCCGGTCGGGGTGGTGTGCCTCGATCTGGCGTTGGGAGCCGAGACGGTGCAGAACTTGATGCAGCATCTGCAGGGTGAGTACCCAGCCATTGAGGTGCTGGTTACCGCGTCCCCGGCCTCGGCCCGCGACTATCTGGCGCAGGGCGGTCGCAAGCCCCGTCAGAATATTATCCTCAAGCCGGTATCTGCCGCGCGACTACAGCCCGCCATAAACAGCGCTGCCGTTCGTGCCCTGGAAGCGATGGGCCGATAAGCTGTCCCGCGCCCCTTAGCGGGTGCGCCTCCCTCGTGGTGTTCTGGATGCTGGTTGATTTATGTCAACTGGGCTATGCTGATGGTTGAACGCTGGGGGGAACTATTTGCGCTCCAATTGCGTTGTCGCCAATGGCATTCGCTCGCTGTTTCAGCCCCACCCCGCAACGTTTATTCCTGCCTTTATTATCGACTCGCGATACTCCGTTCCGGGGGTATGCGGGTAAGGAGTTCTCTAGTGAGCGCAGTATTGTATGAACGCTTGGGGGGCGCTGCGGCGATCACCTCAATCGCCAATGATATCGTTGACCTGCACCAGCAAAATCCGCGTATCTCTCCTCGCTTTGCAGGGTCTGACACGCCCGTCCTGAAGCGACGAGTGGCGACCTTTTTCAGTATGGGGACGGGGGGACCATCGGAGTATGAGGGGCAGGCGATGCTGGAGGCCCATCGGGGTATGAACATCGATTGCGCCGAGTTTATCGCCGTAGTGGATGACGCACTGGAGGCGTTGCGCCGCAATGGGGTGGGGCAGCGTGAGCAGGAGGAGGTGCTGTTTATCCTCTACAGCATGAAAGCTGACATCGTTAAGGTGTAATCCAATTTCAGCACAACGGAACCCCGGCAGCCTTTATTGCACGGCCTGTGGGGCGCTTGCGGATTCGCCCCATAGACGCTGTACCGTTTGCGGTAGCGCTTTGCCCACACCCTGTCCCTCATGTGCGCAGCTGAATAGCGCCCAGCAATCCTACTGCTGTGGGTGCGGTCAGGCGCTCTGGGCAGCGGACGTTGTCGAATCTGATGATAATGCCGAGCGCCGCCAATTGACGGTCATGTTCTGTGATCTAGTGGGCTCGACGGCGCTGGAGATGACTGCCCGGGTTGCCCGTATCCGGGTGGGTGAGCATCCGCAGCTGGGGGCAAGGGTAGGCATCGAAACCGGCCTCGTAGTGGCCGGGGATATCATTGGCGACGGGGAGGCCCAGGAGCATGCCGTGCTGGGGGATACCCCCAATCTTGCGGCGCGACTGCAGGGAGTAGCGGCCCCCGGCACGGTGGTGGTAGGTCCCGGCACCTACCGCTTGGTCAGTCGGCGTTTTGTTGTCGAGGGGCTGGGACAGCACAACTTGAAGGGGATCACCTCGCCGGTGAACGCCTACCGGGTCGATGCGGTACTGGAGCATGCCCGAGCGGCACCCGTGGCACCGATCGTAGGACGCCAGCAGGAGATTGAACGGTTGGCGCAGCGGCTATGCTCGCCAACGGGGCAAGGCTGCGTCGCGGTGATCGAAGGCGAGTCCGGCATGGGGAAAACCCGGTTGCTGCAGCATGTGCTGGGCCTGGCCTCGGGTCGCTTTGAACGGGTCATCTTGCGCTGTTCACCGTTCTACCGTGATCGGCCGTTGTACCCCATTCGCCGGCACTGGAAAAGCCTGTTGGAGATGCAGGGGGCTGCGGACAATGTGCAGGCATTGCGGCAGGTTCTTGAGATGCACGGAGTCAACAGTCAGGAGCTTTTCGAGCTGTTGCAGAGCGCGCTCCTCGACAGCGATTCGGCGGCCATAGACGGGGGCGGCGGTGGGGTGGCGGAGGCTGTGGATGGGCGTGCTGCCCAGCAGCGACGCAGCGCGATGCTGGCAGCGTTGCAGGAGGTCGTATTGCAGTTCAGTCGGCATAAACCGCTATTGCTGGCGGTGGAGGATGCTCACTGGATCGACTCCTCTACGGCTGAATTTTTACAGCAGCTGTGTCGGCGCTCGGAGATGGAAAACCTGTCGGTGCTGGTGACCTCGCGCGAGCCGCTGGGCTGGATGCCGGAAATGGCAACGGGTTTGCTTCACCTCTGTCTCGAACCCCTCGATCAGCAGGCGGCGCAAGCGATGGTGGTAGCGGTTGCTGGAGGTCAGGCACTATCGGAGCAGACCCGTGCGGAGATTCTGCAGCGCTCCGGAGGGTCACCTCTCTATGTGGAGGAGCTTACCAAGGCGGTACTGGATGGTCAGGAGCAGGGAGGAGAGGCCCACCGCGTGCCGTCATCATTACAGGATTCACTGCGGGCGCGGCTCGATCGTTTGGGCCCCGATAAGCTAATCGCCCAATTTTTGTCGGTGCTGGGCCGGCATTTCAGTCATCGCGTGATCGTTGCCTGTTCGCCCTTTACCGAGGGTGAGTGTGCGCGGGGACTCGAACATTTGTTGGATGCCGGGCTATTGGTGACGACCGGGTCCGGAGTGCGACAGAGCTACGCCTTTCGCCACGCTATGGTGCAGGAGGTCGCCTACGAATCCCTGCTCAATCGAACCCGTCGCACCCATCACCGGCTGGTGGCCGAACGTATTCAGCAGCAATTACCCGAGATGGCGGCGACCACCCCGGAGCTGCTGGCATCGCATTTTGAGCAGGGGGGGAAACTCATCGAGGCGATCGATTGCTGGCATCGTGCTGGCCAGCATGCGGCAGAGAGTTGGGCTCATGTCGAGGCGGTAAATCACTTTACGCGGGCGTTAGAATGGATCGCATCAATTGACGACCGCGACCTGCTGGCGGAGCGAGAGCTGGTGCTGCGGGTGGAGTTGGTGCGCTCGTTGAGGGTTCTTGAACGCGGTGACGAAGGGCTTGAGCAGTTACCGATGGCGATGGCGGTTGCTCGTCGGCTGGAGCGAGAGGCCGAGCTGGCCATGTTGCTCAATTTACGAGGCAACCTGCTGTTTTCCCGGGGTGATATCGACGGCTGCCTGCAGAGCCACAAAGAGGCGATCAGCAGTGCCCGTGTCGCAGGCTCTCCGGTCGCCGAAATACAGGCTCTGAGCGGCATCGGCGATGCCAACCTGTTGCAGGGCATGGTTGCCACGGCGGAGCAGGCCTACAACAGCTGTCTAGCGCTCTGTACGAGCGCCGAATTAAGCCGATTTAAACCGCCAAATTTGAGCCTGCGGGGTCATATGCGGCTGTACCTCAACCGCCTCAACGAGTCGGAGCAGGATGTCCGTGAAGCGATTCGGCTCTCCTTGTCGCTACGGGACCGGCGCACCGAAATGGTGGCGCGGGGCAGCTGTTTGGCAAAAACCCTCTGCGAGCAGGGCGACTATGCATGGGCCTGCTCGGAGCTCGAGCAGGCACTGGAGATCGCCAACGGATTGCATGCGGAGCGTTTCGAGGCGCTCTACTTGCTGTTTTTGGCGCGGGCTCGTCGTGGTGCAGGGTGGGACGGCGATATCAATAGCCTGGCTGAGCGCGCGATCAGCATTGCTGCGGGTACAGGGTTTGGTTACGTCGGTGCGATCGCCTTTGGGGCAAAAGCGCTGGTAGCCTCTGGGGCTGACGAGCGTCAGCGGGCGCTGCAGGAGGGGGAGCGCCTGCTGACTCCGGGGGCCCCGAGTCAGAACTACCTGTGGTTTTTACGCGATGCGATAGAGGTTTCACTGCTGGACGCCCAATGGCTCCAGGCCGAGCGCTACGCCTGCAGGCTCACCCAATACACCGAGCGCCAACCGCTGGCTTGGCCGAACCTATATGTCGATCTGGTCGCTACCCTGGCGGAGGAGCGTCAGCCAGGTAAAGAATCCTCGTCTGCGCGCTCCCCCCTGGGGCTCCGCCAGCTTTGCCTCGACAGCGGGGCGGGTGCGGCACTGCAGCTGTTTGATCGGGTGCGGAGCGTTTAGGCTCGTAGGACCCAGGCCGTGCGGTTGCGATGTTGGTAGCCTTTGCATTTGAGACGCAATCCGACACACTGGCCGCAGCACTAACGCGCAGGGGAATCGGAACTATGAGCGAAAGCAGCGAATTTTTAACGCGCATTCGTAAGTTGAAATGGATCAATCGCTGGGGGCTCTCCAAAAACCTGGTGTCCGAAAATGTGATGGAGCACAGCTGGGAGGTGGCGGTGATCGCGCACCTTTTAGGGTTGTTGGCGCGCCGCAATGGTGAAGCGGTGGATCCGGCGCAGTTGGCTCTGGCAGGAATCTACCACGATGCCACCGAGTCGCTCACCGGTGACCTGCCTACGCCGGTAAAGTATCACTCACCGCAGCTGCAGCAAGCTTACAAGGCGCTGGAACACGAGGCGGTGGAGATGCTGTCAGCGGACCTTGCACCGGATCTGGGGGAGGAGATCCGCGCACTGTTGTCGGGAGAGCACCTGAGTGAGAAAGAGGCCCAGCTGTTGAAGGCCGCGGATATGGTGGCGGCCTACCTCAAGGCAGAGGAGGAGCGGGACGCGGGTAATATCGGCTACATCAAGCCCCTGGGGTATCTGCGCGAGCGTATGGATAAGCTGAACTGCCCCGAGGTTGAGCAGCTGTTCGCGGAGTTTATCAACGTGGAGATCAAATCAGAGGGGCCGATTCGCGAGTAAACCTCCGCTTACGGCCCCGCGGCTAGTCGCCGTGGTAGACACAGCCGCAGGTGCAGGTCTCCTTCACCTCAATGCGGCTCAACAGGGCAAGCCCGGGTTTGAGTTGTTGCCAGATCCAGCGCGCAAGATTCTCGCTGGTGGGGTTTTCCAGCCCCTCGATGTCGTTCAGGTAGTAGTGGTCGAGACGCTCATAGATCGGTTTGAAAGCGGATTTGAGCTCTGCAAAATCGATGATCCAGCCGCTTTGTGTATCGACCTCGCCCTCGACTACGATGCGCACCTGAAAGGAGTGGCCGTGGAGGCGTCCACACTTATGTCCGGCGGGGACGTTGGGCAGCCGGTGAGCAGCCTCGAAGGTGAAATCCTTATATATTTCCATTATTCGATGCCTATTAATTTGTGGGTTTGCAGGCTCAGGCGCCACTGCGGGTGGCGCAGGCAGTAGTCGATGGTTGACTGCTGGAGATTTCTATCGCTGTGCAGGGGTTCAATGTCATCGACCAGCGCCATGGGTTGCAGGTAAAAATGAGTAAAGTCCATGCCGTCGAAGCGTGTTGGCGGCGCCTGTTCCTGAGGATAGACCAGCTTCAGTTCATCGCCTGCGGTGACCACAATGTCGGTGGCGCCCTTGGGGCTGACGCAGATCCAATCGATACCCTCGGGCAGGGGGCGGGTGCCGTTGGTTTCTATCGCGACCTCAAAGCCCTGCTGGTGGAGGGCCGTCACCAGGGCGGCATCGAGCTGCAGGGCGGGCTCGCCCCCGGTGCAGATCACGTAGGGGACACCGCCTTCGGTGGCGGGCCAGAGTGCTCTCAGGTGCTGGGCCAAAAGGTCAGGGTGGCGGAACTTGCCGCCATTTTTGCCATCGCTACCGACGAAGGCGGTATCGCAGAAATCACAGATCGCACCGGCGCGATCCCGTTGTCGACCCGACCAGAGGTTGCAGCCGCTAAAACGGCAGAATACGGCGGCGCGCCCGGTATGAGCGCCTTCGCCCTGAAGCGAATAGAACGCCTCTTTGATGCTGTACATGGTGGCCTCCCCGCTTACTCGTAGTCGAGAGGATCGGTGGCGTTGTTGAGCTCAAACGCTTCCAGGCGCTCGACACAGGAGCCGCATTTTCCGCAAGCGCGCTCGCGACCGTTGTAGCAGGTCCAGGTGTCACCGTAGTCGAGCCCGCGCTCCAGTCCCCAGTGCAGAATGTCGATCTTGTTCTGGTGGAGGAAGGGGCTGTGAATCTCTACCGGCTCGAAATTGGCGATGCGGGTTACCTCATTCATGGCATCAACAAACTCGGGACGACAGTCGGGGTAGATCGTATGATCGCCGGAGTGGGCGCCATAAAAGACCTGGTCCGCACCGATTGATACCCCGTAGCCCACCGCCAACGAGAGTAGAATCATATTGCGGTTGGGAACCAGGGTGCTCTTCATGTTTTCGGCGCTATAGTGTCCCTCGGCCACGGCTATGTCATTGGAGGTGAGCGAGGAACCCTGCAACAGGCCGTTGATGGCGGTGATATCGGAGATCTGGTGGGGGATTCCAAGCTTGTCGCATACCCGCTGGGCGTAGTCGAGTTCGCGCTGGTGGCGCTGGCCATAATTGAAGCTCAGGGCGTAGACCTCAAAGCCCTCTTCGATGGCGCGGTGCAGCACGGTAAAGGAGTCCATTCCCCCGGAATAGATAACAACGACTTTTTTGTTCATGAGGGACCTGTCCGGTATGGGTTGGCCGCGTATCGGCGGCAGGGGCTCGCGGTGATTAGGTGAGGCGATAGGTGTGTATTTTAGCCGGTTATGGGCGCAGAATCGATGCGGTATCCCCCGAGCTGGTCGATATTTGTACGCTATTGTCGTGCCCAATCGCCAACGGTGGACCCTGTCGGGTCACATAATCCTTGAGCGCGAGCCCACTGATGGAGAGGGGGGCAATGGTCGCTGGGCAACCCGCTCATTCTGTGGTGCACTGGCTGGGTATTAACTCAAGGTTTTTGGGCGCGCGGGAGGTCGGCAAATGCGTAGTGGTGTGCGGGGTATGGTAGCCAATTTGAAAGCGGGCGGACGTCTGTTGTCGTGGCGATCATTGCGGGCGGGGCAACTGGCGATCTCCTTCGATCAACTGGTGGCCTTGATCGCACTCGATCTGCTGTTGCAGGTTGCCGGCGATTGGTTGCAAGCGCCGCCTCTGGCCCAGTTTAATCCCTGGTCGCTGCTTTATAGTGCTGGCGGATGGGTACTGATCGGGCTCGCTGCCTGGCTGGTTACACACCTTCTGCGCCGTCGGAATCTGTTGCTGCCGCTGTTGGTTGGCCTATTTGCCCTACTGCCGTTACTGCATCTGCTGCAATGGCTCGCTTACGCCATACAGGGAACAGCGTTGGCGTTCGAAGCGCTGCCCTTGCTGGTGGGCGTGGTTCTATTGTGGGGGTTATGGATTGGACCTTTGCGGTTACTGCGTCTGTTCGGTGTCGGCCCCTGGCGCGGGGCGTTGGCGTCTCTCCTGTTGTTGCTGTTGTGGATGCCAGTGGCGGCGACCTACTCCTCCTACGCGGGCTTCTGGGTTGAGGCGTACGATGACGAGCGCTGGCAAGAAGATGAGATGGCAACGCCTTACGCCCCGCTGGATGGGGAGGCGCTGTTAATCGCCCAGCACCAGCAGCTCGGCGAGGCGCTGGGAAGGGTAGAGCCTCAGCGCCCCGGGGTGACTGACCTCTATTTTGTCGCCTTTGCGCCCTACGCAAACCAGGATGTGTTCCTCAGCGAGGTGCAGATCATCCGCGACCTCATGGAGCGGCGCTTCGATGCGGCGGGGCGCGCGTTAACGCTGGTGAATCATCGTGATACCTTCTTGCTGCAGCCGCTGGCTACGGTGACCAATCTACAGCTCTCCCTGCAGGCGTTGGGGGAGGTAATGGACCCCGAAGAGGATCTGTTGGTGCTCTATCTGACCTCCCATGGTTCGAAGGATCATCGGCTGGCGGCGGAGTTTG
This sequence comes from Aestuariirhabdus sp. LZHN29, assembly GCF_049985285.1. Lineage (NCBI taxonomy): Bacteria > Pseudomonadati > Pseudomonadota > Gammaproteobacteria > Oceanospirillales > Aestuariirhabdaceae > Aestuariirhabdus > Aestuariirhabdus sp. LZHN29. Next base: position 713,746 of record NZ_JBNIEU010000001.1, on the reverse strand, counting down.
GCGACCTGCCCCTGACCGAGCTGACGCCGCCGCGCCTGGCTCGTATGCTGGAGCAGGCGGGTATACGTTGGCAGGTGGTGCTCATCTCCGCCTGCTACGGTGGTGGTTATCTGCCGGAGCTGGCCGATGACAGCCGCTTTGTAGCGGCTGCGGCCGCCGCAGACCGCACCTCCTTTGGGTGCAGCAACGACCATGATATGACCTATTTCGGCAACGCACTGTTTCGTGAGCAGTTGAGCCAGCGCTTCTCCATGATTGATGCCATGCGGCAAGCGCAGCGTTCGATACTCGATCGCGAGCGGCAGGAAGCACTGGAGCCTTCGTTGCCAGGGTTTCGGGTGGGTGAGGCGATGGCGATCAAATGGCAAACCTTCAGCGATCGGCTGTCGATGCTGGCGTGCGACAAGCGTGTGAGCGCTGAAGGGGCGACAAATCAGGGTGCTGCGCTCTATGAGGGTCATCATGGCCAGTGCAGTGGTATCCCCAATAGTAGTGAGGAGAGGTAGGTATGACAGCGAATCCAGTACTGGTTGAGGTGATGCGTGGCGGTATCGTGGAGAGCCGTCATCGGGGTCGGGCAGTGGTGGTCGATGCGTCGGGTGCGGTGCGCTGGCATTGCGGTGATATTGAGGAACTCACCTTTCCCCGTTCGGCCCTGAAAGCCTTCCAGGCGCTCCCGCTGGTGGCCAGCGGGGCCGCAGACCATTATGGATTCAGTGACCAACAGTTGGCGTTGTGCTGTGCCTCCCACAGTGGAGAGGCGAATCACCATGATTGTGCGGCCGCCATGCTGAAGCAGCTGGCGTTGGCTGAAAAGGATCTCGAATGCGGATGGCATTGGCCGATGAATGATGCCGCCTCTCGCGCTCTGGTCGCGCAGGGTCTGACTCCGGGGGTATTGCACAACAACTGTTCGGGTAAGCACTGCGGTATGTTGGCGCTGGCGCGTTACAAGGGGTGGCCGACCGAGGGTTATGTGGACCCTGCACATCCGGTGCAGCAAGCCATTCGCGAGGCTATCGAAGCCTGTTGGGAGGTGGATCTGGCGGGTGCGCCGGTCGCCCTCGATGGCTGCAGTGCGCCGATCTGGGCAGTGCCGCTGCGGGTGTTGGCTCAAGGTTTTGGGCGCCTTGGCGCCCCCGGTCAGTTGCCGGAAGCCTACCGCGAGGCCGCTACACGGTTACTGAGGGCCTGCATGCAGCACCCCCATTATGTTGCTGGAAGCGAACGTTTTTGCAGTCGCTTGATGACTGAGCTGGGCACCCAGGTGTTTGTTAAGCTGGGGGCGGAGGGCGTCTACGTGGCGTCTATTCCGGGTCGCCAGCTGGGTATCGCGGTGAAGATCGATTCTGGCGATGTGCCGGCGGTTGAGGTGGCGATCGCGAGTCTGCTGGCTCAACTTGGGGTCGAGGTACCGAGGCATTTTACCCACCCCTCCATACGCAATCGCAGGCAGCGCCTGAGCGGCCACTATCGGCCTTCAGCGCTACTGTGCGGTGCCTTGGCGCTTTGATCGGGGGGTTATCGCGGTAGCCCCAGCTCAATCTCCTCAACTGTGGGCGAGATCTCCGGCATCAGCGCCGGGCGGGTGCTGGCGTTTTTCCAGTAACCGGTGCAGTCGAGGTCGTTGGGCTCAATACCCTGTTGGTGCAGGGTATTGAGCAGGTATCCGAGTAATTCGTAGGCCAGCGGTGCCAGTCCCAGACAGCTGAGGCAACCCAGTACCCGGCTGATGCGCAGGTGATTGTGATTGGCGCTGCAGCACCAAAGGGGTTCCTGTTCGCTGGCAACGTCATTGGCGCTGAAATGAAGGTTACGGCGTTGAATTCCCCAAAAATGGGCGATGCAATCGACAGAGGTCAGCAATTCGCTCTTTGCGTTGGGGTGGGATAAAAATCGCCGCGCCAATGTTTCGGTCAGTAGCGGGGACTGCTGGTTGGCACGGCTCGCCTCGGGGAGGGGAAACAGCCACTGGATATAGTCGTGGGTGCCTTCGAGCCAACTGAAACGCTGCCGCCGGATCTGGGCCAGGGTGCGTCCCCGGTTGTCTTCGCCGCCGTGAAGATAAAACTGCAGCCACTGCAGCTGCATGGGGTTCAGGCGCGATTCCATGGAAGACCTCGTTGAGCAGTTAGTTTATTGTAGACCTTTCTGCTTGATCAGGATGCCACCGACGCGGGGCCATGAGGAATATGAGAGACCCGATCTATTTCAAGAGGGCGCTAGGAGCGCTTGTCGGACTCGTGCTGGTGCTCGGCGCTGCACCGCTGCAAGCGATCAACTATGTCGTGCTTGAGGGCGAAGAGGATCACCTGCGGGAGCCGCGACAGAAAATTTTGCCCTATGGGTTCTATAACGATACCACCGAACTTGCGGTCGCAGCAGCCTATGTAGTATCGGGATATTTTCAGCCGCAGATGTTTATTGTCGGTAACGCCTTTACCAGCAGCAACGGTTCCAACAACCTGGTCGCCATCTTCAAGGATGTGCAGATCCATGAACGTCTGTTTCTGGATCAGTCCTTTATGTTGGCAGATTATGGTGAGATTCACTCCTACCAAAACGGTAACTCCTCTTTTCCCGACGAGCGTGCCGGCAGCCACGACTCCGACAAGGATAACTACGTCGATGCGGAGGGGTCGGATCGTTACTATCGCACCAAGTTTCGATACCTACTCCCAATCGGGGATGGCGCCAGCGGGCCGATCCACACCTTCGTGATCGATGACAAGGGTTTGCTGGTGGAGGGCTCCGAAGCGGGAGCGAGAGAGTGGAATCCTTTAACCAGTGGGCGCACGATCACTGAGCTGGAGCTGTTCTACCGCAAGCAGGATCTGGACACCGAAGATGGTGGTAGTAGCCTGCTGGAAACCAGTGGTGTGCGCTTTTCATTGGAGTACGACAACGCCGATTTTTACCAGAATCCAACCCGCGGCAGTCGACAGCGGGTGGCAGTGTTCAGGGATTTTGGCACCCTGAGCCAGAGTATTCCCTGGACCAGTGTCGAGCTTGAAGCGACCAAATATTTTAATATTGGCGCCACCGATACGGCCGCGCAGCGGGTGTTGGCAACCACGATGTGGTGGGCCGATGCCCCCACCTGGGACTCCTCCAGCCGCATCGATGGAAAAAAGCAGTTTCATCGCCCACCGCTATTTGCCGGGGCGACACTGTGGGGGGCTCGATCGCATGAAGGGCTACAGCACCAACCGTTTTCACGATCGCTCCGCCGTGCACTACGCGGTGGAGTATCGCCATATGCCCAGGGACAACCCATTCCAGCGAATCCCACTGCTGGATAGGCTCTATATCCCCTGGTGGCAGTGGGTGGCAGTGGGTGGCGTTGGCCGAGGTGGGTCGGGTTAACGATGAGTGGGACCTATCGGAGCTGCACTCGGATATGAAATGGAACCTCGGTGGTGGTATTCGCCTTGGGGTCGATGGGATCGTCGTCCGTGCGGATGTCGCTATGGGAGATGAGGACGCACAGGTGCAGATGTTTATTAGCCATACGTTCTGAGGGCAGTACTGGGAAGTCGGGGGCGCTAGTAGTATGCTAACCGGTTGACGAGAGTTCTAGCGAGAGTGTCCGTGAAACACCCCCCCAGCAAACAGGATGTGCGTAAGCAGTTGCAGCAGGAGATGGACGCATTTCTTTCCGGTGGTGGAGTGGTGCGGGAGATTCCCCGAGGTAAATCGGCCGTTGCGCCGGGAGAGATGCCACCGGGAATGGGGCGCAGTATCCCGTCGGGGGCCCCCAGCGTCAAACGCGAGTCACTATTACATGTCACCCAGGCCATTGATGAGCGCCAGCGCATGAAGCGAGCGAACAGGGCCCGCGCGACGCCTCGTAAGACGGACCGTGGTCCGAGCAAGGTACCGGTTTATGACGATTTCGGCGAGGTGATACGCTGGGAGTGGCGCGCGACTAAGCCGTGATGCGAGTCATACGGTGTGATCATTTTAATGTTTTGTGTAGTGGTGCACAGTTTTCCGGGTGCTGCTATATTGTGGTCAGCCTCTGCCATATTGTTGTCCTCCTGATTTTCAGGTCGTAATCATGCGCCTGCCCAAGGCGCCATCAAGAGGGTTGTTTCGTGAAAGCATTATTAGCGGGTTGTCTGGCAGCTGTGCTGCTGAGTGTTTCTCTGTTTGCCAACGCAGCAGATTACATCACCAATGCCTCCGAGATCGTCAGCAACACCGACTGGGACAAAATGGAAACGGTGCGTGTAATTATGGGGGAGAAGGGGGAAAAGCTATTTTATAAACCCCAAAAGTTGACCTTCAAAGCGGGGCAGCCCTATAAACTCGAGCTGGTGAACAAGGGCAAGAAGAAGCACTATTTCACCGCCGCCGGGTTCTTCCGTAATATCGCTACCCGTAAAGTCCAGTCAGACAAAGACGGCGAGATCAAGGCACCCTATTTTTTGGCGTTGGAGATGATGCCCAAGGGGGGTAAACTGGACCTCTATTTTGTCCCGGTTACACCTGGTGAGTACGATGTGATTTGTACCATCGATGACCATGCCGATCGTGGCATGCATGGCTCCATCACGATTGAACCCTGAGGGGCGCTGTCTTGAATGGGGTGGCCCCAAGACCAAACGATTATACGCTGGCTAATGAGTCGGATGCTGGAGTAGACAGTGTGACATTCAGAAAGATCGGTCATCGAATTATCGTGGTGGTGGGGGCCGTCGTGGTTGCCGGCCTCGTTACCATGGTGTTGTTTTATACCGAGAAGCAGCAGCAAAGCATCATCACCCAAAACGAAGAGGCCGCCAACAAGATCACCAGCAGTGTCATCAACGTACTCGAAGCGGTGATGCTGGCGGGCTATGCCGACATCGCCCAGGCCTTTGCCAACAGCTTGCGAACCATTCCCGATGTGCATGAGTTTCGCATCATGCGCACCAATGGGATGGAGGCTTTTCGGGATAACAGCACCATAAATGCAGTCAATCGCTACCGTGGCGAGGAGGATTTTTTCCCTCGCGATGAAGAGAAGCAGGTGCCCATTTTCGCGGCGGATAATCTGCGCTTGCAAGAGGTTCTATCCAGTCAGCAGATGGTGCGGTATTACGATAAAACCGCCAGCGGGGAGAGCTTCCTTACCTATCTGGTGCCCATTGAAAATAAACAGCAATGCCAAAAATGTCATGGCGATAATCACTCTATTCGCGGCGTTATTAAACTGACCACAACCCTGGCCCGCATTGACGCCGAGATAGAAAAAACCTGGCAACAATCCCTGCTGGTGTTGTCGGGCTCGGTGCTGCTGATTCTACTGGTCACCTGGTGGATGGTACGCCGCTCCGTGGTGCAGCCGATCAATCGCGTGACCTCCGCGATGGAGGCGGTGTCGCGAGGAGATATGAGTCAGAAGGTGCCGGTGTTGGGTAGGGACGAGCTTGGATCAATGGCCCAAAGCTTTAACCGAATGTCCAGCGAGCTGCAAACTACCTACCTGGGTTTGCACCATGAGCAGAATAAACTGACGACCATCATTCTCAGTGCCCAGGAGGGGATGGTGGTAACGAACGCCGCCGGTGACGTGGTACTGGTGAACCCCGCCGCCGAACAGCTTCTGCAGAAGAGCCACGAGCAGATTGTGAGCGAGGGCTTTAAGCGCGTGTTCGACAATGAGGTGCTGATGGAATCCTGGTTGCAGCTGTCGGATCAGTCGCTGGAACCGATTATCTATGAGTACAAGGGACACATGCTGAGCACCTCCATCGCGACCATTCGTAATGAGCAGGGGGATGTTATTGGCTCCTCGGCGTTATTGCGCGACATTACCAACCAGAAACGGCTCGAAGAGGAGCTGCGCGCACTCTCCAATACGGATGCGCTCACACGACTGTTTAATCGTCGTTTTCTCGATGAGAGCCTGAAGGCCGAGCTGGAGCGCTCCTATCGCTATAGCTCGGAGCTATCGATTTTGATGTTCGATGTCGATCACTTTAAAAAGTTTAACGACAACCATGGTCACGAGCAGGGGGATCGGGTCTTGCAGGCGATCGCCCGCGAGATGCGCAGGTTAAGCCGCAGTGTCGATTTTGCCTGCCGCTATGGTGGTGAAGAGTTTATGATCATTCTGCCCAATACGGGGCTGGAAGGCGCCGGGGTGTTGGCAGAGCGATTGCGCTCGGATATTGAAAAAACCGAAGTTGACGGTCTTAGGGTGACTATCAGTATCGGTGTTGCCAGTGCTCGGGATCATAAGCCCAGCGATGCCGCGAATTTTATCTCGATCGCCGATACGGCGCTCTATGAGGCGAAAGATGCCGGTCGCAACTGCGTCCACACCGCCACATTGGCCCACTGAAAACGGTTGTTGGAGTTTTCAGGCAGATAAGGCGTAGCAATAAGCAAGGCATCAGGGGGGCTCCCTGGTGCCTTGTTGCTGAGGGTTAACCGAAGAAGCGGTGCAACGAACGGGTGAGCCAACCCTGATGCTCGTGACGCATACGGCGCTGGTAATCCTGCACCGCTTCGACGTAGTCACCGTCTTCGTTTTTGATGTGATTAAGCAGCCATTTGCGCAGGGTTATAAGCAGCTCTTCGGCCACATCTTCCCCCGCTTCGTGGCGTTTGGAGAAGCGATCTACGCGGCTGATAAAGAGTTCGTGTACCTTTTTGTGGGGAGCGCAGAATGAGTATCCGGCCTGTTCCATTAACGCCTCTTCAAAGGCGAAGTGGGAGATGGTGTAATCCACCACTTCATTGAGCACATCTCCGACCGCTTCCCGGTCCCTGCTCTCGTGAGCGTCCTGTAACTGGTTGATGTAGTTGACGATGCGCTTGTGTTGCTCGTCGATGATATCAATACCGGTGTCCAGTTCGCTGATCCATGCCAGCTTCTCCATAAGTCACATCCTCCTGTGTGCGATCCTGCCTGTTTTCCTTAGGCCTCACTCGTACTCCATCATCGAGTGCTGCTGACACTATAGGGGCGGTTGAGTCATCGATGCTTTGATATATGTTAACTTTTTGGCGGGTTGGGCGAGCGGAACAGGACCAGTGTCTGATTTTGTGAGCAAGCTCTTATTGTCCCGCCCCCAGACTCCTGAGTGTTGCGGGGGAGTGACAGGCAAGGGGTGCACTGTTACAGTGAATTTATTGCCGTCAGAGTCATATCGCACCATGAGCGAACAGCCCGATCCTACCTCAGGGGAAACCCCCTCATTTCCCCATGATGCCCAGTTTGTGATGGAGCCGCTATCGGCGCAAGAGAGCCAGCGGTTGACCATTATCTATGCGCTCTATGCGGCCTCTTTTTTTGTAGGGATCACCTTTTTTGCAGGGTTGCTGTTTAACCTGTTGTGGAAAGCCGAGTTTCGCAGTGATCTTGCGCGCATCCATGCCCGTTGGCAGTTGCGTAGCGCTCTGTTTGGGTTGTTGTGGGGCATTATTGGGGGTATTACCACGCTGTTAATGGTGGGGTGGTTGATAATGCTAGTGGTTGGAGTCTGGTTTATTTACCGTCTGGTGAGAGGGTGGCTGGCGCTGTCGGATCAGCAACCGCCTAAGCCGGGATTTGGGTTATCTTGATGGAATCAAAGGAGTAGAAGATGCCATTGTCACAAACGCTGTATGAAGAGATACGAGTGCTGATGCAGTTCAGTCCGGACAGCATTCAGGAGGGCATTAAGGTGCACAACGATGCCGCCCCTGAATTGGTGCAAGCAGCCCAGAATCTGTTTGATAAGGGGTTGATCGACCGCCATGATGGAGGCTATCTGACGGACCGGGGGCAGGAGGCGCTGCAACATGCGAGAGCCCTCACCGGATTGCTTGCGCCTGCGGAGTAAAATCTACGCGAAACGAGTAACGAAAAGGGCCGCTTTATGCGGCCCTTTTTTTATCTCTTAAGGTAGCGGGATCAGGCTATTTAAAGAGGGAGCTGTACTGTGAGTAGCCCTCCTCCTCCAGTCGCTCGCTGGGTATAAATCGCAGCGACGCCGAATTGATGCAGTAGCGTTTTCCTGTGGGGGCTGGTCCATCATCAAACACATGGCCCAGATGAGAGTCTGCGTAGCGGCTGCGCAATTCGGTGCGGGGGACAAAGAGTTTGAAATCCGTTTTTTGTACTACCAGCTCCTCATGCAGCGGTTTGGTAAAACTGGGCCAGCCGCTCTGGGAATCGTATTTGTCCGTGGATGAAAACAGCGGCTCTCCACTGACGATATCCACATAGATACCCGGTTGCTTGTTGTCCCAGTACTCGTTTCTGTAGGGAGGCTCGGTACCCTCCTGCTGTGTTACTTTAAACTGCTCGGGCGACAGTGACTGACGCAGTTTTTCCGCATCGGGTTTGATGAATTTTTCAAAATCGCTCATGGTCAGGTTCCTCTTCTGAGTCGACGGCATCGGCTCGCTCATGGACGTCTTCATCATTTTTCCTGGCGTGTACTTAATATCGTCGCCCCACACCTTTTGCAGATACTGGTCGCGGCCCGAGTTATAGCGATAGTACTTATAACGAATCGGGTTGTTGGAGTAATAGTTTTGATGGTACTCCTCCGCCGGCCAGAAAGGTTCTGCGGCGCGCACCATGTCGCTGAGGATCGGCTCTGGGTAACGCCCTGAAGCGTTCATCTGGGCGATCGACTTCTCGGCGGCGCTGCGTTGGCTATCATCGTGGTAAAAAATAAACGGGCGATAGTGGTAGCCACGATCAACAAACTGGCCACCGCCGTCGGTGGGATTGATCTCGCGCCAGAAGATCTGCAGCAGGTCATCGTAGCTGATTTTGGTGGGGTCGTAGTGCACCTCAATCGCTTCCACGTGTCCGGTTTTACCGCTGGAAACCTGCTTGTAACTGGGGTTGTCCTGGTGGCCGCCGGTGTATCCGGAGATCGCCTCGGTGACACCCTCGTATTTCTCGAAGGTGGATTCAGTGCACCAGAAACACCCGCCCGCGAACGTGGCGACAGTGCCGGTCGTGGGCATAGCCGGTTTCATGGCCATGCCACTCTTTTCTGGCTGTGTGCTGTAGACGCTGCCTGCGAGTATGAGCAGGGCTGCGGCAGCAAGGGTGACAAGGTTTTTCATAGGAACTCTCCCGGTGTCAGGTGTTGGGTCAGGCTCGGCCTGTTATGAAGCAGTGTGCACAAGCTCCGCGAAGGGGGAAAGGGGCTGTATGGCGGTTTTATGGAATCATGACATCTCGTGACACATTCGTGATAACTTCAAGCATAGCGTCAACCATACTGGTTGCCACTGGCTTTCAGGAGAGGGCCGTTTAAGCCGACAGGCCGAGAGGGCGGCATGACGAAACGGATTCTGGTGATCGAGGATGATCCCGACATCAATAAACTGCTGGTGATGAATCTGGCCGACGCCAATCATGCCGTCGACGGCTGTGACAATGGTGTCGAGGGTTTGGCGTTGGCGCTAAAGGCTCAGTACGACCTGCTGGTGCTGGATCTGATGTTGCCGGGAATCGATGGGTTGGAACTCTGTCGTCGTTTGCGGGCTGAACAGCGAACCCTGCCCATACTGATGCTCACCGCCCGAGACTCGGAAGCCGACCGTGTGGTTGGATTGGAGCTGGGTGCGGACGATTACCTTACCAAGCCTTTCTCGGTCCGCGAACTGCAGGCGAGGGTTAAAGCGCTGCTGCGGCGGGTGGATATGCTCAGCCAACGGGCCGAACCGGAGGTGCAGCAGATTCTTATTGGGGAGCTGGCTATCGACCCGCAGCGCCGGCATGTGGCGCTAGCTGGCCGTGCCGTGGAGTTAACTGCGACCGAGTTTGATCTTTTGCTCTATCTGGCGCGCCAGCCGGGCACCGTATTCAGTCGCACGGAGCTGCTCGATGCCGTCTGGGGCTATCAGCACAGCGGTTACGAGCATACGGTTAACTCCCACATTAATCGCCTGCGCAATAAACTCGAGTCCGAACCCTCCGCGCCCCGCTACGTGCTAACGGTGTGGGGGGTAGGTTACAAACTCTGCGATGTTCCGGAGCCTGTATGCTGACGCGTTTTGCTACCTTCTACAGCAAGCTGTCGCTGGCACTGTTGACCAGCTTTCTGCTGCTGGTGGTGCTATTGATGGCGTTGGCCCAACAGCTGACGCGCACCTATCAGGACGAAGTTGAACAGCGTTTGCATCGCGACCTGGCTCTTCATGTGGTGCAGGATAATCCGCTGGTGCGCGATGGGGAGATTGATCATGAGGCCCTGCGCCAGCGCTTTCACTCGATGATGATTCTGGGGCCCAGCTTCGAATTCTATCTGCTCGATCCCACCGGTAAAGTGACCACTTACTCTGCCGACAAAGACCGAATAAAGAGGAGTTCGGTTGGCCTGCAGCCGATAAAGGCGTTTCTTGCCGGTAGTCAGATGCTGCCTATTATGGGCGATGACCCCCGCTCGCGCTCCCGCCAAAAGGTGTTTTCGGTGGCCGAGATTCGCGATGGTGAACGCCTGGCCGGATACCTCTATATCATCATTGGTGGTGAAGCCTACGATGACCTGATGGCGCTGCTGCAGCAGAGCCATATCGTCAAGCTGGGTGTGTGGGGGGCGTTGGCGGCGCTGGCCTTCGGGTTGCTGGTCAGTTTGCTGCTGTTTGCCCTGTTGACCCGCCCGCTGCGACGGTTATCCCGCGAAATGAGCCAGTATCGCCAGCGAGGCTTCGAGCAGGTCGTGCCCACCCCCCATCGGTGGCGCGCCGACAGTCCGGATGAGATCGAACGCCTGGGCGCCACCTTCAATGAGTTGGTGGAGGTGCTGGAGCAGCAGTATCTGCGGGTCAAAGGCAGCGATGCCCTGCGCCGCGAGCTGGTCTCCTACGTATCCCATGACCTGCGCACGCCGCTGGCAGCGCTGCTGGGGTACCTGGAAACCTGGCAGATTCGCTATGCCGGTGCCGAAGGCGCTGAGCTGGTGCAGGTGGCGCTGGACAGCGGGCATCGAGTCAGTGCATTGGTAGAGCAGCTGTTTGAGTTGGCACACCTCGATAGTGCCGACAGCGCAGTACACCCAGAGCCGGTTGCGATCGCCGAACTGGTGCAGGACCTGTTGCAGAAATTGTCCCTGCAAGCTCAGCAGCGTGAGATCGCCCTCGCGGTGGAACCGAGGGACCCGTCGTTGCAGCTGATGGCCGACATCGAAAAGCTGGAGCGAGTGCTTACCAACTTACTGGAAAACGCTATCCGGCACTGTGATCGAGGAGGTCGGGTCTGGGTAGAGATCGCGACCACAGCGCAAGGGTTACGGGTCAGCGTTTGCGATACCGGCGCCGGCATCGCCAGTGAGGATCTGCCCCATATCTTTGAGCCCCATTATCGCGGCGCTAATGCGGTTTCGGGCAGGTTCGGCAACTCCGGTCTGGGGTTGGCGATCAGCCGCCGAATTTTGCAACTCCACGGCAGCGAAATTGCTGTCGAGAGCCAGCTGGGGAAGGGCAGCCGGTTTCACTTTGTGTTACCGTTTGCGCCCTGAAACCGAGACGTTGCAAGGATCTAGTACCGTGTTAGTCACCGCTATGCCATCGCTGCCCCCCCTGTTTGCCCGCGCGTTGTTTAGCCGCAAGGGGAAGAGCGTCGGAAAATCCTGCACCCTGCCGGAACTGGGCGTGCGGGTAGAAGGGGTGAAGATCGATGCTGCTCATCTGCAAGATTACCGAGCGTTGGTTATGGATCCCGGTGGCGAAGCCGGCCCCCTGCCGATCTGCTATCCCCACCTGTTAAATTTTCCCATGCAGCTAAGCCTGCTGGTGGCCCCCGAGTTTCCACTGCCACTGCTGGGGTTGGTGCACCTGCGCAATCGCATCCGGGTATTGGAGGCGATAGACCCCGGCGAGGTGGTGGATATCGAGTGTTGGTTGGGCGCGCAGCGTGAGTCTGGGCGCGGGCTGGAATTTGATCTTCATACCCGGCTCAGCCGGCAGGGGACAACCCTGTGGCAGAGCTGCAGCGTCAACCTCTACCGCAATCCGGCAATGGCGGTCGCCAGGGCCCGTTCGGCCCCCGACCCACTGGCTCCACTCCCGCTGCGTGAACGCTGGTCTCTACCGGTGAATATGGGGTGGCGTTACGCCCGTAGTGCCGGTGATTATAATCCCATCCACCTTCATCGCCTGTGCGCACGCCTGTTTGGTTTTCCCCGCGCCATTATGCATGGTATGTGGAGCAAAGCCCGCTGCCTGAGCACACTGCAGGCCCAGATGGCCGAACTGCCAGTGGCGCTGGAGGTCGACTGTGATTTTAAAACCCCGCTCTACTTACCGGGAGAGGCGCTGATGAGCTGGCAGCAGGAGGCTGCGGGAGAGGTGCGTTTTCTGTTGCAGGATTCGGCCGCAGTTAAGCCGCATCTCACCGCAGTGGTGCGCCCTATATCTGTGCAGGAATCATTAGTGCCCCCGCCGCACCCTCATTCTGCGGAAGGGTTGTCATGAGCTGGACGGCCTGGCTAGCGCTGGTCGGGGTCTGCCTGTTGGGGGCAATGTCACCCGGCCCCAGCCTGGCCGTGGTGGTGCGCCATACGGTGAATCATTCCCGGGGACACGGCATGGTGGTTGGCGTATTCCACGCCCTCGGGGTGGGCTGTTATGCGTTGCTGTCGGTTACCGGGCTGGCGGCACTGTTCGCACTCTATCCCGTTGGCCAGCAGCTGCTTGGCTGGGCAGGGGCCGCGTATCTGGCATGGCTGGGGATCAAGGCCCTGCGCTCGGCGGGTAGTATCACCGAGGAGTCATCGGCTGTTGCAGATCAGCACTGGCAGCAAGCGGCGCGGGATGGGTTGATGATCTCCCTGCTCAACCCCAAGCTGATGATTTTTTTTATCGCCCTGTTTAGCCAGTTCGTTGAACCCGAGACCTCGTCCTGGCTGGTGTTGGTGATGGTGCTGACCCCGACTGTGATCGATGGTGGATGGTATTGCCTGGTCGCGCTGGTGCTATCACGCCCATCGGTACTGGTTCGACTCAGGGCGCGGGCGCAGTTGATTGATCGCGTGACCGGGGTCATGTTGTTGTTGATTGCACTGCGTGTTGTCACCCTCTGAGAGGCTTGCTTTGTGGCGCGCAGAGAATGGTCTATAATCGCCCTGCAAAAAATTCCTATGATCAAATAATGGTCAGATACATCCAACCAATGAGGGGAAGCTGCGTGGCTTTAGCAATTGAGATGTTGAAAAAAGGCGCCTTTGGCGCACTCTGTATCGCCGGCTTGATGCTGGCCTCTGTTAGCCAGGCCGATGAAGCCATTGCCGAGCGTATTAAGCCGTTAGGTGAAATCTGTGTGCAGGGTGATGCCTGTGCCAGCGCCGGGGGCGCAGCGGCCGCCGCCGGTCGTAGTGGCGAAGAGGTTTTCAATGCTTCCTGTGCTGCGTGCCACGCCACGGGTGTGCTGAACGCACCGAAGCAGGGTGATAGTGCCCAGTGGCAAGCCCGCGTAGAAAAAGCCGGTGGGTTCGATAAGCTGGTGGCCCACGCTATCAGTGGTATCAACGCGATGCCCGCCAAGGGCGGTTGCGCTGCCTGCAGCGATGATGAGCTGGCCTCTGCGGTTGAGTTTATGAGCGGTCTTTCCCGCTAATTAACCCCGACCCGAAAAACCTCCCCGGCACCCCCGCGGGAGGTTTTATGTGCCGGTCGATGGTTGCTCCTGCACAATCGACACTCCTGACATCCCTGCCGGTCGATGGTTGCTCCTGCACAATCGACACTCCTGACATCCCTGCCGGTCGATGGTTGCTCCTGCACAATCGACACTCCTGACATCCCTGCCGGTCGATGGTTGCTCCTGCACAATCGACACTCCTGACATCCCTGCCGGTCGATGGTTGCTCCTGCACAATCGACACTCCTGACATCCCTGCCGGTCGATGGTTGCTCCTGCACAATCGACACTCCTGACATCCCTGTCAGTCGTAGCGAGTTATGCTCAACAGCAGGACTTGGGGTATTAGTCTAGTCTGGTCAATACGGGCATACAGAGGGCTTGCTCGTTGCAGCGTTTCTGTTACCCTGCCGGCCCTTTTTATGTTTACGATACTCACCGTTAAGGAAACAGGATTCATGCACACACTCCTTCGATTCGGCGCACCATTACTGGCGGCGCTTTTGGCCCCCATGGCCATGGCCCAAGGCACAGTGAACGTCTACAACTGGAGCGACTATATCGCCGAGGACACCACCGCCAATTTCGAGGCAAAAACCGGGATTAAAGTGGTGTATGACGTGTTTGATGCCAATGAGGTGCTGGAAGCCAAGTTGCTCACCGGACAATCCGGCTACGATCTCGTGGTGCCTTCGGATAACTTTATGGCCAAGCAGATCCAGGCGGGTATCTACCAGCGCCTGGACAAGAGCAAGATCCCCAATCTGAAAAACCTGAACCCCAAGCTGATGGCGCAGTTGGCTGAAGTGACCGATCCGGGCAATCAATACGGTGTCCCCTACATGTGGGGAACCACCGGCATCGGTTATAACGAGGAGAAGGTCAAGGCGGCGCTAGGCGAGGACGCTCCTGTTGATAGCTGGTCGCTGGTGTTTGATCCCCGGTATATGGAAAAACTGGGAAGCTGTGGCGTCAGCTTTATGGATTCACCCGATGAGATGATGCCACTGGCGCTGATCTATTTGGGGCTCGACCCCAACAGCATGAGTGCCGCCGATTACACCCGAGCCGCTGAGCTGATGGAGACGGTACGCCCCTACATCACCTACTTCCACTCCTCAAAGTACATCGCCGACCTGGCCAATGGTGATATCTGTGTTGCGGTGGGTTGGTCCGGCGATGTGCTGCAGGCTGCCGACCGTGCCGATGAGGCGGGCAGTGGTGTCAGTGTCGTTTACAGCATTCCCAAGGAGGGGGCTCCGATCTGGTTCGATATGATGGGAATTCCCAAGGACGCGCCCAATCCCGACAATGCCCATGCCCTGATCAACTACCTACTGGAACCTGAGGTGATGGCGGGGATCGTCAACTACGTGGCGTATGCCACTCCCAATGATGCCGCTATTGCGCTGGTGGATGAAGAGATCCGTAATCAAAAAGGGATCTTCCCCGACCCCGAGGTGATGGGGAAGCTGTTTATTCATAAGCCGGTGTTGCGCAAACTCGAGCGTCAACAAACCCGCCTCTGGACCCGCCTCAAATCGGGCCAATAGGGGTCGCAGCGGTGCGCTGTCAGCGCTAGTTTTCAGAGGCTCTTTTAAGGACCGCCATGGTGAGGCGGGAGATACAGACCGCTTTGCCCTGTTCAGTCTCCATGCGGATCTCCCAGACCTGGGTCGAGCGCCCGATATGTACGGCTTTGGCGGTGCCGATGAGGGTGCCCGAGCGCATACCGGAGAGATGGTTGGCGTTGATCTCCAGCCCCACGCAATAGCAGTCGGGGGCGGCGGCCAGATTGGCGGCGGTGCTACCGAGGGTTTCGGCCAGCACGACCGATGCGCCGCCGTGGAGGAGACCTATGGGCTGGTGGGTGCGTTTATCGACCGGCATGGTACCCACCAGATAGTCGTCACCCAACTCGGTGATTTCAATTCCCAGATGGCTTATTAACGAGTCGCGCCCCTGTTGATTGATCTGCTGCAGGGTTTGTGGGTTTTTCCAGAGGCTCATGGATGGGCTCCGCAAAGGGTGAGGCTGATTGAAGCAGGAAGTTTCGGGGCACGCAACCCGCCACCGCTTAGGAACGGTTTAGCAATTGCCGCATGGCGTCCAGATGGCTGGTGGCGTTGGCTTGTTTCTGTTCTGCGGTAGCGGTTTCTCCCCAGCCTTCGCGGATCAGGTCTTCGGGGGGGAGCTCGTCAAGAAAGCGGCTAGGGGTCGTATCGAACACCTCTCCATACTGCTTGCGCATACCCGCCAGAGTCAGGGTCAGGGTTTGACGGGCGCGGGTGATGCCGACGTAGGTGAGGCGACGCTCCTCCTCGATATTATCCTCCTCGATACTGGTGCGGTGGGGCAACAACTCCTCCTCCATGCCAACCATAAAAACATGGGGATACTCCAGTCCCTTGGAGGCGTGTAGGGTCATCAGTTGCACCCGGTCAGCATCGTCCTCCTCCTCCTGCCGTTCGAGCATGTCGCGCAGCACCAGACGGGCGATGGCGTCCTCGAAGGTGATCTCGTCGTCGTCGGATTTGTCGAGGGTCTGTTTCAGTGCTTCCAGCAGGAACCAGACGTTGCCCATCCGTTTCTCTGCGATGACCTCATTGCTGCAGTGCTGGGCGATGTAGGACTCGTAGTCGCAGTCGTAGATCATTTCGCGAATAGCGGCCACCGGGTCATCCTGGTAGCAGCGCCGGGCGACGCTATCGATCCACTGGGCAAATTTACGCAGCTTTTCAAGGTGACGCCCGCTCAGGAACTGCTCTAGCCCTACCTCTGCGATCGCCGCGAACAGACTCACGTGACGGTCGTTGGCATAGTTACCCAGTTTCTCCAGCGTAGAGGGCCCTATCTCCCTGCGCGGAGCATTAACGATACGCAGGAAGGCGTTATCGTCATCGCGGTTAATCAGCAGGCGCAGGTAAGCCATGATGTCCTTCACCTCGGCGCGGGAGAAGAAGGAGGTACCGCCGTTGATGTGGTAAGGGATCTGGTGGTGCTGAAGTTTAAGCTCCAGCAAGCGGGACTGGTGGTTGCCACGGTAAAGAATGGCATAGTCGCGATACTGGGTCGCCTGCTTCAGGCGCTGGCTGACGATCTCGGTAGCGACCCGTTCCGCTTCTGCCTCGTCGTTGCGGCAGCGAAGCACCCGGATCTCTGCCCCCATCCCCAGCTCGCTCCAGAGGCGTTTTTCGAACACATGGGGGTTGTTGTCGATCAGGGTGTTGGCGGCCTTGAGGATACGGCTGGTGGAGCGGTAGTTCTGTTCCAGTTTGATCACCCGCAGGGAGGCAAAATCGGTCTGCAGCTGCACCAGGTTTTCCGGCCGCGCACCGCGCCAGGCATAGATCGACTGATCGTCGTCACCCACTACGGTAAATTGAGCGCGCAGGCCGACCAGCTGCTTGACCAGCAGGTACTGGCTGGCGTTGGTATCCTGATACTCGTCTACCAGCAGGTAGCGGATGCGATTTTGCCACTTTTCGAGGATATCGGGACGGGTTTGGAACAGCTTTACCGGTAGCAGGATGAGATCGTCAAAATCGACTGAGTTGTAGGCCTTGAGGGTGCGGTCGTAATGAAAGTAGACGCGGGCAGCGATCTCTTCGCTGGGGCCCCGGGCCGATGCCAGCGCCTGCTCGGGGGTGACCATGTCGTTTTTCCAGTTGGAGATCATGTGCTGGATCTGGTCGGTCTGCTCATCCTCGCCCTGATCGTCTTTAAGCATCAGGTCGCTAATCAGGGTCTGGGCGTCCTGGGCATCGAAGATGGAGAAGGTGCTCTTGTACCCCAGCGCCTGATGCTCCTTGCGGATAATGTTGAGCCCCAGGTTGTGGAAGGTTGAGACCGTGAGCCCCCGCGCAGCAGCGCCTTTTACCAGTTTGCCGACCCGCTCTTTCATCTCGCGTGCTGCCTTGTTGGTAAAGGTGACGGCGACGATGTTGTTGGCACGATACCCACACTGCTGGATTAGGTAGGCGATTTTGGTGGTGATTACGCTGGTCTTGCCACTGCCTGCGCCCGCCAGCACCAGTAGGGGAGCGTCGATAAAATGCACGGCTTCGTGCTGGCGTTTATTGAGGTGGTTCACAGTGATTAAGGCCGAATCGCAGGGCGCGCCATTTTAGCAGATGGTGGAAACGAAAGCAGAACCCGAAGCCGGCCAGCGCGGGAAGGTGCATTCTTTGAATTCGTTAGTTATTTAACATTTTTTTTATTTTTCCCTTGTATCAGCTTGTTTGTATTGAAAAAACCCTTTTCAATCCGGTACTGTGTTCATCACTGGACGGATTCAAATGGAGCTGGCGAGGAGTGCCGGAGCAATAAGGTAGTAGCGGAATTGATAACAATAGGCGGCCTCTTGCCCCCACAGAGCAACAATGGAACCCCTTCCCTCAACCTGCTGTTGGTCAGTACCGACCAGCAGCGGTTCCTATTGTTGCGCCAGTTGCTTTCCAGTCACCCCGACACCCGTAGCCACTCTCTTTATTGGTGTCCCTCGGTTAAGGGAGCGATGGCCCATCTTGGGGAGCACGAGACGGATCTGCTATTGATTGACCAGTCTACAACCTGGCAGGACACCGAGTCCCTGGGAGGGAGCCTCGCTGCGCTCCCATCACCTTGCCCCATTATTCTGCTGGGTGAGGGGCTGACCGGAGCCGGGATGGCCGCTGATCCACTGGTGATAGACCTGTTGCCCGATAGTCAGCTCACGGCTGAGCTTCTTGCGCGCTCTATCCACTACAGCTGTGAACTTAATCGCTGTCGCCAACAGATGGCGCAGCAGGTCCGTTATGACCCCCTTACCAACCTTCCCAATCGGATGCTGTTTCGAGATCGGTTGCAGCGGGCCATAGGGCGCGCCGATCGGGATGGCAGCAGTTTTGTCACCCTGGTGGTTGATCTGGACCAGTTCCGTAAGGTCAATGAATCTTACGGCCAGGAGGCAGGGGATCAGCTGATCTGCGAGGTGACCGGGCGTTTGCAGAGCGCCATGCGCCGCACCGACACCCTGGCGAGAACCTCGGGTGACGAATTCTCCATTATCATGGAGAACATGCCCAACTCTGCCGAGATGCTGCGGGCGGTGAAAAAGCTGGTGGACGTTATCTCGACGCCGATTGAGCTCGGCGAGCATCTGGTGTCGATCCACTGCAGCGTCGGTATCAGCAGTTACCCGGAGGGTGGTAGCGATCTTGCTGCGCTGGTACGCAATGCCGAGCTGGCTATGAAAGAGGCCAAGAAGCAGCGCGGCAGCAGTTACCAGTTTTACACCGAAGAGCTCAAGGTGGAGGCGATGGGGCAGCTTTATCTGGAAGCCGAGCTGCGTCGGGCGATTCGCTTGCAGGAGCTTCGCCTGCATTACCAGCCTCGAATCGATGTCACCAGCGAGCGCCTGGTCGGGGTCGAAGCGCTGGTGCGTTGGCAGCACCCGACCCGGGGACTGTTATCACCCGCCGAGTTTATTCCACTGGCCGAAGAGAGCGGGTTGATTGTTCCGATCGGTTACTGGGTGCTACACCAGGCCTGTAAGGATCTTGGCTTGCTGACAGCGGCCGGGCATAAGGATCTTCACGTGGCGGTGAACCTGTCGTTTCGCCAGTTCCGCGACGAAAAACTGCAAGACACGCTGACCCATATCTTGGGCGAAGCCAATGTAGATCTTGGGCGGCTGGAGTTTGAACTGACCGAAACTGCGGTCATGCAAGACCCTGCCCGGGTCACCGGGGTGATGCGTGCGCTGAGCCAGCTCGGAATTCAATTCTCCCTCGACGACTTTGGTACCGGTTACTCCTCCTTTTCCCACCTGCAACAGTTGCCCATCCAGACCATAAAGATCGATCGCGGATTTATTCGCGATCTGCAAACCAACGGCGATAACCAGGTGATTGTACGGGCGATGATCAGTCTGGCCCACAAGCTCAACTTGCAGGTAGTGGCTGAAGGGGTCGACCATATCGCCCAGGCGGGTTTTTTGCGGGGGGAGGCCTGCGACCAGATACAGGGCTTCCTCTACAGCAAGCCGATTTCGCTGGATTCGCTTATGATTTTACTGGGCAGCGATGATCATATTCTGCGTCTGCTAGAGGAGTCGGACGCCGGTTACGAATCTCTCAGGGTTTGATGCGGTCCAGCTGACGAAATCCTAGCGCTTCGATAATGTGACTATCGGTTACTTTGTGAGTTTGTTCCATATCTGCCAATGTCCGTGCCATGCGCAATACACGATGGTAGGCCCGTCCCGATAATCCCAATTGCTCGATGGAACGCTCCAGCAGTTTGATCTGTGCAGATCCCAGTCCACAGACCTGTATCAGCCTGCGGTTCTCGAGTTCGGCGTTTATGCACCCCTGTCGATCGAATTGACACTGCTGGGTAGCGCTAACGCGGTGGCACACGGTCGAGGAAGATTCTCCGCCATAGGCTTCCAGTTGCGCCAGTGAGCTGGGCGGCAAACGGCTCACCTCAACCTGCAGGTCGATACGATCGAGCAGGGGCCCTGACAACTTTTGCCGGTAGCGGGCCAGTTGTGAGGTGGTGCAGCGGCAGGGCCGGTCGGCATCACCGAGATAGCCACAGGGGCAGGGGTTCATGGCAGCGACCAGCTGAAACTGGGCAGGGAAGGTCACCTGGCGTGCGGCGCGGGATATAACGATCTCGCCCGACTCCAGCGGCTCGCGCAGCACCTCCAGCACTCTGCGCTCAAATTCGGGCAGTTCGTCCAAAAACAACACCCCGCGATGGGCCAGCGAGATCTCCCCCGGGCGCGGATTTCCGCCGCCCCCCACCAGTGCCGCCGGAGAGGCGCTGTGATGGGGGGCGCGAAAGGGGCGCTGTCCCAAAGCCAGGGGGTGCCCGCTGGCGATTGAGTAGAGGTTTGCTACCTGCAGCGCGTCTGCGCGTGCCAGCGGCGGCAGGATTCCCGGCAGGCGACAGGCGAGCATGGTCTTGCCCGTGCCGGGCGGGCCATAGAGCAGCAGGCTATGGCCTCCACTGGCGGCAACCTCCAGCGCCCGTCGCCCCTGAAACTGCCCCACCACATCACTCAGGCAGGGGCCTTCCTGGGTTGTGATGGTAGCCGGCGGTGGGCAGGACCCTAGCGGTTGCCCCTGTACCAGTGTATTGCATAGTGTCAGTAGGTGTTTCGCACAGGCAATTCGAGGCGATTGCAGCAAGGCCCCTTCGCTGGCGTTGGCGGCAGGGATAACAATGCAACGCTGGGCATTCTCGGCCGCCATCATGGCGCTGAGGGACCCGCTGCAGGGACGCAGCTCTCCCGACAGCGCCAGCTCCCCAATAAATTCGTAGTCGGTTAAGTTCACTCCGGGGAGCTGGTCCGACGCCGCCAGTATCCCCAGCGCAATCGGCAGGTCGTAGCGCCCACCCTCTTTGGGCAGATCGGCCGGAGCGAGGTTGATGGTGATACGGCGGGTTGGAAACTGGAAGCCGCTGGTGAGCAGGGCGCTGCGCACGCGGTCTTTCGCCTCCTTGACGGAGCTTTCCGGCAGCCCCACGATCGACAGTGATGGCAAACCGTTGGAGAGGTGGGTTTCAACCGTAACCAGAGGGGCATCAACCCCCACGCGGGCACGGGTATAGACAATAGAGAGCGACATAAACCTTCCCTGGTTATCTGTTGCTGATGAACCACGGCACTGCGCGGTGTGGAGCGTGGAGTCTAGCATCGCTTCACGCCGCCCAATGTGGGGAGATCGCTATTGGGGCTGGGTGAGATTGCCGATTGTTGTGGGGCTTGCCACGGGGGGGGCGGGCGTTGGTCCGGTTGTGCCAAGGGAAGATAGCGGCGATTTTTTCTCCGCAAAAAGCGCCTGTATCCAGGAGAAAATTACCGATGTGATGGAGCGTTTAAAACGCATAAAAAAACACAACCCAAAGGGCTGTGTTTTTAAGGCATTGGCAAGGCGTGAAAGGTTATGCCGTTTTCTTTTTCCGAGTCATTCCTATTCCAGCAAGACCCAACAACAATAGGGAAATAGAGCTGGGGATAGGAACGGTTCCGCGGGTTTGGCCTTCTCCTTCAGCCGTAACCGTCAGGGTTTGGGTCGTCGCCCAGGCTTGCTGGATAAGAGCGGTGGTTCCTGACGTGCCGTTATCCCAGAAAACACTGAAGGAGGCATTGACCAGACTGGAGCCGGTAGTATCAAGAGTGCCGCCGGTGACACTCAGGGGGGAGAGTATCTGGATAAGGTCGATATCGAGGCTACTAAAATTGAACAGGGCTCCCGGTGCAATGGATAAGCCGCTGAAGGTAATGGTTTGGGCAAAGTTGGGGTTTGACAAAAAATTGGAAGCCACCCCTCCGGCAGTTCTGCCCCCGCCTTGCAGGTCCCAGGTGGCAATGCCATCACCGGGAGTGCCCAGGTCATAGACAAGCGTGCTGATATTGGCGCCGCTGGAGGCGTTGTTAGAAATGCTGCCAATCTGGATGAACGAGCTCAATGAGACGTCGGCCATGGGTACCGCGCTGGCGACTCCAGATAAAGTGAGTGCGATCAGGGCGGCGAAAAAACGAGCGGTGATGTTAAGCATTCCAAATGTCCTTTAGGTGCTTGGTGTCGGACAGGAAGAGAGGCATATTTTTTGCCAGTTTTTTTAAATTCATGAAAATCAGGTAGTTAATGGTCTGTGTTGGGGAGGCGGTCGAATATGTGTAAAAACTAGTGACACTTTTGGCGTAGCTGTCCGATGGAGATAGCTCCTGGTCGAGCTGGGAAGGGGTTAAATGAACCCTGAGTGTCATAGGTGAACGATCCTGTAAAATCTAATGATGCTGTAAAGTTAATGTCCTGCTCAATCTGCTCTCGCGAACAGGGGGATTCTGCTAGGGTAAGTGCGTCGTGCTGGCGTACCAGCGTGCACGTCTCCGCCTCAAAACGAAACGGGGCTGTGCGCACGATAGTTGGGTGTAGGGGCAAAACGAGGGAGCGAGAAGAGCGTATGACGAGTCGAGCAGAGGTCGTGGACCGACTGATTGAATTATTGCACCAGGGTGATGAGGTAGACCGCTGTCATGCGGCCCAGGCTCTGGGGGTTCTGGCGGATTACCGGGCTCGCTCTGCGCTTTATGACCACTTGCAGGATGAAGACCTCGATGTCTGTGTCGATGCGGCTCAGGCTCTGGGGGAGATGGGGGGAGAAGACGCCGTGCAGGGGCTGGTGGACGCTCTCGCCTACCATGATGCGGGCGATGTGAAGTTGGCCGCCGTCCGAGCGTTGAGTGAGTGCGGCGGTGCGGTCGCACTGGATGCGTTGCGCCCGCTGGTGTTGCAGCGCCCGGCGGATATGGATACCGGTGAATCCGAGGGCTGGGATGATTGGTGGGACCTGCAACTCGAAGCGGTGAAAGCGGTTGGGCGACACGGCCACGCCGCTGCAATTACCGACATTATGGCGCTGCTCGATGATGAAGAGGGGCAGGACATCGAGATCGAAGCGCTCAAGGCGCTGGCCCAGAGTGGAGCGGCCGGAGTCGAGGCGCTGGCTGGGCGACTGGAGAGCGGGACGATGCGCACCCAGCGTCGAATTGCGGGTGCCCTGGGTCATAGCACGCACCCGCAAGCGTTAACGTTGTTAATCGAACTCACATCCAGCAGCAGTGGGGAGGTGCGGGAAGCCGCTGCGCGCGCACTCTCTGGTCGCCGCGATGGGGTTCAGGCTCCCCATCTGGCGGCGTTGCTTACCGACCCGGTCGCGGCGGTACAGGTGGCGGCCCTGGAGGGGTTGCGGAGTATCGATTCCGGCGCGCTGGATGAAGCCGCTTGTATTGAGCTGTTGCGGTCCGAGGCATCCACCGTGCGCCAGATCGCAATGAGGCTGCTCGCTTTGCGAGTGCAGCAGGCGTCGACAGTGGTAGTGGAGGAGTGGTCAGAACTCATTATTGCCAGTGCCAGGAGTACAGAGCATGAGGAGGCGGCCGTGGCCTGCCAGCTGCTGGGTATTTTGGGCACAGAGGCCGGGGTGGAGGTACTCATTGAGGTGGCGGGTGAGAGTGAGCGCTTGCCCCTCGTCCGTTGCCAGGCGCTGCACGCGCTGGGTACATTGGGGCGTTGTGACTCTTCGGTAATCGAGGTGGTCGTTGCCAGCACCGCCGATATGGACGGTGCCGTGCGCCATAGTGCCATGCGAACTCTGTATCGGCTCAATAGTGCAGCGGGCGTTGAAGCGCTGGATTCAACGCCGTTACAACAAATCCATGAGATGCTCGCAACCGAGGAACAATACGTCCAGGCGGCCGAGGTGGATCCGGCAACCGATCGGGAGCCCTCCGCTGTGGAGGTGGCGCCCGCTGTGGATGAAAACGAAGCGGCGGCCGTTAGCCGAGCCCCGGAATCAGCATCCCCCGACCTGATAGTCACCGTAACGGTCGAAGACGAAGCGGGGGCGGCCAGCCCGGAATCGTCCCTGCAAGCGATATTGGAGGGCCTCTCCACCCAGTACCCGGATACCCGGGATGAGTCGGATTTCGTAACGCCAGTAAGTTCTACCCTGGACGCGATTACCCGCACCAACGCCGAGGCGATGGTGAGTGGAAAGCGGGAGTTGAGCGAGGATTCCGGGCACATTCTGGAGATGGTGGATGCCCTGCCCGAGGAGCTGGCGGAGTTTGGTGATGTCGTGCACCACAACGCCCGTACCGGGGAGCGTATGCTCGGTAAAAAACGCAATCGCCGGGAGTTCACCCACGAGGCGCGCCGGGTTCTGGCGGCGCAGGTGCTGGCAGAAGCGGAGGATGAATTGAGCATGCAAAAATTGCTCGCCTGCCTGATGGATGACAACCCCGATCTGCGCAAGCAGGCGACAGAGAGCCTGGGTGAAATGGCCAGCGCTCACCCTCAGCTGGATGGGCTGAGCAATTGCCTGGGCCCACTGGTGACCCAGTTGCATGGGGGTACCGAAGAGATTCGACTCGCCTGCGCTCGTACCCTTGGAGCGCTGGGGCACAAGAGCGCCATCAAACCGCTGTTTGCCGCGCTGGAAGATGAGGACACCCTGGTCCGGATACAGGCGATCCGCTCGCTGGTGGAGATTGAGCAGGGAAGCGGTAAGGCGCTGACGGCAAAGGACCATGTGTCACTGGATGAAATGACCCCCACCCGCATCGTAAAAGCGATACGCGGGTGTCATGACGATGAGTCGATCGGTGTACGAACGGCCGTCATCGACGCGTTGGGCTCGCTCGGCTACGCGGATGTTTCGCTGATCGTGGCCATGGGGCTTGAGGAGGGCGGCGCCCTGAGTAAACCAGCCGCCGAGGCACTCAGCAAAATGGATATAGAGGCATCAACGGCGTTGCTGGTGCAAGCGCTCGATAACCCCGATAGCATGATTCGGCGCCTCGCGGTGCAGATGCTGACCCGCTTGCATGGGCAGCAGGTAGGCTGATGCCATCTGCGGGTCAGCAGGCACCAGCCAGCGCTGCTCCCTCTGGTAGTGAGGGTCAGGTTGTGCGGCAGGTGAGCTGGTCTATTGAGGTTTGGGCGGCCGTTGGATCACCCGGTTGGTGACCGCGCCGACGCCCTGCACCGATACCTCTACGACATCTCCGGCGCTCAAACGGCGGGTAGATCCCGGCGTGCCGGAGTAGATCAGATCGCCGGGATTGAGGGTGAAGTAGTGGCTGGCGTAGCTGACAATCTCGTCCACCGAAAACAGCAGGTTTTTTGTGCTTTCCGATTGCACCACCTCGCCGTTTACCCGGGTTTGAACCAGCAGGTCATTGTAGTCGGCACCGCGCAGAATCCAGGGCGCGAGAGGGGAAAAGCTGTCGGCACCCTTGGCGCGAATCCACTGTAGATCGGATGACTGCCAGCTACGGTCGGTGACATCGTTGCCGGCGCTGACGCCAAAAATATACTCCGGTGCTTCGCTAACGGAGATATTGCGCGCGGTTTTGCCGATGATCACCACCAGCTCCCCCTCGTAGTGAAGGTTGGTGGAGTCGGGGTATAGCCAGATCGGGTCACCATCGCCGGAGAGGGAGCTGGGTAGCTTGGAGAACAGGCGTGGCACGTCGCCCCGCGATGAGAACATATGGCTGCGGTAGTTGAGGCCCACCGCGATGATCTTCGATGGAGTGGTCGCGGGCAGCAAAATCACCGACTCCAGTGCCAGTGAGCCGCTGCCCGCTCGGTAGTCGCCGCTGAACAGATCTCCGACGAGAGGGGTGATAGTGTTATTGTCGATGAAGCCATAGGCGGGGGAGCCAGCGCTGGAAAAATGAACCAGGCGGTGCGGTGCCGTGCCGGATTGCGTGCCATCGGCAATGAGGGTGGGAGCCGACAGCAGGCTTAATAGCCCCAGCCCCAGCCACAAGACGAGCCTGGGAACCCTTGGGGTGTGGGTAAAGATGATGTTCTGTACGGGTGCTGGAGTGCGAATCGTCATCGTCGTGCCCGCTGAGGTTTCGATAAGTGTAGACCTGTTACGGGGCAGGCAGGCCCATTGCGCCATGGGCCTGTAGCGGCGGGTTGGGTTATTCCAGCACCCCGTTGGCTTTGAGTTCGTCCCAGTTGTCATCGGGTAACTGCAGTAACGCTTGCAGCAGCGTGCGGGAGTCCTGGCCAAGACCGGGGGCCGCACCCTGATACTCGATGGGAGTGGAGGAAAATTTAATCGGGTTGGCGATACTCGGCGCGCTACCCCCTTGTGATCGTGGCAGCTCCAGCTGCATCTCCCGGTGTTGCACCTGGGGATCGTCAAATACCTGGTCGAGGGTATTGATGGGACCGCAGGGAACCCCCTGGTCGGACAACGCCTGTAGCCACCAGTCGCTGCTGTGCTGTTGCATCAGTTGGGTGATAATCGGCACCAATTGATCGCGATGTTTAACCCGCTCCCGGTTGCTACTGTAGAGAGGGTTGCCGGCTAATTCGTTGCACCCGGCGATCGCGCAGAACTTGATGAACTGCGAGTCATTGCCCACCGCCAGAATAATATGGCCATCGGCGGTCGCGAACGCCTGATAGGGGACAATATTGGGGTGTGCATTGCCGAGCCGGCCCGGAGCCTTGCCGCTGGCCAGGTAGTTCATGCCCTGGTTGGCCAGCGTCGCCACCTGAACGTCCAGCAAGGAGAGGTCGATATGCTGTCCTGCGCCGGTTTGCATGCGGTGAATCAGCGCCGCCTGAATGGCATTGCAGGCATAGAGGCCGGTCATCACATCGGCCAGGGCAACACCGGTTTTCATCGGCATGCCGTCGCTCTCGCCGGTTACGCTCATCAACCCTCCCATCGCCTGGATCATAAAATCGTAACCGGCCCGGGCCCGGTACGGCCCTGTCTGGCCGAAGCCGGTGATGGAGCAGTAGACCAGCGCCGGGTTGATTGCGCTCAGGGAGGCGTAGTCGAGGCCATACTTGGCCAGCCCGTCTACCTTGAAGTTCTCCACCACAACATCGCATTTTTTGGCCAGCTCGCGGATGATCGCCTGACCCTCGGGCTGGGTGATATCCACGGCCACGGAACGCTTACCACGGTTAGTGGCGTGGAAATAGGCGGCGTCCTCGGTGTCGTTGCCGGCGCTGTCCTTGATATAGGGTGGCCCCCAGCTGCGGGTGTCGTCACCGCAGCCGGGGCGTTCGATCTTGATCACCTCGGCGCCGAAATCTGCCAGCATCTGGGTGGCCCAAGGGCCCGCCAGGATGCGGCTGAGATCGAGTACGCGGATACCGCTGAGTGCGCCCTTCATTAGCCGAACGCCTGCAAGCCAGTCTGGGCCCGCCCCAGAATCAGCGCGTGCACATCGTGGGTGCCTTCGTAGGTGTTAACCGCCTCCAGATTCATCACATGGCGGATGACGTGAAACTCGTCGCTGATGCCATTGCCGCCATGCATGTCACGCGCCATACGGGCGATATCCAATGACTTGCCACAGTTGTTACGCTTGAGCAGCGAGATCAACTCTACCGGGCACGCGTCCTGATCCATCATCTGGCCCATCCGCAGGCAACCCTGCAGGCCGAGGGATATCTCGGTCTGCATATTGGCCAACTTGAGTTGAATGAGCTGGGTTGCCGCCAGCGGGCGACCGAACTGTTTGCGATCGAGGCAATACTGGCGCGCGGCGTGCCAGCAAAATTCGGCGGCGCCCAGGGAACCCCAGGCGATGCCGTAGCGTGCCTTGTTAAGACAGCCGAAGGGGCCCTTAAGGCCGCTGACATTGGGTAGCAACTGCTCCTCCCCAACGACCACGTTGTCCATCACAATCTCGCCGGTAATCGAGGCGCGCAGGCTGAACTTGCCCTCAATCTTGGGTGCCGACAGACCCTCCATTCCCTTCTCGAGGATAAAGCCGCGAATCTCGCCGTCGAGTTTGGCCCACACCACGAATACGTCAGCGACGGGGCTGTTAGTGATCCACATTTTGTTGCCGATCAGTCGGTAGCCGCCGTCGACTCTTTCGGCACGGGTGCGCATGCTGGCAGGGTCGGAACCGGAGTCGGGTTCGGTGAGGCCGAAGCAGCCGATCCACTCGCCGCTGGCCAGCTTGGGCAGGTACTTCTGGCGCTGCGCTTCGCTACCGTAGGCATAGATCGGGTGCATCACCAGTGACGATTGCACGCTCATCGCCGAGCGGTAACCGCTATCGACGCGTTCGACTTCGCGGGCGACCAGCCCGTAGCAGACGTAGCTGACGTTGGCGCAGCCATAGGCTTCGGGCAGGGTTGCGCCCAGCAGACCCAGTTCGCCGAGTTCGCGCATAATAGCCGGGTCGAACTGCTCGTGGCGGTTAGCCTCCAGCACTCTCGGCATCAGCTGCTGTTGGCAGTAGTCGCGGGCGCTGTCGCGCACCATGCGCTCCTCTTCGCTGAGCTGGGCATCGATGTCGAAGGGATCTTGCCACTGGAAGGCGGTGCGTGACTGACTCATGAAACTCTCCAAAACAGGGTGACGGGTATGGGCATTACTCTATGATGTGGCTCATAATAAATACAATATATGTCACTGATACTTTTTATCAGTAATTTTGATGGCGAGCCCCGGGTATGGATCTCAAACGATTACGCTATTTCAATGAGCTGGCGACCACCGGCAACTTTACCCAGGCCGCGAGTCGGCTGGGGATTGCACAGCCAGCACTGAGCATGGCGATGCAGAAGCTGGAGCAGGAGGTGGGGTTAAAGTTGATCAACCGCACCGAGCGGCGAATGACCGTCACCGCAGACGGCGAGGTGTTGCTGCGCTACGCCCGCCAGATGATCGATCTCATGGCCGACGCCCAGCGCGAGTTGCAGGCGCTGAAGGAGCTGGAGCAGGGTGTCATTCGTCTCGGGGTGTCGGCGATGCTCGCTTCCTATTACTTGCCGGAGCGACTGCTGGCCTTTTCCCAGCGTTATCCGGGGGTGCGCATCACCCTGTTTGAAGCGGGCACCGCCACCCTGGAGCAGATGGTGCTGGCGGGAGAGCTCGACCTGGCCCTGCTGCGCACCGACCGTCCCCATGAGCAGGTTCGTTACCGAGCACTGATCGAAGAGCAGATCGTGGCCTGCGTACCCGTAGGCCACGACCTGGCGCGTCAGCAGACGGTTACCCTGCAGCAGGTGACCGATCAGCCGCTGGTGCTGTTTCGGGAGGGGTATTTTTTGCGTGAGGCGCTCAGTGATTACTCCCGCAGCGCGCGTAAGCCGCTGGATATTCGCTTCGAAACCAACCTGATAGAGCTGCTGAAGCGCCTGGTGCGCGAAGGGGTGGGCATCAGTACCTGCCTGTCGATGATCCTCGAACAGGACACCGACCTGCGCGCGCTGCCCTTCGATCCGCCCATAGGGTTGCCCATAGGGATCGGCTGGAAGCGTAACCACTACCTCTCGCGAGCCGCCCAGGCGCTGGTCAGCTTTCTGGAAACACCGGAGTAGGGCCGCTGCGCTTTAGTCGGGGCTTTGATCCCGCTTTTCGAGTTCGCTGATCAGCGACTCATAACGGGCTTCCAGGGCTTCGAGGCGTGCGCGGGTGCGTGCCAGTACCGCTGCCTGGGTATCGAACTCGTCCCGGCTGACCAGGTTGAGTTTGCCGAAGGCGCTTTGCAATAACAGCTGCAGGTTTTTCTCTGCATCCTGGTGTAACTGGGATTTTTCGCCGCCGAGTACCTGCGCGGCCTGCCGGCTGAGGCCGGCAATAAACATCTTGTTGATCATCTGACTGCAATCTGCTGAACCTGAAAGAAGCGCCATTCTAGCACAGGCGAATCTCCACGCCCCTACTCCTCGTGTCTTCTTAACGGCGGAGCCAGCCTCTATCGGGGTGGGAGTGCACCAATGGGGAAACAGAAATGGTCATTGCTGGTGCTTGCTGACGGGAACAATCGAGACTGCTCTCTCTTGGTGCACTGTTAGGGTGCATCGGCCAAAAACGGTGCTTTGTGGTGCGTTAGGAAATTCCCTGCTTCTCTGAAAAGCCAATAACTTATTGAAATTTATAATAAATCTCAATCTGGCATAGCTGGTGCAAAGAGCAAGCACTACGTAATTGCACAGGCCGATCGCTTAATTGCAGTTACCCGAGGATGCGTGGCCTTAGCCATCAACGTTTATGCAGCGTTAATGGCTAAGGCCAACCCGGTCAGGAAGACCAGAGTATAAGCGCGGGACTCAGAGCCACCGGCCGGCCCCGAAAACGAACCAGGAGATTCTACATGAAGTTAGTGTCAGCAATTGTCAAACCATTCAAGCTCGATGATGTGCGTGAAGCCCTCTCCGAGATTGGTGTTCAGGGTATAACCGCCTCTGAAGTCAAGGGTTTCGGGCGCCAGAAAGGCCACACCGAACTCTACCGCGGTGCAGAATATGTGGTTGATTTTCTGCCCAAGGTAAAGCTTGAGATCGCTATCCCCGATGAGATGCTCGATCAGGTGATCGAGGCCATCAGCAAGGCGGCCCATACCGGCAAGATTGGCGATGGAAAAATCTTTGTCACCACCGTTGAGCAGGTCATCCGGATTCGTACCGGTGAGACCGGCACCGACGCCGTTTAATCACTCACCGAATCAAACGACTCTAAATAGAGGGGAACTGTTGTGGAAAACAACCTATATCATCTCCAGTATGCAATGGATACTTTTTACTTCCTGGTGTGTGGCGCCTTGGTCATGTGGATGGCCGCCGGTTTTGCCATGCTGGAAGCGGGCCTGGTGCGTTCAAAGAACACCACCGAAATTCTCACTAAAAACATCGCGCTCTACGCGATCGCTTGCATCATGTATATGGTGTGCGGCTACGCCATCATGTACGACGGCTCCCTGATGCTATCCGGGATCGAAACGGTCGATGTTGATGCGGTAATGGGCGAATTTGCTGCCCGTGAAGATGGCTTCGAAGGCGGTTCTATCTACGCTGGTGCGTCCGACTTCTTCTTCCAGGTTGTGTTCGTCGCAACCGCTATGTCCATCGTTTCCGGTGCGGTTGCCGAGCGTATGAAGCTTTGGTCTTTCCTGATCTTCGCCGTGGTGATGACCGGTTTCATCTACCCCATGGAGGGTGCCTGGACCTGGGGCGGTGCCGATGTATTCGGTATGTACAACCTGGGTGACCTTGGCTTCTCCGACTTCGCCGGTTCCGGTATTGTGCACATGGCCGGTGCGGCTGCTGCTCTGGCTGGTGTGCTGCTGCTGGGTGCTCGTAAAGGTAAGTACGGCCCTAATGGCCAGGTTAACGCCATCCCCGGTGCCAACCTCCCGCTGGCAACCCTGGGTACCTTCATCCTGTGGATGGGATGGTTCGGCTTCAACGGTGGTTCCGTACTCAAGCTGGGCGATGTGGGTAATGCGGCGTCTGTCGCAATGGTGTTCCTGAACACCAACGCCGCTGCTGCCGGTGGTGTGGTTGCCGCCCTGATTGCTGCCCGCCTGCTGTTTGGTAAGGCTGACCTGACCATGGCACTGAACGGCGCCCTCGCTGGTCTGGTCGCTATTACTGCTGAGCCCTCTACGCCAACGGCCTTCCAGGCCAGCCTGATCGGTGCGATCGGTGGTGTGTTGGTAGTGTTCTCTATCCTGACCCTGGACAAGCTGAAGATCGATGATCCGGTCGGTGCCATCTCTGTTCACGGCGTCGTCGGTCTGTTTGGTCTGATGGTTGTTCCGGCCACCAACAGCGGTGCTTCTTTCAGCGGCCAGTTGATTGGTGCCCTGACTATCTTCGGATGGGTGTTCGTTACCAGCCTGATCGTATGGGCCATCCTCAAGGCAGTGACCGGAATCCGTGTCTCTGAAGAGGAGGAGTACGAAGGTGTTGATATCGCCGAGTGCGGTATGGAAGCCTACCCGGAGTTCACCTCCAAGTAATCGAAAAGCTTCTCGCTATTGGGCGCCTTCGGGCGCCCTTTTTTTGCTTACAGGATGTAAGTAGATCGCGAGAGCCAGGGATGGCGGCAGCGATCAGGAGATGGGCGGTATGCCGCGAGGCCAGGGATGGCCAGGAGCGGCGAGGCCAGTTAAAGGCCGATAGTTGCTCCTGCACAATCGGCACTCCCGACGTCCCTGTCGGTCGTAGATCGCGAGAGCCAGGGATGGCGGCAGCGATCAGGAGATGGGCGGTATGCCGCGAGGCCAGTTTAAGCCCGACCTACAGGGTTTCAAGCTTCTTGGCAAAGGGCGCTAGCAGCGCCTCGAATTCGGTCCGTAGCGGCCCCTCCCAGTTGCGAAGGAAGCGGTCGAGGTCTTTGCGCAGGGCGCTTTTGAGGGCAGCGTCGTGGCGGTGGCTGCGCAAGCTGTCAAGGTCGATCAGTTGCAGTCCCTCGGCGGTCACCAGCAGGTTGCTGGCCTTGGTGTCGCCGTGGCTGAGGCGAGACCGATAGAGTCCATCGAACATCTCCACTACCTGGCGTTTGAGGGTGGCAACAGGGCAGGGAGAGGCGGAGGGGATGTTGAGCGCGGTGGCCAGGTCGGTGCCCTCGATCGACTCCATCACCAGGAAGGCGCGGCCTCGCAGTGGGCCGGCGCGCTCCTCCATAAAAGCGAGGGCGAGCGGGGTGGCGATACCATCGAAGCGTAGCCGGTAGGCATTGCTCCAGTAATGCCAGGCTCGGCTCGGCCTAAGACCGCGGCTGAGGGCATGGCCGAGCCCTTTGAGATTGAAGCGTTTCACCACCCAGCGTTGGCCGTTGATCGTGACACGGCTGACCGTCGCCGTGTTGCCGCGCTTGAGGATTTCGCCCCCATCAACAAAAGGGTCGGGGTCGGCCAACAGTTGCTGGAGAGCAGCGTTGTTGGCATCCCTGCGCTGGATCAACAGACGCTTGAAACTCTGCTGGCACTGGAATTCGGTGCACTCGCGAAATAGCTTCTTGCGGTAATGTCGCCAGCGTTGGGCGCGCATCCGGGTTACGGCGTGACCGAGTGCGTTGCTGTCGAATCCGGGGTTACCGATGGCATCGACGTAATGTTGCCACAGCAGAGAGGTCCAGTTGTCGGCGCGGGGGGGCAGTTGCGCCAGCAGCAGCGCCAGGTTCTCCAGTGCCGTCGAGCGTTCGAGGGGCGTGGCATGGGCACTGATGCTGGCGCTATCGATCACCTGCACGCGGTCACCGGTGGCAAGGAAGTTATCGAGATGGATGTCCGCTTGCACCAGGCCCGCGTGATGCAGTGCCGCGGTGGTGCCGACGGCGCTGCGTAATACCGCCAACGGCTGTTCGGCCCCTTCGGCCTCCCGCCAGCGTTGCAGTAGCGACTGGCCACTGGAAAAAGCGTATTGCACAAGCGCCTGCTCCCCGTTGGGGTGCTGGTAGTGGTGGAGCATCTCGGGGGTGTCGATGCCCTGGTCGATCAGGTGTTGGTAGCCCTCGCGTTCGCGCAGGTAATCCTTGTCGCGGTAAAACAGTTTGACCACCAGGGTCTGCGCGCGCGCCTGCGCCGTTCCCGGTTTAGTTTCCAGGCGCAGCACTACCCGCCGCCCGGGAAGCATTCGCAGTACCTGACTGCAGTGCCACACAGGCTCACCATCGAGCTGGATGTCAAAGGGGGCGTTAAGCTCGTGCCCGGCGTGCTGTAGTGAGGCGAGGGTATGGTGGGAAGTGGTGGGCATGGTGGGACGCTTTATGAGACAGGGCTCTATTCTAGTCGCAACCGCTGTAGGGGGGCTAGCCTGTCGGCCGATTGCCAGGATATGTTGGGTCGCCAACTTGGTGCCCATGCTGTAACCTCTCCCTCGAGCGCGTCGGTTGACGGATGCAGGTGTGTGGGTAAACCCCAACTCTCCATCAGGGCGCAGTAGCCATAAGTTAACGGGAGAGAGTATGTCTTTATTGATTGGAGATAACCTGGTGGTCAGCATGCATTACAAGTTGACCGATGACGAGGGTGTGGTGATTGACAGTTCCGAAGGCGGCGAGCCGATGAGCTACCTGCACGGTTCGGGCACCATTATTCCAGGTTTGGAAAAAGAGCTGGTGGGCAAGGTTGTAGGCGCTGCCCTCACCGTCACCGTTGATCCTGAAGAGGGCTACGGCGAAGTAAACCCTGGCCTCATTCAGACGGTCGAAAAGAGCATGTTTGAAGGCGTCGATAGCGTTGAAGCGGGCATGGCGTTCCAGGCCCAGGGCCCGGACGGCTCCATGCAGCGCATTTTGGTTAAGGCCGTTGAGGGTGACGAAGTCACCGTGGATGGTAACCATCCGCTGGCCGGTCTGGTGTTGCATTTCGACGTTGAGATCGTCGACGTACGTGAGGCCTCCGAAGAGGAGATCGCCCACGGTCACGTGCACTGATATCGATCGTCGCGGGCGTAAACTCGCCTGATGATGGTACGGGAAAAGGGGAAGCCAGACGCTTCCCCTTTTTTATGCCCTGACACCGCAATTGCGGCCACTAACCGGCCGCTTGATATCAATGGACCGGTCATCGCCTAGCTGTTAAATGATAGACTTTCATGTATTTGCTGGGCAATCAGGTCAACAAAGGCGCGGACCTTGGCTGAGGTATGACGTCCTTCGCGATGCACGATATGAACTGGCAAAGGGTGTGGCTCGTAATCGTTGAGAATCACCTGCAGTTCCCCGTTCTCCAGTTGCGGTGCGATCTGGTACGAGAGCAGCCGCGTAATCCCCTGCCCGGCGACGGCCGCTGCGATCGCAGCATCGTTATTATTGAAGTTCAGGCGCGGACGGGCGCGGATAGCAAGGGATTGGTTGTTGTGCATGAACTTCCACTCGGAGGTCGGGCTGACGCCGCTGGCGGCAATCAGTGCGTGTTCCGTCAGCTGCCGGGGGTGGATGGGAACGTCCTGCTGGCGCAAGTAATCGGGGGCGGCGCAGACCACTCGGCGCACGGTGCCTACCCGGCGCGCCCGCATGCTGGAATCGGGTAGTTCGCCGATGCGCACGCCGACATCCAGCCCCTCCTCCAGCAAGTTGACCACCCGATCGACAAACATCGCCGACACCTCCATCTCCGGGTAGTGCTCCAAAAAGGAGAGGATACCCGGGGTTACGTGCAGGCGCCCGAACATAACCGGGGCAGTGACCGCGAGGTGGCCACGGGGCTCGGAGTTGATTCCGGCGGCAATCTCGTCCGCTTCATCGGCATCGGCGAGGACGCGCTTGGACGACTCCAGATAACGCTGGCCCGCTTCGGTGACGCGGACGAAACGGGTGGTCCGACTCAATAGCTTGGTTCCCAGTCGCGCCTCCAACGTGGCGACGGCGCGGGTCACCGCCGGTGCAGATATCCCAAGGCGACGCGCCCCTGCCGAAAAACTCTCCGCTTCGGCCACAGCAACGAACACGGTCATTAGGTGGAATCGGTCCATAATTATTCCGTATTTAGAAATAATGAATTGTAAAAAACGAATATTCTTTAATCAAATGATATTTAGCACAATGGAATTGCTCACGGCACAGCCACTCGCCGCGACGCTTACCCAACCATCATAGAATCAGGAGAATACTCATGAGCCGCATCAACATCGTCGACAGCGCCAACGCCAGCCCCGAACAGAAAGCCCTGCTGGATGCGATCCAGTCACAACTGGGCATGGTGCCCAATTTTCTTAAAGTATTCGCCAATTCACCGGCTGCGCTGCGGGCCTTTTTGGGGCTCCATGGCATCGCCGGTGAGGGCAGCTTGGGTCCCCAGACCCGTGAGCGTATCGCATTAGCAGTGGCGCAGAAAAACGCCTGCGAATACTGCGTTTCGGCTCACACCGCGCTTGGGCGTAAAGCAGGGCTAAGCCCCCGGGAGATCGAAGCCAACCGTGCCGGCACCAGTGAAGATGAAAAAGCGGCGGCGGCCGTTGTGTTTGCCCGCTCCTTGGCGGAGCACCAGGGTGAGGTCACCACCGCCGAGATCCTTGCCGTGCGCAATGCTGGCTACAGCGAAGCGGATATCGTCGAGATTATCACCCACGTAGGGATGAATGTGTTGACCAACATCCTTGGCAAAGCCAGCCGCGTCGAGATCGACTTCCCCCGGGTCGACCTCAAGCTGGCGGGGTAATTCGACCCGGTGTCAGTGGATCTTCGAGCAGGGAGCTAATCCTTGCCCGAGGATCCCTCACCCGCATCACATTTTCGTACAACAGGGAGCCGCACCATGCCTCGTGCCTTCGCCAACATCGCCTTTACCCCCAGCGTCAAAGCGGCCCAGCGCCGCAACGGCAGCCGTGAGTCCAACGCTGGTTTCGAGGGGGGCGCTCATGAATCGGTGCAGCTGGGGGCGCCGGAACGTGAGTTTATCGCCGCCCGGGACAGTTTCTACCAGTCCACCGTAGCCGAGAATGGCTGGCCCTACGTGCAACACCGCGGGGGGGCTGCTGGATTCTTGCAGGTGCTCGATGAAAAGACCCTGGGATTTGCCGATTTCAGTGGCAATCGCCAGTACCTTAGTATCGGAAACTTGGCCCATAACGACCGCATCGCACTTATCCTGATGGATTATCCCAATCGCCGACGCTTGAAGGTGTGGGGACGGGTGCGATTGGTGGATGAGCAGGAGGCCCCCGAACTGATCGCGCGGCTGGAGGTGCCCACCTACCGCGCGCGGGTCGAACGGGGTTTTATCATCAGCGTCGAAGCCTTCGACTGGAACTGCCCGCAGCACATCACGCCGCGTTACAGCCAAGTCGAGCTGGATGAGCGGATCGAGCCTTTGCGGGCGCAGATAAAGGCGTTGAGCGCCCGGCTCGACCCAGCGCAGCAAGCTACGACAAAGCAAGCCCCGCTCGGGCGCAACCCCGTTGCCTCGGGACTGTCGCCGGCACTGGGTGAGGGACCCTTGGCGCTGGTGGTGGCGGGGGTGCGCCAGCTAACCCCGCGGGTGCGTGCTTACGAGTTGCGCCGGGTGGGCGGTGAGCCGCTGCCGGCCATCGCGGCGGGTGCTCATCTTGCGGTGCCGGTGCGATTACCCGACGGGACGGCATCGCGCAGGAACTACTCGATCAGCTCCAACCCCCAGCGTCTCGATGCTTGGGAGATCGCAGTGCAGCG
Organism: Aestuariirhabdus sp. LZHN29; assembly: GCF_049985285.1. NCBI lineage: Bacteria > Pseudomonadati > Pseudomonadota > Gammaproteobacteria > Oceanospirillales > Aestuariirhabdaceae > Aestuariirhabdus > Aestuariirhabdus sp. LZHN29. Next base: position 676,731 of record NZ_JBNIEU010000001.1, on the reverse strand, counting down.
CGAAGGCACGGACGGTGGCTCCGCTTTTGTCCACGAGCAGCTGTGCCTGGGTGCGCGGCTGAACTGCGAAGAACCGCGCAACCATTTCCGCCTGCACGACGATGCGCGCCCTGCGGTATTGATCGCCGCCGGCATCGGCATTACCGCGATCAAGTCCATGGCGCTGGCGCTTGACCACTCCGCGCGGCCGTTACATCTGCATTACGCTGGCCGCGCAGCTTCGCAGATGGCCTACCGGGATCGCTTGCAACGCCAGCTGGGGGAGCGTCTCAGCCTCTATGTCGGCGATGCGGGACAGCGCCTGGATCTGGCGGCGGTGGTAGCCGGCGCACCCGTTGACGCGCTGTTTTACGCCTGCGGACCGCAGCGTTTGCTGGAGGAGTTACAGGAGGTGATGGCCGGCCAAGGGATCGGTCCCGAGCGTCTGCGCCTCGAGCGTTTCGGCACCGATTCCGCTCAGCCCAACCGCCCCTTCGAGATCACCCTGGAACGCAGCAAGCAGCGCCTGCGGGTGAGCGAACAGCAGAGCTTGCTGGAGGCCCTCGAACAGGCTGGTATCGCTGCGCCCTCGGGGTGCCGGGTTGGTGACTGCGGCAGTTGCAAGCTATCGGTGCTCGAGGGGATGCCCGAACACCGTGATGCGGTATTGACACCGGAAGAGCGCATTGCCGGTCAGCTGATCTGTAGCTGTGTTTCTCGCGCCGAGTCGGACCATCTGGTGCTGGATCTGTAACTAGCCGTGGCTCGACAAGCTTTAACAGGCGCCCAGCAAAATTTATAAAGAAGAGGATCTATCATGAAATCTACGGATGAAAAACGTTACCCCCTGCCGCCCTTTACCCGCGACACGGCGCTAGCAAAAGTGCGCCTTGCCGAAGATGGTTGGAACAGCCGAGATCCGGCGCGGGTCGCGCTGGCTTACACCCGGGACAGCCTGTGGCGTAATCGAACCGAGTTTCCAATGGGCCGCGATCAGATTGAGGCGCTGCTTGAAGGCAAGTGGAAGCGGGAGCAGGAGTATCGCCTGATCAAGGAGCTGTGGGCCTTCGAAGGCCATCGTATCGCGGTACGCTTCGCCTACGAATACTGCGACATCGAGGGCAACTGGTTTCGCGCCTACGGCAACGAGAACTGGGAGTTCGACGCCAACGGCCTGATGCACAAACGCTACGCCAGCATCAACGATCTGCCGATCGCGGAATACGAGCGCAAGTTCCACTGGCCCCAGGGCAGACGGCCGGATGATCATGCGGGGTTAAGTGAAATGGGGCTTTAGGGCGTATTGGGCACGCGATCACAGAATTTTGGATGGTCGGACTCTGCTGATCCTGGTCACTTTAATCCCTACCCTAATAGGGTAAAGTTTTGTCGCACGAACGTACCGTTTTAACGGTCGTATCGCGATAACAACAATCAGGGGTAGGGGTGACAATGAAAAAAGTGGGAATTGCGCTGTTGGCGATGCTGGTCTTGGGTGGCTGCTCAATGAACTACAAAGCAGATATCGACTACACAGACCGGGGGGTTGTCGTTGCAGGAGCCGAGCCGGTGATAAACCGGGTGGAGGTGATGGACGAGCGGGGAACCGATCCCCACTGGCTGGGAGCAATTCGGGGAGGATTTGGAAACCGTTTAAAAACCCTGAGAACAGAGGATAAAACCGAGGTGGTGGTGCAAGTAGCCTATACCGAGGCCCTGAAACGCAGTGGACTCTTTACTGAGTCGGACAGCGCACCTTATAGACTGCAGGTCGTGCTGACCAAGTTCGATTGCAGCTATTACTTCAATCGAGAGGCCCACGCCCATGCCGAGGTGGCGCTGATTGATAATCGTACTTCCCGCAAGGTTTACAGCAGAAGCTATCGGACCGATGAGGTAGAGCCCGGTGTTGGCGCCGGAATCTTTGGCGATGTAGAGACACTGCGGGCACTGGCGGAAACCGCGATGACCAAGAACATCAACAAGATGTTTTATGACGGGTATCTGGTAAAGCGGCTCTCCTCAACGCCCTCGCTCAATAACACGACAAAACGGTTAAAAAAGGTAGAGGCACTTTATGGTGGAGGCCTGATCAGCGAGCGTGATTATCGGAAGCGGCGGGCACAGATTCTGTCAGAGGCGTATTAACGGACTTCCAGCGGTGCCAGCCCCAGCAGGCGGTTGGCCTGGCTGATGCACTGCTGGCTAATGTCAGGATCGAGTGCGTCTAGCCAACGTGAAGGAATATCGTTTTCTCCATAGGCTGCCCCCGCTAGCATGCCGGCGATGGCGCCGGTGGTGTCGGCATCGCCCCCCCGGTTGACCACCTCGATCAGGCATTGCTCGATATTGTCGCTATCGAACAGCGCCTCGAACACCACGCGTAGGCTATGCCCCATAAACCCGGTGGGGTTAAGGCAGGGGCGGCGGCGGAAACCGTAGGCAGGATGTTTTTCTGCAAGGGGCTGTACGTGCTGGGCCAGTTGTTGATGCAGGGTTTCACCGCGCCATAATCCGTGCAACATCAGGATCACCGCCTCGGTGCCGGCATCGGCCAGAGCATTGTTGTGGGTAATGTGCGCCTGTGCTCGTGATGCTGCCCGCACGCGCGTCTCATCGAGACCAAAGGTTGCGATGGCGATCGGCAAGCAGCGCATACAGGCGCCGTTGCCTGCGCTCATCTCCTCCTCGGGCATGGCGGTGTGACCGGTGCGGCGGTAATGGGCAATGCCGGCGCGGACGGTGTGACCGATATCCACCGGTTTGGCGCGCATCCACTGGCTAAAGGCCTCGGCGATAGGGAGGGGGTCGATAGACCTATCGGCTAAGAGTGCCGAGCCCAGCGCCAGGGCCATGGTGGTGTCATCGGTGACCTGTCCCGGTTTAAGGCGAAGCCAGCCGCCTCCTACTATATTGCGGTGAACGCCGTAGTCATGGGCGATCTCCCGTGGGGTCATAAACTCCACCGTCGCCCCCAGAGCGTCTCCTACCGCCAGCCCCAGATAGCTACCGCGCACCCGTTCCGCCACTGAGGGTGCAGACGGTTTTGCTGTGGCGTTACTCGGGTCCGAAGCAGTCATCGAAATCGGTGCATTGGTCACAGGTTGGGGCCCGGCAGATGTAGATCCCCTCGGTCTCGCACAGCTGTTTGAAGAGAAATTTTTTCCATTTCATATCCCGGGTATTGAGTGCGGCCAGGGAGGGAAAATTATAGGAAAAAAGTTCGCTCAGTGTGCTGCGCTCCCATACCCCCAAGTCCTCCCATAGGTGATTACTGCCCTGGCAGGCGGTGGCGATCATCTGCGCGATCCAGTGCACGGAGGGGCTATCGTCGCGGGCATGCAGCTGCAATAGTTTGAGCAGATCTTCGCGCAGGTCGTCAAGGCGCGCGTCGAGGCGCTCGCGACTGTTGTAGAGTTCGTGTCGCCACGCCTTGGCGAGGCCAAAGTGGGCGCGCTGCAGTTCGCAAAAGCTGTCGCGGGAGAGTCCGAGGCGCTTGGGCAGTACTCCCAGTCCGCTATGCCAACTGGCGATGATCTGCGCCAGGGCGCGGGTGTTGGGGTGGAACTGGGCGTGGGACATCAGGTTGTTAAACTGCGTTTCCCGGCCGGGGCGGAAGTTAAGGGCGAGGCTCATGTCAATGCAGTATTTGAGGGTTGGCCATCCATGGCGGTTACGCGAATAGTGGGAGGGATAGCGGTGAGGGATCCGGGGGGATGGATCTCCTGCCCGCTGCCATCGAGCAGGGCACCCTCAACCGGGCAGATGCTGGCGCATTGCGGGTCTGCATAATGGCCGGCGCACTCGGTGCAGCCCAGGGGGTCAATGTGAAACTGTGTGGTGCCCTGGGTAATCGCATTGCTTGGGCACAGGTCGATGCAAGCGTAGCAGTTAACACAGCGTTCGGTAATGCTTAATGACATGGTTCACCGCCCCTTAGGCAATCGCCTGATGTTTGTGAGTTGTTGTCAGTTTTCCCTGTGCGGATAGTTCCTGATAGAAGCTGGTAAGGGACTGCTCTATGGAATCGAGAGCGTAGCTGCTACTGGGTTCAATTCCGGCTTGTTCGAGCTGTCGCCAGGGGCCAATTCCGATGCGCGAACAAAGCACGCCAGCGCAGTCGGAGAGGGCAGCGATATGTCCGTCGAGGCGGTTCTCCTCCTCGGGACACTCGTTAGCGCCACTACAGTAGAGCTCGATCTCCCGGTTCTCTACAAAGGAGCTGCCGTTGGCATCGACGCGGTAAATTGCGAAGTGGCGCGCATGCCCAAAATGCTCGTCCACTACACGGCCGCTTTTGCTGGCCACTGCCAGCAGGGTAGAGTCCGTATCGGCTGCGGGTATAGAGGTCGGTGCAGTCTCGGCCAGGGTGTCGAGGATGGCCCGTTGCACCCGCTCGCGTTTCACCATGGCCGCCGCGTAATCGATCTCCTTGCCGGCGATCTTGTCGAGGGTGAACTCCTGCCCCCGATCCTCACCGAGCATCCCCACGGCATCGGCCCGGCATTGGCGGCAGTGGCGCATCATGCTCATGGAGTCGCTGCAGCTCTCCTGCAGTGCGCTGAGCTCTGCGTTGGTTGGCCCGCGCTGGCCGGTAACGCCATAAAAGGTTCCATGCTCGGCCTCGGAGATCAGCGGCATGACGTTATGCAAAAAGGCACCGCGGTCTTTTACTGCACGGCTAACTTCCTTAAGGTGATGATCGTTCACACCCGGAATCATCACCGAGTTTACTTTAACCAGCACCCCACGCTCGACCAGCATTTCAAGCCCCTTGAGCTGATTTCGGATCAAAATCTTGGATGCCTTGACGCCACGAATGCGGCGGTTGTTCCAGAATATCCAGGGGTAGATGCTGGCGCCGATCTCCGGGTCGAGGCAGTTGATGGTAATGGTGACGTGCTGGATGTTGTAGCGCGCAATCTCGTCGGCAAACTCCGGTAGCCGAAGGCCGTTGGTAGAGACGCAAAGTTTGATATCGGGGGTCTGTTCGCTGAGCTGGCGAAAAGTATTGAAGGTGCGCTCCGGGTTGGCCAGCGGGTCGCCGGGGCCGGCGATGCCTAGAACGGTCATCTGCGGAATGGCCGCGGCAACCGCCTTTACCTTGTAAACCGCCTCGTCGGGAGTCAGCACTTCCGACACGACCCCCGGGCGCGACTCGTTGCTGCAATCGTATTTGCGGTTGCAGTAGTTGCACTGAATATTGCACGCCGGAGCCACCGCCACGTGCATTCGCGCGAAGTGGTGGTGCGCGTTTTCGGAGAAGCAGGGGTGGTTCTGTACCTGTTCGCGGACCGAGGCCGGTAATCCGGCCAGGCCATCGTCGCTGCTGCCGCAGCCCTTGGCCTTGCAGCCGGTGGCGGGTGGGGTTGCTGTGCGGGCGATCAGTTCCATCGCAGGCTCCTTGAATGTTAGCGGATGATAGCGTGCCGTTGATTGAGTAGAGCAAAGAGCGTGCCTGCCGACCGCAGAGCGCTAAGTGATTGATTTTATTGGCTAGCCCTGAGGTGGGTGGCGTGGTTTGTCGGGAAGTCGACACTAGGATGAGTGGGGGTGTAGGGAAGGGGACGATGGGGGCGGCTTCGCCGCGGTGGGGTTTGCGTTGGCGGGGTTCGCCCCGCCGGGCGACTCAAGGGGAGTGCACGGGCACTCCCCTTAAGAATCCCCTGCCGCCCCCACCAAGCCGGCCTTCGGCTCCACGGCGCAACGGTTCAATAATTCGGGCGTCTTGAGGGGGCCTCCTGCCCCCACGAACCGGCTCGGACGGCCGCTCTTGGCCGTCCATGGCCTTCGCGGCATTCGAACATCCTGTTCATCATCGCCCCTTCGGGCCTATTTCGACACAGAAAGCCGTCGCTTGTCGGCTCAGAGGGGGGAGTGGTGTTACTTGCCTCCTCTGTGCAGCCGCAACCTTCCTGTCATGCCCGCGTAGGCGGGCATCCAATAGTTTCAGGATCGGCTGCTGGGCGTGATCAGGACTGGTAAACTCAGAAAATATCAAGCAATATCAACAGATTGCGGAAGGTAACGGTTTGGATACTGTGCCACTCGCTTTGTATCTATGAGCCGGCACGTTTTCAGCGGAGGGAAATGGCAGATGCGACCATTAATTCTAAATATTTCAATACCTTTCGGTTGTGATAGGTATCTCGCTGCGCGGCCAAAACAAGCCGGCTCAGTATTAAGCTGTTAGGCATATTTCAAGGAGAGAAGATGAACCTCAAGAGTCAAAAACTAGCTTTATCCAGCATCATATTCCTGTTGAGCATGGCTTTCTTCGGAAATGCGGAAAGTAACGAACCCAAAAAAGTCATATGGTCTTGTAAGAAGCCTTATGGGAAGGAAAATATTTTATGGCTAGTCGAGTGGGGTTCAAAAAGTTACATAAAGGTTTTTGATCAGCGCATAGCAGCTCGATATGGAATGGATGGTCTCGAAAAGAGGTGGGATTGGGGATTAGATGATACAGACTTAACATATGATTATGCGATAACACTAGAACCAGATCTATCTGCCCAATACTTCGACTTTGCCAGTTCTGACAACGGACGCGCAAAAGCTAGAGAAGTTTACAAGTGTTCAAAATAGTTGTTCCCACGAAGCAAATGCCTAACAAGGCAGTCAACTTTCGGCCCAGCTGCGCTGGTCCTGGACTGTCGCTGCTACGCAGCGCCAGCCCGTTACTGCAGCGTTAGAAGTCCGTGTTACCCACAACCAGTAAACACCTTCTATAGTTAAATTTCTCTATAGGGAGGTGCTTGCGCCGGGGTTGAAAACCTTTGCGCGGGGTCGCGAATAAAGTGATATTACCCGCGAGTATTAACCCTTTCCCCTGGGTGCGTCGTCGCCCTTTAACTCGGAGTCTCTATGTTCGATTTTTACTGGTTTTCCCTGTGTGTGGCGCTCAACGGTCTGCTGCTGTTGTTGTTGACGATTAACGTCTCGCGGTTGCGGATTAAAAACCGGGTCTCCTACGGGGATGGCGGCAACAAGCCGTTGATGCTGGCGATTCGGGTGCACGCTAATGGGGTGGAGCAGGTGATGATGTTTGCTCTGGTGCTGCTGGCGCTGACGATGGCCCGCGCCTCCGAGACGCTGCTGGCGGTGCTGGTGCTGGGGTTTACCCTGTCGCGGTTGATGCACGCCTACGGCATGCTTGGGAAGGCTCATCGGATGCGCCAGCTGGGGGCCGGCATCACCTATCTGGCCCAGGCGGTGGCCGTGATGGCGTTGTTGCTCGAACTGCTGGGGTAAGGGGGCGGCCGATTCTCCAGCAGGCTGCCTGCGCGCCCCTCTGATCTGTTCGTGACAGCGGAGTCAGCTTTATCGAAATGTCATCACTCCATCCTCAATTTTCCCATAACGGATCGTCAGCATATCCTTGATCACATTGTCGTGATTCTGCCAGGGGGCGACGGACCCCTGTTGCGGAATTCGGTCCAGTGCTCGCTGGATGTATCCCGAGGAGAGATCGACGATCGGTGCGCGATCCAACTCCGAGAATTGCTCGTGTTTGGTGCAGTGTTCGAGCGATGGCATGGCGATTTCGTAGCGGTGTTGGTCCATGTGGTTTAACAGGCGGCAGACGTAATCGCAGGTGAGGTCCGCTTTCAGGGTCCAGCTGGCATTGGTGTAGCCAAATACGGTGGCCAGGTTTGGCAGCTCGTTAAACATCATTCCGCGATAGTTGAGAAGGTCGTTGAAGCGAACAGGCTCGCCATCGACCGACAGGCTCATGCCGGCAAGAAACTCGACCTGCAGGCCGGTGGCCGGAACGATGATATCGGCTTCAATCTGCTCCCCGCTGGTGAGAGTGACCCCGGTTTCAGTAAAGCGTTCGATCTGGTCGGTCACGATGGTGGCGTCGCCGCTACGCAGTGCGGCAAACAGGTCGCCGTCGGGGATCAGGCACATACGCTGATCCCAGGGGTTGTAGCGGGGGGTAAAGTGACGCTCGACATCAATGCCAGGCCCCACGGCTTCGGCGGCCTGGTCGCGCAGAAAGGTGCGCACCTTGTCGGGTTTGCGCTTCGAGAGGCTGTAGATATAGACCGATAGCAGGGCATTTTTAAGGCGTAACAGCCTGTAGGCAAGGCGTTCGGGCAGTAACCGATTCACCCATACCGCAATGGGGTCGATCGCGGGGCGGCTGAAAATATAGGTGGGGGAGCGTTGCAGCATCGTCACCTGCGCTGCGGTTTTTGCCATGGCGGGAACGATGGTGATGGCGGTGGCCCCGCTGCCGATGACGAGTACTTTTTTGCCGCTGTAGTCGAGCGCTTCGGGCCACTGCTGGGGGTGAGCGATGGTGCCTCGGTAGTCGTTATAACCGGCAAACTCCGGCAGGTATCCCTGTTCGTAGTTGTAGTAACCGGTGCAGGTGATCAGGAAGCAGCAACTTATGGTGAACTCTTCGCCATTGCGCGTCCCCGATACGGTCCAGCGTCGGTCGCTCGGGCACCAGTTGGCCGCAGTCACCCGGTGTTGGTAACGAATTTTTTTATCGACGCCGTATTCGGCGGCCGTGTCGGTCAGGTAGTTGAGGATATCCGAGGCATCGGCGATATCCTTGCGCTGGGTCCAGGGCCGAAAGCTGTAGCCGAAGGTGTACATATCCGAGTCGGAGCGCACTCCGGGATAGCGGAACAGATCCCAGGTGCCGCCTATAGCGTCGCGGCCTTCCAGAATGGCGAAGCTGTGATGCGGGTTTTTCATTGTGAGGTGGCAGCCGGCACCGATACCCGATACCCCCGCGCCTATGATCACCACATCGAGTTGTTCTACTGTCATGGAACCGCCCGTTTTTATTGTTAGAGGTGGCTTGTCTATGAGAGCTGGAAACAAAACAAGCGTCCCAATACTGACGCAAATAGGGGCTGAAATAAAGCCGTAACGGGCGAGACCCTGGCCGTTGCTGAGCGATGTGCCGACTAGCGCTATCTGTGATCGATTTGGCATTGTCGAAGGCCGTAGCCGGCAGGCCATGGGTTTGGCTAGCTTTACGGGAATCAACGATTACCCTGAGAGTACCAAATAGCGCCTAGGATGGGCGCCTGTTATCGCAGCAAATTGGGGCAGGGATGCTATGAAATACAGATTGGATAAATCCTATGTAGACACAGAAAAGCGCAAGTCGGCAGCGATGGCGCTACTCGGCCTTGGTTTTGGGGTCTACGTCCTGTTCCGGTACGGCGTGGAGCTGGACATAAAGGCCTGGTCTGGCCTTATTTTTCTGGGGTACGGGTATATCAAGGCAACGGATTTTCTCTACTGGACCTACCGCTCCGACACCATTGCCATGGAGATGGTGGAGCAGGGGGTCTGGGTTTCAACTTTCAGTGAGACGCGCACCCTGGCGCTGGAGAACATCCGTAAGGTGGTGCTTTACCCCGTCCATGGGGAGATTAAGTCGGTCGTCCTGCATTGCGAGGATGGTAGCACCAGCAAGGTAAGGGGGTTCGCGTCCATGGACCAGATAGTCGAACAGCTCAGGGCACGCCTTGGAGACGATAAAATCATAACCGGCGGCTTTTTTAATCGTTAAATCTTGCGTACCGGTATATCCAGGGTTTGAATCCGGTATGCGACCTGTCGTGGTGTCATCCCCAGTAACCGTGCGGCTTTGGCCTGTACCCAGCCGGCCTGTTCGAGGGCGGCCATAACGCGCTCGCGTTCGTCCAGTTCGGGGTCGTCGAGGTCGACGCTGACCGTGCCGGGTATCGGCGTTCTGCTTTCCACCGATACGACGCCGGTGAGGCGCACCACCTCCTGGTCAATACAGCCGTCGGTGCTCATAATGGCGGCTCGTTCGAGGCAGTTCTCCAGCTCACGCACATTGCCAGGCCAGTGGTGTTGCATCAGCAAACGCACGGCGCTGTCGTTAATCGATAACTCCCGGCTCTGCCTTTTGGCCAGTTTGCCAACCAGAAAACGGGCCAGCGCGGGAAGGTCTTCAATACGTTCATTCAGAGGCGGAACCTGAATGGGCATCACGTTGAGTCGGTAGTAAAGGTCTTCGCGAAAATCACCGGTGGCGACCTCTGTTTCAAGATCCCGGTTGGTGGCGGCGATAATGCGAACATCGACCGTCAGGGTTTTGGTTCCCCCTACTCGTTGCAGCTCTCCCTCCTGCAGCACGCGCAACAACTTGGCCTGGAACGTGGGGCTAATCTCGCCGATCTCGTCGAGAAACAGGGTGCCCCCGTCTGCTTGTTCGAAACGGCCTTTGTGCTGGTGCGTGGCGCCGGTAAAGGCTCCTTTTTCGTGGCCGAACAGCTCCGATTCGAGCAGGTTGTCAGGCAGTGCGGCGCAATTTAACTTTACAAAGGAGGCGTTGGCCCGTGGTGAGTTGTAATGAATGGCGCTGGCGATCAGCTCCTTTCCGGTGCCGGACTGGCCCCGGATCAGTACGGTGGTATCCCATTTTGCTACCTGTCGTACCTGTTCGAATACCTGGCGCATGGAGGATGAGGAGCCGACCACGTTATCGAAGCCGTGCTCGGCCTTGATGGCACGCCTGAGGCTGTCACGCTCGTTGGTCAGGGTCTGACGCTCCTGTTCTACATCCCAGGCCAGGCGCACGCTGTTGCCCATCAGGTTGGCGATCATCTCCATTAACTGCACACGCTCTTGCAGACAGGTGCGCCCCTCGGCGGGTGGCTGCGCGGCGAGTACCCCTACGGGTTTGTTGCTGCCGGCAAAAATGGGTACGCCGATAAACGGCAGGGTGGTGTTATAGAGCCCGAGGCGGTCGAGAAAGTTAGGTTCGTCGGCGAGGCGTGACACCACCAGCGGTGTGCAGCTTTCAAGGATGCGCCCGGTAAGTCCTTCACCTTCACGATAACTGATCGCCGCAGGCAGTGCGGTGCCGGGTGCGTGTACGGCGCTGAGCAGTATCTCACCGCTGACGGGGTCGAGCAGGGACGCCATGCCATGGGACATGTTTGCCCGAGAGTGCAACACTTCCAGCACCTGCCGCAGAATACTTTGCAGGTCGAGGGAGTGGTTCAGCACCTCGCTTACCCGGTAGAGGGTATCGAGCTGCACGCCGAGACGTTGCTCGCGACTGAGTTCTTCGTTTAGGGGAAACTGTAGGTCGTTCACCTTGGGCTCCTCAGTGTCCGGCCAGCGCGGGGAAGGTCAGGGTGAATTGGCATCCCCCTCCCGTGCTTTGCTCGATGTCGATGGAAACTCCATGTTCGTTGGCGACATCCTGCACCAGTACCAGTCCCATTCCGCTGCGATTGCCATCATCCTGATAGGTGGTAAAAAAGGGTTGGAACACCTTGTTACGAATGCTGTCGTCGATGCCCGGTCCATTGTCCCCGATGGTGATGCGTACGGCATCGTCGAGGCGTTGACTGACGATACGCAGTTCACGGTCGTGGGTACGGGCATGAGCCATCGCGGTTAATGCGTTATCCAACAGCTGCTTGAAAAGATTGCAGAGTGAGATTTCGTCGCCGAGTATGCTGGGCAGGGTGTTGCAAGGCTTCCACTCGATCACTACACCTTCGGTAAGCATCTGTTCGGTATAAAGTGATAATACCTCGCGTAAGAGCTCATTTAGATTGAGTGGCATTTTGCGTTTGGGTGTTTGCGGTGGCAGCGCCTGGGTGAGGGTGTCTATCGCAAGCTGGCAGGAATCCAGTACCTCGTGCAGTGCCTGGTGTAGAGGGTCCTTTTCCCCACCGCGACGTTTTTGCAGTGCCGCAGCAGCACCGGTGACGTTCAATGGTCGCTGCAACTGAAAAATGGCGCCGTTAAGCGCTTCGCGCATGCTGTGGACCAGCTCATTTTCCGCCAGCCGGGCCATCAAGGCGTTGATTCGAACCTCCTCCTGCTGAATTTTGAGGACGGTGATGTCGTTGATGGTGAGGAGTAGGCAGTCGTGCCCCTGCTCCTGCTGGAAGCTATCGTCGCTTTGCCACAGGCGCAAGGTAGAGCCTGAGCAGCTGAGCCAGCGAGGGGTTCCGATACCGGGAATATCGCAGCGCACCTCAAGGTCTGTGAAGTCCCCACAGTCCTGGTAGTCGAGACCGAGGCGGCGGCTGAGGAGGGTGAGAAGCTGGGTGCTGTCGCACCCCAGGGTGAGGCAAAGTTGTTCCAGCGCAGGGTTCTCGAAACGGATTGTGCCTTCACTATCCAGTAGCAGGGTGGCTACCGGACTGCTGCGAACAATCGAGTTGGTGAGGGTGCGCTGGTTCTCCAGCTCCTGGTTGAGTTTCTGCAGGCGGGTGATGTCGCGGTGCATCCCCAGGTAGTGAGTGGTGTGCCCATTAGTGTCGATCACCGGGGTAATGGTTAGTTCGGCGAGGTAAATGCTCTTGTCTTTGCGCTGGTTGACCAGCCGCCCGCTCCACACCTGCTGTCGGCTCAGGGTGCTCCAGAGTTCGCCGTAAAGGCAGGCTGGAGTTTTTCCCGCGGAGAGCAGGCGGGTGTGTTGGCCCCGCACATCCTCGGCGTCATAGCCCGTAACCTGGGTAAAGGCCGAATTGGTATAGAGAATGTGGGAGTTAGGGTCGGTGATGGTGATCGCCACCGGAGATTGGTCCACGGTCTGGAAGTAGACCCCGGAAGGCAGTGGGATGGCTTCCGGGCTGTCGAAAACCTGCGCTTTGCTCATGATGTGACCCCTGTCGGATTGATTACAACGGTGCGAACAATGATTCACCCTTGCAACTACCGCGCCACGCCCGAGATACCCCTTTTAAAATGGCAAAACCCCCAAGGAGGCCAGTAACCATAGGGGTTTTGTTGAATTGTCGGCTTTGCGACAAGGTGCACTTTGTTGGCTCGCTAGTGTGGGGAATACAACAGCGATCGAGGTCTTATGGTTTTTATGGGTAGGCCACTAAAAGTCATTAAATACAATAGGTTATATGTATTTCTCAGGGCTTTCTGGGGGCTGGCATAGCTACTGCAACGTACTCATAACAGAGTAATGCACTGTAGTAGTGCATGCACCATTTTGGAGAGTGTCGTGACCGAGTACCTGCTACTGATTTTGGGGACCGCATTGGTCAACAACGTCGTTCTGGTTAAGTTCCTGGGGTTGTGTCCGTTTATGGGGGTGTCGGGAAAGTTGGATACCGCCATCGGCATGGGCATGGCCACCACCTTTGTGCTGACGCTGGCGGCGGCGGCGAGCTGGGCCATCGAAGAGCTGGTGCTTGCGCCTCTGGGGATCGGGTTCCTGCGCATTCTCTCCTTTATCCTGGTGATCGCTGCGGTGGTGCAGTTTACCGAGATGCTGGTGCGCAAGAGCAGTCCGGTGCTGTACCAGTTGTTGGGAATTTTTCTGCCACTGATTACTACCAATTGCGCGGTATTGGGGGTGGCGTTGTTGAACGTGCAGGAGAACAACGGATTTACCCAGAGCCTGCTGTTCGGTATGGGGTCCGCGCTCGGGTTTAGTCTGGTAATGGTGATCTTCGCCGGGTTGCGTGAGCGTCTGGAGTTCGCCGATGTGCCGGAGACGTTTGCGGGGGTTCCCATCGCTTTTATTGTCGCGGGATTGTTGTCGATGGCCTTTATGGGCTTCGCTGGCCTGCCGGTCCACTGAGGAGGGAGATCCATGTTTACTGCGGTGATGGCATTGGCGCTGATGGGAGGGGTGTTGGGTTACCTGCTAGGGATCGCTGCGATCCATTTGCGGGTCGAGGAGCCGGAGATCGTGCAGGAGTTGGAGGCGCTGTTGCCCGGAACCAACTGTGGGCAGTGTGGCTTTCCGGGGTGTCCCGCCGGTGCTCGCGCGCTGGCAGAGGGCACGGCGCCGGTTACCCTGTGCCCTCCCGGAGGCAAGCCCCTGGCGGAGGCGTTAGCGCAAAAGCTGGGCGTTGAACTGGACCTGTCGTCCATGGCCGACACGGGTCCCCGGGTGGCCATCGTGGTGGAAGAGCAGTGTATTGGTTGTACCCGCTGCTTCAAGGTGTGCCCAACCGACGCCATTATCGGCGCGCCCAAACAGATGCACAACGTGGTGACAGCTGCCTGCACAGGATGCAACAAATGCATCGATATCTGCCCCACCATGGGCATTGAGATGGTCGCCCCCGCCTTAACCCTGTCGAGCTGGAAATGGCCCAAGCCCGAGCCGGATGCGGAGATTCAGCGATGAAACTGTCAGGTTTTCGTGGGGGTATCCATCCGCAGGAGCGCAAGGAGCGTACCGAACAGTTGCCGATCGTCAGGCTGCCGATGCCGAAGCGGCTGTATGTGCCCCTGCAACAGCATATCGGTGAGCCCGCGGTAGCGCGGGTGACAGCGGGGCAGCGGGTAAAGCGCGGTGAGTTGATCGGGGGCAGTGTGGAGTGGTTGTCGGCACCGGTCCATGCGCCAGCCGATGGCACGGTGGTGGCGGTGAGCGAGTTCGCGTCTCCCCATCCGGCAGCACTGCCGGTGACCACCGCCATTATTGAGGTCAGTGACAAGCAAACACCCTGGACCGTCCCGGATGAAGATCCGTTCGGCCTCAGTCCGGAGGAGCTGGCTTTGCGTATCCGCCAGGCAGGTATCGTGGGCATGGGTGGGGCAACCTTTCCGTCGGCGGTCAAGCTCGACCTGGCGCGTAAACAGGGTGTCGATACCCTGATCATCAATGGTGGTGAATGCGAGCCTTACCTTACCTGCGACGACCGCCTGATGCGCGAGCGCGGTCAGCAGATCGTCACCGGGGTCGCTTTAATGTTGCGGTGTCTGGAAGCGCGGCGTGCGGTGATTGTGGTGGAGGATAATAAGGCCGAAGCGCTGGCGACCCTGCGCGAGTTGTGTCTTAGCCAGGATCATATTAAGACCGTGTCGGTGCCGACACGATACCCCCAGGGTTCGCAAAAACAGATGATTCAGTCAGTGCTCGGGCGCGAGATCCCCGCAGGCGCCCATGCCACTGACCTGGGTGTGGTGATGCACAACGTCGCCACCGCCTATGCGGTGTACGAGGCGCTGGTGGACGGTAAACCACTGGTGTCGCGAATAGTGACCGTTGGGGGCGGCGCGATACCCTCCCCGGCCAACCTTGAAGTCCCCCTGGGAACCCTGGTCGAGGACCTGTTGGCTTATTGCGGTTTAGAAGATGAGAGTTATGAACGTTTACTCGTGGGCGGCCCTATGATGGGGCAGTGGCTACCCCATGGCCGGGTGCCGGTGATCAAAGGCAGCAGTGGCATCATCGCCCTGAGCGAGGCGGAAACACGGGTAGAGATGCCGCGCCCCTGCATTCGTTGCAGTCGCTGTGTGGGTGTCTGCCCCTCGGGTTTGTTGCCACTGGAGCTGGCCAGCAGAATCCGTAAGGAGCAGTTTGTAGCGGCGAGTGCGCTGGGGTTGGAAGATTGCATTGCGTGCGGATCCTGCGCCTACGTTTGTCCTTCGAAAATCCCGCTGGTGCAGTATTTTCATTACGGCAAAGGCCAGCTGCAGGCGCGTCAGGCACAGCAGAAAAAAATCGACAAGACCGCAGATCTTGCTTCCAGTAAAGAGCAACGGCTGGCGCTTATTGAAGCGCAAAAAGCGGCGGCTGCAGCGCAGCGTAAACGAGAAGCTGCTGCCAAAGCGGCGTTGGCGAGCGCCGCAACAGCGACCCAGAACGAAGGAGATTAAGCATGGCTCACACCCTCTTGAGCGGACCTCACACCTTGGCGCGCAACAGCGTCAGCCGCACCATGCTGACGGTGATGCTGGCGCTGGTGCCGGCCACTGTGTGGGGACTTTACCTGTTCGGTTGGCCTGCGATTAATCTGTTTGTGGTAACGCTGGTGGCCGCACTACTGTGCGAGGCCGCCTGTCTCTATCTGGCAGGGAAGCCGATTCGACTTACGCTGTGGGATGGCTCCGCTCTGCTAACGGCGTGGCTGTTAGCGATGAGCTTGCCACCCTGGGCTCCCTGGTGGATCGGTGCGCTGGGCAGTGTGATTGCGATTCTGGTGGGAAAGCAGGTCTTTGGTGGAATTGGACATAATCTTTTTAACCCGGCGATGGTGGCGCGGGTAGCGCTGTTGATCTCCTTTCCGTTGCAGATGACATTGTGGACCTCGCCGGCGCCCCTTTTCAGTGGCTCTGCACCCGGCTTTGTCGAGGGTTTGGCGATCAGTTTTGGTGCTGTTTCGGTTGATGCTTACAGCGGGGCGTCCCTGCTGGGCACTGTAAAAACCGAGTTCACCCTTGGGCATGAGTTAAGCCAAATTCTCCCTGAGGGGATTGATCGCTGGCAACGGGTGCTGGGTACCCACCATGGAAGCCTGGGTGAAACCTCGGCGTTGCTTCTGGCGCTCGGGGGGGTTGGCTTGATCGCATGCGGCATCATCAGTTGGACCATTCCGTGCGCGATGCTGGGAACCGTCGCCTTGATGGCGTTGCTGTTCAGCAGCATCGACCCAGCACGTTATCCGGGGGTGGAATATCACCTGCTCAGTGGTGCCTTGATGCTGGCCGCCTTCTTTATCGCCACCGACCTGGTGACCTCCCCCAACACCGTTAGCGGACAGTTGCTGTTCGGGGCGGGCTGCGGCGCGCTGGTCTATATCATCCGCACCTGGGGTGGTTACCCCGAAGGGGTGGCGTTTGCGGTGTTGCTGATGAACGGCTTAGTGCCGCTGATTGACCACTACCTGAAACCGCGGATCTACGGCCGGGATCGCAGCGGTCGGCCGCTGGGGGCAGAAGCCGCCGGGGAGCGTGCCCCATGATCGGTCAGGGTCTTGCCAAGCGAGGTGTCGTCAAGCCCAGTTACACCCAGCGACCGGCCCATTTTGCCGCTATCCTCGGCATGCTGTCGGTGCTATCGGGAACCCTGCTCACCTTCGGCTATATCGGTACAGCGGATGCGATCGCGCAGCGCATGAAGGAGGACCTGCAGCGCTCGCTGCAGCAGGTGTTGCCGCCTACCCATTATGACAACCTGCCCAGTGAGCGGCCTGTGCAGGTGCGGCTGCTCTCTGGCGAGGAGCTAATTGCCTATCAAGCAACCCTGGAGGGGATGCTCTCGGCGGTGGCCTTTGAGGTTGAGGAGGCCGGCTACGCAGGCCCCATCCGCATGGTGATGGGTGTGAGCGCCGAGGGTGAGATATTAGGTGTGCGAGTACTTGCGCACACCGAAACCCCCGGCTTGGGTGACAAGATCGAAGTTGCGCGGGATGACTGGGTGCTGGGGTTTAATGGGCATTCATTGCGAAGCCTGAGCTCCCGGCAGTGGGCTGTGAAGAAAGATGGTGGTGAGTTCGATCAGTTTAGCGGCGCCACCATCACCCCACGGGCAGTTGTACGCGGAGTCCACCGAGGGCTCGAATGGCACCGTGATTATGGTGACCAGCTGTTGCTGCTGTCGACGTCCGCCGCTGACAGCGCAATCGATACCCACCAGACTGATCCGGCGAAGGAGTCTAACTAATGTACCCGCAACTGTGGAAAGAGGGGCTGTGGAAAAATAATGTGGTGTTTGCCCAGATGCTGGCGCTGTGCCCGCTGCTGGCGGTTACCGGCACCGCGACCAATGGCCTGGGCATGGGGCTGGTATCGCTGATGGTGTTTGTCATCGCCAACCTGTTGGTGTCGGTGCTGCGGGGAGTGATCCCGCCAGAGGTGCGTATCCCCGCTTTTGTGCTGCTGATTGCCACGGTGGTGACGCTGGTTGACCTGATGATGAACGCCTGGCTGCACGAGCTGCACCGGGTGCTGGGTCTGTTCATCCCGCTGATCGTGACCAATTGCGCCATCCTTGGGCGCGCTGAAGCCTTTGCCTACAAAAACCCGGTGCTGCCTTCACTGGTGGATGGGGTGGCTATGGGTCTGGGCTTTACCCTGGCGTTGGTGGCCCTGGGTGCGACGCGGGAGATTCTGGGCAGTGGCACCCTGTTTGCTAACGCACACCTTTTGTTGGGTGAGATGTTTCGCTTTATGGAGTTAACGCTGATTCCGGGCTATAGCGGATTTTTGCTCATTATTTTGCCACCGGGTGCTTTTATCGTGCTCGGTTTTATCATCGCCGGCAAGCGTGCGCTTGAACGTCGAGTCGAATCCATGAAAACCCGCGGAGAGGGACCCGGCTGTTCGCTGCAAGGGGCCCGGGGCGATGTTGCCTGTGGAGGATAAAGTCATGAAAATATCGATCGCCTACGCGGAAACCCGGCGCCAGCATTGGATTCAACTAGAGCTGGAGGCGGGGGCAACCTTGAACGACGCCATCGTCGCGTCGGGAATACTGGAGCGTTATCCGACCATTGACCTTGAGCAGCAGCGGGTAGGAGTGTTCGGTAAATTCGCCAAGCTGGATACGTCCCTGAGCGATGGTGATCGAGTGGAGATCTATCGTCCTATCGTTGCCGACCCGAAAACCGTTGCCCGGCGTCCCCAGGAGGTCGAAGCGTGATGGGGCTGCGTTTATCTATTCTATGGGCTCTCCTGCTGGTACCGGCAACGCCTCTGGTTGCGGCCGAGGTGCGGGTCGCGGTGGCGTCCAATTTTATGGTAGCGGCGCGGGCCCTGGCCGCAGACTTTGAGCGGCGTTCTGGTCATCGCCTGAGGATTAGTTCAGGCTCGACGGGAAAACTCTACACCCAGATATATCACGGCGCGCCCTATGATCTGTTTCTTGCGGCGGATGCTGAACGCCCCATGCGCGCAGAGCGGGAGGGGCTGGCAGTGACCGGCACGCGCTTTACCTATGCCACCGGAAGATTGGCTTTGTGGAGCCCCCAGGGAGACCCATTGAATCGTCTCCAGCAGGGAGATTTCCGACGCCTGGCCATCGCTAATCCCAACACCGCTCCATACGGCGCAGCAGCCAGCGAAGTATTGGCGCAGCTGCACGGGGATGCCACTCGCAACAAGCTGGTTTATGGTGAGAATATTTCACAAACTCACCAGTTCGTTGCCAGCGGTAATGCTGATCTGGGTTTTGTATCGCTGTCGCAGTTGCAGCAGGAGGAGGGGGGGAATCTGTGGCTGGTGCCCCAGCATCACTACCGGCCGATTCAGCAGCAGGTGGTGCTGCTGAAAGGCGCCATCAGTTTTCAGCCTGCACGCGATTTCCTTGCCTATCTGCAGGGTGAGAGCGCGGGCGCAATTATTGCTGCCGGTGGCTACTACGGCCCCGGTGGAAGTTAGGCTAGGCGATGTGGGAATCGGTATGGATAACCCTGCGACTGGCCTTGATTACGACCCTGATTCTGTTGCTGCTGGGTACGCCGCTGGCGTGGTGGTTGGCCCGATCGCGCCATTTTTTTAGCCAGTTGGTGGCGACGCTGGTGGCGTTGCCGCTGGTATTGCCGCCCACAGTGCTGGGTTTTTATCTGCTGATTCTGCTGGGGCCACGCAGTGAGGTGGGGCAGTTTCTTGAACGCTGGTTCGACCTGCGCCTGGCGTTTACGTTCGAAGGGTTGGTGATTGGTTCGGTGATCTATTCGCTGCCCTTTGTGGTGCAGCCGATTCGCAACGCTTTTGAACTGGTCGGAGAGCGTCCGCTGGAGGTGGCGGCGACCTTACGCGCATCGCCCTTGGATCGTTTCTGGCATGTGGCCTTGCCTCTGGCTCGGCCGGGGCTGTTGTGTGGAGCGGTGCTGGGATTCGCCCACACTCTGGGGGAGTTCGGGGTGGTGCTAATGATCGGCGGTAATATTCCGGGGGAGACCCGGGTGGTGTCGGTAGCCATTTATGACTACGTCGAAACCCTCGAATGGGGGGCCGCCCACCGTTTGGCCGGGGGCCTGTTGCTGTTCTCCTTCTGCTGCATTCTGGCGATGAATCTGTTGGACCGGCGCTTGCGGCGGGGCCCCCTGTGAGTGCCTGGTTGGAGGGCGCGTTCCGCACCGGCTTGGGAGACTTTACTCTCGACGCCTCCCTGAGTCTCGAGTCCAACGGCGTCACTGCGCTGTTCGGTCGCTCCGGTAGCGGTAAAACCAGCCTCTTGCGCTGTATTGCAGGGTTGCACCGGGCCGAGGAGGGTGAACTGTGGGTCGATGGCGTGTGTTGGCAGCAGGGCCGACGCTTCCTGCCGAGCCACCGCCGGGCGATCGGTTATGTCTTTCAGGAAGCCAGTTTACTGCCGCACCTCTCTATTGAAGCGAACCTGCGCTTTGGTTTCAAACGTACCCGTGACGATGCTGGCATCGCCCCCGACCAGGTGATTGAGCTGCTAGGGCTGTCGGCATATCTCGGGCGTATGCCCGATAAACTATCCGGGGGGGAGCGCCAGCGGGTAGCGATCGCCCGTGCCCTGCTTAGCCAGCCGCGCTTGCTACTGATGGATGAACCCCTCAGTGCGCTGGATACCGAGGGCAAGCAACAGATTTTACCCTACCTGCAGACCCTCACCCGTCACCTCAGGATTCCCACTCTCTATGTGAGCCATAGTCTGGAGGAGGTGACGCGGGTGGCGGATCGGATGGTTTATCTTGAGCAGGGGCGGGTGGCGGACCGGGGCACCCTGATGGAGGTCGTGCCTCGCTTGCCGGCGGGAAAAGTGGGTGGCGAGGAGTCGGTGGTAGTCGAAGGGCGAATGCTCGCGCAGGATTCTGGCCATGGCCTAAGTTACCTCGACCTTGAAGGGTATCGCCTTAGCGTTAACCAGATCGGTGCCGAGCTGGGTGAGCGGGTGCGGGTGCGTATTCCCGCCCGTGATGTGGCGATTTCGCTGCACGAGGTGCGGGATTCGAGCATGCTCAACGCACTACCCGTAATCGTGTGTGGACTGCGCGACGGCGCCGACGGTATCAGGGTGTTGGTAGAGCTGCGGGTGGGGGCTACCCTGCTACTGGCCAAGATCACCCGTAAATCCTTCGAGCTGCTGGGGCTCCGCGAAGGCATGGCGGTGTTCGCCCAGATCAAAAGCGTCGCCATGTTGCAAGACCTGGGCTAGGCCTCGGGGTGACCGGGCATTTTTAGCCGTTTGGTACGCCGCGAGGCGCCCTTGTTTGTGGCCGATGCACAGGGCTAGACTAAAGCTCTTAATCTGTCGCGGGGTGCAGGGATGTCGCAGCGAGCCCATGGTCAATACAGCGTAACCTCTAAAGACGCCATCATTGTCTTGCGGTTGGTGGGCTCGTTTAATGAGTATTCGGTTCAGGGAATCTTTGATGATGTGAAAGCGGCGGTAGCCTCCCTCGGTTGTGACGCCTTTGCGATCCTGATTGACGCGCGGGATTATGGGGGCGCGACCCCTGAGGCGCTGGAGGTGGGAAATCGCTACAATATCTGGCTGAACGAGAATGGGTTGGTGGCCAAAGCTATGATACTGGATGCCAGCCTGGTAGCGGAGATCAGCCACCAGAATATGGAGGCGGTCCGAGAGCAGAATGTACGTAAGTTTTCGCAGCAGGACGCTGCTTCGAGTGGCTCAGCTCCCAGCTGGCAGAATCAGGTTTGCCCCGTTAAACCGGTTATTATTTCAATTCAATAGACCGCTGTTTTACTCACAGGAGTTGTTTAATGTTGCATGGCGTTTGTCTGGGCACCAACGACCTTGTTCGCTCCGGGGCGTTTTACGATCGATTGTTAGAGCCTCTGGGCAGGCTGTGTGAAACGGGTATCAGCGCACCGTTTTATCGCCATCTAGCGGGAGTCATCGAAGTGCCAGTGGACCGGCGGTTGTCCCCGCACTCCTGATGGCAGCACCGCAATTCGCTCTCCGAGCAGGCAACCTAGGTAGATGCGGTCCAGATTGGGACCGCCGAATGCCAGCGAAGAGATGCTGCGTAGCTGGCGGCTTTTGACGTTGTCGAGGTGAGGACGCCCCATGGCGTTATTTTTGAAAGCGGCCTCCACCCACTCCAGGTGGTCGGGATCTACATCTTCTATCACGATCTCACTATGGCCATCAGCGCTGACCCGCAGAACACGATTACTGACAATGCTGGTGATCCAGAAATCCCCGTTGCTGTCCTGGGTGAGTCCATCGGGAAATGTACCTGCCCCAAAACGGAAGATGCAGGTGCGATCGTTAAGGCTATTATCGGGACCGATTCTGTAACGCAGCAATTCGCGGCTGAAGGTAGCGTTGACGTAGAGGAACTCCCCAGCGGCATCGACGTAGAGCTCGTTAGTGTAACCCAGATGATCAGCCACGATCCGGGGACCGTCCTTGTCTACAAGAATGATAAAACCATCGGCTATATCACTGCGATAAGCCGCGGCGCGGGGCTGGTGTCTGGTACTGACGGTAATCCATATTCGTCCCTGGCGATCGAGGTATACAAAATTACTCGGAGGAAGTGGCTTACCTTCGATTTCGGTTAGAAAAGGGGTAATGGTGTTATCGCGAGCGATGCGAAAGATTCCGCCCTGGCTGTCCCCTAAATGGGCGACCAGAAAGTCACCATTTTCCAACAGTGCGATTCCATTGGGCTTCAACTGACCGTATCCAGGTACGTCGTCTCCGCCGAAAAAACTTTGTACTCCTGCGGGGCTGATCTCGGTCACGCCGCCACAAAAGTCGGAAACGTAGACGTAACCGGCACGAGTTGTAAGCACGCATTCCGGGCGTACTAAATGGTTACCATGCCAGCTCAGTTGAGTGAGGTCGCTCATTGATCAAGCTCCAGATCGATGCGCCGGCCCTCGGCGTGAGAGCGGTATATTGCATCTTCGATTTTGAGAACGCCCAGGTAGTCGTGTACCCGATTTTCCAGAATTGAGCCGTAGAGGTAATGGTCCGCTACATGGCGGTTGAGTAGGTATACGCAATCGCCTCCAAAATGCTGGTCGTGCCAGTCGTAGTTCAACTCAATCTCTTCAATGGTTCCGAAGTGGCGCAACCAGACGCGGCCGGAGCCATCAAGCCGCAATGTGCCCTGGGTTCCTTCGATCCAGCATTCACCCATGGTTCTGCGATGGTTGTCTGCGCTATGATCAAGTAGCCGGTTGCCATCAAAATGCGCGGAAAGCCCGTTGGCGTATTCAAATAACAGGGTTCCAGCATCCTCGCCGGCGATAACGGGATTGCAGCGCTTAAGGCTGGCGTAAACGGAAAGGGGGTCACCAAACAGAAAGCGAAAGGTATCTACAAGATGCACTGCCGTTTCGTGAATTAAGAAGCGTTCCATTGTTTGAAAATAGGGTTGTCGAGCCAGGTAAGCGTCGGCTCCCTGACCATCACCCGGGCGCAGGGCAAAACGTGCATTCAGGATCTCCCCCAATACTCCGTCGTCGACCACCGCGCGTATGTGGCGAAACCAGGGCATAAAGCGAAAGTTTTCGTGAATGTTAACGGTTATTCCTGCGTTGCGAATCTCTTTTTCCAGCTCGCGAGCTTGCTCCAGATTCTGACCGAAGGGCTTCTGGCACACCGCGTTAATGCCGTAGCGGGCTACCGAACGAATGGCATCGGCATGGGTAATCGGAGGGGTAATGATATCCACAAGGTCGGGTTTAACCGCCTCTAGCATCGTATCCAGCTCGGAAAACAGTTGGGTGATGCCATATTCGTTTGCAATCTCCTGTGCCGCATCGGGATGACGGTTGCACAGCGCTACCACCTCGACATCGGGCATCCGTGACCAAGCTTCGTAGTGGAAGCGGCTGAAGTAACCCGCGCCGATACAGGCAACGCGTAGCGGTTTGTCAACAGAACCTACACTCATACGCTGATTCCTATTCCCAGGCGCTGTTTCAAAGAATCCAATAGGCCGTGCACCAGCCGCTTGATGGGGGGGAGTTGTACCAACACCATATAGATGATGGTAATCGTAAGGATACAGGATACGGGGCGGGTAAATATCGGCCACAGATCACCTTCAGTTACGAGGAGTGCGCGGCGCAGGTTCTCGTCGGCCATAGGGCCCAGAATCAGGCCGATAACTAAAGGAGATATGGGGTACTTCATTTCGGTCAGCAGGTAGGCTGCGATACCGATCGGAACCATCAGGTAGAGGTTTACGATGCTGAGGCCGAGGGAGTAGGATCCGATGACACAGAGTACACCGACCACCGGCATAAACAGTGGAGCGGGGATGCGCAGCAGCTTGACGACCTGCTTGGCGAGAAACATGCCGTTGATCCACATCGCCAGCGATGCCAATACCATTACCGCAGTGATCTCCAGCAGAAAGTTGGGATGGTCGGTGGTGATAGTCGGACCAGGGTTTACCCCGTGGAGCATCAAAGCGCCCAGTAACATGGCAGCAGGTGCGCTGCCGGGAATGCCCAGGGTGAGCAGGGGAATCAAGGCGCCACCGATACAAGCGTTGTTGGCGGTTTCCGAAGAGATCAATCCGGTTGCGTTGCCCTTTCCAAAAGTCTCGGGGTCCTGGGCTGTATTTTTCGCGGTGCCGTAGGAGACCCAGCCCGCGATATCTTCACCAATGCCCGGGACTGCGCCGATTCCTACTCCGATCAGGGCCGAACGCACGATATGGCGCAGGTTGCGGATAATGGTTTTCAGCTCCGGCAGTATGCGACCGAATTCGTGTGCTTTGCCCAGAGCTTCCCGGTTGACCAACACGCGAATAATTTGCGGAATGCCGAAGCAGCCGATTAATACAGGCACCACATTGAGACCTGAGTCCAGCTCGGACTGGTCAAAGGTGAAGCGGGGGTAAAATTGAAGAGTATCGCGTCCTATGGTGGCCAGGAATAAGCCCAGCATTCCTGCGATCCAACCCTTGACCACCAGATCGCTGCTGGTCAGTGTACCCGAGATAAGAATGCCAAATATCGCCAGCAGGAAAAACTCGAAAGATGTGAACTCTAGCGCCAGGTCCGCGATAAGAGGAGACAGCATCACCAGAAAGAGCAGGCCGATTACCGTGCCGATAAACGACGCTGTGGTCGTTAGTCCCAGAGCCTTGCCTCCCTCGCCCCGACTGGCCATAGGGTAGCCATCGAGAGCAGTGGCGGCCGAAGCCGCGGTCCCTGGTATATTGATCAGCACGGCGGGGTAGGATCCACCGTAGATCGCACCCACATAGAGCCCCAGCAGGGACATTAATGCGGTATTGGTTTCCAGTCCGTAGGTCAGCGTGGTCAGTAGGGCAACACCTAGCGTGGCGGTCATTCCGGGCATGGCACCGAACAAAATTCCGAGGAAGCTGGAGCCGAGTAAAATCACAAGGTTTGTGGGGCTGCCGAGCATCTCCACAAGGATATAGAAGAACGCTAGAAATTGGTCCAGCATGGATACCTCCTAGTCAAACAGGTCATAGCGAAGGTAATCCATCATCTGAATGATTGTTCCCTCGGTGGGCATCGGCACTAACATAAAGTACTGGAATCCGACGGTGAGTAGCAGGGGGATAAGCAGGGTGGCCAGTAGCATATTGCTATAACGGCGTTTGCGATCCTGGGGAGGAAACTTCATGCGTAGAGGCAGTGCTAAGAGTACCAGGGTAAAGCAGCCAATAAGGGTATCGGATGCCAGCAGCTGGTTATCAGTGGTGTCGAAGGGGTAGAAGAAAAACACCAATAAAACGACGGGCAGCAAGGTCAGGTAGGCGGCTGCCAACTGTCGGTTCAGGCTCGGACAATCGAACAGAAAACGAATTGTAAGAGTGGCCTGAAACAGGGTTGTTGCGAGGAAGAAATCCACCGCAGGGATAAGCAGGTAAACGTAGAAAATCAGCAGTCCAATAATGAAGAGGGTATCTCTCCCCCGCGGCGAAATGGGTAGCACGGCCGGGATGAGTGTTTTCCAGTGGAATCCTGTTGAGTCCAATGAGATAAGGCTTCTATATGCGGTTACCAGCAGAACCATTGCCAGAATCAGCAGCAGGCAACCGATGACCAGGGGAAAAAGTGCTGGCGATACATACCAGACATTCTCGACCCCCCCCCAACTGTCTGTCATGGGAAACGTGGAAGCTTCTGCCAAAATGGCGATGGCAAGTATGAGCAGGATGATGGCCGTACGGAGGTCGGCAAGGCGTAGTTCACGCAACTGGGTTTTATCGATATTCATTATTCGGCGTCCGGGCTGTATGGCAAGGCAGGGACACCGAGTTCCGGGGTAACCCCCGGAACGGGTGTCACGGCTGCGATCAGACGATCAGGGCTTAGGGATGCCGAGCTTAGCCGGGCTGACTTTCGCTGAACCGAGATCCTGCAGGGTCCAGGCAAACAGGGACTCCAGCTTGTCAAACTCCTCGGCGGCAGCCTTACCGCTTTTTCCGGATAGTGAGTAGAAGTTTTTCGCTGCCCACTCTTTGACGGTATCGCTAGCCATCGCCTTGGCGAAGGCGTCATCCAGTTTCGCTTTTACCTCTTCGGGTGCGTCGGCTCGAACCGCCAACCCAATCGCCTGGGAGATCGGAAGGTGCTCGCTGAGCGATGGGTAGCTGGTGAAGGCAGAAGGAATGGTGCCGACACCGGGCAGGTCGAAACTGCTATCGGTCAGCATCGCCAGTGGGCGCAACTTACCTGCGCGGATCAACTGCTGTTGCTCGGCCAAAGAGGTAATAACCAGAGTTACTTCGCCGGTGACTGCTGCGGTTTGAGCAGGCGCTGAGCCTGGGTAGGGGATAAAACGCACGTCGGCATTGGTGCCTTTCATAAATGCCAGCAGGTTGAGGTGGTGAATAGAGCCTGCGCCGCCTGCGCCGGCGGTGATCTTGCCGGGAGCCTTTTTGCTGGCGGCGACTAGATCGTCCAGCGACTTGATGTCAGAAGATGCCGATACCGATATAAGGTCAGGTGAGCCGCCTACGATAAAGCTATGCCACACGTTCATGCGCTGATCCCAGCCACCCATGACGCCGGCAGTGACGCAGGATTCTGACAAGCCCACCAGTGTGTAGCCGTCACCTTTGCGCTGATTGACATAACTCATACCCAGGGAACCTGCTACGCCACCGGGTTTGTTGGTTACGTTGATGTCAACGTCCAGCACTTTTGCCATTTCAGCCGATATTACGCGGTTAACTGTGTCGGTTCCGCCACCGGCGGACCATACCACTACGTTGGTAATATTACGGCTGGGGTAGGTTTTGGCGGCTTCCACCGGGGTTGTCATAGCCGCGATACTGAAGGCGGCAACCAAGCCTGTCATTATTTTTTTCATTGGTTTTTCCTCTGGTTCCTGTGTCGGCGCCCTTACTCAATCGGGCACCGTCTAGCCGAAGCGTTAGCCTTCGACTCGAATAGTTATTAGACGGAAACAATTAACGAATATTTCTATGTATACGTTAAGTGATTATAGAGTGTATTATTTGTCTGGTTCTGTCAATATTCCTCCGGGTGAGATGGTGGGTTGTGTCGTTGCGCTCTGTAGCTTGGGTAATCAGGGCTTAGTCGGTAATGAGAGTTGTCGATTAATGGCGATGAAAAGAGGAAGTCAGCGCTTGCCCGGTTGCAGGCGATTGGCAGATTCCATACCGCTGCAATGCGTAGTAGCGCTTTGATATCGGGGTCGTGGGGTTGTTGTTCCAGTGGGTCCCAGAAGAACACCAGTACGTCGACCTCCCCTTCGGCAATCAAGGCACCTAGTTGCTGATCCCCCCCCATGGGGCCGCTAAGTAAAGGGCGTACCCTTAGCTGGTGGCGATCGATTAGCATATTGGCGGTGGTTTCGGTGGCGAGGAGGCGATGTCGGGAAAGTCGCTGGTGTTGATTCGCGCACCACTCCATCAGTGCCTCTTTCTGGTGATCGTGGGCGACCAGTGCGATGGTTTTGGTCGCCGCCACCGAGCGTTGTTGATACTGAAGCTGCATCAGACGGCCCTTCGCCTATAGGCGGCGGGAAAGACCCTATAGAGCCCCATGGTCATCACTCCTCCCCCGCATCCATTAGCGAAATGGCGTTGTCGAGCATACGGTGGGAAAATCCCCACTCATTGTCGTACCAGGCCATCACCTTTATCAGGCGACCGTTAACTCGAGTCTGGGTTGTATCAAAGGTGGCAGAGTAGGGGCAGTGGTTGAAATCGATCGATACCAGAGGAAGTTCGTTGATGGCCAGCACCGGGCTTAGGTAGCCGCGTGCGGCCTCCTGCATAATGGCGTTTACCTCGGCCACCGAAGTGTTTCGTGACACGCTGAGGGTGAGGTCCACCAGTGATACATTGATCGTTGGTACGCGTACAGCCATTCCATCAAGGCGACCGTCGAGTTCGGGCAGTACCAGCCCCAGGGCCTTAGCGGCACCGGTTTTGGTCGGTATCATCGATTGGGTGGCAGAGCGGGCGCGATAGGGGTCGCTATGATAAAGATCCGACAAGCTTTGGTCGTTGGTATAGGCATGTATGGTGGTCATTAGCCCCCGCTCTATGCCTAGTGCATCGTGCAGGGGCTTGGCCACCGGTGCCAGGCAGTTGGTGGTGCAAGAAGCGCTGGATATGATGCGGTGACTGCTGTTTAGCAGATGGTGGTTGATACCGTAGACGATGGTGGCGTCCGCTCCTGTAGCCGGGGCCGAAATAATGACCCGCTTGGCGCCTGAACTGAGGTGTACCTTGGCCTGATCACGGCAGGTGAAACGTCCCGTGCATTCGAATACTACGTCTACATCCAGTTGGCGCCAGGGAAGTTCTGCGGGGTCTTTCTGGTTGAGCATTTTAATGCGGTCCTGACCAATCACCAGCTGATCATCTTCTATGGAAAGGTTTCCGGTGAAGGGGCCGTGTACCGAGTCGAAACGGGTGAGGTGGGCATTGATTTGCGGGTCGCCAAGATCATTGATCGCGACCACTTCAATGCGGTTTCGGTAGCCTGATTCGTAGAGGCCTCGCAATATGTTGCGGCCGATTCGGCCGTATCCGTTGATGGCTACACGTATGGACATGATGACTTCCTGCTGTGTTTCGTCCGCACCCTGGTCGGGGTAGTGACAGGTATCAGCTGGCGGTGATGATTGGGACAGGATAAGAGGGCCAGTCTGAATGGGTTGATAGATGTCATGGAAAGTTTCAGCTCGTAAGCTGCTGGCCGACCAGGTCGACAATCTCTTTAGTGCCGGAGCGGCCACCCAGCTCCCAGGGCAACAGCGTTCCTGTGGCGTAAGCGGCCATGGTGGCGGATTCCAGCAGCTGGCCCGCGGAAGTCGCCTCGGGGCAGTCAAAGCGGGTACCCAGATAGTCGAGTAGAAGTGCACCGGACAGAATCATCCCGGTGGGGTTGGCTTTACCTTGACCCATAATATCCGGTGCGGAGCCGTGACAGGGTTGAAATACAGCATGGTTATCGCCGATCTCACCAGAGGAGGTCATTCCCATACCCCCCATCAGCGCGGCGGAGATATCAGACAGAATATCTCCGTACTGGTTCTCGGTGGGGATAACATCATAGCGCCAGGGGGCTCGCACAAAGTCCAGCGCTGCCGCATCGACATACTGGTGTTCGCTCTCGATATGCGGATATTCGAGGGAGATCTCATCAAAAATGGTGCGGAAAAAAGCCTGTGAGGAGAGTACGTTGGCTTTGTCGGCGCAGGTAACCAGGCCGGGAAGGCCGCGCTGCTTGCGGCGTTCAGCGAGTTGAAAGCTGAAACGGAACAGTTTCTCGGATGTTTCCCGAGTGACTCGGGTAAGGTTGTGTGCAGCACCGTCGTTGTCGAGTGGATGTTTGCGAGGCTCGGCGAAGATTCCTTCGGTGGACTCACGGACAATCACAAAGTCGAGGGTCTTGCTGCGAGGGTCCGAGAGTGGCAGGGGCAGGCAGGGCATTGGACGGCAGGGACGCACTCCGGCGTATAGCTGCAGTCGTTTTCTCAGGTCGTGTTGAGGACCTACCTCAGTGCCATCGGGGTAACGCACGTCGGGCAGCCCCATCGCCGCCAGGTAGATCGCATCAGCGCTGGCCGCCTCCTGGAAATGGGATTCGGGAAATCCATCGCCGGTCTCCTGGTAGTGTTGAGCGCCTGCGGGAACATTCACCCATTGCAATTGAATGCCGGACTGGCGTGCGACCTCTTTTACCAGTTCAACGGCTGGAGAGGTAATCTCTTGTCCGATACCATCGCCGGGCATCACTGCAATTTTAAAGCTGCGCATAGGTTTTTTTATCTCTGTCGTATGGCAATGGGAGAGGTACTCTATGTGTTTTATAACGTATACGTTAAAAGATAGTCAAGAACAACGACTGATATTTTAGGGGGGGCGCCAGGGACGCTGATACAAGAGCGGGTCGAAATTGGGCACTTATGCGGATAAACGCCGCCTGCTATGAAGGATGCGCCGCATAAGTGCTAGTTTGCGGTGGGGGAGGAAGGCTGCGGGTCGAACGGGCTAGCCGCTAAAATTGTTGTCCAATAGGTCGAGCAGTGCGGTTAGCTCATCGGACGCGCGCTGACGGTGATGCATGTGCACCTGAACAGCCCGGTCACCGTCTCCTGATTTGAGCGCCTCAATCAGTTGGCGATGCTCCTCGGTTGACTGTTGAGGAGGCTTTCGCAATCGTAAGGTCAGGTTGCGCACACGATCAGTTTTATCCCAGTAGCGGTTCACCAGATGAGCCAGCTCAGAATTATCCGATGATTGCACCAGGATTTGATGAAAGCGCTTGTCGTTGGATGCCCATAAATCCAGGTCGTTATTAGCCAGTGCGGTGGTCATGGCCTTCTGGGCGGCTTCCAATTCTGCGAGTTGAGTCGAGGCAATTGGGCGCCGGCTAAGGGTGGTGATGGCAGCCACCTCGAGACAGGAAAGAATTTCATAGATATCTTTCATCTCTTTCGCCGAGATTGGGCGAATAAAGATTCCTCGGCGGGGCACGATGGTTACTAGCCCCTCCTGCTCTATCCGAATAGCCGCCTCGCGCAACGGGGTTCTGGAGGTTCCCAACTGCTCGGCAAGCTCCTGCTCAAGGTAGTAATTACCGACTCGAAGCTCGTTGTTCAGAACCATGCTGCGCAGGCGATTGAAGACCTGTTCCGAGAGTTTTGGTTTTTTGCTGGTCCGAGTATTCATTGGCTTGAAGGGATCCATAATGATATTGTTTAATGTATACGTTAAGTAACTGGCGCATATTTTAGCGCAGCCCTTATATCATAGACAGGAGGTTTTATGCCAAAGCTACGGCTAGGATGCGTCGCCGATGATTTCACCGGAGCTAGCGATATGGCCTCCTTCTTGGTTCGCGGTGGTCTTAAAACAGAAATGATCGACGGCGTGCCACCCCTGGGCTGGCATCCTCGGGAGGATACGGCGGCAGTGGTAATTGCTCTCAAGTCCCGGACGATACCGGTTAAAGACGCGGTGGCGCAGTCATTGGCCAGCTTTCGGTGGTTGCGCGAACATGCTACGGACTGCCAGCTGTTTTTCAAATATTGCTCCACATTTGATTCGACTCCGCAGGGGAATATTGGTCCGGTTATAGATGCGGTAATGGAGGCTTTTGACCTGCCGCGGGTGTTGGTCAGTCCGGCGCTGCCGGTCAATGGACGAACCGTCTACCGCGGCTATTTGTTCGTGAATGGTGTCCCCCTGGCCGAGAGCCCTATGCGGAATCACCCTCTTACACCGATGCATGATTCGAGTCTGGTGCGCATGATGGAGCAACAGGGGCAATACAAAGGGACGGTTCTGGATCACAATCTGCTTGCCTGCGGGAGCGACGCTGTGCGCGAACGAATAAACTCCCTGGCCCCCGAGCAGCGTTATTTGGTCGCTGATCACTTTGAGCCCCAGCATGCTGAGGTGTTGGCGCACGCGATGGCCGATGCAGCCTTTATATCGGGCAGCTCAGGTTTAGCCGAGGCGTTGGCGCGACAGCATACGCAGGGGGATAACGAGCAACCGCAAACGGGCTTTACTGCGCCAGGGAAAACCCTGATTTTAGCGGGGAGTTGTTCCGAGGCGACCCGTGATCAGGTGGCACGATTTGTCGAACGGGGAGAGGGCGAGAGCCTGCGCCTGGATCCCGCAGGGCTCATGAACGGTGAGCTTCGTGACGAGGCTATTTGGAGTTGGGTTAGTGACCAGAGCTGCTCAACGTGCCTGGTCTACAGCTCAGATGAACCGGATCGAGTGAGTGATGCCCAGCGTACTCTGGGGCTCAATGTTGCCGAGCGATTGGAGCAGGCCTTTGCCATGCTAGCCAGGCGCGCGGTGAACGCCGGGATTCGAAAACTTGTTGTCGCAGGAGGTGAAACCTCCGGGGCCGTAACCCAGGCTCTCGGTGAGCAAACCTTTGGTGTGGGACCATCGGTTGCCCCGGGTGTCCCCATCATTCAAACGATGGGGAGCGATCCCCTTTTACTGGTATTGAAGTCGGGTAATTTTGGTGACCAGGATTTTTTCCATACCGCTATCGAAATGATGGGTGGTACCCAAGGCGAGGGATACTAGAATGGTGTACACAGAGTTGGGGGGGCGTGAGGCCTTGGTGCGAGTGGGCTGCTCATTGTTCGACCGTGGTTTAACCCGAGGGGCGTCTGCAAACTTAAGCGTGAGAACGGAGAATGGATTTCTCATTACTCCCACCAATTCATGTATAGGTTTTCTTGATGGGGAGAAATTATCGCTGTTAGATGCAAAGGGCGAATGGATTAAAGGTGATAAACCCTCAAAAGAGTTCTCCTTGCACAGGGCAATCTATAACAAGCGTCCGGAAGCGATGGCGGTGATACATCTCCATAGTCCCTATGCTACCGCAGTATCCTGTCTTGATGTGGCGGAGGAGGAGTTATTTCCACCGCTCACCCCCTATTTGCTGATTCGCCTGGGGAGAGTGCGCAGGGTACCCTATTTTGCTCCGGGTGATCCGCAGCTGGCTGATGCTGTGGCTGCGGTAGCTGAACAAACGGCTGGCATCCTGATGGCTAACCATGGCCCCATCGTAGGGGGGGATTCCCTGGAATCAGCCATGTACGCGATTGAGGAGCTGGAGGAGAGCGCGCGCATGACCCTGCTTCTCGCTGGACATTCGGTAAAAATGATCGATGCCGATAATGTGCGTGAGCTGCGCTTAAAGTCTGGTCATCCCGTGGAGAGTTAGCCTATGTATGTAATTTGGGTAGAGTTTGAGGTGAAAGCGCAGAAGCTGTCAGAATTTGTAGAAGCGGTTACCCAAAATGCGCGCCTTTCCTTGCTGGAACCTGGCTGCCATCAGTTTGATGTGTGCGTGAGTACTGAGAAGGAGGCCGGAATCGCTCTTTACGAAATTTACGATGACGAAGCGGCCTTTGACGTACACTTAAAAACTAAACATTTTTCAGAGTTTAACGACGCAGTATCCGATTGGGTGCTGAGTAAGCGAGTGGTCGCTTACGAACGTATTGAGGATGATTCGGCGCAATAAACAGGAGTGGAGCCTGCTCACTAATTGGTGCAGAATCAATGGAATCCGACCGCCGTGTCGATTCCACCCTTTGCCGGACCTATTTCTCATGACCGATACCCAGCCTAACAACCCACTCCATGGCATTACCCTGGAGCAGATTGTGACCCGCCTTGAGAAACATTATGGCTGGGAGGAGCTGGGGCGACGCATCGAAATCCGCTGTTTTACCCATGACCCGTCGGTAAAATCGAGTCTCAAGTTTTTGCGCAAAACCCCCTGGGCGCGAACCAAGGTGGAGGCGCTCTTTGTGGCCACCCAAAACAGTGTCTATCAGCGCAAGTAACCCGTCCTCGTGGTTTGCCGGTCTCGCGATACGATCAATTACTGCTTCGCCCCATGGGCGGATTACTATATGCTGCGCCTTTTCAACACATGAGTCTGTGCACGCCCTATGTTAACCATCGAAATAAACCGCGAGCCGGTAGAACTGTTTAAGATCCTCAAGTTCGAGGGCATGGTCGCCAGTGGGGGTGATGCCAAGGTGGCCATCGCCGAGGGGCAGGTGCTGGTTAACGGTGAAGTCGAGACCCGTAAGCGTCGCAAAATGATGTCGGGCGATGTGCTTGAGTTTCACGGCGAGCAGTTCACCCTCAAACTCGAAGCCTAATCATCGCTGGCAGAGATAAGCTGCCACATCAGCACGCCGTGCTCGCGCCGGTAAATATCGCTGTGGGCGCCGCCGCCTGACAGGTAGGCGTTTTGCTCGATTAAATCGCTCGCGTTAATGTAGGTAACGTGGCTGCCATTGAGGTGACGGCGGTTTAGAAGCCCCCTGTTGTCGGCTTTCAGGCAGTTGAAGAGTTGGGGGGCGACATCACAGACTTTTTTATAGCTTTTGTCGTTGCCCGCGTACACTCCCCAGAACGCGGTATCCATCGCTTTGTCATGCTTTGACGCAGTCAGGTAGATTGAGGAGGCGTTCCGGCACCGTTCGGGAAAGATGATCTTCCGGTCCCCCCCTTTGCCCAGTAGGCGGTCAACCTGAAAGGCACCCTGCAGGTTGATCAGTGTGAGCTGGCTAAACGATTGGGTGCTGATGGTGGCACCCTGTTCGGGATGGATGGCGGGGCCGACGCAGGTGGCGATACTGGAGGCCCGGCTACCAAAGCTGTGGCCGATCACGACCACCGGCAGGGCACTGTCTGCCTTGGGTAAAGTATCGTGGAGCAATACCCCCAGCCAGGTTAGGCCCAGTTCATCGGCGTCGCGTGCCTTGACCGGGAAACTGACCATTTTCAGGAGGGGGCCCAGCCAACTGCTCTGCCATTGGCTGGGCCAGGTGACGCCGATCACCAAGGGGTGAAAATCCTCACCGGCGGCCAGGCGAATGTTTTTTATGATTGAATTAAAGTTGCGCACGGCCTCCTCCTGCACCGTATTCCAGCCCATGGTTGTGACCAGGATATGTGTAAAGGGGGTTTGGCCTGGCGCGCTGGATTGTTTGATACGCGAGCGAATTCGAGCCTCCAGTTTCTCCAGCGCTGCCCAGCTTTTTTTATAGGCCTGGTGCGGTGAGATCGGCACCGGCTGCATACCCTTACAGGGCGCAACCAGCTGCTGGGTTGTGTTGTCTTCGGGCTGCCGGTAAGCGTTATGCAAGGTGCAGTTGCCCAGCCCGAATTCCCGCCCTTTGTTTTCAACAATATGGGAGACATAGAGAATTTTGCTGTCGACGATCTCGGAGCGAGCCTGTTGCTGGCTGAGGCCGGCTTCGTGTTTGTCGACCACCAAAATATCGCCGCCGCGCGTGATGGTTCTTACCGGACTTTTCTCCACCCCCACGATAAAGCCGGGAGCGTTAAGGCTGATTTCACTCGGGTAATAAAGCACTGAATGGAACAACATCGTGGTTTCGTTATTCGTTTCCAGTATGGTTTCCGGAGTTTCGAGTGCCCGCTGGGGGCCTGAGGAGCAAGCGGTAACAAGGGCGCAGAGTAACAGTGTCCTGGGCAGGAGTGATCTTCCCATCATGGGTTTCTCCGGCAGGCATTGCCCGCAGCAACCGAACAGCTCAAGCGGTGGGAGTGTGGAAGGGGCTGAAGCCGCTGATCGTCTGGGTGGCATAGAGCCAGGGACCGCAGATGGGCCGTGGTTAGACGATCAGCGCTGTAACAAGCGTAGACCAGTTTCAGATGAGCTGTCTATCTTGATGACGAGGCGCCGACTTGCAGTTGGCGCGTTTGTCCCGCTGCAAGAGCCGGAGGGGTCTACCGCTTAGGCGGTTTTGGGTGCGTGGCTGATACAGTTCTTGGAACAAACTTTGGCGCAGGCTTCGCAGCCTATGCAATCTCCGGGGTTGGACACCGACATCACCATGCGCTGCTCGTCGTCGTCAAAATCATCGTAGTCATCATCGTACTCTTCGTCATTGGCTTCGTATTCAACCAGGTCGAGTACATCGCGCGAGCAGACCTTATAACAGCGACCGCAGCCGATACATTTGCTCTGGTCGATGTCGGTGATGTATTGGGGAACCCAGTCGCTTCCGTCCTGGGTTGAGGCTGTGTAGTGAGACACGGTGCAGCTCCTAGATAGCGGCCACGGTGGGATAGCAGCTAACCATCGCCTGGGCCTGGGTGAGTATTCGATCGCTTTCGAGTTTCAGCTTTTCGAGGCTGGGAAAACCAAATAAGTGGGCGTCGCGCAGCACCTTGTCCATCACTACCAGTTTGCCGACGGTGATCAGTACGCGGCCAAATCCTTCGTGGCTGATGCTGATGAAGGGGCTGCACATATGGCCGCACTGTTTTTCTATTAGTATTGCCAGGGCGCTGTAGTAGGCGCGGATATTGGAGAGTGTTACATCGTCCGGATCGGCAGTAATAGGCATCTCCTGTTTGCGTTCCCGGGTCATGATTAGTGGGTCAACCAGCCTGGCGTTACTCCACTTCTCATAAGCTCCGTAGCTGTCAAGTGCCCGTAGGTGGCGAACCAGCTCAATGACAAACTCACTGCCTAGAATAGGGTCGATATCATCGATTACCATATCGTCATACATGAGTGATGCTCCTGTTATTGATTCAACGATGAATCTGAACTGTCGTTACTCTTGCCAACCTTCAGCTTCCATGTCGTCGAAGCGGCGCTCGTTTGTTTCTGGACGGCAGAGCCAATGGGGGGGATTATTTTTCCATAGCGACTGTAGTTCGCTAATCTCCCTCGCGATGGGTGTGCCCGCGGTGACACGCAATGGCTGGATTTTTAAGCTGAGAAGTTGTTTCACTGCCGCAGGCCCAATGGCGTTGCAAAAAACGGCCTGGCACCCTTCGAGCAGCTCCAGTTTGGTGAGGAGCTTGCTGTGGTTTTTATCCTGCTCGGTTTCGGCGAACTCAGCGACCTCGATCAGCTCGCAGTTATCGGGCGTGATGCTGTAGATCATAAAGCTGCAGGCGCTGCCAAAATGCTGGTCAATTTTCTTGCGGTCGCGAGTGGCGAAAGCAACGCGTACTCGTTGTGTTTGCTCATCAGGCTGAGAGAGCTTTAAGTGGCGTTCCAATTTCATTTGCACGCTCCGCTACAGTTACAGGAGCTGCTGGCCGTCCGGTCCTGTTTCTGGCTCAGACTGGAGTGATATACCGGGATGCGGTGAGGGTCTGCGTGCAAGCGCAAGGTGGCGAGCTCGAACAGGGTTTGGGCGCTGCCGCCGTAACCGATCCAGCAACGCCGGTGAGCACCGTAGTGATCGTGCTGGGGAAAACCTGCACGCAGTAGAGGAATGCCTAGCGTGGTCGACACCTCGGCCAGGTGGCTATTGCCGATCAGTAGCTCGGCCCCCTGCTCTTGTGCCATCTCCATCAGCTCCGAAAGGTCACCGACCTTGATGCGGTTACAAGGCAGTCGCTCCAGTGCACGATGGGCGATCGGGGTTACGGCAGCGACCAGAGTCGCTCCCATCTGCGTTAGCCAGTCGCCAAAGCCCAGCAGCAGGTCCGGATCGCCCGCCAATGCCACTGGCGCCAACCCGAGCTGGAAATGACAGTCGACCATGGTGTCTTGAAGCTGTGCACGCTGGCGTTCAATCTGTGCGGGAACGGGCTCGCCGCTGATCTGTTGCAGGCAGTGGATAAAGCGGTCGCAGGCTTCCAGCCCCATCAGGTGGTCGAAGCGGTGGCTGGGTACCGAGGTACGCTTTTGCAGCGCTTTTGCTGCCCGCGCCATCGAACGACCCACTACCAGGGTTGCGCTGCTGGCACCGAGCCGGTCAAAGGTGGAGACCGGGGTGCCACCGAGGGTCAGGGGGCTGAAATCCTGCTCTACCAGATGCCCGAGAGAGTCGCTGAGGTCGGGTACCACCAGCGCATTGAGCCCGAAAGCCTGTATCCACTCCTTGAGCAACTCGATATCGGCCGGAGTGTGGTTGGCTCCCACCAGTAGATTCACTTGCTGGGGCATACTGGCGACGCGGGTAGGGGGCGCGTCGGATACCAGGGTATTGATCATCGCCTCGACAGCGAGGGCAAAACCGGTTTCCATGCAGCCTTTAAAATCGGGTGCGTTGAGGGGCACGATCCGGGTTGCATCGTGTTCGGGGTGGTCGACACGGAACTGGCGAACGACTCGTTCGATGTCGCTGCCCTGGGTTTCGGTCAGTCCGGTGGTGGTCACCAGGATAAGTGCCGGCGCACTTTTACTACACAGTGTGACCAGCGCTTCGGCCAGGTTCTCGTCACCTCCCATCACCGTGCTCACCTGATCCATCGCGGTGGTCTGCAGGGGAATAGGTTCACGAAAATGCTGTACTAGAAATACCTTGGCAAAGGCCGAGCATCCTTGCGATCCGTGCAGCAGGGGGATCGCCTGGCGAATACCAAGGCAGGCCAGGGTGGCCCCAAGCGGCTGACTGGCCTTGGCCGGGTTGATGGCGAGGGGGCGGTTGCGTTTTTCGATAGTGGCCATGGTCTAGTCCCCGCAGGCGGCAGTGGTGTTCTGTTCGGTGATGTCGCTCCAGGGAGCCTTGGCACGCACCTGTTTCCATACCGGGTTGGTGAGGCTGAGGCTGAGCTGTCGTGCCAGTTCCTTCATGCCGACATAACCTGCGTAGCCAAACTCGCGTTCCTGATTGATATCGAGAAAAGGCAATCGAGCCTTGAGGGCGGTGTAGAGGTTTCGGCCCCCCGCGATCAGCATATCGGCGCGGTATTCGGCGACGCGGTCAAGCAGTTGACGAGCGTTGCCGCTTTCCAGCATGATCGCCTCCTCCCCCATAAGCTCCCTAATACGTGCCTTGTCCTCCTCGGTAGATTTCTTGGTTCCGGTGGCGACGACCTCCATGCCCAGATCTTGCAGTGCAGACACTACGGACCATGATTTGACCCCACCGGTATAGAGCAATACCCGTTTGCCACGCAGTTGCTCGCGCCAGGGCTCTAGTTCAATACCAAGCCGGGTTTCTTCCCGCAGGATGACCCGTTCGGTGCGTTGTATCAGATCGGCATCACCGATGGTACTGGCAAAGTCACGCAACGCTTGCGAGGTGTCGCGCAGCCCGTAGAAACTTCCTTCGAACCAAGGCGTTCCGTATTGGGTGTTTAGTTTACGAGCAACGTTCACCATTGCTTTGGAGCACACCATCATATTGACGTCGGCCTGGTGCATGCTCTGCACTTCGTGAAATCGAGCGTCACCGGACAGGGTGCAAAGTACCCGTAACCCCAACTCATCGAATAGTGGCAGTACGTTCCATAGCTCACCGGCTATGTTGTACTCGCCGATCAGGTTGATGTCGTACACGGGGATGCCTGCCGGGTGGACGGGTTTGGGCATCTTCTCTGCGGTGCCAATGACGTACTTAAGCATCGACTCACCGGCAATACGGTTGCCGAGGTTTTTGGAACCGTAGAATCCGGCGCAATCCACCGGCACCACCGGTGTCCCCCAGCGTTCGCTGGCCGCGCGGCACACGGCCTCGATATCGTCGCCGATCATTGCTGGTACGCAGGTGTTGTAGACCATCACGGCAGCAGGCTGGTGAAGATCGATCGCCTGCTTGATACTGTGGAAGAGACGTTTTTCACCGCGCCCCATGATCACATCCTGCTCGCTTAGATCGGTGGTCATGCCCAGGCGGTAAAGGGTGGGGCCGCTGGATCGGGAGCCACGGTTGTCCCAGGAGTTACCCGCACAGGCGATGGGGCCGTGAACGATATGGGCCACGTCGGCGATCGGTAGCAGGGCGATCTGGGCGCCATCGAAGGCGCAGCCGCCCGCCGACGCACCGGGGGTTGGGCGCGCGCAGCCGGATTTGGCCTTGTCGTTGTGGTCGCAAGCCGGTTCGTCGAGTAACTCTGCAATCTCTCGGGCCTTCATGATGCCTTCCATCCCTTCCGGTGAGTTTGCCCACAGGGGCGGTTATCTATAGATGAGCAACAGTTGTGCCAGCGCTAAGTGATTGATTTTTCGTTGCTATGGCGGCGCGTGAGGATGCTTTTGTGGGATATGCGACAGGGATCGAGGGGTTTGGGGAGGAGTATGACAAAGCGAGGAGTGTGGCAATGGAGGGTTGAACCGTGGCAGGATGGCCCCTCTTTTGATGACCCCATACCAACGAGTGGCAGCGCAAATGTCGTGATAGATACTGCGTATCCCCACGCGCCCCGATGATCGCTTGTTATACTGGGTTTAACCTTCACCGGAACCTGTTACATGTCACGCTATCTACCCTGTTTACTGCTGCTCTGCGCCGTGGGTGCTTCAGGAATGACAGTCGCCAAGGCCGCAGAGCAAGATGAAACGCTGATTTTTGCCTACGGAAGACACGATGGCCCGCCCCATGCGTTTATGCGCGAGCGGGAACCCCGGCAGCTTTACGGTGGCATATTGCACGATGTCGGTGAGGCCGTGGGTGAGCGCCTCGGGATTCCGGTACGGTTTGTTGAGGCTCCCCGTGCGCGCCTGGTGAGATGGCTCATCGAGGGGCGGGTTCACGCACATTGCGAACTCAATCCTTTGTGGGTGGGTAATAACCCCCAGTTGCTGTGGTCGGGGGCGGTGTTCAGCTCTGCGGACCGTTTTTATTTGAATCAAAAGAGGAGTGCCTCGGTACAGACCCACGACGACCTCAAAGGCCTGCGAGTGGGTGGACTCAAGAGCTATACCTATTCAGACGAGCTGACGCAGCGGGTAAGCGACGGCGAGGTGATCCGTGTGGACGCGGCTTCCGCCCAGCAGTTGATGGGCATGTTGCAGCGGGGCCGCATCGACGCCATGTTGCTCGATGAGATTGTGGCGGACTATTTGCTCACGCTGGAGCCCCACGCCCTGGCGGGATCCCCGTTGGAGGACTCTCGACTGAGCCGCTACTGTGCATACTCGCCCCTTGCCCCCGTTGCTATCGAACGCTTTAGTGAGGTTATTCAGCAGCTGGTTGATGAGGGCCGGATACAAGAGATAATGCAGCGTTATCAATGAGGCGTAGCGCGGTGCACGCACCCGGGTCGATAACCCTTACCCCGATGGTTGGATTGGGAAAATGCTAACCCTTAAACTACTCTTGTCTGATCGGTGTGCAGTTTCTACGCCCCCATCCCGCAGACGCCCCTTAATGGACTAAGTTAGGCTGTAACAATGTCATCACTAAACGTGAGGTTATTATGTCTAATGCCGAAAAAATATCAGCAACTACACCACAGCCGATCCCCCAGGAGGCTTTCGACTGGTATGACGAATACGCCCATGGCCTGATCGATCGGCGCACCTTTATGGCCCGCCTCTCGACGCTGGTCACTGCAGGACTGACGCTGAGCATGCTCTCCTCGGCACTGCTGCCCGACTATGCGCTGGCCGAGCAGGTGTCGTTCAACGATCCGACGATAAAAGCCCAGTACACCACCTTTTCCTCGCCCAACGGCCACGGCGAGGGGCGAGGTTATCTGGTGACCCCCGCGGCCTTAACCGACAAGGCACCGGTGGTGTTGGTGGTGCATGAGAATCGTGGTCTCAACCCCTATATTAAAGATGTGGCGCGGCGGGTGGCTAAATCCGGTTTTGTCGCCTTCGCGCCGGATGCGCTTTTCCCTCTTGGTGGATACCCCGGTAACGATGATGAGGGGCGTGCGATGCAAAAATCCATGGATCGGGGAAAAATAGAGCAGGATTTTATTGCCGCGGCGAAGTTCTTGAAATCCCATCAACTCAGCGATGGAAAACTGGGCGTCGTGGGTTTTTGCTTCGGCGGATATATCGTCAATATGCTGGCCGCAACCCTGTCGGATGACCTTAACGCAGGCGTGCCGTTTTATGGAACCCCTGCCGCAGAGGAGCTTCGGAAAAATATTAAAGCGCCGCTGATGATTCAATTGGCGGGGCTGGATAAAAGGGTGAACGCCACCTGGCCCGGTTATGAAGCTGACTTGAAAGCCTACCAGGTCGATTACCGCATGCACCTGTATCCCGAGGTGAATCATGGTTTTCACAACGACTCTACCGGCCGTTATAATGAGCCCGCTGCTGAGTTGGCGTGGCAGCGCACGTTGGCATTTTTCAACCAGCATCTGGCGTGATGCCAAAAGCGCAACCCTGACGGGGTAGCTTTTAGAGTTCGTTGGCGCGGGCGGGAGGTTTTCCGGAATCTCCCACCGTTCCCCCCGCAGAGAGTCTCGGCGATAAAAGGTGAACAATGATCCGTTGGCAGTGCTCCTCTTACGCATCGCTGTCTTGCGATGAGCTTTACGCGATTCTGGCGCTGCGCCAGACGGTTTTTGTGGTGGAGCAGCACTGTCCCTATCTCGACGCAGACGGTGCCGATGACTGTTCATGGCACCTTATGGGGTGGGAAGGAGAAGAGCGGGATCGACAGTTAGTGGCCTACCTGCGGATTGTTTTTCCCGGCGTGAACTACGAGGAACCCTCACTGGGACGCGTGGTTACCGCACCCTCGGTGCGCGGTCGTGGCATCGGTAGAAAGTTAACTGCACAAGCGATCGCCCGTGCGCAGGAGCTGTATCCCGATACTGCCCTGAGAATCTCCGCCCAGCACTACCTGTTAGCGTTTTACAGCGAGTTTGGATTTGCCGCGGTGGGTGATCCCTACGACGAAGATGGCATCCCTCATATCGAGATGCTGCGCGTTGCCTAGTCCGGTTCCGGGGCTCTAACAGCATTGCTCCTCAATTGCCTGAAGCCACTCCAGTGCCTGCTCCTGCTCGTGATCTTCCAATAGCTCGCGAAGGTAGAAAACATAGGAGTGGATCATAAACAGTGCATCGGGTGCGCCTTCGCCCTGGGCCCGTGTGAGGAATTTATTCCAGAACCTGTTATCGGGCTCGAACTGGTGAATAATTTGTGCGAGCTCGTGCATCAGGCTGGAGGCTC
Source organism: Aestuariirhabdus sp. LZHN29 (assembly GCF_049985285.1). Lineage (NCBI taxonomy): Bacteria > Pseudomonadati > Pseudomonadota > Gammaproteobacteria > Oceanospirillales > Aestuariirhabdaceae > Aestuariirhabdus > Aestuariirhabdus sp. LZHN29. The sequence goes on along the minus strand of NZ_JBNIEU010000001.1, from coordinate 634,251 downwards.
GCTGCTCGCAATCAAGACCGCAAAATGAGACATAGCGATCGCTGCAAGGGGAGTGGTTCATAGGCTCCTCATTTTCATGTCTGTACATAGGGCGCTACCGCCGTCCCTGGCTCCGACCGGCAGGGACGCCGGAAGTGCCCAAAACGCAGGAGCAGTTTTCGGCTCGCGCCATACCGTACATCCTGTACATAGGGCGCTACCGCCGTCCATGGCTCCGACCGGCAGGGACGCCGGAAGTGCCTAAAACGCAGGAGCAGTTTTCGGCCCGCGCCATACCGTACATCCTGTACATAGGGCGCTACCGCCGTCCATGGCTCCGACCGGCAGGGACGCCGGAAGTGCCTAAAACGCAGGAGCAGTTTTCGGCCCGCGCCATACCGTACATCCTGTACATAGGGCGCTACCGCCGTCCATGGCTCCGACCGGCAGGGACGCCGGAAGTGCCCAAAACGCAGGAGCAGTTTTCGGCTCGCGCCATACCGTACATCCTGTACATAAAAAGGGGGCCCGAAGGCCCCAAAGTGCTTACGCAGAGAGCACACACACACAGAGATTATCCCGCCTCCAGAATAGCGCTGGGGCGAAGCCCCATCCGTTTCGCCATCCAGGGCGGAGGATTGGTTGCGAGTACATTTTGCAGCCGTTTGAGGGCGTCATAAACAGGAGTCAGCTGGGTGTCTTTCAGCGGGTGAATGCCATGGCGTATCACCTTGGCCGCTGCGGGACCGCCGATTGAGGCGACAAAGAGCAGGTCGCAGTCGCTTAGCTGATCAGCGCGTACGCCATTTTTTTCGATGCCTTCAACGGATTTGGCAGTGCGACTTTCTACGAACAGGATGCTGTCAACGTCGAAACGATAGATGTCGAACTGGGTACAGCTTCCAAAGTGGCCATCGATCACATCCCCTCCGTTGGTGGCGAAGGCGATGGTGAATTGAAAGTGATTTTTACTCATCTGCATCTCCTGCTGTTAATGGAATGGCGTCTGGTAAAAGACGCCATGTCAGAATTGGAAAGAACCTGATCAAGCCGCCACGATGCAGTCATCAATCGGGCAGATAACGACGCATTTAGGCTTGTCAGATTCGCCTTCGCACTCTGTGCAACTGTCGGCCTTAATCTTGAATGCTACCAAACTTTCGGTAATCGATTCGGTAGGACACTCCGGGACGCAGTCGCCACAAGAGATACATTCATCTTCAATAATAGTCAGTGCCATGATCTACTCCTTGTCGATAGTAAGAGTAATAGGTGCGCCTTAAGCCCGGCGAACCCGTACGGTTTTAGGCAGTTTGGGTTTGTCCATAGGGTCGAGGTACCAGGCGCTGCCATCGTCCAGTTCGATCCGTCCACCCCAGTGTTCGCTGCTGTCATGTTCCAGTGAGACAACCATCGCTTCGAGATCTTTCTTGGCGATGTACAGTGAGAGGCGACCTTCGTTTTCCCTGAGCATTACGCTGGGCATTGGATTCTCCTGAAGTATCGGGGAGAGCTTACAACTCTCCCCGATGTTGGCCTAGCGAACCAGGTCGAAGTTGTAGTCGGTAACGCCGATCTCCATGGTTTCGGCATCGAGTTTTTCGAGCACCGAATTCACCAGCGTAGTCAACATCTGCATGGCACCTTCGTAGCCAAGGGTGGTTTGACGATGCAGGTGATGGCGATCGAAGATCGGGAAGCCGAGACGGATCAGCGGTACTTCGAACTCCTTGCCTTTGGCGAGGGTATCGCGCTGCAGGAATTTTCCGTAGCTGTTACCGATGACAAAGTCTGGTTTATTGGTGAACAGTAGCGAACGCAGGTGCCACAGGTCCTTGCCATAGTGCACTTCGCAATTGGCGCCGAAGGGTGAGGCATCCAGTTTGGCCTGCATCGCTCTTCCCCAGCGCTTGTTGCCGTTCTGGCAAAGGATGATCGATGGCTCGGAACCCAGCTCCAACAGGAACCCGGCCAGCGCCATGACAAAGTCGGGATCACCGTAGAGGGCAAATTTTTTGCCGTGCATCCAGGTGTGGGAGTCTTGCATCATATCGACAAGACGGCCCCGTTCCAGCGCCAGGCTTTCGGGAATCTCTTTTCCGGTCAGCTCTGAAACCTTCATCAGAAATTCATCGGTTCCTGCCAGTCCCATCGGCGGCGCGATTTCGCTGGCGGGCTGCTTCCATGTGGTTTTGACGAATTTTTTGGTCTTGGGCAAACCCCAGGGTTGTAGCAGCAGGGTGTCGATGGCGTTGGGGGCATCCTTTATTTCAGCCTGAGTGGTGCCGCCTTCGTACATGCGGTACTTGCCGTCTGCCGGAGTATCGAGCACCTCACTCGGATCGCTAAGCAGGCTGGCTTCGACCTCCATTTCGGCCATCATCCGCTTCAACACACGGTAGTTGCCGAGGTAAGTTTCGAAACCGGGTACCAGATTGATTTTACCGTTGCTACCGACCTCTTTATCCTCCATTTGATTGAGGGTAAAGGTGCGGGCAAAGCCCTCGAACATACCATCCCAGCCGTTAGTGTGGCTGCCGACAAAACTCGGGGTATGGGCGAAGGGGGTGGGCATCTCGACGGGAAGATGACCCTCTTTCTTGGCGTTGCCGATAAACGCGTTCAAGTCGTCTCCGATCACTTCCGCCATGCAGGTGGTAGAGACGGCGATGATCTCGGGCTTATAGAGGGCGTTCGCATTTTCGAGGCCATCTTTCATATTTTGTTGGCCACCGAACACTGCCGAATCTTCGGTCATTGAGTCAGAGACGGTCATCACTGGCTCTTTGAAGTGACGGTTGAAATAGGTGCGGAAATACGCCACACAACCCTGGGATCCATGAACGTAGGGCAGGGTCTTTTCAAAACCCAGTGCACAGAGCACTGCGCCCAGGGGCTGGCATGCCTTGGCCGGGTCGACGGTAAGCGATTTACGGGCGAAGTTGATCTCCTGGTACTCTTCGGTGGTGGTCCAGTCAAAGATCTCCTTCACCTTGGCATCGGCGGCGGGGTCTTCCATGCCGGCCTTCTTCTTGGCCAGCAGTTCCTGATATTCCGGCTGCTGAAACAGCGGGTAACAGGGTTTTACATCTTCTGCAATTTGACTCATTTTAACCTCCCAATCGCGCCACTCTAATGTGGACTAACGACGGTAGTGAAACCACGGCAGATATTCCTGCCACAATGTAGTAAGTGGGATTTGATCAGGCGCTCTTTTTCCAGGGCGCGGTCATCTCTTTCCAGCACGGGTTATTCAGGGTCATATCCATATCGCGGGCGAAGATGGCGAAGCCGTCATAGCCGTGATAGGGGCCGGAGTAGTCCCAGGAGTGCATCTGACGGAAGGGGATGCCCATCTTCTGGAAGATGTACTTCTCCTTGATACCGCCACCGATCAGGTCGGGTTTGATCTTTTTGACAAACTCCTCGAATTCAAAACCGGTAACGTCGTCATACAACAGGGTGGCGTTGCTGAGGTCTTCGAGGGTGCGTTCGTAGTCGTCGTTATGACCAAACTCGTAGCCGGTACCCACCACCTCCATGCCCAGATCCTGATAGGCACCGATGGTATGACGAGGTCGCAAGCCACCGACGTAAAGCATGACGCGCTTGCCGGCAAGGCGAGAGCGATACTTGGCGATAACCGCTTCTGTTTGTGCTTTGTATTTGGCGATTACCTTCTCGGCGTTAGCCTGAATGGTTTCGTCAAAGAAGCTGGCAATTTTGCGCAGGCTTTCCTCGGTTTTGGTGGGCCCGAAGAAGTTGAACTCGACCCATGGAATCTCATACTTCTCTTCCATATGACGGGCCAGATAGTTCATAGAGCGGTAGCAGTGGAGCAGGTTGAGTTTTACGTTAACGTTGTTTTTCACTTCGTTAAGGGTACCGTCCCCGGACCACTGGGTGACCACGTTAAGTCCCATCTCCTCAAGCAGAATACGTGACGACCAGGCGTCACCACCGATGTTGTAGTCGGCGATCAGGGCGACGTCGTAGGGGCCGACCTCGCGCTTGTTGTCCTCGGAAAGAACCCAGTCGCGCACGGCATCATTGGCGATGTGATGACCCAGTGACTGGGACACGCCACGGAAACCTTCACAGCGCACCGGCACGACCGGCTTGCCAATCTCGGCCGATTTGTTTTTGGCGACCGCTTCGATATCGTCTCCGATCAGGCCAATAGGACACTCCGATTGCACCGAAATACCCTTGTTGAGCGGAAATAGCTGCTCGATTTCGTCGATCAGGTTTTCCAGCTTCTTGTCACCGCCAAAGACGATATCCTTTTCCTGGAAGTCCGAGGTGAAATTCATGGTGCCGTAGCTGTCGACGCCGGTGGTGCCGACATAGTAGTTACGTCGGCCTGCGCGAGAGTACTGGCCACAGCCGACGGGGCCGTGGGAGATATGAATCATATCTTTGATCGGACCCCAGACCACCCCTTTGGAGCCGGCGTAGGCGCAACCCCGGTTGGTAAGTACACCCGGTAAAGCCTTGCGGTTGGAAGTGATACAGCCTTTGGTTTCCTGTCCGGGCTCGGCTACCGTGAGGTGCTTGGCGCGATCCGCTTTGGCCTTCTCCGGATAGACCTCAAGCACCTCTTCAATCAGCGCTTTGGTCTCTTCAATATTTAAACTCGACATAATGAGTACCTTCGTTAGAACCTGTAGTCGCAAATCGGCTGTGGTGTGAGAAAGGCTCGCAAAACGGGATGTTATCGATTCCCCTGTTGCAAGCCGACCTGAACCTCAGCATCGTTTGCGGACGAGTGCTTAACCTTCTGCCGCAAGCTCGGCGGCGGTTTTGCCGACGATGGTTTCGTCTTCAACCTCCATGATGCCGAACTCCATCAGCAGATCCTCGAGCTCATCCATGGTGCAGGGATTGGGAACCACGAACAGGGTGTTATCGATCACCTTTCTGGCCAACGCGCGATACTCGTCCGCCTGGTTGCAGCTTGGATCGTATTCGATCACGGTCATACGACGGATCTCAGCGTGCTGCACGATATTGTCCCGTGGTACGAAGTGGATCATCTGGGTACCGATCTTGGCCGCCAGGGCTTCGATCAATTCATCTTCGCGGTCGGTGTTACGGGAGTTACAGATCAGGCCCGCAAGGCGCACGCTACCGGAGCTGGCGTATTTAACGATCCCCTTGGAGATGTTGTTGGCGGCGTACATCGCCATCATCTCGCCAGAGCATACGATGTAGATCTCCTGGGCTTTGTTTTCGCGAATCGGCATGGCGAAGCCGCCACAAACCACGTCCCCCAAAACATCGTAAAACACGAAGTCGAGGTCGTCGCTATAGGCGCCCTCCTCTTCGAGGAAGTTGATGGCGGTGATAACACCGCGACCTGCGCAGCCAACACCGGGCTCCGGGCCGCCTGACTCGACACACTTGATATCCTGGTAGCCAACTTGCAGCACATCTTCCAGTTCCAGGTCTTCAACGGTGCCCAACTCGGCAGCCATTTCCATCACGGAGGTCTGGGCTTTGGAGTGAAGGATTAATCGAGTCGAGTCTGCCTTGGGGTCGCAGCCGACAATCATTACCTTCTTTCCTGCCTCGGCCAGGGCGGCCACGAGGTTCTGGGTGGTGGTGGATTTACCGATACCACCCTTACCGTAAATTGCACATTGACGCAGTGTCATGTTCACTCTCCTTTCAAGCAACGTAATTTCCAATGAGGTCCAACCGGTATATCGCAACGCTTGTGCCAAGTTGCTCAAAATGTATTTAACTAATTGATTTATGATGAATAAATCATAATTTTTTGTGCTTTTGTGAGGCCGCTTTTCTCTGGTGGGTATGCGACAAAGCCGCGAATCCTGTAGGGTTAATGACGACAAAGCCCGTTTTCTTACACGGCGACAGAGCGAGTCAGATTGGAAAATGATGGTGAAAAAACAGCGAATATCGATTGCTGGCTGGAATGGCCAGCGGAACGGTGGTGGGTGCACCGGTGAGTAGTTGTTGCCTGCCCGACGGTTGTTATTTGCCGATCAATCGCTGCAACCTGCCAGCAAAAATCCTCGGTAGCCTGACCTTTCAATTGCAACCCGCACCCCTTCGACTCGATGGGGTTGATGCGCTGTACCCGGGCCTGTTCTCCTGTCTTGCTGGATGGAGTGAGCAGGCGCAAAGGGCGCAGCAGTTCATTGATTACATGGACGTCCACTTCACACTCAATGATCCAGCGGCGGCGGGATTTGTGGCGGGGATGGGGGGACGCCCAAAGGCGAACTGGCAGCGTACAATCCGCGGCTGGCGGTTTGATACCGATGGCCGAGAGGGCGCGGTAATGAAAGCCTGGGTCGAATCACGCTTTGGCTTACTTCCCCGTTATCACAGCGGCGTTATCCGTGATTTAAGCAGTGAGACCTATCGCCGCTATATAGAGGCCCGAGCACGAGGTCTTTACAATACAAATGCGCTGGAATCGCAGATAGACCTGTTGTACAGCTACTGCCAGTACGAGTTGGCTTTGGGCGACAGCGATCACCTGCTCCTCTATCGCGGGGTAAACAGGGCGGCTGGTTTGGAGCAGGTGGGGGTGGATGCCAGCGGTAGTCCCGTGCTGTTGCTTAATAACCTGAACTCCTTTTCCCGTGATGCCGAACGGGCCTCCGAGTTTGGTGATCGCGTGATGCGGGTGCGGGTGCCACGGCAGAAGGTGGTCTGCTACGATGCGCTATTTCCCGCTCTTCTTAAGGGAGAGGGAGAGTATCTGGTGGTCGGTGGTCTTTATGCTATCGATGGCTGGGTGTTTTGAGCAGGGGTACCTGTTTTCCCGCTTTCAATCCCGGACTTCGGGCAGCCCCTGTCGAGCGTAACAGGATCTATCTATGAATAAATCACTCCGTGACTCGCAGCCGACCCCCACCGCCCCCCATCCGCCGGGATACCCTGAGCGGCGAGTTCCCGAACGGGGAGCGGCCTTGCGGCATCACGGAGCCCCACTACTGGTGATCCTGTTGCTGACGATACCAGGCTTGGTGCTGGCTACGTTAGACCCCCAGGCTTGCGAGACGCTGCTGGGATGGCCGGTAGCCCTGCTGGGTCTGCTCTATTTTACCCTCTGGTTGCCAGGGGCGTTGTGGCTGTTGTCCCTTTGGCTGGGTTGGTACGGGTATCGTATCCTTCGTAGTGGAATGGCGCCGCCCCCGGAGATGCCGGTGCTGTTTGCCACCGGTGTTCGCCGAGGTACCAGTGCGCGCATCAAAGGAGTGATCTGGTTGGCCGCACCGCTCTACTGCAGTTGGGTGCTGTTGGTGGGCCTAAACGCATTTGATGAACTCTCCCAGGGGCGGGCGCTGGGAGAGATGTCCGTGGGGATCGTGGCGGAGTGCCAGTAATCGATCGATCTGCCGTGCCGGCTTGGCGTAGTGTTTGCTTTATTCTGTTGACCCCCGAATTGATTTGGAGCGACCGATGAGTACTAACCCTCTAAACCCCATCTCCCTGACCCTAGCTGGGGCGACTTTGCCCTTTGTTCGCTATATCCGCGATGGGCTGCCCTATATCGAGTTCGATAGCTGCGGTTGCCGCTGCCCGGTACCCATGCACAATGCGATGCTCGGACTGGAGCGTATTGCCAGCAGTGGCGAGCGTCTGGTGATGGTGAACGGGTTTGAACCTGCCGGGCTTTTTGAACGGGTTCGTGGAGGATTTGTATGGCAGGTGGAGCCGCTGCCCCAGGGTCGGGTGCGCATTGTCTTTAACGCTACCGCCGGCGCTTCACAGATCGATTTTAGTGAGCGCGGGTGCAATGGCGGTTAGGGTCAGGAGACGATCTGCCCAGTTTCAACCCGGTGTAGTTACGGATGCGAATGCATGGGTACCGCTGCGTGTTGAGTTCGCCCCACCCGAGAGGTGAGGCGGGCGAGATATCAGTAAGAGATCGTCACCTCTTCATCACGCAGAATCAATTGGCACGCCAGTCGGTGAGGGCTGGGGAGATCATCAACGGCCATCTGTTCGATCTCGGCACGTTTCAACTTTCCAATGGCGACCAGTGTGCGCTGCTCTTTGTCGGTGAGCGGGCCGCCCATCGGGGTGGTGTCACTCGTGATCTCGACATCGACGCAACAGGTGCCGCAGTTGCCGTCCTCGCAATCGAAGCCGATGGGGATATCGTTTTTTTGGGCCAGTTTCAATACGGTTTCGGTATGACTGCCGGCCACCGCATAGGTCACGGTCTTGTTGCCGCTTTTGGCACTAAAGGTTACTTGGGGCATGGTTTCTCTCCTGATGATAGTTGGGTGTGTGGTTAAACAACCACCCGGGGTAGAGGGCAAGGGTCGTGCCACCGTAACTTATTGATTCTTGGTTGCTGGGAGGGGCAGGATTGTCGAGCAGTAAACAATCGAGGGGATTGTGTCGCACAGTTGACAGCCATCAGTGCCGCAGTTGGATAGCTTCTTGCAGTGCCTCCTGTACCTTACACAGGAGAATACCCGATGATCGACTACGAACGCTTACGCGAAGGGGTCGCTTCCGGCGCCCTGGTTCCCCTGCTCGGGCCGGGCGCCCTTGATGGCGCGGTTGACCCCGAAACGGGCGCTGCGATACCTGCCGATAACCGCAGCCTGATCCTGGCGATGAATCAGGGTAGGGAGATGATGCCGCGGCTGATGGTGGAGTTTTCACGGGCCGCCCAGCATATTGAACAGCGCCGTGGGCAGGCAGCGGTGGCCCGTTTCCTCACTCGCCTTTATGATCGCCCCTGGACTCGTTCGCAGTTGCACGATGCGGTGGCGGCATTGGCACCGCCCTGGGTCGTGGACCTGAATCGGGATTCACAGTTGTTGGATAGTTACTCGGCACAGGAGCATCTGCTGGTGAAGGGGGTCTGCCGCACCATGGGCAGTGGACTTCGCTACAAGCTATACCGGGGCTATCAGGGTGACTATCGGGAGATAACGGATGAGCAGATAAAGCCGGAGTGGCCGGTGCTATTCAAGCCCCTGGGTTGCCCTCATCCAGAGCCCTCCTATATCGCCTCTGATGCCGATTTCGTGGATTACCTGACCGAGCTGATGGGTGGATTCGCGATTCCTCCCGCGCTCAAACAGTATCGTGACAACAAACAGTATCTATTGTTGGGCCTACCCTTGAACCGCGATACAGAGCGGATGCTGGTTACTGAAATCAGTTACGGAGCGGCTACTCCAAGAGGCTGGGTGTTCCTCGAACAACCCACGGCCAAAGAGCGGCGTTACTGTGCCCGCATGTCGCTGGAGATCATTGAAGAGCCGCTGAACAGCTTTACCCGGTATCTGCAGCAGGCCACCGAGAAAACGACGGCCAGGTTGTAGGTAATACGACATTGCTCCCCCGTAGGCGTCGTGCTGTCTGTCGTAAAGCCGACAAGACGACGCCCTCACTTCATGCATATTGTTAAAAAAACCCATAAAAACAGCACTATGCAGTGACGTTGGACCTCTGGCATAGCCCTTGCTCTTCCACTGGTGAAGCCTATAAAACCAGAGAGGGCCTTATGTTGAATTTCACTGATCAAGCCCTGAGCACGATACGCAGCGCGCTCGCTGCCCGGGATAGTCGCACCGCCGGGCTGCGGATTGGAGTCGTCGGGAGCCCATGCTCTGGTCTGCGTTATCTGATTCGGGTGGAGGATAACCCAACCAGCGACGATCAGGTGTTTGAGAGTCAGGGTTTGGTGCTTTTTATAGATAACGAAAGTACGTCACATTTGCAGGGAGTGCAGGTGGACTTTGTTGAGCAGGATGGACGCAAAGGTTTCACCTTCGATAATCCAAATCAAAATTCTGGCTGTTCCGGATGCAGTAAATCAACGGCGGCCTGAGAGATTAGCCAAGAAAAACGACACCACACAACTATTACCAGAGAGCCTCGCTGCGGCGAGCTAACAGAAAAATGGGAGAACCGGTATGTGGGAATACTCCGATAAAGTAAAAGAGCTTTTTTTTGAACCCAAAAATGCCAAAGCAGTACCCGATGCCAATGCTATTGGTGACGTGGGCTCCATCAGTTGCGGCGACGCCCTGAGTTTGACGCTGCGGGTCAATCCCGACTCTGAAATTATCGAGGATGCGGGATTCCAGACCTTTGGGTGCGGCTCCGCTATCGCTTCCTCTTCCGCGCTGACCGAATTGATTAAGGGTAAAACACTGGATCAGGCACTTAAGGTGAGTAATCAGGATATTGCTGACTATCTGGATGGCCTCCCGCCGGAAAAGATGCACTGTTCGGTGATGGGCCAGGAGGCCCTGCAGGCCGCAGTTGCCAATTATCGTGGAGAGGTGTGGAAGGATGATCACGAGGAGGGGGCGCTGGTGTGTAAGTGCTTCGCCGTCGATGCGGTATTGATCGAAAATGTAGTGCGTCAACACGACCTGAAAACCGTGGAGCAGGTCACCCACTACACCAAGGCGGGGGGAAGCTGCTCCTCATGCCATGAAGGGATTGAAGAGATTATAAGCAGTGTACTTGCCGAGGCTGGAACTCCTGTGGCAGTTGAGGTCGCCGCACCAGAACAGCAAGCAGGTTCAGTATCCCTGGTGCAGCGAGTGCAGGCGATTCTAAAAGTATTCGAAGAGGTGCGCCCCCAGTTGAAATCCGACGGTGGTGACATCGAACTGGTTGAGGTGCAGGACGAAAAAATATTTGTGCGCATGCAGGGAGCCTGTGGCGGGTGCCAGATGGCGGGCGCAACCCTAGGCTGGGTGCAGCAAAGACTGGTAGAGAGTCTGGGCGAGTTTGTACGCCTGATACCGGTTAACAATCCTGGCCAAACCGTTAATAGGGAGGTGTGATTATGACTTCCAAGCCAACCTCCGTTTACCTGGACAACAACGCCACCACGCGCGTTGATCCGCGAGTACTGGAAACCATGTTGCCGTTTTTTAGCGAGCAGTTTGGTAACCCATCGTCAATGCACAGCTTCGCTGATGGGGTAGGTAAAGCGGTCCAGCAGGCTCGCGAACAGATTCAGTCCCTGTTGGGCGCGGCCTATGACACTGAAATTATTTTTACCTCTTGCGGTACCGAGTCCGATAGCACCGCGATCATGTCCGCCCTGCGAGCGCAGCCCGATCGTAATGAGATCATCACAACCCTGGTTGAACATCCGGCCATTTTGGCGTTGTGTGACCAATTGGAGAAGGAGGGCTATATCGTTCACCGCCTGTCCGTAGACAGGTTAGGACGCCTTGATCTTTCCGAGTATGAGGCGCTTCTATCCTCGCGGGTCGCTATCGTCTCTGTGATGTGGGCCAACAATGAAACCGGGAACCTGTTTCCAGTAGAGCAGATGGCACGCATGGCGCGAGAGGCGGGGGTGATGTTTCACACCGATGCAGTGCAGGCGGTGGGAAAAATACCGATTGATCTTAAGCATACGGCGATCGATATGCTGTCGCTGTCGGGGCATAAGTTACACGGCCCCAAAGGCATTGGTGTGCTATACCTGCGCCGGGGCACCCGCTACCGACCTTTGTTGCGTGGGGGACATCAGGAGCGCGGCCGTCGTGCCGGTACCGAAAACAGTGCGGCGATCGTCGCGCTGGGCACAGCGTGCGAGTTGGCTGAGCAGTATATGGCGGAAGAGAATACGCGGGTGCGGGCCCTGCGCGATCGGCTGGAGAGATCGGTATTGGCAACAGTACCCCATGCTTTTGTTACCGGGAATGGGGATGAGCGCCTTCCGAATACCGCCAACATCGCCTTTGAGTACGTTGAGGGAGAAGCGATTCTGATGTTGCTTAACCGCGAAGGGATCGCGGCGTCGAGTGGCTCGGCCTGTACCTCCGGTTCGCTCGAGCCCTCTCATGTAATGCGGGCGATGGATATTCCCTACACCGCGGCCCACGGCAGCATCCGTTTTTCGCTGTCGAGGGAGACCTCCGACGCCGAGATTGATCATGTGATCGCGGTGATGCCGGGCATTATCGAGCGTTTACGGGAGCTATCCCCTTATTGGAACAAAGGCGCGCCGATCACCGATCCGGAGATGGCATTCGCACCGGTATACGCATGAAACTAACCACCCGGGCATCGGTAGGTGCAGGGTGAAGGAGCCGCATATGTCTGCTTTCGATAGCATAGTGATTGACGACACAACGCTCAGGGATGGGGAGCAATCGGCCGGAGTGGCCTTTACTGTCGAGGAAAAGCTGGAGATCGCCTGTCGCCTTGATTCCCTGGGCGTGCATGAACTAGAAGTGGGTATTCCCGCTATGGGGGATGCGGAGCGGGCTGCCATTCGCGCCCTTAGCGCGCTGCGCCTCGATGCACGGCTGTTGGTGTGGAGCCGAATGCGCGAGGATGATCTGGCGCTGTGTGCCAATCTTGGTGTTGCTATGGTTGATTTGTCGATCCCCGTGTCGGAACAGCAAATTGCCAATAAGCTACGGGTCGAACCCGAGCGGGTATTGGAAAAAATAGCTCATCATGTCGCCTGCGCTCGGGATATGGGGCTCGAGGTGTGTATCGGTGCGGAAGATGCTTCCCGTGCTGACCCCGACTTTTTGATGCGGGTGGCCGATGCCGCTCAACGTGCCGGTGCATTGAGATTACGTTTTGCCGATACCCTGGGGGTGATGGAGCCGTTTGGGGTACGCAAAATATTTCGTCGCTTGCGCAAAGGTTTCGACCTTGAATTGGAAATGCACGCCCATGATGATCTGGGGCTGGCAACAGCCAACTCCCTCGCGGCGGTTGTGGGCGGCGCTACTCACCTCAACACCACCGTAAACGGTCTCGGTGAACGTGCCGGCAATGCACCGCTGGAAGAGGTAGTGATGGGGTTGGAAAAACTCTATGGGCGCCACCTTGGAATTAATTTGAAAGGTTTTTCTGACTTGAGCGCCCTGGTCGAGGTCGCCTCGGGGCGTCCGGTGGGATGGCAGAAAAGTGTTGTGGGTGAAGGCGTGTTTACCCATGAGTCCGGTATTCATGTCGATGGTTTGTTGAAAGATCCTCATAATTATCAATCCATTGATCCCGCAGAGGTGGGTCGTGAACACCGTCTGGTACTTGGAAAGCATTCCGGTATGAGTGGCTTGATGCTCGCCTATCAGGAGCTTGGCTTGCCCCTGAAACGGGAGGATGCTGCGCGCATTTTGCCCTGGGTGCGCCGCTTTAGCGAACGCCGCAAGCGCGCGCCTGGCAGTCACCAGCTGCGTAGCTATTACCGCCAACTTAGCGCTTAGGAGCCTGCTATGAATTACTCGAATGGAGCGCCCCGAGAGGAGGAGCTGGCGTTGCAAGATGAGCTGTCGGAGCTGGGCAGCGCCGAGGAGTTTCTCGACTTCTTCGGTATCGACTACGATCGCCGTTGCGTTCAGGTCAATCGATTGCATATTCTGCAGCGCTATCATGATTATCTGAAGGCGAATCCACTGGATGCCAGCCACAGTGCCCGTGGCCACTATGGCTTGTGGTTGACGCGAGCCTATGAGGATTTTGTAGGTTCAAGTGCGAGTGAGCAGAAGGCATTGAAGGTGTATCGACGCGATGAGCCCGGGTTCGTGAGTCTGGATGAGTTCCAGTCAGCCGAGGAGGGATAATGGACGCTCAATACGATTACGGGGAAAAGGTACGGGTTATTCGCACCATCCGTGACGATGGCACCTATCCCGGAAAAAGCCGAGGGGATCTTCTGGTCACCCGTGGCAGTACAGGGCATATCGTCGACGTTGGCACCTTTTTACAGGATCAGGTGATCTATCGAGTCCACTTTCTGGATCACAATATTCAGGTAGGTTGTCGTCAAGAAGAGATCATTGCTGCGTCCGAGCCGTGGATCGACAGTCGCTTCGAATTCAGGCAGCAGGTACAGGCAACGGTCGATCTTTCGACCCATGGTGAGGTGGTTGTGCGCCGTGGTGATCAGGGACAGGTATTAAAGGTGATTCGTAATCGCGGGGAAGAGGGCCTGGACAGTGCATCTGTCTGTTATCAGGTGCGATTCCCTGGCAGGACCTTACAGGTGCCTGAACGGGTGTTGGGGGAGTGGGATGATGAGTGAAGCGGCTGACATGAACTACTACCGGTTGCGTGCCGCACAGCACCGCTTTGGCGTGGCGCCGGATCAGCTCGACAGCGAACAGCAGCAATGGTTGGAGGGCGCGGTGGCCCGCCAGCACCTACTGGAAACCAAGCTGTTAGCCTTGCCCGAAGCGGCGCAGGTGGTGGTCGGTGAAGAGGCTGTGCAGCGAGCGTTGGAGAGTCTGCGAGAGCAATACGAGGATGAAGAGGATCTGCTCGATGATCTCTGTGCCCTGGGTCTTAATGCCACCAGAGTAGAGGCCTTGCTGGAGCGTCAATTGCGAGTAGAGCTGGTGATTGAGCGCTGTACGCCGGCGAGTGAGCAAGCCTCCGAAGAGGAAGCTTACACTTTGTATGAAAACTTTCCGGAGAAGTTCCATCGTCCTGAACGCCGCCGCGTGCAGCACCTTTTGATTACGCTAAACGATGACTACGAAGAGAATCAACGTGGGTTGGTGGTCGCGCGGATGAGCAAAATCCGGCAGCGGGTGATGGCGCAACCTGCCGAGTTTGAAGAGCAGATTTCGCGTTATTCGGAGTGCCCTTCGGTGTTACAAGGAGGGGATCTGGGCTGGATACCCGCCGGACACCTTTACCCGCAAATTGATGCGGTTTTGTTTGGGACAGGCGGAGGCCTGGGAGAGGGTAACCTGAGCGACGTCATTGAAACCGAAGTGGGTATGCACCTGATTCGGTGCAATGGCATTGAACCGGCGGGAGTCGTTCCTTTTGCGAAAGTGGAGGCGCGAATCCGCCAGCGCCTCGACGAGCAGTCTAGTGAGCGTGCTCGGCGTCGGTGGTTGGCATCGCTGATGGCCTGAACTACTGACGGGTTGGCTGCGTCCCTGACGGAATTTGTTGTCCCGGCCCCATCTCTGAGGCCGGAAAAATCAAGCGTCCTTTTTATCGTCCTTGTTAGCGTCGCTGTTAGCGTCGCTCAGCACTTCTGCCAGATTGGATCGGGAGAGCTCACCCATAAGTTCTCCCTCTTCATCGACAACCGGTAAGGGGTATTCGTTATCGAGCGTATCGGGTATTACCTCTTCGATGAATGACTCTGGAGAGATTTGTGGAACCTCTTCGTAGTGTTCCTCATCGATCTTGTGGCCGCTACCATCAACGGCCGCCTGCTCAAGGGTATCCTGGGTTAAGACGCCTTGATAACCATCTTCGCTAATATAGTACCCGTAATCTTCGGGTAGCTTTTTCATCTGCACAAGCGCTTCACCGATGGTGCCGGCGGTGATGCGGTAGGCGGGGGGCTGCATGACGGTTTCTACGGTTAGGGCGCGGGCACGGTTGACGTCCTTGACGAAGGCTTCAACATAGTCGGTCGCGGGGTGTAGAAGAATATCGACGGGCGTCCCCTCCTGTACCAGCTCGCCATCTTTAAGAATGGCGATACGGTCACCAAGGCGCAGCGCTTCATCGAGATCGTGGGTGATAAAGATAATGGTTTTGTGCAGTTTCTCCTGTAGCTCGATCAGTTGGTCCTGCATCTCGCTACGAATAAGCGGGTCGAGGGCGGAAAAGGCCTCGTCCATCAACAAAATTTCGGCGTCAGTACAGAGTGCTCGAGCGAGGCCGACACGTTGTTGCTGGCCTCCGGATAGCTGTGACGGGTACTGCTCACCATAGCCTTCGAGACCGACGGCGTCGAGCCACTGGCTCGCCTTGGAAAGACGCTCCTCTTTGCCGATCCCTTGCACTTTAAGGCCGTATGCAATGTTTTCTATAACGCTGTAATGGGGCATCAATCCGAAGCGTTGGAATACCATCGACATTTTATGACGGCGAAACTGCTCCAGCTCGTTGATGGACAGCTGCATGACGTCGGTCCCTTCGACAAGGATCTGGCCTTCGGTGGGATCGATTAAGCGGTTAAAGTGGCGTATCAGAGTCGATTTTCCAGAGCCGGAAAGCCCCATTATGACAAAGATTTCGCCTCTTTTTATCGACAGGTTAATGTCGCGTAAACCAACGGTATGTCCAGTTTGAGAGAGTATCTCGTCTTTACCGAGCCCCTGTCGAACCTTACCCATGACATCCCCAGCGTGCTCTCCAAAAACTTTGTAGAGCCCTTTAATTTCGATCAGGGTTTGAGGTGTGTTATCAGGCATTGTGGGACCCTCCCAAATGTCTCTGGGCGCGTTTGGCGTAGGCTTGGGAGACGCGGTCAAAAATAATCGCCAGGGCGACGATGGCAAGACCGTTAAATAGGCCAAGGGTAAAGTATTGGTTGGTGATTGACTTGAGTACCGGTTGGCCGAGGCCTTTCACACCGATCATGGAGGCGATCACTACCATGGCCAGTGCCATCATGATGGTCTGGTTGATACCCGCCATGATAGTGGGCATCGCCAGTGGTAACTGGACCCCAAATAAGCGTTGCCGAGGACTGGCACCATAGGCGGTGGCGGCTTCCAGCACCTCCGGGTCGACCAGTCTAATGCCCAGGTTGGTGAGGCGTATCACGGGCGGGATCGCGTAGATCACCACCGCGATAACCCCCGGTATTTTGCCGATTCCCAGTAGCATTACCACCGGAATCAGGTAAACAAAAGCGGGCATGGTTTGCATGATATCTAGCGCCGGTGTCACGGTGGACTGAACGCGATCGGAGCGAGCCATGCCGATGCCTATGGGTATCCCCAGCGCGATCGCCAGCAGGGTGCAGACGGTGATGATGCTGAGGGTGCGCATGGTATCTTCCCACATGCCGAAATAACCGATCAGCAGCAGCGAGGCAATAACCCCCACGCAGAGCTTCCACGAGCGGCTGGCGGCGTAAGCGAGCAGCGCGATCGCGGCCAATACCACTAACCAGGGCGCGCCCAGTAGCAGTTTTTCGAACCAGACGAGGAAAGTCAGCAAGGGTTCGAAGAAGGCTTCGATCATGTCGCCATATTCACGAGAAAAATCGCGATAGGTGGCGTCGAGGGACTTGCGGATTGCAACCAGATCGCTGCGCTCCATTTGGGGGAACTCGGAGAGCCAGGATTTTTCAGCCATAGGATTCACTGCTTGATAGAGGGAAAGGGGGTAGCCCCCGCCGGAGATGCGGGGGCGAAATTACTACATATTGTTGAGCGCGGCCTTGACCTTGCTGGCAACATCAGCAGAAACCCAGCTGGCCCAGGTGGCTTCGTATTCTTTAAGGAAGTGAGCACCTGCTATTTCGCCGTCAGCCTGATTGTCTTCCATCCAGGCCAGTAGCTCGTTCATCTGGGCGTTGCGGAACGCGCGCTTGCCGAGGTACGCATACGCCTGCGGGGCTGTGGCGGCAAAGCTCTCGGTAGTCACCGTATGCACCGGAGAGGGTGGATACATGGTGGGTTTGGGGTTTGCGCAATCGGCTTGGGTGGTGCAACCAACGAACTGCTCTTCGTCTACACCGGAACCGAAGTCGACTTTTACCATTTTGTACTTGCCGAGCACTGCTGTCGGCGCCCAGTAGTAACCGAACCAGGCTTTTTCGCGCTCATAAGCACGGGCGATGGCACCGGACAGGCCGGCACCGGAGCCTGGATCGATCAGGTCAAATCCAGCGTCATCGAGCTTGAGAGCATTAAACAGGTTGCCGGAGCTGATCTGGCAGTTCCAGCCTGCAGGACAGCCATAGAACGCAGACTTGTCGGGGTCCTCAGGGTGCTTGAACAGTTTAGCGTTAGCGATCACCCCTTTAATGGTAGCCATGGATGGGTCCGCCTTGACCATATATTCGGGAACCCAGAACCCCTCTTCTCCGCCATCGGACAGGGACTTACCCGCGACGCGCAGGCGTTTTTCTGCCACGCCCCGGTCGATCGCGTCTTTCATGGAGTTGCTCCATAGCTCTGGAGCGATGTCGGGCTCTCCCTTTTCGATCATGGAGGTACCGGTAGGCATGGTATCCCCCGGGACTAGCTCGGCCTCACAGCCGTAGCCGTGTTGTAATATGAAGCGGTCGACATTGGCGATCAGGGTTGCTGAACTCCAGTTCATGTCTGCGATGGTTACCTTGCCGCAGTCGGCGGCGAGGGCGGGGCTACTGGCGAGGACTGCACTAAGCAGGCCGGTCGCGAAGACTGTTTTTCCCATGTTATTGGTCCTTCCTTTTTGGGCGGAGGTTGCGGATAAAACGCGAGTGGATGCGCTGTTAGTCTAACGATGGAATGATTAGAGATCAAATCATTATAGGGGCTGGAGTCAGGTAGGTGGTGAGGCTGGCGCAATATCGAGAAGTGGGGCTGCGTCGATCCTCTCGGCGTCCATCATGGTGGCCACGCGCTGTATGGAGGAGAGGATTTGGGTCTTTTCCCAGTTCTCCAGGGTCTCAAAGCGCTCGATAAATTTCTCATGCAGCAGGGGGGGTGCACCCGCCAGTACCTCGCGCCCAGATTCTGTGAGGCGAGCATTTACGATGCGCCGGTCCTTCTGTGCCCGCACCCGGTCTAACAGTTGTCGCTCCTCAAGCCGATTGAGGATGGTGGTCACGGTTGCCTGGCTCAGGGAAACGTCATCCGATATGCGTTTGACGGTAACGTCTCCGAGTTGGTCTATGGCACGTAGCACCATAACCTGGGGTATCGTGAGGCCGCACACTTTTGTCATGCGCTTGGATTGAAGGTCGGTGGCGCGGATGATGCGCCGTAGCGAAATGAGTACGTCGTGCCAATAGGGCGTTTGGGTCATAAGAGGGGTGCTCAAAAAAGTTAGAGATCAAACTAATAAATAGGGATTGCAATAGGCGACAGGGTAATGGAATGGAGAGCGTGGAAGCAAGCCCCGCTTCATTTCGGGTGCCGGGTGGAGATAGCGGTGGCTATGGATTGAGTAGGCAGCCTGATGTTGTAATGATTACGCTTTTAAAACTATTGAGCGAGAGGTCCAAGCCCGTGTGGTTACAACGAGAAATAAGTTTGCGCCCAAGAGCCCGGGGCTTTCACCTGATCACCTCCGAGTTCGTGGCGCAGATTCCTGAGCTGGAATCGATCGAAGTGGGTTTGATGCATCTGCTGCTGCAACATACCTCCGCCTCGATTACCTTGAATGAAAATGCGGACCCCAGCGTGCGTGCGGATTTTGAAAGCCACTTCAATCGGGCGATACCCGAGGACGAGCCCTGGTACCAGCACCGTGACGAAGGCCCGGATGATCTGCCGGCCCATATCAAGAGCAGTGTGCTCGGTGCGAGCCTGACCTTGCCTGTCGGCCAGGGTCGGCTGCGGCTTGGGACCTGGCAAGGAATCTACCTGTGTGAACATCGTGACTATGGTGGTGCGCGGCGCCTGGTGGTGACCCTCCATGGGGAGCGTGGCGACTCGTAGCTGTTCAGGAGAGGGGTGCGATTTTGTAATTACATTGCACCGATATTCATATGATTTTTAGAATAAAAAAATATTAAAAAACAGGTTCTCACTCTCTGGACTGCGGCAAAAAAACCGCTATAAATTGTCTTTGTAGGTTCTTCCGTCAACAGAGGTGCTGGGGTGCATTATGGCCCGCGATTTTAGTGAGAGCAGTCATATGGAATCGGACAACGTAGATGATCAGGGTTTGGGCGAAGAGTTTGACGACGATGCTGGCATCGAATCCCTGGGTCGAAATCAGCTCAGTGCAGAAAGCCGTACCCTTGAGTCCCAGCGCAAACTGCATGAGACCCTCGAGCAGCAAGTGGCTCAATTTCTAGCAAATGGCGGCACCATCACCGAAGTGGAATCGAGCATCGCTTCAGATCCTCCCAGGAAGCCGGTCAGCCGCTATGGCAGCCGGCCGATTTAATCTGCGGCTTTAGTGGGTATCCCTGCGTGCAAGCCACTGTTTAATGGTGGCAGGGATCTCCTCCAAGCGCTCAACCTGAAGCTCAATCGGCTCGCGTGATAGATTGCGGTCGACCTCCTGTTTGCGGGGGTTAAACCAGAGCGTGAACAGTCCCGCATCGCGGGCGCTGATTACATCATTTTGCAGGTCATCGCCGATATGCAGGGTGCGCTGCGGGGCCACACCTACCCGTTGCAGTGCCGCGCGGTAGAAATCGGGATCGGGCTTGGCCAGGCTGATCTGTTCGGCCCGTACGCTATGATCGAAATGGCGTCCCAGAGGCAGGCGGGCGACGTCGGCGTTGCCGTTGGTGAGTGCGATCAGGGTGAAGCGGGAACCGAGAGTTTGTAACAGCGCTTCGGCTTCAGGGTAGGGGGTCACTTGATGGCGGGCTTCCAGAAACAGATTGAATCCTTCGCTGGCCAGTGCCTGGCTCTCTTTTTCCGGATAGCCGCTGTGGACCAGTGCGCGGAACAGAACCTGTTCGCGCAGTTCGCTGATTCTGTGGCGTAAATGAGGGTTTGTCGCTATGAGTTCGCGTCGAAAAATCAGCAGTGTCTCCAGCTGGTAGTAAGGCACCAGCTTGGGGACCTGCTTTCGCACCCAGTTCTCAAGAGCTGCCTCGGCAGCGCGAATAACGGGTGGGTTGTCCCAGAGCGTGTCATCAAGGTCAAAACTGATAGCGTCAATCATTACCGCTTGCGCCTTTGCGCCCTCGGGTGTGCCTTGTCGTAGGTGTCGGCCAGGTGCTGAAAGTCCAGATGGGTGTAGATCTGGGTAGTGGAGATATCGCTGTGGCCCAGCAACTCCTGTACGGCCCGAAGATCGCCGCTGGATTCGAGTAGGTGGCTGGCGAAGGAGTGACGCAGCTTATGGGGGTGCAGGTTATCAGGTAGCTGCTGCTTTATGCCCCACTCCTTGAGCCGGGTCTGTACCTGGCGCTGGCTGATGCGGTTACCGCGGCTGGAAACGAAGAGCGCATGGCAGTTTTCGCTTGCGATCTGCGCTCGACAGCTTAACCAGCGCCCCAGAGCCTCCAGTGCGAGGCGACCGATCGGCAGTTGGCGGCTTTTGTTGCCCTTACCGATAGCGATCAATTGCGCCGCTTTAAGGTCGATGGAGTCGAGGTCAAGCCCCACCAGTTCGCTCAAGCGCAGCCCCGAGGAGTAGAACAGTTCCATGATGCACTGGTCGCGCACCGCCAGTGGATCATCGTCGCTAATGGACAGTAGTTGACCCATCTGGTCCGCATCCAGGGTGTGGGGCAGGCGGCGTTTGCTCTTGGGGGCGCGGATGCCGGTGGCGGGGTTGGTATCCAGGCGCTGTTCCCGATTCAGGAAACGATAAAAGCTGCGCACCGCAGAGAGTCGTCGTTGAAGGCTTTTGCCGCCTAGTCCCTGACGGTGACTGCTGGCGATGAACTGGCGCAGATGATGGCTGTCGAGCTGTTGCCAGTGCTCTATTTTCTGCTGCTCGCGAAATTGATCGAGCTTGCCGAGGTCGCGACGATAATTGCTCCAAGTGTGGGGGGAAAGCTGTCGCTCGGCACGCAGATAGTGCAGGAAATCTTCGATCCAGGGGTCGAGGGCTTGGCTCATCCCGGTGCGTCAATATGGTGGGGCAGGGTGCGGCTGAGTACATCCCCGACATAGCTCAGGAACAGGGTGCCTACACTGCTGCGGTACTGTTGCGCGTCCTGGCTGGCAATGGCCAGAACGCCGAATGAGCGACCGGAGAACTGCAGCGGGGTGACCGCAGCGGAGGCGATCTCCTGACGCTGTCCCGGAAACAGGAAGTTGAGTTCGTTGTCGCGCAGAATGCCGCTGACGGCGCGATTATTGCGCAATAGCTCCGCCAGTTGCTGGTTGGCATCGGCTATTGGGGCGACCCGGCCGTGGGTGCTGAGAGGTTTGTCACTGAACAGCACCAGTTCGCAGTAGGGAACCTGAAAATCGTTGCGTAGGCTCTCTTCGGTCGCGCTGACGACATCGTCAACAGTGCGCGCTTCCAGTAGGGCGAGCACCAGGCGTCGGGTTTTGTCGAACAGGCGATCGTTATCGCGGGCAACGTCCAGCAGGTGATTGAGCCGCTGGCGCATCTCCAGATTGCGCTCGCGCAGAACATTTACCTGTCGCTCTACCAGTGATATCGCCTCGCCCCGTTGATGGGGTATCTGCATCTTCAGCAGCAGGTCGTCACGCTGGTGGAAAAAGTCGGGGTGTTGGCGCAGGTATTCACCGACCTGATCTTCACTGATCTCGGTGGTGGTCTCGCTATCGTACTCGCTCATGGGTGTTGTCTCATATCCTGATCTGTCCTTCGTAGACCCGGGTCGCGGGGCCGGTCATGATGACCGGGTGGTTATCCCCCTTCCACTGTAGCTTTAGGGTGCCACCTCGCAGCTGCGCTGTCACCTCTTCGTCGAGTAGTCCGCGCAGGCGGCCGGCGACCAACGCTGCACAGGCACCGGTGCCGCAGGCGAGGGTTTCCCCAACGCCGCGCTCGAATACCCGCAGTCGAATCTCCTTGCGACTCACCACCTGCAGGAAGCCGACGTTACAGCGCTGAGGGAACTGGGGGTGATGCTCTACCCGTGGCCCCAGTTCCAGGACCTGCGCGCTATCGACATCCTCGACCAGCATCACCGCGTGGGGATTGCCCATGGAGACGGCGCCGATGGTCAGAGGCTGGCCATCTACATCGAGTGCATAGGTGGGGGCGGGAGATGGTGCCTCGAAGGGGATCCGGGCCGGTTCCAGTACCGGCACTCCCATATTGACGCTGACATCCTTGTTGCTGGTGATCTGGAGTTCGATGTCACCGCTGCTGGTTTCAACTCGAATCCGGTTTTTTGGGGTCAGTTTTTTGTCGTACACAAAGCGGGCAAAACAGCGCGCGCCGTTGCCGCACTGTTCTACCTCGCTGCCATCGGCATTGAAGATGCGGTAGCGGAAGTCAACGTCGGGATTCTGTGGGGGCTCGACGATCAGCATCTGGTCGAACCCAATGCCAAAATTGCGGTCCGCTAACCTGCGCACCTGATCTGCGCTGATGTGGGCGTGCTGGGTCACCAGGTCGATAACAGCGAAATCATTGCCCAGGCCGTGCATCTTGGTAAATCGCAGTAGCATGAGGCGTCAGTCCGGTAGCAGGGATTCGTTAGCGATCTGTTGGGCAAAGGTTTCCCGCTTGCGAACCAGATGCAGCTGATCGCCATCAACCATGATTTCGGCAGCGCGGTTGCGGCTGTTGTAGTTGGAACTCATGGTGAAACCATAGGCGCCGGCGCTGCGAACGGCCAGTAGATCGCCGGCCTCAACTACCAGCTCGCGATCCTTGCCGATAAAATCTCCGGTCTCACAGATGGGTCCGACGAGGTCGTAGTTGTGGGGTTCACCATGGGCGCGTGGCTTGACCGGAATAATCTCTTGCCAGGCCTGATAAAGAGCGGGGCGGATGAGGTCGTTCATGGCGGCATCGACAATGGCGAAGTGCTTGCCGCTGTTCTCCTTCAGGTACTCTACGCGAGTCAGCATGATGCCGGCATTGGCAGCGATTGAGCGTCCGGGCTCCAGCACCAGAGTCAGTTCGCGGTTGCCGAGGCGCGCCAATACGGCGCTGGCATAGTCGGCCGGTTGCGGAGGCTGTTCCCCTTGATAGCTAACGCCGAGGCCGCCACCAAGGTCGAGGTGCTTGATCTCGATGCCATCGCTCTTGAGTTCGTCAATCAGGGCCAGCAAGCGATCGAGGGCGTCGAGAAAAGGCGCCAGCTCCGTTAATTGGGAGCCGATATGGCAGTCGACGCCAACGACCTCAATGTTGGGCAGGGTGGCCGCGTGGCGATAAACCCGTGGCGCCACTTTGAAATCGATCCCGAACTTGTTCTCCTTGAGTCCGGTGGAGATGTAGGGGTGGGTGCCGGCATCCACATCCGGATTCACCCGCAGGGAGATGCGTGCGCTAACCCCCATCTCGGAGGCAACCTGTTGCAAGCGCTCTAGCTCGGCTTCCGATTCGATATTAAAGCAGTGGATGCCAACATCCAGAGCGCGGCGCATCTCGGCGGCCTGTTTGCCGACACCGGAGAAGATGATGCGTGAGGGGTCACCCCCGGCCGCCAGGACCCGCTCCAGCTCGCCGATGGAGACAATATCAAAACCTGCGCCCAGACGTGCGAGTACATTGAGCACCCCCAGGTTGCTATTGGCCTTGATCGCATAACAGATCAGGTGGGGGTGGGCGGCCAGGGCTTGGTCGTAAGCGTTGTAATGGCGTTCGAGGGTTGCCCGCGAGTAGACGTAGCAGGGGGTGCCGAACTGCGCAGCAATGTCGTTGGCGGAGACCTGTTCAGCAAACAGTTCGCCGTCTTGATAGATAAAGTGATCCATTGAGGGGGCTGGCCTTGGCGGTTACTGGTCGGGTGAGGATGCGGGCTGATACGAAACCTGTGCGTCGGGCAGGTATAACGGACCCTTCTGGCCGCAGCCAGCCAGTAACCCGATTGCCAGTAACAGGGGCAAAAGTATGCGTATCATCGTTGTTCTCGTCGCTAGTGAATAAAGGGTTTGGTGCCACAGTATACCTGCTGTCTGTTACCTTGCCTACGCTGCTACGGGGCGTGTTAAACTCGCCTTCAGTGAGGGTCAACGCGTAATCCGGAGTGCAGGGCGATGAGTGAAAATAACGTAAACCAGCTGCTTGATGAGTTGATGATGTCGATCGAGGATGCCATCGAGGAGGCGGGGGTTGATATCGATTATGAAACGGCCGCCGGTATTCTTACCCTGACCTGCGAGGATGGCAGCCAGGTGATCCTCAGTCGTCAGGCGGCAACGGGGCAGCTGTGGATGGCGGCTCGCAGTGGCGGCTTTCATTTTGCACTCGACGATGAGGGGGGGTGGCACTGTACTCGCAGTGGCGAGGCGTTCATGCCTATGCTCAACCGCTGTCTGAGCGAGCAGTCTGGCGAACCGGTAGCACTGTCGTTGTAGCCTGAGGACTAATTCAGGGTGCGGTCCAATAATGCCTCGATATCGCGCTTGCGCTGCAGGTACTGGATTGACTGCAGGGTATCGCCCCCCTGGGGCAGGGGCAGGTCAACGTCGGTGATGTAGCAGGGATAGCGTTCTCTGCCATGGCGTTGCTGGAGAATGTAGTCGGCAGCGGCCTCTAGCTGGCGACTGCCGTACTCGAAAGAGTTGAACTCGCGCTCGCCGCAGAAGATAGTGAGCCGCTCGGCATCGTCGGCGTCGAGTTCGATGATTACCTGAACCTCCATGTAGGGCGCATCACTCTGTTGCGGTGGAGTTACCGGGCGCAGCTGGCGCGGAGCGTAGTCGCTACGTGCGTCGATCTCGTAAAGCTCTATCGAATCGCTGGTGAAGGGGCCCTGGGGTTGTTCCGGGTGCGCGTTGAGGCGGAATACCACCCGCTGCAAGAAGCGATATATCTGTGCCAGCACCTGTTGCAGGTCGCCGTGGGGCAAGGTCTGGCGCAGTAGTGAACCGCGCTCATCCAGCAGGTAGAGGTGAATTTTTTGCCCGTGAAACTGTTGGTAAAACAGTTGAATGCGGCCCGCCTCGTTGTGGGGTAATAGTAGCGATAATATGCTGTCGGTGAGCGCGTGCCGATCCACTACGATCGGACTAAACCCATGCTGCGCCTGGCCCAGAAAGCCGATCAGTGAGCGTTCATCCTCAAAGCTGCGGACCCGGGCCTGGGGGTATTGCTGCAACACATGGAAGTGGTGCTCTACCTGCAAAATATAGCGGCAATGGTCGTGCCTTCCGTGCTGCAGGTGGTGGCGAATATCGGTAAACAGCTCGCTCACCCGGTCCTGTATCTGCTGCGACCGGTTGCGGCAGTAACAGCGGATGGTCGGCTGCGGGGGGTGGGCATTAGCGCTTAGGCTCAGGTGTTCACGCAGGCAGTGCACCAGTGCATCGGGGCCCTCGAAGCGAGTCACACTCCACTCGTTCCAGCTATTGACCGTTAACTGGTCGATCGTGATGACATGGTTGGCGCGCAGTGCGCTGAAACCAAGAGAGTCGGTGCGACTGCTGAGCAGGTGAACATTGCGCCGGCTGCTGGTGGCCATTGGGTCCACCCCGGCGTTGATCAGGAGAAGGACGTTTTGGGGGCGGCTTGGTTGCAGGTAGGTGTCATCGTCCACCGGGGCGGACGCCAATGGCAGGTGGTGCTTCAGCGCCTGCAGCAGGAGTTGCAGCTCGTGCTCGGTGAGCGCGCTGTTGCCGGGAAACAGCGACAGGTAAGTGCTGTTGTCGATTACCCGATTGAAGTGGCACCAGCCAAGCAAGCTGATCATTGATGGTGCCTGTTTGAGCGGGGAGTGGTGAGACAGCTCATCGTGCTTGAGCGCCCCGCGAAACAGCTGCCACTCAGGGCTAGGGCTATCATGGTAAACGAGAGACAGGTTGGCTTCGGCCATATCCTGGGAGATGCCGGGATTAAGGCGCGGAATCTTGTTGGCGCGGCGCTCGAAGGCAGCGTACAGGCGTCGCCCGAGTAGTTGCATGTCCCGTTGGGAGATCAGGGTATCGCTATCTGCGCCGCGACTGAATTCGCTGAGAAAGCGGTAGCTGTGCATCAACTGGGATACCAGTACCGAGCGCTCCTCGGTTACCCGGTCCACCTTCCACTGGTTGTGGTTGTCGAGGTCTGCCAGAGTGTCGCTGTCCCACTCCCACGCCGTGGCCAACTGTTCCAGTACGCCGCGTTGCCAGGAGCGTGCACGGCGCGGGCGTATACTCAGTCGCTTGCCCACCTTGAAGTAGAGGGCCTTGCGCACCAGTTCCAGGCGCTGCCATTGCTCCTTAACCCGCAGGTAGTGTTCCAGCTTGTGGTAGAGCAGGATGTAGGGGTCGAGAGCGTCGAGAGAGTCTTCACCCTGATAAACGCGACGCTTAAAGGTCATGCTGATCAGTTCATCGCTGCGGCTGGCGTAGAGTTCGGTGAGCATCAGTTTGAGTACCGATTTATAGGGCGACTCCAGGCCCTTAAACATCTGCCATAGGCCGGCACCGACAAACTCGCCGGCGGGAATCTCGGTGAGACCTCCGAAATCGACGGTTTCGTCGTCATGAATGTAGCGTTTGTCTCGCAGCCGCTGGGCGTAATGGTCGTAGTGAGTTTCATCGCCGGGAGGGATCAACCACCAGATTGGGTAGCGTCCCGCCAGCAGTAAGGCTGTGCGATAAAACTCGTCCAATAGCAGGCTGTGTTGAGAGCTTCCGCAATCTTCACCGGATAGTTCGGCCTGGTGTTGGCGGTGGCGAAACTTTTCGTCGTCCATGAGGAAAAAGTGCACTTCGAGGTTAAAGGGTTGGGCCCACTTCTCGATCAGGGTGCACTTGTGTTGCAGCTCTTTGCGTTCCTGCTCACTAAGGTCGGGCGCATGGCAGACCCAGATGTCGAGGTCGCTGCGGCCCGAGTGGGCGAGGCTGCCGCAACTGCCCATTAGGAAGAGACTGTAGATACGGCATTGGCGGTTGGGCTTGCGTCGATAACGAAAGCTGCGGGTCAGGCGGCTGGCTTCGTTCAGAATCCTTTTGTCGGGCTCATAGCGGGAGATACCGGCGGGGGTCTGGTAGGAGACGAACCCCGGCAGTAGCGGGTGATTCTCCATAAACAATAGGGGCAGCAGATCGAGGAACAGTTGTTGGCGTGTGGCGAGTCCATCCCTCGCCCGCTGCAGGCGCCCTTGGTTGATCTCCATAAATCGCTGCTGGATGCGTTTGAGCGTCTTGCGATCGACGCCGCCCTCCAGGCTATGGATCAGGGCATGATGGTGTTGGCTCATTTTCACAGTATAGGTGGTGCCCGTCGACACCCCTGTCCAGGGTGTCGACGCAACGGGCTAGCGCCGTGCGGCGAGCGTTGCGCGGGCCGCGGTGACCGCCAATTTTACCTGGGCCGGAGCCGTGCCACCGGTGTGGTTGCGGGCGTTGACGGAACCCTCCAGGGTCAGTACGTCGAATACGTCGTCGCAGATGGTATCGGAAAACTGGCTCAGTTGGTCGAGGCTCATTTCGGAAAGGTCCAGACCGTTCTCGATGCCAAAGGCAACGGCTTTACCCACCACTTCGTGAGCGTCACGAAAGGGCATCCCCTTGCGCACCAGGTAATCGGCCAGATCGGTCGCGGTGGAGAAGCCTCGGCGTGCGGCATCGCGCATGCTATCGGCTTTGGCGCGGATCGCGGGCACCATATCGGCGTAGGCTCGCAGGCAACCCTTGAGGGTGTCGACCGTATCGAACAGGGGTTCCTTGTCCTCCTGGTTGTCTTTGTTATAGGCCAGTGGCTGGGACTTCATCAGGGTCAGCAGGGAGATCAGGTGGCCATTGACGCGGCCACTCTTGCCCCGCACCAGCTCCGGCACGTCGGGATTTTTTTTCTGCGGCATGATGCTGGAACCGGTGCAGAAACGGTCGGGCAGCTCGATAAAGTTGAACTGGGCCGAGGTCCATAGCACCAGCTCTTCTGACATGCGCGACAGGTGGGTCATTACCAGGCTGGCGGCGGCGCAGAACTCAATGGCGAAGTCGCGGTCGCTAACCGAGTCCAGTGAGTTGGCGGTAGGGCCGTCGAAATCGAGCAACTCGGCGCTGTAGAAACGGTCGATGGGGTAGGTGGTGCCAGCCAGGGCCGCAGCCCCCAGTGGGGACTGGTTCAGTCGGGCGCGGCAATCGTGCAGGCGCCCGTAGTCGCGCGATAACATCTCAAACCAGGCCATCAGGTGGTGGCCAAAGGTAACCGGTTGCGCGGTTTGCAGGTGGGTGAAACCGGGCATTATGGTGCCGGCTTCGCGTTCGGCAACCTCCAGCAGTCCCTCCTGCAAGCGGGTCACTTCGGTGAGCAGGAAGTCGATTTCATCTCGCAGGTAGAGGCGGATGTCGGTGGCGATCTGGTCGTTGCGGGAACGGCCGGTGTGCAGCTTCTTGCCGGTGATACCGATGCGGTCGGTAAGACGCGCCTCGATGTTCATGTGAATATCTTCCAGTTCGACCGACCATTCGATCTCTCCGCGTTCGATCTCGCTCTTGATCTGGTCGAGCCCCTCGGTGATAGCCGTTAGCTCTTCGTCGGTTAGTACGCCAATTTTGTTGAGCATGCGAGCGTGAGCTTGGGAGCCGCGGATGTCCTGGTCGTAGAGGCGCTTGTCGAAGTCGATCGAGGCGGTAAATCGGGCCACGAAGGCGTCGGTGGGCTCATTGAAACGGCCGCCCCATTGCTGATTGGTCTTCTGCTCGTCACTGCTCATGCTGCTTCCTTGATATCGAGGGTGCCAATGGCCCCGTACGGTGAAAAAAATTCGGACGATTATAACAGTTTTGAGCATCGGGTGATGCGTCTTGGGAGAGGATGCTTTGCATTGCTGGCGCTGGCCTGTACCCTGCCGTTTATGAACAGGGATTCCGTTACCAATAGAAGTGTCGATAGTCAGGACTTTTTCCTGCCCGACCTCTGCCGCACACCGGCGGTGCTGGCGCTGATTCTGATCACCCAACTGCTGGTGCTGGTGGAGGTGCTGGCGGCATCGGGTCCCCACGGCATTGACTGGGATTATCTGGCGATTTCATCGCTGTTCGTACAGTGGATTATGCTCAGCAGTACTGCGTTGCTGTGCCTGCTGCGGGACTGGCTCAGCAGTCGTCCCATGCCCCAGGTGGTGCTGGTTTGTATGTTGCTGGTGAGCGGTGTAACCCTCAGCTTCTCGCTCATTTCCCGCTGGATGATGTTTCCGTTGCCCCTCAACGCGTTCTGGTTCACGCTTGAGGTGTGGCCGCTGCTGCGCAACCTGCTGATCGGCATCATTATCACCGGCATGGTATTGCGTTACCTTTATGTGCAGCATGAGTTGCATCGCCAGCAAAAGGCAGAATTACAGGCGCGTTTGCAGTCGTTGCAGTCGCGTATTCGGCCCCATTTTTTGTTCAACAGCATGAACAGTATTGCCAGCCTGATTGCGGTCGAGCCGGAAAAAGCCGAGCAGGCGGTCATCGACTTGTCGGAGCTGTTTCGCGCCAGCTTGCAGCAGGGCAGCAGTGAGGTGACGCTGCATCGCGAACTGGAGCTGTGTCGGCAATATTTAAGAATCGAAAAGTTACGCTTGGGAGGGCGGTTGCAGGTTGACTGGCAGCTGTCGGAGTTACCTGGCGAACTGCCGATCCCGCTGTTGACGCTGCAGCCGTTATTGGAGAATGCGATTCACCACGGCGTGCAGCCACTCACCGAAGGTGGCACGGTTACCGTATCCGGTGAGTATCGAGATGGTCTCCTCAGCCTCCGGGTTAGCAACCCGATGCCGGCTGGCGGTGGCGGAGCGAGTGGGGGCAACCGTATAGCGCTGGCCAACATTGAAGACCGGCTGCGAGCACTTTATGGTGGAGCGGCCAAGATGATACGGGTGAAGGAGCATCAGCTATATATGGTGGTAATAAGTTATCCCTGCCATCCGCTCACGGAGGCGACGGCATGAAGGTATTGTTGGCCGACGACGAACCCCTGGCGCGGGACCGATTGCGCCGCATGGTAGAGTTGTGCGAGGGCTATGAGGTGCTGGATGAGGAAGCCAGTAACGGCGAGCAGGCGATCGCCCTGAGCCAGCGCTTCAATCCGGATGTCGTGCTGATGGATATCCGCATGCCGGGCATGGACGGCATGGCCGCTGCCCGTCACCTCTGCACGTTACGGACGCCACCGGCGGTGATCTTCTGCACGGCCTATGGAGAGTACGCGATCGAGGCGTTTGAGGTGCAAGCCGTCGGTTACCTGCTTAAACCCGTGCGCCAGGAGGCGTTGCAGAAAGCGCTCGATAGCGGCAGTCGTGCCAATCGTATTCAGTTAGCCGCCCTTTCCCAGCAGCAGGAGGGGACGGGGCAGCGTTGCCATATTAGCGCCCGTACCCACAAAGGGATCGAGTTGATACCCTTGGCCGATGTAATCTGCTTTGTGGCGGACAACAAGTATGTGACGGTGCGGCATAAGGGGGGCGAACTGCTGATCGACGACACCCTTAAAGAGCTGGAGGCGGAATTTGGCGAGCGCTTTGTGCGCATCCACCGCAACGCGCTGGTCTCCTGTGCCGCCATCGACCGCCTTGAGCGAACAGGCGAGGGTCATTACCAATTATTTTTGGCGGGACAGGAGGAGGCGTTGCAGGTAAGTCGCCGTCATGTCGCTGCGACTCGACGCTTGATGCAGCGCCTATAGCCTGCAGGCGGCTGTGAAACGGAACCTGAGTCAACGATTTGTCCTTTGAGCCTCGGCCAAGGGTGCGAAATCGCGGGCCCTGCCGTATTATAGAGCCCTTCTTTAAGAGTGATTAACTGTTGGAATTAAACGTGAAAAAAATCCGTATTGCGACCCGTAAGAGTGCCCTGGCGTTGTGGCAGGCAGAACATGTCAAAAGCCGTTTGATGGCCGCTCATCCGGGACTGGAAGTGGAACTGGTGGCGATGACCAGCCGCGGAGATCGAATCCTGGATGCGCCACTGGCCAAAATCGGCGGTAAGGGATTGTTTGTTAAAGAGCTGGAAACGGCGATGCTGGAAGGGCGCGCGGATATCGCAGTGCATTCGATGAAGGATGTGCCGATGGATTTCCCTGAAGGCCTGGGGCTCGCGGTTATCTGCGAGCGTGAAGATCCCCGTGATGCTTTTGTATCCAACACCTATGCTTCTCTCGATGAGTTGCCCCAGGGCGCTATCGTGGGAACCTCCAGCCTGCGCCGTCAGTGCCAGCTATTGAAGTTGCGCCCCGACCTGACCATCAATTTTCTGCGCGGCAACGTTAACACTCGTTTGGCCAAGCTCGATGCCGGAGAGTATGACGCCATTATTCTTGCAGCGGCGGGTTTGATCCGCCTGGAGTTTGAGGATCGTATTACGGCCTTTATCGACATTGAGCGGAGTCTGCCCGCTGGAGGCCAGGGTGCCGTTGGCATCGAGTGCCGCATGGACGACGTTGCGACCCGCGAGCTGATCAAGACCCTGCACCATGAGGTGACCGCCAACTGCGTGCTGGCGGAGCGAGCGATGAATAAGCAGTTGCAAGGCGGCTGTCAGGTGCCGATCGCCAGCTTTGCCGTTCAGCAAGGCGATGAGATCTACCTGCGTGGATTGGTCGCCCGTCCTGATGCAACCACCGTGTTGACCAGCGAACTACGGGGTGTGGTGGCCGACTGCGAGCGCATCGGTGTCGATGTCGCCGAGGATTTGCTGAGCCAGGGAGCGGGAGAGATTCTTGCCGAGCTCTATCACGACTGATTGTTCCGGCCTGCAGGTACTGGTGACCCGGCCCACCGAGCAGGCTGAGCGGTTGGCCCAAAAGCTGCGCGCGGCCGGCGCCGGCGCCCTGGTTATGCCGCTCATTGAGGCCAGGGCCCTGGTGGAGAGCGAACAGGTCAAGGCGCAGGTGCTGGATCTGGATCGCTTTCAGAAGCTGATCTTTATCAGCCGCTCCGCGGCTCGCTTTGGCGGCGACCTGATTGACCGATATTGGCCACAGATGCCGGTTGCGGTGGAATGGTTTGCGATTGGCGGGGGAACCGCCGAAGAGGTGGAGCGCCTGGGTGTGGAGGTGGAGTTTGCCAAAGAGGGTACCGACAGCGAGGCGTTGTTGCAGTTGCCGGCGTTTGCCAATATAGCGGGCCAGCGGATCCTGCTGGTCAAGGGCGTCGGAGGGCGTGAGCACCTGGCGACTGAGCTGAGTGCGCGGGGCGCTGAGGTGATAGAATTACCGGTCTATGAGCGTCATTCGCTAGCCTATGAGCCGGCTGAGTTTCTGTCACGGGTGGCGCAACACCGGATTAACCTTGCGGTGGTCACCAGTGGTGGCATCGCCGAACGATTAACGCAGTTGCTGGCCGATGACCAGCGTGCGTCGATTCATTTGCTGGTTCCCAGTGAGCGGGTCGCGCAATTGATGGCGAATAAGGGCTTTGCATCCGTTTGGATAAGTGACGGAGCGGGAGATTCAGCCATAATGGAATCATTGCAGCATCTGGCCGCTCAGGTGGAGGCCAGCCACAGCTAACAGGGGATGCCATGAGCAAGAAGCGTGGAAAGCACGATAGCGAGAAACCGTCGGAGCAGGAGAGCCCCGAGCTATCGACCGATGAATCGACGGAACTCTCTCCTCCCAACAACCCAGCAGACGTTGAACGCGATGGTGCCGAGCCTCCGTCAACGCCCGTTGAGCCCAAGGTGGCCGATGCGTTGGCTGAGGAGTCGGAGCAGAGCGCAGCGACCACCGAGGCGGTCTCCCGGGTGAGTGATGAACAGATACAGGCTGCCGCCCTGGCTGCAGCTACCCGCCCCTCCCCCCACGCTAAAAAGGGCGAAGACAGTGTTTCTCGCGCGGATGCGTTGAAATCTACTGGCGAGGCCGTACCCCCTAAGGTCGCGACGGGAGGGCGCTCGTGGCTGGCCCTGCTGGCGCTGGTGTTGGCGTTTGTCGCCTGTGCAGGCGTGGCGGCTCTGGTTTATATGGATCGGGATATCCAGTATTACCTTGAGCATCGCAGTTATCCTGACGCCGAGCAGCAGCTGGCTTCAGATCTGCAAAGCCTTGCCGGTCGCCTGGAGAGTAGCAATAGCGCCCTGCGCGAGGAGTTGTCCGCGCTTTCCCCCTTGGCCGAGAGTCAGGTGCAGTTTGAAGAGCGGTTACGGGCAACGGGGGAGAAACTCGACCAAAACAGCCAGAGTTTGCAGAGTCAACTCAACGAACTGCAGCGCACCAGCCGCGATGACTGGCAACTAGCCGAGGTCGAGTACCTGTTGCGGCTTGCTAACCAGCGACTGTTGACCGAGGGCAGTATCTCCGGGGTGGAGGCGTTGCTCACCAGTGCCGACCGCATCGTGCGCGACCTCGATAATGTATCACTGTTCCCGGTGCGCGAAGCCTTGGCGGCTGATCTGGTTGCGATCCGCGCGGTCCCAAGAGTTGACAGTGAAGGGGTCTATCTGCAGCTGGCGGCGCTGGCTGAGCAGGCGATGGCGCTGCCCCTGTTACCGGTTGATGGGTATCAGATAGCGGGCACGGCACCGGCCGAGGTGGTGGTTGCCGAGGAGCAGCCCCTGCTGCAACGCTTGTGGGTGCGGGGGCAAGCCAGCCTGGAGCGGTTTACGCAGTATTTTCGTCTTAATACCCACCGTAGCGAGCCTCTGCAGGAGTTGTTGACCCCCGATGAGGAGGTTTACCTGCGACAAAACCTGCGACTGATGATGGAGCAGGCTCAGTTGGCGCTGCTCAAGGGGCAGCAGCGGGTGTATGACGCCAGCCTGAGAGCTAGCCTTGATTGGCTGGAACGTTATTTTTCCTATAACAGTCAGGCATCGGTCTCAATGGTGAAGCAGCTGCAACAGTTGCAGTCGTTGCAGTTGAGCCCCGACCTCCCTGATATCAGCGGATCACTCAAGGCGATCAAAGCCTTCAATGAGCAGCTTCATCGCCGCGAGGAGGCTGCCCAATGAAATGGTTTCTGATGCTATTGCTGGCGTTGCTCGCGATGGCGCTGGTGGCCAACGGAATGGTGCTGGATAACGGCTACATCCTGATCGCTTACGGTGATACCACATTTGAAACCACCCTGTGGATGGGATTGTTGCTGATTCTGGTACTGCTCTGCATCGTCTGGTGCGCCAAGGCTCTGCTCTGGTTGTTGCTGGCATCCCTTAATCTGGTGGTTCCCGTCACCGCGGGCAGCCGTCTCCGGCGAGCCCGGGTCAACGCCTCCCGTGGATTGCTTAACCTGATAAAGGGAAACTGGAAATCTGCCCACCGCCAGTTAGGCAGGGCGGCGGCTGAAGGTGAGTCACCGTTGGTGAACTACCTGGCCGCTGCGCGGGCAGCGCACCTGATGGGCGACGAGCAGCTGACCGGAGAGTACCTGCGCCGAGCCGATGCTGACGTGCCGGGGGCCACGGTGGCCGTGGGTATCACCCAGGCCCAGCTGTATCTCTCCAGCGGGCAGTTGGAGCAGGCGTTGGCGGTGCTTAAGGAGTTGCGCCGGAAAGTGCCCAGACACCCCTATATGTTGAAGTTGCTGGTGCGGGTTTATTACCGCTTGCACGACTGGGAGGGGCTGCAGGGTCTGTTACCTGTTCTGGAGCGCTATCAGGTTTTGCCCGCTGATGAGATCCTCAAATTGCAGGGCGAAGCTTACGCGAAACTGTTTGCGCTGGCCTGTGAAAAGGGAGCCCGTGCCGCTGAGGCGGAATCGCTGCAACAGGCCGATCTCATCTGGGACGGGTTGAGTCGTAAGCAGAAGCAGGATGAGGTGTTGGTAGCGCATTATGCGAACTGCCTGATCCGTTTGCAGGCGTGGGAAAGAGCTGAGCAGCTACTTTCAAAGTCCCTGCGCCGCCATTACAGCGATCGCTTGATGGAGCTCTATGGTCGTGTACGTAGTGCGGATATTTCCAGCCAGCTGATCAAAGCCGAAGCCTTGCTGAAGGAGCATCCGGATAACCCGGTGTTGCTGATTGCCCTTGGGCGGATCTGCTTGGCCAATGAGCTGTGGGGCAAAGCACGGGAAAGCTTTGAAAAGAGTCTTAAGCTCACCCGTAGCACCGTAGCCTGCAACGAGTTAGGCCAGCTACTGGCCCAGCTCGGCGAGCACGAGGAGAGCACGCGTTATTTCCGTGAGGGCCTGGAGCTGGCAACTCGCTCAGCTTGATGCCCGGTGGAGGCGTGCGTTCGCTGACTAGCCTGCGCTCCCTAGCCTTCGCGGGGAGCGTAATCGAACACGTCGGAATGGATGCGCGACCGCTCGACGCCGGCGGCGATGAGGTCGTCGAGGCTGGCGTAGACCATCTGCGGTGACCCGCAGATGTAAAAATGGGCATCCCCCAGATCTGCAATATCTTCGACCACCGCGTGGTGCAGCGCCCCGCAGCGCCCATCCCAGTCGGCATCCTGCTCGTCGCTGATGACGGGGTGAAAGGTGACTCGATGCTGCTGTGACCAGCTATGGGGCAGTGTCGGCAGGTAGAAGTGCTCCACCTTGCGCACACCCCAATAGAGGTGCAGTGGCATCAGGTGCTGCTGCTCCAGGCAGTGCTCGATCATTCCCTTCATCTGTGCGAACCCGGTACCGGCGGCCAGAAACACCAGCGGGGTCTGGGGAATGCTTTGCAGGTGGCAATTACCCTGGGGAAGTATCACCTTGACCACCTTGCTGTGCTGTACGCTATGCAGAATTCGGTCGGAGATCTCGCTGGCTGCTGCGTGTTGAATGTGCAGTTCGATCTCTCGGTGCCGGGACAGGCGCCCGGGTGCACTGGCGATAGAAAAGGGACACTGTTGCCCATCTTCCAGCTCCAGCATCAGGTACTGACCGGCATAAAATTCTGGCAGTTGGCCTGCGGGGGCCAATAGCTGCACACGATAGACATCGTGATTCAGTCGCTCGATGGATTGGACCTGACAGGCCAGTGGGGTCATTCTTAACTCTCCTGATCGTCGCAGGGTTGCGGCGGTTATCTCCAGATCGCTACGGGGGTAGCTGATACAGCTGTAGATGGTGTGTGGTTGTTGGCTGGCGAGGGTTCGCTGACCCCGGCGGGATTCGACCTCACCCTTAACCAGTGTTGTTTCACAAATATAGCAGTTGCCGTTACGACAGCTCGACGGGAGTTGGTAGCCCTGCTTGCGCAAGTTTTCGAGCAGGCTGAGGGAGGTGTCGAGGGGGATGCTCTCCTGTAACGGGGCGATGCTCAGGCGAAAGTTCACGAATCGATGCCGAGCTGGTCCCAAATTTCGTCAACGCGCTGCTTGACCTCGCCGCTCATGGTGATCGGTTCGCCCCACTCGCGATCGGTTTCTCCTGGCCATTTGTTGGTGGCGTCGAAGCCTACTTTGGAACCCAGCCCCGATACGGGAGAGGCGAAGTCGAGGTAGTCGATGGGCGTGTTGTCGACGAAGACGCTATCCCGTCGGGGGTCCATTCGGGTGGTCATCGCCCAGATAACATCGTTCCAGTCGCGGGCGTTAACGTCCTCGTCGCAGACAATAATAAATTTGGTGTACATAAACTGGCGCAGGAAGGACCAAACCCCCAGCATGACCCGTTTGGCATGTCCCGGGTACTGCTTGCGCAGGGTGACCACCGCCATGCGGTAGGAGCAGCCCTCGGGTGGCAGGTAAAAATCGATAATCTCTGGAAACTGCTTCTGCAGAATGGGTACGAACACTTCGTTAAGCGCGACACCCAGTACCGCGGGTTCATCGGGGGGGCGACCGGTATAGGTACTGTGGTAGATCGGCTCGTGGCGGTGGGTAATGCGCTCCACGGTAAAGACCGGGAAACGATCTACTTCGTTGTAATAGCCGGTGTGGTCGCCAAAGGGGCCCTCGTCCGCCATCTCGTCGGGGTAGATATATCCCTCCAGCACATATTCGGCGCTGGCGGGCACCTGCAGGTTGTTGCCGATGCTCTTTACCAGCTCGGTCTTGCTGCCGCGCAGCAGGCCGGCGAAGGCGTATTCCGACAGGCTGTCCGGCACGGGCGTTACGGCCCCCAGTATGGTGGCGGGGTCGGCCCCCAGCGCTACGCTAACCGGAAAGGGTTCGCCTGGGTGCTGCTGTTGCCAGTCGCGGAAATCGAGGGCTCCGCCGCGGTGGGAGAGCCAGCGCATGATCAGCTTGTTGCGCCCGATCAGTTGCTGACGATAGATCCCCAGATTCTGTCGCTCCTTGAGCGGTCCGCGGGTGATGACCAGTGGCCAGGTAACCAGCGGTCCTGCGTCACCGGGCCAACAGGTCTGGATGGGCAACGAGTGTAAATCCACCGCCTCACCCTCGATCACAACCTCCTGGCAAGGAGCCTTGCGTACCACCTTGGGGCTCATAGAGAGCACCTTTTTAAGCAGTGGCATCTTTTCCAGCGCGTCGCGCATCCCTTTGGGGGGCTCGGGCTCCTTGAGGTAAGCGAGCAGCTTACCAATCTCGCGCAGGGCGTCGATCGAATCGGCACCCATGCCCAGCGCTACCCGCTCGGGGGTACCAAACAGGTTGGCCAACACCGGTGTGTCGAACCCTTTAGGGTTTTCAAACAGCAGTGCCGGACCCTTTTGGCGCAGGGTACGGTCAGCGATCTCTGTCATCTCAAGGTACGGATCGACCTCGGTGTCGATCCGTTTGAGTTCGCCTCGCTCTTCGAGCTGGCGCAGGAAATCACGCAGGTCGCGATATTTCATCGGTCAGGGCCGTGCTGGGAGGTTTCCGGTCCGCACTACTTGCGCTTCATGGACAGGAAGAACTCCTCGTTGGTTTTGCTGTCTTTCATGCGGTCGAGTAGGAACTCAATCGCGGCGATCTCATCCATTGGATGGAGAATCTTGCGCAGGATCCAGAAGCGTTGCAGCTCCTCCTCGGGAACCAGCAAGTCTTCGCGGCGGGTGCCGGATTTGTTGATGTTGATCGCCGGGAAAACCCGCTTTTCAGCGATACGGCGGTCGAGGTTGAGCTCCATGTTACCGGTACCCTTGAACTCCTCGAAGATGACGTCATCCATCTTGGAGCCGGTTTCGACCAGGGCGGTGGCTATGATGGTGAGGCTGCCACCCTCTTCGATGTTACGCGCCGCCCCGAAGAAGCGCTTGGGACGCTCCAGGGCATGGGCGTCGACACCACCGGTGAGAACCTTGCCGGAGGAGGGGATGACGGTGTTGTAGGCGCGCGCCAGGCGGGTAATGGAGTCGAGCAGGATAACCACATCCTTTTTGTGCTCGACCAGGCGCTTGGCCTTTTCGATCACCATGTCAGCGACCTGTACGTGACGGGCTGGCGGCTCGTCGAAGGTACTGGCGACCACCTCTCCGCGCACCGAGCGGGACATTTCGGTCACCTCCTCGGGGCGCTCATCGATCAGCAGTACGATCAGGTGTACATCGGGGTGGTTGCGTGCGAGATTGGCAGCGATGTTTTGCAGCATCAGGGTCTTACCCGCTTTAGGCGGGGAGACGATAAGTCCGCGCTGACCCTTTCCGAACGGTGCCACCATGTCGATGGTTCGTGCGGTCAGGTCTTCGGTAGAGCCGTTGCCGGCTTCCATCACAAAGCGTTCGTTGGGGAACAGCGGCGTGAGGTTCTCGAACAGAATTTTGCTCTTGGCGTTTTCCGGTTTGTCGAAGTTGATCTCGCTGACCTTAAGCAGGGCGAAATAGCGTTCGCCATCCTTGGGTGGGCGGATCTTGCCGGAAATGGTGTCCCCGGTGCGCAGGTTAAAGCGGCGAATCTGACTGGGTGAAACGTAGATGTCATCCGGGCCCGCCAGATAGGAGCTGTCGGCGGAGCGAAGGAAGCCGAAGCCGTCCTGCAGGATCTCCAGCACGCCATCGCCGTAAATATCTTCACCACCGCGCGCATGACGCTTGAGGATGGTAAAAATAACGTCTTGTTTGCGAGAGCGAGCGAGGTTGTCGAGGCCCATCTCAATGGCGATATCGAGTAGCGCCTGGACAGGTTTTTTCTTAAGTTCAGTTAGATTCATAGTGGGCACAAAGGGGGTTATGAGGCTGTGCTGAGGATTCGGCAGCAGCGGAACGATCCTGAGGTCAGGTGGTGTCTGCAGGAGTTATTTTGGTGTTTTTATGGGTTTCTTATTCAAGTGTCGCAGGAGCGACGAAAGGTGTAGCAGAAATCTAACACCGAATAGGGATGGAGTCCAGTAATGGCCCTAATTACGTGATCTGTAGTGAGTACTGAGCCCCGGTCTGGAAGATCCGGGGCTCAGAGTATCAGATGTTGCTGTCAATAAAGGCGGTCAGCTGGGACTTGGACAGTGCGCCAACCTTGGTGGCTTCCACGTTACCGGCCTTGAACAGCATCAGGGTAGGGATACCACGCACGCCGTACTTGGGGGCGGTGGCTTCGTTCTCATCGATGTTAATCTTGCAAACCTTGAGCTTGCCCTCGTATTCCTTCGCGATCTCGTCGAGCACCGGCGCGATCATCTTGCAGGGGCCGCACCACTCCGCCCAATAATCAACCAGTACGGGCCCGTCGGCCTTTAGTACGTCATCATCAAAAGACGTGTCGCTCACGTTGACGATATGTTCACTCATCTATACATCTCCGGTTTGCAGGTTCAAATTTTGCTCATAATAGCACCCGTCCTGCGGCTGGCATAGGGCAGGCAGGTTTCTGATGCAATGGCGTACCACTCTGTTAAGCTAATATGGCTCCATTGGAGACGATTTCAAGTGTTGGCGGGAGTCCGTTGTCGATGATCGGTGAAGTGTTGAGGGGAAAGGAGTATTGATGGGAGATCAACAGTCGATGGATGCGAAAGCGGTATCCACGAATGAACGCGCCCATGAGCTGATCGCTGCCATTGATCTGGGTTCTAATAGTTTTCACCTGATCGTAGCCCGCTACGAGCATGGTGAGATTCGACCCATCGAGCGCATCGGTGAAAAAGTACAGCTGGCGGCGGGTATCGACGCCGAAGGCAATCTTGACCAGCGTTCGATGCGTCGTGGTTGGGCCTGCCTGCGTCGCTTTGCTCAGTACATAGAGGGTATGAAGCCTGACCTGGTAAGGGTGGTGGGTACCAAGGCGCTGCGTATGGCCCGCAATCGCCGGGAGTTTACCCGTACCGCCGAATCGATTCTTAAATGCCCTGTCGAGGTGATCAGCGGTCGGGAAGAGGCTCGCCTTATCTACCTGGGTGCCTCCCATACCCAGGCCGATGACCATGGCCAGCGACTGGTGGTGGACATCGGTGGCGGCAGCACCGAGTTGATTATCGGCAAGCGCTTCGAGCCCAAGCTGCTGGAGAGCCTGCACATGGGGTGCGTGGTGTTTAGCACCCGTTTTTTCCCCGATGGAGAGGTGACCGCTGATCGCTTTGATCAGGCCTACTATGCCGCGCGGCTGGAAGTGCTCAACGTGCTCAAGAGTTATCGGCGCCTGGGTTGGGATGAGGTGCTGGGGTCCTCCGGCACCATCAAGTCGGTGGAGCAGGTGCTGGTTGCCTCGGGCGTTACCGAGCAGGGAATTACCCGCGCAGGAATGGAAAGCCTGCGCCAGCAGGTTATTGAGATGGGGCATGTAGATCGTATTCAGCTTGATGGCCTCAGGCCTGACAGGAGTACCATTTTTCCTGCCGGGCTCGCGATTCTTTCCGCCGTGTTCGATGCCCTTCGTCTCAAGCGGATGCGATATTCCGATGGAGCCCTGCGCGAAGGGTTGCTCTATGACATGGTGGGGAGCCAGCAGCATGAGTATGTGCGAGAGCGCACCCTGAACGCACTCATAGACCGGTATCGCATCGACAGGAAGCATGCTCGCCGGGTGCGCAAGCAGGCGCTCGGCTGCTTTCGACAGGTTGCCGAAAGTTGGCGCCTGGGCAGCTACGAGCGGGAGATTCTCAGCACCGCAGCCTGGTTGCACGAGCTGGGCATGGCCGTCTCCCATACCCGCTACCACAAGCATGGCGACTATCTGGTGCGTCACTCCGATATGCTCGGCTTCACCAGTTACGAGCAGCGGGCCGTTGCGCTGTTGATTCGCAGTCATCGTCGTTCGTTGCCGGTGCACCTGTACGAGAATATGTCGAGCTACTATCGCGACCGTATCCTGCGTTTGTCGATTCTGCTGCGGCTTTCCATTGTGCTCAACCATATCCGTAGCGAAGACAGCCTGCCCGAGTATCGGCTCGGCGTAGAGGGCACAACCCTGACCCTCAATCTCGGCAGTGGTTGGTTGCATCAGCACCCGCTGATTCGCGCCGACTTTGAGCGTGAGGTCACCTTGCTGGAAAAGGTGGGGTATACGCTGGAGGTGCAGTAGTCGGGCTGGTCGTTGTTTGTGGGGGGGCGGGCTTTAGTCCGACCTACGGGTGGGGCATAAAAAAGGCGCACCGGGGTGCGCCTTGAGAGGTTGGGTTTGGCCGCGAGCGCGACCTTAACCGCTACTGATAGCTATACCGGTAAGAAGCCCCGATAAAGTGGACGATTTCGTTGTCGTCCTGGTCTACCGTATTGCCTTTATCGTAAGTCCAGCCGTCATAGGTCCAGTCATCGGTTTTGAGCTTGTTGTAGCTATAGCTCAGGCCAACACTGGATTGCTGATCGATGGTGTAGTCACCAAATAACTTGACCCGCTGCTGCTTGTACTCGATAGAGTCCAGATCGGTCGCTGTCGTATTGGCAACATTTTTCTGATCGTAGTCGTTTTTATCCTTCTGGTAGTTGTATTCAGCACCGACCTTTAAGTCTTCGGTGATGGCGCCCTTGACACCAATGCCGTAGGCAACGCCGCGCTGTTCCAGTTCGGCTTTAAAGTCTTCACGGATAGGAGGCCCAGAGCGAGGCAGCCCTCCATTGTACTGGTCCTGTTTCTGTCGGTCGGTAGAGACCCAGCCGTTCAGTTCCCAGTCGTCATTGAGGGCATAGTTGGCGTCCAGTGAAACCAGGTAGCCCTTGATCTCATCAACGCCCAACTGGTTACGCAGGTCGTAGTCATCCTCGTAGGCCTTCAGCAAAAACTGAGTAGACAGCTGCCCCGTGGGTGACCAGTCGACCAGCAGCTTACCTTCATTACGGGTGCGCTCGGCGGTATAGATAGGATCAAAGTCGTCAAGCTGTGCTGCAGATTTTTCAAGGCCAGAATTATCCCGGTCCTTGTATTCGTACTGCAAGCTCGCGCTCAGGTTATCCATGAATCGCTTTTTGACCCGCAGGCCGTAGGTGTTTTCCTCGGTTTCCTTATATTTATCGATATTGCCGGTGACATCATCGGGACGTTTGATCTTTTCGTAGCCTGCCGTACC
This sequence comes from Aestuariirhabdus sp. LZHN29, assembly GCF_049985285.1. NCBI lineage: Bacteria > Pseudomonadati > Pseudomonadota > Gammaproteobacteria > Oceanospirillales > Aestuariirhabdaceae > Aestuariirhabdus > Aestuariirhabdus sp. LZHN29. The sequence continues at coordinate 591,632 of NZ_JBNIEU010000001.1, read as the reverse complement.
GGTGAGCTTCCAGTTCATCGGCAGTCGATAACTGGCTTCGGTGTCTACGGTATGGGTAGTCAGATCACGCTGCACGTAGAAATCATCTGGCTCAGCAGGACCCGCTGCGTTCTTGTACTGGCGCTCAGGGGTCTCGTCATCTTTATCCCGATAACGATAAGTGGCGCGCAGAGTCAGCTTGTTGATGGGGCGGGAGACAATACCGAGCCTGACGTTGGTTTCGGCGACCTCCCCGTCCAGGTCCTTATAACCACCGACCTGTGTTGGCTCGTAGAAAGAGTCATCCTGGGTGGTTTTTGCGTAGGCGAAACGGAAATCACCCCGAGTCGAGTCGGTGAAACTGTAGCCGCCGTTCACATAACCCTGCCAGGAGGTGCTATCCAGTGGCAGTGCTGATACATAGTTATCGACGTTGGGGGAGCCAAATCCTGGGAGGTCGTAGGGAACTCCGCCGTCCATCAGATAAACAGCTTCCTTTTTGTTATCGTAGTGAAGCACATAGGTGCCAGCCTGAATTTGCAGTGCCTCCCCAGTAAACATCACTGAGGCGTCAAACTCCTGGGTATTGGCGTCTACCGGTTCCGTGAAAAAGACGGGATCAGCCGCAAAGTAGCCAGCTCCCATTGGGCGAGCGCCCTCTTTCTTTTCGCTGCGGAAGTTAGCGTCAACTGACCACTCTTTGTTGATCCACTTGGTGCCGCCGAGGCGGATGTTATCGCGGGTGACCTTATAGTCCTTGTCGCGCAGTGCGCTCCCGGATACGTCCTGGATCTCCTTGGTGGATCCTTTCAATGTTGTATTGTAGTTGTAGGGATAGTTACGTCGCATTGTGTCGACGCCGATGGAGTATTTCCAGTCCCCTTGGCGATTATGCTCGAAACTGAGGCTTCCGCCGTCGGCCCTCAGCCTCATCCAGGTGCCGGTTTCATCATCTCGATGATTAATGTCGGCGCCAAACAGAGGGTAGAACCCCTTGTCGTCGGCTCTGCTGTATTGGCTGAAGTAGTAGTTATCATCGCTAACCCAGCCGGCTCCCAGCGAGAAGCTGCTATCGGGTTCGGTATAGGGTTTGAGTTCTTCCTCTTCCGCCCAAGCGGCACCGCTCAAGGCTACACTAATGGCAACGCAGAGAGGCAGTGGTTGGAATTGCTTGTAAATCTTCATGGTCACTTCTCCCTGTTATTGCCTGAAGGTTCGAGATTTGCTGCTGTCGATAGGACTGTTGCCACCGTGGATATTGGTGTGACAGTTCACGCAACCCCGCGCCGCGGTGTAGACATCATCCTGCTCTGGGGCATGGCCGCGGTGAGTGCTTTCACCACCGTGACATTCCTGGCAGAGGTAGGGTGTACGTACCGTTAGCATGTTAGGTATGTTAGATCCGTGAGGGTTGTGGCACAGCGCACAATCTTCCTGCACCGGCTCGTGGTTCCAGATGAAGGGTCCTCGCTTCTCGGCGTGGCACTGGTAGCAGGTATCGGTCACGGTATCTTTAACCAGCTGTTTAGGTCCGGTACCGCCGTGGGCGTTGTGGCAGCTGGAGCAGGTTACCAGTCCCTCCTCGATGGGGTGACGTGAAAACTTGGTGTACTGCATGCGCTGTTCTTTGTGGCAGCTGAAGCAGACCTGGGCCTGGGTTTTCTTCTCGCGCACCTTGTCCTGCTGGGCGTGCACCTGGTGGCAGGAACTACAGGCTACGTCTTCTGCCTTGTGGGTGCTGCTGGCCCAGTAGATGCGATCCCCACCGGAGTGGCAGCCTTCGCAGGATGCGCTCTGTTCAGCCGCGGTGTTTTTCGAGTTTTTGCCGAACAGAATGTCCGGTAGTGGGCGGTTGGGCTGATCGTCAGCGCCACCCAGGTGCTCCTTGCTCTCGCCGTGGCAGCTGGCACAGCTGGGTGTGCGGCCATCGGCCATGGTGCCGTGCTTGGTCTTGCCGATCGACAGCACCGGGTAGAGCTCGTATTCGTCGTGACAGCGGGTACACTCGGCGTCGCCTTTGAGTACCAGGTCACCCCTTTCATCTTCCGCGGCGACTGCGGGCTGAACCGCTGCCATTGCTGACACCAGAATTGCCCCCAAGCCAAGCCCCTTCAGAACGCGAAGTGGTATGTACCTATCCATAGTTTTCTCCCTCTATTTATCAAGCAAAACATCTGAAGCCTCTATGGTGAGCTTCTAAATGTTCGAATCACGGTCCGTCAGGTTCCGTTCCTTTTGCGAACCCGCGGCTCCCGACCGCAGGGTTCAAGTCCTGTGTTTTAGTCTTGCTTTAGTGGGTCGGGCTAAAGCCCCGGCCCACTATAAATCCTGTATGTTGTCGTTCTGCTTTTGGGTATACCCGACTATAAGTGTCGGTTTTTAGGTTCCCAATAACGCAAAAGGCGCGGGGTGAGCCGCGCCGTTGTTGTTAAAGATCCTCCGGGCTGAGTTCGCCGTCGGGTTCGAAGTGGGCTATGGCAAAGTGGCAGTCGATGCAGCTTTTGCCCTCCGCGAAACCGCGCTTGTGTCGATCCTGTGCCTCTTCCGTTTGTCTGCTGGGGTCCATCGCGTCCACGTTGTGGCAGGCGCGGCACTCGGCTGAATCGTTGGCTTTCATGCGGCGCCACTCATTCAGCGCCATTTCGTAGCGGTGCTCTTCAAACTTTTCCGGGGTATCGATCTTGCCGGTAAGCATGTACCAGAGCTCTTTGGATGCCTTGATCTTGCGGATCATCTTGGGGAAGAACTCACGAGGTACGTGGCAGTCGGCGCAGGTGGTACGGTTGCCCGTGCGATTCATGTCGTGAATCGTCTCCTGGTATTCCATGTAGACGTTGTCGCGCATCTCATGGCAGGAGATGCAGAACGCTTCACTGTTGCTGTAGCTGATAAAGGCGTTTGTGCTGATCGTCAGGCCGATACCGATGACGAACGCTGCAATAATCGGCAGGGTGCACCATTTTTTAATGAATGCAAACAGTGATTGCCACATAGCCAGTTACCCTCTCTTCCATGATGAATCCCGCCTGATACGGGATTCGGTATTGCTGAATTTTTAGCGAGTCAGGATCCAGTTCAAGACGGTATCCATATCTTCGCCTTCGAGCTTGAGCTCCTTGTGGGTCTCCTCCTTACCGTTCACCTCGATGGTGGGGGTGGAGGTGGCATGCTCCTTAAGCTTGGCTACGGCTTCCGGGTCACCGTCGTACTTGGCGGCGATCTCTTTCAGTGAGGGGCCATCCTTCTTGCGGGACACGGCATGGCACTTGAGGCACCCCTGTTTTTGCAGTTCGCGCTGGGCGTTAATTGCATGGGCCTCAATCGAGGTGACGGCCAGCAGCGCGGCGATTGAGGTGGCAGCTAGGGTAGAAAGTTTCATCTTGACTCCTTGAATGTTTCGGTAAAAGTGTTACCGCAAACAGTATCAGGCTAATGTCCATGTCGAAAATAGGTAATTGCCGTCTATTTTAGGCCGCAATCCGTATCCAAGGTAGACGTCTGGGTACGGTTTTTCAAGGTGTTTTAAATAATGTGACGGCGTCGCGTATTTCAATACGAGAGGGTATCGCGTTGCTGGTTTTAAGACGTTTTTTCCCGCTGTAGTGGTGCCAGACATAGCGAATGGTTAGCAAAAGCAGGAGTTTTTTAGCCGTAAGGAAATAAAAGTGCTGTGCAGCGATCACCGCTCGTGACCCTAAAGGCTACGGGCGGTGATATATGTCAAATGCGCGGGGTAGGCAGGAGGCGGGTGACACCATCGATTTCTTCCGCGGTCAGCTCTTCTGGCCGGCATCCTCCCACCAGGGTTTGCGTAGTGCCGTTTTAAGAATTTTTCCGGCACCGGACAGGGGAAGGGTGTCTATCCACTCCACGGAGCGGGGGATCTTGTAGCCGGCGATCTGCTCCCGGCAGTGCTGCCGCACCTCCTGTACGTCGAGCTCGTTACCGTCGGCGCTGACCAGTACGGCGTGAACGGCCTCGCCCCACTCGCTACTGGGAATGCCTATGACGGCGCAGGCGGCGATCGAGGGATGCTGCATCAGCACATTTTCGACTTCAACGGAGTAGATGTTTTCGCCGCCGGAAATAATCATATCCTTGAGGCGATCGGAGATGTAGATATAACCGCCATCATCCATCCAGGCGGCATCACCGGTGTGCATCCAGCCGTTTTGAATCGCTTCTGCGGTCGCCTCCGGTTTGTTCCAGTACCCCAGCATGACGTTGGGGCCCTTCACGATCACCTCTCCGATCTCACCCCGTGGTAACTCCTGTCCGGCGGGGTCGACAATCTTGACCTGCTGCAGCGCGCCGGCGCGTCCGGCCGAGCGAATGCGGCCACTCTCCAGACCGGCTGTGGTGTGATTATCCTTACCGGAAACCGTGGCCAGCGGGGCCAGCTCGGTCATCCCGTAGGCCTGGATAAAGCCAACGTGGGGGATCTTCTCCATAGCGGCGTTTACGGTATCCAGAGGCATCGGCGAGGCGCCGTAGATAATGGTATCGAGGCTGGACAGATCGAAACGATCGAATTCCGGATGGGCCAGGGTCATCTGTACCATCGTCGGCACCAGCAGTACGTGGGAGACCTGCTCACTGGAAATGGTGTCGAGTACCCGGGAGGGGTCGAAGGCCGGGTTGACTATGTGAACGCCGCCGCGCATATAAACGGCCATCATCATGGCAAAATCTGCCATATGGAACATCGGCGCTGCGTGCAGGTAGCGCGCGCCGTCGGTAATGATGTTGTCCGCGACCACTGAAATACTGGAGCCTACCAGATTGGTATGGCTGAGCATCACTCCCTTGGGAAAGCCAGTGGTGCCGCCGGTGTAGAAAACCCCGCCCAGTTGGTCGCCGCTGCGCTCACAGTCATCCATGGGGGGGCTATCGCGTACGAGGGCCTGATAATCGAGCATGCCCTCAGGCGCGGTTTTATTGCCGCAGTAAATCAGGGTTTGCAGCGAACTGGATAGCGCCTGAACCTTTTCCATCAGCGGCACGAAAGTGTCATCGACGAGCAGGATGCGGGTGTCCGAATCGTCCAGCGAGTAGGCGATCTCGTTGGCGGTCCAGCGGATATTGACCGGGTTGATGGCTCCCCCAGCCCAGGGAACCGCCATCACGTACTCGAGGTAGGTGGTGGAGTTTAGCGACAAGATGGCTACTCGTTCACCGTCATTGATCCCGAGTTGGCGAAAGGCCGAGGCGGCGCTGGCGACGCGCAGACCCAACTCGTGGTAGGTATAACGGGTGCCGCCATCAATCACTGCGATCTGGTCGGGGCGTTGGGATATATTGCGGTGCAGGCTTTGGGTCAGTTGCATGGGGTCTCCGATCGTTATTGTTGTTTGAGTGTCCGGGTTCGGTGTTCGTCGGCTCCTTAGTCAATAAAGGTAGTGCACTGCGCCAGGGGTGCTCGTCCTACACGGGTTTTGTTGGCTGGATTGTGAGTGTTTTCGTAGCCGAAGGAGATGCCCAGCAGGATGCCGGTCTGCTGGTCGATGCCCAGCTCCTGACGCACTCGATCCGGGTAATAGGCGAGGGCACCCTGGGGGCAGCTGGCGATGCCCTGCTCGGTCATTAGCAGCATCAGGGTCTGGGCGTAGATGCCAATATCGACGGCATTGACGGTACTGTAGCTGCGGGGCATACCAATAAAGGCGACATGGGGAGCGTCGAAGAAGTGGTAGTTTTCAAGTAGCGCCTGCATGCGCCCGGCTTTGTCGGTTCGTTCTATCCCCATGTTTTTATAGAGCTCCTGCGCACAAGCGACCTGGCGCTCTCGAAAGATCCCTTCGTAGGAGGCCATAAAACCAAAGTCGGGTTGGGGAGGGTTTCCCGCGCTTACGTGCTGGTACAGGTTGTCGGCGAGCGCTCGACACCGCTCTCCGCTAACCACAAAGGTATGCCAGGGCTGGGTGTTGCAGTTGGAGGGCGCATATTGGGCGTTACTGAAGATCTGCTTCAGCAGTGAGGGGGTAACCTGCTGTTCGGTAAAGCCGCGCACGGTGCGCCGGGATTGGATAGCATCATTGAGTTGCATGGGAGTAGGCTGATCTTGTTGTTATATTGACCCCATTACAACGAGTTTTTGGGGTATATGGATATCGTTCGAAGGGGCTATTTTTATTCGAGGCTCTGATCGCGGCGGTTAGATGATTGCGGCATTCGCTGGAATAGCGAGACGATCGATCAGAATAATTGACCCTGTGTAATTGGCCTATTGCTGTTTAATAATAGGCATCAACGTATTGAGATAGGAGTAGATTGGAAAATGAGCGTGGCACTTTACTGTTTGGTGGCAGCGGCGCTGCTGATTATGGTGAGCAAGATGCCGGTTGCGGTTGCGATGATGCGGCAGCACGGGTACGACAATCGGGAGCCTAGGCGGCAGCAAGCACAGCTGGAGGGGTGGGGCTTTCGAGCCCTGTCGGCGCACCAGAATAGTATCGAGGCATTCCCTGTGTTTGCTGCCGGTGTGCTGGTGGCGGTGCAGGCGGGTGCGAGCCCCGAGGTGGTGGATGCTCTTGCGGTGACCTTTGTTGTGGCGAGGCTGGGTTATATCGCCCTCTATTTGTTGGATAAAGGGACCTTGCGCTCGTTGAGCTGGGGAGTCGGGTTTGGCTGCAGTCTGGCGCTGATGCTCAGCCCGGTGTGGGGCGCTTAGCGCGGGCCCCAACGGGGGCGATGCCTCCCCCGTTTTTGCGTGCTGGCTTTAGAGGCTGGAGAAATAGGCCGCCAGGTTGGCGATATCCTCATCCGATAGTGTTGCGGCCTGCCCCTGCATGATGGCAGCCTGCCCGCCAGCCCGCGCCCCACTTTTGTACGCGTTGAGGGCGTAGACAATGTAGTTGAAGTTCTGTCCGGCCAGATTCGGATAGGTGGGGATGGTGGCTTTACCGTTCGCGCCATGGCAGGCAGCGCACATCGCTGATTTCGCCTTGCCCGTCTCGGCATCACCTGCTGCCACCGCCAAGCCGGGAGTGAGTAGTGCGAGAGTGGCGATTAATAAGCGCTTTTTCATTTATAGCTCCTTTAGAACACTGAGAGGGCGTGCCGTTATATGCCCCCTAAAAGGCCGGATGGGGGCTACATTTATCGCGTGTAATTGTAGGGCATCAAGCGTCAGCTACAAAGGGGGTTGATGTAGCGCATTGAAGCGCCCGGTTAATGGGTTATGATGCCTGAATACCGTATTGAACAATTCACCGTTAGGGAGTGATGTCGTGTCTTTTTCCGATTCTCAGCGCCAGTATCCATTAACCCGTCCGCGCCGTATGCGCTTTAATGATTTCTCCCGCCGCCTGATGCGCGAAAATCGTCTTACCTGCGACGACCTGATCTACCCGGTCTTTGTGCTAGAAGGTAACAATCAGCGAGAGACGGTGCCCTCCATGCCCGGGGTGGAGCGATTGAGTATCGACCTGCTGCTCAAACAGTCCGATGAGATGGTAGCGCTGGGTATCCCTGCGGTAGCGTTGTTTCCAGTGACGCCACTGGAGGCCAAAAGCCTGGATGCGAAAGAGGCCTTTAACCCAGATGGTCTCGCCCAAAGGGCGGTCAAGGCGTTAAAGGATCGTCATCCTGACCTGGGGGTGATGACCGATGTTGCTCTCGATCCGTTTACCACCCATGGGCAGGATGGCATCATTGATGCCAGCGGCTATGTGCTCAATCAGGAAACCATTGATGTCTTGATCTATCAGGCACTCTCCCATGCCGAGGCCGGTGCCGATATAGTCGCACCGTCGGATATGATGGATGGTCGTGTTGGCGCCATTCGCCAGCTTTTGGAGAGCGAGGGACACAGCAACACCCGCATCATGGCCTATTCCGCCAAGTACGCCTCGGCCTACTACGGACCTTTCCGGGACGCGGTCGGCTCTGCCGGCAATCTGGGTAAGGGCAACAAGTACAGCTATCAGATGGATCCGGCCAATAGCGATGAAGCCTTGCATGAGGTCGCGCTGGATCTTGCCGAAGGGGCCGATATGGTGATGGTCAAGCCCGGTATGCCCTATCTTGATATTGTACGGCGGGTAAAGGATGAGCTTAAAGTGCCCACCTTTGTGTATCAGGTCAGCGGTGAGTACGCCATGCACAAAGCCGCGTTCGCCAACGGCTGGCTCGACGAAAATAGCGTAATGCTAGAATCGTTGCTGGCGTTCAAGCGAGCGGGAGCCGATGGCATTTTGACCTATTTCGCGATGGATGCTGCGCGCTTGTTGCAGGACGGTTAGATAAGGTTTCAGCGTGAAGGCAGGGTGTCTTTTGCGTAAAGCTATAGTGTCACGAAGACGGAATTAAACGAGGAGGGAACCATGAGCCAGGATGAGACCATTAGCGGCGCCAGTGTTGAAAGTGAGGCGGCTGAGCAGCCAAAGAGTGCGCCGGAGGTTGAGACTACCCCGGTGGTGGAAAAACTGACCGATTACGGCAATACCGATTACTACATCAATCGGGAGCTGAGTAACCTGCAGTTTAATCTGCGGGTACTGGAGCAGGCGGCCAATGAAGACCATCCGCTGCTGGAGCGATTGCGCTACCTGCTGATTTTTAGTAGTAATATGGATGAGTTTTTCGAGATACGGGTCGCGGGCTTGAGACAGCAGATCGATTTCTCCCGGGAGCAGGTGGGCCTCGACGGCATGCAGCCGCAACAGGTACTGAAGGAGATCAGCCGCATCACCCACGAAAGCGTGGCGCGCCAATATGTCATGTTACAAGAGCAGTTGTTGCCGGCGCTGCAAGAGCACAACGTCCATATTCTGCGCCGCAGCGAATGGAGCGAAGCGCAGATCCAATGGGTAAGCGACTATTTCTATTCGGAAGTGATGCCCGTGATCAGCCCGATCGGATTGGATCCTGCACACCCTTTCCCTCGTTTGGCCAACAAGAACCTTAACTTTATTGTGTCACTGGAGGGGCAGGATGCCTTCGGGCGGGAAACCGGTATGGCGATTATTCCTGCGCCGCGCTCGCTGCCCAGGGTAATTCCGGTTCCAGCAGAGCTCTGTGACGGGGGCACTCATTTCACCCTGTTATCGGCCATGATTCACCAGCACGCCGGGGACCTGTTTCCGGGTATGACCATCAAGGGGTGTTATCAATTCCGCCTGACCCGAAATAGTGACCTGATTCTCGATGATGAAGTTGAGGATCTCGCAACGGCCCTGCAGGGTGAGTTGCAAACTCGTCGCTGGGGTAGTGCGGTGCGATTGGAAGTGGCTGACAACTGTACGCCGGAGCTGGCCCACTTTCTGCTCAAGGAGTTTAACCTCACCGAAGATGAACTCTACGAGGTCAATGGCCCTGTCAATCTGTCGCGTCTGATGGATCTGTGCAATCTGCCCAACCATCCCGAGCTGCAGTACCAGCCGTTTACTCCCAGTTTCCCCAAGGGGCTTATGCCCAAGGAGAATTTGTTCGACGCCATCACCGTTAGTGATATTTTGTTGCTGCACCCCTTCCAGTCCTTTACACCGGTGGTTGACCTGTTGCGCCAGGCGGCCAAGGATCCTCATGTGTTGGCGATCAAGCAAACACTGTATCGCACCGGTGCCAAATCGGAGATCGTTGATGCGCTGGTGGATGCGGCCCGTAACGGTAAAGAGGTCATTGTCGTGATCGAGCTCAGGGCTCGTTTCGATGAGGAGGAAAATCTCACCCTCGCACGGCGCTTGCAGGAGGCTGGTGCGATCGTGGTGTATGGCGTGGTCGGGTACAAGACCCACGCCAAGTTGATGATGATCGTGCGCCGCGAGGAGGGCAAAATCGTACGTTACGCCCATCTGGGCACCGGTAACTACCACGCCGGCAATGCACGCCTCTACACCGACTACAGTCTTCTGACCCGGGAAAAGGATTTGACCAATGATGTGGCCAAGATCTTCCAGCAGCTGACCGGAATGGGCAAAGCGGTACGGGTGAAGAAGCTGCTGCACGCCCCCTTCACCCTGAAAAAGGGTTTGTTGGACCATATTCAACAGGAGATCAACCATGTCGAAGCGGGGGCCAAGGGGCAGATTATCGTCAAGTGCAACTCCCTGACGGAGGCGAAGGTGATCAAGGCGCTGTACAAAGCGTCCCAGGCCGGGGTTAAGGTGGATCTCATTGTTCGCGGCATCTGTTGCCTGCGCCCCGGTGTGCCGGGATTGTCGGAAAATATCCGGGTGCGCTCGATTGTAGGACGTTTTCTTGAGCATACGCGCACCTTCTATTTTGCCAACAACGGAGCGCCCCGTGTATATGGTTCCAGTGCTGACTGGATGGTGCGTAATCTGGATCACCGCATTGAAACCTGCTTTCCTATTGAAAGCCCGAAGCTGTCAGCCCGGGTAAAGAAGGAGCTGGATACCTATTTGCAGGACAATTGCATGAGTTGGCAGTTGCAGGCCGATGGCAGCTATCGCCAGAATCACCCACGGTCTAACCAGACGCGTCGCGACTCTCAGATCCAGTTACTGGAAAAACTGGTTTAAGGCTCTCGGGCCGCCGGCAACGGCGGCCACCTTCTTGCAATGCGCACCACTTGGGTGCACATTGAAGCTCTTTTTCCCCTGCCCGGCATTCATCAGCACTGTCCATAGTGTCCCGTTGGCACAACGTGGTGAGCACTATGGGCTCACGAGTGGATGGGCCCGTTACTCGAGGAGCCTGTTGTGGATTTTTCCCTGACCGAAGAGCAAACCCTTATTCGTGATACCGCCCGTCAGTTTGCCGACAGCGAGCTGGCGCCAATGGCGGCGCAGCTGGACCGAACCAGCGATACTGATCTCCTTAAGCAGCAGCTAAAAAAGCTCGCCGAACTGGGGTTTATGGGCATCAATATTGATGCAGAGTTCGGCGGCACCGAAGCGGGTAGCGTAGCCTTTAGTCTGGCGATTACTGAAATTGCGCGCGGCTGTGCATCCACCGCAGTGACGACCTCGGTGACCAATATGGTGGCGGAGGTGATTCAGGCGGTAGGCACGGAGGGGCAGAAGCAGCGTTACTTGCCGCGACTGTGCAGTGGAGAATATGCGGCGGGAGCGTTCTGTCTCACCGAGCCCGCCGCAGGATCTGACCCTGCAGCGATGAAAACCCGTGCTCGGCGCGATGGCAGTGACTATGTGCTCGACGGTGGCAAGATTTTTATCACCAGCGCCGAGTACGCCGGGGTTTTTGTGGTGTGGGCGGTTACTGACCCCGAGGCCCCCAAAGGTAAGGGTATCTCCTGTTTTTTGGTGGAGGCAGGCACCCCCGGACTGGTGATCGGCAAGCGTGAAGAGAAGATGGGGCAGAAGGCCTCGGCCACCAACGAGGTACGCTTTGAAAGCTGTCGTGTGCCGGCGGAGGCGATGATGGGGGCTGAAAACCAGGGCTTTCGTATTGCCGCAGGAGAACTCGCCGGGGGGCGTATCGGTATAGGTTCACTGGCGCTGGGGGTGGGTCTGGCGGCGATCGATTATGCTCGTACTTATGTCGCGGAGCGCCAGCAGTTTGGCCAGCCATTGATCAACTTTCAGGGGCTGCAGTGGATGCTGGCCGATACCTATACCGAGTTGGAAGCGGCGCGATTATTGTTGATGAGCGCCGCCTGCGCAAAGCAGCGAGGCGAGTCCTTTGGTCCGCAGGCTTCAATGGCGAAGCTGTTCGCCTCGGAAGCCGCGAACAAAGCCTGTTATACCGCTCTGCAGCTGCTGGGTGGGTACGGCTACATCAAAGAGTATCCGCTGGAGCGCCATGCCCGCGATGTGCGCATCACCAGCATTTATGAAGGTACGAGCGAGGTTCAACGTATCATCATTGCGCGCGAGGTGATGCGGGGTTTTTAATGCATCCAGACCTATAGCCAGCCACCCAGTTGGTCGGCCGCAAGCGCTGCCAGCATCTCAATGTGAGCCTCTGTAGCGTTGAGTGCAGGGATATAGTGGTAGTCACTGCCCCCGGCCTCTTCAAATATCTCCCGATTGGTGATGGCGACCTCCTCCAGGGTTTCGAGGCAGTCGGCACTAAATCCCGGGCAGATAACATCGACACCACTGCGCCCCTGCTTTGCCCACTCAATCAGGGTCTCTTCGGTATAGGGTTGCAGCCATGGGGCGACCCCCACGCGGGACTGGTAACTCAGGGTCCAGTCGCTGTCGTTGAGTTGCAGCCGCTCGACGACGGCGTGCACGGTGGCCTCGCACTGAATAGCGTAAGGGTCCCCATTTTTCACATAGCTTAGCGGCAGGCCATGGAAGGAGAACATCAGGTGACCCTGTCGACCGCGCTGCTGCCAATGGTCGCGTACCGATGCGGCCAGTGCCTCGATGTAGGCGGGTTGCTGGTAGTACTGGCGAATAAATCGTAGCTCCGGAATGTCACGGCGGGTACTTAAGGCTCGCGCGATCCCGTCGAAGCATGCGGCGGTCGTGGTTGCACTGTATTGCGGAAAGAGGGGTAGTGCCAGCACGCGCTCGATCCCCTCCTGCTGCAAGCGTTCGAATGCATCGGTGATCGAAGGGTTGCCGTAGGTCATCGCCAGCTCAACTTTCACCTGATGCTCCCCCAGGCGAAGATCGAGTGCTTTCTGCACGGCTGTCTGTTGTTGCAGGCTGATGGCCCGAATCGGTGAGCCCTCCTCGCTCCAGATATTGCCGTAGACGTGCATTAGCTTGCGGGGCCGAAAGGGCAGAATGACACCGTTGAGGACGAACCACCAGATCAGTCGTGGCGCTTCGATAACCCTGCGATCCGAAAGGAACTCGCGTAGGTAGCGCCGCAGTGCGGCAGGCGATAACTCGTCCGGTGAGCCGAGGTTTAGCAGTAGCAGGGCGATTTTAGGCGCAGAATTGCTCATCGGAGTCCTTTTATAATCTGGTCGGGCTGCCCTCGGCTGGCTGCGACTGGGCTACAGTTACCGGGCGGCGTTCACTAGAGCGTATAGTGTATCGCGCTGCTGGCTGCTGCGCATCTACCCGGGCAGGGAATTGCCGGGGCGGAATGAAACAATTGTAGTGATCAGCGTTTCTCATCTTTGTAGTGACACACTATGATGGTGGCAAGCCGGATTTTAGGAATAAGTGAGCGTTCAATGAATCGATCGAAGTGGGTGTTGCTGGGGCTGGTTGTCCTGGCGGTAGTGTTGTTCTTTGCATTGGATCTGCGTCAGTACCTGACTCTGGACCTGTTTGCGGAGCTCTATCGGGATAATCCGGCAGAAACGCGTATTATCTATTTTGTTGTATACGTTGCGGTCACCGCATTTTCCCTGCCCGGCGCGGCGCTGATGACCATTGTCGGCGGTGCGGTTTTTGGCCTGTGGATGGGGGTGTTGCTGGTCTCCTTCGCTAGCACTATCGGTGCCACCCTGGCCTTTTTAATATCCCGTACGCTATTGCGTGACTGGGTGCAAAAGCGCTTCGGTTCCCAGCTGGAAAGTATCAATCAGGGTATCGAGCGCGAGGGCGCCTTCTATCTCTTTACCTTGCGGCTCATACCAGCGATCCCTTTTTTTGTTATCAACCTGGTTATGGGGCTGACGCCTATGGGGTGGTGGCGTTTTTTCTGGGTCAGCCAGCTGGGCATGCTTGCCGGTACCCTGGTTTACGTCAATGCGGGCGCCCAACTGGGGTTGGTGCAGGAGCTGAGTGTTCAGGGCATTATGACCCCGGGCCTGGTGATCTCCTTCGTTTTGTTGGCGCTGTTTCCCTGGTGCGCCCGCTTTGCCCTCGGTAAGGCTCGCCAGCGTACACTTTACCGAAATCACCCCGTTCCCAAGTGTTTTGACACCAATATGGTTGTGATCGGTGCGGGATCAGCGGGACTGGTTTCTTCCTATATTGCTGCCGCCGTAAAGGCACGGGTTTCGCTGGTAGAGAAGCACCAGATGGGCGGAGACTGCCTGAATACGGGCTGTGTGCCCAGTAAGGCGTTGATTCGTAGTGCACGGATGAAGCACTATGCGGATCAAGCGCAACATTATGGGCTCAAGATTCCCTCTGCCGAGGTGGACTTTCCTGCGGTCATGGAGAGGGTGCAACGGGTTATCGGCACGATTGAACCCCATGACTCAATCGAGCGCTTTACCGGGCTCGGGGTCGATTGCATTACCGGTAGCGCGACGATAAAAAATCCGTGGCAGGTAGAGGTTAATGGCGAAACGATCACGACCCGCAGTATCGTCATCGCCACCGGGGCGCGCCCTTTTGTGCCGCCGATTCCGGGTCTGGACGAAGTGGGCTACCTGACGTCAGATACGGTTTGGGAGTTACGTGAGCAACCATCACGCCTGCTGGTCGTTGGTGGTGGCCCCATTGGTTGCGAGCTGGCACAGGCGTTTTCCCGTCTTGGTAGCAAAGTGATTCAGCTCGATATGGCTGCGCGTATCATGCCTCGGGAAGATGAGGATGTTTCGCAGGTGGTGGCGGAGCGCTTCGCAGCGGAGGGTATCGAAGTCCGGGTAGATCATAAACCTCTGCAGTTTGAAACCGATGGACACAGCAAGTGGCTGCTGGCCGAGCACAAAGGCGAAACGGTACGTATCGAGTTTGACCAGCTACTGATGGCGGTAGGTCGTAAAGCGAATACAGAGGGTTTTGGGCTCGAAAACCTGGATGTCACCATCAGGCCGCAGGGCACCCTCGAGGTGAACGATTACCTGCAAACCAGTTACCCCAATATCTTTGCCTGTGGTGATGTCGCGGGTCCCTATCAGTTTACCCATACGGCCAGTCATCAGGCATGGTATGCGACGGTGAATGCGCTCTTTGGGCGTTGGTGGAAATTCAAGGTCGACTATAGCGTGATTCCCTGGGCGACCTTCACCGACCCCGAGGTGGCGCGGGTAGGGCTAAATGAGATGGAGGCGCGTGAAAAGGGGCTCGACTACGAGGTCACCCGCTACGATATTTCGGACCTTGATCGAGCCATCGCTGACGAGGAGGCCCACGGTTTTATTAAAGTCCTGACCGTGCCGGGGAGAGATCGCATTTTGGGGGTGACGATTGTTGGCTATCACGCCGCTGAGCTAATCACCGAATATGTGAGCGCGATGAAGCATAAGCTGGGTCTGAACAAAATTTTGGGTACGATTCACATCTACCCCACCCTGTCGGAGAGTAATAAATTTGTGGCCGGGGAGTGGAAACGAGCCCATGCACCCCAGCGGTTACTGGGGTGGGTGGAGCGCTATCATCGCAGTCTGCGCGGTGATTGAGGAGGGGCTATTGAGCCTCGATAAGGGTAGTCAGCTGCTCAATCAGGCGCTGCATCTCACTATCGGTGCCGATGGTAATGCGCAGGTGGTCGCTGATGCGGGGCTTGTTAAAGTAGCGCACTAAAATTCCCGCCTGTTTGAGCGCCTGATACAGTCGCCCGGCATCGTGTTGCGGGTGGCAGGCAAAAACAAAGTTCGCTTTTGAGGGGATCACCTTAAAGCCGAGTCGGGTCAGGGCCTCGGTGCACCATTCCCGGGTGGCGATCACTTTTCGACGGTTTGTTTCGAAGTGCTCGCGATCCTCGATCGACGCCGTCGCGCCCGCCAGGGCCGGACGGTCGAGGGGGTAAGAGTTAAAGGAGTTCTTGATCCGCTCCAGCCCCTCGATCAGCGCCTTGTCACCCAGGGCGAAGCCGACCCGAATTCCTGCCAGTGCGCGGGATTTTGAAAGGGTTTGGATGACCAATAGATTATCGTATTTGGGTATCAATACTGCAGCGCTGTCACCGCCAAAATCGATATAGGCTTCATCCACCACCACTACCGAGCCGGGGTTGCGCTGCACCAGCCGCTCAATGGCTTCCAGCTCAACTCCCTGGCCGGTAGGGGCGTTGGGGTTGGGGAAGATAATGCCACCATTATCGTTTGGATACTGATCCAGATCGATCTCTAGCCGCTCATTGAGGGGCTGGGTGCGGGTTTCGATGTCATAAAGTTCGCAGTAAACGGGATAAAAGCTATAGCTGATATCCGGGTACAGCAGTGGTTTGTCCTGCTTGAAGAAGCCTTGAAAGGTAAAGGCCAGCACCTCATCGGAACCGTTACCGACGAAGACCTGATCGCTCGACAGATTATGAAAATGGGCGATACTTTGCTTGAGTTTCAAGCACTGGGGGTCGGGGTAGAGGCGCAGGTTGTCATCGCAGGCTGCCCGCATCGCCGCAATGGCCCGAGGGGAAGGTCCGTAGGGGCTTTCGTTGGTGTTGAGCTTTATATACACCTGATCCTGGGGCTGTTCGCCCGGCACATAAGGGGTAAGGTCGTGGACCTTGGTGCTCCAGAATCGGCTCATGGTGGTGGCTCTTGTGGTAAGGGTAAAATGAAGGCCGTCATTATAGCCGCCCGCTCGCTATGGAAACAGTGTGATTAAGGGGAAAGGCGAGCCGTCCTGTATTGCGAAGGCGCTTGAGGGTGCACAAGAGAGCGGTTTGATCGAGCGTCTGGTGTCGCAATGCTGGGGGGAGAGTTTGCAAGCGCTGGATTATGGTCAGCGCCTACGACTGGAGCTGGAAACCCCGCCTTAGGGCGCCAGCCGCTCGATGGCCCACTGATTATCCTCCTTCCGGGTGTACAGGAAGCGATCGTGGAGCCGGTGAGCTCCACCCTGCCAGAACTCGATGCTGCGTGGGTCGACTCGAAACCCGCCCCAGAAGGAGGGCAGGGGGACCTCTCCGTGGGAAAATTTGTGTTTGATTTCGGCGAACTTCTGCTCCAGCAGCATCCGCGATGAGATCGGATGGCTTTGGCGTGATGCCCATGCGGCGAGCTGACTCTCCTTGGGTCGGCTGAGGAAGTAGCCCAGGACCTCCCGGTTGCTGAGGCGAGTGGCGTGGCCGCTGACAATAACCTGCCGGTCCAGCTCCAGCCAGGGGAAATGCAGGCTCACCCTGGGGTTGCCTTCGATCTGGGCGGCTTTGGTGCTGCCCAGATTGGTAAAAAAGACAAAGCCGCGATGATCCACCTGCTTGAGTAGCACAATGCGCTGGGAGGGGTAGCCATCAGCGGACACGGTAGCGACGCTCATCGCTGTCGGGTCGGGCAGGTGGGCGTCGATCGCCTGTTGCAACCACTGCTCGAACTGGGGGATGGGCTCCGGGAGGAGGTCTTTTCGGTGCAACCCGCCGTGCAAGTACTCTCGTCTGAGCTGTTCGATATCCACAGCATGATCTCCGGTCACTGTATGTGTGGCGCCATTATCCTGCGCCGGTGGCGAGTTGGCCAGTGTCTATTTTGCGTGGCTAATTGTGATCTGGTTCATCCGTTATGGCAGGGCTGATCTATACTCTTTGGAGGTTTGGGCAAAGGTGCATCAAATGGCTAACAAGGAGAGGCAGTCGGTACTGATCATCGAAGATGAGGAGATGAATATCCGCATCCTGGGTCAGATACTGAGCCGCGAATTCAGCATTGATGTCGCAACCTGCGGCAAGGATGCATTGGTGCGGGCCGAGCAGGATGTGCTGCCGGACCTTATCCTGCTCGACGTCACCATGCCGGATATCGATGGCTATGAGCTATGTCGGCAGTTATCGGATAATGAAAAAACCCGCCATATACCCATTATTTTGATTACTACAGAGGATCAGGAGCGGCAGGAAGCATACGGATTGTCGCTGGGGGCGGTGGACTATATCGTCAAACCCTTTTCTATCCCGGTGCTGGTGGCGCGGGTTCGTACCCACCTGCAGCTCAAACACCAACGGGATGTGTTAACCGACCTTACGGTGCATGATGCCCTTACTGGGGTCTACAATCGGCGCAAATTTGATGACTGCATCGCCAGCGAGTGTCGCCGGGCCTGCCGCAACCAGACATCGCTGGCCTTGATAATGATCGATGTGGACCACTTCAAGGCGTACAACGATCACTACGGCCATTTGGCGGGGGATCGTTGTCTACAGCGAGTTGCCGATTGCCTGCTGGAGCATATCCAGCGGTCCGGGGATCTGCTGGCCCGCTATGGGGGGGAGGAGTTTGTGGCGGTGTTGCCGGAAACCGACCATCACGACGCGACGGTGCTGGCGCAGAAGCTTTGCGATGCGGTGGCGGCGTTAAATATTCCCCACGCCGGCTCTTCACTGGGCCGAATCACCATCAGTGAAGGGGTCGCGGCCATGGTTCCGGATATTGATATGCCCGTCAGCGAACTGGTGGGGGCTGCGGATTCGGCCCTCTATAGTGCGAAAGAGGCGGGACGCAACTGTGTGCAGGTTTATGTGGGTTAGGGGCTCCGTGGGTAAGCCTGTTACGGCACGGGGTGGAGGGAAGGCCGGAGGGTTTACATTCGCCAGCCAATAACCCAGAATCGCCGGGTATAAGCTTCAGGGGTGCCAATCGGTAACCCCTTTTTCATGCCTGTTGCTTGTACGCAAAAGCAGAAGACAACCTACCCAATTTGTGGAGTGATTATGCGCATAGAAACCGATATAAAGCTGGGTTTCAAAGACGTCCTGATCAGGCCCAAGCGATCGACCCTCAAGAGTCGATCCCAAGTTGCACTGGATAGAACCTATACTTTTTTGCACAGCGGCAGTAGCTGGACCGGCGTCCCTGTTGTGGCCGCCAATATGGACACCGTCGGCACCTTCGCCATGGCCGCCGAGCTGGCTTCCCATGGCATGCTTACGGCTATTCACAAACACTACAGCCTGGCGCGGTGGCAGGAGTTTGTTGATACCCAGGAGGAGTCGATTTTTCAGCATATTATGGTCAGTACCGGCACCTCGGGTGATGACTTTACGCGCCTGCAGGCGATTCTCAAGCAGCATCCCCAGCTGCGCTTTATCTGTATCGATGTGGCTAACGGTTATTCGGAAGCGTTTGTCGACTATCTGCGCAGGGTGCGCAAAGCCTGTCCCGACAAGGTGATTGTTGCCGGCAACGTGGTAACCGGAGAGATGGTCGAGGAGTTGATTCTGTCGGGTGCAGACGTCGTTAAGGTGGGAATTGGGCCGGGTTCGGTCTGTACCACCCGGGTTAAAACCGGAGTGGGTTACCCGCAGCTGTCAGCGGTAATGGAGTGTGCGGATGCGGCGCATGGCCTTGGGGGTATGATCATCTCCGACGGTGGTTGTGCCTGCGCAGGAGATGTTGCCAAGGCGTTTGGCGGTGGTGCCGATATGGTGATGATTGGCGGCATGTTTGCCGGTCACGATGAGAGCGGCGGCGAGCTGGTTGAGCGCGATGGCAAGCACTACAAGCTGTTCTACGGTATGAGTTCAGAAACCGCTATGGATAAGCATTCAGGAGGGGTGGCAGAGTATCGCGCGTCTGAGGGTAAAACCGTTGAGGTCCCCTATCGGGGGCCGGTGGTCGAGATGGTGCGGGATATCCAGGGCGGGGTGCGTTCGGCTTGCACCTACGTAGGGGCGGCCTCTCTTAAGGAACTCTCCAAGCGGACCACTTTCATTCGCGTTATGGAGCAGGAGAACCAGACCTTTTCGCGCTAGCGGGCGGGGTGCGAATGTGGTGCCATTGACCCGGCCTGTGGCCCGGGTGAATGGCACCAACTTAACTGGTAGCTCAGGGCAGGTAGAGCTTGAATACGCCGCCCCCAAGAGAACCTCCGTTGGAAAGCTCTATATACCCGAAGTGCTCTCCTTGTTGGTGCAAGCGTGCGATTTCACGAGAAAAGTAGAGCCCCAGTTGGGTGCTGCCACTGCTGAAATCTACGGGGCCCGGCTCTTTGCCTCCCTGGCGGCACATCTCCTCGGGGTATCCGGCCCCATTGTCCTCCACCTCGATGACCAGGAAATTGTCCTGGGGGTAAGCGCTGATCTGTAGCTTGTCCTCGGTGTAGCGAATGCTGTTGAGAATGACGTTGTTGAGGGTGCCAGCAATTAGCTGTTGATCAAAATAGCCCACCAACTCCTGCTCGCACTCCAGTTTTGGGGTGATGCGTCGGGCTTGCAATAGGGGCTCGTTGAGCGCGAGCTGCTCCTCCAGCAGATCGCTAACGTAGATCTCTTCGATGGAGAGCGGCAGCTGATCCTGTTGCAGGCGATAGATGCTCAGTAGCTGGATCAGGTTGTTATTCACCCGCGAGGCTTCGTAGTTGAGCTGTGAGTAACGTGCGTACTCCTCGGGAGTGGTTGGCGGGTGCGTGGCGCAGAGACTGTCGACCGAATTCAGCAGGAGTCCCAGTGAATTTTTCATGTCGTGTACAGAGGATGCCAGTACGGTCGAGAAATTGATGTGGGGGTGTTTTTTTTGAGTCATGTGGGCGCCTGGCTAGGTTTCGGAAGCGGGGGCCAGACGGCTGGCGACTTGCTGCTTGAGGTGTTGGTAGCGTTCCCATTGGTGGTGGGTTGGTTTGAGGTGAGCGATTTGCTCTAGCGCTGCCTGGCATCTCTGGTAGTGCTCGGCGCGTTTGCCGTCGATGGGGCTCTGCTTAAGAGACGCCTGAATCAGGTTAAGGTTGACCCCCGGGTGGCGGCTGGATAAGCCTTGCGCCTCGATAAAGAGCGCCATGGCCTGCTCAAAGTTTTCATTCTTAAAGGCGTCTATCCCCTGCTGGTTAAACTCGGCCGCCTGCTTTCGGCGAGCGCTGCTGACCGGCTCGTCCAGCACCGATGCGATACGTGCGTGTATGTCGCTTTGTTCGGGGCTGGCGGATGCTAGCTCATTAAGGATCTGTTCGCCCTGCTCCTGTTGGCCGGCCTGCAGCAGGGTTTTACCCAGCTCCAACTGCAGCTGTTGCCTCTGATCGGTATCCAGTTCGGAAAAATAGTTTTTGGCTTGCAGCAGGGATTTTTCTGCGGCATCACTATGGTTCTGGCTGATATGGATTTGGGCCTCGACGACGGAGCTTTCCAGCCGTAGCGCGGGGCTATCAGCGAAACGATCGCGGGCACGATCCAGCATCTGCAAGGCTTCGCGCGCCAGCTTGCTCCCCTGATCGTCGTTGTCGCTGGCGTTCTCTCCCAGGCAGCGCGCCAGGTTGAGGTACTGTTCGGGGGCTTCCATGCAAGAGTGCTGGCTGAGCTCCACAGTGGAGCGCCAGGCTCGCGTGGCGGAATCCATATCTTCGTTTTGCTGGCACTGAGCGGCGAGCGCCTGCTGGCGATTGAGGTAGTGGGGGGAGATGGCGGTGGCGCGCTCCAGCGCCTGTTGGGCCTGTTGAGGTTGTCCCATGTGACGATGGCACTGGGCGATCAGGTCACAGGCGCGGGCGAAGTTTGGGTTGTGTTCCAGTACCTCCTCCAGCAGTGAGATCGCGCGCTCAAACTGCTTCTCCTCTATTGCGATACGAGCCAACAGCAAGCGTGGAAGATCTTGCTGCCGACCTGCGAGTAGTTGTTCGCAGGTCTCCTTCGCACCGCTGAAGTCGGTCGTGCGAATTTGCAACTCGGCCAATTGTTGCAAGCACCAGCTGCGGTAGCGTCCGGGTTGCGCGGCCTTTTGCTGGCATAGCCTGAGAGCTTCCTCGTCGTTGTTTTGGTCGAGCGCACTGAGGATGGGGGCGAGCTCTTCCTGGCGCGCGAAGAAGCTATCCAGCCTCTTGTGCAACGATGCCTGGGTGAAGGGTTTGGATATGTAGCCGTCCGGGCTGTATTCGAGGGCACCGAGCACCATTTCGCGCCCCGTCTCGGCGCTAATCATGATGAACAGGGTGCTGTGCTTAAGGATTTTACGGTGTTGCAGCTCCTCTAGCACCTGCTGGCCGTTCTTGCCCTGCCCGAGGTTGTAATCGCACAGAATCCCGTCGTAGCGATTTTCCCGGCATTGGCGCACCGCATCGCGGCCGTTACCGACAATGTCGACGTCGTCGATGCCGATGCTGTTGAGCATGCGCTTGAGTGACAGGCGAAAGCTCTCGAAGTCATCGACGATCAGCAGGCGCTTGGTAGCGTAGTTGACCATGCTCTCGGGCGGTACTCCTAGTTTCGGTATTCCTTGACGCCCTGTTGGGTTCCCAGCAGCAGCAGGTTGGCTGGCCGCACGGCAAACAGTCCGTTGGTGACCACGCCGGTAATATTGTTGATCTGCTCTTCCAGGGTGGTTGCTACGCTGATCTGTAGGTTATGCAGATCCAGAATGACATTGCCGTTGTCGGTCACGAACCCGCTTCGATAGACCGGGTCGCCCCCCAGTTTTACCAGTTCACGGGCAACGTAGCTACGGGCCATGGGGATGACCTCGACGGGCAGCGGAAAACCTCCGAGCACGGGTACCAATTTGCTTTCGTCGGCGATGCAGATGAACTGATCGGAAACCGCCGCCACAATTTTCTCCCGTGTGAGGGCGCCGCCGCCACCCTTGATTAACTCCAGGCGATCATTACTCTCGTCGGCGCCATCGATATAAAACTGAATCGAGTTCACTGCATTCAGGTCGTAGACAGGAATGCCGTGGGACTTGAGCCGCTCTGCACTGGCTTCGGAGCTCGCGACGGCACCATCAAACAACTGCTTTACATTCGCCAGTGCATCGATAAAGCAGTTGGCGGTGGAGCCGGTGCCGATACCGATAATTGATTCCCGCTCCAGCTTCGGGCGAATTGCCTCGAGGGCGGCATTGGCAACGGCTTGTTTGAGTTCATCCTGATTCATGGGTATACCTGTGGTGGGGGCGCTTTGAAGCATAGAGTATACCCTTGCCCGAGGTAGGGAAAAACCGTGGGGTCGCATTCTTGGCGCCATGAAGAGCCCCGGTCGACGTGAAACAGCGTGGCTCCGTCTCGGCCAATAGTCTAGAATGGGGCGTTTTTTCGCCACGTGAAGCCGACGCAATGCCGCAAAAATATATCAAGAAAATCCTCGAAGCCCGTGTCTACGATGTGGCGGTGGAAACCCCCATCCATGAGGCTCCCTTCCTTTCCGAGCGTTTGCAGAATCGGGTTCTGCTCAAGCGTGAAGACCTGCAGCCGGTGTTCTCGTTCAAAATTCGCGGGGCGTACAACAAGGTTTCCCAGCTCTCTGCGGCCGAGCGCGAGTGCGGAGTGATCGCCGCCTCGGCCGGTAATCATGCCCAGGGCCTTGCCCTGGCTGCCAAGCGCCTTGGCATCAAAGCGGTAATTGTGATGCCCAAGACCACACCCGAGATCAAGGTGAAGGCGGTGCGGGCACGGGGCGCGCGGGTGGTACTGCACGGTGACGCTTTTGATGAAGCCCTGGCTTATTCGCAGAAACTGGTGGAGGAGAAGGGGTACGTTTATATCCACCCTTACGACGATGTCGACACCATTGCCGGGCAAGGCACCATCGCGATGGAGATTTTGCGCCAGTACAGTGATCCGATCGACGCAATTTTCATCCCTGTTGGCGGTGGTGGCTTGATCGCGGGCATTGGTGCTTATATTAAATATCTGCGTCCGGAGATCCGTATTATCGGGGTCGAGTACGAGGAGTCGGCGTGCTTGAAAGCCGCGCTGGAAAAAAATCGGCGGGTGGTCCTGTCGCAGGTAGGGATCTTTGCCGATGGCGTCGCCGTCGCTCAGATTGGTAAGGAGACATTCCGGGTGTGTAAGCAGGTCGTCGACGAGGTGATCACCGTGACTGCCGATGAGATCTGTGCCGCGGTCAAGGATATCTACGATGATACTCGCTCCATCGCCGAACCTGCGGGCGCACTTGCCGTCGCGGGTATTAAGCGCTATGTCGAGCGCGGCGGGATTGAGAATCAAACCCTGGTGGCGATAGACAGCGGAGCCAATGTCAATTTTGATCGCTTGCGTTATATATCGGAGCGGGCCGAGCTGGGTGAAAAGCGCGAGGCGATCATCGCGGTGACCCTCTCGGAGCAGCCAGGCAGCTTTCGCAAGTTTTGCCATACACTCGGCAAGCGCGCCATCACCGAGTTTAACTACCGTTTTCACGATCCCGAGCAGGCGCGAATTTTTGTGGGCGTACAGACCAAGCCCGATACCGACACTCGTGAAGATCTGGTAGCCCTGTTGGAGCAGAAGGGTTATCCGGTAGAGGATCTTACCGACAACGAAATTGCCAAGTTGCATATTCGGCATATGGGGGGAGGTCACGCACCGAGCGGTGAGAACGAGTTTGTTTATCGGTTCGAATTTCCCGAGCGTCCGGGAGCGCTGCTCAATTTCCTGAATAAGCTGGGGCAGCGTTGGAACATATCCATGTTTCACTACCGTAATCATGGGGCGGCTTATGGGCGGGTGTTGATTGGTATGCAGGTGCCTGCGACAGAGAAAGTAGAGCTGGAGCGCTTTCTCGATGAGATCGGCTACCATTACTGGGAGGAAACCGATAATACCGCCTACCGACTGTTTCTTGGTTGATCTCGGAACGGGAGGCTGATTGCCGAGGTGGCGGTGCCTTCGAGGTACCGTCAGTCACCCCTGTTGGTTAGGGGCTGCTGGCTGGCAGGCCCTGTTCTAGAGGCGTTCAAGCGGGTCCAGGGCTAGTTTTCTGCGCTCTTAGACCTTGGTCTATGGTTGATTCGCGAGGGGTTGTGAGATAGATTTTTAACGGATAATCAATAATAAAAACAACGAGAATAGATCACCGATCATGAATCGAGTCCCTTCAAGCTATTTGTCTGCACTGGTCGAACTCGCCCAGCAGCAGGGTATCGATCAAAAAGAGCTGTTCCATCCCGATGACCTTGAGCGAGGCCAGTTGGCGGTTGAGGGCGCGGCTATCGATGAGATTAGCTTTAATCAGGCCCTGAATACCCTCAAGAGTTCCTGTGGTCGATTTCCGCTGATGCTGGAATACGGCAAGTTGTTGGCGCATCAACTCAGCGAGCCCTATCTACGGGGCGAGGTCGAAGGTGCTTACAGTCTGCGTGACGCGGTGGTGCATGAATTTTGCGGCGATAACCCGTTGTTGGATTTTACCCTGCAGGAGCGGGGGGATCGATGCCGTTTGGTGCTATTAGCGCCGCGCATGGTGGATGCGGAAGTTGTCGAATTCAAGCTTCGAACGCTTTACCGTTTTATCCTCTGTCTTTGCGAGTTGGAGAGAGGCGAAATATCGGTCGAGTTCAGCCATACGGTCCCCGTTTATGGTGCGGACACCCAGGCGGCCTTTGCCTCCGAGTTGCGTTTTTCGAGAACTTACAACGAGCTGGTGGTGGCCAGTGATCAGCTTTCGCGCCCGCTCCCCGGGCAGGTGGCGCGGCATAATCATAACGGTGACCCGGTCATCGACCGTCTGCGCTTCGACCACCCGTTGATACGGGAGACGCTGGATTTTATTGAGCTTAATATCGCCAAGGTTCCCCTCAAGATTGAGGATGCTGCCGGGGAGCTGAATATGAGTGCTCGCACTCTGCAGAGACACTTGAAAAGCTATCAGGTCACCTTTGTTCAGTTACGCGACTGCGTTAAGAAGCACCACTCCTTGCGTATGCTTAAAGACCACCGCCTGAATCTGGCCTCGATCTCTGATCAGCTTGGTTTCGCCGACGTCAGTGGATTTCACCATGCGTTCAAGCGTTGGACCGGCCACTCCCCCAAAGAGTATCGGCAGCGCTACTGCAGTTAGGTTTCAAGTTGTTTTCCTGCATTATGCGTACCTGTTCGCAGAACTTGTCGCGATATTAATTGAACTCCTGAGATTCTTTCGCTTTACTGTGGGGCGCTTGAGTGTGGAGTGCGTGCAGTGTCACAGCCTGCCTGAGGGGATCCGGGTAGAATCGAACCTCTATTTTTAAAGGGTTTGTGCTGTGATTGCCATTCGACTCAATACGTTGTGCCTCGGGAGGGGGCGCAATCCGATGCCAGTGACGGCTCAATCCCAGGGTATCGAATAATGAAAAATAAAAAACCCGATTTTTTGATGGTAGTGTTGCTGATATTTGGTTTGGGTGTATTGAGTACGGGCTTTGCCAGTGTAGCGCGCTCTTTTTCTGATACCGCAGCATCCAGCCAGGTGGCTCCGGTAGTTGCTGGTGATCAAACGCCGCAGTAACGGTTTTCGTCGGTAATGATTTCGCTAAGTGGAATGTCCCAGCTGTCGCAAGGCAGTTGGTCGACCCGCTGGCATTCGTGTGCCAGGCCGATCAGGGTCGGGCGCCGCAGAGGCGGCTGCTGCTGTAAGAAAGCGAAGCTGCGGTCGTAGTAGCCGCCCCCCATCCCCAATCGATTTCCCGTGGGATCAAACCCCACCAGAGGCATTAGCACAAGGTCCAGGCTCCATGCTGGCCGATGTTGGCCGTGGTGAAGGCTGGGCTCGTTAATGCCGTAGCGGTTTGGGGTCAGGCGGGTGTCGGAGTGAAAGGCAGTGAACCAAAGCTCGTTGCTGGAGCCAGGTTTGAGGACGGGTAAGTAGCACTGCTTTCCCATTGACCAGGCGCGCTGAATGAGGGCGTCGGGGTCGATCTCGCCATCATTGGCCAGGTAAAACGCTATATGCTGACTGCGAATGAACGCCGGATGGCACGCCAGGTTGGCGGTTAATCGAGCGCTGGCGTTACGTTGATCCTGTGCCGACAGGCGGTTTCTGCAAAAGCGCAGATGCTGGCGTAGTTGTGAGCGGGATAGATGGTTCATAAATTGATAAAAAACTCCCCGGCTTGCCGCGGCCAAGAAAGCCCTTGAACCCTTGGCTCAAGGTGGAGGCTGCTGCAATACATCGGGCTTTCCACTACAAGGTGGACCTGCACGCCAGTATTAACGAGGAGCCGCCGGTGCATCGATTATCGGCTCAGGGACGTAATGGCTCGCAAACAGACCAGGGAGCATGGGGTCATTATAACGGTTGCCGCCCGGGCTAAGCCACCGTTTTCAAACTAAATCGCAATTGATTGGGCGGTTATCCATAGCGGTTTGCTTTGTTGCCAGGGGTCGTGGGGTGTAGTTAGAGTTCGAGCTGGCGGCTGGTGTCCAGCGCGGAGTCGAGTTTGTTGATCAGCTGCTCGATACGCTCCTGATTCTGGTGGCTATCACCCGACGGGTCGTCGCTATCGTGGAGTAACTCATAGGTAATGTTGAGGGCGGCCATAACGGCAATACGTTCGAGGCCTACGGTCTTGCCGTTGCGGCGAATCTCGCGCATCTTGCTGTCGAGGTAGCGTGCGGCGCTGAGCAGCGCGTTGCGCTCTTCATCCTGACAGGCGACCTTATACTCTTTATCGAGAATCTGTACGCTTGCCGTATTGGGTGGGTCCTGGGTCATGTCTCTGTATCCAGTGCTTTGAGGCGGGTGATCATCGCCTCGACTTTGCTGCGCGCGAGTTCATTTTTCTCTATCAGTACCGCGCGCTCTTCGCGCAGGCCGTGCTCGCTGGAGCGCAGCAGGCGGTTCTCCTGCTTGAGTTCGTCGCAGAGTGCGATCAGCTCTTCCACCTTAGTGGAAAGGTTGTCGATTTGGCTGTAGTCCATTAGGGGTCATTCACCACTTTATTTGAAGGAATACTATAGGGCGCGGCCCGCTGGGGGTCAATCATCGGTACAGTGTCGGACGCTGAAATGGTAGCATTGAGAGCTTGTGCACATTAGTAATGGAAAGCCTTGAAGCGATGACCACCCGTACCCTGAGCGGCCAAAATAGCGCCGATGATTTTGACGACCTCTGTAACCTCTTTGTCGAGCTGGAAAGTTGCAATGCGCCAGCCGAGTTACACGGCATCATTTGCGGTCAGTTAGCGGCCGGCAAGCGCCTGAGTGCCAACGACTGGATCGCCCTCGCGGTGGAGCAGATGCAGCTCAGTGAACTGCCCGATGAGGCCCGTGGGATGCTGCAGGAGCTCTACGACCAGACGCTCAAGCAGTTGTTGGGAGGGGAGTTCGGTTTACGTCTGTTGTTACCCGATGAGGAGGATGAGATGCCCATCCGTGCCGAGGCTTTGGGGCAATGGTGTAGTGGTTTTCTGGGTGGCTTTGGGCTCGCCAACCCCAAAGCGGGAGTTCTCGGCGAAGAGGTGGTGAGTGTGCTGGAGGACCTGGCCGAGATCGCCCAGATTCAGTTGGACCTGGAAGAGTCCGAGGAGAACGAAGTTAGCTTGATGGAGGTGTCAGAGTATGTGCGGATGGGGGTAATGGTGGTGTACACCGAATGCAACCCCGATGCGCCGATTATCAAGCCGTCGACGCCGTCCCTGCACTAAGCGTTTTTTCGTCCAACACTACCAACGTTAGGCCCCATGAAAATCAGCAAAAAAGAGTTTGCTCGTCGCCGCCAGCACTTAATGGCACAGATGGAAGAGAACAGTATCGCCATCCTGCCCTCGGCTCCGGTATACATCAGGAATCGCGATGTGGAGCACCGCTTTCGCCAGGACAGTGATTTCTATTATTTGAGCGGGTTTCCTGAGCCGGAGTCGGTGCTGGCGCTGATCCCCGGGCGTGAGCATGGCGAGACCGTGCTGTTCTGCCGGGAGCGCGATCCGGCGATGGAGCTGTGGCACGGCTATCGCTATGGGCAGGACGGCGCCGTGGAAGAGTTTGGGATCGATGATGCGTTCCCGATCAGCGATATTGATGAGATTCTGCCGGGCCTGATCGAGGGGCGTGATCGGGTTTACTACGCCATGGGGTGCAATCGCGATTTCGATAACCAGATAATGAGCTGGGTAAATACCATCAAGTCAAAGGCCAATCAGGGGGCGCACCCGCCGGGAGAGTTCCTGGCCCTCGACCATCTGTTGCATGATCTTCGGCTTTACAAAAGTGCCGGTGAGACCAAGCTGATGCGTGAGGCTGGTGCCATATCATCCCGGGCACATATCCGCGCCATGGAGATTTGCGAGCCCGGGCTTTATGAATATCAACTGGAGGCGGAACTGAACCACGAGTTCCAGCGCAGTGGCTCGCGCCGAGCGGCCTACCCCTCTATCGTGGGAGGCGGGAAGAACGGCTGTATTTTGCACTACACCGAAAATGACGCCGTGGTGCGCAACAAGGATCTGGTACTGATCGATGCGGGCTGCGAACTTGACTACTACGCCTCCGATATCACCCGCACGTTTCCCGCAAACGGTGTTTTCACTCGCGAGCAGCGGGCGCTGTATGAGTTGGTGCTGAAATCCCAGATAGCGGCAATCGAGCAGGTGCAACCGGGTAATCACTGGAATGATCCCCATGAGGTTGTGGTGCAGATTTTGACCGAGGGCTTGCTCGAGCTTGGCCTGCTCAAGGGGGAGCTGCAGGCCCTGATCGACGACGGCGCCTATAAACCCTTTTTTATGCACCGTACCGGCCACTGGCTAGGTATGGATGTGCACGACGTTGGCGATTACAAAGTGGGTGGGCAGTGGCGAGTGTTGGAGCCGGGTATGGTGCTGACCATCGAGCCGGGGCTCTACATCGCGCCAGATGACACCTCGGTAGCAAAGCGGTGGCGTGGCATCGGTATTCGTATTGAAGACGACGTGCTGGTGACCCGCAGCGGACACGAAGTGTTGTCCTCCGGTGCGCCCAAAACGGTCGCCGAGATTGAGGCCCTGATGGCCGCCGCGCGGGAACGCCGCGAGGCGCGTGCATGAGCCACTTCGATGTGCTGATTATCGGTGGTGGCATGGTGGGGGCGAGCCTCGCCTGCGCGCTGCGGCCGCTGATGGCCCAGCGCGGATTGCGTTTGGGTATCATTGAGTCGCAACCCCTGTCCGCTGACCCGCTGGCTCCTCAGCAGCCCAGTTACGACGCCCGCTCGACCGCCCTGGCCTGGGGCGCGCGCGATATCTATCAACAGCTTGGCCTGTGGCAGACCCTGCGCGAGAAGGTGACACCGATTTTGTCGGTGCAGGTTTCTGATCGCGGCCATTTTGGCGCCAGTCGCCTGCACCACTCCGAAATGGGCACCGAGGCGCTGGGGTATGTGGTGGAGAACCGGTGGTTGGGCGCCGTTCTGCACGAGCAGTTGCAGCGGGATGAAACCATTGAGTGGATCTGCCCGGCACGGGTAGAGAGCATTCGCGCGAGCGACGGTGGGATGGCATTGGAGGTGCAGGAAAACGGTGCCTCCCGCTCCCTAAGTGCCGGTTTGACGGTTTTGGCCGATGGAGGCCGCTCTGGCCTGGCTCGCCAACTGGGCATTAGCGGACACAGTAATGACTACCAGCAGCGGGCGCTGATCGCCAATGTCTCTACCAGTAAACCGCATCAGGGCGTCGCCTATGAGCGTTTTACGGAGGAGGGGCCAATGGCGTTACTGCCGCTGTCCGGTGGTCGTAGTGCGCTGGTCTGGACCCTGCCCGAGGGTGAGGCTGATGGTGTAATGGCGCTGGATGAGGGGGCGTTTTTGCAGCGTTTACAATCCCGTTTCGGCTATCGGCTCGGACGCCTGCAGCGGGTCGGCGAGCGTTTCTGCTATCCCTTGAGCCTGAAGTGGGCGTCGGAGCAAGTGCGCCCCGGACTGGTGGTATTGGGCAATGCCGCCCACAGTCTGCATCCCGTCGCGGGGCAGGGGTACAATCTCGCGTTACGAGACCTGATGACCCTGTCCCGGGTGCTGGAGCAGGGGCTGGCCGAGGGGCGATCGGTGGGGGAGCTGGGTTTGCTGCAACGCTATCTGGATCTACAGCAGCAAGACCAGCAGCGCACGGTTGGTTTCAGTGATCGGGTAGTGCGGTTGTTCTCGAATCGACACCTTGGGCTGAGTCAGGCGCGGGGGCTGGGCCTGTTAGCCCTGGAGCTGTCGCCGCCGCTCAAGCATTGGTTTACCCGTCAGGCGATGGGGCTGGTTGGTGAACCCGGCCACCCTTGCCGCGACTAATCGAAACAGAATGGATTACGACGGCTATGCAAACGACATTTGATGTGATCATCGTAGGCGGCGGTATGGTGGGCAGCGCGCTCGCCTGCGCTTTGCGCGAGTCGTCGCTGGATATCGCCCTGATCGATGGCGGCGACCTGCGGCCCGATAGTACGAAGATCGATCCCCAATATTTTGACCCCCGGGTCAGCGCATTAACGGTCTCTTCGGAGCGGTTTCTGAGGCATCTTGGGGTGTGGTCGACGATGGAGGCCAGCCGGGTCAGTCCCTACCGTCATATGCAGGTATGGGACGCCGAGGGGACGGGGAAAATCGAGTTTCATGCCGATGATATCCAGCACCCCGTGCTGGGTCATATCGTAGAAAATCGCATCACCCAGAGTGCACTACTCGAACCCCTGCAAAAGAGTCAGCGGGTGAGGCTGTTTCCCGGGGAGCGGTTGCAAACGCTGCTGGATGATGGCGAGGTGGGCCCAAGGGTTCGTCTCGAATCGGGCCTTGAGTTACAGGCCCGGTTACTCGTCGCCGCCGACGGGGCGAACTCCCAGCTGCGGGCCTGCGCAGGGTTCGCATTGCGCGAGTGGGATTATCTTCATCATGGCATCGTGACCACCGTCGAGACCTCGGAGTCACACCATAAAACCGCGTGGCAGAGTTTTCGCGAAAATGGCCCTCTGGCGTTTTTGCCACTGCCTGATCGTGGGGATGGGCGCCACCACTGCTCTATTGTCTGGTCCAATGTGCCGGACGAAGCAGAGCGCCTGATGGCGTTGGGCGATAGCGGGTTTTGCAGTGAGCTTGAACGCGCAATCGAAGCGCGTCTAGGGCGGGTGTTGAGTTGCGATCGCCGCTACTGCATTCCGTTTCGCCAGCGCCATGCCGTCGACTATGTGATGCCGGGCATTGCCCTGGTCGGCGATGCAGCCCATACGATTCACCCCCTGGCAGGGCAGGGGGTCAACCTGGGGTTGATGGACGCTGCCGCACTGGCGGAGGTAATCTTAACGGCCTGCGAGCGCGACGATGACTTTGCTCGCCTGGCGCTGCTGCAGCGCTACCAGCGCCAGCGCAAGGGAGCCAATCTGGCGATGATGGGGGTCATGGAGTTTTTTGAGCGCCTGTTTCACGCCCGCTCCATGCCGCTGCGAATATTGCGCAATAGCGGTATGCGCTGGGTCGATGACGCTCCCGGATTGAAACAGCAGCTGGTTCGGCGCGCCATGGGGCTGGAGGGCGATCTGCCCCGCTTTGCCCGTTAATTGTCCTTTTTTATCTCTCTTTTCCGACCTGGCAGGTTGCCCCCGGTATGAATCAGACCCTGTTTTTCGATGACCAGCATCGGCATTTTTTTAAACCCCTGAGCGGGAAGTATCGGGAGGGAGTAGCGCAGTGTTTGCGGGCGCTCTATAGCCATGTTTACGGCAGTATGGCCGACTACGGGCACCATTTGGTGCGATCCCAGATCATCGATCTTTTTACTGAGGCGCTGGCGTTGGCACCTGCGCTGGGCGATGAGGAGGCCGACGACAAGCTCGAGGACGAAGCTGATTTCGAAGCCGCGGGATTGCGCGGCGAGCGCGAACGAGCCGGTTGGGTGCTCAACCGCCTGCTTGAGCAGGGCTGGATAGAGCAGCTGTTTGATGAAGTTAATCTGCAGGGAAGCTACCGCTTTACCCGCAATGGTCGCCTGTTTGCCCAGCCCCTGGTGGACAGTGAGCAGCAGCGCTTTCGAACCCGGCACCGTAACACGCGCAACACCCGTAATGGGTTGCGAGCGTTTTCTGATCGTGGTGAGATTCACGACCTGCTGGATGCCTGGGAGTTTTCGGAGCGAATTATTAGTGATTTTTCGGATCTGGTGACCGAGCTGGAAGATCGTAAGCGCCAACTGGTGATGGCCGTAGAGCAGCAGTTGTTGGTGCAGCAGGCGAGTGAAGATTTCTTCGAATACATGGACACCCGGTTTGAGCCTGATATTGCGGTGCGCCTCTCCGCCGACAGCGTTGAAAAGTACCGCGACGAGATCAACCGCCTGATTCGGGGTATCAAGCGTAAAGATAACCGCTTCAAGGCCGAGGCCGAAAAACAGCTGCGGCAATCCCTGCCCAACCATGTTGGGGATCGTCGTCAGTCACTGCTGATAACGGTGCTCGAAGGGATTGAGGTGCGGGTGAAGGGAGCTTGTGAAGTGATGCTTCCTCAGGTTCGTCAGGCGCTGCAAAGCTATACCCAGCGAGCAGACATTATTATTCGCCAGATAACCTATCTGGCAAGTCAGCAGCGCGCCGATATCCAACAGGTATGCGAACAGTTGCAGCAGCTACCGCATCCTGTGCAGGAGCATCGGCTGCAACGCGCCGCTCAGCAACTGGCGGGAGTCTCCCTTGGTTTTCTTGATCCGGCCTCGGTACGCCTGCGGGAGCGGCGCAGTCTGCGCAGGGTAGAGACGCACTTAAAGAACGAAGGGCAGCTGGATCCCGGGGCGCGCAAGCAAGCGTTTATCAAAGAGGCGCTGGATAAGGCGTTTGTTGTTACCTCTCAGGATTCGCGCCGTTACC
Organism: Aestuariirhabdus sp. LZHN29; assembly: GCF_049985285.1. Taxonomy (NCBI): domain Bacteria; kingdom Pseudomonadati; phylum Pseudomonadota; class Gammaproteobacteria; order Oceanospirillales; family Aestuariirhabdaceae; genus Aestuariirhabdus; species Aestuariirhabdus sp. LZHN29. The sequence continues at coordinate 558,504 of NZ_JBNIEU010000001.1, read as the reverse complement.
TGGCCGGCGCGCTCGCGGCTGGCGAACGTATTCGCAGCGACCAGCTCCCGGTTACTGATGCGCGACAACTGCTTTCACGAGCTCATCTGATCGAACTGGTGTCGATCAATGACCGCTCCAGTGAACAGCGCATCCGCGTACGTTTTCTCGAGGACGAGGCGGGCGAAGATCAACTTCCGGGCCGGGTTGATGACAATGATTTTTTTACACGTGCCGATCGCTTTGAGATCTGGTGCGAGGAGATTAGTAGTTCGTGATTACCTCTTTATTGCAGCAACAGCTGGCCAAGCAGCAACTTGAACTTGGTGCTTTTCAGCAGGTGGTTCAACGCCTGTTGGACTATGGCGTGATCTGCCGGGACGAAAGCCAGACCGAGCAGGAACTGTACGATCGTTACCTGCGAATCAAGTCGCTGGTAGATGACTATCTAGGTGTGATCGGGGTTCGCATTGAGCACGATGAGCTTTTCAATTATCTGAGGCTCTATCCGCCCGGAGCGCAGGTGCCTGGCATGGATGACCAGTCCAGCAGTTTTTCCGGATTCCGCACCCGGCCTGCCCAAGCCGAAGTGGCACTACTGCTGGTGCTACGCAGTCAGTATGAGCAGCGGCTTCGTGAGGGCCAGATCGATGATGGTGGTTGCGCTATGGTCTCCCTGGAAGCGGTCAGTATTGCGATGAAGAGCCTGCTTAATCGCTCCTTGCCCGCTCAAAGCACCGACCGCCGGGCGCTGTTTCGGGCCCTCAAGCGGATGCGGGTGATTCAGTTTGGACAAGAGGAAACCCTTGATAGCGGTGAGGCCTGGTTGCGAATTCGCCCCATGATTACCTCGTTGGTGAGCCATGAAGTGCTGCAGGGTTTGATGGAGCCCCATGGTGAGGATGACGCGACCGTCGAGCCCGGGTTGGTGGCGGAGTCTGAAACCCCGCCAAGCCCGCCATCGGCGGATGCGGCTGAGGAGACCCCGAGCGGTCATGCAACGGATGAGGCTGCGGCGGCTATTGATGTCGTTGTTGCTGAAGAAAAAATAATTCACTCATCTTTATTTGGTGAGGAGATCTAGTCGATGTATCTCAAACGCTTTGTTTTTATTAACTGGGGTAATGTGCCGGCGACCGAGTTTGATATGGGGCCGGTCAATCTGCTGTCCGGCGCGTCGGGCAGCGGAAAGACCACTGCAGCCGATGCCATTCAGACCATCATGACCGCCGCCAAGAATAATCTGTTTAACTATAATCCCGGGCAGGATGAAACAACCCAGAAGGGGCGTGGGGGCAAGCAGGTCAGAACCCTTGCCTCCTACGTGCTCGGTTGTGATGACGGTAGCTTTGCACGCCCCTGGCGTTGTGACGGTTTTCTTGCGGCTGTGTTTTATCCCACCCAGGGGGAGGATGCAGCGCCCTTTACCGCGATGATCGGTGTTCGCGCCGATTACGATACGGCGGGTAAACAGGCCGTTGCCCGCGAGCTGGACTCGCGCTTTTTTATTATTCCCAACGAGCAGCTCTGTAAGCAGGACTTTTTTAAGAGTCCCGAGCAACTGTATACCCTCGACGAACTACCGGCACAGTTGCAGCAACGCTTTGGCAAGCGCGGGGTTGAGGAGTACAGCACCAAAAAATCCTATCTCGGGCGCCTGTACGGGGCGTTGCGAGGGCGTGAGGGTTCGGTGAGTGAACGTGAATCCCATACCGCAGCGCGGGCATTTTCGCGGTTTATGGCTTACAAACCGGTGGGTTCTATTACCGATTTTGTCGCTCAGGAAATTCTCGAACCCCGGGATCTTGGCGAAGCGATTCGATCCGTCTCCACGATGATGAAAACCATCAATGGTATGGAAGCTGACGCGCGTCGCATCCAGCAGGAGATCGATCGTCTGGAGGGGGCTGCACTGCTGAGTTCTACCTATTTGCAAGAGTGGGTGCGCAGCAACACCCTGCGCTACACCGAAGCGCGGGTGGAGTACCTGCAGGTGCAGACGCAATACCTCAAGGAGAAGCAGCGCCAGCAATCCCTGCGAGATGCCCTGGGTGACAACGAGCAGCAGGCGCGCACCGTCGAGCAGCAACAACAGCGGTTGCAGCAGCAGTTGATTCAGCTTGAAGCGCGCCGCATGGGTACCGCGGTGCTGCAACAGAAGGATGATCTTCAGCAGGCGTTGGATCAGCAGCAAAAGCAGCTGGTTGAACAGGCACTGCTGCTGATGGGCGAAGACTCCCTCCTCAACGACAACCTGGATGCGGCGGTGATGCAGCAGCAAGTGCTGTCCGACAAAGTGTTGCGCGATCAGCTTGAACTGGGCGGCTTGTATGAGCAGGCGCAGCAGGTATTGGAACTCGGTGGTAACGGTCTTGATTACACTCGCCTGCAACATCAGGACTGGGTCGATATGGCGCCACTGGAGGCGCAGCTGCAACAGGCGCGCAGGTTGCAAAAAGTACACGGTCAGTTGGCCGCGATGCTGGTCGGCGAAGATTCGCCGTTGCCGCGTTTGCAGCGTTACAGTGGCCAGCGTGAAGAGCAGTGGCAGCGGTTGAACAACCAGCGCAAGCAGCTCGAACGGGATATTGGAAACCTTCAAAATACACAGCAGGTGCGCTATCCCCGTGCGGTCGCCGATGCCCTGCAGGCGATCCGCGAGCAATGCCCCGAGGCCGATCCCAAGGTACTGTGCGAGTTTGTTGAGGTGGTGGATGGCGACTGGCAAGCGGTGATAGAGGGGTATCTGGGGGGCAGCCGTTTTGGTCTGATTGTAGAGCCGGAATATGAGGCGCGGGCGATCGAGATCGTGCGCAGCATGAAAGGCCGTAGCAGTGCCAAGGTGGTTCAGGGCAGCAAGGCCCGGCAGGACGCGGCGCGCCAGCAGCTGGCGCCCGACTCCATCATCCAGCTGATGGAGTTTGGAAATGCCGTGGTGAAGGATTACCTGATCGCCAGCTACGGTAGCGTGCAGCAGGTACGCAGTGCCGAACAGCTGCGCCATACCCGCCGTGGGGTTACTGCCGCCGGCATGGGGTCGGGCAGTTACAGTATGTGGCGTTGTGACCTGGAAGATAGCGAGCTGGTGTTTGGTAAAGCGGCACGCCAGCGAGCCCTGACCGCCAAACAGCAGGCATTGATAGAGCTGCAGCAACAGGTGGAGGTGGCACGCCAGGCCAATGAACGCATGGACCAGTTACTGGCGTCGTTGGCCCGTATCCGTCCATTGCAGGTGGCGGACCGCATCGGTGCGATGATCGAGTACCAGCGAGGAATTTCGGAGTTGGAACACCAGCTCGCCGGACTCGATCTTGATGATCACTCCGAACTCGAGCAGGAGCTCACCGAGCTACGGGAGCGAGTACGCGAGTGCGAACAGCAGCTCCTTGCCCAGCGTGAACTGAGGGGGCGAGACCAGCAGCAGTTGGAACAGGTGGAGCAATCACTGAAACGCTTCGCCGACCGTCAGGAGCGCTATCTGGAGGCGGTGGACCAGCGCGAGTCGGACCTGATGGAGGTGGCTCGCCACCTGCCCGAGTGCAACCCGGAGGCGCTGTTGGCCGCTGCCGATCGTGAGGCAGAGGGGGCAAGTGTTGAGCGTTTGCGGCTTGAGAGTGAGGGTGCTTTGCGTGAGCTGCGCCATGGGTGCAACCAGTTGGTGCAGCAGGTGCGTGAGCACAATCAGCATTGCCTGGCCGGTGATGCGATCTATCTAATGATCGATGCAGCGGATGAGCCGGACGCGCAGCTTTTTGCCAGTATCAGCAAGATTCACCGAGACCTGGAACGGGTCAGCGATAAGCTCAAAGGCAACGTGCTGGTTGAAAAGCGCGATCGCATTAGCTCTCTTAAACGTAAGTTTGATGATACCTTTATCGATCACCTGTGTGGCGCTATTCACCAGTCCATTAGCGATGGCAAGCAGGTACTTGAAGATCTCAACGACGAGTTGCGGCACCACAGCTTCGGGCACGAGCAAGAGGTGTATGAGTTCCGCTGGCAGTGGATTCCCGAATATAGAGAGTACTGGCGCTTCTTCGAAGAGATTCGCCAGATTCCGGTAGGTGACGGCGGCAGTTTATTTGCCAGCGAGCTGCCCGCTCCATTGCAGCGAGTGCGGGACAGCCTGGTCGGTATGTTGCTCGACGACGATGACCAGAAAGCGTTGCGAGAGCTGGAGCGAATTGCGGACTATCGAAACTACCGCAGCTACGAAATTGTTAAAAAGATCGAGGGCAAGGCGGATATCGCCCTGAGTCAATACGGTACCGGCAGCGGAGGTCAGCTGGAAACGCCGGCCTATGTTATCCGCGCGGCGGCGATCACCTCGGCCCTGCAGTTTAATCAGGGCAATAGCCATCTGCGGATGGTGTTGGTAGACGAAGCATTTTCCAAGATGGATGAGGCGCGCTCGCGGGCAGTGTTGGAATACCTGACGAAAAGCCTGGGCTTGCAGGTGATCTTTATTATGCCCTCCAAGGCCTCGGGTCCCTTTATGGATATGGTAAGTAACCAGTTTGTCTTTGCCAAGGCGCCGACCGACCAGCCGGCGAGCGGCAGCCAGCTCAACACCCGGGTATTCGTCGATCGCAAGGAGTTGAATCGGGAGAAGATCAAGGTGCTATGGGAAAACCACCGCCGCACCATTCGTCATCAGGCCGCGCTCGATTTTATGCAGACGGTGTTGGCGGACGAATCCGCTGGGGATGAGGAGCGCGCGGCGGGTGATCGCCCCCTCCCGGTACTTGCCTCTGGCGATGAGGTAGCGGTCGGGTATAATAGTTGACTAAATTGGTGGGTAAGACCCACCCCGCAGGGCATCAGCCCGTTCAACGATGGAGTCGTAGTATGAAGTTTTCCCCCTGTATCAGCGAGTGCGTCAAGGGTGAAGCCGTGTGTAGCGGTTGTGGGCGGTCGCGAGAGGAGATTAACGGGAGTAAGGATCTGGTACAGGGTCTGGTCGACTTTATGGCGCAGATGGAGTACGACAATCCGGAAGCGTTTCTTGATGTGATCAAGGCCAAGGCACTGAAGAAGTACAGTGCCCTGCAGGCGATCAAGCAAGCCCAGCGAGCCTGAATTTCCCATGCCACTGCAGATATCCAATGCGGTAGTGCTGGCCGACAGTGAGTGGGAGATTAGTGCCGTGCGTGCCCAGGGGGCGGGCGGCCAAAATGTTAATAAGGTGTCGAGCGCGGTGCACCTGCGCTTCGACATCAACGCGTCGTCGCTGCCGGAGTTCTATAAGCAGCGCCTACTGGCCTTGAGCGACAGCCGCATCTCCAAGGAGGGGGTGGTGGTGATCAAGGCGCAACAGCATCGCACCCAGGAGCGCAACCGTGAAGATGCCCTGTTGCGGCTGCAGCAGCTAATACAGGGAGCTGCCGTGGTTCAGCGTCGGCGCATCGCTACCAAGCCGACGCGGGGTTCCCAAAAGCGTCGACTCGATCAGAAATCCCAACGCAGCGCCATCAAATCAGGGCGTAGTAAGAAAGACTGGCAACAGTAGCCGAATACGTCCGCAGAGCACGCCATGGATCGACGGGCGCGCGACCCTCGTAACGATCTTTGGTCTCGTAATGATCTTTGGTATTGGCATGGAGGCCTAAAGCGGTCTCACCTTGAATTTGCGTCCCTTGATTTTGCCGTTAATCAGGCGACCCAGGGCGTTTTTCGCGCTCTTGTGGCGAATGGCTACAAAGGCGACGCGGTCGAGGATATTGATCTTGCCAACATCACCGCCGTCGATGCCCGCCTCCCCCGTGAGGGCGCCGAGAATGTCGCCAGGTCGCATCTTGTCCTTGCGTCCACCGGAGATGCACAGGGTCACCATCTCGGGTGTCAGGGGGGCGTAGGACTGTTCCAGCTGGTGTAGCTCGCCGACCGGCAGGTGCTGCTTAAAGTAATCTTCTATCGCTTTTACCTTATGCCCCTCGCGTTCGCCATAGAGGCTCAGGGCCAATCCCTCTTTCCCCGCGCGACCGGTGCGGCCGATACGGTGCACGTAGGTTTCGGCGCTGTGGGGCAGGTCATAGTTGATGACGGCGGCCAGGTCGCTGATGTCGAGTCCGCGGGCAGCAACATCGGTGGCGATCAGGGTGGCGCAGCTGCCGTTTGAAAACTGAATAAGGGCCTGATCGCGATCCTTCTGGTCCATGTCGCCGTGCAGGGGGGCGGCACTGAAACCATGTTGTGTCAGGTATTCGCTGACATCCTTGCACTGCTGTTTTGTGTTGCAGAACACTACGCAGGAAGCGGGGCGGTGATGGCCCAGCAGCTTCATCAATAATGGACTCTTCTCTTTGTTCTCTGCCGGGTAACGCAGCTGCTGGATCTGGCTGTTGCTGTGCACCGACTCCACGCTAATCTCCACCGGGTCCTGCTGGAAGCGTGCGCTGAGCTCGCGAATCTGTTCGGGATAGGTGGCTGAAAACAGCAGGGTCTGGCGTTGGCCCGGTATCTGTTCGACGATGCTTTCGATGGCATCGATAAAGCCCATATCGAGCATGCGGTCGGCTTCGTCCAGCACCAGCGTTTTAACCGCGTCGAGGCGAAGTGTGCCCTTGCGCAGGTGATCCTCGATGCGCCCCGGGGTTCCTACAACTACGTGGGCACCGTGCTCCAACGAGCCGATCTGGGGGCCGATGGGCTGGCCGCCGCAGAGGGTGACGATCTTCAGGTTTTGCTGGAAACGCGCCAGTCGGCGCAGTTCGGTTGCGACCTGGGTGCTGAGTTCCCGGGTCGGGCACAGCACCAGAGCCTGCACGCGAAACATGGCGGGTTTCAGGCGCAGCAGCAGGCCAATACCGAAGGCCGCTGTTTTACCGCTACCGGTCTTGGCCTGGGCGATCAGGTCTTCACCCTTGATGGCACGGGGGATGGCCTGAGCCTGGATGGGGGTCATCTGCTCGTAACCGAGTTGTTGCAGGGTATCGAGCAGGGTTGCCGGTAAAGGCTGGGAGGAGAAGGCGGTATCGGACACGGCGGGCTCACAGCAGAAATGGGGGAGGGCGCATTGTAGCAGAGTCGGACACAAAGCCTTATTGCGGATTACCGAAGCTGCTAGACTGGGGGGAGGAGGACTTTTCCGATGCTAGTAACGATCGCCAGCTACTCCTTCCCCTACGAAGCGCAGATCGCCCGGTCGCGCTTGCAGGCGCAGGGAGTCGATGCCTACGTGGCCGATGAGCACACCATCAATATGCAGTGGTTCTATTCTGACGCACTCGGTGGGGTGAAGGTGCAGGTGACTCCCGCCGATGTGGAGCGTGCGCGCTCGATTCTGGCCGAGGATCTCTCTCAGGAAGCGGATCTTGTGGCCTGGGCGAGTTCGCCGTCGGCGGTAACCTGTCGCCACTGCGGTGGTACCCACCTCGAACCCTATACTTCGGGCAAACGGATGGCATTCATGATGTTTCTCGCGCTGCAGTTTCCTCTCTGGCCCGGCCATCATGCGCTGCGCTGCCGGGATTGCGGTGAGGTGGATCGCTATCCTCCCCAGATCTGACCGTTAAAGCGACTCCGTGCTCAGGGGTCGGTAAATCAGAACCTTAACATCGAGAGTGTACGTCGAGTCGATGGCGGATTTATTCTCAGCCTCTCAAATAGTGTTAGAGTGATGTTTTCCCGCGCGACGACGAGTGATTCCCCCATGAGCTTTCTCTTTGAAGAGCTGGATTTCCAGCAGACCCCGTTGGGGGAGATCAGCCTGCGCAAGCGCGCCGAACCCCGCCTGGATGGTGAACTCCTCTATGAGGTGATGTTGAACAACGAGTGGCTGATGTCGAGCCTGTTTACCGAAGCGGAGATTCAGCTGTCGCGGCTTGGGCTGGCGGCGCTTAAGGGCGATGCGCTGGATGTGGTGGTCGGCGGGCTGGGGTTGGGATACACCGCCGCGGCCGCGCTAGAGGATTCGCGGCTGCGCTCGCTCTGCGTGGTGGATGTGATGGCGCCGGTGATCGACTGGCACCAGCGCCATCTGGTACCGTTGGGCGAGACCCTGACCGGCGATGATCGCTGCCAGCTGGTACTGGCCGATTTCTTCGATGTAGCCACCAACCCAAAGCGGGGCTTCGACGGCAGCGACCGCTGCACGCCGGTGGACGCAATTTTGCTGGATATCGACCACTCCCCCAGCCACTGGCTCAACCCCGGCAACAGCACTTTCTACTCCGTCGCTGGGCTCAAGGCGATGGCCGACAAGCTGCACGATGGTGGCGTCTTCGGGCTCTGGTCCAACGACCCGCCCGAAGCAGAATTCGTAGCACTGTTGGAGTCGGTGTTCGGCAACAGCCAATCCCATGTCGTGCGTTTCCCCAACCCCTACCGGGTCGAGGAGTCCACCAATACGGTGTATGTGGCCGTCAAGGGCTGAGGCTCGGGCGGCAGTCGTCCTGCAGGGCTGTGGCGTTTAAATGGTGTTTCCCGTGAATCTGGATGCCCGCCTGCGCGAGCATGACAGAGAGGTTGGGTTTGCGCAGATCGGGAGTTAGCCGGGGTCGAGCTACAATAAAGGCGCCGCCATCTCCCCCCTAAACCCTCTCAGCCGGCAAGCAATGGGGTAATGGTCCGAAAGCGGCCCGAAGGGGCGAGACAGGGAGGTCGAGCTGGCTCGTGAGGGCAGGATGCCCTCTCGAGACGCCCGGATCGTTAGCCTGTGACCTTTCCCCCAAATTTACCGCCAATCAAAACAATTGTATTAGCAGGTCAGCCCAAGGGCTGACCAACTTCTTTTATCGAATAACAATAAATAATGAATCACCACCTCTATTGACCTGTAAAAGCACAGAGAATTTATTTCTAGACAAAGCATTCTCCAAAGACTCTAGGTCATATACTCGCCGCTTATTGGCAGCGACAATAACATCACCCGGCCTTAACCCACTGTAAGCCGCACTGCTATTTGGTGCGATACTGGCAACTCTCACACCTTCCTGATTTGGCTCACTTTCAAACTGAACCCCTTCTAGCAACTCATGAAGCTTTCCAGTTAAACGTGCGAGAGAGCTAGCCTTACCCACTTTAACCTTGATTCGCTCTTCATCACCATCTCGCAATATCGCTAGTGTTACTTTATCACCTATTGCTCTCATACCGATTTGGCTTCTAAGCTGTCCTGTCGATGCTGTTTTTTTGCCATCCACGGCAATAATTACATCACCTGATTTCAACCCAGCATCTTCTGCTGGAGAGTCTTCCATTACATTCGTTACAAGAACACCTCCCTGTCCATTCTTGATATCGAAAGCTTTACGCAAGTCGGGCGTAATATCTTGAATGCCAATTCCGATTTGCCCACGTTTCACTTCACCATGCTCGATAATTTGCTCCATACTGGCTTTGGCCATATTGGATGGAATAGCAAAGCCAATACCTACATTTCCTCCAGATGGTGCAATGATGGCCGTATTAATGCCGACCAACTCTCCCGCAAGATTGACTAACGCACCACCGGAATTACCGGGATTTATAGAAGCGTCGGTTTGAATAAAATTTTCATACCCTTCAATACCTAAGCCAGTTCGCCCCAATGCACTGACCACACCGGTCGTAACAGTTTGTCCTAGACCAAAGGGGTTGCCGATTGCAACAACAAAGTCTCCCACTTCCAGAACATCAGAGTTAGCGATCTGCACCTCAACCAAGTCATCGGCCTTTATTTTAAGAATGGCAATGTCTAGCTCTGCATCCTCACCTAATACCTTTGCTTCAAAGCTCCGCCCATCGGCCAATGAAACCTGAACTTCATCAGCCCCTTTAATCACATGATAATTGGTCATGACAACACCATCATTGGCATTAACAACCACTCCCGAGCCAGCACTTTGCTGCCTCTTTTTTGGTGTTTGCTGAAACTGTCGTTGCTCCGGAATATTAAAAAAATGTCTAAAAAAGGGATCGTTCAACAATGGGTTGTAGCTATACTGCTGTGTAGAAAATGTAGATATATTTACTACAGCAGGATGAACTTCTTTAATCATTGGCGATAATGATGGAAAAGGTTTCCCGTCACTGTTCACATTTGGCAACGCAGCTTGCGCTTGCCCAAACACAAGCATAAGAATAAAAATGAAAGGAATAGCTAGTTTTTGCTTCATTATGTCTTTCCTCCGTAATCGTTTTAACCTGAAATTGGGAGGAGGGTTTTCCCTCCTCCCTTAAATTTAGCCCTTATAGCTACGATGAAATTGAAATACGTTTTACATCGTCTTTGGGCAATCCTTTACGTGGAATTTGAATAGCCAACAAACCATTTTTCATATTGGCTGAAATCTCATTCCTATCAGCATCTTCAGGTAATGACAAAGTACGTTGAAAAGACCCAACACTGCGTTCTACGCGATAGTACTGTTTATCTTTACTTTCGTTTTTTTCCTCCTTCTGTCCTTTAATAACCAATGTGTTGCCATTCAGTTCAATCTGAATATCGTCTTCTGACAGTCCAGGCAGATCGATCGATACCTCATACTCTTTTTCACTGCCTGATACATCCAGATTCGCTCTATAATCACCCAAGATGGAATGATCAAACAGGCTGTTATTAAATATCGATGTTGGTCGCGCAAGTCTTGAGCCCGAGGACATGCCAAATGAGCGCCACACGTCATCAAACAGGCGGTCCATTTCATTATGCAATTGCATTAAAGAACCCACTGCCTGATTCTGCGGGGTGGCAAGTTGCTTGCCCTGTGATGAACTTTCACCAAGAGCATCTTTTTTCGATACTGGAATTTGGTGAGCAGAATCATCTTCATGCTTAAACCAATTCCAAGGTTTTAATTTTTCAATGTCCATGGGGCACCTCCAACAAGTCAGGTTGAAAAACGCTTATAAGGTTAAGAGGAGGGCGCACATACGTGCACCCTCAACATCGCTAAGCAGCCTTATCGCCTTTAGTGCTTTTCTCTTCACCTTTATGCTCTAATACATTGCCATCTTGATTAATAGCAATGGATTTTGGCTTCATCGCTTCGGGAATTTCTTTCTTCAAGCTTATGGTCAACAAGCCATTAGAAAGATCAGCACCGGTTACTTCAACATAATCAGCAAGGTTGAACTTTCGCTCAAACGTGCGATTAGCAATGCCTTGATAAAGGTATTGACGCCCATCTTTAGTAGCTTTATTACCTGCTACAGACAACACGCCTTTTTCAACCTGAATATCCAGTTCCTCTTGAGAAAACCCTGCAACGGCCAACGTAATGGCATAGCGATTCTCATCAAGTACTTCGATATTATAGGGAGGGTATCCACTGGTAGTGGATTCGGCAGTCAATGCATGATTGATCAATGATCCTAAGCGATCAAAGCCGACACTGCTGCGATAGAGTGGAGTTAGGTCAATTGCGTTCATGGTATATCCTCCGTTAGAAGCAATATAAGATAAAAACAATCAAAGGTGATTCGGTTTCCAAATGGACAACCTCTCACACGACTCTATCTAGGGTCTACCAAACAATTTTCAATAGTCTTTCTTATAAAATTTATTTATTTTTTAACTCGCGATTAAAACTAGTTTTAATATTAAAAAGGGAGGGGGAGTAATACTCCCCCTCATTACGGTCATAAAGTCAGCTTTAGATCAGGCCCAGCCACCCGCATCTGGCATGGCAGGAACCTCACTCTCCTCCTTAGGCGCATCCGTCACCATGACTTCAGTAGTCAACATTAATCCTGCAATAGAACAGGCATTTTGCAAGTCTGAGCGCGTCACTTTTGCTGGGTCAATGATGCCCATTTCTATCATGTCACCATATGTTCCAGTTTGGGCGTTATAGCCATAGGTACCATTTTCATTTCGAACCTTTTCGAGAACAACACTGGCTTCAACGCCCGCATTATTGACGATTTGTCGAAACGGCTCTTCCATGGCGCGTAGCGCAATTCGCGCTCCAACCTGTTGATCTTCATTCGCGAGCTTCAGATCTTTGGCTTTAACGGCTTCTGCAACACGGATAAGGCTCACGCCACCACCCGCTACGATACCTTCTTCAACAGCAGCACGCGTTGCATGGAAGGCATCATCTACGAGGTCTTTTTTCTCCTTCATTTCAACTTCGGTGGCCGCACCGACTTTAATAACCGCAACACCGCCAGCCAGCTTAGCGACTCGCTCCTGGAGTTTTTCCCGATCATAGTCTGAACTGGTGTTTTCTATTTCAGATTTGATCTGCAACATCGAAATGCCTGTTTTTTCCTTATCTCGATCTTTTTTTGTCGCGGGGCACCGAGATTTAAGATGCTTTTTATGGAGCTCTTCATTACTAATTGGTGCTTTACATTCAGGGAAAGGTCAGCAGGAGGAGCAAATTTCGTGAATCTGGATGCCCGCCTGCGCGAGCATGACAGAGAGGTCGGGTCTGCGTGAGCATGACAGAACGTTGGGTTTGCGCATATCGGGAATCAACCGGGGTCGAGCTACAATAAAGGCGCCGCCATCTCCCCCCTAAACCCTCTCAGCCGGCAAGCAATGGGGTAATGGTCCGAAAGCGGCCCGAAGGGGCGAGACAGGGAGGTCGAGCTGGCTCGTGAGGGCAGGATGCCCTCTCGAGACGCCCGGATCGTTAGCCTGTTGCGCAGCGAAGCCGAAGGCCGGCTGGGTGGAGCGCGCTTTCCTTTGCTTACTTTCGTTTTCGCGTAAAACGAAAGTAAGTCGTCCGGCGGGGCGAAACCCGCCAATCTCTTTGAAATGCAAAAATATCGCGGCGAAGTCGCTCATGCAGGAGGAGCCAATTCCGTGAATCTGGATGCCCGCCTGCGCGAGCATGACGAGGAGGTCGGGTCTGCGCGAGCATGGCAGAGAGGTTGGGTCTGCGCAGATCGGGAATCAGCCGGGGTCGGGTTAAAGCCCGACCGGCAGCTCACCTGCACTCGACCTACAGTGCGTAGTCGCGCCTATAGGTGATGCGCCTAGCTCGCAGTAACCCAGAGCACCTCGGCGTCCTCGTCGCTGATGGAGATCAGCGCGTGGCCCATGCTGGCGTCGTAGTAGCTGCTGTCACCGACACCCAGCTCCACCGGTTCGTAGAACTCGCTGTAAAACCGTACCCGCCCGCTCAGCACCAGCAGAAACTCCTCCCCCTCGTGGCGCACCCAGCTGGGGTAGTCGTCGAAGGTGCGTGAGCGCACGGTGGATTTGTAGGGCAGCATGCGTTTGTTGGTCAGCGCGCTGGCCAGCATTTCGTGCTCGTAGGTGGGGGTCGGGTGCGTGCGGCCCTCGCCGGCGCGGGTTATGTCGCGGCGACCGGCGCTGCGCGACTCGGTGGCGGTGGCGAACAGCTGGGGGATGTCGATATCCAATCCCTTGGCTAGTTTCTGTACCGCCTGGAAGGTGGGGGAGAGCTGTTCGTTTTCGATCTTGGAGAGGGTTGAGCGCGCCAGCCCGGTGCGCTGGCTGGCCTCCTCCAGGGTCAGGTTGTGGCTCAGGCGAATCTCTCGCACCCGCTTACCCAGCTGCAGGTCGGTCACCTGATTCTCGGTGTCGCGAGCGTTTTCGCGCTGAAGTTCGCGCTCCCTGTCCAGCATGGATGAGGGGTTGTCGCTGTCCGGCATGCCCTGTGCTCCCAAGTTTCCTAAAGTAAACAGTGTTAACGGCGGTTCCCTGGCCGGATGATTTTGGCGGCGCGGGCCCAGCGCAAAGGATACACCAATCCATGAAAGGCACCAATCAGGGGGTGTATTTGGCACTCTAGTCCGAGAAATATTCGTTATAAAGAGAGAAGTTTCGTATACGAAATTAAAGTTGACTGAGTTTATTTGTGGGTATAGCCTACGAGCCCTGGATAAGAACACCGCGCTTCAGTTGCTGGCTATCTCTCATCAAGCGACTCTGGCGCATCACAACAATAATGATTGCGAGCTTCTGCTTTATCCCTATGGGGGCTCAATGCCTGGTGCACGGAGCATTGCGATGTCTCTCAGTCTTTTCGATCTGTTCAAGGTGGGCATCGGCCCCTCCAGCTCCCACACCGTAGGTCCTATGTGGGCGGCGCAGCGTTTTCTCACCCTGATAGAGGCGCAAGGGTTGTTGGCGCAAGCTGCAAGGGTGCGTGTGTCCTTATACGGCTCGTTGGCGATGACGGGTAAGGGGCACGCAACGGATACAGCGGTGTTGTTGGGCCTCAGTGGTGAGCGTCCGGACCAGGTCGATCCCGATGGGATTGCCTCTGCCCTGGAGGCGATTCGCAGTCGCAAAATATTGCGCCTCGGCGGACAGCTTGAGATCGCCTTTGACGAAACACGTGACCTCTGTTTCCTGTTCGGTGAGAGTCTTCCCCAGCATCCTAATGGAATGCGTTTCGAGCTGTTCGACCAGGCCGGAATCAGATTGTTTGTCCGTATGTATTTTTCCGTCGGTGGCGGTTTTGTGCTTTGTGAGGATGAGATCGCGCAGCCCGTTTCAACAGCAGGCAACCATCCCATTCCCTACCCCTTTGAAACCGGACTGGAACTTCTTGATCGCTGCGATGAGAGCGGCCTGAGTATTGCCGGTGTGGTACTGGCGAACGAGCGTGCCATGCGCAGTGATAGAGAGGTCGAGAGTAACCTGCGCAAGATTTGGCAGGTGATGGAGGCGAGTATCGAGCGTGGTTGCCGCGAGCAGGGTGTACTGCCCGGAGGGCTCGGCTTGCAGCGACGTGCGTACTTATTGCGTAGGGAGTTGACCAGTCACCCCGAAGCGACCATGCGCGACCCGCTCAATGTGATGGACTGGATAAACCTCTACGCCATGGCGGTTAATGAAGAGAATGCCGCCGGTGGCCGTGTCGTAACCGCGCCCACCAACGGGGCAGCCGGTGTGATACCCGCGGTGCTCGCTTACTACAAACGCTTCGTACCGGGCGCCGATGAGCAGGGAGTGTTTACGTTTCTCGCTACCTCGGCGGCGATCGGCATGCTGTACAAGAAAAACGCCTCCATCTCGGCGGCCGAGGTTGGCTGTCAGGGTGAAGTGGGGGTGGCTTGCTCCATGGCCGCGGCAGGGCTTGCGGCGGTGATGGGCGGCAGTAACGAGCAGATCGAAAACGCCGCCGAGATCGGCATGGAACACAACCTGGGGCTCACCTGCGACCCGATCGGTGGGCTGGTGCAGGTGCCCTGCATCGAGCGCAACACCATGGGTGCGGTGAAGGCCATTAACGCTGCGCGACTTGCGCTACGCGGCGACGGAACTCATCAGGTCCCGCTCGATAGCGTGATTGAAACCATGCGCCAGACCGGGGCCGATATGCAGCAGAAGTATAAGGAGACCGCCGAGGGCGGGCTGGCCGTGAATGTGGTGGCCTGCTGACGGCGTCTGGCAATTAAAGCGAGGCCTACTCATAAGTCGGCTAGCAACTTAAAAACCGGAATAACAACGAGACAAACCGAAGAGGAAGAGCAATGAGCATCAGTGACCTGTACGACAACAATCCCCAACGCGAGAGCTTCTTCGCCGCCGGCCTGTCCGATATTGATCCGGCCATCAAGGCGTCGGTCAATCGCGAATTTGACCGCCAGGAGCGCCAGATCGAGCTGATTGCGTCCGAGAACATCACCTCCAAGGCCGTGATGGAGGCCCAGGGCACCGTGCTGACCAACAAGTACGCCGAAGGCTACGCGGGCCGTCGTTACTATGGCGGTTGTGAATATGTCGACGAGGTGGAGTCACTGGCTATCGAGCGTGCGAAGGCGCTGTTCGGATGCGAGTTTGTTAACGTGCAGCCCCACTCCGGCGCCCAGGCCAATGGAGCGGTGATGCTGGCCCTGTTGCAGCCGGGGGATACCATCCTCGGCATGTCCCTCGATGCCGGTGGTCACCTTACCCACGGTGCACGCCCCGCGTTGTCGGGCAAGTGGTTCAACGCGGTGCAGTATGGGGTCAGCGAGAGTGACTGCCGTATCGATTACGACGCGGTGGAAGCGTTGGCGCTGGAGCACCAGCCGAAAATGATCATTGCCGGTGGCTCAGCCATCCCCCGCGAGTTGGATTTTGCCCGTTTTCGCAAGATCGCCGACAAGGTGGGCGCCTACCTGATGGTTGATATGGCCCACATCGCCGGACTCATCGCCGCGGGCAAGCACCCGAGCCCGATTCCCCACGCCGATGTGGTCACTACCACTACCCACAAGACCCTGCGCGGTCCACGGGGCGGCATGATTCTGTCTAACAATCTGGAGCTGGGCAAGAAGATCAATTCTGCAGTATTTCCGGGTCTGCAGGGCGGACCATTGATGCACGTCATCGCTGCTAAGGCCGTTGCTTTCGGTGAAGCGCTGCGGCCTGAGTTCAGCGATTACATCCAGCAGGTGATGGACAATGCCCGCGCCCTGGCCGAGGTGATGGTTGAGCGCGGTTGCGACATCGTCACGGGGGGCACCGACACCCACCTGATGCTGGTAGACCTGCGCCCCAAAGGGTTGAAGGGCAACGCTGTCGAGGAGGGTCTCGAGCGCGCGGGCATCACCTGCAATAAAAATGGCATCCCCTTTGACCCGGAAAAACCGATGGTTACCTCGGGTATTCGCCTCGGCACGCCTGCCGGCACCAGCCGTGGCTTCGGTGTTGAGGAGTTTCGTCAGGTCGGCCACCTGATCAGCGATGTGCTCGACGGGCTGGCTGCCAATGCCGAGGATAACGCGGCGGTGGAGCAAGCGGTGCTGGCCAAGGTGGAAGCACTCTGCAAGCGTTTTCCATTGTATCGCTGAACTAAATACCGGTATCGACAAATTAAACATCGGTGCCGATCGATAACAATTCTGTCGGGCTTCAGTCCGACAAAAAATTAATCACATATTCAGGAACACAAACATGAGCAATATTCCCGAAAATCTGCGTTTTGCCAAGAGTCACGAATGGGTGCTGGATAATGGTGATGGTACCGTCACCGTCGGTATCTCTGATCATGCCCAGGATTTGTTGGGAGACGTAGTGTTTGTTGAACTGCCTGATCTCGAGCGTGTCGTTGAGGCTGGTGAGGAGTTCTCATTAGTCGAGTCTGTAAAAGCGGCGTCGGATATTTATAGTCCGGTATCTGGCGAAGTGATTGCCGTGAACGACCGTCTCGAAGATGCCCCGGAAACGGTCAACGAGGATCCATTCGGCGAAGGTTGGATCGCCAGGATTCGTCTCGCCGATGACGTGGCGGTTGATGATCTGCTGGACCCTTCGGCGTACGCAAACCTGGTCGCCGAAAGCGAATAGTACCTTCAGGGATAGTGACCACCAACTGCAGTCTCTAGCCGTCTATTGTTGTTTGTTTATCTGTTTAGTTCGGCCGTTAGGCCCACCCGTTTACAGGATCGCTTATGAACGCCCCTACGCTTCCACGCCTTGCTTCGCTGATTAACTCCCAGGAGTTTACCGAGCGTCATCTTGGGCCCGATGCCCATCAAATCCAGCAGATGCTGGCCACGCTCGGCTTCGACTCGGTTGAGGCTCTGATCGACGGCACGGTGCCTGAGTCGATTCGCTTACCTGCGCCACTGGCGATAGAGGCAGGACGCAGCGAACGCGATGTGCTGGCGTACCTGAAGGCGGTGGCTGCGAAAAATCGGGTCAACAAATCCTACATTGGTATGGGTTACTACAACACCCTGGTGCCCAACGTGATTCTGCGCAACGTGCTGGAAAATCCCGCTTGGTATACGGCGTACACCCCGTACCAGCCTGAGATCGCCCAGGGTCGACTGGAAGCGCTGCTTAATTTTCAGCAGATGACCATGGATCTGACCGGCATGGATCTGGCCAATGCGTCATTGCTCGATGAAGCGACCGCTGCCGCCGAGGCGATGACCCTGTGCAAGCGTGCTAATCGCAAGAAAAGCAACCTGTTTCTGGTCGCAGACGACCTTCATCCCCAGACCATCGATGTGGTGCAGACTCGCGCCGAATTCTTCGGTTATGAGGTGATGGTGGGAAAGACTGAGCAGTTGTTGTTAGAGCAGGATGCCTTTGGGGTGCTGCTGCAGTATCCGGCCAGCACCGGTGAGGTGACCAACATTGAGCCGCTGATTGCGTTGGCTCGGGAAAGCAAAACACTGGTCGCCGTGGCTGCGGACCTGCTCAGTCTGGTGCTGCTTAAATCTCCCGGTGAGATGGGAGCCGACGTGGTGTTTGGATCGGCCCAGCGCTTCGGGGTACCGATGGGTTTTGGTGGCCCCCACGCCGCATTCTTTGCTACCCGCGACAGCTACAAGCGCTCCACTCCCGGGCGCATCATCGGTCAGTCGGTAGATGCCAATGGCGCGCCGGCGCTGCGCATGGCGATGCAAACCCGGGAGCAGCACATTCGCCGCGAGAAGGCGACATCCAACATCTGTACTGCGCAGGCGTTGCTGGCCAACATGGCCTCATTCTACGCGGTGTATCACGGCCCGGACGGACTCAAGCGAATCGCCGAGCGGGTGTTGCGCCTGACGACGATTTTCGCCGCCGGTATCAAGTCCAGCGACCAGTACTCTCTGGTTGGAGATAGCTGGTTCGACACGCTATGCGTGCAGGTTGGCGAAGAGCAAGCTGCGATCGTCGCACGGGGTTACGAGCAAGGAATCAACCTTCGCCTTGTGGGCGAGAGCCAGGTAGGGATCAGTATCGACGAAACGACCACGCTGGCGGATATTGAACAGCTCTGGAAGCTGTTGCTCAGTGCCGATCATGGGTTGGATGCAGAAGGTATCGATGCTGCGATTAGCGCGGGGTTGGATGACGGGATTCCTGCAGGGTTGCGTCGCACCGATGGAATTCTGAGCCACCCGGTCTTCAATAGCTATCACTCTGAAACTGAGATGCTGCGTTATCTCAAGCGCCTCGAAAACAGAGACTTTAGCCTCGTTCACGGCATGATCCCGCTGGGATCGTGCACCATGAAGCTAAACGCCAGTGCGCAGATGATACCGCTCAGCTGGCCCGAGTTTGCCAATATCCACCCCTTTGCTCCTCGTGATCAGGTACCCGGTTATTTGCAGATGATCGACGAACTGGAGGCGATGCTGGTAGAGATTACCGGTTACGAAAAAGTGTCGATGCAGCCGAACTCGGGTGCCCAGGGAGAATACGCGGGACTGTTGGCTATTCGCAATTTCCAGCAAAGTATCGGTGAGGGGCATCGCGATATCTGCCTGATCCCAAGCTCCGCCCACGGCACCAATCCCGCATCGGCTGCTATGGCAGCAATGAAGGTGATTGTGGTGGAGTGCGATGAGCAGGGTAATGTCGATGTTGACGACCTGCGCACCAAGGCCGAAACTCATAGTGATGATTTGTCGTGTTTGATGATCACCTACCCGTCCACTCATGGTGTGTTCGAACAGGAGATTATCGCGATCTGTGACATCATCCACGCCAACGGCGGTCAGGTGTATATGGACGGTGCCAATATGAACGCCCAGGTGGGGATCTCCAAGCCCGGATTGATCGGATCCGATGTGTCGCATCTGAACCTGCACAAAACCTTCGCCATCCCCCACGGCGGTGGCGGTCCGGGCATGGGGCCGATTGGTGTCAAGAGCCACCTCGCCCCCTTCCTGCCCAATCACAGGGTGAGTCCCATCGAGGGTCCGAAGGCGGGCATGGGCGCGATCTCCGCCAGCCCCTTCGGCAGTGCGTCGATCCTCACCATCTCCTGGGCCTACTGTGCCCTGTTGGGAGCCGATGGCTTAAAGCTGTCCACCGAGCTAGCGATCCTCAACGCCAACTACCTGACCGAAAAGCTGGCAACTCATTATCCGATTCTGTTCCGGGGCAGAAACAACCGCGTTGCACACGAGTGCATCATCGACATCCGTCCGCTCAAGGAGCGCTCCGGTATTAGCGAAGAGGATATCGCCAAGCGCCTGATGGATTACGGTTTCCATGCACCCACCATGTCGTTTCCGGTGCCGGGCACATTGATGATCGAGCCCACCGAGTCGGAATCCAAGGCCGAACTGGATCGCTTTATCGAGGCGATGGTAGCGATTCGCAAAGAGATTGCACGGGTAGAAAGTGGCGAGTGGACTCTTGAGGACAATCCGTTGGTGCGGGCACCCCACACCCAGGCGGACCTGGTTAGCGAATGGGGACGAGCCTACTCACGGGAGTTGGCAGTTTTCCCGGTGACGGGGTTACGCGATGGCAAATTCTGGCCCGCCAGTAACCGTATCGACAATGTCTACGGGGACCGCCACTTTATCTGTAGTTGCCCGTCGATAAACAGCTATCGCGACGAGTAACGCGAATGCGAGGAGGCGGCACTAGGCGCCTTCTCGCGCCGTGCAGAGAGGCAGAAATCTATAAATAGTTAATGAGTAAATTTCATAAACTGTAATCTGGTGCTGTTTGCACTCATTCGCTATGGGCTGCATGCGATAGGTACCGGGGCGAGTTAGCTTCCGGTTTCCATCGAGATCATGATAAAAAACAGGTTGATACGGCGGAAGTGATCACGAAGTTTTGTGGTGTCGTAAACGGCGTGGCCAAGGGATGCTGACGCTGGCGCTTAAAAAGTGACCAGTAGTTACTGTAAACGGGGGGTGCAACAACCGCTGGGGTAGGAGTGCTTTTACGGTGTGGGTACGGGACCGTTTTATTCCACAAAGTAGTGTTTGATCCACTGGTAGAACTGCTCGGCGGTGAGCGCCGACAGCGGTAAGTGGCGGTACTCATTACCCGGGTCCTGGTCGCGACGGCAAAACTGATAGGAGACCTCGTTGGGTTTGTCATCGTGCAGAATAACTAGAATGCGCTTGTCACTTTTGAAGCAATCAATGGTCATGGCATCGGCAGGGAAACCGGCTTCGCGCAGGCTGCGCAGAACCCCGATCACCGGGTCGATCTGTTTGAACTCCTGTTGAATTTGCGCCTGCGCTACGGCTGCGATATCCCCCAGTTCCAAAATCTTGTCATTGCTCATAAGGTGCCTGCGTTTGTGCGTAAGGATCGATAGGGTGGAGAAGATCTGGATATTAAAGGAACGGGTGTGGAATGTCTCTAACCCAAAAAAACGCAGCCACGACGGGCTGCGTTTTTTTGGGGGCTCTCATCGTTCCGCTATCAGCCGATCCAGTCGCTCCAGGTCGTTCATCACTTGCCAGTAACCGCCCCCTTCGACCACTCTCCGCTCCCAGTTCTGCAGGCGATGAACGTAATCCCGGGGATCGACGTTATCGGTGCGTAGTTTGGTGACGTTGAGGGCCACCACCCGGATGCCGGTCAGCTCTATGGGGAAGTCGCGCACATGGCCCTTGGCGAGATCCTCTTCAAGGTCGGAAAAGATCAGTACATAGCGCTCCCCGGCGTGGGTTTCATTGAGAAACTCGGTGGCCTGCATTAAGCCTCCGGTGATGTCGGTATGGCGGCTGCCTTTGGTGACACCATTAACGTAGCTATCGAGCTGTTGTTTGAACATCCGTTTCTGCTGGTTCGCGGTGCTGGGGCGCTCATCCAGGGTCGTTTTGGCGATGATATCTTTTTCGCTAAAGCTGCCGCTATCGATGCGCGCCACGGCGATGGAATCGCCGCTGTCTAACGTGGCGAGGAGATAGTTCATGATGCTCTGGGCTTTTTCCAGCTCCTCGGTGTAGGTGCCAGAGGTATCCATCAACAGGTAGACGGCCCGGTTTTGGGGGGCGGGTTCTCCGCAACCGCTTAACAGCGCCATAACAAGACTAATGCTCATAAGTTGGATTTTCATGATTCTGCTCCCTTGTGGTCGGTGGCGGTAAGTGCCATAGGGGGGTGGGATGTGTCGTCAGCGGATTTGGTGGTCTGGCGAAGGATGACGCGCTCGATACTGAGGGGCACCATAATCACCAGGTCGTAAAGGTGGATCAGTACCTTGCACAGGTAGCTGGCGCCGTTACCCAGCAAGCGTGCAATAACCGCAAGGGTGCGTAGAAAACCTTGTCCCACCAGACCCAGCACGGTGCGCAGTGAGTGGATGAACGACTCCAGCGGAATGGCGACGAAGGCCAGCGCGAAGGGCAGGATAAAACCCATCACCATCTGCCCTATGGAGGGAATCCAGCGGAAGTTGGCCTCTACCACGCCCGCTCCTGCGAGGGATTGCTTGAGGGTTTCCCGGTCGAGGGCCAGCAGATCGCGCATATAGGCCAGTGATGCTTCTACCGAGGCGAGAATAGTGAGGATCACCAGGGTGATGATGATCATGCGGCGTCGGAGGGTATCATCCAGCGAGCCGATGATCGGGAACAGGTGGGTGATACGCAGGGATTCGAGCAGGAACAGCCCCATGGCGATCTCCACCATGATGATCACTAATGCGGCGATATCGGAGGTTTTCATCGAGCCTATATAGCTGGTTCCCCCCACCATTTCGGACATCGGCATCGCGATCAACTGGAAGTTGATCAGGCCGCCCATAACGGCGATCACCAGCACCAGCGCAGAGATAAAGAGCTGGGTCAGGGAGGAGGTGGTCAAGCGTTGTACCGCGACCTCATCCCCGCCGCGGATGCTTTCGTATTGCTGCATCTGCTGGTCGATCACCTCGGCGCGCTCTTCAAGTCCATCGATGTTGCGTTTTACGCTATCGAGATCGGTGATCGCGCGGCGCCACAAGGGTTGCATCTTGCTAAGCACTTTGTGGGACTGTTGGCTGTTATTTTTGTAGGCGTCCATGGTCTCGCGGTGGGCGTCGCTAACGGTGTCGTGGATCTTGTCGAGGATTTTTGCGACAGCCGGGTCTCCATTACGGGGTATCGCCGCCACGGTCGCGACAACTTCCAGCCAGGCGGGAGGCGAGGGTGGTGCTTCAATGGTGCTGTTGTAGTCTTGCTCAATTTTGCTGACTGTATCGCTGATTTGACGATGCAGGGTGGGATAATGACTCAGGTCGCGGGCCACAATTCCGTTAACGCGAACGAACTCGCGCTCAATGGATCGACGGCAGTGCGCCTCCCCATCGGCGAGGATTATTGCGCGGTTGCGCGCGGCAAGGTTGGATTGCCACAGGTTCAGAGCTCGGGCGCACAGGCGCATGGTACGGTGAATGCTGCGACCGCTGGTGTGAAGTAGCTGATGGGACTGATGGCGGCCCAGGTACATTACCAGAATCACTATGGCCATCCACAGCGCCAGCGAAAGCGCGGGCTGTTGGGGCCAGATCATGAGGGCGTCGGTTAACATGGTGTCTCTCCACAATGGTTGATGCTTTAGGCTCGCGGTAGGGTGGGTTGTTGTCGTAGCGAGCCGCCTGATGTCAGGTATACGAGGCGCCGGTGAAAAATCGGTGAGAAAAACGAAAATAAAAACCGAATAGCGAGCGAGTTCACACTATGGCAACGATTTTCTGGGTCGAAGACCAGAGCCACTGGATCGACAAGTTCACCCCCCTATTGCAGGCAACCGATTTTGACGGCGCCGAGAACCGGCTGCTGGTGTTTCGCTTTGCCGATGCCGCCAAGCAGCGAATAGCCGAGCTCGCGGTCGACCAAAAGCCCGATATTGCTATTCTGGATGCGCGCATGAAGGGCAATGACCAGGCGGGCTTCTCGGTGTCCAAAGCGCTGCACCGTAAGTGGCCTGAACTACCGATCATCTACCTGTCCGAACACAGCGGAACCGGTATTGAGGGGGAAGCTTTTGAACTGGCTAATACCCAGGATTTTATTGCCAAGCATCAGCGTAATGTTGAAGCGGTACTGTGCTGGCGCATTAAGGCGATCTTGCGCCAACAGTCCATGGCGGGACAGCGTCCAGCGGACACGATCATTAGCGGTGAGCTGACTATCGACTTAATCACCTGGGAGGTCTACTGGCACGGCTCCAAGCTGATGAACCCTGCCAATCCCAAGCGACCCCTGCCGCCGATGCCGAGGAAAATTCTGCGTCACCTGGTGAGTGCCGCTCCGCGAGGCATCAGTACCGAACAGATGGCGCAATTTCTGGATGCCGATCCGGAGCGTTTCTCCTATGCTAATTACCGGCAGCACATTAAGACCCTGCGCCATGCGTTTGATAGGGCCGAAGAGGTACCGGGACGATTTATAGAACGCTGTAAACAGGGGCGTGGCATTGTGACTTTTGGCGATCTCGGAGCCTACAGTTGGATACCCTGATAGTGTCGATCATGCCGCGACACATCCACTCATTTGCGCCCAGTCTTGAGGAGTTTTACCCGTGAAACCCCAGCGCCTCTCTTTTCCCTGGATCAGTGCCCTGCTGCTGGTCGCCCTGTCACTGTATCTCTACCTGCATGGAAATCGGGATATTGCACGCTTTTACCAGTTGCCGGATCTTATTTTTGCATGGCACTTTCAGATCGGGGCAATGGCCCTGGCCTTCTGCGCTCTCTGGCTGGATGTGCGTCGATTCTATCGTCGCCAGCAGTGGTTCCTGCGCGAGGCGAGGGTGATGCGCGAACAGGTTGAGGCGCTAAAAAGTAGCAAGAAACAGTTGCAGAACAAGGCGCATAGTTATTCAACCCAGACCGATAAGCTAAAACTATTTATCAGTGATCGGTTGCTGGAGTACATTGAGTACGATGAAAAATTTTTGCATTTCAAGGGGATTGCTGCGGAGGTCAGGCACAACGGCATTATTTGCTACGACAAGCTCCTTACCGCGCTGACCGAAGCCCGAGAAGAGGCACCCGAAAACCCTCTTTACGAGGAGGCCCTTACCAGCCTTAATTACCTATGGGATCTACTCGACCTATCCACGGCAGATAACATCGCCCTGCATATTAATAATCAACTCTGTGATTGCGAGGAGTACTTTTACCAATCGCAGTTGCAACGAGAGCAGGGCAGGAGTGCTAACGACGAGCCGCTCCCTACGGCAGAGGTGATGCCCTATACGCCGACGTTCATGGCTCATGAGGCGGTATTGCGAGCGCTTCGCCCACTGATGACAGATTTCGAGTTACACTCATTTGTTGAGCAGGAAGACCGTTTTTGCCATGGGCAAGATAACACCTCATTTCGTTACGATTTGGCCACGGGGTGTGAGCTGCTGGGTAACGAGAACCACCTGGTGCTGGTAACCGAAAATCTGGTGAAAAACGCTCATTTCTATAGTGCCAAGGCTACCGCGAGTTGTGCGCAAGCCAGGCGTTATCAGCGGGTTTCCCTGGTGCTGGCGAGTAACGGGCAGCGCGCGGAGTTGTCGGTTTACAATCCCGGGCCGCCTATTCCCGCGGAGATCGCTGAGCAGATCTATCAGCTTGGCTATACCACCCGCAAGGCGAAGGAGCAACACGGCCGCGGGCTGGGTCTGTATTTCGTCAAGGAGATTGTCAGTGGGTACGAAGGCAAGATAGAACACTGCAATATCGACAACCAGCCGGACAGTTATTCGATTCGTATCGAATTCGATGGGAGCGGCTTTAGCGGTTCCGAAGTGGTCACCGAAATAGTAGACGTGAGGCTGGGAGAGGATGGGCATCTGGGCTGCCAGCTTCAGTCTGGCAGCGGGCAGGATGAGCCGGCCCAGCGAGTCGTGGAGTGGAAACGAAGCCGGGCCATTACGAGCGTAGAGATAACGGCACGCTCAAATGGACTGACTCACGCCTTTGGTGAACTCCCGGTTAACGAAACGGTCCGCCTGCTGGACCCGGATCATCAGCAGATTCCTCGCTGGGCGATAGAGGTTCAGGCGCGAAAAAGATCAAGTAAAATCAGCTTTATTCCCCTCGATATAACCGGAGTGCGCTTTAGCGTATCCCTGCCGCTGGCGGAAAGTCAGTTTGATTACGACGAAGAGGCAGTGAACGTCAGCGATACCTATATCAGCAGTATTGAAGAGAAGTACCGCTCGATAGAAAAATAGGTAACAGGCCCTGGAAAAACGTAGCGGGGCGGCCTGTTTTTTTTACCGGCTACGGCGGTATTGGGAGATCGTGCCCGAAAACTCGTCGTTTAAATTGTGGGAATCCTGAACCGGGTTTCGCTCGCAGGAGAATCCACTCAGCGCCATCTGCTTTTTGAATTTATTGTGATTACCCCTGCCGGGATCGACCAGTATCACGGCACACTCCTGGTTGGCATGTAGCTCGATAAAGTTTGCCAGTAGCTTGGCGTGGCCGTCCTCATAAAGCAGGTCGCTGCCGATAATGAGGTCGAATTTGCCCAGGGTTGTGCGGGTATCTTTCCAGTCCATGCGCACAAAGGGAATGCGCTGGTCTCGGTTCAGGTCGGTATTTCGATTGAGGAAAGCTTCTGCTTCGGGATGGTAGTCGGTTGCCGTAATGTCGGCGCGCAAGTGATTCAGCAGTATGCTCGAAAGGCCAATTCCACAGCCTACTTCCAGGATCCGCTTGTTACGGGTGTCGTAGTCGAGTATGAAGTGAGACATCACCCGGCCAGCGGGCCAGACAACCCCGAACAGGGACCACTGGGCGGAGGAGATCCCCAGGCGCTCGGCAACCCCATCCGGGTCGGAATATTCCTGATTATCCCTAAGGGTGCGAAGGTGGATATCGATCTTACCAAACTCGACGGTTTGGTAGCTTACTCGGGGGTTGGGCATGAGGTACCTGCGGCGTTCAAAAGAAGCAGCAGCCATCTTGCGGTCGCAAGGCAAATGCCATGAGCGGCCATGGTAAACCTTTGAGGGTGATGCTGGCTACGTTTTAATCAATTGCCGCCGCAGCGATCAGGGGGTTGGAGCGGTGGGGGCGGGTGGAATCCCATAGGTTCCAACCACGTGGGCCACCGCGTCGGGTTCCCCTTCGCTAAACACCGATACCTCGCCAACGGCCAGGCTTCGGCCTACTTTCATCAGCCGGCATTCGGCGATCAAATCCCTGTCAGCGCGGGGTTTGCGCATAAAATTGATGCTGAGGTTGGTGGTCACCGCCAGCGGTACGATGCCGATCTCAGCGAGGATCGCCACGTAGAGTGCGACATCCGCCAGTGCCATCAGGGTTGGGCCGGAGACGGTGCCACCGGGGCGCAGTTCCGCCTCGGTGACCCGATGCTTCAGGGTTGCGCATTTCGGTCCTATGGCTACCAGCGTGCTTTTGCACTGGGGGAATTCGGCTTCCATAAACTCGATCAGTTGCTGCTTGCTGGGCATGATCTCTCTCGGTCAGTGACGGGAGGTCTATGTGTATCACAAATGGGTGATGCACCGAAATTTGGATATACTGAATGTCGTTTGCAACCAAGAACCGAGCGAGGCTTTTCATGACCGACCTGACCCTGGTGATCGGCAACAAAAATTACTCCTCCTGGTCGTTGCGCCCCTGGCTGCTGCTGCGCCAGTATGGAATCCCCTTTAACGAGGTTCGTATCCCCCTGTTCACTTCGGAGTTTTCGGCCGAGATCCGACAGTGGTCAGCGGCGGGGAAGGTGCCCGTGTTGGCGATAGGGGAGTTGCGGATTTGGGACTCGCTGGCGATCTGCGAGTACATCAATGAGCATTACCTTGCCGGCGCTGGCTGGCCGCAGGATTCGGCGGTACGGGCATTGGCGCGTTCGGTCAGCGCCGAGATGCACTCGGGCTTTATGAGTCTACGTAACGCCGTCCCCATGAACTGCCGTCGCCAGGTGAAGGGTTTTGTGGTCGAGCCCTCTGTGCAGCAAGATATCGATCGCATTACCGAGATTTGGAACCAGTGCCGCGAGCGGTTCGCCGACGGTGGCCCCTGGTTGTTCGGGGAGTTCTCTATCGCCGATGCCATGTTTGCGCCGGTTGCGGTGCGCTGTGAGGGCTATGGCATAACGCTCACTGAGGCAGCGCAAACCTACCAGCAGCAGCTGTACAGTCATCCTGGGCTGCAGGACTGGGTGGCGGCAGCGAAGCAGGAAAATGAAGTGATCGACGAGGAGGAGGTGCCCGACAGCTAGTGTCGGAACCCTGCTCGAATGACGCTCCCCTGGCGCTCCCCTGGCGCTCCCGTGTCGGGGTGGTTCCCTGTTTTAATCCCTGATCGGGCCCTTTTATGACGATTCCCCTGATTCCAGTTACCGATCCCGGCATCACCTGCGACAGATGTCAGGCGTGCTGCTGCCAGCTGGAGGTGATGCTGATTACTGATACGGGTGTGCCCGAGCGGTTTATCGTCACCGACCGTTGGGGCGGGCAGACCATGGCGCGGCTCGACGATGGCTGGTGTGCTGCCCTCGACCGCGACACCATGTCCTGCAGCATCTATACAGTGCGCCCGCAGATCTGTCGCGACTTCGAGATGGGCTCCGTCGACTGCCAGCAGGAGCGGAGCGCCTACTATCGCCCCTAACCGTAAAACAGGAGCGGTTCCATCCCTTGCAAAACCGGCACGGGACGGCGCGGCGCGGCGCGGTGAGTTGACCCCGTGCGCGCCCGCCGACTGCTCATCTATTTATTGGCTATACTGTCCTATGCTCATGAATTGAATGCGCGACCCTCGATCTCCTGCAGTGATCCCCAACCTGGCGAAGGGGTAGCTTCCCATGGCTGACCATATTCACGACCTGCCGGTGTGCGGCTTTGGTGCCCACAACCCCCACGACCCCAGTTGTGCCGGGCTTGGCGATGAGATCGCCTGCGGCGAAATCGTCGATCCGGCCCATCCTGACTTTGGCAAGGCGTTGTGCCGCCATCGTGCCGGGCCCGCGACTCCGCCGGGTCAACACGACCATGTTCATGACCTTCCGGTGTGTGGGTTCGGTGCCCATAGCCCCCATGCGCAGAGTTGTAGCGGCCGTGGCAATGAGATCGCCTGCGGAGAGATCGTCGATCCGACCCACCCTGAATACGGTCGCGCGCTGTGTCGTCATGCCGGCCCTCCCCCTGCTGCTTCCAGTTCGTCGTCGAGTTCCAGTAGCTCATCGAGTTCCAGCAGCTCGTCGGGTTCCAGCAGTTCATCGGGTTCCAGCAGCTCGTCGGGTTCCAGCAGCTCATCGGGGTCCAGCAGCTCGTCGGGTTCCAGCAGCTCATCGGGTTCCAGCAGTTCATCGGGTTCCAGCAGCTCGTCGGGTTCCAGTAGCTCGTCGGGTTCCAGTAGCTCGTCGGGAGGAGGAACCAGCGTTGATTGGTGGGGGTGGTTGCAAACGATCGCGCGCTGGATACTCAGTTTCGGAGCGATCGCCGCTTTTTGGATACTGGTCTGGATGACCTGGTTTGGCCTGCAGTTTCCATGGCTTTTTGAGCTGCCCTGGTTCCTTGGTTTGTGGCAATGGTTGTGGCGCTGGGTACACGGTACAACCCCTCCGATACCGCCAATATGGCCTCCGGTTCCACCCCAACCTCCAGGCGTGCCGGTCCCTCCGGTTCCGTCGTCAGGCCCCTCCAGCTCCTCCCTGCCTGGATCCTCTTCGTCGAGCCTGCCAGGCTCCAGTTCCAGCTCCCCGGGTTCATCGAGCAGTAGCTCGCCGACTCCCTTGCCGAGCTCCTCTTCCAGTAGCTCGTCGGAGGTGATCATTATTCCACCGCCCATGGTGGGTGGTCATTGTGAGGTGGAGTACCACTGGTGGTTTGGATGGTGGGTACGGTGCAAGGGCAGTGAGCACTGCCCTCCGGGTAAGCGCTGTATTTTGTTGTGGCGTCGAAAAGGCACGTCGGAGCATTGGGCCGACGCCGGCATCATCCATGGTGGTAGCTTGAAATACAGCGAAGAGATGGAGTATCGCTGCAGCTGTCGAGCGCGCTGATGCAGGCGACTAACGAGGGCTTGTCAGCGCTTGAACCCGTGCCGCTTGCGCCGCACAGAGCAGACCGCAAGCGGTGCCAGACAGGTAGCGTTCGATGCTCAGGATGACATCCTCCGCCCTGATCATATCCATGCAGTGGGGCAGCTCATTGACTACATCCAGGCACAGGTGCTGCGGTAGGTCTTTTTCATCGCCATCCCCCAAAGGGCGGGTGCGCGAGCGCCAGCAACCACCATCATCGCAACAGGGTAGGGCGCCGAGGGTGTGCAGGTATTGGTGGTGGGGGTATGCCTCCCAGTGAGGCGGCTCGCGCCCGCCGGCGACCACGACACAGGGACGATTCTTCAGGCGCCCGGCTGGCACCTCTACCGCCGCCGCCAGATGCATCGCCAACGTGACGGGGCAGAGCACCCCCGCGGCGTGATACATAAGGCGAACGAGCTGGCGTAACTGGGTCTGCCCGCATAGATTGAGGGTGCCGGTGAGGCGGGGGTGATGGTGGCTTTGCTCCCCTATTTGTACGAACAGCAGTCGTCCCCGAAAGTGATCGACCACCTGTTGGAACCGCGTCGCGTCCCACCATTTGATCGTGTAATCGTATTTTCCGCCTGCGACCAGGATCCAGAACGGGATCGGTTCGACCGTGATCTCCTGTACCTGAGAGATCCATCGCGTTTCGTTTTCGCTGAGGTGGATATCCCCTTTAAACAGGGTGGGTTTGATCGACAGGTGCAGGTGCTGGTTAAGAAAGTCGATGAAGCCATGGATAAAATGGTAGGGGCGCTGGTTGCTATGGCTGATCAAGGGGTAGTGGCAGTCGATAACGTCGACCTCCGGATCGTCTTCGGACAGCGGTGTGAGATAGGGGTTGTGCTGCCACAGCTCGGGGCAGGGGGTGCGAACATCCGTCAGGAACTGGTCCGGATAGTGGGCGTGCAGATCGCGCAGGGCGGCGGTCAGCATGACAATGTCTCCCGGCGACTGGAAGTTCCTCAGAATCAGTTGCCGCATAGCGTGCCTCCGCCATTGAGGAGCGCCGCCGGCAGGGGGGCGCTGTCTGTTGCTTATTTTAGAAGAAAGCGGGGATTCTGCTCCCAGTGGATCCCCCCGCACCCGCTAGCGCTGGAGGAGATTGATGATTTTGCTACATAAACTGGTGCTTTACGGGCTGCTCGGATCCCTCGCGCTTAGCCTGGTGTTGCCTGGATTGGTCGAGCTGTTAAGGGTGCCGCCCGGGACGCCAGGGTTGGCGCTGGAAACAGCGGATGGAAAGAACCAGTTTCGGGCGCTTCACGGGATGATGGTGGGAGTCGGGCTGCTGGCGCTGTGGGCCTGCGTGGATCTCGACAATGCACGGCTTCTGGTGATGGCGATCGGGGCAGTGCTGGCGGTGTCAGCGCTGGGGCGAGGATATTCGCTATGGGCAGATGGAGTGCCGGGCGCGATGAGCCAGCTGTATCTGGTTGTGGAGTTGGTTATCGCGGCGGTATTTTTGTTGTGGCCGCCACCCGTTTGAGAGCCGGTGGATGACTCAGGCGTTCCCCGTTCCATGGTGGTCATCGTGAGGCGGCGTGGTTTTTTGGTGGTCATGGTCTGCCGCCACGCCGCTGGCGTGGATATGCAGGTGCGAATGGGTATGCACATGGGGGTGGTCGTGCATCACGGCCTCGCACAGGGTGCGATCCTGCAGCATCACCGCACGAGTGGCCAGGCGTTCTACCACCCGCCGGTCGTGGGAGACGAACAGCATCGCCAGCGGCAGCTGTTCGAGGTGCTCCAGCAGTCGCTGTTCCGCTTTGGCATCGAGTCCGTTGGTGGGTTCATCCATAAGTAATAGCTGGGGCTCCATTGCCAGCACGCCGGCCAGCGCCACCATGCGCTTTTCACCACCGGAAAGTTTGTGGGTGATGCGGTCGGACAGCTTTTCCAATCCCAGCTGTGCCAGCGTGCGTTCGGCCATCATGGCGGCCTCTGCCTCGCTGCGTCCCAGATTCAGCGGGCCAAAGGCGACATCTTCCAATACAGTAGGACAAAATAGCTGGTCGTCGCTGTCCTGAAATAGCAGCCCGGCGTTGGCTCGCACCTCGCGAAAATCGGACTCGCTGCGGCGGCTGCGGCCGAAAGCGGTGATCTCGCCACCGCTGGGTTGGTGCAGCCCCACTATGAGTTGCAGCAGGCTGGTCTTGCCAGCGCCATTATCGCCGACCAGTGCGACTCGCTCTGTGGCCCGAACCTCAAGGTTGACGCGCTCCAATACGGCGCGATTGCCGTAGCCGAAGCTAACGTCGTGTAATCGAACCAAGGCATCGCTCATAGCGACCACTCCAGTAGTAACAGCCCCGCCATGGGCAGGATTGAGAGTATCAAAAAGCCGGTGTCGGCAGGGTGCCAGCGGCTGGGATCGACAAGAAACAGGCGGTTGTTAAAACCGCGACATTTCATGGCTGCGAGTATTCGCTGTGAGCGTTCAAGGCTTCTTACCAGCAGCATGCCGATGAGGGAACCGTAACTGCGCCAGGTATGGCGGTTGCTGCCGGGAACAAAGGCGCGGGCGCGCATGGCCAGGCGCAGGCGTCGATATTCGTCGAACAGCAGGTCGATGTAGCGCACCGTAAAAAGCAACAGATGCACCAGCTTATCGGGAACCCTCAGGCGCGCCAAGGCGTGACCCAACACCACCGGCTCCAGGGTTCCGGCCAGGGTTAATAGTCCAATTACGACCGCGTTGGCTTTGAGCAAAATGACGAGTGCGCGTTCGGCTCCGGCTTCGCTGGCGGTGAGGGGACCGAGGTGCAGAACGGGGTCTCCCGGTACGCTAAAGGGAAGCATGATGACCAGCACCAGCATAAACCCCTCCAGTGCCAGCAATCGCCGTAACAGGAGCGGGGTTGGCAGGCCACTGGCCAGTGCCAGCGAGAGCGCGAACAGCAAGCTGGCCAGCAGGGGGAGCGGGTGGCTGAGGGAAACGACAGTTGAAGCCAGTAACAGGGCCGCCAACAATCGTGCCCGGGGATCGCGGAGTGCTAGCCACGGGCGGAGGTCGGCATCGGCGCGCAGCTGCAGTCTGTTCATTACCGAGGCTGCCGGCTACGCCACCAGAGCAGGGCTCCGGCGATACCGAGCAGGGTGCCAAGGCCGCCGAGGAGGTCGCTGAGGCGTGCCCGGGATGCTTGCTGCTGCAGCTCCAGTCGCAGGGGGCCGATCTGCCTGGCGACCGCCCGTTCTACCCGTCTTTCCAGTTCATTTGGCGCGCTCTCTCCGGCTCTCCCTGCGGGCTGGGACACCGTCCTGTCCGGGGCGGGGGAGGCGCTGGCCAGTTGCCATTGGGCGACGTGGCCATCACCGGTGCTCGCTTGCACGCGATGAGCGCTGGTGCTGGGTCGGATGAGGCTGAAGTTGCCCTCGGTGTCACTGAGGGTGTCGGCGGCCAGCGAGGTTCCCGCTGCATCAAACAGCGAGATAGCTGCGCCGGATACCGGCTCTCCGCCGGCAAAGTAAACGCTGCCTTCGATCCGCT
This sequence comes from Aestuariirhabdus sp. LZHN29, assembly GCF_049985285.1. Taxonomy (NCBI): domain Bacteria; kingdom Pseudomonadati; phylum Pseudomonadota; class Gammaproteobacteria; order Oceanospirillales; family Aestuariirhabdaceae; genus Aestuariirhabdus; species Aestuariirhabdus sp. LZHN29. The sequence continues at coordinate 525,455 of NZ_JBNIEU010000001.1, read as the reverse complement.
CGCCAGCGCCGTAGGCGAACACCTTCAGCAGGTGGGCGTGGGTCGGAAAACTCAGCAGCGACAGGCTGAATAATGCAAGTAAATGCTTACTCATGGTGAGGTCTCGGGGTTAAGATGAGCTCCGGGGAAACCCTCAGGATAAAGGCGACGGCGAAGCCGGTGATAGCAGCTTCAACCGCCATCAAGGGGAGGTAGGTGATCAGGATTACTCGGGCGGCGGGCACGAAATCGGGCCCGCTGAGGGCGAGTGAGGTACACAAAAACGCGCCGGTCATCACTACGCCGCCGGCGCCCGCCAACGCGCCAATCAGAAACCCCTGCTTGCCTTTGGCGTGACGTAGCCAGGGTCCTAGAAGCAAAGCGCAGGCCAGTGCGGGCAGGCCGACATTGAGGATGTTGTTGCCCAATACCAACAGGCCGCCATAGCCAAAGAAGATCGCCTGCATCAATAGCGCGACGGCGATGGTGGGGAGGGCGCTCCAGCCCAGCACCAGTCCCATCAGCCCATTGAGTAGCAGATGGACGCTACTGGGGCCGATGGGTACGCTCAGTAGAGAGCTGACAAAAAACGCCGCCGCCAGCACTGCTGCCTGGGGGATTCGGTCGTAGTCGAGCTTGCGCACGCCCCAGGCCACGGCAGCGGTACTCAGCAGGGCGCCGGTGATAAGCACCGGTGCGCTCAGGACTCCGTCGGGGATATGGGCGATGGGGTTCTCCTTGCTGCGAAGCGAGCGCTCAGGGCTGCTCGATGGTGGGCAGTGGGCGGGCATGAACCCAGATCAGGCCACCCTCTTCGACGGGTACTGGCTGGGCGTTTGGGCCGGGTAGTTGCTCGTCGGCTTCGATCAGTGCAGCGAACCCCCACCAGCCAGCGAAAGGCATACTGTAGCTGAAGGTACCGTTGGCATCCGCCTTGAGTTGTTGGGTCACGAAGGCATCGGTAGAGGCCTGCACACTGCCATTGTTAAGCCACTCTACCTCGACGGTGGCGAAAGGCACGGGTTGCCCGTTCTTGCGGACCACGCCAGTAAACAGGTTGCCTTGCCACAGGCCGTAGGGGCGAGTCAGGGGCTCGATCTCCACCGGAAAGCCGACCTGTTGCTCCCACCCGGATTCGCCTGCATAGGCGTCAACAACCACCTTGGTGTAGTGAATGATCATCACCCCTTCGGACGCTTCCCAGTAGGGCGCAGGTTGGAGATAAAACAGGTGATCGCCTGGGCGGCGAATTGGCAATGTGCTGTTGTAAGCGGTGTGACCGTCGACGCGGTAGGTGTTGAGGTTGGAAAGCAGGTCCTGCTGCTCGCCGTTCGCCAGCTGGACGCCAAAACGCGTGGGTGGGGCCATCTCCATGGCGGGGCCCTGACTCATGGGGTGGGTGAAGCGCAGATCGAGGGTCAGTTGCTGTTGGTCGGGCCGTTCCACGATATCCGTTGAGGGGATCAGGGTCTGGAAGTGGGCCAGGGCCGAACCGTTACCAAGCAGGGCGCAAGCAATCAGGAGGGTGGTGATCCGGAGCGGCATGAGGGTTCCATTGGCAGCGTCGAAAGGACAGGATATTACTAAATATTAATTCGTAATAACATCCTGGGGCCAGTGAATCGGTCTATCTCTTGCTCTCGGTCAGGTCTGGGGTCGGCTGTGGGTGTGCTGGTGTGCGCCGCTGCCGTGTTGATGGCGTTGGGTTTCAACGTCCACCGGGATCAGGTTGAGCTTGCCGTGGCGCACCCCGGGTTCGGAGATGATGCTGTTGGCAAAGGCTTCCACCTGATCGGTGGGGCCGTTGAGGACTACCGTTTCCATGCAGTTATCGTGGTCGAGATGGACATGAAGTGTCGATACCGCCACGTCGTGGTGATGGTGCTGCACATGAGTAAGGCGGCGTGCCAGCTCCCGTTCCTCATGATTGAAGACGTAGGTGAGCGTGCCTACGCAGTGGGTGGATCTCTTCTGAGTTACCCTTTCCGTCTCCAGGCGGTCGCGAATCAGGTCTCGAATGGCTTCGGAGCGATTACGATAGCCCCGTTGGCGTAAATAATGTTCGAACTGGTCGACCAGTCCCTCTTCCAGCGATATTGATATTCTTTCCACGGCTCGACCCTTATGTGGTTCCGGCGCAGCAGAGCCTAGCATACTCTGTTGTGTTGATCGTAGGTCCTGAGGTCGGCAACGTGCAGAGGGTATCGGTAGGCCATCTGTTTGAAAGGGTGGGGTATCTGCTATAGGCTGAGTTATTGTTGTGTTTTGCGCGATAGAGGATGGTCCCATGGGAAGTAACCCGGCGGCATACAGTTTGGGAGAGGAGGTCGCCAATGCGATTTCCCATGGGATGGGCGCTGCCGCGGCGATTGTCGGCCTGACTCTTCTTATGGTCGAGGCGGCGGGAGTGCTTGATGCGCTCTCCATTACGGGGCTCGCGCTCTATGGTGGTAGTTTGGTGCTGCTGTTTCTTTGTTCAACCCTTTACCATGCGTTTACCCACCATAAAGCCAAAGCGATATTCAAGGTCCTCGACCATTGCGCTATCTATCTGCTGATCGCCGGAACCTACACCCCTTTTATGCTGATCACCCTCGACGGTCCGCTGGCTACCGGGCTATTGATTGCTATCTGGAGCCTGGCGTTTGTGGGAATTGTCTTCAAGACCTTCTTTATCCACCGGTTTGAGGTGGTGTCGGTGCTGACCTATCTGGCTATGGGCTGGCTGTCGTTGCTGGTGGTTTACCAGTTGTCGGAGCAGCTGGAGTGGGTGGGCTTTGTGTTGCTGGTGGTGGGCGGTGTGGTGTATAGCCTCGGCGTAATTTTCTATGTTTGGCATCGTATCCCCTATAACCATGCGATCTGGCATCTGTTTGTACTGGGTGGCGCGCTATGTCATTTTTTGGCGATCTTTATCTATGTGATCCCCGCCGCCCCCATGGCATGATTGACCCGGTTAGATCAGCTGGCGTGATGAGAACAGTGTGACCGAGTCGGGGTGCTAGTGGACGAAGGTGCTGGAAAGGCACTTTTCTTTGCCGGATAAATGTGCGAATCTAGCTGAAATTTGTGTTTTAAGGTGTGGGTTCTGCAAAAAGAGAGCCTGTGCTTCATGATCGGACCTTTCTGGAAGGCGATCATTGTTAGTCGATAGGCGTACGGTTGGCTGACGGTGTAGATTCATAATAACGACGCCCGTTGTGAGACAAGACTGAATGAAAATATATGTCGGCAATCTGTCCTACTCAGTGACAGATGAAGACCTTATTGATGCCTTTTCCGATTTCGGAGATGTGACAAGCGCCAAGATAACCATGGATCCCGAAACCGGCGAATCCAAAGGCTTCGGCTTTGTCGAAATGCCCGTTGTGTCCGAAGGGCGCGATGCTGTCCAGGTACTCAATGAATCCCCGTTGTGCGGACGCCTTATCAGGGTTAACGAGGCGCGCGGCAGTGGTAGCGGTGCTGGTGCCGGTAAGGGGGCCCGAGGGCTGACTGGCATGAGTGGTGAAAACACCAATGGTGGCGGCAAAGGTCGCGGAGCCGGAGCCCGCAATAGTCGCGGACCGGGTGGTGGCAATAATGGCCGTAGCCGTCGGCCTCGTCGTGGTAACAAGCAGGGTGGTCAGCGAGCCAATAAGCCTGCGGGAAGCGGCAGTGCTGCAAGCGCGCAGGCACCGGCGGGAGCTGCGGGAAAGGAATAAGTGATTCGGTTGGCTTGCGGTGGTTGCGCCATCGCGGTCCGAAAAAGGCTAAGCGCTGCCTTTCTCAGTTTCCGCACATATTTTGCTGCAGTGCCTCAGGTGGAGTGACATCAGCTCCATACGTATACCCGATAGCGTTTTAAGGGTGTAGTTGGCGAGCTCGTTGCGACCATCCCGGAAGCCCCGGTTGTAGGTGTCGACGGTGTCGATCTGCTGTCGTTGCAAGCGCTCGACAGAGCCGACCAGCTGGTCAATTTCCAATATGGCGCTCATTACTGATTGGGTCATGGCGATACCTCTTGCATGAACCGCTAGCTTGCGCGCTTGAAGCGAGCGTTTGAATTAGTAATACTCCCTCTGTTGTTGCGGCTTGTGCGTATAAGCATCGCCGCTATTTCTGCACCCTAATTAATAATAAGAACCGCGCGGAGTTTGCCAGTGATTCCCCCTTACCGTTCTGCTACCTGGATAGCGTTCGCTATCCTTGCGCTGTCGTATCTTGTGACTCTGGGGTGGCAGCCGTTCCCGTTCGATTTCCTGCTCAAAGCCCTGCCCATCTGGATCTTGGCCTGGTTAGTGCTGGGCGCTCGGAGCGATGCGCGACAGCTCTGGGTCGGGATCGGACTGTTGTTCTCGTCGGTGGGCGACCTGTTGTTGGCCTGGAACCAGTTTGTGCCCGGTTTGGGTAGCTTCCTGGTGGCACACCTCTTCTATATTGCGGCGCTTGCTCGTCGGCCCCGGCTGTCCGCGCCCCGAATCGTGCTAGCGCTTGCGATGGTGGTGGCCACAGGAACCCTGGTGGCGCAGTTGCTGCCGCTCCTCGGTGAGATGAGGGTGCCGGTGGTGGTTTATATAGGTGTGATCGTTACGATGGCGCTTTGCGCCCTGCTCGGTGAAGGCAATCATCCCCTGGTGGCGATGGGAGCGCTGTTGTTCCTGTTGTCGGATTCGATGATCGCGATCGACCGGTTTATGTCACCCCTGCCCCTGGCCAGTTTGTGGATTATGTTGACCTACTACAGCGCGCAATATTTTATCGCCAGAGGAGCCCTCTCGCAGCAAAAAACTGCCAGCTAGTGCGGCAGTAGCGCTGCGTGATTGAATTCCCTTGCCGGTGTGTCCCCGCGATTGGGCTGCTGGTAGGGCGCCTGGTGTGATCTCTCTCCTTTTTTGCTTCCCCCTATGGATACGATTCTTGCCGTTTTCAGCTGCGTGCCGGCGTCTTTGATTTGCCTTGATGACCCTGTTTGTTGATCTGGAGCAAGGTGGGGCCCAAAAAGTTATGGATAATCATTCTCAGTTAGCTTGCATATTAAATGGGAATCATTATCATTGCGGCAGGTTAAACACTATTCATAGGGGACTTCAATAATGTTATTCAATGCACGTAAGGCGCTGCTAACGATCACCACCGCCGCGGTAATGTCGGTCAATAGCGGCCTGGTTCAGGCGGCCGATGATGAGCTGGTTGTGTACTCAGCTCGTAATGAACACCTGATCAAGCCTCTGTTCGATGCCTACACCGCCAAGACTGGCGTCGAAATCAAGTACGTGACCGATAAAGCAGGCCCCCTGCTGGCGCGTCTGCAGGCCGAGGGTGCGAATACGCCGGCCGACCTGCTGATTACTGTGGATGCCGGTAACCTCTGGCAGGCGGCCGAGAAGGGTGTGTTGCAGTCCGTTGAGTCCGACGTGCTTGAGAAGAACATCCCGGCGCATTTGCGAGCCAGTGACAACCAGTGGGTTGGCCTGTCTGTGCGAGCCCGTACCCTGGTGTACTCGACAGAGCGCGTGAAACCTTCAGATCTCTCCACTTACGAAGCCCTGGCGGAGCCTGAGTGGAAGGGCCGCCTCTGTTTGCGAACTTCCAAGAAGGTCTACAACCAGTCTCTGGTAGCTACGTTGATCGAGCGTCACGGTGAAGAAAAAGCCGAGCAGATTGTCAAGGGTTGGGTGGCCAACCTGGCAACTCCGGTCTTCTCCAACGATACCAAGGCGATGCAAGCCGTGGCCGCAGGTCAGTGCGATGTAACCATCGTTAACACCTATTACTTCGGTCGCCTTGAGAAGAAGGACCCGTCTATTAAGTTGAAGCTTTTCTTTGCCAACCAGCAGACCAGTGGCGTGCACGTCAATGTGTCCGGTGCCGGCGTTACCAAACATGCCCAAAATGTGAAAGGTGCGGTTAAGTTCCTCGAGTGGATGAGCAGCTCCGAAGCGCAGAATCTCATTGCTGATGGCAACATGGAGTACCCTGCTAACCCGAATGTTAAGCCCGCGGCGCTGGTTGCTGCCTGGGGAGCCTTCAAGCAGGACCAGTTGAATGTTGAGTCCGCAGGCAGCCGTCAGGCCGATGCGATCAAACTGATGGATCGTGCCGATTATCGCTAGGCCAGCCATCTGTTAGTGTATGCAGGCGCCCTGTGCAAGCAGGGCGTCTTTTGTTGTTGTAAGGAGCCCGTTTGATTCAGCGACTGTTGTCCTACCAGAAACACTGGCGTTTAGTGGCGCTGGGCATTGCCGCCATAGTGCTGATGCCATTGCTGGTACTTTTTATAAGCTGGGGTACGGTGCAAACCGAGGTTTGGTTGCACCTGATTGAAACTCAGTTGGGTCGCTTGCTGGGCAATACGTTGGTGTTGTTGCTAGGGGTCGGGGTTGGCGTTACTGTGCTGGGTGTTAGCCTGGCCTGGCTCACTTCCATGTGCGAATTTCCCGGTCGGAAATGGTTTGACTGGGCGCTGATGTTGCCCTTCGCTGTGCCAGCCTATGTGCTGGCATTTGTGTTTATTGGTTTGTTCGATTTCAGTGGACCGGTGCAAAGCCTGTTGCGTGAATGGTTTGGCGCTGCTGCCTGGTTCCCCCAGGTGCGTTCAACCGGCGGTGTTGTGCTGGTGCTGGTGCTGGTGTTTTACCCCTATGTATATATGCTGGCTCGTAGCGCGTTTGTGGCCCAGGGGCGGGGTTTGATGGATTCGGCGCGGATTCTTGGTATGGGGCCCTGGAGCTCTTTCTGGAAAGTCGCACTTCCCATGGCTCGACCGGCGATCGCCGCGGGCCTCGCGCTGGCCCTGATGGAAACCCTGGCCGATTTTGGCGCGGTCGCTACTTTTAATTACGACACCTTCACCACGGCGATCTATAAATCCTGGTATGGCTTTTTTAATCTGCAGGCGGCCGCTCAGTTGGCCTCGTTACTGCTGCTATTTGTCGCGGTTGCGCTGATTGTCGAACGACGGGCGCGGGGCAAGGCGCGCTTTGCCGAAGGGGAGCGGAGACACGTTCGTCAGGTCTATCGGCTGCATGGGGTGCTGGCCTGGCTGGCCAGTGGCTACGCGGGTCTGATCGTGCTCGTCGCCTTTGTGATTCCGATTGTCCAGCTGCTGGTGTGGATTTTCACCGACGCGCTGGAAGATCTCGATAGCCGATACCTGGGGCTGGTGACCAAGACCCTGACCCTGGGGGCCATAGCCGCAGTGATGACGGTGACTACGGCCGTACTGCTGGCCTATGCCCAGCGCCTGCATCGGGATCGGTGGGTCGCCAGCTCGGTCACGATTGCTAACCTTGGCTATGCGTTGCCGGGATCGGTATTGGCTGTGGGTATCATGGTGGCGTTCACCTGGTTGGATGCCACCGTCACCATCCCGTTGCAACAGTGGCTGGGCTTTGAAGGGCGGCAACTGTTGATGGGAAGCCTGCTGGCGCTGATCATGGCTTATGGTATTCGTTTTTTGGCGGTCGCCTTTGGCCCGGTGGAGTCCGGGTTGCAGCGTATTCGGCCCTCCATTCTCGAATCTGCCCAGAGTCTGGGTGAACCGCCGATGGGTATTGTGCGACGTATATACTTACCGATGCTCAGTCCTTCGTTGATAACCGCGACCCTGCTGGTGTTTGTTGATGTGCTCAAGGAGATGCCCGCTACCTTGCTGATGCGGCCTTTCGGCTGGGATACGCTGGCGGTACGCATCTTTGAGATGACGTCGGAGGGCGAGTGGGAGAGAGCGGCGCTACCGGCTTTTACCCTTGTGCTTGTGGGCCTGATTCCGGTGGTGTTACTGATGCGTCGCTCTGCGAGTCACTAGTGGGTGGTTACCGATAGCAGGTTACGTAAAATTCCTTAGGGGCAGAGCCCCTATGTGGCTTGCCCCGTCCCCGGCTTAGCCGCTAAAATTGCCTCTTTGTATGCTCGTCCGGGTGCCCGATGCGAACCGAATTGCAGTGTTCGCGCCGGGGTCGCATTCACCCCGGGAAGATCTTTTGCTGCGGGTGGACTATAACTGTTAGTTCTTCGCCCATTTATTGACGTCGAAACCGAGAGGAAACCAGAGAATGAGCAACATACCGAGTGAGTTGCGTTACGTGTCATCCCACGAGTGGATCCGGATCGAGGCCGATGGCACCGCCGTGATCGGTATAACGGAGCATGCCCAAGAGTTGCTGGGAGATGTCGTGTTCGTCGAGTTGCCCGAGGTGGGTGCTGAGCTCAGCCGGGAGGAAGACGCGGGGGTGGTAGAGTCTGTTAAAGCCGCATCCGACCTCTATGCTCCCATCTCTGGCACTGTGATCGAAGTTAACGATGCCCTGGAAGATGCACCGGAGACAGTCAACAGCGATCCCTATGGTGATGGATGGTTCTTCAAGGTAAAGCTGAGCGATGAGTCCGAACTAAAGGAGTTGCTCGACGCCGAGGCGTACGCCGAGGTCTGCGAAGCCGAAGAGTAAGGCGCAAGCCTCTCGGATCACCAACGGACAGAGCCCTGAAACCCGGTTTTAGGGCTTTGTCGTATCTGGCAAATCGATCGGTTTGCCAATTATCTCCATGCAGGATTCCGTAATGAGTCAACTTAGCCCCCTCTCCCTCGCGCAACTGGAAAACAGCGGCGAGTTTATTGAACGTCATGTTGGACCCGGTGCGAACGAGCGTCAGCAGATGCTCGAAACGCTTGGTGTGCAGTCGCTGGAGCAGCTGATTGATGAGACGGTTCCCAAGAGCATCCGCTTGCAACAGCCATTGGCGATGGGCGGGCCGCGTACCGAAGCCGAGACCCTGAGCTACCTGAAGCAGGTGGCCAGCAAGAATCAGGTCAAGCGTTCCCTGATCGGTTTGGGCTATCACGAAACGATCGTGCCCACGGTGATTTTGCGGAATGTGATGGAAAATCCGGGTTGGTATACCGCCTACACACCTTACCAGCCGGAGGTCGCCCAGGGGCGGCTGGAAGCCTTGATTACCTTCCAGCAAATGACGATGGATCTGACCGGAATGGATCTGGCCAGTGCTTCCCTATTGGATGAGGCAACGGCGGCCGCCGAGGCGATGGCTCTGGCCAAGCGCGTTTCCAAGAACAAGAAGAGCAATCTTTTCTTTGTGGATGAGCAGTGCTTTCCGCAGACCATCGATGTAGTGAAAACCCGAGCCGAGGCCTTTGGTTTTGATGTGCTCGTGGGCACCGCTGAGCAAGCGCTGGAAAATGACCTGTTTGGTATTTTATTGCAGTACCCCTGCCGCGATGGTTCGCTTCGCGACGAGCGGGAGTTGATTGCGAAACTGCATGAGCGCAAGAGTATTGTCTGCGTTGCGACTGACATTCTCGCGCTGGTGGTACTGACGTCACCGGGCGAGCTCGGTGCTGATGTGGTGCTGGGAAGCTCGCAGCGTTTCGGTGTCCCGATGGGTTTCGGTGGTCCCCACGCGGCCTTTTTTGGTACCCGTGACCAGTACAAACGCTCTATGCCGGGCCGTATTATCGGGGTGTCCGTAGACAGTCGAGGCAACTCGGCGCTGCGCATGGCGATGCAGACTCGCGAGCAGCATATTCGCCGTGAAAAGGCCAACAGTAACATCTGTACCGCGCAGGTTTTGCTGGCTAATATGGCCGCCTTTTACGCGGTGTATCACGGGCCGGAAGGGCTCAAACGAATCGCTAATCGCGTTCACCGTTTAACCGATATCCTGGCCCGTGGATTGAAAAAAACGGGGCTGCCAATACTTAATGAAAGCTATTTCGATACTTTGAGTATCGATCTTGGGGCGCGTCAGGCTGAGATAGTCAGCGCTGCTGAAAAGGCCGGATATAATCTTTTTGCTGGTGTAGATGGCGTCGTTTCGATTTCATTAAATGAGTGTTGTTCGCGTAATGATGTAGAGAACTTGTGGGCTGTTCTTATCGGGCCCGATCATGGTCTTACCATAGATGGTCTGGATGGAGTCAGCAGTGCGATACCGGCCAGCTTGCAGCGCGAGGGTTCTATTCTTACCCATGAGGTGTTTAACCGTTATCATTCCGAAACCGAAATGCTGCGCTATCTCAAGCGCCTGGAAAATAAAGATCTGTCGCTGACCCATTCGATGATCGCATTAGGTTCGTGCACCATGAAGCTGAACGCGACTAGCGAGATGATTCCGGTAACCTGGACCGAGTTCGGTAATATTCACCCCTTCGCACCCGCCGCACAAACCGGTGGCTATCGTCAGATGATTACTGAATTGGAGACGATGCTGCGGGAAATTACCGGCTTTGATGCTGTTTGTATGCAACCCAACTCGGGCGCTCAAGGCGAGTATGCCGGCTTGTTGGCGATTCGTAAGTATCATGAAAGTCGTGGTGAGGGCCATCGTAATGTCTGCCTGATTCCCAGCTCTGCCCACGGCACAAACCCTGCCAGTGCCATGATGACATCCATGCGAGTAGTGGTGGTGGAATGCGATAGCAAGGGCAACGTGGATGTTGACGATCTACGTGCCAAGGCTCAGGATTTATCCGACAGTCTCTCATGTTTGATGATTACCTATCCCTCGACTCATGGTGTGTACGAAGAGGAGATCATCGAAATTTGCAACATCATTCACCAGCATGGCGGTCAGGTGTATATGGATGGCGCTAACCTCAATGCCCAGGTGGGACTCTCCAAGCCGGGTGTTATCGGTGCCGATGTGTCCCATATGAACCTGCACAAAACATTTGCTATTCCCCATGGTGGTGGTGGTCCGGGTATGGGCCCAATCGGTATTAAGGCGCATCTGGCCCCCTTCGTATCTAATCACTCGGTGGTCAAACTGGATGGGCCTAATGCCGACAGTGGAGCCGTGTCAGCGGCTCCCTGGGGCAGCGCATCCATTCTGCCGATCAGCTGGGCCTATATTCGCATGCTGGGAGAGCAGGGGCTTCGCGCTTCGACGGAAACGGCGATCCTTAATGCGAACTACATGGCCAAGCGCCTGGGTGAGCACTTTCCGGTGCTTTACAGTGGTCGTAACGGCCGGGTCGCTCACGAGTGCATCATAGACCTGCGTCCGCTAAAAGCAGCTTCCGGCATCAGTGAGGAGGATGTTGCCAAGCGCCTGATTGATTTCGGCTTTCATGCGCCCACCATGAGCTTTCCGGTTGCGGGTACGCTTATGATCGAACCCACCGAGAGTGAATCCAAGGCGGAGCTGGACCGGTTTATCGGTGCAATGATCGCGATTCGCGGTGAGATAGCCCAGGTCGAGGCCGGTACCCTGGATGCGGAAAACAACATGCTCAAAAATGCACCCCATACTCTCGCTGATATTACGAGTGAGAGCTGGGACCGACCCTACAGCAAGCAGCAGGCGGCCTATCCCCTGAGCTGGGTTGCCGAAGGCAAGTTCTGGCCCAGCGTTAATCGCATCGACAACGTGTACGGTGACCGTAATCTTCACTGCAGCTGCCCTACCACGGACAGCTATCGCTAGGGTTCGGTGGCAGAGGGAAGTTCAACCCTCATCGGAGCAGGATATGCGGGCGGGCCATAGGGCCCGCTTTCTTGCGGGTATTCACAATCCTTATAGAATTCACAGTTCCCGCTAAATCGCTCACAATCCACTGCAGGCAATCATCGGGCTGTTGGCAAGCCGGCAATCCCCAGTCGAGGGGCGCTGGACCGCTCGTTGAACTCAATGGATAGGAGCGACGCAATGAACACACCCGCAACAACCGTCCCATCGAAGGTTTCCTTCGTGGTCAATCGTACCCGTTTTGCTCAGTCCCGGCTGCTCACCGAGCCCCGGTTGCAGGGGGGGGAGCTCCAACCCGGTCAGGTGTTGCTGGCGGTAGACCGTTTCGCCTTTACCGCCAATAACATCACCTATGCCGCCATGGGCAAGGCGCTGCGTTATTGGGAGTTCTTCCCGGTGGAGGGCGAGGAGGGCGTGATTCCGGTGTGGGGGTTTGCCGATGTCGTCGCCTCGCGCTGTGAGGAGATCAAGGTGGGGGAGCGCCTCTATGGTTACTACCCCATGGCGTCTCACCTGCTGGTGGAGCCGGTCAAGATCAATGCCGGCAGCTTTGTGGATGGCTGCGCCCACCGACAATCGTTGCCGGCAATCTACAATCAATATATTCGCAGCGCCGCAGACCCGATCTACAGTGTCGACACCGAGGCGTTACAGATGCTGCTACGCCCCCTGTTTACCACCTCGTTTTTGCTCGATGATCTCTTTAGCGATAACCAGTTCTTTGGCGCGGATTCTCTGGTACTGACCAGTGCGTCGAGTAAAACAGCGATTGGCATGGCGTTCCTGTTGCAGCAACGTCAAGGGGAGCCGGGTCGAAACACCGAAATCCTGGGGCTAACCTCACCCGGCAATCGCGACTTTGTGGCCGGCCTGGGTTGCTACGATCGTGTCCTTACCTATGATCAGGTGGAGGCGCTGGATGCGGCGGTGCCTACCGCGACGGTGGATTTTGCCGGCAACGGGGAGCTGCTGGGCAGGCTGCACCAGCATTTTGACCAGCAGCTGAAATACAGTTGTCTGGTGGGGGCGTCCCACTGGGATGCGCGCGGCGGTGCTCCGGCGAAGCTGGCGGGGCCGAGTCCGCAGATGTTCTTTGCCCCCACCCAGGCGCAGAAGCGCCTCCAGCAGTGGGGCGGTGCTCGTTTTCAGCAGGCTGTGGCGAGTGCCTGGCTCCAGTTCCTGGGGTTTGTGGGCGACTGGATGCGGATCGAAGAAGTGCAGGGCAGTGAGGCCGCAGAGCGTATCTACCAGCAGACCCTGGGCGGTGCTATCGATCCGCAAACGGGGTATATCCTGTCGTTACGGCAGGACTAGGAGTGCCACCGGGAGAGCGGGTGTCAACAGGGTTTTCCATGGGAGGAGACAGCAATGCATCAACATGAAACCATCAACTACGTTGAGTTTCCCGCGCGGGATATCGCCGCGGCGAAACAGTTTTTCGGGGCGGTGTTTGGCTGGTCGTTTACCGATTATGGCGAGGAGTATTGTGCGTTCGACGGGGCCGGAATCAATGGCGGCTTCTACCGTGCCGACCTTGCCGCCAGTACCGCTAATGGCAGCGTATTGATCGTGTTCTACAGCAACGATCTGCAGCAGACACAAAGCAAGATCGAGCAAGCCGGGGGTGCCATTGTGAAGCCGGTGTTTGCCTTCCCCGGAGGGCGTCGTTTTCATTTCAGCGATTCCTGCGGCAATGAGTTTGCGGTCTGGTCGGACCGGTAGTGACAGCCGGGTCCTTCTGGCAATCCAAAATAGTGCCGCTGGCTGGCGGCCTGATTTTTTGTGGGTTATCGCTGGTCATAGCCATTATTGCCGGAGCCCCGCTGCCTTTGGCCGTGGCCGGTGTCGCCTACTGGGGTGCGGTTGTACTGTTATGGCCGCGGTTGGCGCGGCGCAACCGAGTACAGTCCATGACACTGCTGGTGGCGGGGTTTGCGGCACTGGGTTGGGGCCTGCAACGGGGTGCAACATTGGATGTGCAAGCACTGCTGGCGGGCAACAGTGCCCTTATCTCCATGCTGGTGGCGGTCAGTTTCCTGGCGCTGATCAGCCGGCCAGAGCAGGAGGCGGGTGAGAAGCTGCCCCAGGGAAAGCATGCGGTTGCCTCCTCCTTGCTGGCGGTACATCTGTTTGGCGCGGTGATTAACCTGTCGTCGGTGTTTATTATTGGTGACCGCATCTCCCGGAGGTTGAAGCTTGAGCGTGCCCAGGTGGTGGTGTTGGTGCGAGGATTTTCTGCAGCGGCTTTCTGGTCGCCTTTTTTCGCCGCTATGGCGGTGGCGCTGAGCTACGCCCCCGAGGCGAGCTTGCCGCGTTTATGGTTGGTCGGGATGCCCCTGGCGGCAGCGGCTTTGTTGTTGACCGGGTGGCAGGTGGGGAGGGGCCAGCAGGGGCCGGTGCATGAGTTTACCGGGTATCCGATGCACTTTGGCGGCTTGTGGTTGCCCATGTTGCTGGCGGCGGCTGTATTCGTCGCCCACGCGCTATACCCGTCCCTTTCGGTGCTGGCATTGATCACCCTGTTGGCACCTCTGCTGGCCGCAGTGGTGCTATCGGTGCGTCGTAATCCGCTGGTTCGATTGGTAGCCGGTCACTGTGGGCAGCGCCTTCCCCAGATGGGTAACGAATTGACGCTGTTTCAGGCGGCCGGCATTTTGGGGTATGGATTGGAGCGCTTGTCGGTCACCTTTGCCAGTGAATTTCCCCTGCAGCAGTTTGGTGCGCCCGAAGCCACCGTAGCCTACGTGGGGATCGTGATCATGGCGGTGGTTGGGGTGCACCCGATTATCAGCATCGCGTTGGTAGGGTCGTTGTTGGCCCCGCTGGAGCCAGACCATACGCTGCTGGCGCTGGTGTTTCTCTCCTCCTGGGCGCTGGGGTCGGCGGTGGGTCCGCTATCGGGGATGAACCTGGGTATGCAGGGGCGCTATGGTGTCGATTCATTCCACATTATGCGATGGAACCTGGGGTACACGGCGCTGATGTCGGTACTGGTGGTGGGGGGGGTCTGGTTCATCGCCCCCTAGGTGGTTTCAGTTATTCCACTTGGTGGAAGTTTTATCCCATTGTGCGGAGATGACCGGGCAGAAGCGGGGTATACTGGTGGGGGAGCGCTCCTGCGGATACGCCTGTTTTGAGCGCTTCCCCCTATTGCGGTTGTTCAACCGCCAGAGAGGTGACCTATCGCGTTTCTTAATGGCATTACCCTGTTATTACTGTGCCAGTTGTTGGGAGAGGTCTCGGTGCGGTTGTTGTCTGTACCGATTCCGGGGCCAGTGGTCGGTCTGTGTTTGCTGCTGCTAGGGTTGCTTGTGCGTCGCCGTGTTGACCCGCCCCTGCAAACGGCTTCCGCTGCGTTGTTGGCCCATCTGTCGCTACTGTTTGTTCCCGCCGGCGTCGGTTTGATGGTGCATATCGATCGCATGGGTGCCGAGTGGCTGCCTATTGCGGTGGCGCTGGTTGTCAGCACGCTGATCGGTATGGTGGTTACCGCTCTGGTGATGCAGGGGCTGCTGCGGTGGGCTGCCCGGGGAGAGAGTAACGATGGTTAACACCGATCTGGCGGCGATTTGGGTTTACCTGAGCGCGACGCCCCTGCTAGGGCTGACCCTGACTCTGGTGGCATACAGCCTCGGCCACCGCATCTATCATGCCACTGGTACCCACCCCCTGTTGAATCCGGTGGTGACCAGTGTGGTGTTGGTGATCGCCGTACTGTTACTGTCCGGCACCCACTATGAAACCTATTTTGAGGGCGGCCAGTTTGTCCATTTCCTGTTGGGGCCGGCGACGGTGGCGCTGGCGGTTCCGCTCTACCAGCAGCGGGAGCGGTTGCGAAAGGTCTGGTTTCCCCTGCTTGGCGGGCTGTTGGCGGGGAGCATCTCGGGGGCGATCAGTGCCCTGCTGATCGCACGGGGGCTGGGGGCCAGCCTGGAAACGCAACTCTCCCTTGCGCCCAAGTCGGTTACGGCGCCGGTTGCGATGGGTATCTCCGAGCAGATCGGCGGTCTGCCCTCCCTGACCGCGGTGTTGGTAGTGAGTACGGGGATACTCGGTGCAGTAGTGGGAACCCGCTTGATGGCGTTGCTGGGGGTTCAGGATGACAGCGTCAAGGGGGTTGCTATGGGAGTTTCAGCCCATGGCATAGGCACCGCGCGGGCGTTTCAGGTGAGCCAACAGATGGGGGCGTTTTCCGGTCTGGCGATGGCGTTGTCGGCCTGTATTACCGCGCTGATATTGCCATCACTGTTGAGTTTTTTTTAGCGTCGGAATCATATGAGTGTTTGTCGTATTGGTGGAAGGTCTGCGCTGTGGCGTAGTGGCGGGCCATGGTTAAAGACCATAGTTACAGGCCATGATTGCAAGCTATGGCTGCTACCTTGACGGGAAGTTGCAGCGGGGCTGGGTGTGGCTGGAAGCGTGATCTTCGCTTGACTCCCCTTGGCATCCACATAGACTGGGTAATCGGTATTTTATTTATAAGGTGTGGCGTATGAGCGTACAGGTAGGCGATAGAATCCCCTCTCTAACCCTGCAGGTTATGGGAGTCAGCGGCCCCGAAGCGGTCACCACCGAGTCGTTGTTTGGCGGTAAACGCGTGGTGATGTTTGCGGTTCCGGGTGCCTTTACTCCCGGATGCTCCAAAACTCACCTGCCGGGCTTTGTGGTGCAGGCCGATGCCATTAAGGCCAAAGGTGTCGATAGTATTATCTGTACCTCTGTGAATGATGCCTTTGTGATGGCCGCCTGGGGGCGGGACCAAAATGCACAAGGGATTATTATGCTGGCAGATGGCAATGGCGAGTTGGCGACCTCATTGGGATTGAGTAAGGACGCCTCGGCGTTTTTTATGGGAACGCGCAGCAAGCGTTACGCCATGATCGTGAATGATGGCGTGATTGAGCGGTTGAATGTGGACGAAAAAGGCATCGATCTGAGCAGCGCGGAAACCACCTTGAGTGCGCTCTAGTCAGGTCTTTGCACACCATCAAAAAATCAAAGGAGTGAGCATGACTACGATTGGACGATCCCTGGCAATGGCCGCCAGCCTGTTACTGTTGAGCGGCTGCCAAAGCACCTATTACAGTGCGATGGAGCAGGTAGGCGTTCACAAGCGCGACATCATGACCGATCGCGTGGAGGAGGCCCGTGATGTGCAGGCTGAGGCGAAAGATCAGTTCAAGTCGGCGTTGGAACGTTATCGTTCGGTGGTCACGGTGGAGGATCAGGCGCTGGCGGATAAATATGATCTGCTTAACGATGAGTATGAAGCCAGCCGCGATGCGGCGGAGGCGGTAAGCGATCGCATTGCCGCCGTAGAAGATGTATCGGAAGCCCTGTTTGATGAGTGGCGCGACGAACTCAAACTCTACTCCAACGCCAGCTTGCGCAAGCAGAGTGAGAGTAAATTGGTGAGCACCGAGCGCAAGTACAAGAGCCTGCTCAAGGCGATGCGCCGCTCGGAGGCCAGCATGAAACCGGTACTGTCGGCGTTGCAGGATCAGGTGCTGTTTCTCAAGCACAACCTCAATGCTCGCGCGATCGATTCCCTCAAGGGAGAGCTGAAATCCATCCAGGGCAATGTGGGACGTCTGGTCGCCGAGATGGAGCGCTCCATCGCCGAGTCGGAAGCTTTTCTTAAAACCTTGCAGGAGGGGTGATCATGGAACTGTCCGTCGAGCTGAGTTTTTATCCGCTGCAGGATGACTACAAGGGGCCGATTTTGGCGCTGATCGATGAGCTGGGCCAAGAGGGCGAGCTGGCGGTGGTACCCAACCGCATGAGTACTCAATTATTCGGGGAGTACGATCGGGTGATGGCAGCCCTGTCCCGTTTGATGAAACGCTCTTTTGAAGCCTATGGCACGGCGGTGTTCGTTGCCAAATTTATCAATAGCGATCGGCGTCCCAGAGATTGATCCGGATAATTGGGTGCCCGGGCTCTGTTGGTTGATTACCCATGAAACGCTGGAGGCAAAATGGCCTGGATCTATCTGTTCGTGGCAGGGTTACTCGAGTGCGGCTGGGCTATTGGGCTCAAATATACGGAGGGCTTTTCCCGGCCGCTACCTTCACTGCTGACGATTGTGGCGATGGGGGCCAGTTTCTGGCTGTTGTCGCTGGCCATGAAATCGATCCCCGTGGGCACCGCGTATGCGGTATGGACCGGCATCGGCGCGGTGGGTGTTGCGGTGCTGGGAATGCTCCTGTTTGACGAGTCTCGCGAATGGTTGCGAATCTTTTGCTTGCTGTTGATCGTCTGCGGTATTGCCGGGTTGAAGCTGGCATCAATGCAGTCGTCAGTATAACTGCAGGGGGCGAGGGCGGTAGATGTCGGAGCAGGATAAGGGGGTCGAGGAGGTTCGTGTATTCAAGGAGTTCGTGCGCGTCGCGGGCTTGCCGATAGAGATCGATACTGTCCGTAAATGCTATCCCCCCAAACCGGATATACGCTGTCGTTACCATGGCGGGGAGTGGGTGTATTTCGAACTGACCGAGTTGTGCGATGAGAACCTGGCCCAGCTGGATGGGAGGACGCTGTTGCAGCGCAGCGATCGCCTTTGGGTAGCAGATCCCGCCGAGCGTATTGTGCGCAAGAAACTCAGGAAGCACTATCCTGTCTCCAGGCCTGTGGAGTTGCTGTGTTACAAACGGGGCCGCCTGGCTGCACCCGATAGCGAGATGTTGGCCCTGATTCGCCCTTTGGTAGTGCAGTATCCCGGCCCCTTCACGCGAGTCTGGTTCTTTGGTGAACGCCTGGCACAGATGGTGTGGTCGGTTTGATGAACCCTGGATAAGCCGTCTTCAGTCGCCGGTGTGCATCGAGCGCCTCCAGCCCCTGATTATGGGACTAACAGGGATCTATCGAGTGGTTGGCCGTGAACACAGCGCAACGCGCAAGATTGGGGTAAACTGGTTTTTTTGCGGAGCGCTCATGGCGGCCCGCCCAACCACTGATGGATCTCTTCATGCTACGGATGCCGGTGCGCTTTTTCTCTCTCTGGATTGCTCTTCTTCTAAGTACCTCAGCGGCTGCCGCAACGGTGTTGGTGGATGAGGGACACGGCCAGCGGTTCTCGGTGAACCGCCAGGGTGAGCTGCAGTTGAGCGGTCTTGCTGCACTTATTGAAGGCGCAGGACACAGGGTGCAGACCCACTATCGACAACTCAATGATGCTGACCTGGCCGGTGTCGATGGTCTGATTATCTCCGGTGCCTTCTCCTCCTATACCCAGCAGGAGATCAAGGCGATCCGCCAGTTTGCCCACGGCGGTGGTCGAGTCGCGATCCTAATTCACGTGGGTCCCCTGAACGGCCCGTTACTGGCGGGGTTGGGGGTAATGGTTTCCAATAGTGTGCTATTTGACATGGAAAACAGCGTGGGCCAGAACGGACTCGATTTTTCGGCACGCAAGCTCGACCCCCACCCTCTGTTCGAGGGGCTCGACAGTTTTAATCTCTACGGTGCCTGGGCGCTGAATGCCTCGGCGGTAACCGCCACCAATATCGCCTTCACCGGCGAACAGGCGTGGATCGACCTGGAGGGGCGCCGGTTGCCTGAAAACAATCCAGTCGGAAGCTGGGCGGTGGCCGTATCGGTGGGGATGGGGTTGGGTGAGGTGGTGGTGTTTGGTGACGATGCGATTTTTCAGAACCGTTTCCTGAAGGAGAACAATCGTCGTCTCGCCAGCAATCTGGTCACCTGGCTGGTGGGCGGGAAGCTGCCGCCGGCACAGACCGCCGCGCTTTAGTTATCCTCCCTCAGTCGGTGTAATCGGCGCCGGCTAGCGGCGTTAAGGAACCATGGTGTTATGTACGTTCCCAAACATTTTGCAGTAACTGATCGCGACGAACTGCACCGATTTATCGATGCCAACGGGTTTGGCCAGCTTATTTCCAATGCGGGCGGTAGGCTGTTTTCCACCCATATTCCCTTTCTGTTATCGGCTGACAACAGCAAGCTGCTCGGTCATCTGGCGAAACAGAATCCACAGCTTGAGGAGGTTGACGGGCAGGAGGTGTTGGTCACCTTGCAAGGAGCGCACGATTACATTTCGCCTGCCTGGTACGCCAGCCCGGGGGTGCCGACCTGGAACTATCAGGCGGTACATGTCTATGGTACCTGCAAGATAATCGATGACGCGGATGCGGTGCAGACTATCGTCAATGCGCTTACCCATAGGTACGAATCGGAGTACGAGAACCCGTGGCAGCCGCAGTATAAGGCCTCTATGCTCGGAGCCATTGCGGGTATTGAAATTACCATTGGCGAGCTTCAGGGCAAGTATAAGTTGAGCCAAAACCGCTCCGCGAAAGACAGGCAACAGGTGGTGGAGCAGTTAACGCTGAACGGCTCGACTCAGCTGGCAGCGGCGATGGGGCGTAGCGAAAAATAGGCATCCGCCGAATCACTGCCAGGTGTTGTTACCTATCCCGTGATGGTCTCCTCTTTGCGCTCGACTCAAAGCTTCCTGATGGCCGCAGCGATCGCCTCGCCCACCTCGGTGGTTGAGGCCTTGCCCCCGAGATCCGGCGTGTGCGGGCCTTTCAGTAGCACCTTTTCCATAGCGCTAATAATTGCGTCATGGGCCTGCTGGTAGCGCCGGTCTCCGTTGCCAAGGAAGTCGATCATCATGGCTCCAGACCAGATGGTGGCGATGGGGTTGGCAATGTTCTGTCCATAGATATCGGGTGCGGAGCCGTGTACCGGTTCAAATAAAGACGGCGTGGAGCGCTCCGGATTGAGGTTGGCCGAAGGCGCAATCCCGATGGTGCCGGCGCAGGCGGGGCCGAGATCCGAGAGTATGTCACCAAACAGGTTAGATGCGACCACCACGTCGAAGCGTTCGGGGCTAAGCACAAAACGCGCGGCCAGGATGTCGATGTGGTATTGGTCGACGCTAATGTCGGGGTAGTCTTTGGCGTTATGTGCCATGCGTTGATCCCAGTACGGCATGCTGATCGCCATGCCGTTGGATTTGGTGGCCGATGTCAGGTGCTTTTTTTCTCGCTGCTGGGCCAGCTCAAGGGCGTAGCGCTGAACCCTGTCGACGCCTTTCCTGGAGAAGGTTGACTGTTGAATAGCCACCTCGCGCTCTGTGCCGGGGTAGAGGATGCCGCCGATATCGGAGTATTCCCCTTCGGTGTTTTCCCGTACCACCAAAAAATCGATATCTTCCGGCTTTTTCCCCGCCAGCGGGCAGGGAACGCCGGGCATCAGTTTGACCGGACGCAGGTTAATGTACTGATCGAACTCGCGCCGAAACCGCAACAGTGATCCCCATAAGGAGATATGGTCGGGTACCACCTGCGGCCAACCCACGGAGCCAAAAAAGATCGCTTCAAATTCGCTCAGGGTAGAAAACCAATCCGGGGGCAGCATCTCGCCGTGGCGTTGATAGTAGTCTGCACAGGCCCAATCGAAATAGCTCCATTCGATATCGATGTTGAAGGCGGCCGCGGCGGCCTCAAGCGCTCGAATTCCCTCGGGCATCACCTCCTGGCCTATTCCATCACCGGCGATTACTGCGATCTTGTGAGAGGGCATACGCTATCTCCTGTGTGTAAGGGAGCTCACATCATAGCGAATCCTTACCGGATTGCTATTCGCCTTCGGATAGGGACAATGTTACTGCTCTATCGGTGATATGGGGGAGGGGAGATGCGCGGATGGTTACTGGTTTTTGCCGTGTTGGGGCTCGCGGGCTGCTCGGCGCTGGCGTATACGCCTGTTGTTGGAACGACTGTTGTGGGTGCGGATCGCGAGTCGCTTAATGATCAGCCGGAGTACCGGGAGTTTATCGAGGCCCCTCTCGCGTTGGTCCCTACCCCCGATCGGGAGTGGTCGCTTAGGCGTTTTAATGGTGGCCGCTATTTTGTCGAGCTTTCCGGGTACTCTAACCAAAGCACGGAACGGATTTGTATGCTGGGCGATGGCGATTTGGTCATTGAGGAGATATTTCAGGATCGCATTAATGGGGGAGTTCATTACCAGGGGCGGGCGCGCTGCGGCGCAACTGGTGGGTGGATTAAGGTGCCGAGAAATCACTGGTATCCCGAGGGGTTTGCGCCCGTAGTGGAGTGAGTTGGGTGGCGGGGGTACAATGTTTGCCGTCGATTTCTCACTATCACCTTTCTCTCCATCGATCTGGCCGCCAAGGAGCTCCGGGATGCCAACTCTGAAGGACTACTTTCATGTCGAAATTATTGGTGGCAAGGAGAAGAAATTCTCCTGGTGGAAGGTGTTTCGCCGTGCTCGGCGCAGCAAACGATGCAATTACCTTTTTTGGTTTCGCATAGCCAACCAGTTACATGGCAGTAATAATCGTACCCTGAAGTCGCTTTCCAATAGCCTTGGCAACTGGCTGGTACGGCGTTACAGCATTGAGATCATGTTGGGAGCTGATATCGGTGAAGGGTTGGTCATCGGCCATAATGTGGGCATCGTGATTACCAATGCAGTAAAAATAGGGAAAAACTTCAGCGTGCTGCAAAACACAACGATCGGTAGCGATGGAAAATCGGAAGCGCCGGTAGTGATCGGTGACAACGTGAGCGTGGGAGCCAATAGCTGCATTATTGGTTCAGGTATGCGAATTGGTGATAATGTGACGGTAGGAGCGATGAGCTTCGTAAATAGAGATATTCCCGATAACCATACCTACATTACCGAAAAGATTTCCAGGTGTTGGGTTAAACCCAACCAATAGTTTCAGTTCAATCATGGGTCTTCGGGAGAACCCGGTATCTGTACAGAGAGCCTCCTCGCCTCCAGGTGAAGGCCATTCAACACAACAGGACAATATGCAGGTGAAACGCGTGGTTAATATTTTGATTGGTGTCGCCATTGTGGCGGCGGCATTTTTTTTGATTCAGTCGGTGACCTCCAAGGGCCAGAAGGCCGCAGAGGAGAATGTTCGCCTCGGGCAGGAGTTTCTGACTGAAAACGCCAAGGCCGAAGGCGTGCAAACGACCCCTTCCGGTTTGCAGTACAAGGTCCTGGAGGCCGGGTCTGGCAGCGAGCACCCTGACGCCAGCGACACGGTCAGGGTCCACTATCATGGCACCCTGATCGACGGTAGCGTATTCGATAGTTCGGTGGAGCGTGGAGAGCCCATTAGCTTCGGACTGGGGCAGGTCATTCGAGGCTGGACCGAGGGTTTGCAATTGATGGTGGTAGGGGAAAAGACGCGGCTCTATATTCCCAGCGAGCTGGGTTATGGCAACCGCTCGGCGGGTTCAATTCCTGCTGGATCGGTGTTGATCTTCGATGTTGAGCTGTTGGGCATCAACGAGTAGCGTCCCAGGCCACTGCAGGCAGCCGGTCGGCCGCCTGCCTGGGTGCGGCGAGTCGCGCTGAGTATGGCGCGCGCAGCAGGGTAACGCTGGGCTGAGGATTGCCAATTTGCTCAAACTGATAAAGAATGCTTATCAGTGGTGCCAGCAACTATCCATTGGACAGCAACCGTTGGCCGGAGAGACACTGAGCCCTGTTTTTGACCCTCGGCGCTGACGCCGACCCGTAGGAGTTCTTTATGACCCAGCACGTGACCGCGCAAGAGCTGCGCCAACGTATTCGACGTGGTGAACATACCGGCAATACCTCCGGTTTTGCCCCCGGCTTTGTGCAGGGAAATCTGTGCATCTTGCCAAAGGATTGGGCCAACGACTTTCTCCAGTTTTGCCAACTCAATCCCAAGCCTTGCCCGCTGGTTGGGATGGCGGCCAATCCCGGTGAGTACCGTATACCGGCCCTGGGCGAGGATCTGGATATTCGCAGCGATATACCGAGCTACCGTATCTTTCGCGATGGTGAGCTGGTCGAGGAGGTTGCTGATATTAGCGACCATTGGCGTGACGATCTGGTGACCTTTGTGCTGGGCTGCTCCTTCTCGTTCGAGGAGGCCTTGCTGGCGGATGGGCTTGAGGTGCGCAATGTCACCGAAGGGGTCAACGTGCCGATGTATCGTACCAATATTGCGTGCAATAGCGCTGGGCGGTTTAGCGGTACGATGGTGGTCAGCATGCGCCCCATGAAGGCGGCAGATGCGATACGTGCGGTGCAGATCTGCACCCGATTTCCTTCGGTACATGGTGCTCCGGTGCACCTCGGAGACCCAGCGTTGATTGGGGTGAAGGATATCGCTGCGCCAGACTTTGGTGACGCGGTGACCATTAAGCCCGGTGAGCTGCCAGTATTCTGGGCCTGCGGTGTGACGCCTCAGGTAGCGCTGGAACAGGCGCGGCCGCCCTTTTGTATTACCCATAGCCCAGGTGCCATGCTGGTGACCGATCTGCCCAATAGTCGCCTTGCGGTGATGTAAAAAAATATTTATAAGAGCGGCGCGGTCGGCGCTAGCGGGAGTTGGCGATGTTACGTTTGAATTGTGATCTGGGTGAGAGCTTCGGTGCCTGGACCATGGGCATGGACGCGATGGTCATGCCCCATATTGACCAGGCCAATATCGCCTGCGGGTTTCATGCCGGCGATCCGGTGATCATGCAGCAAACCCTGGCCCTGGCCAAGCAACATGGTGTGATGGTGGGTGCCCACCCCGGCTATCACGACCTGGTTGGTTTCGGACGTCGTTCAATGAACTGCCAGCCCCACGAAATTGAAGCGCTGCTGATGTATCAGGTGGCAGCTCTGGATGGTATGGCGCGGGTGCAGGGCATGGAGCTGGAATATGTAAAACCCCACGGCGCGCTCTACAACGATATGATGGCAAACGAAACTGTGCGCGGTGCCATTATGAATGCCATCGCCAGTTATCACCGGCCGGTCGTGTTGATGCTGCAAGCAACACCGCAAGCCGAACAGCACCAAAAAGAGGCCCGCCAGCATGGGATCGAGCTCTGGTTCGAAGCCTTTGCTGACCGCTGTTATGACGATGATGGACGCCTGTTGGCGCGTACTCGAACGGGGGCGGTGCACTCCCGCCAGCGGATGCTGGAACAGGTGCAACAGTTGGCTACCGAGCAGGCGGTCACCACCGTCAGCGGTCATCGCTTGCAGTTGGTGGTGGACACCCTGTGTGTGCACGGCGATAACGCCGAGGGTATCGCTGCGATTCAAGAGATTCGCGAGGCGATCTCCTGATGCGTATCGAGGTGGCAGGCGAGAGTGCCTTGATCGTCTATTTTGGCTCCCTGGCAACACCCGAAGTGTCAGCGCAGGTGCAGCAGGCGGCCCAGGCTTTGCGTTTAAGCCTGGGCCGCCTGTTGGTGGACCTGGTGCCCTCCTATGCTTCCCTGTTGGTGATCTACGATCCGTTACAAACCGATCATTTTGCGGTTAAGGCGGCGATCCATGCCTTGCCCGTTCTAAGTGGGTCTGGGGCCGAGGGGGAGGGGCGGCTGGTGTCCCTGCCGGTTTACTATGCCGAGGAGTCGGGCCCTGACCTGGCTTCCCTTGCCCGGCGCGCTGACCTCAGCATAGAAGAGGTGGTGCAGCTGCATCAGCAGGCGGAATACAGGGTCTATGCCATCGGCTTCGCTCCAGGTTTCGCGTACCTCGGCGAGGTCGACCCGCGCATTGCCGCCCCAAGGCTGGCAACACCCCGCCAGCGAGTGCCCCGTGGCGCCGTTGCCATTGCCGACCGCCAAACGGCGGTCTATCCGGCTGTATCCCCCGGGGGGTGGAATCTTATCGGACTCTGCCCTCAACGTATGTTTGACCCGTCAGCCGAGCCCAGTATGCCGGTTGCCGTGGGTGACCGGGTGCGTTTCGAGGCGATCGATCGTGAGCAGTTTTTTGCCCTGGGTGGCCAGTTGGGAGAGGTGGCATGAGCGGAGCCATGGGTGCACTGTTGGTTAAACAGCCGGGATTGCTGAGTTTGCTACAAGATGGTGGCCGTTTGGGGTGTCATGGTATTGGCCTGACCTGCGGCGGCCCCCTGGATCCCTGGGCGTTTCGAGTCGCCAATCGCTTGTGTGGTAATGCAGATACTGTAACCGCGCTGGAGGTCAGCTTTGGCGGGCTGGTGCTGGAGGCCGAAGGCGATTCGGTAGTGGCCGTTACGGGCGCCGAGCTGGACCTTAAGGTCAATGGTGAGATGCGGTCCCTATGGTGCAGTCATCGTATTCGCCAGGGGGATCGCATTGAGCTGGGTTATGGGCGCAAGGGGACCCGCGCCTATCTTGCGATTGCTGGTGGGTTTATCGTTGCGCCCCAGTTTGGCAGTACTGCAACCGTAGTGCGCGAAGGGGTGGGGGGGCTTGATGGCGGCGCGGTCAAGCCGGGTGACAGGCTCGCCTTCGTCCCCTGTTCCGCTCCTCAGGGTTGGCGGCTGCCAGCAGAGCTGCGCCCCGGCTACGGTGATTCGGTGACGCTGCGGATGGTGTTGGGCTATCAGCAGGAGGCGTTTAGCCGTGAACAGCAGCTGCGTTTCTTTCAGGGTGAATACCGGGTGACCGATCGCTCTGATCGTATGGGGTTTCGTCTCGACGGCCCGCCGATCACCTCCACACTGGATGGCATTCTCTCCGAGGGGATCTGTCACGGCGCCATTCAGGTACCCGCAGACGGGCAGCCTATTGTGCTGCTGAACGATCGGCAGACGATCGGAGGTTATCCGAAATTGGGGTCGGTGATCGCCGAGGATACGGCGCGCCTGGCCCAGCTCGCTCCGGGTGCTTGCATCCGTTTTGAATCCATCAGTCAGGAGCAGGCCCATAACTTGTCCGCGTTAGCGGCTGCTCGTTGGCAGCGTCTTACGCTCGAACCCGTTCCCCTGGAGCCATAAAATGACTAATGCTCGTACTGAAGAGATGAAGCTGACGGCGGAAGCTGAGCTGGCGTTGAGCTACCGGGTTGAGGATCTGTTGGTAGCTCGCAATTTGCGCGGAATGAAAACGGTTCAGCCTGCGCTGGAGCCTGGGTACTGTCTGCGAGCGGCCCACCTATTGCGCAATTGTCGGGGGGTAGTGTTGATCGGCACCGGCTTTCCGGTTGTCGATACTTTTGAGACCGACGGCCCTGTCGGTGCGTTGGCGCTCTACCACAGTTTGGAGGCTCTAGGGGCCGAGCCCATTATCGTGTGCGGAGCGCCCATATCCCGAGCTTTGGCGACCAAGTATCGAGTGCACGAGATTCGCGTAGGAGATCACAGCGAACGCGAGCAGGAGGCTAAAAAGGCCCTGTCGTACTTCCAGCCCGAGGCGATTATCTCTATTGAGCGCCCTGGCATGGCGAGTGACGGTGAGTATTACAATATGCGCGGCGAGAGTATCAGCGCGCGAACCGCCTGCTTCGATACGTTTATGATCCATAGTGACTGCCCGACCATCGCCATCGGTGATGGAGGTAACGAGATCGGCATGGGGAATGTGAGCCAGGCGTTAAAGATGCTCGATATCACGCCAGCAGCGACCGGCTGCGATGAGCTTATCGTGGCCGACGTTTCCAACTGGGGGGCCTATGGCATTATTACTTTTCTGTCCCGCTGGAGTGGAGTGGACCTGCTCGCCATGATAAAGCCGCTGCAAATATTGCAGTACCTCTCCGCGCTTGGCAGCGTCGACGGCGTTACCCGGGTCAACGAGCTGACCGAAGATGGGCTGGTGGTGGAGGAGGGGGAATCGCTGCTGTTGCAGTTGCGCCGGGTGAGTGGTTTCGAGCCAGCTGACGATGCGGATTCGTAATCTAAACAGCTTTATCAAGGTGGCCAGTCTCGGCAGTTTTCATGCCGCGGCGCAGCAGCTTCACGCTTCACAACCCGCCATATCGGCGCGAATTGCGACCCTCGAAGAGGAGTTGGGTGTGCAGCTTTTTCAGCGCGACAAGAGTGGCACCCGACTGACAGCGCGAGGTAAGCAGTTGCTGCCTTATGCCCGCAAGCTGGTGGCGGTCCAAGAGGAGATGAAAGCCCAGTTGGGCGATGCAGCACCCCAGCGGGGTGTGGTTCGAGTCGGGGTGGCCGACACCCTTGCCCAGCTATGGATAGCGCCACTATTGGAGCGTTGGCGGCAGCAGTTTCCTTTGCTGCAGTTCGAGATCACTACCGATCTGTCCCACGAGTTGTGGCGTGCGCTGCACGAGCACGAGCTGGATCTGGCGCTGATGGTTACCGAGCAATACAGTAGTGAATTGGTGGTTGAGCCCCTGAGTGCTTGCCTGCAATGCTGGGTCGCGTCACCTGCGCTGGGGTTGGATGGCAGCGACGGGCTGGAGTTGTTACTACGCCAGCCGATTCTCAGCTTTCCACGCAATACGCGCCCCTGGAGGTACCTGCAAGGGTTGATCTCGTCCTTGGGTCATGGTGACGCAGCCGCCGGCTCGCTGGAAGAGCCGGTCCTCTATACTTGCAGCTCGGTGGCGAATTTACAGGCTTTGGCAGAGCAGGGTTGTGGCGTGGCCCTGTTGCCGCAACCCTTGGTAGAATCCGCTTTGGCGCGGGGAGCCCTGGAGCGAATAGCGTTAAAACCCGAGCCGCCCGAACTGGAGTTTTGTTGCGCCTGGCGCCTGGATGATGAGCGCTTGTTGCCTGGGCTGCTGGCCGAAGAGGGGCGCCAGCTGATGAGTCTCCCGGGAGCCGATCTGTAGGCGTACCGGTCACCCACCGGGGTAATCATGCCCCGTAAATATTGGAGGTTAAGGGGTAAAGGTAGTGAATAATTCAGGCTATTCTTGTTTTTCCAGGGTATCTGTCGGTAGGGTGGCTAATAATAGGTAATAACTCTTTTGAAATCGAAGTATCCTGTTCGGCCCTGTTGGCGCCGGACGGATAAGCGCCGCTGGCGTGCATCGTTGTGAAATAATAGGGGTGACAGGAGTTGCCCGCGTAAGAACGTTCCCGGGACGGAATTGTATCGGCGTCGGTGATGCTGAAATGACTAACCATCGAATGTGAGTGTTTTCCTATGAGTATCGTTTACCTGAATGGATCCTATCTGCCCATCGAAGAGGCGCGTATTTCTCCGCTGGATCGGGGTTTTTTGTTTGGTGATGGCATCTATGAGGTGATCCCTTCCTATGAGGGGCGGATGGTTGGTTTTGGCCCTCACATCGATCGCATGCAAAACGGCTTGTCGGCCCTGGGGATTCAATTGGGGTGGGATCATGGGCGGTGGAGAGAGGTCTGTGAGTCCCTGTCTAAGCGCAATGGTGGCGGTAATCTGGGGATCTATCTACACGTGAGTCGAGGTGCAGACACCAAGCGGTTCCATGCATTTCCTGAAGGCGTCGAGCCCACCGTATTTTGCATGGCGTTCGAGATACCATTGCCGCAGAAGGCGGACCGTGCGAGCGCCCATGGTTATAAGGTGTCGGTCGGCGAAGACCTGCGTTGGAAGCGTTGCAATATCAAATCTACGGCGCTGCTGGGGAACGTGCTCCATTTTCAGGAGGGGCACGCTGCGGGTAACAATGAGATCATCCTGTTTAATTCGGCTGGCATGCTGACGGAAGCGGGGGCTTGCAACGTCTTTATTGTTAAGAATGGGGTTGTCATTACCCCCAAACTGGATAATCAGATTTTGCCGGGAATCACCCGTTTGATGATTCTTGATATTCTGCGTAAGGAGGGGTCCATTGCGGTTGAAGAGCGGGACGTCAGCCGCGACGAGGTGATGGCCGCAGATGAGGTGTGGATCACCAGTTCCTCCAAGGAGATGGCTCCGGTTATCGAAGTGGATGGCAAGCCCGTTGGTGATGGACGGGTCGGTCTTGTCTGGGAGCAGGCCTCCAAGCTCTATGGCGCGGCCAAGTTCGATTATTGAGTGTGCGAGTTAGGCACCCGAAAGCCGCTGGGCTTTCGTTTTACCGGCGCAGCAAACTGGGTCGGTTTTTTACTCGTTGTTTTCCCGTAGCCTGATCAGGAGGTTGCCGATGGGACGCCCCGCCAAAGCCTCAATTGACCTCAACGCCCTGCGGGCCAACTACCGCCTGGCGCAGCAGGTCGCTCCGCAATCGAAGAGCATTGCCATTGTTAAAGCCAACGCCTATGGACATGGCTGTGAGGCCTGTGCGCGAGCGCTGGAGCCACTGGTGCCCGCGTTTGGTGTCGCCTGTATTGAGGAGGCGCTGAAACTAAGGGCGGCGGGAATTACTAAGCCGATCCTCCTGCTTGAGGGCAGCTTTACCGCCGATGAGGTGGCGATTGCGGCGCGGGAAGATTTTTGGGTGATGGTGGAAAACGATCAGCATGTTGAGCAGGTCCGCGCCAGTCACCCGGCGCACCCGGTGCAGGTGTGGATAAAGGTCGACACGGGTATGCACCGCCTGGGTATGGCGCCGGCGTCGCTGCCAGCGATCTATGCTCAACTCAAGGCGCTGCCACAGGTGGCGGGAGAGATCGTTGTAGCGACCCATTTTTCCAGTGCTGATATGTTGGACGATCACTCGACCATCAGCCAGATGGAGGTTTTTTCCCGAGCCTGCGAGGGGATCAATGCTCCCCGCAGCATGGCGAACTCCGCTGCGCTGATGGGCTGGCCCGATGCCCGCGCCGACTGGAACCGGCCGGGATTTATGCTCTATGGTGCGACACCCTTCGGTCGCCCCCATGAGGTGGCCGACCAACTCCGCCCGGTGATGACCCTCAGTAGTGGCGTTATCGGCCTGCGCAAGGTAGCGGCCGGATCTGCAGTTGGCTATGCCCGCAGCTGGGTGGCGAGTCGCCCCTCCATAATTGCCACGGTAGCGATCGGTTATGGTGATGGCTACCCGCGACACGCCCCCAGTGGCACCCCGGTTCTGGTCAATGGGCAGCGAGCGCCGCTGGTGGGCCGGGTATCGATGGATATGATTACCGTCGATGTCACCGATCTGCCGCCGGTATCGCTGAATGATCCGGTGGTGTTGTGGGGAGGAGAGCTCCCGGTCAACGAGGTCGCGAGTTACGCCGGAACCATCGGTTATGAACTGCTGACACGAATGACCGGCCGGGTGCCGCTCAGCTACCGGGGTGGTGACGAGTAAGGCGGGTTTAAGCGTTGCGGAAACTGATGTCGCTCGGCTAGCATGGACAGGAGTACTTTTCTGTTCCAAAAGGAGTTACCCATGACGACTTACTATGGCAGCTGCCATTGTGGTGCAGTACGCTTTAGTTTTGAGCACCCCCCCATCGAACGAGGTTTACGCTGTAACTGTTCGTACTGCTCTCGAAAAGGGGCGCTAATGACTCCGGAGGCGTTTCCCGAAGAGTTGCTCAGGATCGAAGCGGGCGAGCAGGATCTGGGGCTTTATCAGTTTGGACGTTTGGTCGCCAAGCACTATTTTTGTAAGCAGTGCGGTATATATACCTTTAACGAGACAGTACGCAAACCGGGGTTTTATCGCGCAAACCTGGGCTGCGTAGCGGAGCTTGATAGCGGACTCCTGGACGTGGACCTGTTTGATGGCCAAAACCTGCTCTGATAGCGCAATCAGGATTCAACCCTATCAGTTGGAGGATGCCCCGGCGTTGATGGAGGTGTTCCATCGGGCGGTGCACGCAATTGACGGTAGCCTGTACTCCGCTGCCGAACGAGAGGCCTGGGCGCCGACACCGCCAGACGGGATTTGGTGGAGGGAGCGACTGCGGACGATGGAGCCCGAGGTCGCCTGGTCGGGTGCGCAGATCGCAGGGTTTGCGTCGCTGCTGGTAACGGTCGCCGGCGCGTCTGGCCAGTTAGTTCGCCAGGGGCATATTGACTGTCTCTATACGAGGCCGGATTTTCAGCGACAGGGTGTGGCTGCAGCGCTCTATTCGCGCTGCACGGAGCGGGCTATCGAGCGTGCATGCACTGTGCTGACGGTGGATGCCAGCCGAGCGGCGCAGCCGTTTTTTCACGCCAGGGGGTTTCGCGTAGTGAATCATAATCGGATCGCGCTGCGTGGGCAGCGGCTTGCCAATTGCACGATGAGTCGAGCCGTACCGACCGAGGTGGTGAGCAGGTGATCCAGTGTGGTGTGGAGAGAGACAGAGGGCGAGAATATGTTGAAAGGAAGTTGTTTATGCAAAGGGGTTGGCTACGAGGTGGACCAGCTCGATTCCGCCATACAGCACTGCTCCTGTTTGAGTTGTCAAAAGGCCCACAGCGCGGCGTACAATACTGCGGCGGCGGTTGCGCCAGAGCACTTCCGCTGGGTACGGGGTGAAGCCCTGCTGCGGCAGTACGAGTCGTCGCCAGGCAAGCTGCGATATTTCTGTGGCCAGTGTGGCTCCCAGTTGGTTGCCCGGCGCGATGACAAACCCTGGGTGCTGCGAGTTGCGTCTTTGGATGATGATCCGGGTGCGCGCCCGTTGCGGCGCATTTGGGACAGTCATCGGCGACCCTGGTTGGCCGATCAGGACTCATTAACTGCCTATGCGGAGTGGGAGCCGGGCCACTAATTTATCCAGCGGTGTGGTGGTTAACCCATTTTATAGAATCCGGTGGTGGCGCTTGGAAACCAGCGTCAGCGCACTTGATGGTATGAGGAAGTCGTTGTGGTTGAGTTGTCTGTCTTGCTGATTTTTATCCCTACCTTTCTGCTGGTGTCGGTGACCCCGGGTATGTGCATGACCCTGGCGATGACCATGGGCATGACCATCGGGGTGCGGCGGACGTTGTGGATGATGTGGGGTGAGCTGGTCGGGGTAGGGGTGGTGTCGGTAGCCGCGGTACTCGGGGTGGCGGCGATCATGCTCAACTATCCAAGTCTGTTTTTGCTGTTGAAATATATCGGAGGAGGCTACCTGGTTTGGCTCGGCATACAGATGTGGCGCTCGAGGGGAAAGATGGCGATCAGTGATAGCATTGACGACCAGCCCCATGTCGCAGGGCGCGTGTTGTTTACGCAGGGGCTGGTAACGGCTATTGCCAACCCCAAGGGCTGGGCGTTTATGATCTCCTTATTGCCGCCGTTTATTAATACCCAGCTGCCGTTGTTGCCGCAGTTGAGTGTGTTGGTTGGAATTATCCTGTGCAGCGAATTTATCTGCATGCTTGCCTATGCAAGTGGTGGTCGTTCGCTGCGTCATTTTTTGCAAAAAAGCGGAAACGTTCGTATGTTGAATCGAATCGCTGGCAGTTTGATGGTTGGGGTTGGTATTTGGCTGGCCACGGGTTAAAACCACTGCTCGGGATTGGGGAGGTATGTTGATGTTGGATCGTGAAAATACCGCGCTGCTGTTTATTGATCTGCAGGGAAAGCTGGCGACTCAGATGCCCCACAGCGAACAGTTGTTTCATCGCTTGCAGCAGCTTCTGCGAGGGGCGCTGATACTGCGCCTGCCCATCATCTGGATGGAGCAAAATCCCCAGGGGTTGGGTGGCACCTTGCCTTGTTTCGTCGGTTTGCTGGAGGGCCGAACTCCGTTGGTAAAGCAGAGTTTTAGTGGTTGGGCGGAAGCGGATATTCGCGCGGCAATTGAAGCCTGCGGCGCGCGCCAATTGCTGCTGTGCGGGGTTGAGGCTCATGTTTGCGTGTATCAGTCGGCGCGGGATCTGCTGTCTGCCGGGTATGGCGTTCATCTGGTGGCAGATGGGGTTGCCTCAAGAGATCCCCTTAACCGTCAAGTGGCGCTGGACCGACTGGTGGAGGAGGGGGCTCGACTCACCTGCGTGGAGATGGCCCTGTTTGAATTGATCGGGCGTGCCGATGATCCCCTGTTTCGACAGCTTTTGTCGGTCATCAAATAACGGCCTGCGGGCCAAAGGAGTGGGTGTGGAAGAGGTTATTGACGAATTGAGGGCGCGGGCGGAAACGGTTCCGGTGCCGATGGAGCTGCCGACTGAGGAGGAACTGGTGGATGTTGAGGAGCAGATCCTGATACCGATTCCTTATGAGTTGCGCCGTTTTCTGCTGACAGCGAGTGATATTGTCTACGGTACGTTAGAGCCGGTGACCGCCAGTGACCCGCAAATGCACACCTATCTGCCTGAAGTCGCCGCGCTTGCCTGGTCGCTTGGCTTGCCGCGGGAGTACGTGCCCCTGTGCGAGGATCGGGGGTGTTATTATGCGGTTGATGCCCTGGGCGAGGTTGTCGTCTGGGAGGATCAGGAGATCGGCGAGCAGCGGTGGGATAGCGTATGGCATTGGGTGCATCAGGTTTGGATGGAAAGTTAAGCCTGGGATCGTGGTTGGGGCGACGGGGGGTGGCGCTGTTAGGTGGAGTGCTGCTGGCAGGGTGCGCCCTGGTCAAGCCGGTCGATCCGGGTTGGGCCGAATCGGCGAGTCCCGCCAATACCTGGGTCTATCGCTGTGATAAGGGATTTGATTTCGTCGCTCGTGGAGACGGCGAGCGCGTATGGCTGTTTTTACCCCAAAGTACGGTAGCGCTGAACCGGATGCTTGGCGGGTCCGGCGAGCGTTATTTGGGAGACGGTCTCAGCTTCTGGCGTAAGGGCGAGGAGGCAACGCTGGCGTCGGCCGGGCAGACCTACCTTTGCCAGAATGACCGTCGCGCGGCAATCTGGGAGGCGTCCAAGCTGAATGGGTTTGATTACCGGGCGGCAGGTAACGAACCGGGTTGGTATTTGGAGATTGGGCAGGGAGTGATGTCGCATCTGGTGACAGGGTACGGCGAGACGCGAATCGAGTTCAGGCTGCCGGCGCCACAAACCGATCAGGCGGCCAGGGTTACGGTTTATCGTCTGCCGAAAGAGCGTTTACAGATCCGCATTGAGGCCAAGCCCTGCAGTGACACCATGAGTGGTGAGTCGTTTGCGTCTTCGGTTAGGGTGATGTGGGATGGGCAAAGTTTTAGCGGGTGCGGGCGCGCACTTCACTAAGGGTAAAAGGTGGGTAGCTATCGCCGGCCTAGCGGGCAATATAGTAGCGGTGGAGCAGAAATTAAAGCAGCGGGGCGAACGCCCCGCTGCAACAGAACCGAGCGTTAACCTTAGATAGGTGTAACGTCCTCAGCCTGCAGGCCCTTCTGGCCTTGAGTAACGGTGAACTGTACTTTCTGGCCTTCAGCCAGAGTACGGAAGCCGTCAGACTGGATAGCGCTGAAGTGAACAAACACGTCAGGACCAGACTCTTGCTCGATGAAGCCGAAGCCTTTAGTTTCGTTGAAAAACTTTACTGTACCAGTGGTAGTAGACATTTCTTAAAATCCTGTAAACCAAACACGATATACCCAGAAGGGCGTTGTTGCTGAAAAGATGGGGTATTTCTTATGTCTACAGGACGAACTTCTTGGAATGCGTCTTACGGTAACCATACAATACAGCCATACCTTCAGGCTGTTATCGAGTTTACACGCTATGTGATTGACGTCAATCATTGTAGCGCGATAGTTGTATGAATTTTTTACGCTTATCTCTTATGCGTGGATTCAAGGGCTTCGGGGTTGGGGGAGGGGCTAAGAGGTCGCGCTGTTAGCCGTGGACTCGAAAAGTCAGTGTTACTAGGGCTAGCCCGCTGGATTCCCGGCGTCAGCTTATGTCGTGGGCGAGCCCTATCTTTTTGTTATTCATAATAAAATGCCACCTGATTGAATGTTATGACGCTATTGGTGGCGGGCAGTGTACAACCCACAGGGAGAGAGCAATGATCACAATTCGTCCGGCCGCGGAAAAAGATGTGGCCACTATTGAGCGTTTTATTCGTGAGCTGGCGCGTTATGAAAAAGCGGAACAGGAGGTTAAAACGGACGCAGAGGGGATTCGGGATTCGTTATTTGGAGATGACTCGCCGGCCCGTGCGCTGCTGTGTGAACGTGACGGTAAGGCGATAGGCTACGCGGTTTTTTTCTACAACTACTCCACCTGGCTGGGGCGAAAAGGGCTCTACCTTGAGGATCTCTATATTACCCCGGAGGAGAGGGGAGGGGGTGCGGGAAAGGGGTTGTTGCGGCATTTGGCGCAGCTGGCTGTTGCCCAGGGTTGTGGACGTTTTGAATGGAGCGTGCTGGACTGGAATGAGCCTGCCATCGGCTTCTATAAAAGCCTTGGAGCGACACCCCAGGATGAGTGGATCATCTATCGTTTGAGCGGCGACGCGCTGCATCGGTTTGCAGCCGGCTAGGGATATAGGCCCTCCGGTGCCAAGGAGAGCGTTGCTAGCGCTCGACGAACGCTCTCTCGATAACGTAATGGGCAGCCTCTCCGTGCCGGGATTCCTGAAAACCCATGCCATCGAGGATGGCGCTAAACTCTTTCAGCATACTGGGACTGCCACACAGCATGAAGCGGTCATTCTCCAGGCTGAGGGGCGGTAGTCCCAAATCGGACGAGAGCTTTCCCGTGACCAGAAGATCGGTAAGGCGGCCATTGTTGCGGTATTTTTCCCGGGTCACCGTGGGGTAGTAGAGCAACTTTTCCTGTACCTCGACACCGAAGTATTCGTTATTGGGTAACTCCTCAGTGATCATCTGCTGGTAGGCGAGCTCCGAGGTGTATCGTACGCCGTGGGTGAGTATCACCCGATCGAAATTCTCGTAAATCTCCGGATCCTTGATAATGCTGAGAAAGGGGGCGAGACCGGTTCCGGTGCTCAGCAGGTACAGGTTGCGTCCCGGCAGCAGGTGATCCTGCACCAATGTGCCGGTTGGCTTGCGGCTCATTACGATCTCATCGCCGATGCTAAGGTTTTGCAGGCGAGAGGTCAGCGGACCATCGGGGACCTTGATGCTAAAGAACTCCAGCTCCTCTTCATGGTTTGCACTGGCGATGCTATAAGCGCGTAGCAGCGGTTTGCCTTCCAGTTCAAGACCGATCATGATGAAGTGACCGTTCTTGAAGCGGAGGCCTGGGCTGCGGGTCGTCTTAAAACTGAACAGTGTGTCGTTCCAGTGCTGGACGTCGGTCACCTGCTCGCGAAGCAATGCGCTCATCGAAAATCTCTCGGGGTAGTGATTATTGGGTCACTATAGCTTTAGGTCTTTATATCGGTAAAATGGGTATTATCGATACTGCTTATCGGAAAACCAGATAATGAAGTACAGCTTTCGACAGCTAGAGGTGTTTTTGGCCGCGGCTCACACTGAAAATATCACCCGTGCGGCGCAGCGGTTATCGATGTCCCAGTCGGCAGCGAGTGGAGCGCTCAGGGATCTGGAGCGACAGTTCGATATTCAGCTGTTTGATCGGGTGGGCAGGCGCCTGCAACTTAATGAGTTGGGACGCTTACTGCGCCCGGCTGCGGAATCATTGTTGGAGCAAGCGGCAGAGTTTGAACAGGCGCTGGAGCAGCATCGTACACCGGGAGCCTTGCATGTGGGAGCAACACTGACCATTGGCAACTACCTTGCTGTTGGGATCATGTCGCGTTACATGGGCGAGCAAGACGGGGCGCGGGTATCCCTGGAGGTGGCAAATACGTCGCAGGTGGTTCAGCGGGTGTTGAACTATGATCTCGATATCGGCCTGATCGAGGGGGAGTTGCACCACCCGGATCTGGAGATTATTCCCTGGCGGGAAGACCGTCTGGTGGCTTTTTGTGCCCCTGAACACCGGTTGGCCCAGGCGGGGGTTCTGGACGATCGCGCGCTGCGTCAAACCCCGTGGATTTTACGCGAATCGGGCTCCGGTACCCGGCAGACGTTCGAACGAGCTTTGCACGGGCTGGTGCCGGAGCTCACTATTCGTCTGGAGTTGCAGCACACTGAGGCGATCAAGCGCGCGGTGGAGGCCGGCTTGGGTATCGGTTGTCTGTCGATGGTGGCGCTGAGGGATGCCTTCAAGCGCGGCACCCTGGTGCCGCTGGCCGTTCCAGGGCGCGATTTTTCCCGTCATTTTTACTTTATCCTGCATCGAAGCAAGTATCGCAGCGCGGGCATACGGCGTTGGATTGAGTTGTGCCAGCAGTACCCCCGGATGGCCTGAGCGGGGTTGCACTTTGCCGGCGCTGCACTGGCGCTGCTAAAACGACCCTAGTGGTAATGTACCCAGCGCTCCTTGAGGGAGGTGTCGATACTCTGTTTGAGCGCTAGCAGTGAGGCGAGTTCAGGGAGTGCCTGCCCTTGCTGTTGCAGCAGCTCTATACACCAACCCAGGCGTTTGAAGAGCCATAGCAGCTCGTATTGCATAGCGTCGGCCTCTTCAAGTTCCTGCAATAGCTCCGGGTCTGGGTCCGGGGAACTGGAGCTTTCTTGCAGCCAAAGGGCGAGTACCTCCTCCCCCAGACCTGAGCGCCTGAGGGCGTCTAGAATGGCCCGCGATACTTTTTTGATTCCGGTGCCGCCGGGTTGGTCGATAAAGTCAGCTTCCTGGGCGAGCAGTTCCGGTAACGCCGCTGCCAGCGATTGCAGCACCTGCTGGGTGCCCTGAATACGCTGTAATAGCTGAGCGCTGGTTTCGCCTCCCGCTTGCGGGTGGCGCTTGGTGCGGCTGAGAATATGAAACACCGCACTGCAGACTTCCGGTTTGAACGCTTCGTAGTGAATTTTAAAGTGAGGCAGGCAGCTTTTTAGGGCAGCTTCCTTACCCTCCAGCGCCGTGGTGCTGAGATGGTGGATCAAATCTGCTCCCGCCACGATCTGCCCCATAATGCCCATTTTATCGGCGGGTTTTCGCGTCGGGTAACCACTCTGGTCCAGGCGTTCGTGGTGTTCAAGAATACCCTGGGCGATCTCGGGCTCCCATAAACCAAGCTCTTCGACGATCAGTTTGCCAATCACCACATGACTTTGCATGGTGCGTAGTTTTTCAGGAGTAACGCCGGTGCTGAAATCGAGCAATTCGGGTTGCAGGTGGAGTATGCCAAGGTCATGACAAAGGCCGCACAAGAAGGCGTTGTATTGTTTTGCCTGAGAGAGTTTCATCTCTTTTGCGATGAGTCCGCAGCCCCAGGCGCTAAACAGCAAGTGAATAAATTCCGACGGTAAGCGCTCCCGCATTACGGTGAGTTTTTGTCGAATGACGGGAGGCAGGGGCGTGTGTAGAAAAAACTGGGCAAAGGCGCTGCCGTAGTCATTTTCATTATGGATTTCAAGATAGTCCGTGCGCTCTTCCAGGTACGCGATGGCCAGGTCGTAGAGTTCACGGTCGCTGAGTGTGCGACTGATCTCTACCTGCTGTTCTATAGTTTTTTCAAGCCGGTGTTGGTTCAGGACCTTCACTTTTCCGGGGCTAAGGGGAGTACCTTTGGTAATGAGCAAGACGCCAAACTGGTTGTAGATATCCTCGCTCGCCAACACGGGGTTCGATTCATTGAGAGCCGCCAGATGGTCGGTATAGGCATCTGCCTGATGGCGGTCAAAGGCGATGGTCGGTTCAGGGCTCAATGGTGTTCACTCCTGTGGCGTATAGGTTAAAACTGCAAGGGAGGGTGTTAGTAGGCATTGCCCTGTAGCTGCTGTTGTAGCATTTCCCGCAGCGGAAAGGGTTGCCCGTTCAGGGTCATTTGACCGCCGCGTAGTTGACCCTTGAGCTGCAGCTGGTCGCCTTCACGGGTTAATAGCCCCTGGTCCAGGTAGAGGTCAACCATCCCCGCCAGCGGGCTCGCGTTAACCGCCTGCTCATCGGCGCTCATCAGCAGGTCCGCTTCCAGTGCGTCGAGTAGCAACAATGGGTCCTGCACATCCATCGGGTGTTGGCTGCCGGCGAGGCCAATGTATCGAATATCCAGATTAGTGGCGACCGTGCCGCCGAATGCATCCAGACGCAGCCCCTGGTTGAGTGTTAGCCCGGGTTGGAATATGCGGCTGGTCAGGGTACGAACCTCCTGCTCAATAAGCTCAGGGTTCTCTGATAACTGTTGATCAAACTGGTTGGCCAGCTGGGTCCACATATCAACTGCAGCGGGATCCAGTTGGGATAGTTCAAGGTCGTAACTCGCGGCCGTTAACGGCACCGGGGCTTGAATTGAACCGATGGAGATACTCTCCTCAATGCTCAGCTTTTCGTCGATCAGGCGTTGAGAGGTGCGCATGGAAAGCGCGTTCAGGGTAGCGTTCAGTTGGGGGGTGTTGATCTGCAGGGTATCGAACAGGATCGAAAAATCACCGACCGCGAGGGAGGGGTTGACCATCTCAACATTGAATTCACCCACCCCCTGGCTCAGCTCTACCGAACCCTCATCATCTTTTATGCTGAGGGGAAGGAGGGTGAGCGTGCCACTGGATGTATCTGTTTGCAGATTTGATGCGAGATTAAGTTCTGCACCGCCAAAATCAAACTGTACCCCTTGGTTGCGGTAGCTGAAGGCGGCAATCTGGGCCAGTGACCTCAGCTGCTGGTCGAATGTCACCAGGGTCGATGCGGTGGCAATCTGGTCGCCGAGTGTCTCTTGCAGAAAATCAGCCAGCTCCTGCGGTACATCCTCCAAAAACAGGCTGTCGCGAGAAGCGTAGAGGCCTGTGGCCAGTCCGCTGTCGGTACTGAGTAAGGGGCCGTGTGAGATATCGGACTCAATCACAACGACGATGCGATCCAGCTCACTCTGCTCGCTGCGCACCTCAAACTGCAATCGGGAGTGGCTGCTATAGAGGCCGCGCTGGTATTCGTGTTGGACGTTCTCGAGGCCAGATTGAGCAGCTTGCTGGTTGAGGCGAGCGACTTCCCGTTTGTATATTTGCTCGGCCTCGGTGCCTACAAAATAGGGCATGGCCGCTGCGCCCGTTACCAAAATCAGCGCCAGCAGCAGTGAAAACTTTTTCATGTAGAGTCCTTTCTTGTATAGGGTAGTAAAGCAATTGGTGATAAAAACAGGTGTATCATAACTGGCTGGGGTATGGGCACCAAATTCTGTGGCGCTTGGGTGTTGGAAGTGTGACCGACTTAGGGAGCCAGAAGCCCCGCCCGCTTCGCTTTGGGTAGCCCTCTTACGACCAGTTCGAAAGAGAGATCGAATAAGCGCAACAGTTCCCCCTCCGGGACAGTCCCATCGAGGGTGATGGTGTTCCAGTGCTTTTTGTTCATGTGGTATCCCGGCTCGATCGCGCAAAACATATCACGGAGCGCCAGCGCCTGCATGGGTTCGCATTTAAGGTTAATGCGCACGGGCTGTCGTGACGGATCGAACAGGGCGAACACCTTACCGGCCACTTTGAACACCCGTACATCGGGTCCGAACGGGTAATCGGCGTAGGCGCCCGGTTTGGCCAGCAGGTAGCGAGTCACGTCAGATTCCTGTTGCATGGTGCTCCCTGGTAACGGGTCGTTGCAATTATTACCCCATTGCAGGGAGTTTAGCCTCCGTGCTGCCGGTGGCGCTATACTGGGAGCCTTTAATCAAGGCCGGATTCCCCGTGATAATTGATCGGCGTACAAAAACAACCTCGATTCAATCCGTAAAGGGCTTGGCCGTAGCGCTTGCCCTTACCTGCACTGTATTGCTGGGTGGCTGCGGAGGAGGCGAGGTGGCGGTGGATTGGGAGCGGTTCGACATAGTCGAGTGGCCAGCCCTGATCCCTGAGGGTTTCACC
Organism: Aestuariirhabdus sp. LZHN29; assembly: GCF_049985285.1. Classification (NCBI taxonomy): domain Bacteria; kingdom Pseudomonadati; phylum Pseudomonadota; class Gammaproteobacteria; order Oceanospirillales; family Aestuariirhabdaceae; genus Aestuariirhabdus; species Aestuariirhabdus sp. LZHN29. The sequence continues at coordinate 484,732 of NZ_JBNIEU010000001.1, read as the reverse complement.
GCGAGAGAGATAACCCGGCGCTACGATGTCAGTGGTTTGAAAGATGCCCGGCGTGAGCATCAGGTTGAAAGGATGCGGTCGGAGTGGGTCAGCGCACCGGTAGTGGAAGCGTTTGATGGAAAAAATGTGTCCGTAACGGGCTTCGTTGTTCCTCTCGATGACGGAGCGCTAAAGTTCGCAGAGTTTTTGCTGGTGCCCTTTGCCGGGGCCTGCGTCCATGTACCACCACCGCCCTCAAATCAGGTTATTTACGTAAAATCGGCGCGCCGTATCTATATCGAAGATCTGGATCAACCCTATCGGGTTGCAGGGGTGCTGCGTACGCAGTCCCTAACGCGTGATCTTGCCAGTTCGGGCTACACTATAGAGGCGGAGATTGTGGCGCTCGACACGCGCTACTGAAACACCCCTATCAGGGGCCTCGATCTCAATTCTTCCTTTTATCCTGAAAAACCTGTCATGAGTCACCGTTTTAGTCCCGCAATGGGCGCATGATTCAGCTTTCTCGGGCATGGAGGGCTGGAGCGATATGAATCACGTAGATGCGGATGTATTGGTTATCGGCGCCGGTGGCGGCGGCCTGAGAGCGGCTATAGCGATTGCCGAGAGCGACCCGGGGTTGAGTGTTGCGCTGATCTCCAAAGTGTATCCAATGCGCAGCCATACCGTGGCTGCGGAGGGGGGCGCCGCGGGTGTGGTGCAGGACCACGACAGTTTTGAATACCATTTTAACGATACCGTTTCCGGAGCCGACTGGTTGGCCGACCAGGACGTGGTGGAGTTTTTCGTTGAGCAGTGTCCCCAGGAGATGCTGCGGCTGGAACACTGGGGGTGCCCCTGGAGTCGGCGTGACGATGGCCGTGTCAATGTGCGCGCCTTTGGCGGCATGAAGATCGAGCGAACCTGGTTTGCGGCCGACAAAACGGGTTTCCATATCCTCCATACACTGTTCCAGACGTCGATGAAGTACCCCTCTATACGGCGTTTTGATGAGTTCTTCTGTACCGACTTGCTGGTGGACAGTGGCCGCGTGCAGGGGGTGCTGGCCGTCGATATCGCTGCTGGTACCTTCACTCGATTTACCGGGCGTGCGGTGATCATGGCAACCGGAGGGGCGGGAAGGGTCTATCGTTTCAATACCAACGGGGGCATCGTGACCGGAGACGGCATGGCGTTGGCCTATCGCGCCGGGGCGCCCTTACGGGATATGGAGTTTGTCCAGTATCACCCCACCGGATTACCGGGTACCGGTATCCTGATGACCGAGGGCTGTCGCGGCGAAGGGGGCATTCTTACCAACCGCGACGGTTATCGCTATCTGCAAGATTATGAGCTGGGGCCGGAAACGCCTATCGGGCAGCCACGTAACAAGACGATGGAGTTGGGCCCGAGAGATCGCCTCAGCCAGGCATTCTGGCATGAGGAGCAAAAGGGGCGTGTGATTGAAACCTCGCGGGGCACTGCGGTGAACCTCGATCTACGTCATCTCGGTGCACAAAAGATCAACGAACGATTGCCTTTTATACGGGAGTTGGCCGGTGCGTATATGGGCATCGACCCCGTACGAGATCCGATTCCGGTGCGGCCTACGGTACATTACACCATGGGGGGGATCGGCACCGATATTCACGCGCAAACCGAGCTGCCGGGCCTCTACGCCGTGGGGGAGTGTGCCAGTTCGGGGTTGCACGGGGCAAACCGGCTTGGCTCCAATTCGCTGGCTGAACTGTGCGTTATGGGCCGGGTCGCAGGGGAGCAGGCCGCGAAGTATGCGCGCGGCTGCGAGGCTGTTGATACAACGGGGATCAACGCCATGGCCGAAACGTATGCTCAAAAGTGGATCGCCCTGAGAACCCAAAGAGGTGATGAGAATCCGGCCCATATTCGTCGTGATCTGGCAGAAGCGATGGAGGAGGGGGTTGGCATCTATCGAAGCCATACCGGGATGCAAAAAACCTGTGCCACCATCGCCGGGCTCAGGCAACGCTACGGGTCGATTGGTCTCAGTGACGGTAGTTCGGTATTCAATACCGAGTGGTTGTATGCGATAGAGCTCGGATTCTTGTTGGATGTTGCTGAGGCTATGTCACATTCCGCGCTGGCTCGCAAGGAGTCGAGGGGCTCCCATCAGCGCCTGGATGAGTTTGGTGAGCGCGACGACGAGCGTTACCTCAAACATTCTCTCGCTTACCGGCGCGAGGGCGACGATCCGGTTGTAAAATACCAGGACGTGGTCATTACAAAATCAGCACCGGCGGCCCGTTTATATGGCGCTGCCGCCGAGCACAGTGAATCAGCACCGGAGAGCAGCCATGACAAATAATAGGTCGATGGTCGTGAGTGTGCAGCGTTATCGGCCCGAACAGGATAAGGACCCATGGTGGCAAGATTTTAGTGTTCCCTATAATGATGATACATCTGTGCTTGAGGCGCTGCAGTTTATAAAAGATGAGATCGATTCCAGCCTGAGCTTTCGCTGGTCGTGCCGCATGGCGATCTGCGGAAGCTGTGGGTTTATGATTAATGGTGTGCCCAGACTGGGTTGCAAAACCTTTCTGCGAGAGCATCGCTCGTTGCGGATAGCGGCGCTTGATAATTTTCCAATCGAGCGCGATCTGGTGGCAGATATCAGCAGTTTTGTGGGTAAGCTTGAAGAGGTAAAACCCTATCTGTTACGGCACAATCCTGCGGAGATGGACACCTCGGTGGCCATCGAGCAGGAGTACTTGCAAACACCGCAACAGGTCTCGCTCTTCCAGCAGTTTTCCCAGTGCATCAATTGCGGTCTCTGCTACGCGGCCTGCCCACAGTTCGGGCGTAATCCCGAATTTATAGGTCCCGCTGCTTTGACGTTGGCGTATCGCTACCTGCGCGATTCACGGGATCAGGGGCGGGAGGAGAGAATGCCCTTGCTCAATTCTGAACAGGGGGTCTGGAGCTGCACATTCGTGGGGTATTGTTCGGAGGTTTGCCCCAAGCATGTGGATCCTGCTGCTGCAATCAATCAGGGAAAGGCGGCTAGCGCACTGGACTATGCCAAGCAGGTTCTACCCAAAGGAGGTAGTGATGATCTCTAAGCAGGATACGACACCTACCAACAGGCGCCCGTATCGGCGCAAACAGTTGTCAGGGTGGTGGCTCGACAATCCCTACTATTTTTACTACATGCTGCGCGAAGGTACTGCGCTGGTGGTCGCAGGGTACGCCATTATGCTTGCAGTCGGTGTGCTTCGGTTAAGTCAGGGGCCCCTCGCCTGGCACGACTGGGTGGCATCTGTTACGAGTCCGCTAACGATGCCGTTGCATCTGCTGATGTTGGCAGCCCTGTTCTATCACGCCCTCACCTGGTTTCGTCTCGCTCCACGCATTGTTGTGATACGACTTGGAGGAAAACCGTTGCCACCGGCGTGGGTAGAGGTTATGCATTGGGGAGGCTGCGTTGCGATCACGGCAGTGTTGTTTGGTTTGTGGGGGGGTGGGCTATGAAATCTAAATATTCGCGTTCCCACGAGCCGATTGTGTGGAGCTTGTTTGGCGCTGGTGGAATGGCCGCCGCGTTTTTGCTGCCGGTTGTTGTGTTGATGCTTGGCGTTGCCATTCCAGCTGGCTGGGTAGGGCAAGAGGCCCTCAGTTATTCGGGTGCGACCATCTTCGCCTCCTCCTGGATGGGGAAAATCATATTGATGGCGGGGATCTGTTTGCCGCTCTATCACGCTGCACATCGAATACATCATGGGCTGGCCGATTTACACATTCGGTTGCCAGCTGTCCTGTCGCTATTGTTATTCTATGGGGGTGCCACGGCGCTGACGTTGGCGGTGGGGGTGTGGTTATTGCGCTTGTAGGTCATCGGCAGGGGTTGGCTCCCATCGTTTCAGGAGTGGGGATGTGACGCTTGATATTGACGAGCTGGTTCGATTGAGTCAAAGCGGTGAGGCTCTTATTGCCAGTGAACAAGAGGGGTGTACGCTGTTTGAAGTGCATCAGGATCGGGGGTTGCGGTGGCTGTACGTCGGGGACAATTCACTGCTGTCGTTGATGCGTCTGGATGCTCCCGATCAGCTGTTGCTCGATTACCAGCTTGCAATGGTCAGTGTTTTGATTTTTCGCCTCGCGCCTGCTCGCGTTCTCGACCTGGGATTGGGAGGGGGGGCGTTAGCCCGCTTTTTTCATCGCAGGCTACCCGATACCGAACTGTTATCTGTTGAGCGTAGTGCCGCAATGGTTGCATTGGCGAGCCGTTATTTTTCGCTGCCGGAGGAGTGTGCCGTCGAAACCTGCAGCGTCGAAAACTATTTGAGCGGTAGCCCCCAACCCTGCGAGCTGGTTTTATGCGATCTGTTCGAAGGGGAGAATCATAGCCAGCTGGTGGAGCAGGAGGGGTTTTATCGTGCCCTTGGAGACCGCCTGACAGAGGGGGGTACCCTGGCGATAAATTTGTTGCCGCTCGATGTAGCGCACCTGCTTAGGGTGCTAATGCCGTTACGGGCCAGTTTCCCCTATGTTGCGTTGATTGACGTTCCCCGGTGTGGAAATATCGTGCTTCTGGCGGCCCGTGAACCCCTGCTCGTTGATGTAGATGCAGAGCAACGAATTGCCCGACTCAGCACAGAGCTAGCGATGGATATCGCCAGGCCGCTCGAATGGTTGCAGCACTTGCCCGTCCCGGGCGCCGTTTAGCGCGAGCCTAAAAATATGATTAGTGCTCGCAATACTCGTAGGCTTCGAAGCGCTTGGCCACGCGATTTTCCTGTGCCAGCGTAATGTTGCTTTGGTGAACCAGCACTTTGTTGTGTGCATTAACGGCGGGGCTGACCAGGTCGTTGTCGAAGCTACCGACATAGCGAGGGATGCCGCTGTTGGGCTCATAGATGATGCCGGTAACTCCGGGGACATCGGGTATCGCAATCAGGCAGTAGCACCCGTGTTCGGCCTCAAATACGCCGGTAAAGGATTCGTTATCAAACGCCGACATATACGCAGTTTGGTAAAGGGACAGGTAGCGGCCATCTTCCATACACATGAGCGGAAGGGTCGCTACCACACTGTTCTCCGGGTCGCGTCGAAAGCGGCGTATGTGGCGTTCGGCCTGTTTGATATCCCGAAAGTGGCCGAGGTGGTAGTAGGTGCGTTCCTGGGCTGCATCGTAATCCTGGGCGACCACCGCGATATAGCGCCATTTCGGGTTGAACCCTACTTCAGCTAACACGGTATGGAACTGATCGTCCTTATCGTCCCGCAAGAACCGGTGTTCGACATAAAGCGGCTGGCTGTTGCCATCCTTGTCGATCTGCTCAACATTAATCTGGTCAATTCCCCAGACTTCGACAGGTGATAGTGACATATCATGACTCCCCTGTTGCGGTTGGCCCTTCTACCAGCATACATAAAAAATCGGGGAGGGAAAGCGTAGAGGGCAAAAAAATCAGGAAAAATATTTTATAACCCGTTGTTTTGTAAGGGGAATGGGCGTTTCTTTGAGAGGGGTGATCTCCCAGTATATGCCTCTGGGATTACAGGTCAAGCGGCGTGGCCGGGTGCGAGCTCGGAGCTGTCGGAAGCGGGCTGCACACCCGGAGGTATGGTCAGGGTTGGGAGACTTCGACCATCAGGTCGTCGGCGAGGGATTCCAGAGTGCTGATCAGGGTATCGATGTCTACCTGTTGAGGTACCTGCAGGCGCGCCTGAGCTCGGAACAGCATCTCGCCAGTATGGGGGGCGGGCTCGCATTCGGTGGAGAGGTCTTCGACGTTAACCTGTTGTGCGCTCAGCACCTGCGACACTTCGCGCACAATACCGGGGCGGTCATTACCCACAAGGTTCAGTAGCAGTGCGTGGCTGGTCACCCCCTGCTCTGCAGAGGCGTTCTCGATGATGACTTTAATACCATCGGTTTGTAGCGCCTCCAGCGCGTCTTTCAGTGTGGTTGCATGAGCGTCGCTGACATTCACGCGCAGAATGCCTGCGAACTTTCCGGCCATCTGAGCCATACGGCTTTCGAGCCAGTTGCCTTGGTGGTCAACGACGGTTTGGGCGAGGGAGTCAACCAGGCCGGGCTTATCGTCGGCGATGATGGAAACTACGAAATCAGTGGACAATGTTTTTCCTCCTCGGGGGAATCAGGATGATTGAGATGACTGCTGCTCCCAAGTAAAGCAGGGATTAATGGTAAGCGCGATGGTGGAGCGTATAATGGCCGCTCTTTATTATCTATGCCCTGCCCGGGACCGATCTCATGGGGCAGACGGAGCCTCGTACTATGAGTTTTAATCTGTTGCGTCTTAAGCCCAAGGCGGACCGCCGCTTGGGTGCCGGTCACCTATGGATTTACAGTAACGAGGTCGATACCAAGGCGACCCCGCTGACCCGTTTCGAGGCCGGCGAGCAGGTGGTGGTTGAAACCGCGTCGGGAAAACCCTTGGGAGTTGCCTATGTCAATCCCAATACCCTGATTTGCGCACGGATGGTGAGTCGCGACTTGAAGCATGGGCTGGGCCAGCCTTTGCTGGTGCACCGCATACAGCGGGCTTTATCGCTTCGTGAGCTGGCGTTTCCCGATCCCTGTTATCGCCTTATCTATGGTGATAGTGATGGCTTGCCCGGGTTGGTAGTCGACCGCTTTAATGATGTGTTAGTGGTGCAGATCGCCACCGCGGGGATGGAAAGGTTGCGCGACGCGGTGGTCGAGGCCCTGCAGGAGGTATTAAATCCTGCGGCGATTGTATTGAAAAACAGCGGCCAGTTGCGTCGTCCGGAAGCGTTGACAGAGTACACCGAGGTGGTGGTTGGTGAGGTCAGCGGCCCTGTTCCCTTGCGGGAGAACGGGGTCGATTTTGTGGCCCCGGTTCTGGATGGTCAGAAAACGGGGTGGTTTTATGATCACCGGATGGGGCGGGCGCGCCTGCAGCACTATGCAAAGGGCAAGCGGGTGCTTGACCTGTTCAGCTATATCGGCGGCTGGGGGGTGCAGGCTGCTGCGGCCGGAGCCTCCGGTGTGGTTTGTATCGATGCGTCGGCACCGGCGCTGGAGTCTGTGCATGAGAACGCACGCCTGAACGGAGTAGGTGATCGGGTAGAAACCCTGCAAGGGGATGCTTTTGCAGCGCTCAGGCAGCTACGGGAAGCGCAGGAGCGTTTTGACCTGATCGTGGTTGATCCGCCGGCGTTTATAAAGCGACGCAAGGATATTACGGCTGGTGAGCAGGCCTATCGGCGAGTTAACGAACAGGCGATGCGGTTATTAACGGACAACGGAGTAGTAGTGTCTGCCTCCTGCTCCATGCACTTGCAGCGCGACAACCTGGTTAATATTTTACGTCTATCAAGCCGCAATCTGGATCGACAGCTTCAAATTATCGAGCAGGGGCATCAGGGAGCGGATCACCCGATACATCCTGCGATCCCGGAGACCGAATATTTGAAAGCGATCTTTTGTCGGGTGTCCATGCCGTAGAGGCTGAGCACTGCGTTAGGAGCACCTGTTTGGATCCGGTGACGGTGCGGGCATGCCCTGAGATGTAAATGATCGTCGCCAGCTGGTGCGAGGTATTGGGATTTGTGCGCCAAAAGGGTGCGTTGCGACGATTTGTTTGAAGAGCTGGAGCGCCCTGCCGGTGGGATGGTTGCATTATCACGCTGGATCTTGTTTGATAATCGCAACAGCCCTGCGGGCTTTTTTTCGTTCTGCAGGCTCAGTAACACTAATGTGCGGGCTCATCCGCGGCAAAGGATTCAATGTCAGACGCAAGCGATAGGTACGTCAGCTTCCAGAACGTACAGAAGACCTATGATGGCGAAAATCTGGTCGTTAAGGGATTTAACCTTGATATCAAAAAAGGCGAGTTTGTCACCATGCTCGGTCCCTCCGGCTCTGGTAAAACAACCTGTTTGATGATGTTGGCGGGCTTTGAAACCCCCACTCACGGCGAAATTTTTATCAACGGAGCCGCCGTGAATCGTATCGCCCCCCATAAGCGCAATATCGGCATGATGTTTCAGAACTACGCGCTTTTCCCCCATATGACCATTGCAGAAAACCTCGCATATCCCCTGCAGGTTCGCAAAATGGGTCGTGCCGATATTGAAGCGAAAGTTAAGCGCGCGCTGGATATGGTGGAGCTGGGAGGTTTCGAGAATCGACGCCCCAAGCAACTTTCCGGTGGTCAGCAGCAGCGGGTCGCGCTGGCGCGGGCGCTGGTGTTTGAGCCGACCCTGGTGTTAATGGATGAGCCCCTGGGCGCGCTGGACAAGCAGCTGCGTGAGCAGATGCAATACGAAATCAAGCATATTCACGAGCGTCTTGGAGTTACAGTGGTATACGTTACTCACGACCAGGGTGAGGCGCTCACTATGTCGGACCGTATTGCGGTCTTTAATAGTGGTGTCGTGCAGCAGCTCGATACTCCACAGGGGCTCTATGAGCGCCCCAATAACAGTTTTGTAGCCGATTTTATCGGCGAGAATAATGTCCTTTATGGCGAGGTGGAGCGCTATGAAAACGGACGTTGCTTGCTACGGGTAAATGGCGAGCAGGTGAGCGCTACCGCCGTTACCGAGCAGGCTCCCGGCACCAGGGTTATCGTTTCGATTCGTCCGGAACGGGTGGTGCTCGATAACGCCAGTAACGGTAGCGACAACCATTTTGTTGGCCAAGTAAGCGAACGCATTTACCACGGTGATCATATTCGGGTGCGAATTAATTTACTTGGGCAGGAGCAGTTTATCCTCAAGCTGCCCAATAGTGCGGCCAGTAGTGGCCTCAAAGAGGGAGATTCTGTGCAGGTGGCCTGGTCATCCAGCGATGCCCGTGCACTGGATATTGTGCAGTAAAAGAAAGGTAAAAAATGGATTGGCCGAGGTGGCCGTATATGCCATTTGCTAACGATAAAACGACAACAATGGAGTGGGTTATGACAATAAAAGCATTGATTACCAAGCTACCTCTGGCTGTAGCCGTAGCTGCCGCATCGAGTGTGGTATCCGCAGCAGATCTTACCGTAGTCTCCTGGGGGGGCGCGTACACCGAGAGTCAGGTCGAGGCGTACCATAAACCCTTTACCGCAGAGACCGGCACTAAGATCATCTCCGAGAACTACAGCGGGGGCATCGCCGAGATCAAGGCGCAGGTGGAAGCTGGTAACGTTACCTGGGACGTGATTGATCTTGAGAAAGCCGATGTCATCCGTGCCTGCGATGAGGGCTTGCTGGTAGAGATCGATCCCGCCGACCTGCCCAAGGGTGACAATGGCGCAATGGCGACCGATGACTTCGTCGATGGCGGCCTTGAAGACTGTGGCGTGGCCAATATCGTGTGGGGCAAGATCGTAGCCTATGATGAGAGCCAGTTTGCGGGCAAGAAGCCTGGCAAACTTGTCGATTTCTTTAATCTCAAGGAGTTTCCGGGCAAGCGCGGCTTGAAGAAAACCCCTAAAGTGAACCTTGAGCGTGCCTTGCTGGCTGACGGGGTTGCCGGTGCTGATGTTTATAAGGTACTGGGCACTCCTGCCGGCGTCGACCGTGCATTTGCCAAGCTTGATGAGATCAAAACCTCCGTCGTGTGGTGGGAAGCGGGTTCGCAGCCCGTACAGCTGCTTGCCGATGGTGAAGTCAGCATGACCACTGCCTACAACGGTCGTATCTACAACGCGGCTGAAGTTGAGGGCAAACCTTTTAAGATTATCTGGGATGCCCAGTTCGCAGAGCTGGATTTCTTCGGCATTGTTAAGGGCACTAAAAACCTCGACAAGGCGATGGAGTTCCTCAAGTTCTCTACCGATACCAAGCGTCTGGCGGACCAGACCAACTACATCTCCTACGCTCCTGCGCGAAAATCATCCATCGCGTTGGTTAGCGACAAGATGATGCCGCACATGGCGACGGCTCCGGCGAACTACGGTACGGCTGTGCCGGTTGACCACGCATGGTGGGCGGACAACCAGGACGAGTTGAACGAGCGCTTCAATGCCTGGTTGAACAAGTAAACATCGTTGTCTACGGGGGCGGCCTGTCCGCCCCCGTTTTTTGTTGTATCGATTTATCGCACTACCGAGATCTCTATGAGCACAAGTGCCCCCCCGGCCGATAACATGCAGGTCAATGACCCTGCGCTAAAACGAAAGCTAAAAAAAGCGGAGCGATTCCTGAAAATTCGGGCGCTGCTACTGGTCGCGCCGTTAGTTCTGTTTGTGCTCTTTACGTTTGTCTTCCCGTTGGCCGAGATGCTCTATCGCAGCATCCATAACCCCGTTCTGGTTGACAATATGCCAGAGGTTGCCGAGTTGATGCAGCGCTGGGACCAGCAGCAAATACCTGGTGAGGAGGTCTTCGCCTCGGTGGGTAAAGCGCTGGTGTTGGCCCGGGAACAAAAAACCATTGGCCGTATCGCCAATCGGCTCAATTCAGAGCAGAGCGGTATGCGTAGCCTGATGACCAAAACGGCGCGCAAGCTCAAGAGGTATGAAGGCAGCGACTACAAAGTATTTATGCTGCAGCAGGATAAACGCTGGGGTGAAATGGAAACCTGGGGCGCGTTTAAGGTGTTGAGCAGTGAATTTACGGCCACCCATTACCTGGCGGCACTGGATCTGCAGTATAACGTGAACGGGGAGATCGTCCCCCAGCCTGAATCTCGACAGATCTATGTCGATATGCTGCTCAAGACCCTGAAGCTCTCCCTGATGGTAACTCTGTTTTGTATTATTTTGGGTTATCCATTGGCTTACCTATTGTCGGTATTGCCGCCCAGCAAGAGTAACTTGCTGATGATACTGGTGCTACTGCCGTTCTGGACATCGTTATTGGTGCGTACCAGCGCATGGATCGTTATGTTGCAAGGCAAGGGAGTGGTAAACAGCTTCTTGCTCTGGACGGGAATTATCAGCGAACCGCTGGATATGATGTACAACCAGATTGGTACTGTGGTGGCGATGACTCATATTTTGCTGCCTTTTCTGGTTCTGCCCACCTACAGCGTGATGAAAAGTATCTCTCCGGTGTATATGCGTGCGGCGCGTTCGCTTGGAGCGACACCCGGGCATGCCTTTTTCAAAGTTTACTTTCCCCAGAGTTTGCCGGGTCTCAGTGCCGGTGCAATTTTGGTATTTATTCTATCGATTGGTTACTACATTACGCCGGCACTGGTCGGTGGCCGTACCGGACAGATGATCAGTAATCTGATTGCCTATCATATGCAGACCTCGTTGAACTGGGGGTTGGGTGCTGCGCTGGCAGGCAGTCTGCTGGCCGTGGTGCTGGTGCTGTATGGAGTCTATAACCGCCTGGTAGGCGCCAGTCAGATGAAGTTGGGGTAATAAAAATGAGTTTGCCGGTACACGCCACCGCGTTGGAAACAGTAACCTATTATGGCTTGCGGTTCTTCAGCGCGCTGGTATTGCTGTTTCTGATCGTTCCGATCCTGATTATTATTCCACTCTCGTTTAACGCGGAGCCGTTCTTTACGTTCACCGAAGGGATGCTGAGGCTGGATGCAGAGGCCTATTCGCTGCGTTGGTACCAAAATATATGGGACAGTGCAGAGTGGCGATTATCGATAAAGAACAGCGTGATTGTTGGTGTCTGTGCCACGATTTTGGCAATGACACTGGGGACGGTGGCGGCTTTGGGGTTAAGCCAGCGTCACATGCCCTTCAAAGGTGCGATCATGGGGTTGTTGATCTCGCCAATGATCGTGCCGCTGATCATCTCTGCAGCCAGCATGTACTTCTTTTTTACCAAGGTGAATCTGGCCCAGACCTACCTCGGCGTTATTATGGCCCACGCCGTACTGGGCATACCGTTTGTGATTATCACCGTGACCGCCACTCTGGTGGGTTTTGATGACAACCTGACGAAAGCGTCGGCGAGTTTGGGGGCCAATCCGCGTCACACCTTTTTTAAAGTAACCTTTCCGCTGATTCGCCCGGGTGTCATCTCCGGGGCTCTTTTCGCCTTCGCCACCTCTTTTGATGAAGTGGTCGTGGTGCTTTTTATCGCCGGTACCGAACAGCGCACCATACCGCGAGAGATGTGGGCAGGGATGCGCGAGCAGCTCAGCCCTACGATTTTGGCCGTTGCAACCCTGTTGATTATTATGTCGACGCTACTGCTGCTGACCGTCGAGTTGCTGCGCCGACGCAGTGACCGTATTCGAGGGGTTACCGAGTAGCTCGTTTAGCTCTCGCGCCAGTGACTCAATCTGCTCCGCCAGTGTGGAGCCGGTGGATGGGGCTGCCTCAGGCTGTGTGTCTTTGTCGCTTTGGGCCGGACTAGCGCTCTCTTCCAGTAGCGCTTTAACGCGTTGCGTCAGTGCCGCGCTGGTGTCGCTGTTTTCGGCCAGCACGAGCAGGGCTTGCAGTGGCACACTCAGACGCTGCTCGTGATGCGAGGAGCGCTCCTCTCCCTCCTCTTCAAGTGCGTTCAGCTCCTCCGCTATATCCAGCAAGCGGAGCCTTAGCCCATTGATCAGCAGACGCTGTTGTTGTGGAGGGCTGAGTTCGGCCAGCTGCTTAGGGTAGCTCGCCAGTTCCGGGTCCCAGCGCGCAACCAGCGTTTTGAGATCGCTGGCGTAGAGTTGCCCGAGCAGGGCCAGGTAATCCCGGCGTCGTTGTGGGGTATCCAGTTGTTCGGGCTGGACCGGCTGCGGAGTCAGCTCCTCAAGAGTGCGTGACGCGTTAGCGCCGAACAGCAGTACTTCCAATGCATAGAGTCCTACGCTGGTCTCGTTAGGGGCGGTCAACAGGTGCTGTTGCAGGAGGCTGCTTCGGGTCAGGCTAACGTCAGGGCTGTTAACCAGGCCGCTATGGGGGTATTCGGGTGTCGAATCAACGTAGCCAGCGCTGGCGGGCCAGTTGCCGATGCGGGTGGCGAAGGCGAAAGGGTCTCCCGCCTCGGGAGTGTCCAGAGGCCCGTCGCTGTGGCTAAACAGGGAGCACTGTAGCCAGCGCGCCTGTGCTTTTTCCCATTGTTGTTGGGTGGATTTCAGGTTGTCGCCAGTCGTTGCTGCCAACAAGCTATGGATCGCCAGCTCCAACTGTTGGGCTTCGAACAGGGCACTGGCGCAGTGGCGGCGAGCTTGCTGCAGGTAGCGCTGGCTAAAAGGTGTCAACGGGAAACTCGAAGGGGGGCTGGCCTCGACGGTAGTGCTGTCGTGGGTGCTGGCAGTGGGCTCCGAAGTGGCGGTTTGATCGCAGCCCGCTGCCAGGGCTAGCCCGGCGATCACCAAAAAACGCTTCATGCCGTGTCCCGCAAGCTGATAAGTGGCCAGTTTCGCTCGATGGCAATGGCGCTGAGGCGCGCATCGGCATCCACGGCAACCGGGTTATCGACCAGCTCGAGCAGGGGCAGGTCGTTGCAGGAGTCGCTGTAGAAGTAGCTACCCTCAAGGTCGTGGTTGTTATCGGCCAGCCACTGTTGCAACCGTTCCACTTTGCCCTCTTGAAAGCAGGGAGTACCGCTGACCTCGCCGGTGTAGCGGCCATTAATAACCTCGGGATCGGTGGCGAGGAGCTCATCAACCCCCAGTCGTTCACCAATCGGTGCGGTGACAAAGCGGTTGGTTGCGGTAATGATCAACAGGAAATCGCCTGCCTCCCGGTGTTGCTGCAGCAGTAGCATCGCCTTTGGTAGCATCATGGGCTCGATTCGGCTGCGCATAAACTCATCATGAAGCTGGTTAAGCCGCTCCATGCTGTGCTGGCTGAGCGGGCGTAGTGCAAAGCCAAGAAACTCGTGGATATCCAGGGTTCCCTCTAAGTAGTGCTGGTAGAAACGGTCGTTGGCCTGTTTATACTCCTTCGCGTCGACGATCTGTTGCTCAACAAGGAATTCGCCCCAGGAGTGATCGCTATCGCCCCCTAGCAGGGTATTATCCAGATCAAAAATTGCCAGTGCCACAGTTTACCTCTTTCCTATGGGTGCTTGATGGCGAGCTATGATAGTGGCTTTTGAGCCAATATGCAGGAGGGGAGCGGCTGAGATTGCCGATAATGCGCCAGTTGTGGAACAATGGGTGGGTTAAGAGTTCGTTTCTCTCCCATTTTTAAGGAATTATCGCTTTGATCGATGCAGATGGCTTTAGGCCCAACGTCGGCATAATTCTCGCTAACCCCGAGGGCCAGGTGTTGTGGGCTAAGCGTATTGGGCAGGAAGCCTGGCAGTTCCCCCAGGGGGGGATCAATGATAGTGAGAGTTCCGAGCAGGCGCTTTACCGGGAGTTGACCGAAGAGGTCGGGTTGGGCGAAAAGGATGTTAATATCATCGCATGTACTCGCGGGTGGTTGCGCTATCGGCTGCCCAAGCGCCTTATTCGGCGCCATTCACATCCAATCTGTGTGGGTCAAAAGCAGAAATGGTTTCTGTTGCAGCTAACCGGCGATGAGGGTTCGGTGGACGTTGCCAGTGGTCAATCTCCCGAATTCGATCATTGGCGCTGGGTGAGTTACTGGTACCCGCTGGGGCAGGTGGTTTCCTTTAAACGGGATGTTTACCGGCGGGCACTAAAAGAGCTGGCCCCCAAACTGGGTCGCTTGCAGTCCGGTTCGCGTTGACCCTACCGCTTTACTAAACCAAGGAGGTTTGCCCCCGTAGATGCTCAATATACTGCGTGTGATAGTCCAGAAAGTGAACGCTGCCAAGACCTTACAGGCGGCGCTGGAAATTATTGTGCACGAGGTACGGGTGGCAATGAAAACCGAGGTCTGCTCGGTGTTTCTTTTCGATAGTGATGAAAATTGCTATACCTTGATGGCCTCTGAAGGGCTGAATCAGTCCGCTATCGGTACGAAATTACTACGGTCTGAGGGCCTGGTCGGTCAGGTCGGCTTGCGTGAAGAGCCGATCAATTTGCAAGATGCCGGGTCTCACCCTAAATATCGCTACTTGAAAGAATCGGGCGAAGAGCGCTTCCATGCTTTTCTCGGGGTCCCGATTATCCACCACCGGGCGATCCTCGGAGTGCTGGTGGTGCAGCAGCAAGAGGTCCGTTTCTTCGATGAAACCGAAGAGTCGTTCCTTGTCACTATGTCTGCGCAGTTGGCTGCGGTTATCGCACACGCAGAGGCGTCCGGTTCGTTGGCGCGACAGGAGGCCGGGCGTGCCACCAAGGATACCCGGTTTGTCGGTGTGGCCGGGGCCCCGGGTGTTGCTATTGGGGAAGCCGTGGTGCTCTCCCCCCCCGCCTACCTGAGTGCGGTGCCTGACCGTCCAGCGGACGATATCAAACGAGAGCTCAAACAGTTGGGCCGCGCCCTCAAAGCGGTAAGAAAGGAGATGAAGGCGACGGCGAAAAAACTCGCCCCTAGCTTGCCGCCGGAGGAGATTGCACTCTTTGATGTCTACCGCGGCATGTTGGATGACAATGCCATTGGTGCCGAGGTTCGAGCCATTATTGAGCAGGGGCAGTGGGCCCAGGGCGCGCTACGGCAAGTTATTGAGGAGCACGTCAAAAACTTTGAGGTGATGGAAGACTCCTACCTGCGTGAGCGTGCCAGCGACATTCGGGACCTGGGGCGGCGAGTACTTTCTCACCTGCAGCAACAGAACCAAACGAAAGAGGTTGTCTATCCCGATAGCTGTGTACTGATCAGTGAGGAGCTGACGCCTGCGATGCTGGGTGAGGTTCCGCGGGACAAGTTGGTAGGCCTGGTGTCGGTCAAAGGTTCGGGTAACTCCCATGTGGCGATCCTTGCTCGCGCCATGGGCGTACCAACGGTGATGGGAGCGGTTGATCTGCCCTTTACCCGCATCAACGGGATGGAGCTCATCATCGATGGCAACCTGGGGCGAGTTTACCCTTCGCCTTCGGTTGAACTACGCAAGTACTATCAGGAGGTCGTGGATCAGGAGCGTGAGTTTGTTGCCGGGCTGGACGTGTTACGGGACAAACCCTGCATTACCACGGATGAAACCCGGGTTGCACTGTGGGTAAACACCGGGCTGATGACCGATGTTGCGCGCTCCCTGGATCGTGGGGCGGAAGGGGTAGGTCTATACCGGACCGAAGTACCCTTTATGATTCGTGAGCGGTTTCCGAGTGAAAAAGAGCAGCAGGAGATCTATCGCGAGCAGCTGAAGGCGTTTGCCCCCTTTCCGGTGACCATGCGTACACTGGATATCGGCGGCGACAAGGAGCTCAGCTATTTTCCGATAAAAGAGGATAATCCCTTCCTTGGCTGGAGGGGCATCAGGGTGACGCTCGATCACCCCGAGATTTTTCTGGTGCAGGTGCGAGCGATGATCAAGGCTAGTGTGGGACTCAACAACCTGCGCATTATGTTGCCAATGGTCTGTAGCGTGGCCGAGGTCGAAGAGGCCCTGCACCTGATTCACCGGGCGCACGGTGAAGTCGTTAGCGAAGGCATGGATGTAAAGTTGCCCCCGGTCGGGGTGATGATCGAGGTTCCCGCAGCGGTTTATCTGGTGCGGGAGTTTTCTCGCCGGGTGGACTTTCTCTCGGTGGGAACCAACGACCTGACCCAGTATTTGCTGGCGGTTGATCGCAACAATCCGAGAGTTGCGGAGCTTTACCACTCGATGCATCCTGCGGTGCTGGCAGCACTGCGATCCATTGTGCGCGATGCGCGTGCAGAGGGCGCTGCGGTCAGTGTCTGTGGCGAGATGGCGGGAGATCCTGCTGCTGCGGTATTGTTGGTAGCGATGGGGTATGAGGTGCTGTCTATGAACGCAACCAATCTTCCTCGCATCAAGTGGGTGCTACGCAATATTAGTGCGCAGTGGGCGAAGGGGTTGTTGGAGGCGGTGGTTACGATGGATAACGCCTCCGTGATTCAGAGCACGATGGAGTTGGCGATGCGCAAGGCGGGGTTGGGTAAGGTGATGGCGAATCCTCGCACGAGCGAGGATTAACAGGCTTCTAAACGCGTTGCGGCTGGGCCGCAAGCCAGGTAGACAGGCATGGAACCACTGTGGGTGGATGAAGGGAACTCGCACACTAGGCGCAGTCTTTGGCTGGTGTGGGGAGCAGGCTGCCTGATGTTGGGGCTGGTCTTGTCTCTGGGCTGGAGTCGCTATCAGGTGCAGGGTGAGAAGTTGCTGGATGATCAGCTTCGCTCAATGGAGCCCATTGCTGACTTTTTGGCGGCAGATACCGAACGAGTTTTGTACGGTACGCGCCAACTGTTTCACGCCACCCGGATTATTCTTGAGCAACACGGCGATCTATCTCCCCAGTCACCGGAGCTGCAACACAATCTGCAGCAGTTGCTGCAGGGACAAAACTATCTGGATGAGTTGTTGGTGTTGGACCCCCTGGGTAGGGTAAAGCACTGGAATCGGCCAGACCCCCCACCCTCTCTTCACCAGCAACCCTGGGCCCAACCCCATCTGCAGTCATTGCCCCCAAATGCCGCCATTAGTGTTGGGCTCCCCCAGCGCTCTCCCTTCGGTGGCGAAGGTTGGGGTTTCGTCATCTGCCAACAAATGCTGGACGAGAAAGGGGAGTCTCTTGGAACCCTGGTCGCGTGGGTGAGTCTTCCCCGTTTTGCTGCACGCTATGATCGTGTCGTTCTGCCTGTCGGATCCAGACTTGCGTTGGCGGGAGATGACGGTGAGATCTATTTTCAGCTACCCGGTGCCGATCGCCGCTACGGGCAACGTGAAGTATTGCCCAATGCCGCCCGTGAGCAGTCTACCTTCCCGCGCAGCTTCCACCTCGATGGGGCAAGCGTTGGTGAGCCGCTTTTGGTCGCTACCAGTCAGGTCGCGGAGCAACCCCTTTGGGCGGCGATGGCTCTATCGAAGGACATGGCCATCCGCAGCTGGCGAGAAGAGCTCCCCTGGGTGCTAATGATGCTGGCACTGCTGTGCGCGCTGTTTATTGGTGGCATGATCCAGATCAGTTTACAGTTGTTGGCCGGCGACCGTCGCCGTGCGTTGCTGGCAGTGCAGGCGTCGACGGATGCGCTTACTGGGGCTTTTAACCGCCGTTACCTAAGTGTGATTGCCCGTCAGTTGCGGCGTGGGCGGGAGCAGGACCAGCACTGCTGCGTGTGTGTAATCGACATCGATCGTTTTAAGGAGCTTAATGATCGTTATGGTCACGCACTGGGGGATGAAGCCCTCAAACGGGTGGCGTTGACGCTGCAGGATGTTTGTCGTGACTCCGACCAGTTGGTGCGTTTTGGGGGGGATGAGTTTGTGTTGATCCTACCCCAAACCTCGCTCGAGGGAGCGCACACGATTGCGCAGAAATGCTGTTTGGCCGTTCAGCGAATTGCGCTGATGGGCGGGGGCGCTCGTATCGATCTGACCGGTAGCTTCGGGGTCACTCAGTGGCTACCCCATGAGCCCCTCGATGGAGCCTTGGCCCGTGCCGATGGGGCTCTGTACGAAGCCAAGGACAAGGGTCGCAACCGGGTTGAGTTGGCGGATGGCTATCTCACCGGTAGCGGGCAGGTTCCCTATCGAGATGAATAAGACGCAATCGGGGTAAGCCCCCGGACCGGTATCCCGGACCTTTTGGGTGCCGGTGATGTTCTCACCAGCGGCGGACCCGTCCCGTATCAAGATGAATAAAACCCTGCCGGGGGTAAAACCCCACGCCTCCGCTGGCAAGTTCGATCGCCACCCGACGCACATCGCGCAAGCTGCTGCCAGGGAGCACAATATCCACGGCGCGAGCCTTGCTGTGCAGGCTGTGGTCGGACACCTTGAATCCCTGCTCCCGCAATAAACGGTTGGTGTCTTTGGTGCGATAAGCCGAGATTACCTGTATCTCATTGAAGTTTTCGAGTCGGCTTTGGACTCGATAGAGTAGGTTCAGCAGATGCGGATCGACGGCCATGGTGGCGTCACTGTGAAAATCACGTAGCAGGTGGCTGAACTGCATCAGGCTGTCATCGAGGTACGCTCCCTGATCCCAAAACGGCTGGCTGAGCCGCTCTCCGGTATAGGGGTTGTGCAGTTTCAGGTGGCGCGGGAGTTCGCTGGATGTGGTGGCCAGGGCGGGTTTGGCTAAAGCCGGGGCGGCAAGCCAGGCGGCGCCGGCGCTGGCGGCTTGGAGAAAATTACGGCGATTCACTTCGAAACTCATTTACTACAGATAGCGGAAGGGGACAGAAAAGTGGCGCATTATGCCTAGCTCGGAAGGTGGGGTACAGGAATTATGCGCCGTGTTGCCAGGGGCGCTGGAAGCGCAGATTGTGGTGAGTCTGGTCGAGCTCGATGCCGTGTGAGCCGAAGTGTTGCTCGTGTAGGCTGGCCTGTCCGTCGGCCTCGATGATCAGACTGCTACAGGTGCGGGTGCCGTAGTGTTCGCTGTGAATAAAGCAGCTACTGAGCAGGCGCTCCCAGCCCTGCCCAATGCCTGTATCCGGCAGGGAAGTATCGTCCGCGGTGGTGTCGTCGAGTAGCAGCTGCTGTAACAGGGTATGGTTAAAGGCATTGTCGAGCCTCGCCTTGGCGGCGACCAACTTCGGCCAGGGGGTATCCAGCAGATGATTGCTGAGACCGTAGCGACCGGGGTGCAGGCAGCGGATGCGATTTTCCCGGTTGGAAAAGAAGTAGAGCCCTTGTCGATCACCCAGCAACAGGTTGAAGCCGGGATACTGGTCCGCATCCCTCGCCAGCTGATGCAGGTAATCCTCGGCACTGAGAGCACTCTTGAGGTAGTCGGCAGTGAGCTGTCCCCGGGATCGTGAGGCGTCGCTGGCGGGAACTTCGCGAAAGTTGGTGACGGCCGCAAAGTCGCCGCTTTCGCTAAGCCCTAGCCAGGTACCGCCTTTTTCCATGTCGCGGCCAGCCAGCAGATAGGGGGCTTCCTCCCAGCGGTGAGCCATCTGGCTGGGGCGCCGGTAAAACTCGTCCCGATTAGCCGCCAGCCGCAGGGGCTGCGCGCTATCAGGATGGTAGTCAAATACAATCAGGCACAAAGTGAGTGATCCGGTTTCAATTGTCGCGGTGATCTGCGCCGCGCCTCTGGGCAGCGGGCAGGTATTACGGGATAATGGCCGCTTTGTGCGCACTGGACAAGTTTATCGTCACTGCGCTGGGCTATCCCGACACCTCGTTAAGGAACTCTGTGTGATTGCATATCCCAATATTGACCCGGTCGCTCTGGCCGTCGGGCCGCTTAAGATTCATTGGTATGGTCTGATGTATCTGGTGGGGTTTGTGGGCGGTTGGTGGCTGGGTCAATATCGGGCTCGGCGCTCAGGCGGGTTGTGGCATCCGGAGCAGGTGGGTGATCTGGTGTTTTATATCGCCATGGGGGTGATCCTCGGGGGGCGTTGTGGCTATGTGCTGTTTTATAACCTGGATTACTTTCTGCAAAATCCATTGTGGCTGTTTTACATTTGGGAGGGCGGGATGTCCTTCCATGGAGGGTTGCTGGGCGTGTTGGCGGCTATGGCACTGTACGGACGCAAAACCGGCAAAACCTTTTTCCAGTTGACCGATTTTATCGCACCGCTTATTCCGCTCGGGCTCGGAGCCGGCCGTATCGGTAACTTTATTGGTGGGGAGCTTTGGGGGCGCGCGGGTGATGTGCCTTGGGCGATGGTGTTTCCCCGGGATCCGTTGCAGCTTGCTCGGCACCCTTCGCAGCTGTACCAGTTTGCCCTCGAGGGTGTGGTTCTGTTTGCGGTACTGTGGTGGTTCTCGTCCAAGCCTCGTCCGCGGATGGCGGTTTCAGGCCTGTTTTTACTCTGTTATGGCAGCGTCCGCATTCTGGTGGAGTTTTTCCGCGAACCCGACGCCCAGCTCGGTTTTGTTGCTTTCGACTGGCTCACCATGGGGCAGCTACTTTCGTTGCCCATGGTGATGCTCGGAGGCGGGTTGATGCTGTGGGGGTATCGTCGTTATCCGCTGCAGGATGGATTCAATCGGGATGACCTCGCCTGGCTCGAGCAGCAGGGAACGAAGCGCTCCTCCAACGCCTCAGCCTCCTCTAACAAACGAAAGAAAAAAGGTAAACGATGAAACAGTATCTCGACCTGATGCGTACCGTGAAAGAGGGGGGGGTCTTTAAGGGCGACCGCACCGGCACTGGTACCTACAGTATTTTTGGCCACCAGATGCGCTTCGACCTGGCCAAGGGTTTTCCTATGGTGACCACCAAGAGGTGCCACCTGAAATCGATTGTGCACGAACTGCTCTGGTTCCTCGCGGGCGACACCAATATCGATTATCTGCAGCGCAACGGCGTTAGTATATGGAATGAGTGGGCGACCGAGGAGGGAGAGCTGGGGCCAGTGTACGGCAAGCAGTGGCGCTCATGGGAGGGGCCAAATGGAGAGGTGGTCGACCAGATCAGCGAGCTGGTGAAGGAGATCCAACAAAATCCGACCTCGCGCAGGTTGGTTATCAGTGCCTGGAATCCGGTGGTGTTGCCGGACGTCAGCCTCTCTCCCAGGGAAAACGCAGCGCAGGGTAAACAGGCGCTCCCCCCCTGTCATTGCCTGTTCCAGTTCTATGTCAGCGAGGGCAAGCTCTCCTGCCAGCTGTACCAGCGCAGCGCCGATATTTTCCTCGGCGTGCCGTTCAATATTGCCTCCTATTCGTTACTGACCCTGATGCTGGCGCAGGTATGCGGGCTGGAGCCGGGGGAGTTTATCCACACCTTCGGCGACGCGCACCTCTACTCCAACCACATGGAGCAGGTGGATCTGCAGCTGTCTCGCGAGCCCTTACCGCTGCCGACCTTGCGCATCAACCCCGAGGTGAAGGACCTGTTTGCCTTCGGCTTCGACGATTTCGAACTGCTTAACTATGAGTGCTACCCCCATATCAAGGCACCGGTGGCGATATAGTTTCGGTTCTTGATGCGGTCGGGAGCCTGAACAGGCGGGTATGACCGACCGCAATCCCTTTTCGTGACTTGCAGTTTAGGATAGCATTTGCGGTTTCGTCGCGAACGCGGCGGGATTGAGCATGGAAACACTAATAAACCGATGACAATTTCTTCTTCTACTCCCCCTCGAGTATCGCTGCGCGGTATCAGCAAGCGCTTTCCCGGGGTGCTGGCCAATGACCGAGTCGATCTCGATATCATGCCGGGTGAAATTCATGCCCTGCTGGGTGAGAACGGGGCAGGTAAAAGCACCCTGATGAAGATGATCTACGGTGTCATGCACCCCGATGAGGGTCGTATCCTCTGGGATGGCCAGCCGGTAGAGATCAGTGAGCCCGCGGCTGCGCGCCACTTGGGGATTGGTATGGTGTTTCAGCATTTTTCCCTGTTTGAAACGCTGACGGTGACCGAGAATATCGCGCTCTGTCTTGATGCGGGTGAGGCGAAGGATATGACCGCACTCGGCGCACGGGTTCGTGATGTTTCCGTTCGTTATGGGATGGCTCTGGAACCGGACCGGTTGGTACACACGTTGTCGATAGGGGAGCGCCAACGGGTCGAAATTATCCGTTGCCTGATTCAGGATATTCGCCTGCTGATTCTCGATGAGCCGACCTCGGTGCTCACTCCACAGGAGGTCGAAGGGCTGTTTACGACCCTGCGCCAGCTATCGCAGGAGGGTTGCAGCATTCTTTTTATCAGCCACAAGCTGAACGAAGTGCAGACGCTGTGCCATAACGCGACCGTGCTCCGGGGAGGGCGTGTAACCGGCGAGTGTGTGCCGGCGCAAGAGACTGCCGAAAGCATTGCTCGCCTTATGGTCGGCGATGACACACCGGTCAGCGCGATTCATGATCGCGCCATTGGCGGCGAGGAATACCTCAGCATTCGTAATCTTAATCTAACCTCGAAAGACCCTTTCGGGGTTTCCCTGAAGGCGGTCAATCTGAACGTGCGGGCGGGGGAGATTGTCGGTATTGCCGGGGTCGCCGGTAATGGACAGGAGGAGCTACTGGCCGCGCTTAGTGGGGAGTCGCTGGAGACTCACCGCGAAGCGATCCGCCTTCCCCATGGCTACATTGCCCACATGTATCCCGGCCAACGCCGAGAAGAGGGGCTGGGATTTGTGCCCGAAGAGCGCCTGGGGCGAGGGGCGGTACCGGATATGAGTCTGACGGAGAACGGACTGCTGACGGCTGCGCGCTCGGGGCTGGTCAGTAATGGCCTGGTCAATTGGCGTAAAGCCCGCGAGTTTGCCCAGCAGATTATCGACCAGTTTAACGTCAAGTGCGCGGGCATCGACGCTCCCGCCAAGAGTCTATCGGGTGGAAACCTGCAAAAATTTATTATGGGTCGCGAGATTTTGCAGCACCCCACCCTGCTGATCGCTTCCCACCCGACCTGGGGCGTCGATATTGGCGCTGCGGTTGCCATCCATAAGGAGCTGATCAAGCTGCGCAATAAGGGGGCGGCTATCCTGATCGTTTCGGAAGATCTCGATGAGCTGTTTGAACTCAGCGATCGAATCTGTGCCATTTGTCATGGGCACCTTTCGCCGATGGCGGAGACGGGTGCGGTCTCCATTGCCCAGGTGGGTAGTTGGATGGCGGGTCATTTTGGTGATGAGCAGAGCGCCGGGGAGAGTTCCGATGTCGCTTAGTATCCAGCGTCGCGCCCAGGAATCACAGGTGATGGCGTACTGCTCGCCACTCCTGGCGCTGTTGTTGACCCTGATGACCGGAGCGGTGTTGTTCTGGATGCAAGGCAAAGCACCTCTTGAGGCGCTGTATACCTTTTTCGTCCTGCCGGTGGCCGATCTGTATGGCCTCTCGGAGTTGGGTGTCAAGGCCGCTCCCATATTGTTATGCGCGACAGGATTGGCCGTCTGCTATCGTGCAAACGTATGGAATATCGGCGCCGAGGGGCAGCTGCTGATGGGGGCGCTGATCGGTGGCTGGATGGCGCTGCAGTTTTTGGAATCAAGCTCGAGCTGGGCGTTGCCGCTGGTGCTGGTGGTCGGGGCCCTGGCCGGAATGGCGTGGGCGGCGATACCCGCGGTGTTGAAAAACCATTTCAACACCAACGAAATACTCACCACCATCATGCTCAATTACATCGCGTTGAATCTGTTGCTGTTTGGCGTGCACGGGCCGTTAAAAGATCCGCAGGGTTTTAATTTTCCGGAATCGGCGCTGTTTTCTGATGCCACCACGCTGCCTGTTTTAATGGAGGGCTACCGCCTGCATCTGGGGGCGCTGATGGCCTTGCTAGCCGTGGTTGTGATCTGGGTGGTGCTCAGTCGTACCTTTGTGGGCTTCCAGATTCGAGTGTTGGGGCTCGACAACAGCGCCGCCCATTACGCCGGCTTCAGGGAAAAGAGACTTGTGCTGTTGGTGCTGCTTTTCAGCGGTGCCATGGCGGGGCTGGCCGGAGTGAGTGAGGTGGCAGGCCCCATCGGTCAGTTGGTACCTACCGTGTCGCCCGGTTACGGCTACTCGGCCATCATTGTGGCTTTTCTCGGGCGCTTGCATCCGGTGGGCATCTTGCTCGCCAGTTTGTTGATGGCGCTGGTGTATATGGGCAGTGAGATGGGGCAGATAGAGATGGGACTGCCTCTGGCGCTCGGCGGGTTGTTTCAGGGGATATTACTGTTCTACCTGCTGGCCTGTGATTTTCTGATACTGTATCGCATTCGTTGGCAGCGTGCCGACTCTGGCGCACTGGCGAGCGAGGCCTGATCGATGGATATCGACCTGATCACCAATATTTTATTCGCCATGGTGCGGACAGGAACACCGCTACTGCTCGTGGCCCTGGGCGAGCTGGTGTGCGAAAAATCAGGCGTGCTGAACCTCGGTCAGGAGGGGATGATGCTGATGGGCGCAATGGCTGGCTTCGGTGTCGCGTTTACTACGGGGAACCTATGGTTTGGCGTCGCTGCGGGTATTGCCGTGGGTATGCTGATGTCGCTGCTGTTTGGGTTCCTGGCGCTTAACCTCAATGCGAACCAGGTCGCAAGCGGGCTCGCATTAACTATTTTTGGCGCTGGCTTGAGCGCATTTCTGGGCAGCGGTTTTGTCGGCAAACCGCTCACGGGAATGGAAGCCTGGGTGATTCCGGTGTTAAGTGATATTCCCCTGGTGGGTAAGGCGTTGTTTGCCCAAGACCCGTTGGTGTATCTCTCCTTTGTTCTGTTTGGCGCGGTATTCATATTTATCTATCGCAGTCGACCGGGACTGATCCTAAAAGCGGTCGGAGAGTCCCCCGAATCGGCGGTCGCGGTTGGTTTGTCGGTGATGCGGGTGCGCTATCTGGCGGTTATGTTTGGCGGTGCAATGGCGGGTTTTGGCGGTGCCTATCTATCGCTGGCGTACACGCCGCTGTGGTCCGACAATATGACCGCAGGCCGCGGCTGGATTGCCTTGGCGCTGGTGGTGTTCGCCAGCTGGCGCGTGGGTCGGGTATTGCTCGGTGCCTACCTGTTCGGCGTCGCCAGTATTATGCATCTGGTGATGCAAGGGTTGGGTGTCTCGGTCTCCTCCAACCTGTTGGCAACACTACCCTATTTGGCGACGATACTGGTTCTGGTACTGTTATCCAGCAACCAGGCACGAATCAAACTGTTTGCCCCAATGTCGTTAGGCAAACCGTTTCATAAAACACAATAAGCCGATAGCAGACCTGCTAGCGAGCGCAGCGAGAACCCTAGAAATAATCAATCTCAAGGAGATAGCAATGAAAACTCGATTTACCCCGGCGGGACTGCTTCGCAGCGCGGCCTCGCTGCTGCTGGTGGCAGCGGTATCTGGCTCGGCCCTCGCGGCCGATAAACTCAAAGTGGGTTTTGTTTACGTAGGCCCGGTAGGCGATGCCGGCTGGACGTTCGAACACGATGAGGGTCGCAAAGAGATGGAAGCGGCGCTGGGTGAGCAGGTGGAAACCAGCTACGTTGAAAGCGTTAGTGAGGGTGCTGATTCCCAGCGCGTTATTCGCCAACTGGCCCAAAGTCATGATCTGGTGTTTACGACCAGCTTCGGCTACATGAACCCGACCTTGAAGGTGGGTAAGAGCTTCCCCAAAGTGGCTTTTATGCACGCCACCGGTTACAAGCGCTCAAAGAACGTCGGCACCTACT
This sequence comes from Aestuariirhabdus sp. LZHN29, assembly GCF_049985285.1. Taxonomy (NCBI): domain Bacteria; kingdom Pseudomonadati; phylum Pseudomonadota; class Gammaproteobacteria; order Oceanospirillales; family Aestuariirhabdaceae; genus Aestuariirhabdus; species Aestuariirhabdus sp. LZHN29. Next base: position 458,795 of record NZ_JBNIEU010000001.1, on the reverse strand, counting down.
CGGCGCGTTTTTATGAGGGGCGTTACCTGACCGGCCTTATCGCCGGCCACATGACCCAATCCAATATTATCGGCTACGTTGCCGCGTTCCCGATTCCTGAGGTGGTGCAGGGCATCAACGCCTTTACCCTGGGTCTGCGCAGCGTCAACCCCAAGGCTGAAGTTAAAGTGGTGTGGGTGAACAGCTGGTACGATCCCGCCAAAGAGCGCGAGGCGGCAGAAGCCCTGATCGCCCAGGGTGCTGACATTATCAACCAGCATACCGACTCTCCGGCACCGGTACAGGCTGCAGAAGAGAAGGGTGTGTACGCCTTTGGTTACGATTCTGACATGACGGCGTTTGGTCCCAGGGCGCACCTGACCGGTAGCGTTGTGCATTGGGGCGGCTTCTACACGAAAACGGCCAAGGCTGTACTCGATGGCACTTGGAAAGCCGAGGACACCTGGGGTGGTATAGCGGCGGATATGGTAAAGATGGCTCCTTATAATGCGGCCATTCCCAAGGATGTAATCGCTCAGGTAGAGGCTACCAAGGCGAAAATAGTGGATGGTAGCTTCCATCCTTTCCAGGGCCCGATCAAGGACCAGCAAGGCAAGGTCGTGGTTGCTGAAGGCGTTACCATGAGCGATGCTGAGATGCTCTCTTTGAACTGGTACGTTGAGGGCGTTCAGGGCGAGCTGCCCAAGTAGCTCTTTTCGTGTTATTGACCCGCGCCTGGCGCGGGTTTTTTGTTTATGGGGTCATATAAATATTGCCGGTACAGTGGAAACCGTCAGGAGGATGGCGTAGCTTTAGGGGCAGGTTGTCGTGGCTCGAAGGAGCGAGAGATGTCCCTGTATGACAAGATTGGTGGAGCCCCAGCGGTTGAGCGTGCGGTTGAGCTGTTTTACCGCAAGGTAATGGCCGATGAGCGTATTGCGTCCTTTTTTAGCAACGTCAATATGCAGTCCCAGGCGCGCCGCCAGAAAGCGTTTCTTACCATGGTGTTTGGTGGTCCGGTAGAGTACACCGGCAAGCAGATGCGCGAGGCCCATGCTCACCTGAAGCTGGACGAGACTCACTTTAACGCGGTCGTCACCCACCTGAGGGCTACCCTGAGTGAGCTGGGCGTGAGTGAAGCCGATATCGCCGAGGTGATGGTGATTGCTAATAGCGTAAAGGATGACGTGCTTGATCGTTAGGGTGGGTGTCGCCAATGGGGTATGCAAATGAGCCCTGACAGAGGTCGGTCGCCATGAAGATTGCGGTTTTTTGTGGATCTGCCCTTGGCACTGTGCCGCTCTACGCAGAATCAGCACAGGCGTTCGGGCGAGCGCTGGTCGCTGCCGGCCATGAGTTGGTCTACGGGGGCGGCAAAGTGGGTTTGATGGGGGTTATTGCCGATGCGGTGATTGGCGCCGGAGGGCGTGCTGTGGGGGTGATGCCCCAATCCCTGTGCGATCGCGAAATTCAACACCTGGGGCTGGCCCAATTGCATATCGTGAAGGATATGCACGAACGTAAGGCCACCATGGCGCAGCTGGCGGATGCCTTTGTCGCGATGCCGGGAGGCATAGGCACGCTGGAGGAGCTGTTTGAGGTGTGGACCTGGGCGCAACTGGGCGACCACTGCAAACCCTGTGCGCTGTTTAATGTTGGCGCCTATTACGATGCGCTGCTGGCGTTTTTATCGCACACGGTCGAGCAGGGCTTCGTAGCAGCGACGCATAAGGATATGTTGATTGTCGAGGGAGATCCCGGCGCGCTCCTGCTTGCCCTTACCCATTACTCCGCGCCTTTGAGTAAATGGGAATAAGTGTCCCGTTCCAGTGGACCGCTACAAGCCGCCTTTCCCCATCACTGCCATTTATTGAGCGCCATTCAGCGCCGAGCGAGGGGGCGACTCCGCTAGCCCGATACCCCCGGGCTTGCGTACTATGACGGCACTGTTCCTTTCCCAGACAATATGGAGTTCCCATGCTGAAAGCCCAATACACCGAACGCGGTCCTGTCCCCGAGTCCTCGATTGAAGCGCTGTCGTGGGATAAGCCCGCCCTGTCAAGCGGGCAGGTTTTGATCGAAGTGCTGGCGGCGCCGATCAACCCTTCCGATGTCCTGACTCTGACGGGAGAATACGGAATGTTGCCGCCGCTGCCCGCCGTGGGCGGTAATGAAGGGGTCGGGCGCGTGGTTGAGCTGGCTGAAGGGCTTAAAGGGCCAGCGATCGGGCAGACGGTATTGTTGCCTGTTGGATGTGGGACCTGGTCGTCCCATGTCGTCGCCGCGGCCAAAGAGCTGATTCCGCTGCCCAACGATGCAGATCCGCAGCAGCTGGCGATGATGACCGTGAATCCCCCGACCGCGTCATTAATGCTCAGTGAATTTGTCGACCTCAAGGCGGGCGACTGGGTGATTCAAAACGCAGCTAACTCGGGAGTCGGTGGGTATTTAATCCAGTTGGCCAAACTGCGAGGGTTTAAAACCGTCAACGTTGTGCGGCGCGACTCGGCAGTGGCGGCCGTTGAAGCGGAAGGTGCTGATGTGGTGCTGGTTGATGGTGATGACCTGCGCCAGCGCATGTTGGAGGCAACAGGTGGCGAGGCGCCGAGGCTGGGTATTGATGCAGTGGGAGGTGCCGCCACCGATCGCCTGGCATCTTGCCTGGGCGAAGGTGCCGTACTGGTCAACTATGGCGCCATGAGCCGGGAACCGTGCCAGGTTGCCCCACTTAACCTGGTGTTCAAAGATATACAGCTCAAGGGGTTCTGGCTGGCGCGCTGGTTCCAGCAGGCCTCACCGGAACAAAAAATGAAAGTGTTTGGTGAGGTGGCAGCGTTGATTGCCGCCGGGAAGCTGCATGCCAGGGTCGCAGCGACGTACGGGTTGAGCGAGATCAAGCAGGCGGTGGCGGCCGCCGCAGCGGGCGAGCGCGAGGGTAAAGTGCTGGTGGTTCCCGCTGCCGGGACCTGATTGATCCAGCGGCGCGGCGGCCCTGCCTGTGCCGCGTCAATTGCATGAAACGCCACCCCGGTCATGGTGTGGCGTTGGCGCCCGCGCTAGAATTGTGGTCAGGGTTTACGCAGGGAGGATGGGCCGATGTTGGTTAGCCGTTTGATCGAGGCAATGGGGCATGAGGATATCAAGGCCCTGGCGCGAGATCTTCAGGGGTTGGTGGGGCACCACATCAGTTGGCTGAACCGGATTCACAAGATCTTTATCTGCCAACAGGAACTCGATTACCCCTTGGCGCGGGATTATCGAAAGTGCGCCTTTGGCCAGTGGTACTATGGCGTTACCCAGCCAGAGTTGAAGCAATCAGCGGAGTTTACCCATATTGGCCAGCTGCACCGACAGGTGCATGAGATGGCGACCGAAATGCTGTTGCAGTACGAGCGCAATGGCGTGGTTGCTGAAACCCTCTACGGGGAGTTTTCCGTCGTCGAGCAGACCTTTGTGGCCGAGGTGGAAGCCCTCGCCTACGCGATCGATGATACTACCCGGCAGTTTGACAGCTTGACCCGGCTGCCGGCCCGCAGCCTGATGGGCATTGTGATCGAGAAGGAGCAGTCCAAGGTGACCCGGGGCATGGGGCGCTGTGCGCTGGTGATGAGCGACATTGATCATTTCAAAGCGATCAATGACCGCTACGGCCACCCGGCGGGAGATCGGGTGTTGGTGGAGATTGCACGCTATTTCGAGGACTCCCTGCGTCGCTACGATGTGGTTTCTCGCTATGGTGGTGAAGAGTTTCTGTTTTCAATGCCGGAATCGACCCTGGAGGAGGCATGGGAGGTCTCAGAGCGTTTGAGGCTGGGGTTGGAGCAGTTGTCGATAACCGTGGCACCCGGCACCGAAGTGCAGCTGACGGCCTCTTTTGGCGTGTCAGAAATGGACCCTCGAGAGCCATTGTCGAGCGCGATCGGTCACGCCGATAAGGCGCTTTACCAGGCCAAGAGCGAGGGCCGTAACCGGGTCTGCACCTGGTCCCCAATGCAATCTTCTGCGCGGGGAGTGAGCGCATGAGCGGGCTCGAAATGAGAATTCCTCCACCGGTTTACCTGCTGCTGTTCGGCGCTGTCATGTGGCTGCTGGCAACGGCTACTCCTACGTGGAGCTGGCAGCATCCACTATCCCTGACGCTGGGGTGGGGACTGGTGGCGATCGGCGTAGGGTTCGATCTCGGTGGGCTGTGGCGCTTCATCAAGGCGCGAACCACCATTAACCCCCACCGCCCGCATACGACCTCCGCCCTGGTCGTGGAGGGTCTCTATCGTTTTACCCGCAATCCTATGTACCTGGGGATGCTGTTGCTGCTTATTGGTTGGGGATTGGTGTTGGGGTCGGCCGTGGCATTGCTGCTGCCCCCCCTGTTTGCACTGTGGTTGACCCGTGTACAGATAGTGCCCGAGGAGAGAGTGCTAGGGGAGAAGTTCGGAGCCCCCTATCGTGAGTACCTTAAACGGGTACGACGCTGGATCTAGCCCTGCGCTCAGGGACTCTTGTGGGCAATGCTTTGCTGGCCGAGGAGCTGGCCGGCGCTCACCAGGACGATACCTTCGGCCTCAAGCAGGGGCAGGCGCCGCTCCAGAAGGTCGAGTGTTTCGGGGTAGGGGTGGCCGATCAATATCGCGATACCGGTTTGGCGGGCGATGCGAATACCCTTGTTGAAGGCCGCAGCGATCGCCTCCGGGTCGCGGTCGTGATCGAGAAATACCTGCCGACTCAGGTGCGGCACTCCCCGTGCCTGCGCCGTTGAGGCGCCGACCGTGTCGGCACTGGTCCGACTGTCGACAAAAAACAGTCCCCTCGTTTGCAGTACAGCCATGGTCCACTCCATCTGCTGCGTTTGCTCGGTCATAAGGCTGCCCATGTGGTTATTTACACCACGGACATGGGGGACGCTATTGATGGACGCGAGCAGTTGCTCGGTGAACCCTGCCCGATCCATCGACAGGGTTAGGGCCCCGGGCCCCAGAGGCAGGTGTTGATGGTTTTCCATCGGTACGTGCAGCATGATCTCTTTGCCCGTCTTGTGCCCCAGGGTTGCCAAGTGCGTGGAGTGAGGAGTAAACGGCAGTACGGCAAGGCTCAGGGGGCCTGGCAAGTGGGCGCTGCGTTCACCCTGGGCGCGGTTGTTGCCGATATCGTCGATGATAATGACCAGCTGGGGGGCGAGCGTCTGTATCAGGGCGGGCCGATTGAGAAGCTCGGGTTCCTCGGCCGCGACCGACTCAGGCGCTGGTGCGGGGTTCAATTCGAGCCAGCGCAGCAGTTGTTCGTGGCGATCGCGGGCAGGCAGCGGGAGGGGTTTACGGGGGTCGTTGGCAGCATGTGCCAACGACAGCAGGCCGGCGCTGGCTGGCAGCAGTGCACTTAGCAGGCACACCGTTACCAGCCAGGATCTCATTGTGCCGCAGCCTTGGTGGCGGGTGCTTCGGCCAGTGGAGAGAGGGATTGCTGATGCTTGCTAATATGCAGTCCTTTGAGAAGATTCAATGCCTGATAGAGCTGGTAATCCTCCTGGGCAAGGGTGTCGCGCTTGCCGGTGTCCTCGTTGCTGGTTTTGTCGGCGCCGCCATTGCCGTTGCCGAGGTGGCCCTGCAGATCGGCTTCCTTAACGCCCTTGGGACGCTCTATGGTGGTCAGGGTTGCGCGCTCAACCTCAATGTCAGGCTCGATTCCCTGCGCCTGGATAGAGCGACCATTGGGGGTGTAGTAGAGTGCGGTGGTGAGTTTGAGTGCGCGCTGGTTGGCCAGTGGCAATACGGTCTGGACTGAACCCTTGCCGAAACTATCGGTGCCCATAATGATTCCGCGGTGATGATCCTGCAGGGCGCCGGCGACGATCTCCGAGGCGGAGGCTGAACCGCCATTAATCAGCACCACCAAAGGGATCTCCGGTGCGGCGCTGGTGTTGCTGGCGTTGAATCGCAACTCTGAATTGGCGATCCTGCCTTCGGTGTAGACGATCAACCCCTCGTTAAGGAATAGGTCAGAAATGTCCACCGCGGCTTGTAATACGCCGCCCGGGTTGTTGCGGAGGTCGAGTACCAGCCCCTTGAGGGGTTGTTCCTTGCGCAGTTTTTCTATGCCTTTGGCGGCCTCCTCGCCACTGTTGACCTGAAACTGGGTGATACGCAGGTACCCGTAGCCGGGCTCGAGCTCACGGCATTTGACGCTGGTCACCTTGATCACAGCGCGATGCAGGGTGAGGTCGAAAGGGGCATCGTTGCCGCTGCGCATAATCGTCAGCTCAATAGGGGTGCCTGGCTTGCCGCGCATCTGCTCCACCGCCTCTTCGAGGCTCATCCCCTTGACCGGTTTCTGGTCCAGCTTAATGATCAGGTCGCCCGCTTCGACACCGGCTTGTGCCGCCGGGGTGTCATCGATCGGCGCCACGACTTTAATAAAGCCATTTTCCATGCCGACCTCAATCCCCAGGCCGCCGAACTCGCCGGATGTATGAACCTGCAGATCCTTGAAGGCCTCGGGGTCCATGTACGCGGAATGGGGGTCGAGTCCGGATAGCATGCCCTTGATCGCACTTTCGAGCAGCTCCTGGTCGCTGACCTCTTCTACGTAGGCGGTACGAATACGTTCGAAAATTTCAGTAAACGTGCGCAGTTCGTCCAGGGGAAGGCGGGGCGGCGACTCTTCGGCGTACAGTAACGTACTTAGGCTTAGGCTGGCGGCCAGTGCGGCGCCAGTGGTCAGGTTGCCGAGAAGGCGAATGAGGGGGCCCATGAGGTGCTCCTTGGGATGATGGGTCGAATGCATTGGTTCTTTATAACCTATTGCCGCGCGAGGCAGCAACGCAATGGGTTCTGGGGTTTGCCTCGATAGCGCACTTCAAAGTAGAGGCCGTTGTTTTGCTGGCCTCCGCTGTTGCCGACCGAGGCGATGGTATCTCCGGCGTTTACCCACTCCCCCAGCTCCTTCAGGAGGCTGCGGTTGTGGGCGTAGAGGCTGAGGTAATCGTCACCATGATCGACGATCAGTAGCAGCCCAAAGCCGCGTAGCCAGTCGGAGAATACCACGCGTCCATGGTGGATAGCCTTAACGGGGGCACCCTCCCGGGCACTGATGTAGAGGCCGTTCCAACGCTGCTTGTCCCCTTTGCTGGTGCCGAAGCGATGGCTGACTTTGCCTTTCACAGGCCATCTCATCTTGCCGCGCTGTTGTTTGAATGGCTTGCCTGGAACACTGAGATTGGTGATTGCGGTTTGCAGTGAATCGAGAATTTGTTTCAACTCAGCCTGCTGTGCCTGCTTGTTGGCCAGATCCTTGTCTTTTTTCTGCAGGGTTCGCTTTAGGCGTTCCATCAGCCGCTGGCGCTCGGTCTGTTGGGATAGCAGGTGGGAGCGTTTCTGGTGTAGCTGGTTGCGCTGATTGGTATGGCTCAGCTGGGTTTGTTCGATCTGTTGGTTGAGCTGTTGCACGCGTTCGAGCTGCTGGCGATAGTTGCTGATCTGCAGGTTATGGGCCCGATTGAGATAATCGTAGTAGTGCAGCATGCGCGCGCTATGCTGCGGGTCCTGCTGGCTAAGAACCAGCTTCAGGTAGGGTTGTTGGCCGCTGCGGTAAAGCGCGCGCAGGGTGTCGCCGATCTGCTGCTGCTGTTTGGTAATGCTACTGACCAGCTTGCGCTGATCAGTTTGAAGCTTTTTTAGGCGCTTCTGACCCTCCTTTAAGCGTTGTTCGATCTGTTCGATCTGCCGATGCAGGGTTCCGATCTCCTGTTCCGAGCGACCCAGTTGTTGCTCCACACTATTACGCTGACCGCGAATGCTGTTCAGCAGTGTTTGCATCTGCTGAATATCTTTTTGCAGTTGTTCAAGCTGCTGGCGGGTCTGGGTTTCGCTATTCTCTGCGCTGACTGATAACGGCAGTACCATCAACAGCAGGGCTAGTATGTGATTTCTCATCGGGGTTACGGTACCTCGGATCTCAGGCCTGTTGCGGCTGTAACAGGCTGCTACCGCTCATCTCTGGGGGCTGTTCCAGTCCCATCAGATCGAGCAGGGTTGGGGCGATGTCAGATAGGATACCACCATCTTTCAGGGTTAGCTTGCGCTCACCTACGTAGAGGCAGGGGACGGCTTCACAGGTATGTGCCGTGTGCGCCTGACCGGTGTGCTCGTCTCGCATCTGTTCGACGTTGCCGTGGTCCGCGGTGACCAGGCACTGGCCACCGTTGCGCAGCAGAGCGTCGGTAATCTGTTGCAGGCAGTGGTCGAGGCACTCGACGGCCTTTACGGCGGCATCAAAGTTTCCGGTGTGGCCGACCATGTCACCGTTGGCGTAATTGCAGACTACAAGGTCGTATCTCCTGCTGTCGATGGCTGCGACCAGCTTCTCGGTCACCTCGGGCGCGCTCATCTCGGGTTGCAGGTCGTAGGTGGCCACCTGGGGAGAATTTACTAAAATACGGGTTTCGCCGTCGTACGCTTGTTCGCGGCCACCGCTAAAGAAAAAGGTAACGTGGGCGTATTTTTCGGTTTCAGCGATGCGTAACTGGGTCTTACCCTGTTGTTCCATGACCTCTCCCAGGGTGTTGTTCAGGCTGGTTGAGGGGAAAGCGCACAGCGTATCGATGTTGTCGGCGTACTGGGTCAGCATCACCATGCCGGCCAGTTGGGGGTGTCGGTTGCGCACGAAGCCATCGAAATCGCTATCGACGAAGGCGCGCGTGATCTGGCGCGCGCGGTCGGCACGGAAGTTCATAAAGATCAGTGCGTCGCCATCGTTCAGGGTTGCCGCCCCCTGGCCGGGCTGCTGTATCGTGGTGGCATCGACGAACTCGTCGCTTTCGTCCCGCTCATAAGCCTGTTGCAGTGCTTGCACCGCGGACTCAGCTTGGTATTCGGCTTCGCCTTCGGTCAGTAGGCGGTAGGCCTTGCTGACCCGCTCCCAGCGCTGGTCGCGATCCATGGCATAGTAGCGACCGATGATGCTGGCGATGCGGCCAAGGTTATGCTCTTGCAGCTGTTGGTCGAGGCGAGCCAGTGAGCTCTCTGCGCTGCGCGGAGGGGTGTCACGGCCATCGAGAAAGGCGTGCAGGTAGACCTCGCGGGCGCCCTCTCGGCGCGCCAGTTCGATCATCGCGCTGATGTGATCTTCATGGCTGTGGACGCCGCCGGGTGATACCAGCCCCATAATATGAACCGCGTTGCCGCGGCTTGCGGCGCTGCGGACGGCCTCCTGCAATGCGGGGTTCTGGTAAAAAGAGCCATCAGCGATCGCCTTGCTGATGCGGGTCAGTTCCTGGTAAACCACTCGTCCCGCGCCCAGGTTCATGTGCCCCACCTCGGAATTGCCCATCTGTCCGTCGGGCAGCCCGACATCCTCGCCGGAGCCGGAAACCAGAACGTTGGGGTATTGCTGGCAGAGGCGGTCCCAGGTCGGGGTGTCGGCGGCGGCAATGGCGTTGGAATCAGACGTCTCGCTGTGTCCGAAACCGTCGAGAATAATCAGTGCGGTGGTGGTTTTTGCTGTGCTCATAAGCTCGTACGAGTGGCCTGGGAAGAGGATCGCGAATTTTACCCCGTTGTGTTGTCGATGGCTATTGTGCCTCCTCTGCGCCTTAGAGATGGCATTTGTCTCTATTTCGTATTCAGCCTATGCCCCGAACCCTGTATACTCCACCGCTTTGTGACGATACGAGCGTGTGAAAGCAAGATGGAAAAGCTGTTAGATTTTATTGCGAATAACCCAATCCTGGTATCGACCTTCCTTGGGTTGCTGACACTATTGCTATGGACCGAAAGCCGAAAGGGTGGCAAAACGGTGACGACCCAACAGGCTACCCGTTTGATTAATAACGAAAACGCCCTGGTGCTGGACGTGCGTGAGAAGAAGGATTTTTCTGCGGGCCATATCGTGGAATCGGTCAATATCCCCTACGCCAAAGTGGCGGAAAGAAGCAGCGAGCTAGGTGATGACAAGGATCGCTCGATCATTGTGGTCGATGCGGCCGGGCAGCACGCCGGGGTGGCGGGTAAGGCGCTGGTTGCCGCCGGATTTACCCGGGTCGTGCGCATGAGCGGTGGTGTAAACGCCTGGAAAGGGGAGAACCTGCCCCTGGTGAAGAAGGGCTAGCCTGTTCATGAGCCGTGTTGTTATCTATAGCTCCAGCTATTGCCCCTTCTGTATTCGCGCGCTGCAGTTACTGCAGCGAAAACAGGTGGCAAACGGTATTGAGCTGGAGTTGATCTCGGTGGACGGTCAGGCGCACCTGCGCCAGGAGATGATCCGTAAGGCGGGTCGGACCTCGGTGCCACAGATCTGGATTGGCGAGCAGCACATCGGAGGCTGCGATGAGCTCTATGCGCTTGAGCGCCGCGGAGCGCTGGATCCTCTGCTGGCTGCATGAGCGCTGGCGTTTAAAAATATACAGGTGGTTGCCCCGGTGGAGGCCGCCTTTAATCACGTAAGATAAACAGAAACATACTCAAAGGAGCCTTTCGATGGCCGAAGAACAACAAAATCAGGCAGCTGAGTCTTCAAATCAGCCCCAGTTCTCACTGCAGCGGATCTACGTAAAAGATATCTCTTTCGAGTCCCCGAAATCTCCCGAGATGTTTCGTAAAGAGTGGAAGCCCAAGGTAAACCTGGACCTCAATACCCGTAACAGCAAGCTCGACGAGGGCGTTTTCGAGGTGGTGCTGTCATTGACGGTAAGCGTAGAGAACAGTGAGGATACGGCTTTCGTTGCCGAGGTGCAGCAAGCAGGTATCTTTGCCGTGATGAATATGGAAGAGACAGCCCTGCACCACACCCTGGGTAGTTTCTGCCCTAATATTCTGTTCCCCTATGCCCGCGAGGCGATCGACAACCTGGTCACTCGTGGAAGCTTTCCGCCTGTGATGCTGGCACCGGTTAACTTTGACGCACTCTATGCGCAGGCCGTTGCCCAGAAGCAGGCAGAGCAGGAAACTGCCGGCGAGTAAGTTTCGCTACATCCTGTACATAAAAAATGGGGCTTGCGCCCCTCAGACCACTGACAAACCCCGGTATTTTTACCGGGGTTTGCTTTTTCTAGGACTTGGTAGCTGATTGATGGAAGTTTTCCTGCTGTTGAAGCTGAAGCTATTTTCTTCCGTCTGCCGGCTCAAGCGGTCTTACAATGGGCCGTGTCGCGATAAAACTTGGAGCTGAAAGGGTAAAAACACCTGTTCAGGCGCATAGCAGGGCTATTTTCTTCATGTTCTGCGCGGCGGCAGTCATCAGGCACTGCGCGGCCACCTTTTCTTGACCGCGAAAGCGTGCATATCGGTATCCGTGAAGCTGCTTGGCATCAGCAAAACTTCGTTCGACCGTTTCCTTGCGCCGGGCGTATATCAGCCGCCCACCTTCGGTCAGTCGATGACTGTTGGCTCGTTCCTTACTGCCTTCCCACACATGCCGAGTGACGGTTTTTTTGGCGTTTACATTACGCGTGCAGCATTCTCTCTGTGGGCAGTGGCGGCACTGCTTTGAATCGGAGTGGTAGTGACGATAGCCGTTACGGTCAGTGGTCGCGTAGATGAGTGTCTGGCCCTGGGGGCAGCGATAGCTGTCTGTGTTAGCGTCGTAGCGGTATTCGCGCTTGTAGAAGTAGCCCTTGCGGTGCGTGGGCCTGCGATAACTGATCACTCCATAGATGTCGCGATCCTCAAGACCCTTCGTGATGCCGGCGGTAAAATACCCGGCATCCAGTCCCACTGCGCTTACTTCAAAGCCGAAGCGTTGGCGCTGCCGGTCCAGGCGGTTTAGGTAGGGGATGCTGTCATGAACATTCCCGGAGGTGACGTGAACATCGGTGATGATATTGCACCGGTCATCGACCGTCCGGTGGTCAAGGTAAAAGAACCCTTTGGGCTTGCCATCGCGCACCATGTAGCCGCTGTCTGGATCAGTCGTACTTTGCTTGATTTCCCGCGTCTCGGGCTTCTTCGAGCGCGGTGGCAAGGGCTTTTTTCCATGCTTGAGCCGATCCTCCTCAACCGCTTTGTCCAGTTCGCCCAGATAGTCTCGGCAGGATGCCTCGGCGCGTGCCTTGACCCACTTGCCCTTGTTGGCATTGGCTTTTAGGTGAGTGGAATCGGTGTACAACACCTTGCCAGAAACCAGCTTCTTGCGCATCGCCTGGCACACGATCTCATCGAAGATCTGCTGATAAACATCCGACTCATTAAACCGGCGGCGCCGGTTCTGACTGAGCGTAGACGCATCAGGCACCTTGTCGGTCAAGCCCAGCCGCAGAAACCAGCGGTAGGCCACGTTAACTTGTACTTCGCGTATCAGCTGACGCTCGCTACGGATACCGTAGAGGTAGCCGATGAACAACAGCTTGAACAGCATCGTTGGGTCGAGTGCTGGCCGACCGTTGTCTGCGCAGTAAAGGTCCTTAACCAACTCATGGATAAAACTGAAGTCGATGGTCTTGTCGATCTTGCGCAGCAGGTGATCTTGAGGAACGAGTTCGTCGATGGTGACGAACTCCATGGTGGCTTGAGATGGGGGCGTGTCGTTTAGCATACCCTATTATAAAAAGTCCCCGCACAAGGGCGAGGACTTTGTCAGCAATCTGTGGGGCTTGCGCCCCTTTTTTATGTACAGGATGTAGGGGCCGATAGTTGCTCTTGCACGATCTGCCCCTCTGGCTTCCCTGTCAGTCGTATGACACGAGAGCCACGGGCGGGTCGCTTAATGCTCCTTGTCAGGCCAACATTTCTGGTTGAGGGCTAGGGGGCTGCGCCCTCGAAATCGAGCTGGCGCCAGCTTTCGTAGATGGCTGCGGCAACGCTATTGGAGAGGTTTAGGCTACGGCTATTGGCCAGCATGGGGAGTCGAATGCGATCGCTGATCGCGGGATGCTGCAGGATCTCATCGGGCAGGCCTCGGGTCTCGGGACCAAAGAGCAGGCAGTCGCCTTTGCGATACCGGGTCTGGTAGTAGTTGTGGGACCCCTTGGTAGTCATGGCGAAGATACGCTGGGGCGCCATCGCCCGGGCAAAGTCGTCGAAGCTCTCCCAGTGCTGTACCGATGCAAATTCGTGGTAATCCAGTCCGGCCCTTCGCAGGCGCTTGTCGTCGAACTCGAAGGCGGCGGGACCCACGATATGCAGCCGGTAACCGGTGTTGGCGCAGAGGCGAATTATGTTGCCGGTATTGGGTGGGATTTCAGGTTCGAACAGGGCAATATGAAGCATTGAATGGAGTTCGTTGTGCGGTGGGGTGGGGCATTATAACCAACGGCGGTAGCCGGGGGTAAATAAGGTCAATATAAAGCACTAAAAAGATATGTGACACTTTTCACAAACGTTGTTATATTAATCTTGTAATTTGCTGTTTTTAATAAAGATTGATGTCTTATTTCGATTGCTAGGGGGAGGGGTCCGTTCTTGTTGTGGCGCAAGAAAAAAGGTGCTGCTGGCGGCTTGTTGGGGATGGTGCTTGGAAGTCGCTCGTTCGGCCTGGTGTCGATGGCGTCATCCGGGCAGGTAGACTTCTGCACCGGAGTTGACTTTAGTGAAGGTAATCTGGCGAGCTTGCTCAAGGCGCAGGTAGAGCGCAACCAGCTGAGGGGTAGTGTGAACCTGGTGCTGTTGCCGAGTCAGTATCAGATGTTGCTAGCCGAAGCTCCCGACGTACCGCCAGAGGAGCTGGCCGACGCTATGCGTTGGCGGATCAAGGATCTAATCAGTACGCCACTCGATGAGGTTGAGGTCGATGCGTTTCTGCTGCCAGAGGATGCCTATCGTGGCCGGGTACGGATGTGTTACGTCGCGGCGGTGCGCAGGGATTTAATAGCCCAGCTGACGGAAACGGTGAAAGGGGCGGGCCTGCAACTGAATTACATCGATCTGGCAGACCTGGCCATGCGAAACCTCGCGTTACAGCAATCCTCGGGGGAGAAATCGGTAGCGATTATTAATCTGCGTGATCGGGGTGGCCTGGTTACGGTCACCCAAAATAACCAGCTCTATATGAGTCGCTCCCTGCAAGTGGGCTTTGATCATATTCGTGAGCAGGGGCTTGGTGTGCTGGACGAGCTGGTGCTCGATATGCAACGTTCACTCGATTATTACGAAAGCCAGCAGGGTAAGGGGGCGGTAGCTACCGTCCTGATCAGTGGCAAACACGAAGTGGACGACCAGCTGGTCGCCGCGCTGGATCAGCGTCTTGCCGCCTACGTAATGAAGCTCGATACCTCTCAAGGCATTACTTTGGGCCAGGGAGTCGATCCCGAACAGTTGTCCCGTGTGGCACTCTCTCTTGGGGGTGCGTTACGCGAATGGGGGGAGTATGCAACTGCAGCAGGTTAACTTCCATCACAGTGCCAAGCTGCGCGAACATGCCCGGTTCGGGGGGCTGCGGTTGGCCCAGTCCTGCGTGTTATTGGCGCTTGTGCTTGCTGCTTATGCGGGAATGGAGTATCGCTCGGTACACAAGCTGCAGGATGCAGTTACCCGTCAACAGGAGGGGGTGGAGCAACTCACCCAAAGCCGAAACCAGGCGGTTGCCGAGTTACTGAAATTGAAAAATGATCGCACATCTGCCGCTGAAGTGGCGCGGCTCGAAGCCGATCTGGGAGCCAAGCAGCGATTGGCGTTTCACCTGTCGCAAGCGCTCGAAGTGAAGGGGGAAGGGTTCACTGCCTTGATGGGGGGGTTGTCAAACAACCATCAAGGAGGTGTGTGGTTGACGGGGTTCGATTTTTTATCGGGTGGTCAACGTCTCTCTCTACAAGGGGAAACCCGCAAGCCGGAATTGATTCCTCATTACCTTCAAGCGCTGCAAAAAGCTCCAGTGTTTTATGGCAAAGGATTTGAGTTGTTTTCCATGACTCGGGACGAGGAGCGCACGAAATTATTGGTGTTTGAATTGAAGGCCAAGCGCGAGGTGACACCATGAGTCAGTGGTGGGGGCGTTATTGCGATGCGATTGACCAGCGTAATGAGCGTGAGCGTGTATTGATTACGCTAAGTGCTTTGCTGGTGTTGGTTATGCTTTTTATTACCTTGGTTTCTGATCCCTTGAGCGCAAGTAAGAGGAGCGTCCTGGCGTCGCAGCAACAGTTACAGCAGGAGATGGCCTCCTTGCAGGCAGAGATCGATTCAACTCATGCTGAAGCACAGGCTCTTCGCCAGGCGGTGGGAGGGGGTAGGATCGAGGAGTTGCACAAGAGTATCGCTCATTTCGATCGAGTGTTGCGCGACGCGACCGTGAACCTGATAACCCCGCAACAGATGTCGGAATTGTTGCAGGTGATGTTGCAGCGCCAAAAGGGCCTAAGCCTGATCGGTGTGGAGAGTTACAGCGAGCCGCTGACGTTGTCGGATACAGATCAGGGATCCGCCGAGGTAGTGAAGGGCGATAGCGAGTCCAAGTCAAGGGCGCCGGATTTTTATCGCCATGGTATGCGCCTGGAAATGGAGGGCGATTTTTTTGCCGTACAGGCGTACCTGAAAAGTGTAGAAGAGAGCCGGTGGAGTCTGTTTTGGGAGGGGCTCGAGTATGAGGTTGTGAAACCTCCCAAGGCTCGGGTGCGGCTTAATATATTCACCCTGAGCCGGGACCCGGAGTGGCTGGGGATGGGGGGGAGCCAGGGATGAGGATGCCTCTTTTTGTAGTGGCGCTGTGTGTATCAGTGTTGTGTAACGCTGCGGTGGATCCGACACGGCCGGAAGGGTACGAGCCGAAAACAGTTAGTCGGCCCCAGGCAAAGCTTGAGTTGCAATCTATTATGATTCGGGGTCAGGAGCGCAGTGCGGTTATAGATGGAAAGCTCTACCGGGAAGGGGAGCGGGTATCGGGTGTAAAAATTGTCAAAATAGAAAACTGGCGAGTTGTGCTTATGGGGAGTACGGGACGCCGGGTATTGGAAATTGCTAGCCAGCCAGTAATAGACAAGGGTTATTCGAAATGAAAGGCACAATAAGACTCGTTGCTGTATCGGCGCTTGTTATGTTGATGATGGGGTGCGAAACCATGCGCAATCATCAGTATACAAAGGACAAAGCTGAAAGCATGTTATCTGAAAGCACAGGCGATTCTGATGCCTATGTCGAGAGTAAGCTTGAGCCTTCGGTGCCGCCAGAGGATGTCCGTAATGCGTTACTTCCGGAGCTCGATATTCCCGTCGGAGCAGCTGGAGATCGTTTCGATATTGCCGTAAAGAAGATGCCTGCCCGAGATTTTTTTATGGGCCTAATGGAAGGTAGTGACCAAAATATTATTGTGGGTCCCAAGGTAGAGGGGGAGATAAGCCTGATTCTCAGCGATGTCTCCCTCGATGAGGTACTGTCGGCGGTACGTGATAATTACGGCTACGATTTCAAAAAAAACAACTACGGTTACCAGATTTTGCCATCCCAGGTGCAAACCCGAATCTATCGTCTGGACTACCTGAATATAAAGCGTGCCGGAACCTCAACGACCTCGGTCAGTAGTGGCCAGGTTTCCAACGCGGCCAATCGTGATAGCAACAACTCGAGTAACAACAACTCCAGCAATACTATCTCGAATAATAATCGGGGTGACACTATCAACAGCTCCGAAATAAAGACTACTTCGAATACAGACCTGTGGAGTGAAATGGCGAACATGGTGCAGATGATTATTGGGGACAACCCCGAGCATCGAGTGGTAGCGAACCCCCAGGCCGGTGTGCTGGTCGTCCGCGCTGGCACACCAGAGTTGCGTGGTGTAGAAGCTTTTCTTGATGTTGCTGAAGATAGCTTGCAGCGGCAGGTGTTGCTAGAAGCAAAGATTATTGAAGTGGAGCTAAACGATGGCTTCCGTTCGGGTATTCAGTGGAACGCGGTGTTTACGCCGGGTAGCAAAAACATTTCGATTGGGCAGGGCTCCGTGCCTTTCAGTAATACTGATATTTCCAACGGAGGAAACGGCCTGGGGGGTGTATTCTCAGGTGTCCTGGCGCTGGGTGACTTCTCCGCAGCGATCGATCTTCTGGAAACCCAGGGGAACGCTGATGTACTTTCGAGTCCGCGTATCTCTACGGTTAATAATCAGAAAGCGGTTATCAAAGTCGGTAATGATGAGTTTTTCGTGACCGATTTTTCGACCACTACCTCGACCACTAGTGCGGGTAGTACCACCGTGCCTGACGTCACCTTGACACCTTTCTTTTCAGGGATAGCGTTGGATGTCACTCCGCAAATTGCTGAAGATAATGAGGTTATCCTACATATCCATCCTTCGGTCTCTGATGTGGTTGACCAAGATAAAACCATAACCGTTGGCGATGCATCGGTTACGCTTCCGTTGGCGTATAGCACTATTCGGGAATCCGATAGTATTGTTCGGGCCGAAAGTGGCCAGGTGGTGGTGATCGGAGGTTTGATGAAAACGTTTGAGAAAACCGATGTCGCCAAGACACCGTTTTTGGGCGACCTGCCTGGAATAGGGCCTTTCTTCCAGCAGCGGCAATCGTCTTTTGTAAAAAGCGAATTAGTGATTTTGTTGAAACCGGTGGTAGTGGATATCGGTACCTTTAATCGAGACGTGAAACGCAGCAGCGATCGCGTCAATAAATTGCTTCAGTTTTAGCTATGTATCAGGATTTTTTCGGCCTGCGTGAGCTACCCTTTGCGCTCACTCCCAATACCGACTTTCTCGTGAATCTTAGTAGTCATCAGGAGTGTCTTAATCTGCTGCATGTTGCTCTTTCGCAGGGAGAGGGGTTCGTTAAAATCGTTGGTGAAGTGGGCACCGGAAAAACGCTGTTGTGTCGCCAACTTATGAATGACCTTGAGACCGAAGGAGTCAAGGTCGCCTACCTGCCAAGCCCGGAGTTGGATGGGCGTGAATTGTTGCTCGCACTGGCGCGAGAACTCGCTGTTGATCTTGTCGAAAAAGATAATCCCCACGATATCAGGGATCAGATTTTCCATCGTTTGATTGAATTTGCCCGAAGTGAAAAGCGGGTTGTTTTGTTGGTGGATGAGGCGCAGACGATGAGCCGCGGGGCGCTGGAATCCTTGCGCTTGATTACTAACCTGGAAACAGAAAAGCGTAAGCTGTTGCAAGTGGTCCTGTTTGGCCAGCCTGAGCTTGACGAACAGCTGCAGGGGCGGGATATGCGACAGTTACGGCAGCGCATTACATTTAGTTATCGCTTGCAGCCCATCGTTTCGCAGAATATCGGACGCTATATCAATCATCGGTTGGCGGTTGCCGGTTACAACGGCGAGGGCTTGTTCGATAGCGCAGCGATAAAGCGCATTTATCGGGCTTCTTCGGGTATTCCCCGACTGGTTAATGTTCTTTGTAATAAGGCGATGATGGCGGCTTACGGGAAGGGTGATCGGGTTATTTGTTCGCGTCATGTGCAGCGGGCGGTTGCCGACACCGATGAAGCGCTGTGCCAGCGCTCCTATACGTCATGGCTGCTGGGCGGGGTCGCGCTGATGGTCGCTGTTGCCGGTGGAGTCCTCTATCGAGTGATGCTATGAGTCTGATCAACGACATGCTGCGTGATCTTGATGAGCGCAATGGAAAAGAGGATCTCTCACAGCGCGAGCGCGTTGCTAGCGTGCTTGGCGTTATGGATGAACCCAGGGTTTGGTATCGGCGTCCAGTGCCGCTTTCTGTGGTTGCTCTGGCTCTCTGTGGAGGGGTGGCTGCGGTGATTCTGTGGCCGTCGATGAACCCGTTAGCGCAAGACCCGTCCTCGCCAATAGCGTCATCGATTGTCGAGCCACCAGCTCCGGTGGAGGCCGCTCCGGATCCTGAGTTGGACGCTGTAGCACTGGTCGATGTTTCTGCAATCAGGGTGTCAGAATCCCCCGATCAACAGCCGTTAGCGTTTGAAGCCGGGGTGGAAGAGGCGCGGAACCTATCGCCTGCTTCGGGCGAGGAGCGAGTCGACCTCGTCGAGGAGACAAGCGCGCTCGCCAGCCCAGATGCTCAAGGTGACATGTCGCAAAAAACGGCTTCCCGCTTACCACCAACAGAGCCATCGCCGGAGACAGCGCCCGCGCAAGAGGAGGCACCGCTGGAGGTATCCTCCAGCATGCCATCCAGCCCCCAATTCGTAGCGAAACCTTCGCCTGAGACGGGAGTGGCTGGCGTCAGCCCGGAGGTTCGAACAGAGTCCCGCCCAGCCCCGGTCAAAGCCATCCCGTCGCTTACTCAACCTGCCGTTAAACCGGTCGCAAGGAATGAGCGAGCTCCTGCGCCGGAAACCAGGATTGCCAATGCTCGCCAGTCCGAGCAGAAGCTGTTAGACCGGGCCGACAAGCGCCTCAGGGCAGGGCGTCAAGCCGAGGCTGAACGGGGCATGCGCCGGGAGCTTGTATCTGATCCCGGCATGCATCGGTTGCGGTTGCTGTTGGTTAAAAGCTTGTTGTCCCATGATGCGGTTGCCGCGCGCCGGGTAGCGATGGAGGGACTGACGTTGCTGCCCAATCATCATCCCTATCGCTTGGCGCTTGCTAACGGGTATATGCGTTCCCGGGATTACGAGGCGGCAGTTTCCGTGTTGTCAGAGCAGCGTCCTCCGATGAGCGATGCGCTGGATTACTATACGACCCTGGCCGCGGTTTTACAGTATACCGGCGACTATGCCGCCAGCGAGCAGATCTATCTACAGTTATTGCAATTACAGGATGCCAATAGTCGTTGGGTGTTGGGGTTGGCCATCGCTCAGGACCAACTGGGACAGTACCCTGATGCTCGGGTCAACTATCAAAAAGTGCTGGTGATGGCGGGTGTCGATAGTGCCAGTCGGAGCTATGCTCAGCAACAGGTGTTGCGATTGCAGCGGATGGAGGTTCAGTGATGGCGGAGCAGGGAGCAGGTGTTGTCAAACGGCTACGGTTAGGCGATCTGCTGGTTCAGCATAACCTGATCAGCGAAGCGCAACTGGATCTTGCCCTACAGCAGCAAAAACGCACCGGTATTAAGTTGGGCCGTACCATTGTCGATATGGGGTTTATCGAAGAGGAGAAACTGTTACAGGTTTTCTCTGAGCAATTGAAAATCCCTTTCGTTGATCTGCGTTTTTTCAAATTTGACAATGAACTTATCCAGCGCCTTCCTGAGGTTCATGCGAGGCGTTACCGCGCCCTGATATTGTCGGATAATCCCGATGGTTTGCTGGTTGGTATGGCCGACCCGCTGGATCTTTTTGCCCAGGATGAGTTGCGCAGGCTTCTTGGGAGCAGCATTAAGTTGGCGGTGGTTCGTGAATCGGAAGTGTTGCAGGCACTCGACGCGGCGTACCGAAAAAGTAGCGAAATTGCATCGCTGGCCGGGGAGATTGAGGATGATCTCCAGGAAGGCGATTTTGACCTTAACCAGATGGGGATCACCGATAATGCCGGTGATGCGCCGGTAGTAAGGTTGCTTCAAACCCTGTTTGAAGATGCGATTCAGGTCCACGCATCGGATATTCATATCGAACCCGACGAAAATGTTGTGCGGATACGTCAGCGTATCGATGGTGTGCTCGATGAACAGGTGATGAAGGAGACGCGTGTAGCGTCGGCCCTTGTGTTGCGCCTGAAGGTGATGTCTGGTCTCGATATATCCGAAAAACGTTTGCCCCAGGATGGTCGTTTTAATATTCGTGTTAAGGGCAGGAATGTTGATGTGCGTCTATCGACCATGCCGGTTCAGCATGGAGAGTCGGTGGTAATGCGTCTGCTCGACCAGAGCGAGGGCGTGTTCTCGATGGATAAGCTGGGAATGCCCCCCGCGATGCTGCGTCGATTTCGGATGTTGCTTACCCGGCCCTATGGCATGGTCTTGGTTACCGGTCCGACGGGTAGTGGTAAGACGACATCGCTGTATGCAGGGCTTAGTGAACTGAATACCCCCGATAAAAAAATCATTACCGTAGAGGACCCTGTCGAGTATCGCCTGCCGCGGATTAATCAGGTGCAGGTGAACGAACAGATTGGGCTGAGCTTTTCTCGTGTTCTGCGCAGCGCTTTGCGTCAGGATCCGGATATCGTACTGGTTGGTGAGATACGGGATCATGATACGGCAGAGATCGCGTTGCGGGCCGCGATGACAGGTCACCTGGTGCTGTCGACGCTGCACACCAACGATGCCATGACCAGCGCCTTGCGTTTAATCGATATGGGAGTGGAGTCATTTTTGGTGGCCTCTGCGCTTAACGCGGTGCTGGCCCAGCGTCTGGTGCGTCGTTTGTGTTCAAACTGCAAGGAGCCGGCAGAGCTGCCTTCGCGAGAGTTGACGCAGCTGCAATCCATCGCGGGTAGTGTTGATATTACCCATACTACGTTTTATCGAGGCCGGGGCTGCCACCACTGCAATAACAGTGGCTACCGGGGTCGAGTCGGCATCTATGAGCTACTGGAACTGGACTATTTGATGGTTGATGCCCTGCGCACGGGCAACCAAAGCGCCTTTATGGCGGCCGCCGCCAACGCGCCGGAGTACCGGCCCCTGGTGCTGGGAGCACTCGATTACGCCATGGAGGCGGTGACCAGCGCCGAGGAGGTGTTCAGGGTATCCGCCACCTTAATCGATGACGCTGGCATGGGTGATCTCACTGTGGCAGCAGAGGAGTAAGTCGTGGCTCGTTTTAGCTATCGTGGGCGTGATGCGGCGGGACAGGAGGTTAGCGGCGATATGGAGGCGCCGTCTGTCGATGTCGTTGCCCAACAGCTGGGCTCGCGGCAAGTCGTTCCCCTGGCGATTGAAGAGATGGCGACAGCCAGCGGAGCGGCGATCCGTTTCGAGCAGTTGTTCGCCAAAAAAACTGTCGCATTGGATGAGTTGGTAATCTTTAGTCGTCAGATGTTCAGCCTCAGCAAAGCGGGGGTGCCGATCATCCGTGCCATGCGCAGCTTGCAAAGCTCCGCGCGCACCCCATTAATGGCGCAGATATTGGGGCAGGTGGCGGACGATCTTGAATCGGGTATGTCGCTGGCGAGCTCGTTGCAACAGCACCCCAAGGTGTTCGGCGCGATGTTTATCAATATGATTCACGTGGGTGAGAATACCGGCCGTCTCGATACAGCCTTTCGGCAACTCTCGGACTATCTGGAGATGGAGCGCGAAACCCGCAAACGAATCAAGCAAGCGACGCGTTATCCTATGCTGGTGGTTGTGGCGATGGTGGTGGCGCTGTCGGTGGTTAATTTTTTGGTTATCCCGTCGTTCTCTGCAGTGTTCGCTAAATTGGGTGCCGATCTGCCATGGCCTACCCAAATCCTGATTGCGACCTCCAATTTTTTTGTTAACTACTGGTGGCTGATGTTGATGGTGATTGCCGCTTCCGCCGTCGCCGCGTGGCGTTACGTTAATACCGAGCAGGGTGGGTTGCAGTGGGATCGCTACCGGTTGCGCTTACCCCTGGTGGGTGCGATCTTCGAGCGCATTGCGTTGGGCCGATTTGCCCGTACCTTCTCGATGATGGTGAGCGCCGGGGTGCCGATGATGCAGGTGTTGGGGATCGTTTCTCGGACGGTGGGTAACAAGCATATCGGGGCGGGAATCGAACAGATGCGAAACGGTGTAGAGCGCGGCGACTCGCTGCTGAGAACCGCCGCCAACACGCAGATGTTTAGCCCATTGGTGCTGCAGATGCTGGCGGTAGGTGAGGAGACGGGTAACATCGACGAGTTGTTTGAAGAGGTAGCGGACTTTTACGACCAAGAGGTGGATTACGATCTGCGACGTCTGGCCGACGCTATTGAGCCCATTTTGATCGTTGCGCTGGGGGTCATGGTGTTGATACTGGCGCTGGGCGTGTTCCTGCCGGTGTGGGATTTGGGGTCGGTGGTACGCAATTAGCGAAATCTGGACTTTTTTTGTCAATTATTTTGTGAGATAGTCCATAAAATACAGTTGGTTGCGTACTATACTTAAATAGCTATGTGAGATAGAAGGCGGCGGGATGTTGCCGCAACCAGGCAAAGGGATGGAATTGAACATGGGAGTGCAGCGCTCAACAGGAATAGCCCGATCTCAACGGGGGTTTACCCTTATTGAGTTGATCGTCGTGGTTACCATATTGGGTATTCTCGCCGCAGTCGCATTGCCTCGCTTCATCGAGGTGGCCGATACGGCTCACGAGAACGCTGTTCGAGGCACTGGTGGTGCACTGGCGTCGGCTGTGCTGTTGGTACGGGCCCAGTGGATGACCAATCAGATTGGCGGTGTCGTGTGTAACCTCGCCGGTTTTGGGGCTGGAAATGTTTGCACCAATGCCAGCGGCTGGCCGGTTTCGACCGATGGCAACAACGGCGACCCGGACGCCAATCGCTGCATTCAGGTTTGGTTATCGGTTCTGCAAGGCTCTGCACCGACGGTTTCTACCGGAGTTGCCACCGACTATCTGGCTACAGCGGCGGGTGGTCAGTGTACCTTCATCTATCAACCGGATAACCGTAATCATAGGATTATCTACAACTCACTCAACGGCTCCGTGGTTACGATCATTAACTGATTAGCGGCGGATCTATTTGGCTTAATATAACTGTAAACGAAAAGGCGGAAGACGTAATGGAAATCACTAACACTAAACAAAAGGGTTTCACCCTGATCGAGCTGATCATCGTGATCGTTATTCTGGGTATTCTGTCGGCGTTCGCCCTTCCGCGCTTTGCGGACCTGGGTGGTGATGCGCGGGCCGCTTCGGTAAACGGTGCCCTCGGATCTGTGCGCTCGGCGGCGGCGATTGCCCATTCTGCCTATCTGGCCGATGGCTCCAACCCGGCAGCGGTAAGTCTGGAAGGTACCACCATCGCCCTGACTAACGGCTATCCAACGACTGTGTCGATTCTCGATGCAGCCCAGATTAGTGCCGCAGATTACACCATTGTAGCTGGCCCACCCGTTGCTATTCAGGGTACCGGGGCAACCACCCTGGCCGATTGCCAGTTCACCTATGCTGACGCGCCTGTAGGTGGTTCTCCTGTGGTAACCCCTAACATTGTTAACTGTGATTAATATGGGGTAATCGGGGTTGCTCCTATGAACTGCCAGGCGGAGCGCTTGCTGGGCTCCCGGCATTCTGCGGGCTATACCCTGATCGAACTCACGATGGTGATCGTGATTCTGGGCGTGGTGGCGGCAATTGCCCTACCGCGCTTTTTTACGCCCGGCGTTTACGAACAGCGATTTTTTGCCGATGACCTCCTGTCCGGTCTACGCTATGGCCAGAAGCTGGCGTTGGCCTCTGGGTGCCGGGTGCAGGTAAGCGTCAGTGGGGCCGGGTTCTCCCTGCGCAAGGACACCAACTGCCTGGCCGGGGGCGCACCGAGCTATCCGGTGGCCAGCAACGTGACCCACCCCTCAACCTACGACGCGTTTACCAATACCAACCCTGACGGGGTGGCGGTGACGGCGGCGACCTTAGAGTTCACCAGTACGGGCGGACTCACCAGTTGTGTGACCGGGGATGAATCCATCAGTGTGGGCAGTGGCGCAGATCAGCGTACCCTGCGGGTCGATTGCGCCACAGGTTTTTCGCGATGAACCGTCTTGGGCGCCAGCGAGGGCTGACTCTTATCGAGCTGGTGATGAGTATTGTCATCGGAGGCATTGCTGCGGCCGCTATCCTTGGCGCGATGGCCGCTATCGGCGGGCGTAACGCAGATCCTATGCTGCGCCAGCAAGCTCAGGCGATCGCCGCGGCTTATATGGACGAGATCTACCTGCAACCCTTTGTTGACCCCTCGTTGGCTCCTGCGGCCAATCCCTGCGCGGGTCCTCCTGCCGGCAGCCGAGCGCTGTTTAATAATGTGTGCGACTACGACGGGCTGGTCGATAACGGAGCCGTCGATGCCAACGGCAACCCGATTCCTGCTCTGGGGTTCTACAGGGTAGCGGTGACGATAGCCCGTAATACCCCCTGGCAGGGAGTCGCGGGCAACGATGTGTTGCGCATCGATGTTCAGGTGACCACCCCGGACGGGCTGGCGGTACTGCTCTCCGGCTACAGGACGCGTTACTAATGGGTATTGGGAGGTGTCAATCGGCGCGGGGATTCACCCTGATTGAGATGGTGATGGTGATCGCCCTCAGCGGTGCGGTACTGGCGCTGGTCTCTTCTATAATGAGCCGCCCCATGGAGCACTATGTTGATACGGCGCGCCGAGCAGAGCTGGTGGACGTAGCAGAGTCGGCGCTGCGCATCATGGCCCGGGATATCCGTAACGCGCTACCCAACAGTTTGCGGGTCAGCGGCGCAACCGCATTGGAGATGGTAAATGTGGTCGGTGGCGCACGTTATCGTGCCGATCTCGATGGGGTCGGAGGGGGCGATATTCTGGATTTTTCCACCGCGGATGGCAGTTTCGATATTCTGGGCACGCTGTCGGTGCCGGCTGGAGGTCGTCTGGTAGTTTATAACGTAGGCGCTGAAGATGGAGGAGGCTCACCTTTAGCGGGTGCTAACGTGTACGCCAACCCTAGCCTGGGCCCGCTGCCTGTGGCGGGAAGTCATGTCATCTCCCCTTTGGGTGCAGCGGTTAGCGGCGGAGCCACGGTTACCATCAATCCACCCTTTCAGTTCGCTTTTCCCTCCCCCCAGCGGCGTATCTATGTAGTCGACCAGCCCATCAGTTACCTTTGTGAGGGGGGTCAGATCACCCGTTACTGGGGCTATGGTCTGCAGTCGCTTCAGCCTGTTGCGGGAGCCGCGCCGCCACTATCGACAGCCAATAACGCGTTGTTGACCCAGCATGTAACCGCCTGCAGTTTTACCTACGACGCGGGATTAAGTAATCAGGGGCGAGGCTTACTGACACTTTCACTGAGTCTCTCCCTGGGCGGAGAGACGATTTCGTTGTTACACCAGGTGCACGTGGATAATTCGCCATGATGACTATACGCCGACAGAGTGGTTTCTCACTGGTAGCGATGATGTTTTTGATCGTGATTGTGGCGTTGGCAATCTCTTTTATGGCGCGCTTGATGGGAGTTCAGTCGGCGACGGCGGATCTTGGGCTGCTCAGTTCCCGGGCCTTTCAGGCGGCGCGAGCGGGTATTGAGTACCAGGCCCATCAGGTACTGGATGGAAATAGTTGTGCCAATAGCAACCTGATTCTGAATGCCGACGGACTGAGCGGATTCAGTGTGCAGAGCCAATGTATTTTGCAGGGAACCTATCAGGAAGGTGTTCAGCAGGTGAGGGTATTCCGTATTGTGTCGGAAGCGAGCTACGCTAATTACAACAACTCTCCGGACTATGTTTATCGACAAATTGAAGCAATTATTACCCGGGATTAATAATGAGAAACGCAAGGCCGCCCTACATAGTATTGCCAAATAGCCGCTGGTTTTTGCTGTGCCTATGGCTGTTGTCCGCGATGGTTTGGGGTGCGGATCTGCGTCAGGTATTGTCTGGTACAGCCACCAGTAACGGCAATGGTACGATAACTATTACGCTGCCTTCAGCGATCAATCCTTCGAAGTCATTTTTGATTTTTCAAACGGCGCACAACTCTAATAGGCCGCCGGGATCGATGCTGCGCGGGAGAATCCAAAGTGGCACAACGCTGGAGTTTGTCCGCAATACTGTTGAAACCAGTACGATGGAAATTCAGTGGTATGTTGCCGAGTTCAATAGCGGTGTTAGCGTTCAGCGGGGTGAATTATCCCAGTCGGGAACTACCAATAACGTAGCCATTCCGGTGACGGTAAATCCCGCGCAATCATTTCTGACCTGGTCGAAAACGCCAGGCAATAGTCACAGTCAATGGGGCGGGGACGACCCGGTGTCAGGGCGGGTTATCGACGGCAGTACCCTGCGCTTCTCTGCCGATCAGGGCAATGGGGTGCATACCATCTGGTGGCAGTTGGTTGAATTTACCACCCCGGGAGATGCCAGCGTGCAGCACCTGACGACGTCGATGGCTTCCAATATTCGAACGCAGAATGTTTCGATCGCAACGGTGGATCAATCTCGTAGTTTTGTTTTGCTTGGCTACAGTGCGCAGAGTGGCACTGAGCAAGAGGTGGGTGCCCGCATGCTGAGCAGTGAGTTCCAAAACAACAACTCCGTGCGCATAGAGCGTGAACTAAATGGCTCGGCGCTGGGAGAGATATCTGTACAGGTTATAGAGCTGCTGGACGGTTCCAGCGTACAGGGCGGTTTACAACAACTTGCAACGGGCGCGGCTAGCGCGCAGCCGTCGATTAGCCCGGTGGATCCTTCCCGGTCGCTGGTTTTTGCGTCGGCGCAGCCGGCCGGCGGCCAGAATATGGGGCGAACCGATTATGCTGGCGACGACATCATAGGGGTCGGTTCCGTCACTATGGCGCTGTCGGCTAATAATTTGACTATGACGCGAAGTAACACCGCTGCCGATGCCTGGATTGGATGGCATCTGGTGGAGTTTGTGGGTTCGGGCCTGCTTCCCGACCCTATAGGCCTATGGCATCTTGATGAGAGCAGCTGGAGTGGCGCCGCCGGAGAGGTGACCGATAGCAGTGGTAACGGCAATAACGGGGTGGCGCAGGGTGGTGCCAGTACCGGCGCAGCCTCCCCCAAGCCGATAGAAGGTGATCCCGGAACCTGTAGTTACGGTGATTTCGATGGCGCGAATGGCTATGTTGAGATTGCCGATGACCCACTACTCGACGCAGGCGACAGTTTTACCGTAGCGGTCTGGGTGCGCAGTGACGGATGGCCGGCATCAGAGCTGAAGACCATCGTATCCAAGGACACTAACTATGAGTTTCATGTCAATACCAGCGGTAACGTGAACTGGTGGTGGCAAACTACCGGGCCAAACGCTACCCAGCAGCTGAATTCAACCACAAGCCTCACCCCGGGTCAGTGGCATCATGTGGTGATCCGTCATGCGCCAGGGGCGCAGACAATCTTTATCGATGGCGTGCCCAGCGGTAGTGCCAACTTCGGCGGAACCCCTCTGGCCAATACCCTGCCGTTGCTGATTGGTGATGACCGCATTGCGACACGTCGCTTTAATGGCGATATCGATGAACTTCGCATCTACGATCAGGTGTTGACCAACGCCCAGGTGGTCGATGTAATGAACCTGACACACCCCTGTGGAATTCCGCTGACCCAGTGTGAGGCAAGCTTTCCCAATGCGATGCAGACTCATACCATCGGCGGTGGCAACGTCGGCCGCATCACCTTCGGCAACAACGCACAGATTACCAACCCCACCGACCGCTTTCTATTTGCCGACCAGGTTGATACTCAGGCCGATTCCTGTTTCCCGTTATCTTGTCAGCCCAACAATAGCGCGGTGGATCAGTTGGATCCGGGTGCCTTTCAACTGGGCACCCAAGTAGAAGGTAATCTGCAGGTCCCCAACAATGGTAACGATACAATTGGCTCCAGTGGTGATACCGATTACAACAATATCGATGTGAGAAACGGGGCAACGCTGAATATCAGCCCCAACCAAAATGTCTATTTTATCGATGATCTGCGCCTCAGGAACGATGCGGTATTAAACCTGGTCGAAGGAGACTACTGGGTCCGCCGCCTGAGAGTTGGTCAGCGTGCCCAAATCAATGTTGTCGGCGCAGGGAGTGCGCGCCTGTTTATAAGAGATAATGTCACTTTTGGTGATGATAGTTTGCTTAACTCCCCGGCAGCTGGGGTGGCAGGGGATCCCAGTAAGTTGCTGCTCTATGGCTATGGAAACCTGACGACCAATAGCGATGTAACATCATCGGCTATCGTCTATTCTCAGGGGCGAACGGTATTTGGCAATAACGGATTCAACTACGGAGCCGCCACGGCTAATCGACTTAATCTGAACACAGGCGGGGCTTTTACCTACGATGCTAGCGCACTGTCCAATATGGATTGGGGAGCTCTGTGCCCAGGAGTGGGGTCCGCCGTCGACCACTTTACGCTGACCCACGTTAACAGTGCCATATTTTGTGACAGTGGCGGCGTTGTTGTGACGGTCAGCGCCCGGGATCTGCTAAACGACGTAGTGGATGATTATGCCGGTGCCATCACCCTCGACACCCAAACCGGCCGCGGTGAGTGGAGCCTTGTAAGCGGGGGTGGCAGCTTTGCTAACGGTGCCCCCGACGATGGAGTGGCCACCTATCAGTTTGTGGCTGGCGACCTTGGGGTCGCGCAGTTTAATCTGCTGTACAACGATGGAACCCCACTTCTACCCCTGCCTGCGAGCGTTACCTTACAGGTATACCAGAGCGACGATGTGGGCATTCGAGATGATGCCAGCTCCGGTTCTATCGACTTTTCCCCCGATGGCTTTACCCTGACCGCCAGCCCATTGCTGAATCCACCTGCCGCCCCCATTAACAAACTGATCCCTGTTCAGGTTTCAGCGATCGATTTTGATCTTCATATCGCCGCCTACGGTCAGACCGAAGATGACCCGCAGTGTGGTGTTATTGAATCCTATGAGGGCAGCAAAAATCTAAATTTGTGGATGACCCGGGTTAATCCCGCAGTCGGCCCTATAGTTGTTACCCGAGGGGGGGCGCCCTTAGGCGACGGTGAGGGGGCGGCCACTGTCCATGGCATCAACTTCAATCAGGGACAGGCGACCCTGGCAGGGTTGAACTACAAGGATGTGGGAGAGCTTAGGGTTGGAGCCAGTGAGGGAATCCTGCCAATACGAGGGGAGAGCGAAAGCTTTGTGGTGCGGCCGTACGAGCTGAGGCTGACTCAGGTTGCCGAAACTGCCAGCCTGACTAATACCAACCCTTCGCCACAGCCACCCACCCCGGTGTCGGCGACTGATACCCGCTTTATCGCCGCAGGTGACCCCCTGACCCTTGAGGTCGAATCCCTTGATGCAGAGGGTGATGTGACCCCGAGCTTTGGTGCTGAAGGAGAAACTGTAGGCTTTGATACGGCGCTGCTGCAGCCGTCTGGCGGTATCGATCCGGGCTTGGTAGACCTTAGTGGATCTATCGCTGGCGGTGTCTACACAGGTCAGCAGCGCTGGGACGAAGTCGGTTCGCTGTCATTGCGGCCTCGCGTGCTCGATGGGGATTACCTTGGCATCGGTACCATCGATACTGCGGCGATTCTTCGCACGGCGGTTGCCGTGGGACGTTTTATCCCCGCGTACTTTGATGTCAGCGCTAATGTCCCCCTGTTGAGGAACGGGGAGCCGGGGTGGTCCTGTGCGTTTACTTATCAGGGGCAGCCGTTCGGCTTCGCCACCGATCCCGAGTTGACGGTGACGGGGTACAGTCGTGTGAATACGGTGACGCAAAATTATGGCAATGACCTGTGGAAACTTTCCGGCTCGCTGGCAGCACGAAGCTATTCCGATGAGGCGGGACAGGGAGGAGACCTGCAGGTAGATAGTAGCGGGGCGACGGTTACACTGGCAGGGGACAATAATCTGGATGGATTGGCAATCCTGACGATAAGCGATGAATTGCTAAGCTACGATAAACTGTCTATAAGACCCACCGCCAACGACATCCCCTTTTCGGCGCAATTGTCACTGGATCTGGCGGCGACTGATTTAACCGATAGTGATGCCGTCTGTTATCGCGGAGTGGGGGGCGCCAGCGCCAGCTGTGAAGCCTACAGTCTAAGTGGTATCACCGGCACCCAGATTCGGTTCGGTCGCCTGCTGATTGAACCCGGGTTTGGTCCTGAGGTGTTGCCGTTGAATCTTCCCGTGACCGTACAGCAGTGGGATCAGGTGGTGGGCCAGTTTGGGTTTGTCACCAATGCCAGTGACAGTTGCACGGTGCTCTCGGTGCCACCGGTGGTGGATGCATTTGATATTGAGTTGACCGATTACAGCGGTAACCTGGACGCCGGGGAAACCACGCCCCTATGGGCCGGGTTCGTTGCGGGGACGGGTGCACTTAATCTGAGTGCGCCAGGGGTTGGTAATGAAGGCTCTGTCCGAGTGACGCTGCAGGCCCCCGTGGCGAACGACTGGCTACTGTACGACTGGTTTACGCTGGGAGCGCCTGCCAGTCCTGGCGCCACGGCAACCTTTGGTGTATTTCGTGGAGAGCAGCCCATGATCTATCGTCGCGAGGTATACCGTTAGAGGTCGTTGTCGCTGAGTTCCATATCGGCGCCATTCATTCCCAGCTCCTTGATTTTACGCGTCAGGGTGTTACGTCCCCAGCCCAGCAATAGTGCCGCATCTCGGCGTCGGCCGGCGGTATGGCTGAGTGCGACATCGATCATGATGCGTTCGAAGCTGGGAACGGCGCTGTCGAGTAGAGCGCTGTGACCTTTGGTAAGCTCCTGGTCTGCCCAGTTACGCAGCGCCTGCTCCCAGTTGCTGGTTGTAGTCGGCAGTTCTCCCTGTTCGGTCAATTCGGGGGGGAGGTCGGAAACCAGTACTTCGCGACCGGATGCCATGACGGTGATCCAGCGACAGGTATTTTCCAGCTGGCGTACATTGCCAGGCCATGCAAGATTGCGCAGGTACTCCTCGGTTTCGGGTTTCAGAAGCTTGGGCTCTACGGCCAACTCCTTTGCGGCCCGATTAAGAAAGTGGCGCATGAGTGGCGGTATGTCCTCGCGTCGATCGCTCAGTTTGGGTATGTGAACACGTATCACATTGAGCCGATGGAACAGATCCTCCCGAAAACTCCCCTCCTTAACCAGTGTCTCAAGAACCTGATGGGTTGCGGCGATAATTCGAACATCCACCTTAACCGGGGTGTGCCCTCCTACCCGATAGAACTCTCCGTCGGCCAACACGCGTAGCAAGCGGGTCTGGGTTTCAGCGGGCATATCACCGATCTCATCCAAAAAAAGCGTGCCCCCGTCCGCTTGCTCGAAACGCCCCTGGCGCTGCCCGGCGGCCCCTGTGAATGATCCCTTTTCATGCCCGAAAAGTTCGGATTCCATCAAGTCTTTGGGAATGGCAGCCATGTTGAGTGCGATGAAGGGGTTGTCTCTTCGCGGGCTGTGGCGATGTAGAGCGTGGGCGACCAGCTCCTTGCCGGTGCCGGATTCGCCATTAATCAGCACCGTGATATTGGATTGCGATAACCGGCCGATTGCACGAAACACCTCCTGCATGGCGGGTGCTTCACCGATAATTTCGGGGGTCTCCATGGCGTTGGGTTCGGCGAGCTGCGCCTGGTTTTCGCGGGCATGACTGAGGGCGCGCTTGACAAGGCTGGTGGCTTCGTCGACATCGAAAGGCTTGGGCAGGTATTCAAATGCCCCCCCCTGGTAGGAGGCAACGGCGCTATCGAGATCCGAGTGGGCGGTCATGATAATGACCGGTAGTTCCGGAAACTGTTCCTTGATCTGAGAGAGGAGTGTCAGGCCGTCGATACCCGGCATGCTGATGTCGCTAATGATCACCTCTGGCTGAACTTGGGAGATCTTTTGCAGTACCTGGTCCCCGCTTTCAAAGCTGGAGGTGGTAATCGCTTCCTGCTGCAGTGCTTTTTCGAGCACCCAGCGTATGGAGCGGTCGTCGTCAATAATCCATACGTTGCTTTGGTTCATGTTCCGCTCCGGGAATCTAACAGGAAAGGGGAAGGTAAATGGTAAAACAGGTGTTGCCAGGCACGGATTCGCACTCCAGTACGCCTTGATGGCGGGCAATAATGGAGTGGGCAATACTAAGCCCCAGGCCCGTACCCTCGGCTCGACCGCTGATCATGGGATAGAATATTTGATCCTTGATGGCTGCGGGGACTCCCGGGCCGTTGTCGATCAGATCGATGCGTACCACCAGCCGGTGGCGATGATTGCCGATAGTCAGCTGTCGCTGGGTGCGTGTTCGTATCGTCAGGATGCCGGAGGTCAAGCCCTCGGCTCCGGACTCCATCGCTTGCATCCCATTGCGTGCGATATTGAGCAGGACTTGCATCAACTGCTCGCGATCTGCGCTGACATCGGGGATGCTGGGGTCATAATCCCGCTCTATGGCCAGAGCGCCTTGCGCTTCGGCATTGACTAGTTGGCACACCCGCTCCAATAGCTCATGGATGTTGAGATCCAGCAGGTTGGGTGGCTTAACGGGTCCGAGCATCTTGTCCACCAGGTTGCTGAGACGATCAGCCTCCTCGATGATGACGTTGGTATAATCTTGCTGCTCGGGGCCATCGAGTTCGCGGGCCAGCAATTGGGCCGCGCCGCGAATACCTCCGAGGGGGTTTTTGATTTCGTGGGCTAGACCTCTCACCAGGATGCGGGTGGTCTCCTGCTTGGAGTGCATCTCCTCTTCACGACTAAGGCGTTTGAGGCGATCCCTTGGTAGTAACTCAAGAATAAGATGGGTACTCGAGTCGGTGAGGGGGGTGACCACGTAGTCCACTTCGAGTTGTGCGCCGGTATGGAGATACAAAGTAGCTTCCCACTTTGTGAAGGGGTTGCCGTCACGGAGCGCTTGAAGCAGGGCGTCGGTGGCAGAGGGGTTTTCTACAAAGAGGTCAGACAGGGGTTGGCCGTGCAGGCGGTTGTCACTGGCTTCCATCAGGGCTTCGGCGGCGGGATTCATGTAGATGATGCAGAGGCGGTCATCAAGCACTACGACAGAGGTCGACAGGTTTTCTAAAAGTTGTTGATGAAGGCCGGACATGAATCCTCGGGTAAAACAGCAGAGAGTCGCAGCTTAACTGCAAAAGGTGAGCCAAAATGTACCACGCGCCCCTTTTTGATCCTCTGTCCCAGAGACTCCCTATGGGGTGGGGCTCCAGAATGAGGCAAAGGCGGTTACCGATAAATGAGTATAGGGGGCAAAAACAAAAGGCGCACCAGTTTGGTGCGCCTTCTTTTTGGGTTGCCTTCTAGTGGGTCAGTTGGCGGGGGTAGCGCGGGGGGTACCCAGGTTTGCGCGATGGACAAATACCTCAACACGACTGCTGATGAGCGTCTTGCCTTTGCGATCTACAACCTGAACCTCAAGCGTGTGCGCTCCTCGATCGATGTTTGTCAGGGCAAATGACAGGCTCTTTTGGCGCTTGTCGAACGGGTTTCCGTCGATCAGCAGGCGTGCGCTATCACTTTCGCGCATCTCAGGGTCGGTGGCGGCGACCACCTGAAAGTCTCCGGCTCCACGGATGGTTTCTCCGGGTTCAGGAGATAGAATTTGTAGCGAGGTGTAGCTGAACTCCTGGGAGGGTGTCTCGCTGTCATCCGGCTCGGAATCGTCCGGTAAAGGTTTGACTGCCGGTGGGGATACGGTCGTCATCGGTTTCAGCTTAACCGCTTCGGAAGCCTGCCCTTCTGGCGGGTTGTCGGTAAATGTGACATTGCCTGCTGGGTCCACCGTGCGGTAGATCTGGGCACCCATGGTCGGGGTGCTGGTCAGTGCCCCAACCGTTATCAGGACGAAAAGTCGCTTAATCATCTACAAGCCTCCATTGCTCTATCATTTGAGTATAAGCTATTCCTGCCGGAAACAAAAAAGCCCCGCAGGGCGGGGCTTTGGTGGGGGCGGGAAGACCCGCTCCGATGGCAAGTATTAGACGCTGTAGTACAGATCAAACTCAACCGGGTGAGTGGTCTGGCTAACGCGCACGCACTCGTCATTTTTCAGGGCGATGTAACCGTCGATCATATCGTCGGTGAATACTCCGCCAGCGGTCAGGAATTCACGATCTGCGTCCAGCGCGGCCAGGGCTTCTTCGAAGCTGGTGGCTACGGTTGGGATCTCGGCAGCCTCTTCGGCTGGCAGGTCGTAGAGGTCCTTATCGGCAGCATCGCCGGGGTGAAGTTTGTTCTTGATGCCGTCAAGGCCCGCCATCAGCAGGGCCGCGAACGTCAGGTAAGGGTTACCTGTCGGGTCAGGGAAGCGAACTTCGATGCGACGCGCCTTGGGGCTGTTCACGTAGGGGATACGGATAGAAGCGGAGCGGTTACGGGCGGAGTAAGCCAGCATAACAGGAGCTTCGAAGCCAGGAACCAGACGCTTGTAGGAGTTGGTAGACGCGTTCGCGAAGGCGTTGATCGCCTTGGCGTGCTTGATTACGCCGCCGATGTAGTAAAGGGCGGTATCGGACAGGCCAGCATAGCCGTCGCCAGAGAAGGTGTTGTCACCGTTCTTGGAGATGGACATGTGAACGTGCATGCCGCTGCCGTTATCGCCGACCAATGGCTTGGGCATAAAGGTAGCCGTTTTGCCGTAGGCGTGGGCAACGTTGTGTACGCAGTACTTAAGGACCTGAACCTCGTCAGCCTTCTTCACCAGGGTGTTGAACTTGACGCCGATCTCATTCTGGCCAGCAGTACCGACCTCGTGGTGGTGTACTTCAACCTCAAGACCCATGGCCGTCATGGCGTTGCACATAGCGCCGCGCAGGTCGTGCATGGAGTCGACAGGAGGTACGGGGAAGTAGCCGCCCTTAACGCCCGGACGGTGACCGGTGTTGCCGCCTTCAAACTGGGCGTTGGAGGCCCAGGCAGCTTCTTCGGAATTGATCTCGTAAGAGCAGCCGGAGATGTCGAATTTCCACTTTACGTCGTCGAATACGAAAAACTCGGGCTCGGGACCGAAGAATGCGGTATCGCCGATGCCGGTAGATTTCAAATACTCTTCTGCGCGGTTAGCAACAGAGCGTGGATCGCGTTCGTAGCCCTGCATAGTCGAAGGTTCAACGATGTTGCAGCGAACAATCAGGGTGCTCTCGTCGGTAAAGGGATCCATAACAGAGGCGCTGTCTTCAGGCATCAGGATCATGTCAGACTCGTTAATGCCTTTCCAGCCCGCGATGGATGAACCATCGAACATCTTGCCCTCTTCGAAGAAGTCGTCGTTAACTTCGCCGACGGGGATAGTGACGTGCTGCTCTTTACCGCTGCTGTCGGTGAATCGTAGGTCGATCCACTTAACATCGTTATCTTTAATCAGTTTCAGAGTGTTCTCTGACATCTCGTTTCCTCCAAAAGGGCATTAAGTGTGGTGGTGTAGCCCACCATTTACGCTGATCTGTCCGTTGCCAGGTTGGTGACGATGCAGAACCAAAATCGTGACCCAAGATAAAGCAAGGTGTGTGCCACTGTATAAAACCACCTCCAGAGAGCTGAAATAGGGGGCTCCGTAGAGATAGCTTTGGCGCACCTCGGCCATAAAGGCACCAAATCAGTGCTGTAATCTTGGTTGCCG
Source organism: Aestuariirhabdus sp. LZHN29 (assembly GCF_049985285.1). Lineage (NCBI taxonomy): Bacteria > Pseudomonadati > Pseudomonadota > Gammaproteobacteria > Oceanospirillales > Aestuariirhabdaceae > Aestuariirhabdus > Aestuariirhabdus sp. LZHN29. Next base: position 422,811 of record NZ_JBNIEU010000001.1, on the reverse strand, counting down.
CACCAATTTGGTGCTTTTGGGTTGAGGCATGCCTCGGGATGGGGAGAAATCTTTACAGATGAATCCTTCCAGAAGCAGTGCCGAGTCTACCCGCTTTTTGTATAATGTACCGCCTTATTTTTTCCCCCTCAGATGACCCGTCGAATGAAATTTATCGTTAAGCTGTTTCCCGAGATCACTATCAAGAGTAAGCCGGTGCGTACTCAGTTTGTGAAGAAGTTGCGCCGCAATATACGTACGTTGCTCAAAGTGATCGACCCCGGTGTCGAGGTGCAGGGTGTTTGGGATCGGGTTGAGGTTGTGCCGTCAAGCGAGGATGAAGCCCTTTGCGCGCAGCTCATCGAGCGTCTAATGAGTACGCCGGGCATTGCCCATGTACTGGAGGTCAGTCAGCATCCGTTTGAAACCCTACACGATCTGTTCGAGGTGACCCTGGCCGAAGTCGGTGACTCTCTCGCGGGCAAGACTTTCTGTGTGCGGGCCAGTCGAACGGGTAATCATGAGTTCACATCCCATGAGGCGGAGAAATATGTCGGCGGTGGGTTAAATCAGCACGCCGACTCCCTGGGGGTTCGTTTAAAAGATCCCGATGTTACGGTGCGGCTAGAGATCCGCAACAAGACTCTGTCGGTGGTGCGTCGTCGACACGAGGGTTTGGGCGGTTTTCCCCTGGGTACCCAGGACCCGGTGTTGTCGTTGATCTCCGGGGGCTTCGATTCCACGGTCTCAAGCTTTCTTATGACCAAGCGGGGAATCAATACCCACTTCTGCTTCTTTAACTTGGGCGGCAAGGCTCATGAGGTAGGGGTGAAGGAGGTCGCGTACTATCTGTGGAATAAATTTGGCTCTTCCCACCGGGTAATGTTTGTGTCGGTTCCGTTTGAAGAGGTGGTGGCCGAAATCCTTACCAAGGTGGATAACTCGCAGATGGGGGTGATTCTCAAGCGCATGATGCTGCGAGCCGCCAGTGAGATTGCCCGCGAGATGAAGATAGAGGCGCTGGTCACCGGAGAGGCGGTCGCCCAGGTATCCAGCCAGACGTTACCCAATCTGGCGGTTATTGATGCGGTAACGGATACCTTGGTGTTGCGTCCGCTTATTGCGATGGATAAGCAGGATATTATCAATATCTCCCGGCGTATCGGCACCGAAGAGTTTTCCAGCCATATACCCGAATACTGCGGAGTGATATCGGTTAACCCAACCACCAGGGCGCGTAAGCACCGGGTTGAGCGGGAGGAGGAGCGCTTCGATATGGCGGTTCTGGAGCGCGCCATCAAAAGTCGTGAAGCCGTGCCGATTAACCATATCGTCGGTCAGCAGGAGCAGCAGCGCGCAGTGGAAACCCAGCAGGTCAGTAGTGGTGACGTGGTTATCGATATTCGCCACCCTGACGAGCAGGAGCTGAAGCCGCTGCAGCTCGATGGGGTAGAGGTGATTCATCTGCCCTTTTATACCCTACACAGTCGCTTTGGCGAGCTGGAGAGTGGTCGTCAGTACCTGCTGTACTGCGAAAAAGGGGTGATGAGTCAGCTGCACGCCATGCATCTGCGGGGCGAAGGTTTTGCCGATGTCAGGGTTTATCGTCCCTGAGGTTGGCTAGAAGTTAATGCAATCCGTGCATTTGTGCGGCGCTGCTGTATAATTCGCGCTCTTTTTTCGTTGAGGTCTCGATCGTGATCGAAAAGTTACGCAACATTGCCATCATTGCCCATGTCGACCATGGTAAAACCACTTTGGTGGACAAGCTGCTACAGCAATCCGGCACGCTGGAGCGCCGCGATCAGGGCGTCGAGCGCGTCATGGACTCCAATGATCAGGAGAAGGAGCGCGGTATTACCATTCTCGCCAAAAACACGGCGATAGAGTGGGAGGATTACCACATCAACATCGTAGACACTCCCGGGCACGCCGACTTTGGTGGTGAGGTGGAGCGTGTGATGTCGATGGTTGACTCCGTTTTGCTGTTGGTTGATGCGGTTGACGGGCCAATGCCCCAGACCCGTTTTGTGACCCAAAAAGCGTTTGAGCGTGGCCTTAAGCCGATCGTTGTCATCAATAAGGTTGACCGTCCAGGCGCCCGTCCTGACTGGGTTATGGATGAAGTTTTCGAGCTATTCGATAGGTTGGGCGCGAGTGATGAACAGCTCGATTTTCCGGTTATTTATGCTTCTGCGCTGAACGGCGTTGCCGGTGATGATCCCGACAACCTGGCGGAAGATATGACGCCTTTGCTGCAGATGATTTGTGACAAGGTTCCTGCACCGGATGTCAGTGTCGAGGGCGCCCTGCAGATGCAGATCTCGGCGTTGGATTACAACAGTTACGTCGGAGTTATCGGGGTCGGCCGTTTGACCCGTGGTACCGTCAAGCCCGGTACCCAGGTGGTTGTGGTCGACGCCGAAGGCAAGACTCGTAAGTCAAAAATTTTGAATGTTATGGGTTATATGGGGTTGGAACGAGTCGACACACTGGAAGCTCGTGCGGGCGATATCATCTGCATCACAGGAATCGATAAGCTCAATATATCGGACACTATTTGCCATCCGGACCACCCCGAGGCACTGCCGCCACTTACCGTTGATGAGCCGACAGTGAGCATGACCTTCCAGGTCAACGACTCTCCGTTTGCGGGCCAGGATGGCAAGTTTGTCACCTCGCGTAATATCAGCGAGCGTCTTGAGCGCGAGTTGATTCATAACGTTGCGCTGCGCGTCCAGCCTGGTGATACACCGGATAAGTTCAAAGTGTCCGGTCGTGGTGAATTGCATCTGTCGGTATTGATTGAAACCATGCGTCGTGAAGGCTTCGAGATGGGGGTTTCCCGTCCGGAAGTGGTTCAGAAAGAGGTGGATGGTGTTATTCAGGAGCCCTTTGAGCATGTCGTAATCGATGTTGAAGAGGCGCACCAGGGTTCTATCATGGAAGAGATGGGGTTACGCAAAGCCGAGATGACCAACATGGAGCCCGATGGAAAGGGGCGCGTTAAGCTCGAGTTTATCGTTCCTGCACGGGGTTTGATCGGCTTCCGCGGATTATTCCTGACCTTGACCTCCGGTTCCGGAATTATGACCAGCATCTTCGATCACTATGGTGAGGTGAAAGACGGAGAGCTCGCATCCCGTCAGAACGGTGTGCTGGTCAGTATGCTCAAAGGTAAAACGGCGGCCTATGCGCTGTTTAACCTGCAGAGCCGTGGCCGCTTGTTCCTTGGTCATGCGGTGGATGTTTATGAGGGACAAATCATTGGGCTGCACTCGCGTAGTAATGACCTCGCGGTTAACCCGATCAAGGGTAAGCAGCTGACCAACGTGCGTGCTTCGGGCACGGATGAAGCTCTGACCCTGAGCCCTCCTGTAACCCACACACTTGAGCAGGCGCTGGAGTTTATCGAAGATGATGAGCTGGTCGAAGTGACGCCCAATCATATTCGTCTGCGCAAGAAATTGCTGACCGAAAATGAGCGTAAGCGCGCTTCCCGCGGCTAGGTTCTAATAAGCGCTTTGTAATAGGCTCGGATCAACGCCTCGCAGCTTTCACTGCGGGGCGTTTCAGGGTAGTGTTAGGGCAGCCCGGTAGCTTGCTAAGGATGCGCTATGTTTACCCTCTATCCCGCGATAAAACCCCGTGAACGATACACCCTTAAGGTGGACTCGCCCCATGAACTTTATGTGGAGGAGAGCGGGAGCCCGGATGGCATTCCTGTGTTGTATGTACACGGCGGGCCTGGCATGGCCTGCGATAAGCACAGCCGCCGTTTCTTTGATCCGGAGATCTATCGGATAATCCTGTTTGACCAGCGTGGAACCGGTCGTTCAACACCTCACGCGGAGCTGGATGGTAACGATACCTTGGCCATGGTTGAGGATATCGAGCGAGTGCGCGAGTTCATGGGCGTCGAGAAATGGGTGCTGTTTGGTGGTGCCTGGGGCGCGACACTGAGTTTGCTGTATGCCCAGCGCTACGCAGAGCGAGTTCTGGGTATGGTGTTGCGGGGCGCTCTGTTATGCCGTGATAAGGATATACGTTGGATCTTTCAGGAGGGGGCCAGCCGTATATTCCCGGACTATTGGCAGGACTTTTGTGATCACGTCCCTGCGGAGGAGCGTGATGACCTGTTGAAGGCTTATTATCGCCGCTTGACGGGTCCCGACGATCTGGCGCGTATGAGTGCAGCCAAGGCGTGGGCTCAGTGGGAGGGACGCTGCGCCTCCCTGCGGCCCAATCAGAATTTGCTCGATACCTATGCAGACCCCCATCGTGCGAAATCGATGGCGCGGATGCAGTGTCACTATTTTATTAATCGCGGCTTCATCGAAGAAAATCAAATTCTCGACAACATGGATGTGATCAGCGAGATACCCTCGATCCTGGTGCATGGTCGTTACGACATGATCAGTCCGCTGGACAACGCTTTCGAACTGCAAAGCCGCTGGACCCGGGCGGACCTGCACATCGTTCGCGATGCGGGGCACTCCTCGATGGAGCCCAGTATCTCCGATGCATTGATCCGGGCGACAGACGAGATGGCCAGACGCTTACGCCCTGAACTGCGTCCCAGCGAAGGATAAGCTGGCCGCCATGAAGGCTTTGATTCAGCGAGTGTCTAGCGCGAGTGTGTCGGTGGCCGGCGAGTCCGTCGGGGCTATCAATGGGGGTCTGTTGGTTTTGCTCGGGGTGGAGCGGAATGACACGGCGGAGATCGCCGAGCGCCTGCTTGACCGCCTGCTGCGCTATCGGGTCTTTTCCGATGCAGAGGGCCGAATGAACCTGAGTCTTGCCGATACGGGTGGCGGGTTGCTGCTGGTGTCCCAGTTTACCCTGGTGGCCGATACCCGTAAGGGGCTGCGCCCCGGTTTTAGTGGTGCGGCCACACCCGAGCTGGGCAAGGCGCTTTACGAACATATGTTGCAAAAGGCTCATAGCTCCCATCCGCAGGTGGCGTCAGGACGGTTTGGTGCCGATATGCAGGTGAGTCTGCTTAACGACGGGCCGGTGACCTTTCTGCTGGAGATGAATTGATCCCTGCTTTAAAAATCGTCCAATAGCTTCCCGACGATCAGGGGGATCGCATTTTCGACTCGCTGGATTCTTGGGCCGATGTGAAATCCGCCAAAGCCTGCCTGCTGTAATTTTTCTACCTCATAGGGAATAAATCCACCTTCGGGCCCAATGGCGAGCAGACTCTCCTGTTCGAGCCGGTGGGGTGCTGGCTGGTTGCTTCCAGGGTGCGCGACCAGACAGCGCTTGCCTGCGGCCAGTAAGGGTAGCCGATCTTCGACAAAGGGCTTGAAGCGTTTTTCCAGGGTAATGGTGGGTAGCCGGGTGTCCCTTGCCTGCTCCAGCCCCAGTATCAATTGCTGGTGGATCGCTTCGGCTGACAGCCAGGGAGATTGCCAGTAGCTTTTTTCGACGCGGTAGCTGTTTAGCAAAACCACGTGCTTGATGCCCAGCGTGGTAACGCATTGCAGCACTCGTTTGAGCATTTTGGGGCGAGGTAGTGCCAGTAACAGGCTGAGGGGTAAGGGTTTGGGAGGGGGGTGGTCGAGGTCAAGTTGGAGCTCGGCGACCTCGTCGCTGAGCGCAGTGATAACTCCGGTCCCCATCAATCCGTTGATTTCCCCAACCCGCAGCTGGTCGCCCTCTGTCGCACGGTGTACCTGACGAATATGTTGTAAGCGGCGCCCGCTAACCTGTACGCGGTTACCCTGCCGTTCGTCGGCAGATACCAAAATCAGGTTCATGGCGCTTAGGGGGTGGCTTCTTTGGCCTCCTCCTCCTCTTCATCGTCGTCTTTTTTGGGGAGCAAGCGTCCGAACAGGATGCCGATTTCAAACAGGAACCACATGGGTAGCGCCAGCAGTGCCTGAGAGATAACGTCGGGAGGGGTCAGGAGCATACCCAGAATGAAGCAGCCGACTACCACGTAGGGGCGTTTCTGACCAAGGCTTTGTACTGTAGAGGCGCCGGACCAGATCAGCAGAACCGTTGCGATGGGGATCTCGAATGCAATCCCGAATGCGAAGAATAGTTTGAGTACGAAGTCCAGGTAGCGGTTGATATCGGTCATGATGGTGACATCGGACGGGCCAATACTGGTAAAAAAGCCGAACACCAGTGGGAACACAATGTAATAGGCGAACGCTATTCCGGCGTAAAATAGCATGACGCTGGAGAACAGCATGGGGATAGCGATCCGCTTCTCGTGCTGGTAGAGGCCGGGAGCAATAAAGCTCCAGACCTGATGCAGGATGAAGGGGATTGCAAGAAAGATCGACAACACGATGGTGAGCTTAAACGGGGTCAGGAAGGGGGACGCGACTTCGGTCGCGATCATGGTGGACCCTTCCGGTAGAAAAGCGCGCAGCGGCTCGGAGACGAACGTGTAGATCTCGTTGGCGAAGTAGAACAGGCCAAGAAATACCACCAGCACGGCCATCACGCATCGTAGTATGCGATCCCGCAGTTCGACCAGGTGAGAGATCAAAGGTTGTTCGGCGGTGCTTTTTGCGCCGCTATTGGTATCACTCATGGTTGTTAGGCTATCCGGCTATGCGCATGCAGGCTTCCATTAAGCCTCAAGCGTTACTCTGGTTGGCGTCGGGCTTGGCTGGAGGCTCGCTCGTCGCGTCGTTGGCAACGGTTGAGTCACTGTCGGCCTTCGCCTTGGCCTGATAGGGATTGATATCGGTATCAAGGCGTTCGTGATGCAGGGTGCGGTTGATATCCTGCTGGGCCTTTTTAATGTCCCCTTGCAGTTCGCGCCCGGTTTCGCCCAGGTCCTTGAGTACCGACTCGTTGTGCAGTTGGCGCCGAATTTCATCGGCGCCAACCTCGCGTTCGATTTCGCTCTTAACCGAGGCAAATCCACGCTTGAGTCGGCCTATCCACAATGCGATGGTGCGCACTGCGGTGGGCAGTCGTTCGGGACCAAGCACCAGCAGGGCTACGATCCCGATAATCAACAGTTCTGCAAAGCCGATATCAAACACGTCGCGTTATCCCGCTTAGGCTTTCTTGTCTTCCGCTTTTTCTGCGGTCTCACTCTGGGCTGCCTGGGCAGTAGTCTCTGGCGTCTTGGGCTCTTCCAGCTGCTTGGCTTCCTCTTCGGGGCTCATCGCCTTTTTGAAACCTTTAATGGCTCCGCCCAGGTCGCCGCCGATATTGCGCAACTTCTTGGTACCGAAAAGCATGACCACAATCACCAAAATGATAAGCAGCTGCCAGATACTGATTCCACCAAATCCCATAATTTCTCTCCCGAATGGTTTTTACTGTGTCGTTATTGTTGGTATTTAAAGGGAGTGCAGCGAACCGCCCCCCAGAAGATGGAAATGGAGGTGAAACACCTCCTGTCCGCCGTCGTGCCCGGTGTTGGTTACGGTGCGGAAGCCGCTTCCCAAGCCTTGTTGGCGGGCTATTTTGGGTAGCGTGAGCAGGATGCGCGCCATCAGGTCAGCGTCCTCCTTGCGTAGATCGTACAGGTTCTCGATATGCTTGTGCGGAATAACCAGCAGGTGCACCGGTGCCTTTGGTGAGATATCGCGAAACGCAATACAGTCGTCATCCTTATAGACAACATCGGCGGGAATCTCACCGCGGCTTATTTTGCAAAATAGACAGTCACTCATTATTCTTTTCCTGTGCGCGCAGCTTTCTCGTCCAGTCCGGAGAGGTCAAAGCGCCGTTCCAGCTCCTGCAGTATTGCGTCGGGCCCAAGGCCTAGATGCGATAACATAACCAATGAATGAAACCATAGATCGGCGGTTTCGTACACTAGGTCTTTGGTCTGACCGCTTATCTCGGCGTCTTTAGCTGCAAGCAGGGTTTCAGTTGCTTCTTCGCCGACTTTCTCAAGAATCTTATTGAGGCCTTTTGCGTGCAGGCTGGCAACGTAGGAGCTATCCGCGGCGGCGTGCTTGCGTTGTTCCAGCACCTCGGCGAGGGCGGAGAGTATGTCGTTGCTCATCGGATCAAACTGCTCGTATGGTTGGCTACCGGATGGAACCCGGCCCCGTTAATAGATATCTTGCGGGTCTTTTAATATCGGGGCAACTACTTTCCATATTGGTTGCTCCCCGCTACTGTCCAGCTGTCGGTAAAAGCAGCTGCGTCGCCCCGTATGGCAGGCAATATCCCCGAGTTGCTCCACCTCGAGCAGTACTACATCGGCATCACAATCCAGGCGTATCTGCTTTAGTTGCTGGATATGCCCGGAACTTTCACCCTTGCGCCAGATCGCTTGGCGTGAGCGCGACCAGTAGATAGCTCGCTGCTCTAGTCGCGTGAGCTGGAGAGCTTCCCGATTCATCCAGGCGACCATCAGCACCTCGCCAGTGGCGTGATCCTGGGCAATGGCGGGCACCAATCCATTGTTGTCCCATTTAATCTGTTCTATCCAGTCGTTCATTCTATCCTCGTCGGAGCTGCGGCTACTTGACCGCTATCAAATAGATGCCGATTGCTGCTAGCGCGATGCTTTGCCAGCCAGCGCCCTCTCCGAGCAGGTGGGGCAGCTCTGGGGTGGCGCTTATAAAAGCGCTTGCAAGGGCGGCCGTTCCCAGCACAACCGTGGGCCAACGGCGTTTTTTGGCGGCAACCTGCTGAGGCTTGCGGATCTCTCGGTTGCGCTCCTGTAGCAGGTTAAACACCAGCTGCGGTATGTGCGGGGCTTGCTCGATCCACTCCGGTGCCTGCTCGCGCAATGCTCGCAGCACGCCACGGGGGCCGATGCGCTGTTTCATCCAGCGTTCAAGGTAGGGATGGGCGGTTTGCCAAAGATCAAGCTGGGGATAAAGTTGGCGTCCCAGACCCTCGATATTAAGTAATGTTTTTTCGAGCAGTACCAGCTGCGGTTGGACCTCCATATCAAAGCGGCGGGCGGTCTGGAACAGCTTTAGCAGCAGTTGTCCGAAGGAGATCTGATCCAGGGGTTTGGCAAAAATGGGTTCGCAAACGCTGCGGATAGCGGCCTCAAGCTCATTAACCCGGGTGTCGGCGGGGACCCAGCCTGAATCGATATGCAGTTGCGCCACGCGACGGTAATCTTGCTGGAAAAATGCCAGCAAGTTGCGAGCCAGATAGCTTTGGTCGTCCGGATTAAGGGAGCCGACGATGCCAAAGTCCAGAGCGATATAGCGGGGTTTTTTGGGGTCGGCAATATCAACAAAAATATTACCCGGGTGCATATCGGCATGGAAAAATGCGTCTCGGAACACCTGGGTAAAGAAGATCTCAACGCCATACTCGGCGAGGGTTTTCATGTCGATGCCCAGCTCGCGTAAGCGATCAACCTCGCCAATAGGGACGCCGTAGATGCGCTCCAGGGTTAGTACGCGCTGGCCGCAGTAGGACCAGTGTACTTCCGGCACATAGAGCTGCTCAGAGCCTTCGAAGTTGCGGCGTAAGACGGAGGCGTTGGCCGCTTCGCGCTGCATGTCGAGCTCGTCCATGATGGTGTGTTCATAGTCAGACACCACTTCGACGGGGCGTAAGCGGCGGCCATCGGCGGAGAGGCGGCTGATGACCTGTGCGATCAGGTAGAGTAACTTCAGGTCCTGGCGAATAACGCCCTCAATATCGGGCCGTACTACTTTGATCACGACCTCTTCGCCGCTATGGAGTTGTGCGCTATGGACCTGAGCAACCGATGCGGACGCCAGCTCTTCGACATCGAAGCGGGCAAAGAGGCTGTCGATGGGTTGTCCCAGGTCCTGCTCGATGATGCGCTGGGCTTCGCTGGTGCAAAACGGGGGTACCTGATCCTGCAGTTTTACCAGCTCATCGGCGATGTCGTCGGGAAGCAGGTCGCGACGAGTGGAGAGCAGTTGGCCAAATTTAACGAATATGGGACCCAGCTCTTCCAGCGCAAGACGCAGGCGTTCGCCTCGACTAAGTTCACTGCTGCTAAAACGCCAGGGTGAGATCGCGCGCAACAGCCGCAGGTACCAGGGAAGTTGGATTCCCTGCAGGAGGTCGTCAAGACGATAACGGCCAATAACCCAGAGAATACGAATCAGACGACGCAGTTGTTGCACGGTTAGTCCTGTAAAGTGTTGGTGGGGTTGAGGCGTTTTTGCAGTTGTTCGATACGAGCTTCCAGTCGGTCCAGATCGAGTTGCGTCTGCTGCAGGTCTTGGGTAAAGCATTCGACCTCGTTGGCCGAGGGTAGCAATTCCAACTCCTCTTGCAGATACTCCGAGATACTCCGTTGTAGGCTTTGGTTGCTGTTGGCAAGCCAGTTTGCTGCCCCACCCAGCCCACGTGTGATACTGTGGGCGGCTACATCACCGACGGCGGTGGCGATCAGGCCTTCGAGATCGAGCTCATAGTTCAGCGCAATCTGCTGGAGTTCGATGATTAGGGCGGCATCGCCCTCGATGCGAAACTCGCTTTCATGCAGGGTGCGGGCGGGATTATCGCTGGCTAACAGCCGCAGTAGTGAGCTGCTGCTGGAGAACAGGCTGGTGCGGGGAGGTTGTTCGTCATAGCCTAGCAGGCGCACGCCATCGCTATCGGGGTGGACGAAGCAGTCGAAGTCGAGGTCGGTTACCTGGATGTGCAGAACCCGACCCTCGAGTCGCGTCACTTTTGCGAGAGTAGGTGGGTCGCGGCGCAGTAACGCGTTAAGCGTGCTTTCCGCACTGGCCAATACAGCCATGGTGATCGTAGGATCGATCATCTAAGTCGTCCGAGGTCAGGGTTTGATGCCGCGATGCAGGGCAACAATTCCCCCGGTCATATTGTGAAAGCTGGTGCGCTCAAAGCCGGCGCTACGCATCATCTCTTCCAGGGTTTTCTGGTCGGGGTGCATGCGGATCGACTCTGCCAGGTAGCGGTAGCTTTCCGCGTCATCGGCCACGACCTTGCCGATGACCGGCAACAGGTTGAATGAGTAGGTGTCGTAGATTTTGCTCAGTACTGGGTGACTGGTCTTGGAAAACTCCAGCACCAACAGTCGGCCGCCGGGCTTTAGTACACGAAGCATGGAGCGCAGGGCTGCGTCCTTATCGGTTACATTGCGCAGGCCAAAGGCGATGGTCACGACATCAAAGCTGTTATCGGGGAAGGGTAAGCATTCAGCGTTTGCCTGAACGTACTCAACATTGCCGGCAATACCTCGATCCATAAGGCGGTCCCGGCCGACCCTGAGCATGGATTCGTTGATATCAGCCAGCACCACTTTGCCGTGCTCCCCCACCAGGCGGGAAAATTTGATGGTGAGGTCGCCGGTTCCGCCTGCAATATCAAGAACGCTGTTGCCGGCACGAACGCCACTGACCTCGATCGTGAAACGCTTCCACAGACGATGTACTCCGCCCGAGAGGAAATCGTTCATGATGTCGTACTTTTGGGCTACCGAGTGAAACACCTCGGCGACGCGATGCTCTTTTTCGGTAGTGGCAACGGTTTCGTAGCCAAAATGGGTGGTGGCGGTACTGCTCTCAGACATGACGTGGTTCCATACCGGTACGGATAAACGAACCGGTTATTCTAGCGGTGTCGGCGGGTGTTGTCTCCTGCGGGGGGGCGGGTTAGCCCATTATTTTGACTACGCTCAAGTCTGGGTCGCGGCTTGCTCCCGCTTGATCGAGTCGGTCAAGGTAGTGTTGCCAGTGCAGGTCATGGTTTTCACCCAAGTCTCGCAGGTAGTTCCAGTCGTAGAGCCCTGAATCGTGGCCGTCGTCGAATACGAGTTTGAGCGCATAGTTGCCAACCGGTACCAGCTCCTTGAGATTGACATTGATTTTGCCTGTCTGCAGCGTCTCCTGTCCCTCGCCATGGCCACGGACCTCCGCAGAGGGTGAATGAACCCGCAGGTATTCACAGCTCAATTCGAAGCGACTGCCGTCGCCATAGGTCAGTTCCAGAATGCGGGATTTTCGGTGCAGTTTGATATCGACGGGAATATTGGCGGGATGGGTCATGGAGGCTCTCGTGGGGATCGATGGCAAAGGCAGCCCGTAGGCTGCCTCTCATACTAGCGCGCTAAGGCTAGAGAATGTAGCGACTGAGGTCTTCGTCCTGCGCCAGTTCACCCAGGTATTTGTCCACATAGGCCGCATCGACACTGATCGCCTCGCCGGTACTGCCGACATCGGCCGCGCTAAAGGATAGCTCCTCCAGCAGGCGCTCCATTACAGTATGCAAACGGCGTGCACCAATGTTTTCGGTGCTTTCGTTAACCTGCCAGGCGACCTCGGCGATGCGGTTAATGCCGCTTTCGGTGAAGCTCAGGGGCACTCCTTCAGTGTTCATCAGCGCCTGGTACTGTTCGGTAAGAGAAAAATCGGGCTCGGTCAGGATGCGCTCGAAGTCGCCGGTGGAGAGCGCGTTTAGCTCAACCCGGATCGGCAGGCGCCCCTGCAGTTCCGGAATCAGGTCCGAGGGTTTGGCCAGGTGAAACGCACCGGAGGCCACAAACAGAATGTGGTCGGTCTTTATCATGCCGAATTTTGTGTTGACCGTGCAGCCCTCGATAAGGGGCAATAGATCGCGCTGTACTCCCTCCCGGGAGACATCGGCGCTAGCACCCGTTGAGCGTTTGGCGACCTTGTCGATCTCATCGATAAAGACGATACCGTTTTGCTCGACGGCGTCCAGTGCGCGTCCCTTGAGCTCCTCTTCGTTGACCAGCTTGGCGGCCTCCTCATCCCGCACCTGCTTGAGGGCATCCTTGATCTTGAGCTTACGGGTTTTACTGCGGCCCTGATTGAGGTTGGAGAACATGTTTTGCAGCTGGCTGGTCATCTCCTCCATGCCGGGGGGCGCCATGATCTCTACCCCTGGCTTGCTTTCGTGCAACTCGAGCTCGATCTCTTTCTCATCCAGTTCGCCCTCCCGTAGCTTTTTACGAAATAGCTGGCGGGTTGATGAGTCGGCTGGTTTGGCGCTCTCGTCGAAATCCCGTGCTGGGGGCAGCAGTGCATCGAGAATACGCTCCTCGGCGGCATCCTCGGCGTGATGCTGGACTTTATGGATCTCCTCCTCGCGCATCATTTTGATGGAAGCATCCATCAAATCGCGAATGATTGAATCCACGTCGCGGCCTACGTAGCCCACCTCGGTAAATTTGGTGGCTTCGACTTTGATAAAGGGCGCTTTGGCCAGGCGCGCGAGGCGGCGGGCGATCTCGGTTTTACCTACCCCGGTGGGGCCGATCATGAGGATGTTCTTGGGTGTGATCTCAATGCGCTGGTCCGCGTTGAGCTGCATGCGGCGCCAGCGGTTACGCAGGGCTATTGCTACCGCGCGCTTGGCATCGGCCTGGCCAATGATGTGCTTGTCCAGTTCGTGGACGATTTCACGGGGGGTCATATTGGACATGGTGGGGTTTCCGCTAGGCGTTATTCGCAATCGAGGACTTCGATGGTGCGATTGTGATTGGTATAGATGCAGATGTCGGCGGCGATCTCCAGCCCCTTCTCGACGATCTCTCGTGCTTCCAGGTCGGTATTGTGCAGCAGGGCAAGGGCAGCAGACTGGGCAAAGGGTCCACCGGACCCAATGGCGATCAGGCTCTCTTCGGGTTCGATGACATCACCGTTGCCGGTAATGATCAATGAGGCCTTTGAGTCGGCAACCGCAAGCAGCGCTTCGAGGCGGCGCAGTGCGCGATCGGTTCGCCACTCCTTGGCCAGTTCCACCGCAGCGCGAACCAGTTGTCCATGATGCTTTTCTAGCTGCGCCTCGAAACGCTCAAATAGCGTAAACGCATCGGCAGTGCCGCCGGCAAAGCCGGCGATCACCTGGTTGTTGTAAAGCCGACGAACCTTGCGGGCGTTGCCTTTCATAACGGTGTTGCCCATGGATACTTGCCCATCGCCGCCGATAACGACCTTTCCATTGCGGCGAACCGAAAGGATCGTAGTGCCTCGAAATTGTTCCAAAATCAGTTCCTCGTGCTGTCAGCGGCCGCCGGGCTCTGTCGGAGTACGGGGCTGCTTTTAAATCGCGGGTATTGAGTGAATATGGGGTGTTGCCGGCAAACTTCAAGTCTTCCAGGGTTACTTAAGTTGCAGTGGCAGGGGGTTGATGTCGAGTGCAGTGAGGGTTTTGCGGGCCTGGTTGAGGCGGCTTGTGTCGCTGAAAGGGCCGACCTGTACCCGGTACCAGGTTTCATTACCACGGATGGTGACCTTTTGGGTTTTAACATCGAGCCCTTCGAGTGTGAGCTGGGCTCGAAGTCGGTCTGCATCACCGAGGTTACGGAATGATCCCGCCTGCAGCAGGTATATGCTCGGTTTTTTCGGGGCGGTCGTTGCTGTGGCAGATTTTGTCGCTGTTGTCGGTAGGGGGGGAGCATCAGGCACCAGCACCTCGCTTTCCGGAAGCAGGGTGTAAAAATCGAACACGGCGCGGGGCCGCTCTTCGCTACCGGTTTGTTCCTCTGCTGTATCGGCCAGGTCTCTTACGTCGACGGCGTTAGGGGCCAGCTTCATCAAAAAAGCGATAAACAGTCCGGTGACGATGCCGGTGAACATCCAAACCCAGCCGGGCACGCTGGAGCGTGGGCCGGAGCGCTGTGGTGTTGGCTTTCGGCTGGCGCCGCCTTGTGTTTTGCTGTGTCGACTCATGGAGGGGGAAGCAGTTCCGCGTAGCAGGCAATCCGGTGCGCCATTATCGCCATTGTTGGCAAGTGAGTACAAGGGGCTTATTAGCCGGTATTGGGGCCGTAGTAGGGGTTTGTACTATTGTTATACAACGCCCTTTTGGTTAGTATCCGCCCCTATGAAAACTGCACCTGTCCAGCCTATGGTTATCGATACATTCGACCTGTACCTCGAACACCGTGGTGTGGATGCCGCTGCCGTAAATATGGTGCGACGACGCCCCCGCTTGCACTAACCCTGCTAGGCCGGTCGGCGAAGATTTATAGAAACCCGATCAGTCCGTCTGGTCGGGTTTTTTTGTATTCCGATTATTTGCTTACTCTTATATTTGCCAACCTTAAGGAAGTCTCATGAATATTCGCCAGTTTCTTGATGCCAAGGTCGCCGATGCGCTGCATTCTGTAGGTGCCCCCGAGGGTAGCGCCGGTATGGTGCGTCCCAGTGCGCGAGTTAATTTTGGTGATTATCAAGCCAATGGAGTGATGGCGGTTGCCAAGCGCCAAGGCGTTAATCCTCGAGACATGGCGCTTAAAGTTCAGGCCGCGCTGGAAACCGAGCTAGGCGATGTAGTAGAAAAACTTGAAGTGGCGGGCCCTGGCTTTATCAATATATTCCTTAAGCCAGGGTGGGTGGCCGCACAGCTTGAGCAATCCTATGGCAGTGACCGCGCGGGCGTCAGCCTGGCAGGCAGTCCGCAGACCGTAGTGGTTGATCTCTCCGCGCCCAATGTGGCCAAGGAGATGCATGTCGGCCACTTGCGCTCCACGGTTATTGGTGACGCGGTGTCACGTACGCTGGAGTTTTTGGGGCACAGGGTTATTCGGGCCAACCATATCGGTGACTGGGGCACTCAGTTCGGAATGTTGATTGCTCACCTAGAAGAGCTGCAAAAAGAAAATCCGGACATCATGAAGGCGGAGCTCGGGGATCTGGAGCAGTTTTATCGCGAATCCAAGACCCACTATGACAGCGACCCTGACTTTGCTGCCCGAGCCCGCAACTATGTTGTCAAGCTCCAGAGGGGAGATGCCTGGTGCTTGCAAATGTGGCGCAAGCTGGTGGATGTGACCATGGTGCAGAATCAGATCACCTATGATCGCTTGAATGTAAATATCGGTCCCAAGGACACCATGGGCGAAAGTATGTACAACGACATGCTGCCCGCCATCGTCACCGACCTCAAGGCCAAGGGGATCGCCGTCGAAGATGATGGCGCGCTGGTGGTGTTTCTTGATGAGTTCAAGGGCAAGGATGGCGACGCCATGGGCGTCATTATTCAAAAGCGTGATGGAGGGTTTCTCTACACCACGACCGATATCGCCTGTGCCAAATATCGCTATGAAACATTGGGCGCTGATCGCGTGCTCTACTACATCGATGCGCGTCAGGCCCAGCACCTGCAGCACGCCTGGACCATCGTGCGCAAGGCCGGTTATGTACCAGAATCCGTGCCGTTGGAGCATCATGCGTTTGGTGTCATGTTAGGTAAAGATGGAAAACCCTTTAAAACCCGCAGTGGTGGCACGGTCAAGCTGTCCGAGCTGCTGGACGAGTCGGTTGTCCGGGCCACGGCCCTGATCGCACAAAAGAGCCCTGATATGGATCCACGGCAGCAAGCGGAGGTGGCTAATGCGGTCGCGATCGGGGCGGTAAAGTACTCGGACCTGTCAAAAAACCGGACCACAGACTACATCTTCGACTGGGATAATATGCTCTCCTTTGAGGGGAATACAGCACCCTATCTGCAGTATGCCGTTACCCGTATCCGCTCGATTTTCCGTAAGGGAAATATGGAGCTGTCGGGGCTGGAGGGTAAGCTGCTTATCGTCGAATCGGAAGAGCAGGCGCTCGCCACCAAGTTGCTGCAGTTTAACGAGGTGGTTGATAACGTTGCCCGCGAAGGCTGCCCGCACCTGATGTGTACTTATCTGTACGAGTTGGCGGGTGCCTTTATGTCGTTTTACGAGGCCTGCCCTGTAAATAAAGATGGAGTTGATCCCGCAGTACGCGCGAGCCGCCTTAAACTCTGCGCACTGGTGGCGAGTGAGCTTGAGTTGGGGCTGGACCTACTCGGTATCGAAACCGTCGAGCAGATGTAATTGGGTGTAAGCTGCGCCGCTCATGGGGGCGGCGCGCCATTGATTCTTTGGCGATAGGCTTTCAGTAGCGGGCGGTAGCGCAGAGAGCGCCAGCCTAGGCGATCAATCTTTTGCTGCGCTTGTTCCAGCGCTATCGCAGCCCCTTCGCGGTCGCCCGTGGATAGGGCAATATCGATTAACATCCATTCCACGTCGGGTCGCCCGTTCTGGTTTGCGGCGCGGGCCTGGGTTTTCGCTTCTTCGAGGTCACCCACCAGCAGGGCAAGTTTGGCCTGCATGAAATGCACGGCGTGGCGGCCGCTGTAGGCGGGGTTCTCCTGCAGGGTTACGAGCAGCTGGCTAGCATTCTCAATGGGCCAGCGGGGGCAGTTGTTTGTTCCTAGGGCACCCAGCAGTTGCTGCAGGCTGTCGATAATTTCTCGGGAGTAGGTGATCCCTTGCCAATAGCCTGGGTTGGGCAGGGGAACCTCTTCGCTACAGCTCAGTAGTAACAGTCGCCCCTGACGAGAGGCGGGTAGCTGTGACCAGGATTTGTCGTGCAGCAGTAGCCTGACGGCGGCATCCCCTTCCCCCCGTTTTAAAAGCTGCTGGGCACCACTCAGGCGCGCGCGCTCGGAGTTCGGGTGCTGCTCCATTTTTTCTGCCGCCATCAGCAATGGCTGGCTCCAGAGGTGGGCCTGCTGCCAGGTGACGCTGGCGATCGCCAGCAGGTAGAGCGCAAAACCGGTGAGTACAAGTCGCTTCATGGAGGGGCGCTGTTGTAGCAGGCGTTCGCCCCAAAAAATGATCCCCCAACAGACCCCTACCATCGGCAGATAGGTGCGGTGTTCGAAATAGATCTCCAGCGAAATTACGCTGGATTCGAGCAGTTGGGCAAGCAGGTACCAGCCGGTGACAAAGCTGAGGACTGGCCAGTGACGGCTACCCCCAAGGGCGGCGCTTATCAGCAGTAACCATCCCGAGGCAGCGATCAGGGTGCTGACAGGGTACAGCCAGCCGCGAGATAGCGGAAAATCGTCGTGGTAGAGGCCAAGCTCTGGCCCGACCGGCCATAGGAACTGCGCCAGGTAGTGAAACATCACCCGGCCCTCGGTGAGCAGGCGCTGGCCCATGTCGAAGGGGCGGGAACTGTAGTTTAGGGCCTGGGAGAAGAACACTAGGTAGAGCGCAAGCATCACCAGGGGTAGCCACAGGAAGGCGAGCTGATAGCGTTTCCACGCGGGGGGACGAAGACGTTGACGGCACAGGGTGCCGTCGAGCAGTAGCAGCAAGGTTGGCAGTAGGATCGCATTCTCCTTGGCCAGCACCCCAAACAGCAGGCAGGCCCCGTAGCCCAGGGTGAGTCGCAGGTAACCGGCTCGCCAGCGCCCCTGTGCAAACAGCTGGTCGGCCCGCAGATAGAGAGCGACGCCCAGCAGGGAGAAGGTAGCGGCCAGCAGGCTCATACGCTGGATGACGTAGAGTACGCTGCTCAAGTGAAGGGGGGCGATTGCCCACAGCAGGGCAACCGCCAGCGCGAGCCACTGGCTATTGGGAAGCTTACGCAGCGCAAACAGCTGCTGGCTCACCATAGCAACCAGTAGCGTATTAAAAAGGTGGATCAGAAGGTTGATGCGCTTGAACGCTGCGGGGTCCGATGGCCAGCTTTCCGCTTGCAGGGCAAAGCTGAACATGGTCAATGGTCGGCCAAGGGCGCTGGAGGCGTTTTGCAGGGTCGCAAACCAGAATCCGCCAGGCATGGAGACGCTGGACAATACCGACAGGTTGGGAAAATCATCCAGATAGAAATCACTCTTCAGGCCGCCGCCAAATAGCGCGGTTATTGCACACAGCGCCACTATCAGGCCAAGAGCAAAGAGGATGTCGCGCCGGACTGCCACTACAGCATCTCCTGCGGGTCCACATCTACCGACCAGCGAACCTTGCGGCTGAGGGGGTGGGATTCCATGTCGGGTAGCAGGCGTTGCAGCAGTTGGTGCAGTGCTTTGCGGGAGCTGCTTTGCAGCAGTAGCTGGCAGCGGTAGCGTCCCTGGCGGCGTTCCATGGGGGCGGCGATTGGTCCCAGCATGCTGAGCTTATGGTTTGTGTTGTCTTGCGAATATCTGTTTCCGAGTTCACGGATGTCGGCGAGGAACTGCTGGCTGAGCTCCATGTGAGGGGATTCGCTGCGCAGCAGTACCAGATGGCTATAGGGCGGGAGTCCAAGCAGGCTGCGCTCTTGCAGCAGGGTTCGAGCAAAGGACTCATACCCCTGCTGGATCAATTGCAGCAGGGCGGGGTGTTCCGGGTTGTGGGTCTGGATAGCGACCGTGCCTTGCCGGTCGGCCCTTCCTGCCCTGCCGGCAACTTGCAGCAGTAGCTGACCCATGCGCTCGATTCCGCGAAAGTCGGTGCTGAACAGGCCGCTATCGACATCGAGGATAGCGACCAGCGTAACCGCGGGGAAGTGATGCCCTTTGGCCAGCATCTGTGTGCCCAGCAGGATACCCGGTGCCCCTCGATGAATCTGTTGCAGTAACTGGTTCATCGCATCTTTTTTGCGCGTGCTGTCCCGGTCGATACGCAGAATCGACGCCCGCGGGAAGCGTTGCTGGAGTTCCTCCTCGCTGCGCTCGGTGCCTCGTCCTACGGGATAGAGTTCGTGACTGCCGCACTGGGGGCAGCGGTGAGGCACCTCGCCCTGGCTGTCGCAATGGTGGCAATGCAGGTGGGGCGGGGTCCGGTGCAGGGTCATGCGTGAATCACAGAGCCGGCAATCGGCAACCCAGCCGCATTGGTGGCAGAGCAGGGTAGGGGCGTACCCCCGTCGATTGAGAAATAACAGTACCTGATTGCCCTGTTTCAGGTGTTGCTCCACCTGAAGTTGCAGTGCGCTGGTCATGCCCGCTACCAGCGTCTGGTTACGCAGGTCGAGGAGCTCGTAATGGGGTTGGGTTGCGGCGGCGCGATAGGGCAGCAACAGTTGACTGTAACGCTGTTGCAAGGCGTTGTGCAGAGACTCCAGACAGGGGGTGGCTGAACCCAGAATAATCGGGATCTGCTCCAGTTTAGCGCGGTAGATCGCCAGGTCGCGCGCGTTGTAGCGCAGCCCATCCTGCTGCTTGTAAGAGCCGTCATGCTCTTCGTCGACAATGATAATTCCTGGGCGGAGTAGGGGCGTAAACAGGCTACTGCGGGTCCCTATCAGGATTCCGGCCCTGCCGCTGCGGGCGTCCAACCATGCCTTGAGTCGTTCACGGTCGTTGAGACCGGAGTGCATGGCGGCGACGGCAACGTTAAAGCGTTGGCGAAAGCGTTGCAGGGTTTGTGGGGTGAGGCCAATCTCGGGTACCAGCACCAATGCCTGCTTGCCCTGCTGCAGCACCTGTTCGATGCAGTGCAGGTAGACCTCTGTTTTGCCGCTGCCTGTCACGCCTTGCAGCAGGTGACAATGGAACTTATCAAGGCCGCAATTGATGCGCTCCACAGCGCTCTGTTGATCGCTATTGAGGGGCAGGGGGGCTTCGTGAAGCAGTGTTCCCCGATGCTGTATTGGCTCGTCGAGGTACTCGCACTCAACAAGCTGCTTCTCGTTGAGGGCTTTAAGTGTGGCGCTATTGATCCCCAGGCTGGCAAGCAGGGGACGGCTAATGCCCTTCGGGTGCAGGTTCAGTTGCTCCATGGCTTGAAGCTGCTTCGGTGCACGCTGAAGGGTTTGCCGCAACGCCGCATCCAGTGGTTGCGCACAACGCCAGTGGGCTTCGGCGAGGCTGGCGGGGTGGCCTTGGCGCAGTAGTGCGGGAAGTGCGATGCTCAGGGTGTCGCCAAGGCTGTGGTGGTAGTAGTCAGCGCACCAGCGACACAGTGCCAGAACCGAAGGTGGCAGCAGGGGGGTGGTATCAATCAGCTCTATGGCGGTTTTCAACTGCTCCAGTGGCAGCTCACTGCTATCGGGTTGTTCGACCAGAACACCTACCAGAGTGCGCTTGCCGAAAGGCACGCTGATGCGTACTCCTGCCGTTAGCGATTGCTGCGGCCATTGCTCGGGAGCGCGGTAATCGAACAGGCGCCGCAGGGGGGAGGGCAGTGCGATCCGCAGGATCCGTCCTGATCGATCGGTGGAGATCATCGAGTTGTGGCTGCCTTGTATCGAAGTTGGTTTTGATTGCGCTATGGTATCACCGTCGGCGCAAGGAGAAAGGTTTTGCTATCGTCTTTGCAGGACTTGCTTCTTGGTGGAATTCTGGTAGCATGCGCCGTCTTATTTTTGCCCCGAATAAATGTGGGCAAGGCTAGAGTGCGGTGCCAGGCAGTGGGCTTGGTGGCGGTGCTCACTACTTTTAGAGGAATAGATCATGAAGGCCGATATTCATCCAGCTTACGAAGAGATCGAAGCAACTTGTAGCTGCGGTAACGTAGTCAAGACTCGTTCTACCCTGTGCAAGCCAATTCACCTCGACGTTTGCTCAGCTTGCCACCCCTTCTACACCGGTAAGCAGAAGGTACTTGACGCTGGCGGCCGTATCGAGCGCTTCAAGCAGCGTTTCGGTGGTCTCTCCACTCGCAAGTAAGAGTGAGTCCCTGAAAATGGGATGTTGGAAAAAGGCGCTTATTGCAAGCGCCTTTTTTATTGCCTGTCATTCGGCGTTCGCGCTGACCTGCGCCCCGGTGGGCGGCTTGCAAGAGGTGGGTTGGCAGCGAATTTACGATGGCGACACACTGTTGTTAGAAGATGGCAGGCGGTTGCGGCTGTTGGGTATTAATACTCCAGAGATGGGGCGAGAGGGTCGGGCGGATGAGGTCGGGGCGTTAGCCGCGAAAAGCTTTGTTGAGCGCCTGCTTGCGGGCTCCCGGCGGCTGTACATTGATCCTGCCGTGGAAGACAGGGATCGTTATGGTCGCTTGCTGGCGCGAGTTTATCTGGGGCCGGGACGGCGTAACCTGTCCGAGCTTTTGCTTGAGCAGGGGTTGGGTGCCTTGGTTGTGGTGCCGCCCAATGGTGACGGTTGGCAGTGCCTTGCGGCGGCCGAGCAGCGTGCTCGCCTGGCAGGCCTGGGCATATGGAGTCATCAACCCGCGCCGGCGGCCACGGTATCGCGCAGTGGATTCTACGTCTTGCGAGGGCGTATCTCCGGGGGGAGTCGGGGAGGGGATTTCATCTGGTTGGAGTTGGATGAGCATCTGGTATTAAGAGTCTCCCAGCGGGATCGTCAGCGGTTTTCAGCGCTACCGGGATTACTGGGTGAAGGTCGGCGGGTGGAGGTGCGGGGCTGGGTTATTGACCGGCAAGCACGAGGAGGTACACTGAAATCAGGTTATCGCCGCTGGATGCTGCCTGTGCGTCATCCAGCAATGATCAGGATTATCCAGTAACCGGTTGGCAGGAGTGAGTGTGGTCAGGTGGGTGTTGAAGGTCGTGTCAGGTTGGCGGGGAGTAGTGCGTGTCTTCGCGGCCCTGTGGGTACTGGTTTGGCTGCAAGGCTGCGCAGTGAATCCGGCCACGGGGGACCGGGATTTTGTACTGATGTCAGAAGCCGATGAGATCAGCATGGGGCGTAAGTACAGCCAGGAGATTCGGAAACAGTATCCCTTCTATGCTGATCAGCGGCTGCAGCGGTACGTGCAGACCATCGGTCGTAAGGTGGCTGCCAATAGTCACCGTAGTGCCCTTGAATACCAGTTTACGGTGATCGATACGCCGGATATTAATGCCTTTGCGTTACCCGGTGGCTTTATTTACATCCATCGGGGATTAATGGCGTACCTGAACTCTGAGGCAGAGCTGGCTGCCGTGTTGGCCCATGAGGTGGGCCATGTAACCGCGCGGCATAGTGTTCAGCAGCAGAGTATGGCCATGGCCGGTAATATCCTGAGTCAGGTCGTTGCGGTCTACGCGGGTGGGGCTGCCGGGGATCTGAGCAATATCGCCAGTACGGCGCTGGTGAGCGGCTATGGCCGCGATCATGAGCTGGAGGCCGACGGTTTCGGAGCGCAGTATCTGGCGAATTCTGGTTATGATCCCCAAGCCATGATCGAGGTGATTGAAGTGCTCAAGAATCAAGAAACCTTTGCGCAGTTGCGAGCCCAAGAGAGCGGTCAGCAGGTGGCAAGTTACCATGGACTGTTTTCAACCCATCCGGCAAACGATGAACGGTTGCAGGGAGTCGTTGGTCAAGTCCCGGCGCTGGGTAATGGTCGCGTGGGTCGGGATGATTATCTCAAGGCGGTAGATGGCATGGCGTTTGGCAATAGTGCCGCCCAGGGCATTGTTGATGGTCGCCATTTTTTGCATAAGCCGATGAATCTTAAGGTCACTTTTCCTGAGGGGTGGAAATTGCAGAACCAGCCCGAGCAGCTGGTCGCTATCGCTCCGGAGGAGAAAGCCTTTCTGTTACTACAAATGGGCGAGATCAAAAATGGCTACACACCGGCCGAGTATCTGCACGAGCGAGTTGGGAAGAGTCGGGTGAGGCAGGGATTTGATATCGAAGGGAAATCCTATCGAGGGTACAGTGCTGTGGTGGATCCTCGCGGTAAACCGCTGCATCGGGTGGCGGTTATTTATTACGACGGGAAGGTGTTTGAGTTGATCGGCTCGGTGAAAAATGAGCGTGAGTTTGACGCCTTTGATCGCTCAATGCAGGTGGCCATCGCAAGTTTTGGCCCCCTCCCCAAGGTCGACTCTGCCAAGGCGGATGGGTTGCACCTTAAGCGTGTTCGTGCCAAAAGCGGGGATCGCTACGCCTCCCTGGCGTCGCGTAGCCCTCTGTCCCGTTATGCAGAAGCGCAACTGCGCTTGATCAATGACCAGTATCCGGATGGGGAGCCGGCACCAGGGCAGTGGCTAAAGGTGATCTATTGATCGGGCTAATACCCACTATAAGCGTGGGCTGCTTGTGAGGTGAATCGGTTTTCTATATCCTTTGGCTCCCCATAATTCACTAGATCGGGACATACGCCATGTCTGAGGATATGAAACAAGCTGCACTGGACTACCATGCCAACCCCAAGCCGGGCAAAATCAGCATAGAACTGAGTACCCCAGCAGAAACTTCCCGCGACCTGTCGCTGGCCTATAGCCCTGGTGTGGCTGAGCCGGTGCGCGAGATCGCTAAAGACCCTGAAAACGCTTACAAATATACGGCCAAGGGCAACCTTGTCGCGGTTATCAGTAATGGTAGCGCGATTCTGGGTCTCGGTAATCTGGGCTCTTTGGCCAGCAAGCCTGTAATGGAAGGTAAGTCGCTTCTGTTCAAGAAGTTTGCCGGTGTAGATTCCATTGATATCGAAGTGGATACTCAGGATCCTCAGGAAATTATCGATACCGTGAAATTGATTGCCAACACCTTTGGTGGCATCAACCTGGAAGATATCAAGGCACCCGAGTGCTTTGAAATTGAGCGGGTACTGATCGAACAGTGCGATATCCCTGTATTTCATGACGACCAGCACGGAACCGCCATCGTGACCGCTGCCGGCATGCTCAACGCCCTGGAGATCGCAGGCAAAACCATCGACCAGGCGAAGATGGTTGTGTTGGGTGCGGGCGCAGCTGCAATTGCCTGTACCAAGCTGCTAATCAGCTGCGGCATGAAAGCTGAAAATATCTATATGCTTGATCGTAACGGTGTGATCCATCATGGCCGTGATAACCTGAATCAGTACAAGGCTGAATTTGCCATCGAGACCGACAAGCGCACGCTGGATGATGCCATCGATGGTGCCGATGTCTTCCTGGGGCTGTCCGGCCCTAATCTATTGTCGGCGGATCAGTTGGCGAAGATGGCGAGTGACCCCATCGTGTTTGCGTGCTCGAACCCTGATCCCGAGATCAGTCCTGAGCTTGCGAATGCGACCCGTAGCGATGTGATCATGGCGACCGGTCGTTCCGACTATCCGAATCAGGTTAACAACGTGCTGGGCTTCCCCTTCATCTTCCGTGGTGCGTTGGATGTGCGTGCAACCGCGATTAACGAAGAGATGAAAGTGGCAGCGGCTTACGCCATCAAGGACCTGGCCAAGCAGCCTGTGCCTGCTGAGGTGTTGAAGGCATACGGTGTTGACGCTATGGATTTTGGGCGGGATTACATTATCCCCAAGCCAATGGATGCTCGTTTGCTGGGCGCGGTGTCTGGTGCGGTTGCGAAGGCTGCTGTTGATAGTGGTGTTGCTCGCCAGGCCTATCCAAGCAATTATCCGCTGAACTCAATGGATGATATCTAGATCTATTTGAGTCGAAATAGACAAAAAAACGCCCCGTTGACCGGGGCGTCAGACCACTGACAAACCCCGGTATTTTTACCGGGGTTTGCTTTTTCTAGGACTTGGTAGCTGATTGATGGAAGTTTTCCTGCTGTTGAAGCTGAAGCTATTTTCTTCCGTCTGCCGGCTCAAGCGGTCTTACAATGGGCCGTGTCGCGATAAAACTTGGAGCTGAAAGGGTAAAAACACCTGTTCAGGCGCATAGCAGGGCTATTTTCTTCATGTTCTGCGCGGCGGCAGTCATCAGGCACTGCGCGGCCACCTTTTCTTGACCGCGAAAGCGTGCATATCGGTATCCGTGAAGCTGCTTGGCATCAGCAAAACTTCGTTCGACCGTTTCCTTGCGCCGGGCGTATATCAGCCGCCCACCTTCGGTCAGTCGATGACTGTTGGCTCGTTCCTTACTGCCTTCCCACACATGCCGAGTGACGGTTTTTTTGGCGTTTACATTACGCGTGCAGCATTCTCTCTGTGGGCAGTGGCGGCACTGCTTTGAATCGGAGTGGTAGTGACGATAGCCGTTACGGTCAGTGGTCGCGTAGATGAGTGTCTGGCCCTGGGGGCAGCGATAGCTGTCTGTGTTAGCGTCGTAGCGGTATTCGCGCTTGTAGAAGTAGCCCTTGCGGTGCGTGGGCCTGCGATAACTGATCACTCCATAGATGTCGCGATCCTCAAGACCCTTCGTGATGCCGGCGGTAAAATACCCGGCATCCAGTCCCACTGCGCTTACTTCAAAGCCGAAGCGTTGGCGCTGCCGGTCCAGGCGGTTTAGGTAGGGGATGCTGTCATGAACATTCCCGGAGGTGACGTGAACATCGGTGATGATATTGCACCGGTCATCGACCGTCCGGTGGTCAAGGTAAAAGAACCCTTTGGGCTTGCCATCGCGCACCATGTAGCCGCTGTCTGGATCAGTCGTACTTTGCTTGATTTCCCGCGTCTCGGGCTTCTTCGAGCGCGGTGGCAAGGGCTTTTTTCCATGCTTGAGCCGATCCTCCTCAACCGCTTTGTCCAGTTCGCCCAGATAGTCTCGGCAGGATGCCTCGGCGCGTGCCTTGACCCACTTGCCCTTGTTGGCATTGGCTTTTAGGTGAGTGGAATCGGTGTACAACACCTTGCCAGAAACCAGCTTCTTGCGCATCGCCTGGCACACGATCTCATCGAAGATCTGCTGATAAACATCCGACTCATTAAACCGGCGGCGCCGGTTCTGACTGAGCGTAGACGCATCAGGCACCTTGTCGGTCAAGCCCAGCCGCAGAAACCAGCGGTAGGCCACGTTAACTTGTACTTCGCGTATCAGCTGACGCTCGCTACGGATACCGTAGAGGTAGCCGATGAACAACAGCTTGAACAGCATCGTTGGGTCGAGTGCTGGCCGACCGTTGTCTGCGCAGTAAAGGTCCTTAACCAACTCATGGATAAAACTGAAGTCGATGGTCTTGTCGATCTTGCGCAGCAGGTGATCTTGAGGAACGAGTTCGTCGATGGTGACGAACTCCATGGTGGCTTGAGATGGGGGCGTGTCGTTTAGCATACCCTATTATAAAAAGTCCCCGCACAAGGGCGAGGACTTTGTCAGCAATCTGACGCCCCGTTGACCGGGGCGTTTTTTTGTCTGGCGTTTAGCCGCTGGTGAGATCCGAAGCTTTAAAACAGTTCAGGGGGAAGGGGGGGGGGGCTGTCCTCCTGCTCAAGAGACGGCAAGGTGGGATTTTGGATTGCGGCTGGAGCAAACTCCTTTCGAAATACTTCAAAAATGGCGCTGGGGGATCCGCTGGTGGCGGGCGTTCCGTTTTCAGGGTCGATACGCATAGTGATTATCCCTTCTGGCTGGGCCAGAGGCTGCTCGGGAGTATCGTGCAGCGCCTTCGCCATATAGTTAATCCAGATTGGAAGTGCTGCGGTACCGCCGTATTCCCGGGCACCTAATGTGATTGGCTCGTCGAAGCCTACCCAGACAGTGGTGTGAACATCAGGGTTGAATCCTGAGAACCAGGCGTCTTTTTGTTCGTTGGTAGTTCCGGTTTTGCCGCCGATATCCTTGCGTCCCAACACCCGTGCCCTGCGCCCTGTACCGGACTGGATGACATCTCGAAGCATGGTTGTCATGATGTAATTGACGCGTTCATCCATGATGCGCTCGGCGTCAATGGCTGCTGGGGCAATGGTGGCTTGTTCCCCTGCCTGTGCGGATTCCAGTTCGCGCTCCAATTCCAGCTCTAGTTCCAGGGTATCCAGGTCAGTCAGGGCGCTGAGCTCGGAGGTTTCGGCCGTTAATTCATCTGCGCAATTGAGGCGACAGACACGGTGAGGTTGCATCTCAAACAGGGTCTCATCAAGAAGCTCAATGCGTTGGATAAAGTGCGGAATAACTCGGTAACCACCATTGGCGATTGCGATATAGCCTGCGGCGAGATCGTAGGGTGGCATGGTTGCGCTGCCCAGCGCCAATGATAGATCTCTGGGTAGCAGGTCGGGGTTGAAGCCGAAACGTTGCACATACTCCAGGGCTTTTACGATTCCAATATGCCTTAGCAGGCGGATAGATACCAAATTACGGGATTTATAAAGCGCGGTTCGTAGTCGAGTTGGGCCATAAAACCGACCGCTGTCGTTTTGCGGTCGCCAGGTATCTTCCAGCCCCTGGTCTTCAAATACAACCGGAGCATCATTGATGATGGAGGCGGCGGTGAAGCCGTTCTCCAGTGCGGCGCTGTAGATGAAGGGTTTAAAGTTTGAGCCGGTCTGGCGATGGGCTTGGGTGGCCCGATTGAATTTGCTGGAGTGAAAGTTAAACCCACCGACCAGAGAGAGCAGTGCACCATCATCGGGGCGGAAGGAGACAAGGGCACCCTGTACCGAGGGTAGTTGTGCCAACCAGTAGCTCCCGTCGGGCTGGCGCTCAACGCGAATCAGGTCTCCAGGTTTGAGTATGTCTGAAGCCAGCAAAGGCTTCTCCCCCAAGGTGTTAACGTCGATGTGGCGACGGGCCCATGCCATTCCATCCCAGGACATGATGGCAGCGCCGTCGCGCAGCATGATCTCGGCTTGCTGCTGCTCGGTGCTTAACACCACGGCCGGTATGAGTGGCCCGACTACCTGAGTGCTCTTGAGGGCCTCCGCTGCTTGCTCCAGCGCCCCATCGTTGTCCAATAATAACTGGCGTTCGGGGCCGCGGTAGCCATGGCGGCGGTCGTAATCGAGCAAGCCTTGCTGGGTGGCGTCAGTCGCGGCCTGCTGCAGGCTGCTGTCGATAGTGGTGATGACGCGATACCCGTCGGTATAGATTGCGCTGCCAAAGCGATCCAGTAGGTCGGCGCGCACCATTTCGGCGAAATAGGGTGCATCTACGTCGTTTTGGAGTCCGTGGTAACGGGCGGTGACCGGCTCGTTGTGCGCTATATCGTGAGTGGCTTGGTCGATATAGCCCAGGGCCAGCATCCGCCCGAGAATCCAGTTGCGGCGTACCACCGCGCGCTGGGGGTTTATTATCGGGTTATAGCGAGAGGGAGCCTTGGGGAGCCCGGCGATCATTGCAATCTGGGCCAGGGTTAGCTGATCAATCGATTCTCCATAGTACACCTGTGCGGCGGCTTCGATTCCGTAGGCGCGGTTGCCCAAGTAGATTTTATTGAGATATAGCTCCAGGATTTGCTCTTTGGTGAGCTCCTTTTCGATATTAA
This sequence comes from Aestuariirhabdus sp. LZHN29, assembly GCF_049985285.1. Taxonomy (NCBI): domain Bacteria; kingdom Pseudomonadati; phylum Pseudomonadota; class Gammaproteobacteria; order Oceanospirillales; family Aestuariirhabdaceae; genus Aestuariirhabdus; species Aestuariirhabdus sp. LZHN29. The sequence goes on along the minus strand of NZ_JBNIEU010000001.1, from coordinate 394,173 downwards.
GCGCGAGCAGTATCTCATTGAATTTACGGGAAAAAACTTTCCTGTTGGAGAGGAAAAAGTTCTTTGCAACCTGCATGGTGATGGTGCTGCCACCGCTTTGGATCTGTCCGCTTTGGATGAGCTGAGAGACGGCCCGCAATAGCCCTTTTATATCGACGCCGTGGTGTTCGTAAAACCGGTCATCCTCTGCCGACAAAACAGCTTCAATCATTTCGGGAGGGATTTGCTCAAAATGCAACGGAGTACGCCGTTTTTCACCGAACTCTGCTATAAGTTTAGCGTCGCTGGTGTAGATTCTTAGCGGGGTTTGCAGGCGAACGTCCTTAAGGCTCTCTACCGTTGGTAGCGCGGGGCTCAAATACAGGTAGGCACTGGCGAAAATGAGCGCCGAGCCACAAATTAAGAGAAAAGTCGCCCAGCACAAAAAACGGGCAAGACGCAGAGTGCTTTTCATGAAATTCCAAACAAATTAAGGGGTTAGAGGATGGCTGGTGCCAGTTATTACGCTAAGTGTCCATTATAAGGAGTTTTTTTTCATTTGATAGATTTGCGCTGTGACAGAGTCTGTTATTTAATGTAGAAATACACAAACCGTCCGTAAGTATCGGATGCTGATAGGAAATTGGCCGTGGCAAGTCTCTTTAAAAAGAAAACCAATACGGTGTTGGGAGTCGATATAAGTTCGACATCCGTCAAGGTGCTCGAGCTGAGCCGTAGTGGGGATCGGTATCGTGTCGAATCCTATGGCGTTGAACCTTTGCCAGAAAACGCCGTAGTTGAGAAGAACATCAATGAGCTCGAAGTGGTGGGTGACGTTGTATCGCGTGTGGTCGGCAAGTCCCGCACCTCTTGCAAAAATGCAGCAGTTGCAGTGGCTGGTTCGGCCGTCATCACAAAAACTATTGAGATGGATGGTGCCCTGAGCGATCAGGAGCTGGAGAGCCAAATCTCGGTTGAGGCGGATCAGTATATTCCCTACCCCCTCGACGAGGTGGCGATCGATTTTGAAGTTCAGGGAGAAGTGGAGCGTAATCCAGGCATGGTCGAGGTGCTGCTTGCGGCTTGCCGAAAAGAAAATGTCGATATGCGAGAGGCGGCGCTGTCTTTGGGTAGCCTGAGCGCCAAGGTGGTGGATGTCGAAGCGTACGCGATTGAACGGACTTTCGATCTCATTAAGCCGCAGCTAGGGGAGACCGAGGACGAGCAGATTGTTGCCATTGTCGATATTGGTGCAACGATGACGACGCTGAGTGTGCTCTCTGACGGAAAAACCATCTATACTCGCGAACAGTTGTTCGGGGGGAAGCAGCTTACAGAGGAGATTCAGCGTCGTTACGCCATCTCTTTTGAAGAGGCGGGCATGAGTAAGAAGCAAGGCGGTGCAGGCCTTCCCGATGAGTATGAAGCCGAAGTGCTGACTCCCTTTAAGGATGCGGTTGTGCAGCAGGTATCCCGTTCGTTGCAGTTTTTCTTCGCGGCCAGCCAATATAACGACGTTGATTATGTGATTCTTGCGGGCGGCACGGCATCTTTGTCCGGCCTGGATCAGATGGTGCAGGAAAAGATCGGCATCCATACGTTGGTCGCCAACCCGTTTGCGAGTATGACCATAGCGAACAAGGTGAACGCGGCCGCACTGAGTAGTGATGCCCCTTCTTTGATGATCGCCTGTGGACTGGCGATGAGGAGTTTTGACTGATGGCTCGTATTAACCTGCTACCGTGGCGGGAAGAGCTACGGGAAGAGAAAAAGAAGCAGTTCCTGACCGTGTTGGTCGGGGTTGCCATTATCGCCGGTGGCTTGGTGTTTCTCGCCGGGCGTCAGGTGGAGGGCATTATCGGGCACCAGATCGCGCGTAATGACTACATCAAGAAAGAGATTAAGACCCTGGACCAGAAAATCAAAGAGATCAGCGCTTTGCGTAAAAAACGTGAGGAGTTGTTGGCTCGGATGAAGGTGATTCAGGAGCTGCAGGGAACGCGGCCGGTCATCGTGCGGGTGTTCGATGAGGTGGCGCGCTCGGTTCCTGATGGGGTGTTTTTTACGTCATTGTCGATCAAAGGTAATAATCTTGCGGTGCAGGGGGTGGCGGAATCCAATAATCGGGTATCGAGCCTGATGCGGGATTTCGACCAGTCAGACTGGTTTTCCAGCCCCAATTTGCAGTCCGTAAACAAGGCGGGAACTCGTGCAGGTAGCGATTTTTCGCTGACGGTTACCCAGGTTAACCCCAATCAGTCTGAAGTCGTGAAGAAAGGGGGCAAAAAATGAGCCTGGCCGATTCCCTGAAGGGTTTAAATGAGTTCGATATTAATGATCTGGATCTGGACAATATCGGCAGTTGGCCGGCCGCGGTAAAGGCCATCATCTGTATCCTGCTGTTGTCCGGTTTGTTGTATGCGGGATACGCCTTCTATGTGCAGGATATGCTGGTTCAGCTGGAGCGTGTCGAGGCAGAAGAGGTTACGTTAAAAGAGCAGTTTGGGAAAAAGGCCTTTCAGGCTGCCAACCTGAATGCGTATCGAGAGCAGATGGTCGAGATGGAAAAATCCTTCGGCGCCCTGGTAAAGCAGTTGCCGAGTGAAACCGAAGTGGCCGGGTTGCTGGAAGATATTACCCATGCCGGCATGGGGAGTGGCCTGGTATTTAGTTCCATCAAGCTGCAGAAAGAGAAGGTGAACGGTTTTTATATCGAGCTTCCCATCCAGATCCAGGTGCAGGGAAATTATCACGACCTGGGCAGTTTTGTTAGTGCGGTGGCTGCGTTGCCACGTATCGTGACACTGCACGACTTTTCAATTAAACCCTCGGGCAAAGATAATAATGAGCTGTTGCAGATGGGGATCACGGCCAAGACCTATCGCTACAACGAACAAAGTAGTAGGGCGAGCGGCAAGAAAAGCAAAAAGAAGCGTAAAAAGTGAGTAGGAGCCAGAGATGATACAGGGTATGCGAAATACGGGTCTGGTTCTGCTGGTGTTGCTGTTGGCTGGCTGCCAGTCGGGGAACGAGTTTGCGGACTTGCAGGCCTATATGGATGAGCAGCGAGCAAGGCCCAAGGGCCAGATCCAGCCCCTGCCAAAATTCACCACCTACGAAGCGTTTACCTACAGTGCAGCGGGAATGCGTAGCCCCTTCCAGCCACCGGTAGCGGTGGCGGTGGATGACACGGTTGCGCCTCCAGCGTCAACCGTGCGGCCAGATCCGAATCGGGTCAAGCAGTTTCTTGAGTCCTTTGATGTGGCGAGTTTCTCTATGGTCGGCAGCATGAGTAATGAGGCTGGCGTATGGGGACTGCTAAGAGGCGCTGATGGGGTCCATCGGGTTAAAGTTGGCGATTTTCTTGGGCGCAATCATGGTCGCATCATGTCGATTGATGAGAACGAAATAAAGCTGATCGAGATCGTTCCCAGCGGGAAAGATGTGTGGGTGGAACGCCCGCGGACTATTGATCTCCGGGAAGGATAGCGCTCTAGGGGGTGTTGCATGAATAAATCACAATACAATGACAGCTGGTGGCTGAAAATGAAGTCGAAACTATTTTCAAAAATTGCACTCTCGGTAGTGACACTAACTTTTGCGTTTGCATCTCATCTTGTACAGGCTGCTTCTATCAAGAGTCTCGATGCCGCATCCCTGCCCGGTGAGAAGGTGGAGTTGTCGTTGGAGTTCGATGGCGAAGTCCCGACACCGAAAGGCTACACCATTGAGCAGCCCGCGCGTATATCAATTGATCTGCCAGGTGCCACCAGTGAGTTGCCCAGCAAATACAACGAGATTGGCTTTGGGAATGCCCGCAGCGTAACGGTCATAGAGGCCAAGGACCGTACGCGTCTGGTCGTAAATCTGGACGCGCCGGCGAATTACACGACACGAACCGTAGGTAATCGCCTTTATATCCTGATTGGGGCCGATCTCGCCGAGTCCAAAACGTTGGCGACGGTAGCGCCAGCCGCCGATAACTCAGCTGCCGAGACCCCTAAGCGGGTCGCTGCCAAGATGGATAGCATTACGGATATTGATTTCCAACGTGGCGAAGGGGGTGAGGGTAATGTGATCGTCACTCTATCAAATGCCAATGTAGCTTTGGATATGAACGAGCGCGCTGGTCGCATTGAGCTTCGGTTCCCAGGGACGGAGTTACCCAAAGATCTGCAGAACAGGTTAGATGTTATCGACTTCGCTACCCCGGTACATTTTGTCGATGCAAGTTCCGAGAAGGATGGTGCGGTCATTATCGTCGAGCCCAAAGGCAGTTACGATTACCTTGCGTATCAAACAGATACCAGCTTAACCATCAGTGTGAAGCCGCTGAGCGTCGAGGAGCTCGAAAAGTTACAAAAGGATCGTTTCTCGTTCACAGGTGAAAAGCTGTCGCTGAATTTTCAGGATATTGATGTGCGCTCGGTGTTGCAGCTGATCGCGGATTTCACCGACCTTAACCTCGTTGCCAGCGATACTGTGGGAGGCAACATTACCTTGCGCCTGCAGAATGTACCTTGGGATCAGGCGTTGGATCTGGTGCTGAAGGCCAAGGGTCTCGACAAGCGTAAGGTTGGTAATGTGTTGATGGTGGCACCGGCAGAAGAGATTGCTGCACGGGAAAAGCAGGAGCTGGAAAATGATCAGCAGATTGCTGAGTTGGCACCGACCTTTTCCGAACTGATGGAGGTTAACTACGCCGATGCTGCCGAAGTCGCAGCCATTCTTGGCAGCGGCGTATTGTCCGAGCGCGGGACTGTTCAAGTAGTTCAGCGCACCAACAGTTTGTTGCTGAATGATACCCAGAGCAAGCTGGATGAGCTGCGGGATCTGGTCAAGCGAATCGATATCCCTGTCAGGCAGGTGATGATCGAGGCGCGTATCGTAAATGCCGAAACCCAGTTTGGTTTGAATCTAGGGGTTAAATGGTCCGGCGGCAAGGTGGGCTCTAAAGGCTCTACTGGTAAGAACACGGTGATTGGTGGTTCTGGTACAACTGCAGTCTCTCCTCCAAGTGCCGCATCTCCGAACCCCTCAGACAACAGTTTCCTTGATTTGGGCGCCGCAGGTTTCGCGGACGGCCAGTCAGCTGCCGCGTTGGCAATAGGTTTCGCTACGAATAGCACGTTGATCAACCTTGAGTTATCGGCACTTGAAAGCTCTGGTAAAGGTGAGGTCATCTCCCAGCCTAAGGTGTTCACAGCGGACAAAACTACTGCTCGTATCGAGTCGGGTACTGAAATTCCGTATCAGGAAGCGAGCTCAAGTGGTGCAACGTCAACCTCGTTTAAAAAGGCAGTTCTCTCGCTGGAGGTAACGCCGCAGATCACACCGGATGGCAATATCATTATGGATATCGCTGTGAATAACGATTCGCCGGATGTTTCAAACTCTCCTGCCAATGGTGAAATTGCCATTCGTACCCAGAAGATTGAGACACAGGTGTTGGTTGCTGATGGAACCACTATTGTATTGGGCGGAATTTTCCAAAATAACAATACAACTCAGGTGACCAAGGTGCCTTTCCTTGGCGATATTCCCTACCTGGGGCAGCTGTTCCGTAGCACCAGCGATTCTGTAACCAAGAGTGAGCTGTTGGTATTCATTACGCCCAAAATCATCGATAATGGGCTGTCCTTGCGGTAACCGATAGCCATGGCTCGATGACACAGTCTGTGATTTTTCTTGTAGGCCCGATGGGTGCTGGTAAAAGCACCATCGGGCGTTTGCTTTCCAAAGAGATTGGCATCCCATTCAAAGACTCGGATCACGAAATCGAGGCGCGCAGTGGCGCCGATATTCCGTGGATATTCGACGTTGAAGGCGAAGAGGGTTTTCGCAAGCGAGAGTCCACCGTATTGCGGCAGTTGGTAGATGCAGGGTCGATGGTGATATCCACCGGTGGTGGAGCCGTTTTGCTGGAAGAGAATAGGCGTTTAATGGTCAATGCAGGCACCGTTGTCTACCTGGAAACGTCCGTTGAGCAGCAGTTGGCACGAACGGCCCGTGATCGAAAACGTCCGCTGTTGCAGACCGCTGACCCCCGTAAGACACTCACAGATCTAATGACGATTCGAGAACCCCTTTACCAGCAGGTAGCGGATATTACTGTGAGCACTGAACATAGCAATCCCCGCATGGTCGTTCAGGCGATCGCTGATCAGTTACGTGAGACCGCCCTTAAGTCGGGAGGCTAAGGTAGTTCTATGCAAACACTAACGGTTGAGCTGGGTGACCGGAGTTACCCCATTCATATTGGGCAGCGACTGCTGGAACGGCCGGCGTTATTGACAGACCATATTTGCGGCCAGCAGGTGTTGGTTGTTAGTAATGAAACAGTGGCACCGCTCTATCTGGATTCGGTTTTGGCCTGCCTCCACGGTTATCAGGTGTCCACCGCCATTCTGCCCGATGGTGAGCAGTACAAAACCCTGGATAGTGTTTCCACATTATTTGACCGGCTACTGGAGGATCGACATAACCGGACGACAACGCTGATAGCGTTGGGTGGTGGTGTCATCGGGGATATGACCGGTTACGCGGCGGCAAGTTATCAGCGCGGGGTTAATTTTATCCAATTGCCCACCACTCTTCTCTCTCAGGTCGACTCCTCCGTCGGTGGTAAAACCGGGGTGAATCACCCTCTGGGGAAAAACATGATAGGGGCGTTTCACCAGCCCCAGGTGGTGCTGATCGATATTGATACCCTGTCGACGCTGCCTGATCGTGAGCTATCGGCAGGTATAGCCGAGGTTATTAAGTACGGCTTGCTCTACGATACCGAGTTCTATCGGTGGCTCCATGGGTCGATGGATGCCTTGGTGGCGCGGGATGTTGATGCGCTCGGATATGCGATCTACCGCTCTTGTGAGATTAAATCGGAAATTGTTGCCAGCGATGAGCGCGAGTCGGGCAAGCGTGCGCTGCTCAATCTGGGGCATACTTTTGGTCATGCGATAGAGACTCATCAGGGATATGGTCATTGGCTACACGGCGAGGCGGTTGCGGTGGGGATGTTGATGGCTGCGGATCTATCGGCCCGAATGGGGTGGGTAGGCAAGGACGATGTGATCGTACTCAAAGATCTATTGAAAAGGGCGGGACTACCTGTCGTCCCACCAAATGATATGAAAGCAGAGGACTTTCTCTCACTCATGGCCGTAGATAAAAAGGTGATCGATGGAGCGCTGCGGCTGGTGCTATTGAGTCCTGTTGGCAGCGCTGTGGTATCGTCTGAATTTTCGGCGGATCGGTTGATGCAAACGCTGGGTGCGGGCCAGGCTCTGGGAGAGCATTGAGGGGGTAGGGTGTCGGAGGGAGCGAATCTCAAGGTGGATGGCAAGGCGTTCAGGCAACGCCTTGAAGAAGCGTTGTCGGATACTAAATCCTTTCGAACGGTTTTTTTTTCCGGTGCCGGGCGGGGAGACGTGCTGGCAAAACTCGATCACCTTACGCAGTTCAGCGATCTGATGCTACTGGTCTGTGCGCCATTGGGTGCAGGAAAAAGCGTCCTCTACCGTGAGTTTATATCGCGCCACGAAGGGAAGGGCGCTATCGTAACCTTAGAGCAGGCATCGACCACCGCACCAACCCAATTAGCAGCATTACTGCAAAAGCAGATCGGTTTTCAGGAGCTGCCCCCTACGGTTGACGAATGGAGGCTGCTCGAAATATTGCAGCAGCACCTGCGAACCCCCCTATTGCTGGTGATCGATGATGCACAGGAGTTGCCCGGTGAGAGTTGGCAGTTCCTGTTCAATGTCGTCAAAGGAGCCCGGGACGTAGGGCTGCATATACGGGTGGTCCTGTTTGCTGACCCCTCGGTGCGGGCCATGTTGGACCTTTATGGCGCAGACCAACCCCTGCACCAGCTCGACCTTCAGCCGCTGGACCGGCAGTCGCTCAAAGAGTACATGGATACTCAACAAGCCAGCGGGCGCTGGGCTGAGCTTGGGAAGTTTTCAGCTGCCTCCCTGGGGGGCTTATTAAAGCGCTCTCAGGGTGTGATAGGTGCTGCGGAGCAGCTGTTGCAGGATCACTGCGATGAAAAGACGACCAGGTCTCGGGGTGGGGGCGGGCTGCCCAGGGCTCACCTCTTGGCGGTTGTGGGCATCATTGCCCTGCTGCTGGCTTCCTATCTATTGCAGGGGGCGTTTGATAATGATCCGTCGGTGCAGGTTCCAGAGCCCGAAGTGTTGATGGAAGTTGATGCTGTCACCGCAGCGATTCCATCAACGTCCGCTCAGATAGCAACAGACGGGGAGTCTATAGATGAATCGCGACAGCGTCTTTTGGACGCTGTCGAAAAACTTGAAGAAAAAAAGGAAACCCCGCTAATAGCGCCAGTCGATGAGGTGGGGAGTCCAGCGACACCTCGTGAAACCCTGTTGCCATCCAATGTGGGCGACAACGCTTCGGTAGATGAGCAGCAAGTTGATGAGCCGGTAGCGGCGGCTACAATACCGCCGGTACCCGTTAGTGCAGCGGCAGTTGCCAGCGCCAAGGCTTCGAAAAGTAGCCCGGTGCTTTCAAAAGGTGCCGAAATAGTGCCTCAGCCCCCTGAAACGGTCTCTCCACCGCCTGTGGACTTGCCGTCCCAACGGTGGCTGGTGTCCCAGTCATCCACGGCGTACAGCTTGCAAATGCTGGGTAGCCACCAGCGAGAAGCGGTAGAAACATTTATTGCGCGTATGGGAAGTGGGTCAAACTGGCACCTGATCGAAACGCGTCATCGGGGTAAGGCATGGTTTATAGCGCTTTACGGCAGCTATACCGACCGCGAGACAGCATTGTCTGCGATTAAGTCGATGTCATCGGTGTTACAAGCGCAAAAGCCCTGGGCACGAGCTATAGCGCCCTTGCAGGCGGAGTACAAAAACCTTTCTGCCGGTAAAAATTGATAGTTAGTATGTTTCGTTATATTAAGCATTCAATATCAAAACTGTGAAGGGGTTTGTGGCAAAGGCATTCGGCGTGTAGAATGGCTGACCCATTTTTTCCCGTGGTCCCACAAATAAAATCAAACAAAGGGGCTAACCAACTGAATATCCAATAGATTATACGGTGGGAGTGTGCCTATGCGTTCAGGTTTGTACCATCCTGGGCAGTTTAAAGACAACTGTGGTTTCGGACTGATAGCCCATACAGAGGGTGAAAAAAGTCATCATTTGCTGCAGACAGCAATTGAAGCCCTGACCTGTATGACACACCGTGGCGGCATCGCTGCGGATGGCAAAACTGGCGACGGCTGCGGCCTGTTGATTCAGAAACCTGACTCTTTCTTTCGCGAAGTGACTCGGGACCAGTATGAGCAGGAGCTGAAGCGACACTATGCCGTTGGTATGGTGTTTCTTAGCGCTGATGCTGAAAAAGCCGAGATCGGGCGACAAGCGATAAATCGTGAAATCGAAGCCGAGGGCATGGAGTTGGTGGGTTGGCGCAATGTGCCGACCAACAACGATTGCCTGGGTCCTATAGCGCTGGATCAGGAACCTACCATTGATCAGGTATTCATCAACTGCCCTGACGATGTTGATGAGGCCCATTTTGCCGTAAAGCTGTTTATGGCTCGTCGTAAGGCCGGGTTGGCCATGGCCGATGACCCCGCTTTCTATATCTGCTCCATGTCCGATCGTGTCATCTCCTATAAAGGTCTGATGATGCCGGTCGACCTGCCCGGGTATTACACTGACCTGGGTGATCCTCGCTTTCAAACGGCGATCTGTGTTTTTCACCAGCGCTTCTCCACTAATACCATGCCGCGCTGGAAGTTGGCACAGCCTTTTCGGATGCTGGCCCACAACGGCGAGATCAACACGATTACCGCCAACCGCAACTGGGCGAAAGCACGGTCTAGCAAATTTCACTCCGAACTGCTGCCTAATCTGGACGCGGTAAAACCCCTGGTCAATACGACCGGATCGGACTCTTCCAGTATGGATAACATGCTGGAGGTTTTGGTCACTGGAGGGGTGCAGCTTCATCGGGCCATCCGTATGATGGTGCCACCGGCGTGGCAGAACGTGGACACCATGGATCCCGACCTGCGGGCATTTTATGAGTACAACTCCATGCATATGGAGCCTTGGGATGGCCCAGCCGGACTGGTGATCACCGATGGGCGCTATGCGCTCTGCGCATTGGACCGAAACGGTTTGCGCCCTTCACGTTGGGTTCGCACCAACAATGGGTACCTGACGGTCGCCTCTGAAATTGGTGTGTTTGACTACAAGCCCGAGGATGTTATTGCCAAGGGACGCGTCGGCCCCGGCGAAATCCTGGCGATCGATACTGAAACCGGTGAGCTGCTGCAAGCCCATGATATCGATAATAAGCTCAAGACCCAGCAGCCCTACAAGCAGTGGCTTAAAGCCGAAGCCCGGCGCATTCCCTCGAAGTATATTGAGGAACTGCACTGCATTGAGCATTTTGATAAAGACACCCTTAACAGCCACATGAAAATGTTCCAGGTTACGTTCGAAGAGCGAGATCAGGTACTGAGGCCATTGGCAGAGAGTGGTGCGGAGGCTGTCGGTTCCATGGGGGATGACACCCCGATGGCTGTGTTATCCGGCCGTGTGCGCTCGGTCTATGACTACTTTCGGCAGATGTTCGCCCAGGTGACTAATCCTCCTATCGACCCGCTTCGAGAAGCGATAGTGATGTCGCTGGAAACCTGCATCGGGGCGGAACAGAATGTGTTCGAGGAGACCCCGGGGCACGCGGCGCGAACTATCCTCGGGTCGCCGGTGCTGTCGACCACCAAGTTCCTGAATATTACTAATGAGAGTGATATTGGCGTTGGTGTGGCGCGTATTAGCCTTAACTATGACGAGGGTGAGTCCCTCAAGCAGGCGGTATTGCGCGTGTGTGATGAGGCCGAAGCGGCCGTATTGGCTGGTAAGGTGTTCCTTAACCTGACAGATCGTGATCTGACCCAAGGCAAATTGCCGATGCACGCCGCATTGGCGACGGGTGCGGTTCACCATCGTTTAATTCAGAAAGGCTTGCGTTGTGAAGCCAATATTGTGGTGGAAACCGGAACGGCTCGTGATTCACATCACTTCGCGGTGCTGATTGGATTCGGCGCGACGGCGGTCTATCCCTACCTCAGCTATGAGGTGCTTGATGACCTGATTCGTACCGGCGAATTAATGAGCGACCCTATTTCGGCACACAAAGCCTATCGCAAAGGTATCAACAAAGGGCTGCTCAAGATCCTCTCCAAAATGGGTATCTCGACCATCGCCTCCTATCGTGGATCGCAGCTGTTTGAAGCCATTGGTTTAAGTGATGAGGTTGTTGATCTTTGTTTCTGTGGGGTCAACAGCCGGATTCAGGGAGCTCGTTTTGAGCATCTGGAGAAGGAGCAGGCGCTACTGGCGAAAGAGGCCTGGTCGCTGCGCAAGAAAATCCAGCAAGGCGGGCTTTTCAAGTACGTCCACGATAGTGAGTACCATGCGTTCAATCCCGACGTGGTCAACACGATCCAGCAAGCTGTACGCACGGGTGATTACGCCATCTACCGGGACTATGCCACGTTGGTCAATGAGCGCCCCGTGGCGACCCTGCGCGACCTGTTGGGTGTTCGCAAAGATCTCACCGCGGTAGCGCTTGATGAGGTGGAGCCGGTGGAGTCGATTTTTCGTCGCTTCGATAGCGCGGCAATGTCCCTGGGAGCGCTCTCCCCGGAAGCCCATGAAGCACTCGCCCAGGCGATGAACCGACTGGGGGGACGCTCTAACTCGGGCGAGGGGGGGGAAGACCCTGCGCGCTTTGGAACCGATAAGGTTTCGAAGATAAAGCAGATTGCATCAGGCCGGTTCGGGGTGACACCCCACTATCTGGTGAACGCCGAAGTGCTGCAGATTAAAGTGGCACAGGGGGCGAAACCTGGTGAGGGAGGGCAGCTTCCCGGTGGTAAAGTGAATGCACTGATTGCTCGCCTACGCCATTCGGTACCCGGCGTGACGCTCATTTCACCGCCACCGCACCATGATATTTACTCTATAGAAGATCTGGCGCAGCTGATCTTTGATTTGAAACAGGTTAATCCTCAGGCTCAGGTGTCGGTCAAACTGGTTTCTGAACCCGGGGTCGGCACTATTGCGGCGGGTGTTGCCAAGGCCTATGCGGACTTGATCACCATCTCCGGATACGATGGCGGTACCGCTGCGAGCCCGTTAACCTCCATCCGCTATGCGGGTTCGCCCTGGGAGCTGGGGTTGAGCGAAGCACAGCAGGCGCTGCGGGCAAATGATCTGCGTGGGAAGGTGCGGTTGCAAACAGATGGTGGCTTGAAAACCGGTTTGGATGTGGTGAAAGCAGCTATCTTGGGCGCCGAGAGCTTCGGTTTTGGTACTACGCCGATGGTCGCCATGGGCTGCAAATACCTGCGTATTTGCCACCTCAATAACTGCGCCACGGGTGTTGCAACCCAGAACGAAGAGCTACGGGAAAAGTATTTCATCGGCGACGTTGAGATGGTGATGAACTTCTTCCGCTTTGTGGCGCAAGAGACTCGTGAATGGTTGGCTCGGCTGGGAGTGTGCTCGTTGGAGGCGTTGGTGGGTCGAACGGACCTGCTGGAGCTGTTGCCGGGCGACACGAACAAGCAGGCAAATGTTGACCTGTCGCCGCTACTCTTCAACGACCACATCCCGGCGGACAAACCTCAGGTATGCCAATCTGACCGTAACGATCCTTTCGATCGGGCGGGGATGGCCGAGGCTATGGTCAAGGATATGCTGCCGGCGATCGAGAGCAAGAGCGGAGGAGAGTTTAATTACTCTATCTGTAACTGCGACCGTTCTATCGGTGCTCGCCTGTCGGGAGAGATAGCTCGTCGCCATGGCAATCTGGCCCTGGAGAGCAATCCGGTCAGTGTGCGATTGAAAGGAACTGCGGGCCAGAGTTTTGGTGTGTGGAACGCCGGTGGCTTGCATATGTACCTGGAAGGCGATGCCAATGACTATGTGGGTAAGGGTATGGCGGGAGGAAAGCTGGTCATAACACCACCTGTGGGTAGCCGGTTTGAGTCCAGGGATACATCCATTATTGGTAACACCTGCCTTTATGGAGCAACTGGCGGTAAGCTGTTTGCGGCCGGACGAGCCGGGGAGCGGTTGGCTGTCCGTAACTCCGGTGCCCACGTGGTCACCGAGGGAGCTGGCGATCATTGCTGTGAATACATGACCGGAGGCTTGGTGACTGTACTGGGCGAGGTTGGCCATAACTTTGGAGCGGGCATGACCGGTGGTTTCGCCTATGTGCTGGACCTGAATCGCCAGTTTGTTGATCGTTACAACCATGAACTGGTTGATATTCATCGCATAGATACGGAGTCGATGGAGCAGTACAGCAGCCACCTGACCCATATTATCGAAGAGTATGTCGCCGAGACGGGAAGTGCGTGGGGTAAGGAGCTGCTGGAGGATATGTACGATTACATTGGCAAGTTCTGGCTGGTGAAGCCGAAGGCCGCCAATATGAGCAATCTGCTCAGCAGTATTCGTACTCGTCCCGAGTAACTGTACAGCGCCCTGCTACAGGAGACATTCTGTAGCAGGTATAACAGAATGTATTGATGAGGTAGGCACTATGACTGAGCGTTTGAATAACAGCTTTCAGTTTCTCGATGTGGCCAGAGTAGAGCCGAACAAGAAAGAGCTTGATGTCCGAAAGAATCAGTTTGTAGAGATATACAAACCCTTTACCCATAAAGAGTCCAAGGCCCAGAGCCATCGTTGCCTGGAATGCGGTAATCCCTACTGTGAATGGCGTTGCCCGGTTCATAACTATATCCCTAATTGGCTGAAGCTGGTCGCCGAGGGCAATATCATTGAAGCGGCCGAACTCTGTCACGAGACCAATACCCTGCCAGAGGTCTGCGGTCGGGTTTGCCCGCAGGACCGTCTCTGTGAAGGTGCCTGTACCCTGGGAGACGGTGGTTTCGGCGCTGTCACCATTGGTGCTACAGAGAAGTTTATCACCGATACGGCGTTTGCTATGGGGTGGAGGCCGGACCTTTCCCGGGTCGAGGACACCGGCAAAAAGGTTGCGATCATCGGGGCCGGTCCCGCAGGGTTGGGTTGTGCCGATATTCTGGCCCGTAACGGAGTAAAGGCGGTCGTATTTGATCGCCATCCTGAAATTGGTGGTTTGCTGACCTTCGGTATTCCCGAGTTCAAACTCGAGAAAGATGTGATGAAACGTCGCCGTAAGATCTTTGAAGGTATGGGTATCGAATTTCGCCTTAGCACGGAGATAGGGAAGGAGGTCTCCATGCAACAGCTGGTGGATGAGTATGACGCGGTCTTTATGGGGATGGGAACCTATACCTCCATGAAGGGTGGTTTTCCCGGAGAGGATCTCCCCGGAGTGCATGACGCGTTGCCCTTTTTGATCTCTAATGTGAATCGCTGCCTTGGCTACGAAGATAGCGATGAGTTTATCGATATGAAGGGCAAGCGCGTAGTGGTACTCGGCGGTGGTGACACTGCGATGGACTGCAACCGCACCTCCATACGGCAGGACGCTGCAGCGGTGAGCTGTGTGTATCGGCGCGATGAGGCCAATATGCCGGGTTCGCGCAAAGAGGTGGAGAACTCCCGGGAAGAGGGTGTTCAGTTCCTGTTTAACCGTCAGCCGGTGGAGATTGTGGGTGACGGGAAAGTCGAAGGCATCAAGGTGGTTTCAACGCAGCTCGGCGCGCCCGATGAAAAAGGTCGTCAGCGGCCCGAAGTCGTGCCAGGTAGCGAGCAGGTAATTCCTGCCGATGTGGTACTTGTTGCTTTTGGTTTTCAGCCCAGCCCAGCGCCCTGGTTTGAGGATCACCAGATTAAAGTGAACAGTTGGGGAGGGGTCATTGCTGAAGAGAAGCAGGAGTTTAAATTCCAGACCAGCAATCCCAAGGTGTTTGCGGGTGGCGATATGGTTCGTGGCTCCGATCTGGTGGTGACAGCGATTTGGGAAGGCCGGCAGGCGGCAGAGGGTATCCTCGACTATCTGGAGGTTTGATCCAGATCACCCCCTGCGACATAGGTAGTGCGTGGTGCTGCCTATGGGGGGGATGAGTTTGTTATAGTACGCCACCTTTGATGTATTCTATCGGGATAGAGATTTACCATGACTGAATTGAAAAACGATCGTTTTCTGCGTGCATTGCTGCGCGAGCCTGTTGATGTAACCCCTGTGTGGATGATGCGCCAGGCTGGTCGTTACTTGCCTGAATACAAGGCAACCCGCGCCCAGGCCGGTGACTTCATGTCTCTGTGCATGAACCCGGATCTTGCTTGCGAGGTGACCATTCAACCTCTCGAGCGTTTTGAACTGGATGCAGCGATTTTGTTCTCTGATATCCTCACGATTCCTGACGCGATGGATCTCGGGCTCTATTTCGAAGCCGGTGAAGGGCCTCGCTTTAAGAAGCCCGTGCGTACAGCCGCTGACGTAGAGGCGTTGCCTATCCCTGATCCTGCTGATCGCCTGAATTACGTCATCAAGGCGGTGAGCACCATTCGCCGCGAGTTGAACGGGCGTGTACCACTTATCGGTTTCTCTGGCAGCCCATGGACCTTGGCGACCTACATGATTGAGGGCGGGTCCACCAAAGACTTCCGTCATATCAAGCAGATGATGTACAGCCAGCCACAGGTCATGCATCAGCTCCTCGATAAATTGGCCCAGTCGGTAATTACCTACCTGAACGCCCAGATCGCTGCAGGCGCTCAAGCGGTACAGATTTTTGATACCTGGGGTGGCGTCCTCAGTCCTGCTTGCTACCGTGAGTTTTCGCTTAAGTACATGGCACAGATAGTGGCGGGCCTGACCCGCGAAAACGAAGGCCGCAAGGTACCTGTTATTCTCTTTACCAAAAATGGTGGTCAGTGGATCGAGCAAATTGCCGATGCTGGTGCCGACTGCGTGGGTCTCGACTGGACTATCGATGTTAGCGACGCGCGTCAGCGTATCGGTGACAGGGTCGCGTTGCAGGGCAATATGGACCCCTCCGTGCTTTATGCGTCACCCGAGCGCATTCGTGAAGAGGTTGCCCGTATTCTGGAAGGCTTTGGTGAGGGCAACGGGCACGTCTTTAACCTGGGCCACGGTATTCACCAGTTCGTCAATCCGGAGAGTGCCAAAGTCTTTGTCGATGCCGTGCATGAACTCTCTGCGAAGTATCACCAGTAGGTGATACCCTGGGGTTCAGGTAGTATTTTAAAGGGCTCGTATTCGAGCCCTTTTTTATTGCCAGTAAAACGCCTAGTTACCTATTCGCCTGAGCTGGTAGGTGGCACAGGATTGAGCGACCAACACTCCATCGGAGTCGATCAGCTGCGCCTGCAGGGTATAGTCTACTTTGCCTCGCTCGTTGGCCTGCGCCTGCAACTCTTCAATCTCCTCCATCGCCATAGACAGCTCGCAGGTAATGTCAGTTTTGGCGGGGCGCAAAAACTCGATCTTCATCTCTTTGACGATGGGATAGAAGCGGGAGACGTCGAAGCTGGTCATAAACAGAGCCCCGCCGGGGATCTCGGCGAGCGTAAACAGCGCGCCCGCGTACATTGTCCCAATGTGGTTTTGGTTGCCCTGCAGCGGTGCTCTTAGTTTGACGCAACCCTTGTCGAGGCGCTCAGCCCGGAGCCCCATGCGCTGCACAAAGGCGATTTTGTCCTCTACGAATTCACGGGTCTGCTCGGGGCTAAAGGTCATGGCAATGCTCCTTTTTCGTTGAGTGTCTCAACTTTGCGGAGCAGGGCCAATGACCAAAAGCACCAAACGAGGTGTCGTGATCTATTCGGCAGCCTTCAGTGCTTGTTCAATATCCTCGATCAGGTCATCGATATGCTCAATCCCGATGGACAGGCGCACCATATCTTCGGATACCCCGGCAGCTACCAGCTCCTCGCTATTGAGCTGGCGGTGGGTGGTACTGGCTGGGTGGCAGGCAAGGGATTTGGCGTCACCGATGTTGACGAGACGAGTAACCAGTTGCAGCGCGTCGATAAAGCGTGCTCCGGCCTCGGCCCCGCCTTTGATGCCAAAGCTAAGTATGCCTGAGGCACGGCCTCCCATCTCCTTGTAGCAGAGTTCGTGATCAACGCTGCTGTCCAGACCCGCGTAGTTAACCCATTCCACCATCGGGTGTTGTTGCAGTCGGGTGGCGACGGCACGAGCATTATCGCAATGACGGTCCATCCGCAGGGGTAAGGTTTCAATACCTTGCAGGATCAGGAATGCGTTCATAGGAGAGATCGCCGCGCCAGTATTGCGCAACGGCACCACTCGGCAACGGCCAATATAAGCGGCGGCGCCCAGTGCCTCAACGTAGTTGACTCCGTGGTAAGAGGGGTCTGGTTGGTTAAGGATCGGGAAGCGTTCGGCGTGTTCCCCCCAGGGGAATTTGCCTGAATCAACGACGATCCCCCCGATCGAATTGCCGTGGCCACCCATGTACTTGGTCAGTGAGTGGACGACAATATCGGCACCGAGCTCGAAAGGGCGCAGCAGGTAAGGGGTGGCCACGGTGTTGTCTACGATTACTGGCACTCCTTTTGCGTGCGCGGCGTCGGCCAGGGCGCGAATGTCGACGATGTTACCCAGGGGGTTACCGATGGATTCGCAAAATACTGCCTTGGTGCGATCGTCGATTAGCGAGGCCAGAGCCTCAATATCATCGTGGGGGGCCATGCGCACTTCGATTCCCTGCTTGGGCAGGGTATGGGCGAACAGATTATAAGTACCCCCGTAGAGTTTATTGATGCTGACGATATTGTCGCCGGCTTCTGCAATGGTCTGAATGGCATAAGTAATGGCGGCCATACCGGATGCGGTGGCCAGCCCCCCGATGCCGCCCTCCATTTCCGCAACGCGCTGTTCGAGCACGGCGGTGGTGGGGTTCATGATGCGCGTATAGATATTGCCTTGCACCTTGAGGTCGAATAGGTCCGCACCGTGTTGGGTGTCATCAAATGCGTAGGAGGTGGTCTGGTAGATGGGTACGGCGACGGCTTTGGTGGTTGGGTCGGGCTGGTAGCCGCCGTGAACGGCGATGGTTTCGATTTTCATGGATTATCCCCCGGGACGCGAATGGTAAAAGCCCAAGCATACCAGTGTGCGGGCGCTTTGCCAGAGGTGTACCACTAAAGAGAGGAGGGGCTACTCATACCTTGATTACCAGAGTTCAAGTGGGGGTTCCTGTAGTGCAGAGAGTTGCTCGCGCAGTTCAAGAATATGCTCCGACCAATAACGCTCGGTGTTAAACCAGGGGAAGCTGTGGGGGAAGGCGGGGTCGGGCCAGCGCCGCCCCAGCCACGCATTGTAATGCAGTAAGCGCAGCGTGCGCATGGGTTCGATCAGGCGCAGTTGGCTGGTTGGGAAATCGTTGAACTCATTGTAGCCCTCGACCAGTTCGCTCACCTGTAGCCGCTGTTGATTGCGATCCCCGGATAGAAACATCCAGAGGTCCTGAATCGCCGCGCCGTTGCGACTGTCGTCAAAATCGACGAAGTGGGGCACCTCATCACGCCACAGAATATTGCCGATATGGCAATCGCCATGGAGTCGAAGCTGGGGCTGTTCGCCGACCTGCTGCCAGATTCGCCGAACTTCGCTGAGCAGGTCTTTGCAAAGAGACTGGTAGGCGATACGCAAGCCCTCAGGGATCATTCCTGATGCCAATAAAAATGCCACCGATGCATCACCGTAGCTGTCGATATCGACCGATGGACGGTAGCGAAAGGGGGTGCGGGCCCCGCACAGGTGAATGCGTCCCATCATGCGTCCAAGCATTAGCAGATGGTCGAGGTTGTCGAGCTCGGGTGCATGGCCGCCATGGCGAGGAAATAGGGAGAAGCGAAAACCATTGAACCGGTGCACACTGGTGCCGTCTTCCAGTGCCAGCGGCGGCACAACGGGTAGCCCCAATTCTTGTAGCTCGAACAAAAAATCGTGTTCTTCAGCGATCTGCTCATCAGTCCACCGGTTGGGGCGGTAGAACTTCACAATTAACGGTTTTTGCTCTTCGATACCCACTTGGTAGACGCGGTTCTCGTAACTATTGAGCGCCAATATGCGGGCATCACTCAGGTAGCCGATGCTCTCAACCGCGTCGATAACCGTATCGGGTGTTAGGGTGTAATAGGGTGGGTTGGCGGGTGATTCAGTCGCTGGTGGAGCAGAGTTATTGTGCATTGGGGCCGCCAAAGGTTGGAGGTGGCTATTGTACCTCGCCACCTCCCGGTGTTGCACTGAATCCTTGCCTTCACGGCGCTTTGCCTAGGGTGCCTCTACCCTAAAGGAGCTGATCATCGCTTGCAGCTCCCCGGCCTTGCGGCTGAGTTGATCCGTAGCCTCGGCGTTCTCGGAGGTGTTTTCCGACGCCTGCTGAATAATCGAAGAAACCTCCTCTATGGTGCTGGCGACTTCATGGGACACCGCCGATTGCTCTTCGGTTGCGGAAGCGATAGAGGCCACCATATCCGATACACGGTTGACGTTGTCGATTACGCTGGTCAACGCATCCCCCGCTCCGCGGGCCGAGTCACGCCCCTCCTCGACCAGCTTCATGCCATTGGCCATCTTCTGCGCGGCGTTTTGGGTCTCGTGCTGGATGGATTGGATCGACTGGGAAATTTCAGCGGTGGACTCACTGGTGCGCTGGGCTAGTTGGCGTACTTCGTCGGCAACCACGGCAAATCCCCGTCCCTGATCTCCGGCCCGGGCCGCCTCGATCGCAGCGTTTAACGCCAGTAGATTGGTCTGCTCAGCGATGCCCCGAATCACTTCGGTGATACGGCCGATCTCCTCACCCTGAGCACTCAGGGTGAGTACCGCCTGATTGCTTTCGCTCACGGCGCTGTGGATAGCGTTGATGGTGGTAATGGTGTGCTCAACGACATTGCCTCCGTCATGGGCGATATCGACACAATCGTTGGCTCCGGAGGCCGCCTCGGCGGTATTTTGCGCAACATCCCCCGCGGTGGCTGACATCTCCTCAATCGCGGTGGCGATGGAGGTGATCTTGGCGGTTTGTTCGAGCATGCCAGCGGCGATCTTCTGATTCGCGTAACTGAGTTGCTCTGAGCCGGCGTTGACCTGGTCGGCCGAGCGGGATACATCGACGACTAACTCTCTTAGTTGCGCTGACATCTGATTGATCGCAAGGGTCAGTTCGCCCAATTCGTCGTGGCTGCGAACCGGCAGGTCGTCACCCGATAGATCCCCTTGGGCAATCTGTTGCGCGCGCAGGTTAATGGGTGTCAGTGAAGCAAGCAGTTGGCGGGCGAGCAATACCGCAATCAGTGTGCTGATCACAACCGCCAGCCCGGTAGCCACTTTCATCACCAGGCCCATGCGTGCATTGGCATTACGCAGGGCTGTTTGGTCCTGGGTCATCAGCTCCTGTTGGGTAGAGATGATCGCCTCGACCTCTGCGGTGATCTGCTGTGCTCGTGGCACCAGGTCTGTTCCCATCTTGTGGTTAGCGATGTTCCAGTCATGAGCCCCCCGTAGCTCGAAGATCTCATCGGCGAGGGGAGCAAAAGACTCGCGCATCTCCAGGTAAAAACTCCATAGAGCCTTCTCTGTATCGTTAAAGAGAAATGCCTGGCGATCGATCTCTCTGGTGCGTTGATCATTGATGGCCATGCTGTTGTTGTACTTTTGTCTGTCCTCTTCGGCACCCGAGATGAGGAAGGAACGGATAAAGGAGAAAGCGTTGGAAAAGCTGCTTTGGCTATCCGCGAACAGTTTGAGCAGATTTTTACGCTCCTGGGTTGGCTCGAGACCGACCTCCTCTTTGAGCAATACATCGAGCTGGTCGAGCAGGGTTTCTGCAAAGGGACCCGCATCGTAGATCATCAGTGCATAGGAGGGGATGTTATCGTCGGTGTTACTGATCTCCTCGATCGCTTGCTGGGATTGCTTGAAACCTTCGAGTTGGGCGACTACTTTTTCCATGCCTTCCAATGTCGCCTGATCTTGCCATTGGCTGGAGAGGGTTTGCAGGCGAGTCAGTGCGTCGTCGATGCCCGCCAAAGACTCCTGCCGCAGACGTTTGTGCTCCTCTCCCTTTTCAATTTCGCTGCCCAGCAGCATATAGCCCCGCAAAGCGGCAATGGAGCCGTTGATATTGTTGAGAAGGTCCTTGCTCGCTAGCACAGTGGGGAAGCGAACCGAGGTCAACTGTTGCTCGCTGCGGTTTATGCTGGAGATCGACTGCAGCACAATGATTGCCGTTAAAACCATCAATAGAATAATGGAAGAGAAGCCAAGGCCCAGCTTACGTGACAGGGTAAGGGTGATCATTGGTGAGAATCCGGGTTATTAGTCAGCGAATAGCTAGCACCCCCTCATGGCGGTGCATATTGTAAAGAGTATCGGTAAGTATAGGGGAAGCTTTAGTTTAAAGCGGGTGAAGGTGTTCGTGCCAGACAGCAGATGTCAATTCTGCGGGCGCCCTCTCGAAGTAACAAGCAGGCTATTTCATTCGCCGTTGCGCCGCTGGTGAGCACGTCGTCGACCAACATCAAATGGGTACCGGGCAGATCGGCGCCGAGGGCAAAAGCACCTTTGAGGTTGCGCTGGCGCTGCTTGAGGGGAAGCCCCTGCTGATGAGGGGTGTTGCGCTGGCGGATCACCAGCGGGTGGCACAGGGGGATGCTACTGCGGCGAGAGAGATAGCGGGCTAACTCCAGCGCCTGATTGAAGCCCCGTTCGCGCAATCGCTGAGGATGCAAGGGCACGGCAATCAGCGCATCCGGCGCGGTTTCCAGGGTGATCTGTTCGCTTAGGCGATGCCATAGCAGCTGTTGCAGCAGTTTCCCATACAGCCATTGACGTTGGTATTTATAGCGCCCAATCAACTGCCGAACAGGGAATTCGTAGCGCAGCGCGGCGATGCAACGATGGTAGGCCGGAGGCCTGGTCAAGCAGAGGCCGCAGAGGCTACCCAAGGGGCCGCTGTGGTCCAGGGCGCAGCATGGGCAGGGGCTGTAAAGCCTGGGCAGAGCATTCAAACAGGGCGAGCACAACGGCATGCGAGCGGTAGCCGAGTCTCCGCAAAGCAGGCATGGAACCCTAACTAGATCAAAAAACATACATTAGTAAACTTGTTAGCCTTGGTCTGGGTTGACAGTGGGCGATCACGAGATATCATGCAGCGCTATGAAAACCTTCTGCGTAACAGATAACTAGCGAGAAGAGCCCCCGTTGTCGTAGCAGTTGGCCTGCAGCGCCTGTAGGCAGCTGCAACATAGATGCAATCATCAGGAATCAAACCATGCCGACTATAGATGCCAAGGTGCGCCATGACTGGACGCCGAACGAGGTTAAGGCGCTTTTCGCGCTCCCTTTTATGGACCTTGTATTTCATGCGCAGAGCGTTCACCGCCAGCATTTTGATCCCAATCAGGTACAAACCAGTACCCTGTTATCGATCAAGACCGGCGCCTGCCCGGAGGACTGTAAATACTGTCCCCAGAGCGGTCACTACAACACCGGCCTAAAGAAAGAGAAATTGATGGCGGTGGAACTCGTGCTCGAGAAAGCTCGTCAAGCCCGCGAAGGGGGAGCTAGTCGGTTCTGTATGGGGGCCGCATGGAAACACCCAAGCGAAAAAGATATGCCCTACGTATTGGAGATGGTAAAGGGGGTGAAGGAGCTGGGGTTGGAAACCTGTATGACTCTTGGGATGCTTGATCCGTCGCAGTCCCGGCAACTGGCAGATGCGGGGCTGGACTATTACAACCATAACCTCGATACCTCTCCTGAGTATTACGACAAGATCATCACCACCCGCAGTTACCAGGATCGCCTCGATACCCTGGAGCATGTCCGCGATGCGGGTATGAAGGTGTGTAGCGGCGGCATTTTAGGGATGGGTGAAAGCGCTAATGATCGCATCGGCCTGCTGGTCCAGCTCGCTAACCTCCCCCAGCAGCCCGAGAGTGTGCCCATCAATATGTTGGTGCGGGTTGAAGGCACGCCCCTGGAGGCCGAGGAAGAGGTTGATTCATTCGATTTCATCCGCGCGCTGGCAGTAGCTCGCATTATGATGCCGGAATCCTACGTGCGGCTCTCGGCTGGCAGGGAGAGTATGAGCGATGAGATGCAGGCCCTGGCCTTTCTGGCGGGAGCCAATTCAATCTTTTACGGAGAGTGCCTGCTGACGACGCCGAATCCGGAAAAAAATCGCGATCTGCAGCTCTTTGCTCGATTGGGAATGCGCCCCGAGCAGGCGATCGCCAAGGCGGACGATACCGCCGAAGCGGAAATTCGCCAAACCCTGATAAAACAAAAGCAGGACGCGCTGTTCTATGACGCCTCAGCCTGACAGTCGGGGCTTTGAAAACCTGGCATTGGAGCTGGAACAGAGGCGAGAACAACACCTTTATCGCCGGCGCAGGTTGCTGCAATCGCCCCAGCAGCCTCGGCTGCGTTGCGATGGCCGCGACCTGTTGGCCTTCTGCTCCAACGACTATTTGGGGTTGGCGAACCACCCTAAAGTGATCGAAAGCATGCAGCGGGCGGCCTCCCGCTATGGCGTGGGCGGCGGCGCATCACATCTGGTGATTGGTCATAGCGAGCCTCACCATGCGCTGGAAGAGGCCCTGGCGGACTTCACCGGCCGCGAGCGAGTGTTGCTGTTTAGTTCCGGTTATATGGCCAATATGGGTGTGATCACGGCTTTGCTGGATAAACGTGATGGGGTGTTTCAGGACCGACTGAATCACGCCTCCCTCATCGATGGAGGCCTGCTCTGTGGGGCTCGTTTCCAGCGCTATCTGCACAATGATGTCGATAGCCTGTGCAGCAAACTTGATGCCTCTACGGCTCAGCGTAAGTTGGTAGTCACTGACGGCATATTCAGCATGGACGGAGACCTCGCGCCACTTCCAGCGTTGGCATTGGCCTGCTCTCAACGGAATGCCTGGCTGATGGTGGACGATGCCCATGGCTTCGGTTTTTTGGGGGCGTCGGGGGGCGGTTGCGCGGAGCATTTTTGTATGGAACAAAGCCAGTTGCCGGTGCTGGTCGGTACTCTGGGCAAGGGGTTTGGTACGGCTGGCGCTTTTGTCGCCGGCAGCGAAGCCTTGATAGAAACGCTAATCCAGCACGCGCGCAGTTATATCTACACTACGTCGATGCCCCCAGCGGTAGCTGCCGCCACCCTCGACAGCTTGCAGCTGTTGAAAGAGGAGGGGTGGCGTCGTGCTCAGCTGGCACAATTAATTGCCCGCTTTCGTGAAGGGGCTGAGGCGCTCGGGCTTGAGCTGATGGATTCCTCTACGCCGATACAGCCCATAGTGATCGGTGATGCCCGGCAAGCAATGGCTATAAGCGAACAGCTGGAGGCGACGGGGATACTGGTGACGGCGATTCGCCCGCCCACCGTTCCCCGGGGGACGGCACGCTTGCGGGTAACCCTTAGCGCAAGTCATAGTGATGAGGATGTCGACCGGCTGCTGGAGGCGCTGTCTTCTTCCTGCAAAGGCAGGGGTTTGACGGATGAGTGAGCGCTTACCTTCGTTGGTTCTGTTGTCAGGTTGGTCGATGCCATCGACGCTGTTTGAACCGCTTTGCTCAGCCCTCGATGGAGTCGACACCCGGGTGCTACCCCTGCCGGGTTACGAGGGGCCGCTCGAGGATCTGGCGCTGTGGCAGGATCCGGATGCGTTGGAGTCTGACCTGTTGAGGCGGTTGCCAGCGGGGCCTGTGGTTCTGCTGGGGTGGTCACTGGGCGGAACCATCGCACTGATGCTGGCCAAACGAGCGCCCGAACGCGTGGTGGGTGTGGTGCTGCTGGCGAGCAACCCCTGTTTTGTTGCGCGCGATCAGTGGCCCGGCATGGACGCAGTAGTGTTCGAGCAGTTTGTTAAAGGCGCGGAGTCGGACATGGCGTTGACCTTGCGCCGATTTCAGCAGTTGTGCTGTCAGGGCAGCCCCGAGGTGCGCAGCCGAGCCCGCTGGTTGCGCGAGCAGGGCAGGTTCAATGGTGATGAGCGCGCATTGTTACCCAGCCTGTCTCTGCTGGCGCGGGATCATCGTCCTCTGCTGGCTTCGTTAAGCCAGCCTCACCTATCGCTGTTGGCGCGAGATGATGCCCTGGTGCCGGTATCGCTGAGTGATAGCTTGCCGGGTGAGCGGGTTTGTATTGATGGGAGCAGCCACCTGTTATTGGTGGACCAGCCGGAGGCCGTTGCACAGCAGGTGAAAGGTTTTTTACAGCGTATAAATGCGGCGTACCCGGGAGCTCCTCATGTCTCCGGTTGATAAGCGTGCAATCGCAGAGAGTTTTGGGCGTGCAGCCGATAGCTATGATGATGCTGCCCATCTCCAGCAGCAGGTAGCGGGAGAGGTTTTGGCATCGATTCCCCACGGGCTTTCACCTGCGGCCGTGCTGGATATAGGCTGCGGCACGGGTATGCATACCGGGCAGTTGCAGCAACGCTATCCTCGGGCGCTGGTGGTTGGCTGCGATCTGGCTCAGGGCATGCTGCGGCATGCCCGTTGCAATTTTCCCTCACCAGCCTGGTGTGGGGGGGATGCGGAGAACTTGCCGTTTCAAAGCGGGTCGGTGGACCTGGTTTTTTCCAGCTTGGCTATCCAGTGGTGCGATCGTTTTTCCAGCGTATTGGATGAGGCCTATAGAGTGCTGCGCCCTGGAGGGTTCTTCGTATTTTCAACGCTGTGCGAGGGTACCCTGTATGAGCTGCGCCGCGCCTGGCAGACGGTGGATGGGTTTAGCCACGTCAATGAGTACCCGTCGTTTGATGATTTAGGGGGCGACACCTCCCGTAGTGATTTTAGTATTCGGCAGTTGCAGTCCATTCCCCATCGCTTGCATTACGATCGGGTTGCACAGTTGAGTCGGGAGCTGATCGAGCTGGGAGCCAATACGCTTACCGGGGCCCGCCGCCGGGGGTTGATGACGCCGTCGAGGCTGAAAGCGTTGCAGTTCGGCTACGAGCAGTTTCGTGATGAGCAGCAACGGTTGCCTGCTACCTATCAGGTGGTGTTTGGTGTATTGAGTAAGGAGATCTAAACGTGGCTCAAAAGCAGTATTTCATCGCTGGAACCGATACCGACGCAGGTAAAACGCTCGTAGCGGGTGCTATTCTGGTCGCGGCGCAGGATGCAGGGTTGAGTACCATTGCCCTGAAGCCGGTAGCGGCGGGCTGTGAAATAACCGACGAGGGGTTGCGCAATAGCGATGCGTTGCTATTGCAGAAGTATATGACGCAGCCGTTGGCTTATGAGCAAGTTAATCCAGTGGCACTA
Source organism: Aestuariirhabdus sp. LZHN29 (assembly GCF_049985285.1). Lineage (NCBI taxonomy): Bacteria > Pseudomonadati > Pseudomonadota > Gammaproteobacteria > Oceanospirillales > Aestuariirhabdaceae > Aestuariirhabdus > Aestuariirhabdus sp. LZHN29. The sequence continues at coordinate 367,908 of NZ_JBNIEU010000001.1, read as the reverse complement.
ACGGCGGCCATCGCGCCCCATATCGCTGCCGAGCAGGAGGGCCGCCGCTTGACGGTTGATCGTCTGGTGGGGCTCTGTCGCGGCGCAATGATGCAGCGTAGTGAGCTGTTGGTCGTGGAGGGTGCCGGTGGCTGGCGCGTTCCCCTTAATGCACGGGAAGCACTGAGCGGCGTTCCGGTGGCCTTGAATCTTCCCGTCATTTTAGTGGTGGGGATGAAATTGGGCTGCATAAACCATGCGTTGTTAACGGTTGAAGCTATTTTACGGGACGGACTTCCGCTGGCGGGTTGGGTAGCGAACCAAATTGATCCTGATATGCACTGCTATCAGGAAAACCTTGAGAGTCTGCGCCAGCGTATAGGCGCGCCATGTCTCGGTGCGATCCCCCACCTTCCTCTTCCGTGCGCAGAGCAAGCGGCCCAGTACCTGGATCTGACTCCGATCCTTTAAAGCAAAATATGCAGTAAGCCGCTATTTTTAGACGATGTTGCTACTTCTTGCTCGGGCGTTGTTTGGTTAAAATGTGAGCATGGTTGGCTCCTCTTCGTCCGAAGAGAAGCTATACTGGGTCGTTAGGTAGGACGTATAGAGGGTGCCTTGGTGAAAGTTGATTCGGCGTTTAACAGTGGGCTGGCGGGTATTCAGGCGGGTCAGCAAAATATGAACAGGGCTGCGCAGGAGATCGCCGAAGCAGGGACAACTCGTCCTCAGGGGGATATAGCGTCTCCGCTGGTCGAGCTTAAAACCAGCCAGCGCCAGATCGAGGCCTCCACCAAGAGCATAAAGGCCGCCGACGAGGCGCTCGGTTCGCTGATCGATACGCTGGCTTGATGCCTATCGTCTATTGGTAAATGGCAAACGAGAAATGTCATGCAAATACCTCCCATTAATTTGATTCCGATCGCTACCCCGCCGGTGCCAATCGGTAAGCAGCAGGACGCGCAGACCGCTCCTGAGGAGGAGAGTCGGGTCTTCAGCCCGGTCGACGAGACCGATGAACTCGCGGCCAAAACGGCAGTGCGCGACTCCCCCGACAAAGCCAAGGAGCAGGCGTTGGACGCGCAGCAGCGGGTTCAGGGACGTTCTGGCGACTCGTCCTCCGAAGAGGAATCCGAAGCACGTCCTTCCCGGCCCGCAGCCGCCCCTGAAGAGGCTGCAGGTTCCAGTGAGCGTCAGCGACTGGAGTTGTCTGAGCTTGTCGCGCGGGACCGCGAGGTACGAAATCACGAACAGGCTCATGCCTCTGTTGGCGGGGCACTGGCGGGCGCTGCGAGTTTTCAGTACACCGTTGGTCCTGATGGGCGCCGCTACGCTACCTCTGGTGAGGTTAGTATTGCAGTCGGACGGGTCCCGGGCGACCCCCAGGCAACCATAACCCAAGCCGAGCAGGTGCAGCGAGCTGCCCTGGCGCCAGCAAACCCTTCTGTTCAAGACCGTCAGGTTGCTACCCAGGCGGCACAAATCAAACTGCAGGCGACCCGTGATCTTGCGGCCCAGGAGCAGCAGGATAGGCGGGAAAATGAGGCTCAACGCGCCGAAAGTCGCGAAGAGCGGGTGAACTCCTTAGAGGCGGAGGAGGCTCGCGCGCAAGAGCGTACCTCTCGTGATGAGCAGTTTGAGGAGCAACGTGAGCGCCAGCGTGAGCAGGAGCGCTTGCAGCGTGATCGCTTGCTAAGGGCGAATCAGGGGCTAGCGGATACCTACGACGCCCTGCGCCAGGTCAATCTTCTATCGGATGATGGCAAGTCGATCGACCTCTCTGCCTGAGATCTAAACTAACGGTTATATTTCCTCGGTGCATCTATCGCGTCTGGTTTTGACGTGGGCTTCTGTTACCGCCTGTAATCAGAAAGGGTTGACTTTAACGTTCCGTAAACGTATGTTTCAAACAGCTGTTTGAAAGCTAACAATTACACTAGGCGTCCACCGTAATCCGGAAGATTGTCCTTCAGGCGAGTGAGGCTACTGAGCCACTCGGTGATCACAACAAAAGTTCGAGGTTTTTCCATGCCAGAATATAAGGCCCCCCTGCGCGATATTCGTTTTGTCCGTGATGAATTGCTTGGTTTTGAAGAGCATTACGCGACCCTTCCCGGGTGCGAAGAGGCTACCCCCGATATGGTGAACGCCATTCTGGAGGAGGGTGCCAAGTTCTGCGAACAGGTGATCGCGCCGCTAAATAGTGTTGGCGATAGTCAAGGCTGCGCCTGGAGTGAAGAGGGGGTAACGACCCCGGAAGGATTTAAGCAAGCTTACAGCCAGTTTGTAGAGAGCGGCTGGCCTTCGCTGGCCCACGACCCCGAGGTCGGTGGCCAGGGTTTGCCCGAGTCACTGGGTCTGGTAATGAGCGAAATGGTGGGTGAGGCAAATTGGTCCTGGGGTATGTATCCGGGCCTCAGTCACGGTGCCATGAACACGATTCAGGCCCACGGCACGCCTGAGCAAAAACAAACTTACTTGACTAAGCTCGTCTCCGGTGAGTGGACGGGTACTATGTGCCTGACCGAGTCCCACTGCGGAACTGATCTGGGCTTGCTGCGCACCAAAGCAGAGCCTCAAGCGGATGGTAGTTACAAGGTTAGCGGCACCAAGATATTCATCTCCGCTGGTGATCACGATATGGCCGACAACATCGTTCATATCGTATTGGCTCGCCTCCCTGATGCGCCTGAAGGCACCAAGGGCATTTCTCTGTTCATCGTACCCAAGCACCTGACCGATGCGGATGGCAATGTAGCAGGCCGCAACGGCGTCAGCTGCGGCTCGCTGGAACACAAGATGGGTATCCATGGTAATGCGACCTGTGTCATGAACTTTGATGACGCCACCGGTTACCTGATCGGACCAGCAAATAAGGGCCTGAACTGTATGTTCACCTTTATGAATACGGCTCGTTTGGGTACCGCGCTACAGGGTCTGGCGCACGCCGAAATAGCAATGCAGGGCGGGCTTGCTTATGCTCGTGAACGCTTGCAGATGCGCTCTCTGACGGGCCCTAAAGCACCCGAAAAGGCTGCAGACCCCATTATCGTGCACCCTGATGTACGCCGTATGTTGTTGACCATCAAGGCGTTTACCGAGGGTGGCCGGGCGTTGGCCTATTTTGCGGCGAAACAGGTTGATGTGACCCATCACGGCAGCGACGAAGAGAAGAGGGCGGCGGATCAAATGCTCGCGTTCCTGACGCCTATTGCCAAGGCGTTCTTAACCGAGACCGGTTTTGAGGCGGCGAACCACGGTGTTCAAATTTATGGCGGGCATGGATTTATCAGCGAGTGGGGCATGGAGCAGAATGTGCGCGACTGCCGCATATCCATGCTGTACGAAGGAACCACTGGCGTGCAGGCGCTTGATCTGCTTGGCCGTAAAGTACTGATGACCCAGGGTGAAGCGCTGAAAGGGTTTACCAAGGTCGTTCACGGTTTCTGCAAGCAAAATGCTGAAGAAGCTTCACTGAAAGAGTTCGTTGAGCCTTTGGCGGCGCTGAATAAGGAGTGGGGCGAGATGACGATGAAAATCGGCATGACCGCCATGAGTAACCGAGAGGAGGTGGGTGCAGCTTCCGTTGATTATCTGATGTACTCCGGATATGCCGTATTGGCTTACTTCTGGGCAGAGATGGCAAAGGTTGCGCAAGCCAAGTTGGATGCCGGAACCACCGAAACCGATTTCTACCAGGCCAAGCTGCAAACTGCGCGCTTTTATTTTCAGCGTATCCTGCCCCGTACCCTGACCCATAAGGCGGCCATTGAGTCTGGTGCAGACAACTTGATGGAGATGAGTGTGGCCCAGTTTGGTCCCGAGCAGTAACAGGGGGTCGAGCAACAAAAAAGCCTGCCTCTAACTGGCGGGCTTTTTTGTCAGGCGGTTTCGTCAAGAATTGCAAAGCCTAGCAGGGTAGTTGGTAGCCCGATCAGAATGATAAATGGCAGCGCAGGATTACAGAGCATTAGGACGCCGGCGACAATCCACAGGGCTCGGACAATACGGCGTTTGGCTCGGTAACGGCGGGTAAATGTGCGGCGATAGAAGTGATTTGCATCTGGCTCCCGGTGCAGCATCCAGTGGGGCAACAGGGCCATTCGTAGCATCAGTAGCAGTATCGGCATCGTGTCTCTCCTCTGCCAGTAAATCTAGAACAGGTTGCCTGGTATGTCAGGGTTCTTTATAGAAGGGTTTGCCATATCGTTGGTTTAAAGCGACCCTCGGTAATTAATGCTCGCCTGAGATTACAAAAATGGGTGCCAGTAAAAAAGTGACTGGCTGGTCAAAAATAGACTAATTGAGTCTGCTGGGTTCGTTGATTATCATCGAATACCCTTGATAGAGGCCATCCGGAGGGTTGCGGAGACCAGGCCTCCATAACGAGATAATGTATAAAGAGGTTTAAATCATGGCTGAGTACAAAGCACCGTTGCGAGACATTCGCTTCGTAATGAACGAGGTGTTTGAGGCAGATAAGTTGTGGGCGTCGTTGCCAGCACTGCAGGAAACGGTTGACCCGGAAACTGCCGATGCAATTCTGGAAGAAGCAGCCAAGATGGTGGGGGGCATGATTGCTCCGATTAACCGTAGTGGCGACGAAGAGGGTTGCCATTGGAATGACGGAGAGGTAACCACCCCTGCTGGCTTCAAGGAAGCCTACCAGACATACGCCGAAGGCGGATGGGTAGGTCTGACCGGAAATTCAGCGCTGGGGGCGATGGGCATGCCCAAGATGCTGAGCTCTCAGGTCGAAGAGATGACCATGGCCGCTAACTTCTCGTTTGGTCTTTACCCTATGCTGACGGTCGGGGCCTGCCTGTCGATCAATGCCCACGGCAGTGACGAGTTGAAAGAGACCTATCTGCCCAATATGTACGCGGGGACCTGGGCGGGGTCCATGTGCCTGACCGAGGCCCACTCAGGAACGGATCTCGGTATGATTCGCACCCGTGCCGAGGATAATGGCGATGGTAGTTATCGCATCAGTGGTAGCAAAATATTCATCACCGGTGGCGATCATGATCTTACCGAAAACATCATTCACCTGGTGTTGGCGAAATTACCCGATGCGCCGGCAGGTCCGCGGGGGATCTCCCTCTTTCTGGTACCCAAGGTCAAGGTGAAGGCAGACGGCAGTCTGGGTGAGCGCAACAACGTCAGTTGTGGCTCTATTGAACACAAGATGGGAATCAAAGCATCCGCGACCTGTGTTATGAACTTCGATGGGTCCGTCGGTTATCTGGTGGGTGAGATCAACAAAGGTCTTGCATGTATGTTCACCATGATGAACTACGAGCGTCTGGGAGTTGGTATTCAGGGGCTAGGTGCAGGCGAAGCGTCTTACCAAAGCGCTATCGAGTATGCCCGCGAGCGTATTCAGGGGCGTGCTGCTACGGGTGCCATCCAGCCGCAAAAAGCTGCCGACCCCATATTGGCCCATGCAGATGTTCGGCGGATGCTACTCAACATGAAAGCCACCACCGAAGCGGGGCGGGCGTTCTCCTCCTATGTCGCAAAGCAGCTGGATCTTGTTAAGTTCAGTGACGTGGAAGAGGACAGGTTACAGGCCGAAGCGATGGTTGCATTGCTGACACCCGTGGCCAAAGCATTTATGACGGATATGGGCCTGAACAACACGATCGACGGTCAGCAGGTTTTCGGTGGCCACGGTTATATTCGTGAGTGGGGGCAGGAGCAGTTGGTTCGTGATGCCCGCATTGCCCAAATTTATGAAGGCACGAATGGCGTGCAGGCGCTGGACCTGATGGGCCGCAAGACGGTGGCCAATGGGGGCAAGTGGACGGCCCTTTTCGTCGCTGAAATTCGTGAAGTGGCGGCAGGGATTGCGGAGGAGTTTCGTACGCCGTTGCTGGACGCTTGCGATCGCTTGCAAGCGACCACTGATTGGGTGTTGGAGCGTGCGGCTAACGATCCGAATGAAATTGGCGCCGCCTCCGTTGAATATCTGCACCTGTTTGGCTACACCGCCTACGCGTATATGTGGGTGCTTATGGCGCAAAAGGCACAGCAGCAGCTGGACCAGGGTACCGAAGAGCGAGGCTTTTACGAAGCCAAACTGGCGACGGCTCGCTACTTCTACAAGCGACTGTTGCCCCGCGTCCTGAGCCTGGAGGCGAGCATCAAGTCGGGTGCCGAGCCTCTGTACGCGCTGGCGGATGAACTGTTCTAGCAAAATCGGATTCGGTGGTGAGTACCGCCGAATAAAAAAAGGGGATGCAGGTTCCAGCCTGCATCCCCTTTTTTGTTTGGGCCGTCAACTGACGCCCGATGGTGTTGGCTAGAACCTGTAGCCGAGGCCGACCATATAAACCCAGGGGTTGATGTCTACGTCTTTGGCTTTAATGCGATTACCTGAGTTCTTGCCCTTGAACTCTGCTTCGGTTTGGATGTTGAGCTTCCATACGGTGGCATTAACGGCTAGGTTGTCGGTAATAAAGTAGTCGGCCCCAGCCTGAAAAGCCATACCCCAGGAGTCGTCCAGATCCAGGTCATACTTTTCCCCCAGAGCGGTTTCCAGCTCCCCGCTGGCGTCTTCATCGAAGAAGGTGGTGTAGTTCAAGCCCAGCCCCAGGAAAGGCTGAAACTTGGAGTCACTGCCCCCCATAGGGTGATATTGCACTGAGAGGGTGGGGGGCAGATGTTTGGTGCTGCCGACCTTGTTGATGCCTAATCCCTCTAGCCCTTGAGCCTTGATATCGTGCTCGAAGGGGGTGGCAGCGAGTAAATCGAGACCAATCTGGTCGGTAACCATATAGGTGAAAGTTAACCCCAGCTGGGTGCTGCTATCTATATTATTCACTTCGGCACCAAGGCCTGTGCCGTTAAGCGTTATCTCGTCGCTTTCGACTCCGGAGGGGTCCACGGTTGCCGCACCGGCGCGGACAATGATGTCACCCGCCTCGCGAGCCATTGCCTGTCCGGAAAGGGTCGCGGTCGCTGCAATGATAGCGGTAAGAAGCGTTAATCTTTTCATAGTCATTTCCCTGTGTAGTTGTTGTCTGTCCAATAGTTATTATGGGATGAATTCTATACCCGCCCTAAAAGTGCGTGTATTGATATAGCTCAACAGTTGATATAAATCAACAAAGAGTGGTTGCTTTCCCGTAATCGTCTGGCGCATGGAATTGAGGTTGTGATGTTTGTCAATGCTGGTGCCTTAAGGGGAGTGTCGTAGCTAAACGCTATGTATCATAGGCCCGATTTAGATCGCCACCCAATACTTTGCAAGGGAATATATTGATAAACTCATTTCCCTCTCCACTCTCCCTACACGGGTCCCATCGTGCTGCCTGAAGCAATCCGCCAACTACCGATCGCAGAGCTTTTGCCTGAACTCACGCGGGAGTTGGCGTTGCGCCACAACCTGGTGTTGCAGGCCCCCCCTGGAGCGGGGAAAACAACAGCGGTTCCTCTGGCGTTGCTGCTGCAAGCGTCCTGGTTGCAGGGGCGTAAAATTCTGCTGCTTGAACCGCGGCGCCTCGCCGCCCGAGCAGCGGCTCACCGAATGGCGTCCCTGTTGGGTGAGCCGGTGGGTGATCGTGTCGGTTACAGAATATCCCTGGAGCGCTGTGTCGGCCCCAATACCCGTATCGAGGTCGTGACCGAAGGGGTGTTGATCCGCCAGCTTCAAAGCGATCCCGAATTGGGCGATTACGCGGTGGTGCTATTTGATGAGTTTCATGAACGCTCACTCCAGGCCGATCTTGGACTCGCCCTGTGCCAGCAAACCCAGCAGCTTTATCGTGACGAGGATCCGCTTAAATTGGTGATTATGTCGGCAACATTGGATGGTGGCCGTATCAATGAGCGTTTATCCGACTCAATACTGTTAACTAGCAGTGGACGAACTTTTTCGGTTGAGGTTTTTTACCGGGATATCGGTTCCTTACAACGCTCTGCTTCGCAATGGTACGCGGCGTTGGTGAGTTTGATTGGCCAGATCGTGAGCGCGCAGTCGGGGGATATTTTGCTGTTTCTACCGGGCAGCGGAGAGATTCAGCGGTTGCAGAAGATGTTGGAGGAGGTTCAGGAGTTTTCTGCAATTCAGCTGTGCCCTTTATACGGTGAGCTTCCCTTTGAAGTGCAGCAGCGCGCCATCAGTCCCTCTGTAAAGGGTGCCCGCAAGCTGGTGTTGACCACGCCTATCGCCGAGACCAGTCTTACCATCGAAGGGGTGCGTATCGTCGTCGATAGCGGACTGGTGCGCCGGCCCTGCTTCGACCCGGTCTCGGGCATGACGCGCCTCGACACACAGCGTATCTCGCTGGCCTCGGCCCAGCAGAGGGCGGGGCGTGCCGGTCGCCTGGAATCGGGGGTTTGCTATCGTTTGTGGAGTGAAAACCTGCAGCTGGAGAGCTATACCGCGGCAGAAATACAGGAAGCCGATCTCAGCTCCATGGCGCTGGAACTTGCCGCATGGGGGGAGCTGGATCCTGCGGCTTACCTGTGGCTAGATCCACCCCCGCAGGCGCATTTCAATACAGCCTGTGATCTGCTCCAGCGCTTACAGGCATTGCAAGCCGACAACCAGGGGCCATTGCAGATCAGCAAACATGGGCTTGATATGTCCGCCTTGGCCATGCATCCGCGGTTGGCGCACATGGTGATCAGGGCCCAGCAAGAATCCCTGGGTTACGCCGCCTGCCAGCTAGCGGGGTTACTGAGCGAACGCGACCTGCTCATGACGGCACGTAACCAGCCCGATGCCGATATCATGTTGAGACTGGCGGTCATGGAGGGGGAGCGCCCACCACGGTGGATGAGCATTCGTCACGGAGCCTTGCAGCGTGCCCGCCAACTATCGAAGCAGTGGCAGCGACAGTTCAGTGTGCGTCAAAGGGTTTATGATCGTGACCAGATTGCGCGTTTGCTGGCCTGGGCCTATCCCGATCGAATTGCCCAGCGGCGCGGCGCCGAACCGGGGAGCTATCGGCTGGCTAACGGAAAAGGCGCTTCGATGTCCGCTAATGATGGGATGGCATCGATGCCCTGGTTGGTAGTCGCTGAGCTTGGGGGCATGAAAAACAAAAGTGATGCTCGTATATTTCTTGCGTGTGAAATTGACCTGGAGGCCTTGCAGGATCAGTTTGCCGAACAGTTGGTGACTGTGCGTGATGTGTCCTGGGCTAAACGTCAGCAGCAGGTCGTTGCTGAAACGCGTAAGCAGTTGGGGGCGTTGGTCGTGCATCAAAGTCGGCTGCTGGAGCCGGCTCCGAGTGAGCTGCAACAGGCTCTTCTGCAAGGAGTTCGTGAGCGGGGAATCCATTCGCTGCCCTGGGATGAGGGTAGCAAGGCATTGCGCGAACGTTTTTGTTTCGCCGCCCGATTTAACACCGAAATACCCTCCCTCGATGACCGATGGTTGGATGAAAATCTGGAACAGTGGCTGCAGCCGTATCTTGACCGGCAAACCCGGCTGGAGCAATTGCGTACCCTTGATCTTAGCCAGGTGCTACTGGCTCTGCTCGACTGGGAAACCAGCAAGTGTTTACAATCGCTGGCGCCGGAGCGTTGGGAAGTGGCCTCGGGCTCCAGGCTCCGCATCGACTACAGTGACCCTCAGGCACCGGTTCTGGCCGTGCGCTTGCAGGAGATGTTCGGCTGTACCTCTCATCCCTGTTTGGCGGCAGGAAAACAGCCCCTGACCTTGAGTTTGCTATCGCCGGCTCAACGGCCCGTGCAGATCACCCAGGATATAGAAGGTTTCTGGCAAGGCAGTTATGCAGAGGTCAAAAAGGAGATGAAAGGGCGTTATCCGAAGCACTATTGGCCCGACGACCCTACCAAAGCTGCGCCGACGACACGCACCAAACGTCACATAAAGGGATCCTGATCCCGGCATGCTAGGGGCTGATGGAGAGAGCGCTTCGCTAGTGCTGGCAAGCGATCCCATGCTGGGTAATACTTGGTGACAGGCTTTGCGGGAAATATTGCCGCTAACGGAACCTCAATGAAGACACGATTCAGAAACCGAGTAGTAGTAGTGACCGGGGCGGCGGCGGGTATCGGGCGTCAGCTGTGCCTGCGTTTTGCCCAAGCGGGAGCCTGGATAGCGATGCTTGACCTCCAGCATGAACCTCTCGATGCGTTGGCTAATCAACTGGTGAGCAAGCACAATACCAAAGCGCTGGGGTTGGTGTGCGATGTGAGCGATCCGGAGTCTGTTCGGGGCGCTTTTGACCGCATTCTCGATCAATTTGGTGGCATCGATGTGCTGGTTAACAACGCCGGTATCGTGCATCGTAGCGCCTTTGTGGACACCGAGCTGGAGGTGTTTCGTCGGGTGATGGAGGTTAACTACTTCGGTTCCCTCTACTGCACCAAGGCCGCGCTTCCCTCTCTGGTGGAGCGCAAGGGGATGATTATCGCCATGAGCAGTATGTCCGGTTTTGCACCCTTATGGCACCGCAGCGGATACAGTGCCAGTAAGCACGCCCTGCATGGATTATTCGACTGCTTACGTGTAGAGCTGGCAGAGTCTGGTGTGCAAGTGATGATGGTGTGTCCCGGTTTTACCGCGACCGATATTCGCAAGAATGCACTTCGCGCTGATGGCTCCATTCGGGAAGAGCCCTTTTCCTGGATTGGCGATGTGGCCTCAGCGGTGGATGTTGCCGACGATGTGTTTAATGGGGCGCTTAAGGGAGAGCGCTTGCTGGTGCTCTCCAACGTAGGACGCGGCACCCGTTTGCTTTATCGGTTTTTCCCCCGCCTGTTTGAGCGCTTGATCTCTGCACGCCTGAGCGATGTGGGCGATCAAAAATCCTGAACGCCATGCTCAAAAGCATTCGCTAACAATTTTCCGAAGCCTCCCTATAGTGAAGTCTGGATACTTACGCGAGGCATCTACAATGGGATTGTTGGTTAAAGGGCAGTGGCAGGACCAGTGGTATGACACCAGGGAAAGCGGCGGTGCTTTTGTGCGCGAGGGTGCCCAGTTCCGTAACTGGATTACCTCCGACGGCCAACCGGGCCCTAGCGGGGAGGGGGGCTTTCGAGCTGAAGCAGGAAGGTATCATCTGTATGTTTCCCTGGCGTGTCCCTGGGCGCACCGAACCCTGATTTTTCGCCAACTCAAAGGACTTGAGGCACTCATTAGCCTCAGTGTTGTTGACCCCGACATGTTGGAGAACGGCTGGGAGTTTGGGGCAGGTACAGCGGGTGCTAGTGGCGATGACCTCTATGCCTGCTCTTTTTTGCACCAGATCTACACACGCGACAACCCGCAATACAGCGGGCGTGTAACCGTGCCGGTGTTGTGGGACAAGCAGCGGCAGTGCATTGTCAGCAATGAATCCTCAGAGATCATTCGCATGTTCAACGGAGCCTTCGATGCTCTTACGGGAAACAGACTTGATTTCTATCCGGAGGCGTTAAAGGCAGAGGTCGATGCTATCAACAGTCGTGTCTACGAGCAGGTCAATAATGGTGTCTACCGGACTGGTTTTGCTACCACCCAACAGGCCTATGATTCTGCGCTGACCGCGCTATTCGGCGCTCTCGACTGGCTCGAGGTTTTGCTCGGTCAGCAGCGTTATCTGGCAGGCGGTCAGATCACCGAAGCGGATTGGCGACTATTCACCACCCTGGTGCGTTTTGACGCGGTCTACGTCGGGCACTTCAAGTGTAATCTGCGCAGGATTGTTGACTACCCTCAGTTGAGTAATTACCTGCGCGAGCTCTACCAGTGGCCGGGTATCGCCGAGACCGTGAATATGGAGCATATAAAGCGACACTATTACTACAGTCACTCTCAAATCAACCCGACCCGTATTGTGCCCGGCGGCCCGGTGATCGATCTAAATGTCTCCCATGATCGTGGGCGGTTACCTGGCAGCAGCTAGTGAAAAGAGCGCGTATGCTGATCGTATCCGGTATTGGCAGTGCCCACTGTGACGCACAGGTTGTTGCGTTTTCCTAGTTTGAAAAGCTGGGACGATCTCACCAATGATATGAATTTACAGATCGCCAGTGGTGCCGAACAGCAGAGCGCGGTAGCGGGGGAGATCAATCGTAATATGGCATCGATCCGCTCGGCTTCCCAGGGTGTCAGTGATCAGGCCAGCTAATCGCCGTTGATATAGCTGCGAATTGTACTGTCCTTGCGCAGTTCACGGATAAACCATTTGAGCGCCCGGCCGTCGCTGCCGCTGCGCCAGGCAGCAACGGTATCTATCTGGCTGGGACGCTGTGCATCGAGGGTTTTGAGCTCGATCAGGGTGCCGTTGGCGAGCTCTGTGCGTATGGCGGCTCGTGGCAGGTAACCGACCCCAAGACCCGCCTTTTGGGCGAGAATTTTGCTGCGGATGTCGGGGACGGTCAGGCGCAGCTGCTTGTCCAGTATGCCGTGAGTACGTGGAGGCAGCTGCCGGGAGCTGTCGCGCACTGCAACGGAGGTGTATTCTCCAATCGAATCGGGTGACAGGGGTTGCTGCGTCCGCGCCAGTGGGTGTTCAGGATGGGTAACGAATATAAACTCATGGGTCCCCAGGGGGAGAGTATTAAAGTTTTTCCCCGGCCGGGCGCCGGTGCCGGCACCTATAGCAAGATCGGCGCGCTTGCAGGTCAGCGCATCCCAGCACCCCATAAGCACCTCATGATGAATTTGAATCTCGACCCCGCTTTGGTGGGCGTTGAACTGCTCTATCAGCGGGAATACCAGCTCGATGGGGATGATGGAATCGACGGCGATCGATAACCGGGTCTCCCAGCCGTTGGCCGTCAGGCGCGTCGCGTCGGCCAGCTCCTGGGTGGCCTGGAGGATCTGTCGTCCTCGCTCCAGCAGAAGCTCTCCGGCAGGGGTCAAAATAGCGCGATGGCCTGCCCGGTTGAAGAGGGTGACATCCAGGTCTTGTTCCAGCTTTTGCACCGTATAGGAGATCGCCGATGGCACCTTGAACAGCTCATCTGCTGCAGCGGCGAAGGAGCCTCGTCGACTGATCGCGTCGATCACCTGCAGAGCCTCTATAGTAATCGGGTTAGCCATAGACGAATCCTAGTGGCGAGGAGCCTGGTTGGTGTAAATGGACAGGGGTAACCAGCGGCGCAGTAAGCGGTCCAGCTCTCCGTTACGCCGTGCCTCGGTCAGGAAGGCGTTAATCTGCAGGAGTAGCTCCCTGGATTTTGGCGAAACTGCCCACGCGATACTCTCTTCGCTCAGAGGCTGGTTGAGACTGATAAGTTCTTCAAATTCGCGGTTCTGGCTGATCATCCAGCTGGTCTGGGCGTCATGAATTACGTAATCGAGCTCTCCGGCGGTCAGTACGGCCAGCGCCTTATCGATGGTATCAAAGGACATCACTATTGCCGATGGGAACTCATTCAGGACCAGTTCCTCTCCCGTGGTACCCCGCTTGACGCCGATACGGCGTCCGTCGCGGGTTAGCTGCCAGGGTTCCCCCAGCATACCGATATTGCGCTGGTGGATAATGGCCACCTGGCCGGTCTGGGTTATCGGGCTCGTGAACAGTACCTGTCGTGAACGTGCAGGAGTAATGCTCATTCCAGACATGATCAGATCAATGCTGTCGTTTCGTAGAGCAGGAATCAGATCGGAGAACGGCAGCACTCGGAATTCGATCTCCTGTCCCAGGAACGTTGCCAGCTGCTGCGCCAGCTCTATATCCAGCCCCTCCAGCTCGCCCTGATGATCCTGGCTGAACGGCGGGTACTGCCCGCTCGTACCGATACGCAAACTGGCAGCGTGCAACGCCATGGGAGCAATCAGCAATAGCGCTAGCAAGCAGCGGATAGATATGGGAATTAACAAAGGCTTCTCCTGAGGCTACGTATTGTCTAGATCATACCTTTCCCTTAGCCAGTTACCAACGGCGATACATGGAAATGGGGCGATGCGAATCGTACAATAGGGATTCATCTGTCCTGCGGGCAAAAACTACAGTCTGTCTATAGCGCTGCTTGGCCAGTCACTATGGCGGGAGGCTGGTACGAAGAGGGTTACAGGTTCTACTTCGACGCGTATTTTTGGATGGGTTGATAACAGAAAAAAGGTGCTGGTAGTTAAAACAACAGAGGGATAAGAGCCGTGGTTAAGGCCTTGAGATTCCCCGAACGATGCAATATAGCGGAGAGATCCATGAGTCAGCAGTTGAATGAGTTGCTTGAGTTGCTCAAGCTTGAAAAGATCGAAGAGAATCTATTTCGTGGACAGAGTCAGGATCTGGGCTTCCCCAATGTATTTGGCGGACAGGTCATGGGGCAGGCGCTGTCTGCTGCCAAGCAAACGGTCGATGAAACTCGCTCGGTTCACTCCTTTCACAGTTATTTTTTACGTCCAGGGAATGCCCACAAACCGATTGTCTATGAAGTTGATTGTATCCGTGACGGAAAAAGCTTTACCACACGAAGAGTGGTTGCGATCCAGAACGGAAATCCTATCTTTTTTATGTCGGCGTCGTTTCAGGTTGACGAGCCGGGCTTCGATCATCAGGCAGAGATGCCAGAGGTAGGTGGCCCTGAAAACGTGCCCAGCAAAACAGATATCTATCGTCAGCACCAAAAGATGATTCCCGAAGCGCTACGCGAGAAAATGGTTTGTGAAAAGCCGATCGAAGTGCGTCCGATTAATCCTCAGAATCTGGTTGATCCAAAAGTGATGGATCCTCAAAGTAATGTCTGGTGCCGAACGGTAGGTAAAATGCCAGATGATCTTCGTATTCATAAATACTTGCTTGCCTATGCATCCGATTTTGACTTTTTACCAGTATCCCTTAACCCTCACGGGGAAAATTTTTGGATGCCGCATATGCAGGTTGCTACCATCGACCACGCGATGTGGTTTCACCGGCCCTTCCGTTTTGACGAATGGCTGCTTTATGTGATCGATAGTCCTAGTGCGTCCGGGGCCAGGGGATTGGTTCGTGGGCAGTACTTTAACCAGCAAGGGGAGTTGGTAGCGTCAACGATTCAGGAAGGCTTGATTCGTAACCGTAAGAGCTAATCGAAATGCCGCTTATAAACCGTTCGGATTACTCCCAGGCGATGTCGTCAAACCGATTGAAGCATAAGCGCCTGTGGGTTTTTGACCTGGACGGTACCCTGACCCGGCCGGTACATGATTTTGTTGCCATTCGTCACGCCTTGGGTGTTCCCCTGGAGGAGGATATCCTTACCTTTCTCGACCAGCTGCCGGCAGAGGAGTCTCGTCGTCGTCACCGTAAACTCGAACGGATTGAGCGCGACCTTGCTCATCAAAGTCAGGCGGCCAAGGGCGTGTTTGAGTGCTTGCGCTGGCTGGCGGACAGTGCTGATTTTGGATTGCTAACCCGAAACACCCGCGATAATGCTCTGCTGTCTTTGCGCGCGATAGACGTGGGTGAGCTGTTTTTTCCCGAAGCGGTGCTGGGGCGCGAATGCGCTGCACCGAAGCCTGCTCCCGATGGTATTCAGCAGTTGATGAGACACTTTCGGGTGTCGCCAGAGCAGTCGGTGATGGTGGGTGATTTTTCACACGATCTTGCGGCCGGGCGCGCGGCTGGAGTGACGACTGTGCATGTGAATTTTCGAGGTCGCTTTGAATGGGAAGCGCTGGCTGACCACTGTTTCGATGATTTTACTCAGCTCCATGAATACCTTCGTAGAGCGTCTAAACTCGGTGTTGGTAACTAAGGCTTCAAATAATTTGAATAAGTTGCTCGCTTCTTTCCGCTATCCCCCGCAGGCGATCGCCCTAAAATAGCTCTCATGGTTTATCCCCTAACCGACGAGAGAGGGCAATATGTCAAATGTACTGGTGATCAATAGCAGCTTACGCCGCGAGGGTGCAAACTCTACCAACCTGACCGAAACATTTCTGCGTCAGTGGCGTGAACAAAATCCACAGGACCACATTGTGCAGCGGGATATGGCAACAGACCCGATACCTCACCTGGATGAGGCCGTGGTGGGTGCCTTTTTTACTCCTGCTGAGCAGCGTGACGACCAACAGCAGGCGCTGGTCAAACGCTCAGATGAGCTGGTGCGTGAGCTGCAGGAGAGCGATGTGCTGGTGTTGGGAGTCCCTATGTATAACTTCGGTATTCCCTCGACCCTGAAATCCTGGATTGATCATATCGCCAGGGCGGGGCTCACGTTCACCTACACCGAGCAGGGTCCCAAGGGTCTGTTGGAGGGCAAGAGGGCCTACGTATTGGCGGCGCGCGGCGGGCACTATCAGGGTACGTCCAAAGACACCCAAACCAGCTATTTGAAGGATGTGCTGGCGTTTATTGGTATCACCGATGTGCATTTCGTTTACGCCGAAGGGTTGAATATGGGGGGGGAGAGCTTTTCCGAAGCGATCTCCGGAGCGGAGTTGCAGATAGACGCCCTGTTTTCTTGAGCGCTGAAGATAAAAAAAGGGTCACCTTCGGGTGACCCTTTTTTTATTGGGTGGATTCTTTTCCGTGCTTGATCCTGGGCCAGTAGGTGGAAAAATCGAAGCCGGGGCTGTGGGATGGGTTATGGCACTGACGACAGGTGGTGTCGTCGGGTTTGGGTCGATCCAGCGGGGTTTGCCCGGCAGATTTCGCGTGTTCGCGGCCTGCTCCATGGCAGTTTTCACACTGGACATTGGCCAGATGGGGGGTGGCGAACTGATCCAGGTAGCCGCCGTCGACTCCTAGCCCGACCGTATGGCAGGCGAGGCATTCAGGATCGTAGGACTTGCCTACCGCTTGCAGGTCTGCGATCGCTTTGGCGTGCTCACTGCCCTGCCAGATTTTTGCGCTTTCAGCGTGGCACAAGGCGCATTGCTGGTTGCCGACGTAGGGACTGGTTCCGGCGGTGAGTGCTTTACGCTGTTCGACGCGCCGCTGGTAAAAAAGCTTAATCTCTTCGTTGTAATCACTGTACCACTGGGCCAGTGCCGGTGAATCGGCGACGCTTGGCGGTAGTGTGATCACCTCGTGTTGCCACTGGCTAATACGCCCGCTGGCTTCAATCTCCAGTGCAAGCTTGCCCAGCCGCATTCCTCGCGAACCGGGTTGCAGAACTAAGGTTTGTCCCAGCTGCCGGGGTTCACCTATCTCCTCATACAGGGGCTCGATGAGGAGCAGATCAATCAGCTCCAGTGGTAGTTCTGACTGCGCTCGCTGCAGGCTCAGGGTGGTGCCGACCACGGTGGTTTCGCCGCGATCAAGGGCATCCTCTAGCTGCGCGCTCAACGAACCCATACGGGTATCTACCTTGCGGTTGGCTTCGCCCATTTGGCGGTAGGGGGAGGTCTCGGGGTCGAGCCATTGAAAGTAGTGAAGTTGGGCAGCGGGGCGGCTGATCAAAATAGAGGAACTAAACTCATCTCCCTTCCAGTTACTGGCAACCCAGGGAAGCTCTGCGCTACGGAGAGAATCGAACCCATAGGCAAGATCGCTCCATTGTAACCCCACTCCATCGTAGTTGAGTTGCTCGATGGCGGTCAGGATATAACTGTTTTTGATCTTGTTACTGGTCATCTGGGCGGAGAGCAATCCGCCGGCAGTAATGGTCACCAGTCCAGGGTCGGTATCGCGCAGCGACTGCAGTACGGTTGCACGTCGTTTGAGACCGCCCATATCCCCCGCCTCGGAGCAGCCGCAGGGTTCGAGTTCGCCGTCGAGGTTGCCGGAATAGACTAGAGTGATGGGCGCTGCCTGGCTGGTGGCCATAAATAGAAGGGGTAGCAGGGCGGCAGTAAGGTAATGCAACAATCTCATGGGGGGATGACCGATAGGTTGCGGGAATGGGCGCAGTGTATCTCCGCCTTGAGGAGATGTCATTAGTGTTGGCGCTAGAGCATCAAGCTGCGGGCTGTGGTAAGTTTGATCCCATAAATAGAGTGGATACGGGTGTTACAAATGGATTGGATCGCACGCTGGGCGGTAGCCTTGGGAGGAATGTTAGTCACAGTCTCGGTTGTTGCCAACGAGCCTTACCATGGAGTGGTACTGCAATATCATCACGTCGACGATGGCACGCCCCATGTGACATCGACGCGGCCGAAGGATTTCCAGGACCACCTCGATTATATCGACAGCAATGGTTTTACTTTGTGGTCATTGCCACGTCTGATCACCGCGTTGCAACAGGGGGAGGCGGTTCCTGATCGGGTGGTTGCGATCACTTTCGACGATGCCTATGTATCGATCTATGAGAGGGCGTTTCCAGAGCTGAAAAAGAGAAACTGGCCCTTCACGGTGTTCGTGAGCACCGATTTTGTGGACTCGGGTGCCCGTCGCGCGCTCTCCTGGCAGCAGCTCAGGGAGATGGTGGCAGCCGGAGCGGTTGTGGGTAATCATACCCGAAGCCATCTGCATATTCCCCAGCTATTGGAAGCCGAAGACGACTCCCAGCGCTTGCAGCGAGTGCGCGATGAGGTCACGGGAGCCCAGCATCGAATTGACGCGGAGGTGGGGGTACAGCCCAAAATTTTTGCCTACCCCTATGGCGAGGTCGATCCCGCAGCGCAGGCGCTGATTGAGGAGTTGGGTTACGTCGCCTTCGGTCAGCAGTCCGGTGCCATTGGAAATCGGTCAGATTTTGGGTTTTTACCGCGTTTTCCAGCATCGGGGGCCTACGCTGAAATCAAGGACCTTTCGGTCAAACTCTGGTCGCTGCCGCTACCTGTTATTCAGGAAACACCCTCCTCAATGGTCTTACCAGAGGGGGAAACCCGCCCCGAACTTGAGCTGTTGCTCGCTCCCGGGCCTTATCGTGCCCGCCAGATCGCTTGTTTTGCCAGTGGTCAGGGCCGAATGCCCATAACAATAGACAGCGTCACTATCGACGGTGAGGAGCGTGTTCGCGTCCAGTCCCGTGCAGAGCAGGGGGTTGCGCCAGGCCGGAGTCGTTATAACTGCACCGCACCTGATGCGCGAGGCAAACGCTATTACTGGTATTCCAAACCCTGGTTGCGCGCGGGTTATTGGGACTAGCTGGTGACCCACTCTCCTGCTTTGGGCCAAGGCAGTATTGCTCGGATGTAGTGGGTGTGTAAGCCTGCATTCTCCCTGAACCATTCTATTGTTACCGACAGGATTCGACTTTATGGTATTTGAGCGCGTTTTGCTGACGGTCGCGCCGCTGGTGATCATCGTCACAGCGGGTTATCTCTATGGGCGCTTCCAGAAGCCCGATATCAGCGCCGCCAACAAAATGAATATGGACCTGTTCTGTCCTGCGCTGATCTTTTCGGTGATGTCTGCGAAAAGCTTTGATCTTGCCGCTTATGGCAATCTGGTGGTGGGTTGCGTGATAGTGGTGTTGGGGTCGGGGCTGTTGCTTTGGCCTGTGGCTCGGCTGGCAGGGTTTAATCCCCGCGCATTTCTTCCTCCCATGATGTTTAACAATTCGGGAAATCTGGGGATTCCCCTGATCGTACTCGCTTTTGGTGAAGAGGCGATGGCGATCGGGGTGGTGCTCTTTATTATCGAGATGGTGCTGCATTTTACGGTCGGGCTTTACGTGATAGATCATCGCACCCGGCTGATCAATATTTTGCGGATTCCGATGATTATCGCCACGCTGTTGGGGTTGGGCTGGAGTTTACTGTCACTGCCCCTGCCGCAGTGGGTAGCGATCCCAATCGACATGCTGGGGCAGATCTGTATTCCCCTGATGATGTTTGCTCTCGGGGTGCGCCTCTGTTCGGTAGACCTGACGGATTGGCGAATTGGCCTGGCCGGTGCGATCGCCTGTCCGCTAAGTGGCGTTATCTGTGCCGCCGTTGCGCTCATCTGGCTACCGTTGAGCCCGGTCGAGAGTGCTGCGTTGCTGGTGTTTGGTGCATTGCCCCCTGCAGTGCTGAACTATATGGTGGCCGAGCAATACAACCTTGAGCCAGCGCGAGTCGCGTCCATTGTAATGCTGGGCAACCTTGCTAGCTTGATAACCATTCCGCTGGTTCTAACCTATGTTCTGAGTTAACCCCTGCCAGGTTGGGCCTTACGAATATTGATCTGTATCGATCTTTTGTGGTCTATTGGCTGCTATGCTCAGCGACTGATGAACCATCCCGCGTTTTTCAATTGAGTTTGGTTAAGGATGTCACCGGAACAGCCCTCGTCAGACAGGGGTTGCAACCGTAACAGGAGAATGGAATATGTTGCCCGAAGTAAAAACTATCATCTACGCTACCTCACTGGGTAAGCACACCCGTCCGGTGTTTCGCCAGGCGATTAAAATGGCTAAGGCATATGATGCTCGCATCATCATGGTTCATGCACTTGAGCCGGTTAGTGACTTCGTTCATGCCATGGTGAGCTCCTACTTGCCCCAGGGGAAAGCGGAAGACCTGCGCCGCGAAGGTGAAGAGCGCATCCTGCAGGAGATGAAGCAGCGGGTTGAGAAGTTTTATGAGGAGGAGATGAGTGATCTGCCGGAGGTAGGTAATCTTGTTTCTCATCGAGTGGTGGCCGAAAGCAATTTGGTCGATCTGGTGATGCGGTCGATCGAAAAGTTTGAGGGTGATTTGGTTGTGTTGGGGTGCCAGAATAGCTTTGGTCATCACAGTCAGACGGCGGCGCATCTGGTGCGCCACAGCCCGGTGCCCGTATTGGTGGTGCCCAATAATCCAGAGTAACCCTGCGTCGGATGAATAACACGCCAGCCCCCGTCAGGGGGCTGGCGTTCTACTTTGGGTGATCGGGTCCGCATTCCCGCTTTCTACGCCCTATATGGGGCGTTACCGCGAGGGAGCGCCTTGAATCGGGCTGGTAAATCAGGCTATATAGGCTCAGGTTATAGATGCGCTGCCAATCCTTTTTAAAATCTCTTAAAAAGATGAGGTGTTGGACTGCTATTGGGTTTCAAATCCCTTAATATACAGTCCGCTATGCATTGACCTCGAATAAAACCAATTAGAACGATAACGAGATAAATACGATGATCAAAACACTAAGCAAGACATTGATGGGCGTGGCTGTTAGTGCCGCTGTTATGGGGGCATCCATTGCTCAGGCAGAGATCAAGGTCGCACTGGCCGGTCCAGTTACCGGTCCTGTGGCCCAGTACGGTGACATGCAGTTCACCGGTGCCAAGATGGCGATCGAGATGATCAACAAAGCCGGTGGCGTCAACGGCGAGATGTTGGAAGCGGTCGTCTATGACGATGCCTGTGATCCCAAGCAAGCGGTTGCGGTAGCCAACAAAATCGTCAACGATGGCGTTAAGTTTGTCGTTGGGCACCTGTGCTCCAGCTCTACCCAGCCAGCGTCCGACATCTATGAAGATGAAGGCATACTGATGATCACTGCAGCGTCCACCAACCCTGATATCACCACCCGTGGTTATCAGCTGGTGTTCCGCACCATTGGCCTCGACAGTGATCAGGGCCCGACTGCGGCCAAGTACATCGCCAACCAGGTCAAGCCATCCCGCGTTGCTGTTATTCATGACAAGCAGCAGTACGGTGAAGGCATCGCCACCAGCGTTAAGAGCGGTCTGGAAAGTGCTGGAGTTGCCGTTGTCGCTTTTGAAGGTGTAACTCCCGGCGACAAGGACTTCTCGGCGTTGATTGGTAAGCTGAAGAAAGAGAACGTCGATTTCGTATACTACGGCGGCTACCACCCTGAGCTGGGCCTGATCCTGCGTCAGTCTGCTGAAAAAGGCCTGGACGCCAAGTTCATGGGTCCTGAAGGTGTGGGTAACAAGGATATCAGTGCCATTGCCGGTGCTGCGTCCGAAGGCCTGCTGGTAACCCTGCCCAAGAAGTACGACCAGGATCCAGCCAACAAGCCGATCGCTGACGCGATCAGCGCCAAAGGCGAAGATCCTACTGGGCCATTCGTTTGGACTGCCTACGCGGCGGTACAGGCTATGGTACAGGGTATGGGTGATGCGTCCGACGGTGATGGCGTAGCCAATTACCTGCGTAGCAACAAAGTAGACACCGTAATGGGTCCCCTGGAATGGGACACTAAAGGTGACCTGAAAGGATTCGACTTTGGTGTCTTCGAGTGGCACGCCGATGGTACATCTAGCGCGAAATAAGCGTTAGTTGGTAAGGAAAGCGCCCTTCACCAACCGGTGGGGCGCTTTTTTGATATTCGAGAGTGTATATGTCTGAGTCTCTTCTTTATTTCGTGCAACAGCTGCTCAATGGTCTCACCGTCGGCAGTACCTATGCACTGATCGCCATCGGCTACACCATGGTTTATGGCATCATCGGTATGATCAACTTCGCCCACGGCGAGGTCTATATGATCGGCAGTTACATAGCTTTCATTGTGTTGGCCGCATTGGCCATGTTAGGTATCGAGAGCTTACCCATCTTACTGTGCGCCGCGTTTTTGATCAGTATGATTGTAACCAGCAGTTATGGTTACACAATTGAACGTGTCGCCTACCGTCCCCTGCGGGGCGGTAACCGACTGATTCCGTTGATTTCGGCAATCGGTATGTCTATTTTTCTGCAAAACCTGGTGCGTATGGCGCAAGGCTCCCGTGATGTTGCGATGCCTAGCCTGATCACTGGCGGCTGGAGCTTCGGGCCAGCCGACGGCTTTCAGGCCACGGTGTCTTACATGCAGGTCGTTATCTTCGCAGTCACCTTCATCAGCATGACCGCACTCACCCTGTTTATCTCCAGATCCCGGACGGGAAGGGCTTGTCGAGCCTGTGCCGAGGATCTTGGCATGGCGAATCTGCTGGGAATCGACACCAATCGTATCATCGCCCTGACCTTTATTATTGGTGCTGCGCTGGCTGCCGTAGCAGGGGTATTGCTGGGAACCTATTACGGGGTTATCAACCCTTACCTGGGCTTTATGGCGGGACTCAAAGCCTTTACAGCGGCGGTACTAGGGGGCATCGGAAGTATTCCCGGTGCAGTGCTGGGCGGCCTGCTGCTGGGATTGTCGGAAGCCTTTACGGCCGGTTACTTCAGTACCGAATACAAGGATGTTGTCGCCTTCCTGTTACTGGTGTTTGTATTGCTGTTCCTGCCTTCGGGTATTCTCGGTAAGCCGGAGGTTGAAAAAGTATGATCCAGAAACACAACCTTTTTAATGCCGTGATCGCAACCATCGTGTTGCTGATTCTGTCCGGTATGCTGATGGGATTGAACCTGGTAAACGAAGGCACGGGCCTGGTCATCAAGGTAGAGAATCCTGAAAACCTAAGTTATGTAGCGACAGCCGCCGTGATCGTGTTCCTGTTTCAGCTGTTTCGCCAGCCGATTATGTCGGGCGTTGGCGCGGCTAAAGAGGCCGTACCCGGATTGCCAAAATTACCGGATCTGAGCGCTAACCCCAAGCTTAAAAATCTTTTGATCGCCTTTGGCTTGGCGGCACTGATGATCTGGCCGTTTTATGCTTCCCGTGGTGCCATCGATCTGGCGACACTGACCCTGATCTACGTGATGCTGGGGCTGGGCCTCAATATTGTGGTTGGCCTGGCGGGGTTACTGGACCTGGGCTACGTCGGTTTCTACGCAGTGGGGGCCTATACCTACGCTTTGCTCTCCACCTACTTTGGGCTCTCGTTCTGGGTGTGTCTGCCGATTGCCGGTCTGATGGCGGCGTTTTTTGGCTTTATCCTGGGTTTTCCCGTGTTGCGATTGCGGGGAGATTACCTGGCGATCGTGACTCTGGGCTTTGGTGAGATCATCCGTATTTTGCTCAATAACTGGACGGAGCTCACGGGGGGGCCCAACGGTATCAGCCAGATCGCCAAGCCGACCCTGTTTGGCCTTGAGTTTAACCGTAAGCTGAAAGACGGTGGCAGTGGCCTGTTTCACGATTTCTTCGGTCTCTCCTACAGCGGCACCTATAAGGTGATCTTCCTTTATATCCTGGCGGTATTGCTGGTGATTCTGACCCTGTTTGTAATCAATCGCCTGTTGCGGATGCCGATTGGGCGGGCCTGGGAAGCGCTGCGTGAGGATGAGATCGCTTGCCGTTCGTTGGGGCTTAACCCGACCGTGATCAAGCTGACTGCCTTTACCATTGGTGCGGCCTTTGCCGGTTTTGCTGGTTCCTTCTTCGCCGCGCGTCAGGGTTTTATCAGCCCCGAATCCTTTATCTTTATCGAGTCGGCGATCATTTTGGCGATTGTCGTGCTTGGCGGAATGGGGTCCCAGATGGGGGTAATACTGGCAGCAATAGTTATGACCGTGTTGCCCGAGTTGGCGCGGGAGTTCCAGGAGTACCGGATGCTGATGTTCGGTCTTATGATGGTGTTTATGATGGTGTGGCGTCCGCAAGGCCTGCTGCCGATGAAACGTCCCCATATGGAGCTGCGTAGCCAATGAGTAATGCATTGTTAAAAGCCACCGGGCTGAGCATGCGCTTTGGTGGGCTGTTGGCGGTTGATGGTGTGGCGCTAACGGTAAATGAACGTGAGATTGTTTCGGTTATTGGCCCCAATGGCGCGGGCAAGACAACGGTGTTTAACTGTCTGACCGGGTTTTATAAGCCCACATCAGGCGAGATTTTATACAGGGGCCAGCCTATTCACGGGCTGCCAGGGCACAAGATCTCGAGCCTGGGTATTATTCGTACCTTTCAGCATGTGCGCCTGTTTAAGGAGATGACCGTTATTGAAAACCTGCTGGTTGCCCAGCACCGCCATCTTAAAACCGGTTTGCTCGCCGGGCTGTTTAAGACCCCGGGCTATCGGCGTGCCGAGTCTGAAGCGATGGACCGTGCGGCCCATTGGCTGGACAGGGTCAATCTCACCGAGTTTGCCAATCGTGAAGCGGGTAACCTTGCCTATGGTCAGCAGCGGCGCCTCGAAATTGCCCGGTGCATGGTAGCAGCTCCTGATCTGTTGATGCTGGACGAGCCTGCCGCCGGATTGAACCCTAACGAGACCAAAGAGCTGGACGAACTGATCGTGAGTCTACGGGACAGGGACGGTATATCCATTCTCTTGATCGAGCACGATATGAAACTGGTGATGGGTATCTCCGACAATATTGTTGTGGTCAACCAGGGGCGCCCGCTGGCGACCGGTACACCGCAGGAGATTCTCAATAATCCTGATGTGGTCAAAGCGTACCTGGGAGAGGAGTAAGCAGATGCTGACGTTAAAAAATGTATCGACTTACTACGGTAAGATTCAGGCGCTCCACGATGTGTCGGTTCAGGTTAACGAGGGCGAAATTGTCTCCTTGATTGGCGCCAACGGAGCGGGAAAGAGTACGCTTTTGATGACCGCTTGCGGCGATCCTCGCCTCGGAAGTGGTAGTATCGAATTTATGGGTGAGGATATCTCACAAAAAAAGACATCCGATATTATGCGCACAGGAATTGCGGTAGTGCCTGAGGGGCGCAGGGTGTTTTCTCGATTAACGGTAGAGGAGAACCTGCACATGGGTGGGTTCTTTACCGAGCAGTCGGAGTTCGACAAAACGCTGGAGCACGTTTACCAGTTGTTTCCGCGCCTTAAGGAGCGTGAAAACCAGCGTAGTGGAACAATGTCCGGTGGCGAGCAGCAGATGCTGGCCATCGGTCGTGCGATGATGAGTCGACCCAAACTATTGTTCCTTGATGAGCCCTCACTGGGATTGGCGCCGCTGATCATTCAGCAGATCTTTGACATCATCGAACAGCTGCGTAGCGAGGGGATGACCATATTTCTGGTGGAGCAAAATGCTAATCAGGCGCTGCGACTCGCGGATCGCGGATACGTACTGGAGAACGGTCGTATCGTTTTGGAAGATACCGGCGATGCGCTGCTTACTAACGAAGCGGTGCGTAAGGCCTATCTAGGCGGATAAAATCGGTAGGCGGTGTCACAAACCTGGTCGATCGGCGGCGCGCAAGCGCCGTCGGTTATCAGAGTTATCGGTAACCACTGCGCCATCCGTATTTGCTCGGGTTTGACTCAGTCCCGTAGACTTTTCTCCTCCTGTACCGGGATGACCTTCTGCTGCCGGGATGGGTATCGATAACCGACTATCTTTATGTCGGACACGCTGGTAGCCGCTTCCGTTGTGCACTAGGATAAAGCTATGACTCAGGGCGGCTTATTCTTATCTCTCTCCTTGCGTAGTCGCCTACTTTTGGTGATGGCGCTTGCGCTTGCGCTGCTGTTACCACTGTCGCACCATTTCGCCCATGAGCTGATCTTTCCAAGTTTTGTGAGCCTGGAAAAACAGCGCCTGAAATCAGACCGGGATGCCCTGGACAGCTCGCTTGCGCTGCGGGTTAATAGCGTGCGCTCGACGGCGCTGGACTGGGCGCAATGGGATGATACCTACGAGTTTATCGCCGGTAAAAATGACGCTTATATTGAAGATAACCTTGAAATTAACTCCCTCGCTAACCTCGACGTAAACGGACTTATCTATTTGGACCTAAGTGGCCGGGTAGTCCACAGTATTAACATCGACCTGGAAAAGATGTCTCTACGTCCCCTCCCGGTCTCTCTCTTGCGCTACTTAAAGAGTGGGGCTTTGTTTTTTGAGGAGGGTAAGCCTCGCGCTATAAGTGGATTGCTAGCGGTAGACGGTTTACTGGTTGCCCTGGCTGCAGAGCCGGTCACCGACTCTAACCAGAACTCTGCCAGCAACGGTGTGTTACTGGTCTTGCGCTTTCTGGACCGGTCGGTACTGCAGGAGACTGAGCGCCTCGTAGGCACTCCGTTTGAGTTGGTATGGGACTCCCATCCGCTAATGAGTGCAGCAAATATAGAACAGCTAGCCGCACTAGACGCAGAAGAGGCGCAGTACCGTGTAGTAGAGGGGGAAGGTCAGGGGTCGCTGAGCTATAGGTTGGAGGATATTACGGCCAAACCCCTGCTGGTTCGAATCAGTCGTGAGCTTTCTATTATGGCGGAAGGGGCATACGCCCTGGAGCGCTTTCAGTGGGTGATACTGACGGTGGTTTCGAGCGTCATGGTGCTGTTGACCCTGATTATCAATCAGGGTCCGCTTGCCCGTTTACGCAAGCTACAGGCAAGCGTACACCATATTGGCGTCGACGCGTCGGCTGAAATTGTAGAGCTCCCCGGGCAGGATGAGCTGGCCCAATTGGCTCGCGATTTCTCCTGGACGGTAGAGCGTTTGCGCACCGGTTTTGAGCGTCAACAGGTGTTAATGGACCAGCTTATCGATGGTTTTGTCGAGCTGGATCTGGAAGGCCATGTTCGAGTCGCCAATCTGTCCATGGCGCGCATGTTGGGTGTTGAACGCGAAAATCTGATAGGTGCTCACTATAATGCGCTGATGCCAGCTGCTGTAAGTAAGTTGATTTCAGGGTATTTACAATGGGTTGCCAGGGATCCGGCGGTGACCAGCCGCGAAGTTTTAGAGATTTCACGCTCTAATGGGGAGGTGCTTTTTATTGAGGTGAGTGCATCGGCCATATTATCCGGCAAGGGAAAAGTTAAAGGAGTTCGCAGTGTTGTGCGGGACGTAACCCACCGTCAACAGGAACATATGGAGCTGTCCCATATGGCGTATCA
Organism: Aestuariirhabdus sp. LZHN29; assembly: GCF_049985285.1. NCBI lineage: Bacteria > Pseudomonadati > Pseudomonadota > Gammaproteobacteria > Oceanospirillales > Aestuariirhabdaceae > Aestuariirhabdus > Aestuariirhabdus sp. LZHN29. The sequence goes on along the minus strand of NZ_JBNIEU010000001.1, from coordinate 340,521 downwards.
CGATCCCTTGACCGGCTTGTTTAATCGCAAGGCACTGGGGAATGAGATCGAAGATCTTTTGCGACAGCGGCATTATCGGCCGGTTACCCTAGGGGTGCTGTACCTCGATCTGGATCATTTCAAACGGGTGAATGACACCCTTGGGCATCAGGCAGGTGATCAGTTGTTACAACAGATTGCTCATCGCTTGCTGGCGAGCATGCGGGAAAACGATTTTATAGCCCGAGTTGGCGGTGATGAGTTTGTGGTGTTGCTGCAGCGTGGGGACACCAAGCATTTTGAAGTGGTTGCCGAGAAACTGGTCGATTCTATTCGCCAGCCCTATATGGTAGACGGTAACCATATCGATTATCTAGGGGTCAGTGTGGGTATCAGTCTTTGCCCCGAACACAGCGAGCTGCCCGAAGAGCTCATCCATCTGGCCGATCGGGCGATGTATATGGCCAAGCAGCGCCGCGCTACTTATGAGGTCTACCAGCACAGTCCGTTATAGCGTCCGTTTTACATAACCGGCCGGTCTATCGGCGGGGTAGACTCCAGCGTGAGGCGAATTTTTTCCAGCCCCCGCCGCAGGGTTTCGCGGTCTGCAACGGGGCTGATGCAGAACCGAATCGCCTGGGGCGCGTGAAAACTACCGACGGCGAAGGTTTCGGCCGTTTTCACCAGCACTCCATTGCGTTCAGCCTGCTCCACGAAAGCCTGTGCACGCCACTGGGGAGGGAGTTCCAGCCACACATTGTACCCCTGCGGCGGATGAGCGATGGCGTAGTCCCCTAACATCTCATCGACCAGGGCCTGGCGCGCAATGGCCTCCTGGCATTGCCAGCGGTGTAGTTGCTTGTCGCTGCCTTCACCTATCCATCGGCATACCAGCTCAGCCATTAGCGGTGGAGCCATCCAGCAGTTGGCGCGCAGAGTATGGGCCGTTTCCGCTACCCAGTTTTGGGGTACCTGCAGCAAGCCGACGCGCAAGCCCCCCGCCATCACTTTTGCTACCCCGCCAATATAAAACACCTGCTCCGGTGCCATTGTTGCTAATGGTGTGTGGCGCTCGGGTGTCGCGTTGAACTGGATGTCATCCTCCAGAAGCAGCACATCGTAACGTCGGGCGATCTCGACAATTTGCTGCCTTCGTTCCTGGGAGGTTTCAATGGTTGTGGGGTTGTGCAGTGCGGGCATGCAGTAGAGTGCGCGGGGTTTCTGCTGGCGACAAAGGCCCTCAAAGGCTCCCGCATCGATCCCCTCGGAATCCATGGGTAGGCCGACATGACGCAGCTGCGCCAGCCGCGCTGCCGCGCTAAAACCGGGATAGGTGAGCCCTTCTGATAGAACCAGGTCTCCGGGTCGACAGATGGTTTGCAGGGCGATGCTGATCGCATGTTGACCGCCACAACACAGCAGCAATCTCTCGGGGTCACTGTCCACGCCGGCTTCACCCAGCCATGTGGCAAAACGATTACGCTGGTGCGCCATACCCTGTTCGTTCTGGTAGCTCAGCAGGGCTTGCAGGGTTGAGGGTTCCGCGGATAGCTGTTGCAGGCTATCGGCCATTAGCTGGGTTTGGGGGCCGTTGAGGCTGAGGCTGAGCCCGAGATCGATAGCACCGCCGGATTGCGGGTCGATAATCCCGAAGCCATGCATCGCGTGCTCGACGTTACGGTCTCGGATAAAGGTGCCACTGCCTACCCGGGCGCTCACCAGCTGGCGTCGCTCCGCTTCCTGGTAGCCGCGAGTGACGGTGCCTATAGTGACGCCGAGCGCGTCTGCCAGTGCGCGATGGGTCGGCAGTCGATCTCCCGGTTGCAGGTCTCCTCTGTCGATGGCGTTGGCAATGCTGTCGGCAAGCGCCACGTAGCGTGGCCCGGTTCGTTCTGCTATCTCATTAAGCCATATTGTCATGGTGACAATAAATTCCTTGACCGATTATAGAAACAAAATATGATGACAAATATCGAATTGTAATTACGAAGCGACAAAACAATTATAAGTGTATGCATACAATTAGCAAGGAGCAGACAGATTATGAGTACAGCATTGCAGGCAGCTTTTTACGCCACCCCTACCGCGCAGACCCTGGGCGCAGAGGTCATCCGGGTCGATGGGGATCGGGTGATGCTAGACCAGACCCTGTTTTACCCTGCGGGGGGCGGGCAGCCTGGCGATCAGGGGCATTGGATTACCAGCAATGGCTCGTCCCTAAGGGTGGTGGACACGGTTAAGGCGGAAGCGCCGGGTGAAATATGGCATCAACTGGAAGCCCATGACCACGGCCTCAGGGTGGGTGACTCGATAACACAGCATCTGGACTGGGCGCGCCGCCACCGTCTGATGCGTATGCATACGGCGCTGCACCTGCTCTGCTCGCTGGTGCCGCGGGGCGTGACGGGAGGCTCGGTGGGGGTGGACAAAAGCCGGCTCGATTTCGACCTCGGTGATGCGACGGTGGACAAGGTTCAGCTCACGGAGGCGATCAACCGCCTGGTGGAGCAGGGCATCGAAGTCACCAGCGAGTGGATCACCGATGCAGAGCTCGATGCCAACCCCGATCTGGTGCGAACCATGTCGGTTCAGCCTCCGCGAGGAGCGGGCCGTATTCGCATGCTGAGAATTGCCGGGGTGGATTACCAGCCCTGTGGTGGCACCCACGTTGGCAATACCTCCGAGATCGGCGAGGTCACTATCAGCAAAATCGAGAACAAGGGCAGGCGCAACCGACGCATCCACCTTCAACTTAATGATTAACCGCTTCGTAGCCCGAGAAGGGCTCAGGACCAGACACATGACTCATAGCTTCTATCTTATCGCTGTCGGTAATGCTCGCGTGCAGCAGCTCGTTAGCCAGCCGAGGAGGGGAATATGCCCCGCACGGGAGGGCCATCATGGTGCCCTTTGAAACGCTGCTGGCGCTGGTGGTGTTTGCCTTTGTCTCTTCGGCAACCCCTGGCCCCAATAACCTGATGTTGACCGCGTCGGGGATCAACTACGGTTTCGTACGTACCATCCCTCACATGCTGGGCATCCCCGGTGGTTTTGCGCTGCTGTGCCTGTTGGTGGCGTTCGGTTTAGGAACGCTGTTCCAGAGCTACCCGGTATTGCAGGAGGCCCTAAAATGGATCGGCTGCGCCTACCTGCTCTATCTTGCCTGGTGCATCGCGCGGGCTACGCCACCAACCGCAGACGCTGAGGTGCAGGCTGGCAAGCCTTTCACCTTCGTACAGGCGGCGGGGTTCCAGTTCGTCAACCCCAAGGCCTGGGTGATGGCGATCACCGCGATGTCCAGCTTCACCCTGGCGGGAGACGGCTATACGACCTCCGCGCTGATGGTGGCGGCGGTATTTGTGGTGGTCAATCTGCCCTCGGTCAGTCTGTGGGCGGGTTTTGGCAGCCTGTTGCGGCGTATGATGAGTGATCCTCGTAAACTGCGCGCGATCAATTTGATGCTCGCGGGCCTCACCGCCGGTTCGGTGGTGTTGATTCTTAACTAGGGCTGCATTCAATTTTTGCGGCCACTCGCTCCAGGGTCATGCGCAACCACTGCTGGGCCGGGTGGTTGTGTAGGCGGGTGGCCCATACCAGGTAAATCGGTACCGGGTCGGCGCTAAAGGGTAGGGGCAGTATTTGCAGTTCAAAGGCCTGCTGATACTGTTGCGCCAGCGACGTCGATGAAACGCCGATGGCATCGCTACGGCCCACGGTTGCCAGCATGCTGACAAGGGAGTTGTGTTCGCAGTAGATCGAGCGTGGTCTCAATACCTCGCGGGTGAGGATATCCGCAACCGTCAGGCTGTGCCGGCGCAGGGTGAGAAGCACGTGCATCTCCTGATAGTACTGATCGGCATTGATCTGACCACGGATGCGGGGGTGACCTTGTCGCACCACGCAGCAGATATGCTGGTGGAGCAGGAGCGAGCAGGAGAGTTCGGCCTGTTGTGGAGGGATGAAATCCAATACCAGATCGACCTGATTGTTGAGCAGGTGCTCTTGGATCTGGTCCTCCTGTGGGGGGAGGTCCCGAAACACAATCCGAGAGCGCAGACCGCGGAGCTCTCTGTCGAGCAGAGGTTGCAACAGATGGATCAAAGGCTCCATGGCGTACACCTGAAATGCTCGTTCACTCTGTTTGGGGTCAAAGTGCTCAAACCCCTGAATGACCCGATCAATATCGAGCAATGAGTTTTCTAACATGGCATGCAGTTGATGCGCGGCGACCGTGGGTTGAATACCCCTACCCGCGCGGACGAACAGATCCTCTCCAATCTGTCGCTTGAGGCGGTGGATCGCATTGCTGACCGAAGATTGGGTCAGGTCCAGCTGCTCGGCGGCTCGAGTAAAAGACGCAGTGCGATACACAGCAGAAAATGCGCGCAGCAGGTTTAGGTCAAAATGGCGGTTTTGCGGCATTGGGTGTGCTCAATTCATTCATAATATAAATAGTTAAACCCAATATAGACTTAGTTATCTTGCTAAGACAGCACTCTATGCTCTTCTCATAACAACAATCGATGGGAATGCAGCCTTCCCTGCGCAGAGGACAATGGAGACCCCATGAACAAAACGCTATTTTTCACTACCATCACTATGGCTTTTGCCGCCGCCCACGCCGATACCGAAATCGTTCTGGACTATGCTGGCAAACCGGCGACAGCTCATACCCGGGAGGCGAACCAGAATCAGGCCGGGCGTCTCAATTGGGACGACACCCGGGCTTTTACCGATGCTCGGCGCGGCCTGATCGCCAGATTTGACGCCGAGACGGCAGCGTTGCTACGCGAACAGTTTGAGTTTATAGGCAATGAGGCGCCTGATACGGTGAATCCCTCACTGTACCGGCAGGCTCAGCTCAATCAGGCGGCTGATGGGCTCTACCGGGTAAGTGATGGCATCTATCAGGTTCGCGGTACCGACCTGGCCAATATGACCCTTATTCGTGGAGACAGTGGCTGGATTCTCTATGATGTGCTGCTGACCCGGGAAGCGGCTGTACAGTCGCTCAAGTTTGCTTTGCAGAATCTTCCCGAGGGCGGAGACCTGCCCGTCGTGGCAATGATTTACTCCCATTCTCATGCAGACCATTTTGGGGGTTCCCGGGGTATTATTGATCGCTATCCCGACATACCCGTCTATGGCCCCAACGGCCTGACTAAGGAGATAGTCGACGAGAATGTACTAGCGGGGAATGCGATGTCGCGCCGGGCCGCTTACCAGTATGGAGTGACGCTGGACACTGGTGACCAGGGTATTGTCGATGCAGCGCTGGGTAAGGGGTTGTCCCAGGGCGAGATCACTTATGTGGCCCCCACCTACGACCTTAATCAACAGGAGCGTATTGAACGGTTAACCATCGACGGTGTGGAGATGGTTTTTATGGACGTTTCCGGTGCAGAGGCGCCCGCCGAAGTGGTGACGTACCTGCCGCAGCAAAAAGCGTTATGGAGTGCCGAACTAACCTATCACGGCATGCACAATATCTATACTCTGCGCGGTGCCAAGGTGCGCGACTCCCTGGCCTGGTCCAAATACATCAATGAAATGATCACTCTATGGGGCGGGGAGGCAGAGGTACTTTTTGCCGCTCATTCCGCTCCGGTGTGGGGTAACGCTGAGATCAACGAGTATTTGCGTTTGCAGCGGGATAACTACGGTCTTGTGCATAACCAGACTCTGCGACTGGCGAATAGCGGGGTAACCATTCAGGATATCGGTGATGCGATCGAGGCGACCATACCCGACGCAATCTACCAAACCTGGCACACTAATGGTTACCACGGTACATACAGCCATAATGCCAAGGCGGTGTACAACATGTACCTGGGATACTTTGATATGAATCCGGCCAATCTCGACCCGCTGCCGGTACAGGCGGAAGCTGTTAAGTATGTGCAGTATCTGGGTGGAGCAGATCGTGTGATGGAGTTGGCCCAGGCCGATTTTGATAAGGGTGAGTACCGTTTCGTGGCGACGGTGATGAGTAAAGTTGTGGCCGCCCACCCCGAACATGCAGCAGCACGGAATCTGTTGGCTGATACCTATGAGCAGCTGGGCTACCAGTCTGAGGGAGCCGGGTGGCGTAACATCTATCTAACCGGCGCTCAGGAACTGCGCATTGGTATTTTGCCTGGAACTCCCAAAAGTGCCTCTTCCGATGTGATTGGGCAGATGGATATCTCTACTCTGTTCGACTATCTGGCGGTAAAGGTTGACAGTCTGAAGGCTGCTGAGCAGGGGCGGGTAACACTGAACGTAGTGGCACTTAACAGCGATGAGGTGCTCTTTGTTGAACTGAGTAACGGGAACCTCAACAACATACTGGTAGATGCGCCGCGTCAAGCGGATGCGACCCTGAGTATTAATGGTGCCGATATAACCCGTGTACTACTTGGGCAGGTGAGGCTATCCCGGTTGCTGGAAACCGGAGCGGCGACCCTGGAGGGGGACGACCAAACCCTCGGCAAGATTTTCGGGACCTTGGTGGAGTTTGATCCCGAGTTTGAGATCGTGCCGCTGCCACCGGTTCTGTAACCGACGCCGATGGTCAGCGCGACTCCTGTTACGAAGTGGTTCCGGGCAACCCGGGGTAGCTTGCTATACTATCAATCGCTCCGGTTAGGGGGGCGATTGGGTAGCGGAGTCATTGGATATGAAACGATTAGGCATCATCGGCGGCATGAGCTGGGAGTCTACCCAGAGCTATTACCGGCTGATCAATGAAGGGGTGAAGGCGCAACTGGGCGGCCTGCACTCGGCGGATCTGCTACTGCACAGCCTGGATTTTGCCCCGGTTGCCGCGCTGCAGGCACAGGGGGAGTGGGAGCAGCTGGGTGATCAGCTGGCCGGCAGTGCGCGGATGTTGCAGAACGCCGGGGCCGACGGGGTGTTGATCGCCACCAACACCATGCACCGGGTCGCCGAACAGGTGGAGTCATCACTGGATATACCACTATTGCATATTGCCGATGCCACCGGTGAGGCGCTTCGGGCTGCCGGTATCGAGCGGGTCGGCCTGCTGGGCACCGCCTTCACCATGGAGCAGCGCTTCTATAGGGGGCGCTTGCAGGAGCGCTTTGGACTGGAGGTGCTGACACCCAATGCGGAGGATCGCGCGCTGGTGCACCGGGTGATCTACGACGAGCTGTGCAAGGGTGAGGTAAATGACACCTCGCGACAACAGTATGTTCAGGTCACGCGGCGGTTGCAGGCGATGGGAGCCGAGGCTGTGATTCTAGGGTGTACAGAGATCGGCTTGTTGTTGCCGCCGCACGCGGTCGAGGTGCCGCTGTTTGATACCGCTGCGATTCATTGCGCCAGTGCGGTTGAATTTATGCTGGATTAGGCAGGCTGCTAATTTAACGTCCACGAGGTCGGGTAAGAGATTTTATTGATCTGTATAGTGTTTGTACGGCATCCTCTGTGGTTCAATCACTCGCCTTATGGATCGAGAGCGACCCACCCCATGTTGAATGACCTGGTAGAACGCCTGAAGAGTATCGATAACCCGCAGGAGGCGATCGAGATTGCGCCGCGAATCTGGTGGGTGGGGCATTATCTGCCCGGCGACAAATTCCAATGCCACTGCTACCTGATTGAGCAGGGGGACCAGTCGGTATTGGTGGATCCGGGTTCCAAGCTCACCTTCGACCATACCCTGCGCAAGATTGAGCAGGTAATCCCTTTCGATTCCATCCGTTATTTCCTTTGCCAGCACCAGGACCCGGATATCACCGGGGCGATGCCGGTGATCGACGAGATGATCTCCCGCGACGATGCCGTACTGGTGACCCACTGGCGCACGCAAATGCTACTCAAGCATTACGGGCTCAAGTTGCCCTTCTGGCTGGTGGATGAAAACGGCTGGGAACTGGCGCTGGAAGATCGAACCCTGGGTTTCACCCTGACCCCCTATGCCCATTTCCCGGGTGCCTTCGTGACCCTCGATGAAAGTAGTCGAGTACTGTTCTCCAGCGATCTTTTTGGTGGCTTCACCGAAGAGTTCAGCCTGCTGGCCAGGGATGAGAGTTACTTTGAAGCGATGCGCCCCTTCCACGAGCATTACATGCCCAGTAAGGAGGTGCTCGGGTACGCGATGTCGGAGATTGAGGCCCTCAACCCCTGTTTGATAGCGCCCCAGCATGGCTCGCTGATTCCCAAGAGCTTGATCCAGTCGATGATATCCGGGCTGATGAATCTCGATTGTGGGCTTTACCTGCTGGCCCGGGGCGACACCAATATCCGCAAACTATCGCGGCTCAATCAGGCGCTGCGCGACATCACTCAAACCATGTTGTTGTCGCGGGAGTTTCGTGAGATCGCCGATCGCCTGGCGGTCATTATTCGGCGCGATCTGCCGGTGCAAAGCCTGGAATATTTTGCCCTTTTTGGCGACGATCATATTCTCGACTTTTCCGCCGAAACCCGATATCGGGGGGTGGAGGTACCGCGTACCGCAGAAACCACCCAGTTGCTGGGTCTTGATCGGCCCGAGTGGGTGCAGTGGGTAAGCCTTTTTAACGGGGTTTGCGGTCAGGTGATTGATGACAGTGAGTTTTGCCTGATACAGCGCAACGGTCACCACCGTATCGTGGTGCCGTTGTTTGATCCCGATATCCCCCGCATCACCGCCATTGCGGTTATTCACCTGAGCGAAGAGATCGCGGTGACGGCCCATCTTGAGCAGGTGATTCACCGCCTCACCATGCCGTTGCAGGTTGCGATCGAGCGGGAGGTGATCTATCGGGAGCTGGACCGGGAGCGACAGAAACTCTACGAGCGCTCCATCCATGACCCGCTAACAGGACTCTTTACCCGTATCTATATGCAGGATGCGGTGCAGCGGCTGTGTGAAATTCAGGATCGGGAAGGGTCTGATCCGGTAGCGGCGCTATTGCTCGATATTGACCACTTTAAGCAGGTCAATGACACTCTGGGGCATAATCAGGGGGACGAAGTGCTCAAGCAGGTGGCCGCGCTGGTGCTGCAACAGATTCGCGGCGGTGATATTGCGGTCCGCTTGGGGGGGGAGGAGTTTGTTATCTTTATGACCGCCGAAGAGGAGGCCGAGGCGCGCGGGTTTGCAGAGCGGTTAAGGGCCAGCATCGAAGCTACAACCTTCTATGCCTCGATCAAACGATTGTCGGTGACGGTGAGTATCGGCACCGCGATTCGCCATGAGGGTGAGCCCCTTGAGGGCGTCATAGAACGCGCCGATCGCGCGCTCTATTGTGCCAAGCATCGGGGCCGGAATCGGGTCGAGCACTCCGTTTAAGGTACAGCAGGCCAGTATCAGACTGGCCGCTGCAGAGCGGGGAAGCGTTCAAGAGCCTAATGAGTCAGGCCGTTTTCTAGAGATCGGCAACGATATCCTTGCTGAAGCTCTTCTCGCAATATTTGCACTTAAGCTGAATGCCGCTGGTTTTTTGCTTCACGGTAAAGTGGCTGTGGACCGGTTCACTGTGGGAGATGCAGTTGGAGTTGGGACAGTCGAAAGCCGCTTCCACCACGTCCGGAATCGACATGGGAAATTTTTCCTTCACCACGTAGTTTTCAATGACATTGATCGTGGCCGTTGGCGCGAACAGCGATAGCTGGTTGGCTTCCGCCTCGGTGAACAGGCGGTTCTCCACCTTGATCAGATCCTTCAGTTCAAGGTCCTTGCTGGGCAGGTTAAAACCGACGGTGATCTTCTCCTTCAGATCCACCAGATGCAGTTGCTTGAGGATTTTGATGCCCTGGCCGGCGGGAATGTGATCGATCACGGTGCCGGTTTTAATCGCTTCTACTTGTAATTTGTTTGCCATGATGCGCTTCCCCTAGATCTCTTCGTTCAGTACCAGTGCCAGCAATGCTTCGCGGGCGTAGACCCCGTTTTGCGCCTGCTCGAAATAGTAGGCGTAGGGGGTGCGATCCACCTCCACGGCGATCTCATCGACGCGGGGCAGGGGATGCAGGATTTTCAGGTTATCCTTCGCGCCCTCCAGGGTATCGAGGGTGAGGATGTATTTGGCCGCCATGTGTTTGAATTCGGTTTCGTCGAATCGCTCTTTTTGCACTCGGGTCATATAGATGATATCGGCGTCACCGACCACCTCTTCGATGCTGTCCAGTTGGGTGTAACTGATCCCTTTTTCATCGAGCTCATCGGTGAGGTACTCGGGCATCCCCAGGGGTTCGGGTGAGATAAAGGAGAAACGGCAACCGAAAGCGGACAGTGCCTGGGTCAACGAGTGCACAGTACGGCCGTATTTTAAGTCACCCACGAAGGCAATATGCAATCCGTCCAGAGTCCCCTGGCACTCGTAGATGCTGAACAGGTCGAGCAGGGTCTGGGTGGGGTGTTGGTTGGAGCCGTCCCCGCCGTTGATTACCGGTACCGAGGAGAACTCGGAGGCGAGGCGCGCCGCGCCCTCCTGGGGGTGGCGCATAACCAGGGCGTCGGCATAAGAGGTGATCACCTTGACCGAGTCGGCCAGGGTTTCGCCTTTTTTCGCCAGCGAGGTGTTGCCGCCGCTGTCGAAACCGATGAAGGTGCCGCCGAGGCGTTGAATGGCGGTTTCGAAGGAGAGCCGGGTGCGGGTGGATGCTTCGAAGAAGCAGCTGGCGATCACCTTGCCCCTGAGTAGTTCCGGGTTCGGGGTGCCTTTAAGCTGGGTGGCGGTTTTAACGATCAGCTCCATCTCCTCCCGGCTGAGGTCGGGAATCGAAATAATGTTTTTCTGGTAGAGGGGGTTGGCCATGTTTCTAACTCACTCTCGCGGGTCGTGTTTAAAAAGCAAAAAAAAGCCCCTGGACAAGGGGCTTTTACAGAATAGGATAATGACGGAGAACAACGACATTACGCGCGCGGTTATCGCGCTGGCGGCATCGGATGGTGTGATGTCGTGTCATTGAGTCCCTGATTACTGTTTGTGTTGCGTTGGGGTACATGCGCAAAAACTGGCGAAATTGTACTCCCCCGCAGGCAAACTTCAAGTCAATTTAAGAGCCAGTATAGAGCATCTCCAAGTTATCAGCCTGTCAGGGCCGAGACCTTATAGGTTATGCAATGAGTACGTAGAGCCCCATCACCGCGAACAGACTGGCGGCCACGGCGCGGATAATCCCCAGGGGCAGGCGGTCGGCGGCGAAATGCCCGAGTATCACTACCGGCACGTTGGCCAGCAGCATGCCAATGGTGGTGCCGGCAATGACCATCAGGGTATCGCTGTATTGTGCGGCGAGGGCAACGGTAGCGACCTGGGTCTTGTCGCCAATCTCGGCGAGGAAGAACAGAACCAGCGTCGCTCCGAACGCACCGTAGCGGTAAAACCCGGAATCCTCGTCATCCATCTTGTCGGGAACCAGGGTCCAGGCGGCGATAGCCAGAAATGAGAGGCCGAGAACCCAGCGCATGATATCTGCGGGGACCTGGGCACTGACCCAGGCGCCGACCGCAGCTGCCAGCGCGTGGTTAGCAACGGTCGCAACCAGGATGCCGAAGACGATCGGCCAGGGTTGGCGAAAACGTGCGGCCAGCAACAGTGCGAGCAGTTGTGTTTTATCACCGATCTCGGCCAGGGCCACGATCAGGGTGGAGATAGATAGGGCTTCCATAGGGTTTCCTGTAGGCGGGAGTGAGAACCATGTGACACCACAACTCTCCCGCCGGTGAGTTGCCGTATCACAAGTCTCGTCAAATACACTGTATTGCAACGACCATGGCGCAATGTGGCACCAACTATGTTGACCGTTGCCTCGGCAGGACCGAGCGACTACTCCCCTGAGATGGCAGCGATTCTAGCAACTGATTCTATGGATGTCTTGGGGCTGCATCAATAATTTGAGCGCACCCAAGATACGCAGAGAAGGCGTCAGGCTTTTTCATCGGGCAGGGTGTATACCCGCACCATATCGCGTTTGCCACGAATGGCGATCTCCCCGAGTTCTCGAAACTGCTGCCCTGAAATCTGCTGGACGCAGGACTCGGACAGCAGGATGCGGGTGCCGTACTCTTTGTTGAGGGCCTCCAGGCGGGATGCCAGGTTTACCGCATCGCCGTGTACGGTGTAGTTCTGGCGTTGGGGGGCACCGACGTTACCGGCAACGACATCACCACTGTTGAGGCCGATCCGGCAGCGCAGTGATTGCCGGTTGAACTGCTCCTGCCGGGTGCGCGCGAGAATGTTGCGTGCGGCATTGAGAGCCCGGGCAGCATGGTCGGGCTGTGGGTTGGGAATATTAAAGATCGCCAGCACCGCATCCCCCTGGAACTGGGTGATGATTCCCCCCTGACGCTCCAGCTCTTCGGCGACCATGGAAAAAAAAGCGTTAAGGGTCGTAATGAGCTCTTCCGGTGTGAGTCGTTCAGAGAGGCTGGTAAAGCCTTCGAGGTCGATAAAGAAGATGGTCGCCAGTTCGTGCTGGGGGGCGAGCTCGCCGCCGTCGCGCAATAGCTGGCGGGCGATATCCTTTGGAACATACTGGCCAAACAAACTGCGCATCTGCTGGTTTTGCTTCAGTCCATCGGTCATGCGGTTATAAGCGTCGGCAACCTGATCAAACTCGACGATGGAGCTGGCAGGCATCGGCCCCAACTGATCCAGTTCGGACTCACGAATCGCCTCAAAGCCCTGGGCGATACTGGAAAAGCGACTGCCCAGGCGGCGACTGAAGAGCCAGCACAGGCCGACGAACAGCAGCAGCATTAACATGCTGAACAGCACCTGCAAAAACAGCGCGTTGCGCTCCTCCTTGAGCTGCTCCCCGGAGACGACCATACCGAGGGTGATGGGCACTTCAGAATACGCCTGTGTCTCGGAATAGATATAGATCCAGGTTTCGTCGCCGAAGTGCAGCGTATGGCTGTTCATCCCCCTGGGCAATTTCATGTCGTTGGGTTTTCTCTGGGGAGACCAGATCAACTTAAGGGGGTTGTTTTCCAGCGCCGACAGATTCATCAGTGGCTCGCGCTGGGTATAAACGACATCGGGCACAGGGAAGGTGGAGGCGAGAATTCTATTGCGTCCAAGCAACATGAAGATATCGGAGTGTTCGCCGGAGAGTTGCGAAAGATGCTCGTTGAGGCGCGTGATGTCGATCGCAGTGAGTAGCATCCCTTTGCGACCATCGGGCAGGTACACCATGCGACTCACCGGAATAACCCGCACGTTGTTCGAGGTCAGTTGGGGATCGCCCCATATTGCCTGTTGGATGCGGTCGGGGGTGGAAAAATAGGGCTCGAGGGTTTGGGGTTTGCTCCAGTGAGAGGTGAAACTCTCGGCATCATTCCGGTGGAACACCTGCATTTCGTATCGGTCGTTGATATACACCATGCCATACACTTGCGCCAGTGCCGATAGTGACCCCGACAGGGTGGCCTGCATCGCCGCCGGCTCTTCTGGAGAGATCTGCCCCTTTTCGATCAGTTGGGCAATATAGTCGAGTTGGCTATTGACCGGCTGCAGGTAGTTTCTAAGCTGCTCCTGAAGACTGGTCAGCGCTACGTAGCCGAGCTGGCTCATTAAACTGGTTGTGTTATTACGCGTGGCGTTGACGCCGATAATCGAGACGGTAGTCACCGCTATGATCATCAGCAGTCCGAAGCCAAAGCTCAGCAGGGTGGTGATGGACAGTTTGCGGGACATAGTCACCCGAAAAGTAGGAGGTTCTGCGCCCATTATAGGCACAGAACCCTGACGAATCACCGTTACTTAAGTGGAGGTCAATGGTTTGCTCACCCGGTCAAGCAGGTACACCACCGAGTGGTATGGAATTTCACTGTGGTGGGACAGGCCTATTTCGCAGGTGCGGCTGGTGGAGACGCCTTCACGGCAATCGGCGGGGAGCTGGCCCTTTAGCGACGCCAGCGCCGCGGCGTTTAACTCAGGAAGTGAGAAACCCTTGTCACCTGCAAATCCGCAGCAGGTGATGTTTTCCGGAATAAATATGGATTTGGCGCAGCGCTGTACCAGGGCCGTTAACTGATTGGCGTGCCCCAGTCGCTGGGTGCTGCAGGTTATGTGTACCGCAATGGTTTCATCGACCGGCTCGATCTGCAGTCGCTGCAACAGGTAGCGGTCAATAAACTGCAAGGGTTCGAACAGTTGCAAACGCTCGTCCATAAACCCGTTTTTAGCACGCAGCACGCAAGGGCTGGTATCGCAATAGATGGGGTATTCCCCGTTATTGCTGGCGCTTAGCATCGCCTGTTGCCACTGCTCCAGCTTCTCGTTCGCTTGTTGATGCATCCCCTTACTGGCGAAGGGCTGGCCGCAGCACAGCGATGCCAATTGAGCGGGAATGATCACAAAGAAGCCGGCTTTGTTCAGCAGTGCGATGGTTTTTTGGGTCAGGGGTGTGCTCTCGGTTTCGCCCCGTGCCGGCCCCATGACCTGACTTGCGCAGCTGGGCAGGTAGACAACACGCGGCGCGTCGTCGGCAATGCCCTGATTGAAGGCGGGCTGTTTTGAGATCGCCGGTGCAGCCGTTGGCATAGCCGGTGTCCATTGCTGCACGACACCACCGCTTATTTTACGCGCGGTTGTGGTCGCCCGAGTCATCAGTTTGGTTCCCAGCGCCCCATGTACGGCATTAGCCACGCCGAGGGTTGTACGGGTAGCGCCACTGACCGTGGCAAAGTGATCTGCCAGCCACTGCGCCTTGCTCTCATGATGATGGTTGCGTTGCTGGCGCAACTTGAGCGTGAGCTCACCGGTATTGATGCCGACAGGGCAGCGCAGCGAGCAGAGTCCGTCCACGGCGCAACTGTCGATCCCCTGATGCTGGTAGTCGTTGAGCAACCGCTTAAGGCGCTCGGGGTTGGTGCCGCTGCGAGTCAGACTCTGAATCTCCCGCCATACCACGATGCGTTGGCGCGGAGTAATACTAAAACTGGCCGCAGGACAGACCGCCTCGCAAAAGCCACATTCGATACATTTGTCGATAATCTCATCGGCGGCGGGAAGCTGCTTCAGGTCTTCGAGGTGGGCGTGGGGGTTATCGTTAATGATGACCCCGGGGTTGAGTAAACCGGCAGGGTCGAATAGTTTCTTGATCTGCTGCATTAGCGCGTAGGCATCGTTTCCCCACTCGAGTTCCACATAGGGTGCCATGTTGCGCCCTGTGCCGTGCTCCGCTTTCAGGGAACCGCCATACTCCACCGCTACCAGTTGTGCGACCTCATCCATAAACCCGCTATAACGTGAAACTTCCTCGTCGCTGGAAAAATCCTGGGTAAAGACAAAGTGCAGGTTGCCCTCCAGCGCATGGCCAAAAATAATCGCTTCGTTGTAGTGATATTTTTGAAACAGGGCTTCCAGTTTACGGACACCTTCGGCCAGATTTTCGATGGGAAAGGCGACATCCTCGATGATCACCGTGGTGCCGGTTTCGCGTACGGCGCCCACCGCAGGGAAGAGCCCTTTACGGATCGCCCAGAGTTTGCCGAACTGAAGCGGATCATCGGTA
This sequence comes from Aestuariirhabdus sp. LZHN29, assembly GCF_049985285.1. NCBI lineage: Bacteria > Pseudomonadati > Pseudomonadota > Gammaproteobacteria > Oceanospirillales > Aestuariirhabdaceae > Aestuariirhabdus > Aestuariirhabdus sp. LZHN29. Next base: position 325,086 of record NZ_JBNIEU010000001.1, on the reverse strand, counting down.
AAATCGATCGATTGCAGCTGCTCGAAGGCCGCAAGGGTGCCGGTGATGGTCTCAATCTGTTGTTGGAGTTTATGCGGGCTGTCGGCGCCGGCTTCGATCAGCAGCGCGGCGGCATCGGGGCCAAGGCTTTCAATAAAGTCAGGCATCCCCGGTTTGCCCTGCACGCTGGAGAGTGCGCGGCGATCCATCAGCTCAACCGCAGATACCGGAGCCGTCTTTACTGCGGCAACCGCCTGGCAGGCGATCTCTACGTTGGGAAAGAGAACCAGGCTGGAGGCTTTGTGGCTGGGTTCAGGGACGGTGTGGTAGCTGATCTCGGTCATGCAGCCCAGGGTACCTTCGGAGCCGATCATCAGGTGTTGCAGGATGTCGATGGGGTCGTCGAAGTCGAGCAGTGCGTTAATGCTGTAGCCGGTGGTGTTTTTGAGCCGGTATTTGTGGCGGATTCGGGCGGCCAGCTCATCGTTGTTCCGGGTTTGTTGCGCCAGTGCCCTTAGGCCGTCGAGCAGTTCTCCGTGGCTGTGGCGAAAACCATCTCGACTAAGTTCGTTACGGGTGTCGAGCAGCGTTCCATCGGCGAGTATGATTCGCATCCCCGCCAGAGTGTGGTAGCTATTGTGCGCGGTGCCGCAGCACATGCCGCTGGCGTTGTTGGCGGCGATGCCACCGATTTTGCAGCTGTTGATCGAGGCCGGGTCGGGGCCGATTTTTCTTCCCAACGGTGCCAGCCAGGCGTTGGCCTGAGCGCCGATAACGCCCGGTTGCAGGTGGATTAACTGGCCGTCCTGTTCGATGCGGTGATTCTGCCACTGCTTGCCGAGGCGAATCAGGATCGAGTCGCTGATCGCCTGCCCGGAGAGACTGGTGCCCGCCGCACGGAACGTAACGGGCAGTTGGAGCTGTCTGGCCTGCTCCAGCAACAACTGGATCTCCTCCTCGCTATCGGCCTCCACCACAATTTTTGGCGTCAGCCGGTAAAAGCTGGCATCGGTGCCGAATGCCAGTGTGCGCAGGGGATCGGTAATCAGGCGGGCTTCGGGAATGGTGTGGTTAACACGATGGTAAAAATCGTGGTACGCAGCCGGTAGGGATTCATGCATGGCTTAAAACTTTTCCAGATCGTTGATTAGCAACACCACCAGCTCTTTGGGTCCGTGGGCACCATAGGCGAGAGTTTGTTGTATATCCGCGGTTTTTGAGGGGCCGGATATGAGGAGCGCATTGGTGGGCAGTTGGCCCTTCCAGTTCTCCTGTTCCATCACTTCGGCAAAGCTATTATGGATAGTCGATGCACGTAGCAGAATAAAGTGAACGGGGGGGACCAGCGAAGTCAGGCGCGGTTCCTGCGGGGTTGGCCACACAATAATCGAGCCGGTTGCGGCGATGCCTCCACGGGACCCGGTCAGCCCTGCAGCGGTATGGTGAAACAGAGCTTCTTTGTGTTGCTCGATCGGGCGTTGGGCATCGTCGATCTGTGGCGCCCCTTCAATCGATTGCCAGGTGTCGAGCAGTTTCTGGCCATGGGGAGTGCTGGTACCGACCAGTAGATTGCCCAGCTGTTTCTGCTGCATGAGCGCTAATAGCTGTTGTGGCCATTGCTGCTCGTCGGTGGCGTGCACCTCGGTGTATACCGCCTGCATCATCTCGGTGAGACGGCGCACGCGTTCGGCAGGGCTGTACTGATAACGCTCGGTCACTACGCGGCGGTCTTCGTGCTCGCGGTGCAGTTCGTCGGCGCCGCTTTGTCTCAGTGCAGAGGAGAGACGCCCTAGAATTCGGTCACGATGGCTCATGATGCCTGGCGCTCCTTTACGAGTTGGTGCAGGGATTTGGTAGCCGGTTGTGGCAGCGTGCGCGCCTGCCCCCAGGGGGTGATGCGACGAGGCATCAAACGGCCGAAGGTGGTAGCCAATCGGGTGAACACAGAGTAAAGCATGGGACGGCCGTAGATCGTTGCCCATGTGCTCCAGAGGGCGTTTTCCCAGCGGCTGTACTTGGCACCCTGTCCTTTCAGCCCGGGGTGCGTAGCGGTCGGTCGATGGACCGACTCCTGTCGTAACCGTAGCAGAATGTCTGGAATCGGAATTTTCACCGGACACACCTCTCCACAGGCGCCGCACAGGGAAGACGCGCCAGGCAAGTCGCGTGTTTCTTCCAGTCCGAGCAGGTGGGGCGAGATAATTTTGCCGATCGGCCCAGGGTACACTGTACCGTAGGCATGGCCGCCAACGCGGGTGTAGACCGGACAATGATTGATGCAGGCACCACAGCGGATGCAGTTGAGAGTATCGCGTAGATCGGTGTCGGCGTAAGCCTGGGAACGCCCGTTATCGAGCAGCACCAGATGGACCTCGCGGGGACCATCCTGCTCACCCTCTTTGCGCGGCGAACTGATCATATTGAAATAGGTGGTGATCGCCTGGCCGGTTGCCGAACGGGTCAGCAGGCTCAGTAGTGGGGGCACATCTTCCAGCAGTTCCACCACCTTTTCGATGCCGGTAATTGCGATATGCACATCGGGAACGGTGGTGCTCATGCGCCCGTTGCCCTCATTCTCCACCAGACAGAGAGTACCTGTTTCCGCGACAGCGAAGTTCACCCCCGATACACCAACATCCGCTTCGTAGAAAACTTTGCGCAGCGCCTTGCGGCCGGTCTGTATCAGGAAATCGACATCTTCGTTGTACTCGGTACCCGGGATGTGTTGTTCGAAGAGCTGCGCAACGTCCTTTGCACTTTTGTGGATGGCGGGCATTATAATATGCGATGGTTTCTCATTATCGAGCTGAATAATGTATTCGCCCATATCGGATTCGATACAGTCGATATCGCGCGCCTCGAGATAGTGATTCATCTCGACCTCTTCGCTGACCATCGACTTTCCCTTAACGACCTTGCGCGCATTGTGGGTCGCCATCAGGCTATGAATTACCCGATTGGCCTCTTCGGCGGTGTCGGCCCAGTGTACCTGAATGCCATTGGCGATAAGGTTACGTTCAAGTTGTTCAAGCAAAGTTGGAAGCTTGGACAGTGCACGGCTGCGGATACGATTACCGAGTCGCCTCAAGTGCTGCAACTCGTCTTCGTCGTCGAATACACCTTTGCGTTTATCGATTAAAAAATCCATTGCGCCGCGGAAGTTTTTGCGGAGTTCGGGGTCGTTTACGGCCGCAGTTGTGCGTTCGCTGAATGTGCTGGTTGCGATAATTTCGCTCATGATGCACCCCCGCAGCGCTGGTTGAGGTAGCTGGCCAGGTGAATGCCTCGCAGCGGGCTCTGTTTGGCTTCGAGTTTGCCATTGATATTCATCAGGCAACCATAGTCGGCGCTAACCAGCAGTGCAGCATCGGTTTTTTCCAGCGACTCCGCCTTATCCTCCACCATGGCGCCGGAGATCTGTGGGTGGCGCACCGAGAAGGCGCCACCAAAACCACAGCACTCCGACTCGTGATCCTGCTGCGCAACCTCCACTGCGCTTAACTGCTCCAGCAGTGCGCGACCGCTGAGGTGGGTGTTCATCTCGCGGCGAGCCGTGCAGGAGGTGTGGAGCACCACGCGCTCCGGGGCTCCGCTGTCGGTGAGACGGATACGGAGTACGTGCAGGAGGAATTCGCTGAACTCGAAAATTCGCTCACCCAGCTCAATCGCTGCCGAGGCTTCGGGCTCGCCGGTAAACAGCGTTGGATAGTGGTGGCGCATCATGCCGCCACAGGAGCCCGAAAGGACCACCACCGGCCAGGGTTCATCGAACAGCGCCAACTGGCTGCGGGCCACATCTCGTGCCTGCTCGGTGTAGCCCGAGGTGTAGGCGGGTTGGCCGCAGCAGCTTTGCTGTTCACGGAAAATGACCTCAACACCCTGGGACTCGATCAGTTCGATCGCGTCGATGCCCGCTTGCGGTGCCAACAGGTCCACCACGCAGGTTCCGTACAGGTAGACCTTTTGAGGCTTGGTGGGGTATTCCCTGTCCACTACAGGCGCCGGTGAGGGTGACGCATCCATGGCGTTATGGAACTGGTTATCAGGACTCATGGGGAGGTGGCCTCGAATTATTGTTGTATCGGCAAAGGTTGTAATTAATGGTAATACCACTTTACCTTGTGCGAATACCCACTCTACGCCCGGGCAGAAAAAGCTGTCAATAAGACCTCGGTCGCTGTGTGTCGTTAGGGCGCATAAGGACCCATTTTTGAATCGCATATAACAGATTAATTATCAGTTTAAACAAGGGGTTATCGGCTCTTTAGGGGGTGGGGTCTCGACGCTTGTCGCCGCCGTTGCGGGGGGCTGTAGGGTCGCGGCGGTGAAGAAATTGGCTTCTGGTAAGACCAAAATAGCACTGTGGGAGCGGGGCGTGGCGGAATAATCAGTAGGGTGGACAGATAACGGGTGAAAGTGGCGGGTCTTGATTGCTCTTTGCTCAGCCAGAATCGCCGCGCACTATTTCGGTATGACCAATGCAGTGGCCAGAATTTCGCAGAATTCGCTATAAGGGGCTGTGTTTAAAGGCATAAATCATTAATCGGTGAAAAGTTGATCTAAGGTGGTTCTTTGCATTAAGGTATGACCAATTACCATTTTGTTCGTCGCCGGAGCCCTGTCATGGAGTCTGCCATCAAACGCCCCAAGCTATCCGACAAGATTGTCGAGAAGCTTGAAACCCTGATTTTGCAGGGATCGATCAAGGCCGGGGAGCGGTTGCCTCCCGAGCGCGAACTGGCCAAGGAGTTTGGTGTGTCACGTCCGTCCCTGCGCGAAGCGATCCAGAAGCTAGGGGCGCGGGGGCTGGTGCGCAGTCGCCAGGGCGGGGGAACCTATGTGGTCGATAACATCGGCACCTCCTTCAGCGACCCCCTGCTGGCCCTGCTCGACTCCCACCCCGAGGTGCACTTCGACCTGCTGGAGTACCGCCATACTATCGAGGGTGATTGCGCTTACTACGCCGCGATGCGGGCCACCGACGAGGACAAGCTGCGTATCCGTGATGCCTACGAGGAGCTGCAACGCTCCTATGAGGAGGAGGAGTTGGAGCGCGAGGCGGCGGCAGACGCCCGCTTTCATCTCAGTATCGCCGAGGCCAGCCATAATATGGTGTTGTTCCATACCGTGAAGGGTTTGTTCGACCTGCTCAAGCACAACGTGATCACCAATATTGGGGGTATGTATGGTCGGCGAGAAACTCGCTACAACCTGAAAAAACAGCACGATGCGCTCTTCGACGCGGTGATTGCCAGTGACCCGGACCGTGCACGCGAAGCGATCCAGGTTCATCTGAGCTACGTCGAGCGCACCCTGGCGGACCTGAAGCGGGAGGAGGAGCGCCTGAATAGGGGAAATGCAGCGCTCGCTCTTTAGTGCCGGATGGACCCGATGGTGCTGCGAGCACCACCATAAACCCCTGTGGTTGGACACGACGATAGATGTTGCTGGCTCTGTTGGCGACGATTGATTAAAATTCGCAGCCTTCCCACTCCTCTATGAACCTCCCCATGCTCGATAAAAGCGCTCTGCAGCAGTTGAAGCAGTTAAAGTCTGATCTCAAAGAAAGCAAACCCACCTTCGATGGCACCGTTGTTGGCAGTCATGGCCGTTTCGGCTTTGTCGCACTCGACAGTGGCGATCGCCTGTTCCTCGTCCCGGACGAGATGGCGCGAGTTTTTCCCGGTGACCGAGTGCGGGTGACCACGGAGCCCTCCGCAAAGAAGCAGGATAACGCCGTACTGGAGGAGTTATTGTCGTCGGATCTGAAGACGTTCTGTGGCATCTATGTGGTTAAGGGTGACACCCATTTCGTGCAGCCCGACCTGGCACGCTTCAGTAACCGATTGCTGTTTGTGCCCCCAAAAGAGCGCGGTGAGTTGAGCGCCGGCGATCTGGTGCGCTGCAGTGTGTTGCGCCACCCGTTCAAGAACGGCAAGGCCCAGGCGGGAATTATCAAGCGCATCGGCTGCCCGGGTGATGCGGGAGTGGAGGAGCGCTTTATGCTGGAGAAATACAATTACCAGCCGCAGTGGTCATCCGCTGTGCAGCAGCAACTGGAGGGCATTACCCCGGACCGGGTTCGCGCCCTTGGTGCGTCGCGCAGCGACGTCACCGCTACTCCTTTTGTTACGATCGATTCCGCCTTTACCCAGGATATGGACGACGCCCTATGGGCCGAGGCATCCGAAGACGGCTGGAATCTATGGGTTGCTATTGCAGACCCCGACGCCTTGATTGAGCCAGGCTCTGCCCTCGATACCGAAGCCGCCCAGCGGGCGACCTCGGTCTACCTGCCCGGCTTTGGTATTCCGATGCTACCGCCGGCTCTGTCGCGGGAGCTTTGCTCCCTGCGCGAGGGGGTCGACCGCCTCGCGCTATTGTGTCGTCTTCGACTCGGTAGTGATGGTGCAATCCTTGATCATAGCTTTGAAAGCGTCAACATGCGCTCCCACGCCAAGCTTAGCTACGACCGGGTCAGTGAGTTGTTTATCGACGGCAACGAAACGGGGTTGGAGGCGTCGGTTGTCGCCTCACTTAATGCGCTTCGGGATGCAACGCGCGCGCTCAATCAGCACCGCCAGCGGAACGCCCTGCTGTTTGAGGATCGTCCTGACTACCACCTCCAGCTCGATGAGAATAAACGCTGTATCGGTATTCGGCGGGTGGATCGAACGCCTGCTCACCTGGTGGTGGAGGAGGCCATGGTGGCCGCCAACCGCTGTGCGGCTGAGTGCATCGCCCGTGCCGGTGTTGATGGCGTGTTTGTCGTCCACCCGGGGTTTCGGCCTGACCGCCATGAAGGGTTACGGCAGTTGTTGAAGCAGGAGTTACCGCACCTCGAAACACTTGATTTAGCCGCCCCTACGGCGTTCAAAACCCTGGTCGACGCAGTGTCCGCCAGCGGTGTACCGCTGCGCCCGTTGATAAGTAAAATGCTGGCGCGCAGCACCTTCGAGCGCCGCGCCGCACCCCATAGCGGCATGGGGCTGGAGCAGTATACGACCTTCACCTCGCCAATTCGCAAGTACAACGATCTGGTGGTTCATCGCCAGATCAAGGCGTTATTGGCGGGCCAGACCCCGGCAGAGCTTAGCGATGACGCGTTGCAGGCGTGGCAGCAACAGCATCAGCGGGCACGCAGCGCCAGCAATGAGTTGGAGCACTGGTACATGTGCCTCTATATAAGCCAGCAAGAGCCCGCAGCCGAATACACTGCCACGGTTGTGCAAGTGCACTCCGGTGGCCTCAACCTGCGATTGGATGCGCTCGGTGTAGAGGGGCAGGTGGATCTACGCAAGGCCAGGAAGAAATACAGCTTTGATCCGCTGTTGCAGGTCCTCAGCGCCGGAGCGGAGCGCTACCAGTTAGGCGATGCCCTGAAGGTGCGGGTGAATCGTTGCGCGCTGGAAGAGTGTAAGCTCTATTTCGAGCCGGTGGTGGAGACGCAGGCCGAGGCCTAGTCGGTCCCCCTGACCCCGTGGCATACCGCACATCCTTGTGCATTCGCCGCTCCTGGTCATCCCTGACCCCGCGGCATACCGCACATCCTTGTGCATTCGCCGCTCCTGGTCATCCCTGACCCCGCGGTATACCGCACACCCTTGTGCATTCGCCGCTCCTGGTCATCCCTGACCCCGCGGTATACCGCACATCCTTGTGCATTCGCCGCTCCTGGTCATCCCTGACCCCGCGGTATACCGCACATCCTTGTGCATAAAAAAGGCGCCGACCTTTCGGTGGGCGCCCTCGCTTGTGCGTGGAATCCGATCAGAAGTTATATAGCATCCCCAGGGTAAAACTCTGCACTTTACTGTCGTAGAAATCGATATTGGAGTCACTTTCATAACTGGTGGCGGCTGCCATCACACGCCAGTCTTTCCAACCCATCGGCTCGTTGTAAAACGCCGTGACGTTGGCGCCGACGATATCGTCGTCACGTTTTTTGAAACCAAATGCGGAGATGGGGTTATGTTTGTCAAACTCCTCTGATCCTGCATAGAGGTGGGCTTTCAGGTTCCATTGGCTGGAGCCGCTATACAGATAGCCGAGCTGCACACCGGTGTCCTCGCTTCTCATGGCACCACCATCGCGATCGCGATCGGTGTAGCGCAGTGCGGGTATGAGGGTATGGCCATCGGCGATCTTCCAGCGATAGAGCAGTTCGCTGGAGGTATCGTCACCATCGCGTTTGAGCAGGTTTCGATTAGCGGCGCTCAGGCCCAGGGCGGTGCCACTGAACTCGTCATCCACATCAACGTCCCTGAAAGAGATTTGGCCATCAAAGTTACTGCCCAAAATACCGTCCCAGCTGAGCAGGACGCCATCGCTGGTCTGGTCGGTATCAGAGCGCTTCACGCCCGTTTGGTAAGGGTCTTTCCACACCTGGATCGGGAACGACGACAGCATGTAGGCGGCGCCTATGGTGCCGCTATTGCCCACCTCCTGGCGCACACCGATCAAGGTCGCCGCGTCATAGCGCAAGGCATCGATCATGGTGTTACCGACAAAAACCTGGGTACGGGTATCGGCCCAGGTATAGCGTATCTCGCCGGTGAAAAAACCGGAGCTGTCGCTTTCTGATGAGGGCGAGCTGGTAAGGTTTTTGGCGCGTTTATTATCAAAATCCGTGAGGCTGGTGCCGTGTATCATGTTGCTTTCAAGCTTGCTGGATGCAGCCCCGAAGCCAACATAGCCACTGATTCCCGACTCTTGGGGAATAGGGGTGGCGAGGGCAGTGCCGGATGCCAGCAGGGTCAAACAGCTTAAGGTGGTCATCGAACGCAAAATCATAGAAATAACCTCTGTTTTTCTAGGGATTAGCGCGGCTGTAACGCTGAGCTACAGAATATGCCAATGTTCTGACATTACAAGTTTTGTCGGTATATGTCATGGCAAAGTGCCCCTGCGTTGCCGGTGCTCGGACCAAGCTGAATCCTACGCCGTGCTTTTTTCGGTTGCTGCGTCAGGGTCCGCAGACCGGCTGACGAAAGATGCTGGAAACGGCTCGGCACAAATCCTACTATGGTAGTCGGATAAGCTGGGGGTGACGAGATCCCCGATGGCAGGCAGGTGGCACCGCCAATACAATAATAACAATGCCACCCCAAGGAGAGAGCGGATGCGAGTGATTGCTATGGCCGGTGTCGCCGGTTATCGATGCTGCCACGACTGCGCTAAACGAGCAGGATGGATTGGGCGGGTAGCCCGTTCATGAAGGCGTCAGTCGACCTGTTGGCGTTTTTTGGTCGTGCGCTACTGAGTATGCTGGTGACGCCGCAACGGCTGCCGGGACGCAGCTGGCGAGCAGAGCTGGTCTGTAGGATATCGCGTCGGTTACTGCATGCGTCGATGGAGAGGGACGTCGGTTGGTTGCGAGAGCGGCAGAATCTTCTGCGGCACTACCACCCCGCGCAGCGAAAAGTCCGCTTCGAGTCCGAGACCATTGCCGGCGTTCCCTGCCAGTGGTGTGCGTCACCCGGGGCTAATCGGGATTCACCGCTGGTGCTCTATTTCCATGGCGGCGGTTTCGTGATTGGCAATGTTGCCGTTTATCGCCCCATGCTGGCGGCGCTGGCGGTAGCGGGAGATTGCACCCTGCTGGGGGTCGATTACCGCCTGGCCCCCGAACACCCGCTACCGGCGGCGCAGGAGGATTGCCTCGCGGTGTGCCGCGCGATGCTGGACCGCTATCCCGCTCGGCCGTTAATTCTCGCGGGAGACTCGGCCGGCGGCTCACTCTGTCTGTCCACGCTGGTTGCCCTGCGCGATGAGGGGCGCACCGTGGCCGGGTCACTGTTGATCTCCCCTCTGTGTGAGCCGGGAGCGACCGATCCATCGATGACCCGGAATGAGAAAACTGACCTGCTGAGCCAGCCGCTAACCGAGCACTGGGCGAGCCACGCAACGGCGGGCAAGCCGACACCGGAGCAGCTGTCGCGGCTTGATTTCATGAGCGCAGACCTGGGCAGTTTGCCCCCCCTGTGCATACAGTCGGCCGAGGGAGAAATTCTTTTCGACCAGATCGAGCGGTTCGCTATGCGGGCAAAAGAGCAGGGCGTCGATGTTGATTACCAGCCTACGCCAGGACAGTTCCATGTTTTTCAGATATTTGCCCCCCTGGTGCCGGAAGCCAATATTGCGATCGGGAAGTTGGGCAGCGCCATAAAAGCAATGACACAACGGAGTATATGAGCATGTTTCAGTTGTTTATCAATTTTAGCCGGGTCGGGGTGTTGGGACTCTGGGCGATCTACCTGCTTGGTTTTGTGATCGCCTACCCGGCCCCCTGGAATGCCATCGTATTCTGGGGCGGTATCGTTTTGTTTGCGGCGCACTTGATGGAGTACCTCGCACTGCGCTCGAAGATCACCTCGGCAGGTGGGGATGGCTCTGGCGGCCTGATCGGCACCCTGGTGTTTGGCTACGGTTACTGGTTGCCCCTATTGCGCAAGTAGACCCGCCCCCGATTATATGACCCCGGAGAACGACGATGAGTCAAAGTAAAAAAAGAGATCCCCGGGTGGTGATCATCGGCGCCGGCATGACCGGCATCCTCATGGTTATCAAGCTACGCGAAGCAGGCATCCATGAGATCACCGTGCTGGAGAAAGGGGCAAGCGTCGGGGGAACCTGGCGCGACAACCGCTACCCCGGATTGGCCTGCGATATCCCGGCGCATATGTACACCTACGCCTTTGAACCCAATCCGGAGTGGGAGTATCGATTCGCACGGGGGCCGGAGATTCGTCGCTATTTTGAGCGGGTGGCGGACAAGTACGATGTGCTGCGCGATGTTCGCTTCAACGAGGCGGTGGAATCCTGCGTCTACACCAATGGGGTCTGGCAGCTGAAGACCAGCAAAGGTGCTGAGCTCGAAGCCGATATCGTGATCGGCGCGACTGGAATATTGCACCATCCCTCGTATCCGGATATTGCCGGACTGGAGCAGTTTGCCGGCGATCAGTTTCACACCGCGCGCTGGCCGGACAAGCTTGACCTGAAGGGCAAGCGGGTGGGGATCATCGGCACCGGGTCGACCGCCGCCCAGGTGATACCCGAACTGGTGGAGGAGGCGGAGCAGGTGGTGGTGTTTCAGCGCACACCCCAGTGGATCTATCCGGCACCGGACCGCGAATACGATGAGGAGCTGCGCGCCAAAGTACGCAAGAATCCGCGCCTCGCCCGCCGCGCTTATCGCTGGTACACCCGGGCGATCGAGCTGTTCTTCTCCCGCGCGGTGATCGGCCAGAAGATCCCCCATCTGCTGATGAGCTGGGCCTGCAAACAGCACCTTAAACGATCGGTAAAAAACCTCGAACTGCGCGAAAAATTAACCCCGGACTACACCGTGGGCTGCAAGCGGGTGATCGTATCCACCAAATTCTATGACGCGATCCAGCAGCCCAACTGCACGTTGGTGACCGAGGGCATCGAGCGGGTGGAGTCCAAGGGGGTCGTCAGCGGCGATGGCCAGTGCCACGAGCTGGATGTGTTGGTGTTGGCAACCGGCTTTCACCCCTTCAACTTTATGCGCCCCATGGAGCTGATCGGGCGCGAGGGGTTGCACATCAACCAGGCCTGGGAGAAGCGGGTGCAGGCGTACCGCTCACTGCTGATTCCCGGCTTTCCCAACTACTTCCTCATGCTCGGCCCCAATACGCCCATCGGCAACTTCTCGGTGATCGCCATGAGCGAGGTGCAGAGTCAGTATGTGTTGCAGCTGATCGATCGCTGGCGCAGGGGTGAAATGCAGGAGATCGAGGCAACGCCGGCGGCGACCAAGCGCTTCAACGACTACCTGCGTGGCGGCATGGCGAAGACCGTCTGGGTTGGCGGCTGCAACAGCTGGTACCTCGACAACGAAGGCGTGCCGGCGATGTGGCCCTATACCTGGGGGCAGTGGGTCGAGGAGATGTCGGCTGTGCAGCTGGCCGATTTCACCGAGGGCTCCCGGACCTGAGCCCATGGGCAAGATCTTGCTGAGCGGGTTTTGGCCCATCAGCAAGATCTTGCCGATGGGCGTCATAGGGCGATTATAGAGTTCACCTTTTTCTTATTATTATCAACTGGTTATGTCGATTTGGTGTTTCTGGCACCGGGATTGCTTTGTCTTTCACGATTGCAAAATCACTGCTACGGCAGCGTGGAATAGAATGGAAATCCAAAACAATAATTGAAAGTAACCAACGATAACAAAAAAGGGAAAAACAACGATGAAATTCAGTAAACGTACGCTTATCAAGGGTATCGGGATTGCACTGGCCGTGACCGGCGCCGCAGGCCTTGGCCTGACCGCGCAAGCCGCAGAGAAACGCTCCTATATTCTCGCCACCGCCTCCACCGGAGGTACCTACTATCCGGTGGGCGTCGCCATCGCGACCCTGACCAAGGTGAAGCTTGAGCCCAAACAGAAGATCTCTATGTCGGCGATCAACTCTGCCGGTTCCGGTGAAAATGTTAAATTGCTACGGGAGAACGAAGCCCAGTTTGCGATTTTGCAGGGTCTCTATGGAGCCTGGGCCTGGTCGGGCGAAGGCAAGTTGAAGAACGATGGCCCGCAGAAACAGCTGCGTTCGGTCTCCATGTTGTGGCAGAACGTCGAGCAGTTTGTGGTGGATAAGTCGTTGGCTAAATCTGGCTCCATCGATGATCTCAAGGGCTTTTCGGGCAAGAAGTTCTCCATCGGCAAGAAGAACTCCGGCACCGAAGGCTCCGGCCGCCAGATCCTGGGCGGGTTAGGCATTGAGGCGGATAGCATGGATCTGGCTTACATGGGCTACGGTCCTAGCGCCGATGCCCTGCAGAACGGCACCGTAGTGGGCATGAACACCCCCTCCGGCGTTCCCACCAGCGCGGTAACCCGTGCCTACGCGGCCATGGGCGACAAGATCACCCACCTTGATTTCAGCGACGAGCAGATGAAGCAGGCCAACGGCAACTACCAGCTGTGGACCCGCTACGTGATTCCGGCCAACACCTACCCGGGACAGACCAAGGCAGTTAACACCATCGCCCAGCCCAACTTCCTCGCCGTGCGTGATGATGTTTCCGAGGAGGATGTGTACCTGATCACCAAGACCGTCTACGAGAACCTGGCGTTCCTCAACGGCATCCACAAGGCCACCAAGGCCATGGCCATTGAAAAAGCGATCGCAGGTTTGCCTGTACCCCTGCACCCCGGTGCGGCGCGTTACTACAAGGAAGTGGGCATTGAGATTCCATCCCACTTGATGGCGAACTAAAGCTTGGTTTGTCTGCGGCTCTTGCGAACCCTCTTTTCGCGGGAGCCGCTACCTCTTCTATATTGTTTTTTTGGGGTTGGCACCCATTAGCCATCCTCTTCGTTTCGTTGCACGGCAGTCCGTTCCTGTCGAATAAAAAAGGGCTCACGGCGACCTGGTGCCGATCTGTCCCGGAGAATAATAATGAGTAAAGACGCCATTGAACCCGATCAGGAAGTCGCGGACAAACTCCGTAGCCTGGAGTTGACCAAACGCTCCGACAGCTCCCTGGCAGGTCAGCTTGTCTACTGGATCGGCATCGGCTTCGCCGTGGCGCATATCTATTTTAATACCCTCGGCACCCTGTCGGAGCTGTGGGTATCGGCGATTCACTTCGGTGGGTTTGCCTTGATCTGTGCGCTGATGGTGCCTGCGTTTTCCTCCCGCACTCGCACAGCTGGAAATTTAGTATTAGCGCTGGATATTTTTCTAGGTCTGGCTGCGGTGGTGTGTGCCGCGTACCTGATCGGTTTTGAAGATGCACTCTACGATCGTGGTGTGAAATTCGTGACCCTGGATTGGGTCGCCTCAATAGCGGCGGTATTTATCGCGCTGGAGATGGTACGCCGCACCACGGGTATGTTTATTCCCGTGATGACAGTGATCGCGCTGACCTATGTGTTCTGGTGGGGTCCTTACATCGACGGCATATTTGGTTTTGCCGGCCTGAGCCTGGAAACGGTGATGTTCCGTAGCTACTTCTCGCCCGAGGGAATGTTTGGCTCGATCGCACGCATCTCCTGGACCTACGTCTTTATGTTTATTTTGTTCGGCGCGTTTTTGGTGAAATCGGGTGCGGGTGATTTTATTATCGAGCTATCTCGTTGCGCCGCAGGGCGGTTCGTCGGAGGTCCCGGTTTCGTTGCGGTGCTGGGTTCCGGCCTGATGGGGTCTGTGTCTGGCTCTGCTGTGGCCAACACCGTTTCCACCGGGGTGATTACCATTCCCCTGATGCGCCGCGCGGGCTTCCCTGCCCGCTTTGCTGCCGGTGTTGAAGCTGCGGCATCAACCGGTGGTCAGCTCATGCCTCCGGTGATGGGGGCGGGTGCCTTTATCATGGCCTCCTATACCCAGATCTCCTATTTGCAGATTATCGCCATCGCGGCGCTACCGGCGTTGCTCTATTTTATGTCGGTGGGCTTCTTCGTGAGGGTGGAGGCCCAGCGTAGCCACGCCAGTGCCGTTGAGATCGAAACCCGTCCACTGCGTGAGGTGATGAAAGAGGGTTGGCACTATGCGTTGCCGCTGGTAGTGCTGGTGGGAATGCTGATCAAGGGATTTACCCCCACCTATGCCGCCGGTGTTGCGATCCTCTCGGTGGTCGCCAGTTCCTGGCTGTCGAAAAATCCGATGGGGGTGCGTGATGTGCTCGACTCCCTCGCTCAGGGGTCGAAGAATATGGCCACCACGGCGATGCTGTTGATCACGGTTGGATTGGTGGTGAATGTTGTGGCCATGACCGGCATTGGCAACACCTTCTCCCTCATGGTGACCGAGTGGGCAGGAGGAAGTTTGCTGATCACCATTGTACTGGTGGCGCTTGCGTCCCTTATCCTGGGGATGGGGTTGCCGGTAACCGCCTCCTACATTGTATTGGCGACCCTCTCGGCGCCGGCGCTCTATAACCTGATTTCCGAGCAGCAGCTGCTGGAGTTGATAGCCAGTGGCCAGTTACCCGAAATGGCTCGCAGTATCTTTATGCTGGTGGATATGGATAAGGCGGCACTGCTGACCCAGCCGATGTCGATGGCCGATGCCCAGTCGTTACTGGCGTTAGTGCCGCCTGACTTTAAAGCGCAGTTACTGGAGATGGCGATCGATCCGGCAACCCTGTCGATGTCACTGTTGGCAGCTCATATGATTATCTTTTGGCTCTCCCAGGACAGTAACGTCACCCCGCCGGTCTGCCTGACGGCCTTTGCCGCCGCAGCCATCGCGCGCACCCCTGCCATGGCTACCGGTCTTACCGCGTGGAAGGTTGCCAAGGGGTTGTACGTGATACCGCTGCTCTTTGCCTACACGCCCATTATCGGCGGTAGCTGGGAAGAGGTGGTCAGGGTGTTCCTGTTCTCCCTGGTCGGTCTCTATGCTTTTGTCGGCCTGATGGAGGGGTTCCTGGAAGGGCCCTTGAAGCTCTGGACTCGCGGTCTTTGCGGGGTGGCTGCGTTGGCCCTGATGTGGCCCCATGACCTGTTGATACTCAATGTTGCGGGTCTGGTTCTGTTTGCGGCGCTGTTCTGGGGCAGCCGCCGCAGCGGGGGCGGGGTACCCCAGCCACTCGCCGCCCACTCCTGATCAGCGGCGGCGAACCAGCAACTCCCAGGAGCCGATAATTGCGCTGGCGATGATCATTACCATAGCGATCATCGTCGACAGACGGACTTCGCTGTCGGTAAAGAGAATCAATAGCGCGGTTGAGGCCAGGGGGGCGGTATAGGCCAGGGCGCCCACGATTCGGGTGTCGCCGTTTTTGAGGGCGATGTCCCAGGTAAAAAAGGCCATTCCCAGGGGGCCTGCGCCCAGGGCGATCATCAGCAACCAATCGTTACCGGAGAGTTCGACCTCGACCGGGGCCAGCAGCTGCTCACCCCCAAAGAGGGCAAGCGCCAGCAAACCGGACCAGAAGCAAAACCCTCCTACGGCAGCGCTGGGAAAACTCCTCAATTTACCGCAGGCCAGGGAGTAGTTGCTCCAGGCGAACGCTGCCGCCAGCGCCAGTAGGTACCCTGTCATGTGCTGGCTATCGAGTTCGAGTTTGCCGCCGCTGCCGATCAGAATAGCGCCGCTGATCCCCAGGGTGGCACCCACCAGATGATAAATTCGCAGAGGTTTGTCGCGAAAATAAAGCGGAGTCAGCACCACGATCAGCAACGGCCACAGGTAGTTGATCAGGTTCGCCTCAATCATCGGCGCGTTGCGGTAGGACATGAACAGCAGGTAGTGATATCCGAATATGCCGCCGACCCCAATCGCCAGGGTACCCATGGGTACACGCCAGTGACGCCATTTAACCAGGCTGATCAGGCCACAACTGGTTAGGGCTACCCCGAGTTGCAAAAAAGCGGGGACATGTACCAGGTAGCTCGCCAACACCGCCAGTGAGCTCCATAGCAAGACGGTGATCAGGGCGAAAGTGACAGATAGTTTCTGCGGGGACATCGGTACGATTTCCGTGGAGGAATTAAAGCGCCCTAGTATAGAGGATCACCGGATCGGCGGAAAGTGATGGAATATCGGAAGCAAAGCGTACCCCCTTTTGTATGCAAGGGAGGATCTGGGCGTTATAACATTGAAGGTATAGCGGGGTTTTTAAGCGACTCATGACGAAAACTGGGCGTATCGATGGCGTGTTGCTGAAGACGATCGCTGGAACTGCACTGCTGTCGACGTTAGGACTGCTCGATAAGGGATCGAGCGTTACCCGATGCCGGCCATAGTCACCGGCGACCTCTGTTTCATGTTGAGTCGAAAGACGGTACCTTTTTCGGTTGTCGAGTGCTTTGATACCGTGATTAAGGATTTTCCAGAAGACCCCGAATACCTGAGCATTCGCCAATATTATCATCTCTAGCCAGAGTGACTATCTCCGTGGGTAGTGACCACGGTAAACTGAGTTACTATTCTTTTACAATTACAGGACCCCCTGCCCATGACCACGGCGTTACTGCCCGTATTTGGCCTGATTCTGCTGGGCATGTTTCTGTCCTGGAAAAGTTTCCCTGGCGACAGCTTTTGGCCCCAGGCCGAAAAAGTGACCTATTATCTGCTGTTTCCCGCGCTGCTGGTGGGTAAGTTGGCGAGCGCCGAAACGGGGGCGGTGGACGTGGCTCGGGTCGCGGTGTTGGTGGTGAGTTTTCTGCTGGCTGGCTCGGTGCTGTTGCTGTTACTGCAGCGGCTCATGGGGTGGCCCGGAGCGCGTTTTACCTCCATCTATCAGGGTGGAATTCGATTCAATACCTATGTTGGCCTGGCCACGGTCAGCCAGCTGTTGGGCGACGATGCCGTTGCGGTGGCGGCTGTTACGATCGCGTTGATGATTCCACTCATCAACCTGTTGTGCATCGGCGTCTTTGCGATCTACGCGGGTGCTGATCGACCGACTCCTTTGAAGGTGCTACGGCAAATTTTCACCAACCCGTTGATCATGGCCTGTGTGATCGGTATCGGCTGGAACCTGCTGGAGCTGCCCTGGCCCGATGCCCTGGGGCTGTTTATGCAGCTGCTTGGCCAAACCGCGTTGCCAATGGGGCTGCTGGCGGTCGGGGCGGGCATCCAGCTCTCGGCCCTGCGCGGAGGCTCGGTCGCGCTAATCTGGTCGAGTCTGGTCAAACTGGTCGTGTTGCCGGTGATTGTCATGGTGCTCTGCCTGCTCACCGGAACCGATGGCACGACCCGCGACGTACTGCTCATTATGGCCGTACTGCCCACCGCGTCGTCGGCCTATATTTTGGCCCGTCAACTGGGTGGGGATGCCCCCTTGATGGCCGCTCTGATCAGCGCGCAAACCCTGTTGGCGATGTTAACCATGCCGTTGTTACTGGGCGTGCTGTTATAGCTGCGCTCAAAAACGGCGGTCGCTCAGGGGTGTTACAAGGGATCTTACAGGGGTTGTTATACTCAGGTTAGGGTTGCTGTCGCAGTGCAATAGGGAGGGATTCCAACAATGAATGAAGAGAGCTTTGACCCGCTGTGGCTGCGCAAGGCGCGCAGTCAGTTTGACACCCTCGATACCGCGATCCGGGACATGATCTACTACCGGGAGCTTGTGGCGGTAGTCAGCGACGATGAGGTGACTCGGCTGTTGGTGGAGCACCTGCGTATTTCGTTGCTTGGCACTATCGTTATCAATTGGAACAAACTGTTTGCGCTGGAAAACAGTGAGGAAGCCTGGAAGCGCCTAACCGCCGAGAGTGCCGGCTTTCGTCAACAGGTCTACAGCGCTACGGGGTTTAACTATCAACAGTGGAGCGATTACCGCAAATCCGTGCGTGAGTTCAGTGGCCGCCTGCACGCCCATTTTGATCCCTCCCATCATCTTGAAAGCCAGTTGGTGCTGGAGCCGATGTTTCTTGTGCTTGAGGTGGCCCACCAGTGGATGCACCAACTCTATGAGGGGCACCAGGAGTTAGCGAGCGATGAGCTGTTACAGGCCGACTATATCGAGCAGCTGGGTCAGCAGGTTCGTGAGCGCCTGCAGGCATGGCCATTGCTGCATAGCGCCTGAACGGAAGGCCTACACGGGTTCGGAAAAGTGCTGTACCTGATAACAGTAGGCCGTCATATCGTCCGCCCAGCGCTGGGTGTCGAGTCCGGCCTTGCGCAGCAGGTGATCCAGAAAATCATCCCCGTCAGGGAGTTGTTCCCAGACTTGAGGCAGGAAGGTGGCATGTTGGTTTCCGCTCTCTATGAGTACGCCGTCGACTCCGGGTCGCAGGGCCTTGAGTAGCTGCTCCCGGTTAGCGGCGGCGATCGGCTGCATAGGGGAGAGGATTGAGATTTCGATGCGGATGGTATCGAGCTCGGCCTCCGTCAGGGGAGGAAAACGGAGGTCGCGAAAGGCCGCCGAACGGGCGTCTTCGATCACCTCCTGGGCCAGTGCCCTTTGCGCATCCATGGTCCCCATGCAGCCGCGCAGACGGCCGTTTTGGGTGAGCGTCACAAAGGCGGCTGCGGGTCGCTGTAATAACGCAGGCTCCGTGCTCGGCTTATCTTTGCAGTCGCCACCGTCAAGCCAGCGTTCCGCTATGGCCTGGCGGGCGAGCAGCAGCAGACGGTGTTGTTCGTCGGCTGGGAGTTCTATATCAGTGCACGGCATAGGCGGCATACCCCACTACCTGGTCTCGGGAACCGGCGGTGTCGCCGGAGTTACGCAGGTCGAGCAACTCGATGCTGAGTCCCTGCCTGGCTGCCAGCGTCAGTAACCCGTTAACGCCACGGCAGCCGCAGGCATCGCGCCCGCCTAATTCCGGGCGTAAGGCCAGAATACGATCGTTTGTTCGCGCATCGGCCAGCTGGGCCTCGGCGTAGGGGTGGAAATGGGAGAGGTCGGTACTGATCAACAGCAGGCTGTGTGGCGCCCCCGAAACGGTGCTAAGCACCGCTGCAACCTCATCGGGGGGGGCGTTGCCCACCAGCAGGGGCAGGATACGAAAACGGGGCAGTACACGCTGCAAAAAAGGCAGCTGTACCTCCAGGCTGTGTTCGTCGCGGTGCGCGAGGGCGTTAGGGTGCACCGAAGCGGGCAGCCGTGTGGCGAGCTCGTGGTCCAGTTCAACCACCCCCAGTGGCGTGGAAAAGGCATCGCAGTCCGGCAGGGCGATGCCCTTAAAGGCAACGTGGTGTGAGGGCCCCACCATCACTACAGTATGAATCTGATCGCGCCAGCGTTTAAGGCGCCGGTACGCCGTGGCGGCCACTGGCCCCGAATAGGGGGTGCCGGCGTGGGGAACAATCAGCGCTCGGGGCTGGATTTGTTGCTCATCAGGTTCGGTGGCCGCTGCGAGATACTGGTCGATTTCGGTGGCTAACTCTCCAGGATCGCTAGGATAAAAAAGACCGGCAACCGCCGCGGGGCGTATAGGGGACATAGGCTTCTCTCGATGGGGCCCTGAGGCCGTGGCTGGGCACATCGGCACCCAATGCAGTAAATGGGCTATTGTTAGTAGGGTTCCTTAGCTGATTATAGACGTCCCCGCTGCGGGGAGGCATCGATGACCCAAGCCGATCAACACTGCATTCCCGTTGCCTATTGGCACTCCCTTGATGACGGTCGCTTGCAATGCGACCTTTGTCCTCGTCTGTGTAAACTCCACGAAGGACAGCGCGGCCTCTGTTTTGTCCGTTTGCGTCAACAGAATCAGCTCTGGTTAACCAGCTACGGTCGTAGCAGTGGCTTTTGTATCGATCCGATAGAGAAGAAACCCCTGAACCATTTTTTGCCGGGCACCCCGGTACTCTCCTTCGGTACCGCGGGCTGCAACTTGGCGTGTAAATTCTGTCAAAATTGGGATATGAGTAAATCTCGTGAAATGAGCGCGTTATCCGAGCGCGCCATGCCCGCAGAGCTAGCCGCCACCGCAGCGCGACATGGCTGTCGCTCGGTGGCTTTTACCTACAACGATCCAGTGAGTTTTCTGGAGTATGCGGTGGATACTGCTGAAGCCTGCCGAGCACACAATGTGTGTTCGGTTGCCGTCACCGCAGGGTATATCTGCGAGCAGCCTCGTGAGCGTTTTTTTTCCGTGCTGGATGCGGCCAATGTTGATCTCAAGGCGTTCGATGAGCGTTTCTACTATAAACTCTGCGGCGGACACCTGCAGCCAGTACTGGAGACGCTGCAGTATATCGTGCGCGAAACTTCGGTTTGGCTGGAGATCACCACGTTGTTGATACCGGGCGAGAATGACAGTGACCGTGAGCTGACCGAGCTGAGCGAATGGGTGGTCGGTGAATTAGGGGGCGATGTGCCGTTGCACTTTAGCGCTTACCACCCCGACTGGAAATTCCGGTCGGCCCCGGCGACACCTCCCGCAACATTAACGCGAGCTCGTACCATTGCACGTAAAGCGGGAGTTAATCATGTTTATACCGGTAATGTGCATGATCCTGAAGGAGGAAGCAGCTGGTGCAGTCACTGCGGTGCCCTGTTGATTGAGCGCGACTGGTATCGGTTGGGGGCCTGGGGGCTGGATAGCCAGGGCTGTTGCACTCACTGCGGTAAACGCTTGCCCGGTGTCTTCGAACCCTCCCCCGGGCATTGGGGGGCGCGGCGTCAGCCGCTGCATATAGAGCCGCTAAACTGAGGTCAGATACCGTTTCGGCTCCCGGTATTGTGGATCTCCTGTTACCTGTAATGTGATTGCCGGAGCATGGATCAGCCCAGGCTCACGGTTTGCCGATACTCTGCCACCGATGCGTTCCAGCCCAGCTCATCCTGAATGTGCAGGCGCATGGCATCGGCGGCGGAAGGCTCGCCGTGGGTGACCCAGGTGTGGTTCGGAGCTGATTTGAAGTGGCGCAACCACTCTATGATTTCGCAATAGTCGCCGTGGGCGCTGAGGTTTTCCAGACTGTGGATCTGCGCTTTAACGGGATAATATTCTCCGTGGATCTTGATTTTTTCGGCGCCGTTGACCATCGCATCACCGCGGGTGCCGGGGGCCTGAAATCCGGCGAAGACGACGCTGTTGCGATGGTTTGAAACCAGTCCCTTGAGATGGTGCAGAACCCGTCCTCCACTGGCCATGCCGCTGGCTGAGATAATGATGCATGGCATTTTCTTTCCGTTGAGGGCGATTGACTCCTCAACCGAGCGCACGTAGTGGGTGCAGTCATCGATCTGTTGGCATTGTTCAGCATCGAGCCTGAACAGGTGGTGGAACTGCTTATGAATTTCGGTGGCGGTAATCGCCATGGGGCTATTGAGGTACAGCGGAATATCGACGATTCGCTGCTGGCGCTTTAGCTCGCAGATAAAGTGCAGTAGCAGCTCGGCGCGGCCGACGGCGAAACTGGGGATCAGAACGGTACCACCGCGCTCTGCGGTGTCGTTGATGATCGTCTCCAGCATGGCGATGGGGTCCTGGGAGCCATGGCGTCGGTCGCCGTAGGTGGATTCAACCACCAGATAATCGGCACCGATAACGGGTTGTGGTGGGTACATCATCGGGTCGTGCTGGCGGCCAACATCGCCGCTGAACAGAACCGAGGTCTGTTTATCGCTGATTTTGATGCAGCTGGCACCAATAATGTGCCCCACGGGGGAGAACTCCGCGCTCAGGCCGGCGTGCAGTGGCAGGGTTTCGCCAAAGCGCAGCGGATGAAACTGCTTTAGCGCCCTGTGGGCATCCTCCACCGTGAACAGTGGCTCGGCGGGGGCGTGGCGGGAGAATTTTCGTTTGTTAGCGTAGCGAGCATCCTCCTCTTGCAGATAGCCGGCATCGGGAAGCAGCACCTTGCATAGTTCGAAGGTCGCGCTGCTGCAATATATTTTTCCCTTGTAGCCGCCCTTGACCAGCGCCGGGAGATACCCGCTGTGGTCGATATGGGCATGGGTGAGCAGCACCGAACGGATGTTGCCGGGAGGCAGCGTCAAGGCTTGCCAGTTGCGCTGGCGCAGGTTTTTAACTCCCTGATAGAGGCCGCAGTCGATCAGGTATTGGCAGTCGCTATGGTGCAGTAGGTATTTGGAGCCGGTGACGGTTCCGGCAGCGCCGAGAAATGTGAGATCCATGGTTAACCCCTCCCTTGCCGAGCTGGTTTTGCCAGCCATTCAGGTATAGCACAGAGCGCACAAAGGCGTATTGATGTGGGGAGGTGCGGGTGACGATGGTGGTGTAGTGTGGCACGGGATACTGATACACTCCTGTGCTACGGGCGCCGGCGGCGCAGGGGGACCGGTAGAAGGCGGAGCGGTGTGTGAGTAGCGATAGAAACCGATTAATTTTGATTCTTTCATTCCTGCTGCTGGGCGGCTTTTTGCTGACCAGTTGGCTAAGCTACCGGGTCGCCCACGATTCGGTGCACGAACAGATTGCCGAATCGACCCTGCCGTTGACCAGCGATAACATCTATTCCGAGATTCAGCGCGACCTGCTGCAACCGATCTTTATCTCCTCCCTGATGGCCCAGGACACCTTCGTGCGTGACTGGGCTCTGTCCGGGGAGCAGGATCCGACGTCGCTGGTGCGCTATCTCAACGAGATTCAAACCCAGTACGACACCGTCACCAGCTTCTTCGTGTCGGATCAAACCCGTCGCTACTACCACTCCACCGGTGTGCTCAAGACCCTCTCCGAGAGCGACCCTCGCGATGCCTGGTATTTCCGCGTACGCGAGCTGCCCCCCGCGGAGGCGTTCGAGATCAATGTCGACAGCGATACCGCTGACAGCGGCAGTACGGTGGTGTTTGTGAACTATCGGGTGTACGACTTCGCAGGCCAGCCGATCGGGGTGACCGGGGTCGGCCTGGCGGTGGATTCCGTCAAGACCCTGATCGAGCGCTATCAGCAGCGCTACCAGCGGCGGGTCTATTTCGTCGATCGCGAGGGCCAGGTCACCCTCCATGGCAGCGGCTTCGAGGGCAGCGAATCGCTGCACCAGCGCCCTGGTATCGCCAGCTTGGCTCCGCGCATCCTCGCCTCGCCGAGCAGTTCGCTGAGCTATTCACAGGCGGAGGGGACGGTGCTGGTCAACAGCCGCCTGGTGCCCGAGTTTGACTGGATTCTGGTGGTCGAGCAGCACGATGCCGCCGCCGAGGAGCGCCTGCTCAGTACCTTGCTGGGCAATCTGCTACTGAGCCTGGCGGTAACGGCGCTGGTGCTGGTGTTGGCCTACCTGACCTTCGGTCGCTATCAGAAGCGGCTGGAGGAGATGGCGAGTACCGATAAACTGACCGGTGCCGCCAATCGGCAGGTGTTCGACCTGCTGTTCCAGAGGAGCCTGCAGGAGGCACAACGCCGAGGCAGTACCTGTTCGCTGCTGCTGTTCGATATCGATTATTTCAAGCAGGTCAACGACCAATACGGACACCTGGCCGGCGACGCGGTGCTGAAAATGGTGGCTGACGAAACCGCTAACCGCATCCGCCAGAGCGATACCCTGTGCCGCTGGGGCGGAGAGGAGTTTATGGTGCTGCTGCCTGATTGCGATCTGGAACAGGCCGAACGCATCGCTGAAAATTTGCGGAGTTCGATCGACGAGCGCCAGTTCAGCGTCAAGGGCAACAGTATTACCACCTCCATCAGTGTCGGTGCGGCCCAGTACAATCTGGTCGAGACCCCGTTGGAGCTGATCCATCGGCTAGACGGAGCCATGTTCGAGGCCAAGCGCCAGGGGCGCAACCAGGTGGTAAGTAGCGCCTCCACGGTGGTTCCGGTTAGCGCTGGCAGCGGTAGCTCCGCCGTTAGCTAGAGGTGGTTTCCTGACGCCTCGCGGGTTAGCATTCGCCTCCTCCGTCCCGCGTTGCCAGATCCAACGACGGCCCTTTTCCCGGAGCAGACACCTGCAGGAGTCCAGCGAATGCCCAACATGCCGCAAACCATGCACGCCGTCCATCTCACCGGACACGGCGGTTACGACAAACTCTGCTACCGGGAAGATGTTGCGGTACCGGTTCCCGGGCCCGGCGAGGTACTGATCCGCGTCGGCGCGGCCGGAGTCAACAATACCGATATCAACACGCGGATCGGCTGGTACTCGAAAACCGTTACCGAGGGCACGGTCGGTAACGCCAGCGAAGCGGGAACCGATAGCAGTGATCTCTCCGACGGAGCCTGGTCCGGCGCGTTGCAATTTCCCCGCATCCAGGGCGCCGATATCTGCGGGCGGATTGTTGCGGTGGGGGGTGGCGTCGACGCCCGCCGGATCGGTGAGCGAGTGCTGGTCGAACCCTGTCTGCCTCAGGGAGATGCGGAGTTTTGCTACATCGGCTCCGAATGCGATGGCGGATTTGCCCAGTACGCCACGGCACCGGCGGTCAACAGCTACCCTATCGATTGCACCTGGAGCGACGCCGAGTTAGCCGGAATCCCCTGCTCCTATTCCACCGCGGAAAATCTGCTGACCCGTGCCGACCTCAAGGCGGGGGAAACCCTGTTGGTCACCGGCGCGTCCGGCGGTGTGGGCTCGGCGGCGGTGCAGCTGGCCAAGCGGCGCGGTGCCCGCGTGATTGCGCTGGCGGCAGCGTCGAAAGCCGATGACGTATTGGCGCTGGGCGCCGAACGGGTAATTCCTCGGGATGCAGACCTACTGGCCGCGCTGGGTTCGGGATGCGTCGACGTGGTGGTGGATCTGGTCGGCGGCGAGCAGTGGCCCCTGCTGCTCGAGACGCTGAAGCCAAAGGGGCGATACGCGGTCTCCGGCGCCATCGGCGGACCCATAGTGAGCCTGGATCTGCGCACCCTCTACCTGAAGGACCTGAGCTTCTTCGGCTGCACCATGCTCGACCCCCAGGTGTTCCCCAATCTGGTCGGCTATATTGAACGCGGCGAGATTCTTCCGGCTCTGGCCAAAAGCTATCCGCTGCGGGAGATAGCGCAGGCGCAGGAAGATTTTCTGCGCAAGGCGCACACGGGAAAGTTGGTATTGATTCCTGAGGAGTGAGGGGTACCGGTGGTGCAGCGGGTCTGGTAAAGGGCGGAGCGGTATGCGATCTGGTTGCCGTTACGCCCCCGCTAGTACAAATACTACGAACAGTAACAATAGCAGCCCTACCACAGGATGCGATATTTTTGAAAAATACTTTAGAGCCTGCGGACTTCCCAAGGATTTCACCGCGCTATAGGCTTCTTCGGCCAGCCTAAAGGTGTCCTGTTCTACTTTGATCGGCGAGCCACTAATTATAGATTTCCTGATGACTTCAATCTCATCGATACTTAAAAAATTCAAGTACGGTTCTGCTTCGCTATGCGACACAATAATTGAATGAATAACATCAGTATGTGAGTTGGGAATTCTTGAGCATTCCCCACATTCAGTTAGAGCTTTTGGTTTATCTTTTCCACAATAGATGCATACGCTTGTCATTATCTATGTAATTCACCTGGTAAATACAATGCTGAAACAAGGGACGCATATTTCTTTATGCGTCCCAGCCATGAAGTAGCATTCCTAATTGATTGATTATATTGCATTAGGCCACGCGGCATATGTTGTTGTAGATGGCCATGCAACCCAACGCGGCAAAGAACACAGAAACCAACAGCGTTGATACGGCCTGGGTGCAACTCTACATGCCTACCCTTTGGACTCCTTTGCGACCATACCCCTGCCGTCAGGTAAAAAATTATCGCGCCATAGTCTCTGCCACCGCGGGAGTAGAGGGGGGCTAGTGGTCCAAGCACTCGACTCTGTTACGGCCCGCCTGTTTGGCCTGATACAGTGCCTTGTCGGCATTAATCAATAGCTGGGCAAAGCAGTGGCGGGATTCGCTGATACAGGTTAGGCCGATGCTGAGGGTACAGCTAATCTGGTTGTCGTCAGCGATATCGATCGGGTGGGATTCGATAAGGCAACGTATCTTTTCCGCGACCCGTAGCGCCTGCTGCTGGTCCGAACCCGGGAGCAGGATGGCGAACTCCTCACCACCGTAGCGGGCGACCAGGTCGCTACTGCGGCAGGCCTGAACCATCAGGTCGGACAGACTCACTAGCACGGCATCTCCGGCGCTGTGGCCATAGCGATCGTTGACCTGTTTAAAGTGATCGACGTCCATCAATAGCAAAGCCAGCGGCTGGCCGTAGCGCAGCGCGCCTTCACACAGGATATCGCCCTGCTGCAGCAGTGTGCGCCGGTTGGCGAGGCCAGTTAACGGGTCGGTGCTGGCCTGATGGTGTAGCCGGTTTTCCCGTTGTTCGATCTCCCGCGTGAACACCGACATGACGACATACACCTCAAGCAGACAGACGATTACCGTGGACCGAAACAGCCATCGCGTTTGCTCCTCGCTCAGTGGGATCATCGGGGTGTGGTCACCGAACCGCTCGCAGATTATAAACAGGACCACTGCCGCCAGGCTAAAGCCCAGGCATAGAATGCGCTCGTTTCGCTCAAAAAACAGAAATACCCCCGCAGGCACGAGGAAGTAATAGAGGTGAATGCCGGTGTCGCGGTTCATGATCACCGTGGTCAACACCAGCAGGTGCAACATAAGTACGGCAAAAAACCAGGCTTTGGCGCTGCGTATCAACCCTCGCTGCATTAACCATAACGGGGCCAGATAGGCGATAACAAACCCCAGGTTTACCAAACCCAGTGCGATTGAGTTCAGTTCAAACCAGTAGTACAGGAGATACCCTGACGCGATTACGCTGGTGATGAGCGACACCAGATTGGTGACCCGAACCTTGTAAGGCGACTGCCCAGGTTGCAGGCATTCAACTCCCAAATTCAGAATAGTGTCGCGGGTCATCGGTTGTGTGATCCTGCCATTGGTTAACTCCTGTTTTCGCCGGTTTCGGGTCGATCCTGATGCCGGTGGCTGCAGGCGCTGATCTCCCGTAATCGTGTCGTTGCGAGGGCGTTAATACTGCCTTCAGGGTAGGCTTCGCTTTCATCGACGATGCCGGCGTTGACGCCCGTGAGTAACTCCATGGCCTCGTCAACCTCGCCAACCGCATAGATATGAAAGCGCTCGGCCGCTACCGCGTCGATCACTTCCTGGCGCAGCATCAGGTTAACGCGATTGGCGCGAGGAATGATCACTCCCTGCTTGCCCGTGAACCCGCGCACCTTGCACAGATCGAAGAAGCCCTCGACCTTTTCGTTGACGCCGCCAATGGCCTGCACTTCGCCATACTGGTTGACCGATCCGGTGATGGCCAGCGATTGACGAATAGGCGCCTCGGTTATGGCCGACAGCAGGCAGCAGAGTTCGGCCAGCGAGGCGCTGTCGCCGTCAATGAGGCCGTAGGATTGCTCCATGGCCAGGTTGGCGGAGATCGCCAGCGGGAAGTGGCGCGCGTAACGCTGGCCCAGGTAACCGCTCAGAATCATCACACCCTTGGAGTGCAGTGCCTGGCCGAGGCTGACCTCGCGTTCGATGTCGACAACGCCGCGGGAGCCAGGGTAGACGGTCGCGGTGATGCGTGCCGGTGTACCAAACTGGTTTTCACCAAGATGGTACACCGTCAGTGCGTTGATCTTGCCGATGCTGCTGCCGTCGGTGTTGATCAGTACGGTGCCGTCGTTGATCTGTTCCAGTTGCAGTCCACTGACGCGATTGGAACGCTCCTCCTGAGCCTTGATTGCACGCTCTATGTGGGTCGCGTGCAGTATCTCATCGTCGGCCAGGCGGCGCACAAAGTCCGCTTCACCCAGCAGGTTGAAAATGCGATTGAACTGGGCGCTCAGGTATTGCTGGTGCTCCGCCAGGCGGCAGCTGTACTCGACTAATCGAGCGACGGCATCGGCACTGAGTCGGGCAAACTGCTCGCGCTCGGCAAATGTTTGCATCAGCCGGGCAAAGGCGAGTAGTGACTCTTCCTCACGATGTATGCGGTCATCAAAATCAGCCAGTACCCGAAACAGGGCGCTGAAATCACTGTCAAGCTGTTGCAGTAGGTAGTAGGTAGAACGATTTCCAATCAGCACCACCTTGGTGTGCAGGGGTATCGGTTCGGGGTCGAGGGTGATGCTGGTGACGATGCCGAGCTCGCTATAGGGGGACTCCATCTGCAGGCGGCGTTCCTTGACCGCTCGTTTGAGTGCGTCCCAGACGAAGGGCTCCTGTAATAGTTTTTCGGCTTCGATAATGAGAAAACCACCATTAGCGCGGTGCAGGCTACCGCTACATACCTGCCGGTAGCTGGTGTTAATGGCGCTCATGTCGCCGGAGTATTCGACGCGGCCAAACAGGTTTTTGTAGCTGGGGTGGGGTTCATGGATGACGGGCGCTCCCGATGAGGGGGCTCTCGATACCATGATGTTGGGGTTCAGTTCCTCCTCCAACAGTACTCGGCTCTCAAGAGCTTCGCGCATCTCCTGACTTTTTTCATCGAACAGTTTTTCCGGAATCAGGCGCTGTAGTTGCTTGCGCATCCGCTTGAGGTAGGTAAGCAGGCTAGGTATGTCGCGGTAACGTTTCTCCAGTGGCTCAATCAAGGGCGCGATGGCACGGGAGATGGTCTGTTGGGTCAGCTTGCGAAACTGTTCGGAGGATTCACGCTTCCATTGGGGCAGGGGTAGCAACGCGGTGTTGAGCATCTCTTCCAGCTCATTGATGTGTTGGTGAAAGGCTTCACGCTCCTCCTCGGGGAGCTGGGAAAACTCTGCTTCCTCCATGGCGCGCCCTTCGAACATCGGGGTGAAGCTGACGGTATTGGCGTCCCGGTAGAGGGCGATATTACGTTGGACCGCCTCTTTTTCGATGGCATCGATCACCTGATCGTATTGGCGGTTGAAGGTACGCTCTATCACCCCTTTCTGTTGCTGGTAACTGGGGTGTTCGAATGCCACGGGGAAGGTGTCGAGCAGGCTGCTGATTAGCTGTTGTATGTCGTTTTGCAATCGAGTGGCAGTGCCTGCGGGTAGTTCCAGCATTAACGGCTTGCGCGGATTGTCGAAGTTATTGACGTAAAGAAAGTCCGACGGGGTGTGTTGGCGCTTACCCTCGCTCTGGAGAAATTCGTTCACGAAGGAGGCGCGTCCGCTGCCCTCGTCTCCCATCACAAAAATGTTATAGCCGGTTTGTTGCATGGCTACACCGAACTGAATAGCAGTAACGGCACGTTCTTGTCCCAGGATACCCAGATAGGGTTTGAGTTTTTCGGTGGTTGCGAAGGGAAACTGGCTTGCGGTAACCGGTGCGCTCAGTTGCTGGGGGCCAAGGCGGGTAGGGTGCGACATCATGCGGGCAGATTTCACCTCAACGGAGACGGAGTGGGAGGGCTAAAATTTTTGTCTTGGTATAGCTGATGCTACCAGAAAACGGCGCCTTTGGATTGTGCTCCGGGGGCGCTGTTATGGGCTGGCCAATGTAAGGGTAGCCTGGGTAGGGCGGAGAGTTCGCCCTACTGTTGGTGTCGGCACGGGGGAGCTTGCGACCGATCGCGTTATTTAGCGGCGCTGCAGCACCACTCCGGCTTCCCGATGATGGGAGTAGGGGAACTGGTCAAACAGGGCGAAGCGTTGAATCCGGTGGGTTTTGCAAAGGGTTTCCAGGTTTTGGCGCAGGGTGTCTGGGTTGCACGAAATATAGACAACACGCTCGAAGCGTTGCACCAGTTTTTCGGTTTCAGGATCGAGCCCGGAACGCGGGGGATCCACGAAAATGGTGCCGAAGTTATAGCTGTCCAGATCGATCTGGCGCAGGCGACGGAAGGGGCGTTCCTTGTTTATCGCCTGGGTAATCTCTTCGCTGGACATGCGAACAATTTCAACGTTCTCAATGTTGTTACGCGCAAGGTTCAGCTGTGCGGAATTGACCGAACTTTTGGCGATCTCCGTGGCCAGTACGCGGGCAAAGTTTTGCGCCAGAACCACGGTGAAATTGGCGTTTCCACAGTACAGCTCCAGCAGGTCGCCCTGTGCCCCCCGGGTGGATTCCAGCGCCCATTCCAGCATTTTTTCGCAGACGCCGGCATTGGGCTGGGTAAAACTGTTTTCGACCTGTTGGTAATGATAGGGCTGGCCGGCAACCGACAGGGTCTCATCGACGAAGTCGCGATGCAGGCAGATTTTTTGTTTGCGCGCACGGCCAATCAGGTCGACCCCGAGCTGTGCGCGCAGTTCGGTGGCGGCCTCGATCCAGGCGTCATCGAGACGCTTGTGGTAGAGCAATGTGATCAGGAGTTCACCGGACTGGGTGCTGAGGAACTCGACCTGAAACAGTCGGTGGCGCAGTATCTGCTGGCCGCAGACCGCGTCGAGAAGCGGTTGCATGTGCCCATTGATAAGTTTGCTGGCGATTGGGAAATCGTCAATCTGCACGGGCTTTCCCGGTTGTTCGGGGTCGTGCATGGAGTAGAAGCTCTGTTCGCCTTCGTGCCAGATACGGAACTCGGCGCGCATGCGAAAGTGTTCAGGCTTTGAGGCATACACTTCCAGCGCTGGCGGTTGCAGGTCGGCAAACTGGGTTTTAAGCTGGTCTGCTTTTTGGTCCAGTTGTTGGGAATACTGCTCGGGGTAGGTACGGCCCAGTGTCATAGCGTTAGTCCAGGAAAGCCATTTTGAGGATAAACAGAACGGAGATGATCACCATCGCCGGATTGAGGTCGCGCCAACGACCCGCCAGCAACTTGATGCCGGTATAGGAGATAAATCCCAGGGCTATGCCGGTACTGACTGAAAAAGTAAGCGGCATGGTGATGGTCGCGATCACAACCGGTGCAGATTCAGTTAGATCTTCCCAGTCGATGGTGGCCAGCCCGCTACTCATCAGTACGGCGACAAAAAACAGCGCCGGTGCGGTCGCGTAGGGCGGGATCATGCCGGCCAGAGGGGAGAGAAAAAGGCAGCCCAGAAACAGGCAGCCGACGGTAACGGCGGTCAGTCCGGTACGTCCCCCTGCGGCGATACCCGCCCCGCTCTCTATGTAGCTGGTGGTGGTCGAGGTGCCCAGCACTGCGCCGCCCATGGTGGCCATGCTGTCGGCCATCAGCGCTCTGCCGAGGCGGGGCAGCTTGCCCTCTTTGGTGACCAGGCCGCCCTTCTGGGCAACCGCGATCAGGGTGCCGGAGGTGTCGAACAGATCCACAAACAGGAACGCGAAAATGATGCTGATGAGTCCGATCTGCATTGCACCCTCGATATCGAGTGCGGCGAAGGTCGGGGCGAGGCTCGGGGGCGCGGCAAAGAATCCGTTGGGTTCAACTTCACCCAGTGCCAGGCTGGTGAGGGTAACGGCAAGGATGCCGATCATCACCGCGCCGGTAATACCGCGTTGGGCCAGGGCGACGATAAGAAAAAATCCCAACGTGGCCATGATCGGTGGAAACAGGCTCAGGTCACCGAGGGAGACGTAGGTGGCGGGACTGTCCACCACAAAGCCGGCATTTTTGAGGGCGATAAAGCCCAGGAATAGGCCGATTCCGGCGGCGATACCCATCCGCAGGGACATGGGGATGCTGTTGATGATCCACTCGCGAATACGAAAAATACTGAGCAGGAAAAAACAGCAGCCCGACAGGAATACTGCACCCAGCGCGACCTCCCAGCTATACCCCATTTCACCAACGACGGTGTAGGTAAAGAAAGCGTTGAGGCCCATGCCCGGTGCTAGGGCGATCGGGTAGTTGGCGTAAAAACCCATGATAAAGCAGCCGATGGCGGCGGCAACACAGGTGGCGACAAATACGGCCCCCGCGTCCATCCCCGCGCTGGCGAGCATGCTGGGATTAACGAAGATGATGTAACCCATCGTCAGGAAGGTGGTGAAGCCTGCCACCAACTCGGTTTTGATGGTGGTGTGGTGCTCCCTGAGTTTGAACAGAGCCTCAAGCATGGCAGGTTCCCGCTAGTGCGATATTGAAAAGGCGCGCAGTGTACACCAATTGTACTGTTTTAAAAGGGCAATGCGCGCCACAGAGTGCTGCCGCCCTAGGTGCGTCGCGCCGCCAGGACCACGAACTTGCTGTTGCTGCCGAGTTGTTCGACGTTGCCGAACAGTCGCCGTAGGGATTGATGATAGCCGAGATGACGGTTACCAACGATGCGCAGCTCGCCCCCGACCCGCAGGCAGCGGTGGGCCTGACGGAACATCTGCTGGGCAATCTGGTCCCCCACCGCGTGCTGTTGGTGGAAGGGAGGGTTGCAGAGAATCAGGTCGGCGCTGGCAGGCTCAATGCCCTGCAGGCAGTCCCCCTGCTCGAAGCGGGCATTTCCGTTGTCGCCCAGGTTTTGATGCCAGTTGTGCTCGGCGCAGGCGACCGCCAGTGCGGATTCGTCGCGAAACAGTACCTCGGCCAAGGGGTTGCGTCGTGCGGCGATCAGCCCCAGCAAACCGTTACCGCAGCCGAGATCGACGATGCGGTGCGCAAACTCACTCGCGGGAATATAGGGCAGGAAAAAGCGGCTGCCGATATCCAGTTGGTCGAGGGAAAACAGGTTGGCGAAGTTGGTGATCTCCAGCGACTCCTCCGCCAGCGAGTACCCCGGTGTCGGACCCGCTGCGGGCGAGGGGCTGTCTCCCAGAGTTGCGAACGCCAGGCGCGCTTTTTTTCGTGCCAGCGAGGTGCGGGTAGGACCGATCAGCTGCTCGAACAGTTGCAGGGTCGAGCGGTGGATGTTGCGCACCATGCCCGCGGCTATAATGCGGGTGTTAGCGTCGATATGGGGGCGCAACTGGCGCAGCTGGTATTCCAACAGCGAGAGGGTCTTGGGGACCTTGATCAGTACCGTGGCAAAGGTGCCCTGGAGGGGTTGCAGGGGCGTTTGCACCACCAGTGCGCTTGCGTCGATGCCGTTATGGGCCGCGTTGCGCAGGGCACCTTTGGCGCTGAGCCAGGAGTCCGTTTGCAGTAGCACAGTGATACCCTGGGAGGCCAGCGACAACGTCAAGGCGCCAAAGCTGTCGTTGAGCACCAACGCTGGCGCGGCAGGTAAAGGCCCCTCGTCGGCCAGTTGCTGCAGCAAAAAATCATCGGCCGCATCCCAGGCCCGCAGCGAGCCCTGACGGGAGTGGGGTAGGCGCTGCAGTTCAAGGCGGGCAAAGGGGTTTGTGTGACGGGTTTCCATGGCGGCGCATCGGGGAGGTGATCGAAGGGCGCTATCGTACTAAAGTACGGTACTGAAGTCGCCAGCTGACTGCTAGCGTTGCCCGAACTAATAATAGGTTCCCGGGTGTGATTCGCCCCGGACAAGGAGAGATCGATTGATGAAAGGCCGCATGATGCAGGTGCCCCTGCTGACCAGCGATATCCTCAAGAACGCCATGCAGCGTTACCCGCAACAGCAGGTGGTCAGCCGTACCAATGAGGGGACGATCCACCGCTACAGCTATGCCGATGCTTACCGTCGTAGCTGCCAGCTGGCGAATGTCCTGGCAAGGCTTGGGGTGCAGCGGGGAGATCGCGTCGCGACCCTGGCTTGGAATAACTACCGTCACCTGGAACTCTACTACGGCATCTCGGGCTATGGCGCGGTGGTGCATACGCTGAACGCGCGTTTGTTTGCCGAGCAGTTGCACTACATCATCAACCACGCCGAAGATGGTTATATCTTCGTTGATGCGCCATTTGTCCCCCTGCTGGAGGAGGTTCGCGAACAGATTCCCTGTGTGCGAGGCTTTATCGTCAACTGTGATGCTGCGGATATGCCAGAGACCTCTCTGGCTCCCCTCTATTGCTACGAAACCTTGCTGGCGGCCGAAAACGACCAGTTTGAGTGGCCCCGCCTCGAGGCAACCGATGCCTCAGGCCTCTGTTACACCTCGGGTACCACGGGTAACCCCAAGGGGGTGCTCTACGACCACCACTCCAGCGTGTTGCACGCGATGATGAGCGGTGGCTCCCAGTACCTCGATTTCAGCGAGCGCACCTGTGTGATGCCGGTGGTACCGATGTACCACGTGTGCGCCTGGGGCGTACCCTTTTCGGCTCCGCTCTACGGAGCCAAGCTGGTGCTACCCGGTCCCAGTACGGATGGAGCCTCGCTGCAAGAGTTGATCGAAGGGGAATCGGTGGACAAAGCCTACGCGGTGCCTACCGTCTGGCTCGGATTGCACAATTACCTTGAGGCGTCGGGCAAGAAGATCGATTCGCTTAAGCTGGTTGGTGTGGGGGGAGCGGCTTCTCCACGGGCGTTGGTCAAGCTTTACGCTGAACGCTATAACGTCTACTGGATGGGAATCTGGGGGATGACCGAGACCAGTCCGTTGGCGACGGCGGCCATCCCTACCCCGCAGCTGGAACAACTCGATCCCGAGGCGCGCTACGACCTGCAGGCAACCGCCGGACGGGCGATGTTTGGGGTGGAGATCGGGATATTCGATGCTAACGATGACCGGGTTCCCCACGACGGCGAGAGCCGGGGTAGCCTGCGAGTAAGGGGCCCCTGGGTGTTGTCCAGTTACTTCAAGGACGAGGGTAATGACAACTTTGCGGACGGTTGGTTTGATACCGGTGATGTGGCGGTGATCAACCCCGAGGGGTATCTCAAGATCGTCGATCGCAGCAAGGATGTGATCAAATCCGGTGGCGAGTGGATCAGCTCGGTAGACCTCGAAAATGCGGCACTTAATTACGAGGCTGTGAACGAGGCCTGCGTGATCGGTGCACGCCACCTGAAGTGGGATGAGCGCCCGATTATGTTGGTCACGCTCAAACAGGACAGGGAGTACGATGAAAGCGAACTACGCGCAGCGCTCGAAGGTCGGGTCGCCAAATGGTGGATGCCCGATGCGATTATTGTGGTGGATGAACTTCCCCACACCGGCACCGGCAAGCTGCGCAAAGTGGAATTGCGCCAGCAGTATGCCGAATTCCTTATCAACTCCGGATCCTGACCCGTGGCGTTCCGGCGGCAACCGCGAGTGGAATCTCCCTAACGTTCATGGTGTGCCCCTTAGGGGGTAGTAATCTGGGGTAGGGGTGGGGTCTCCGACGGTTTTTGTTGCTACTATGCATCCCATACGGGGCTGAAGAACTTCCAGCTAAGAGCGGAAGGCAGGAGGAAAACAAAATGTCGGGTTTCGATTTTGATCTGTTTGTTATCGGTGCAGGCTCCGGCGGTGTGCGCGCAGGGCGCATCGCCGCAGGGCTGGGAGCACGGGTGGCCGTGGCCGAAGATCGTTACATGGGGGGGACCTGCGTCAATGTGGGCTGTGTACCCAAAAAACTCTTTGTGTACGGTTCCCATTTCGCCGAGGATTTTGAGGACGCTCGAGGGTATGGCTGGACGGTCGGGGAGAGTCAGTTTGATTGGCCTACCTTGCGCGATAACAAAACCCGCGAGATCGAACGCCTCAACGGTATCTATCGCAGCATGCTAAACAATGCCGGCGTCTCTTTGCTGGAGGGGCGGGCACGCATTGTTGATGCCCACACGGTTGAGGTTGATGGGCAGCGCTATCGTACTGAGCGCATCCTTATTGCTACCGGTGGCTGGCCCTTTGTGCCAGAGATCCCCGGTAAAGATCATGTGATCAGCTCCAACGAAATTTTTTATCTGGAGACCTTTCCCAAAGATGTATTGGTGGTCGGGGGAGGGTACATTGCCGTTGAATTTGCCGGCATTCTTTCCGGTCTGGGGGCAAAGACACGCCTGCTCTATCGCGGAGAGCTATTCTTGCGAGGTTTTGATCAGGAGGTGCGCGAAGTATTAAAAGAGGAGATGAACAATAGTCATAACCTGGAGCTCTGTTTCAATACCGATGTGGTGTCGATAGAGCGGCGGGACGATGGTCGTTTGCAGGTTGCGCTTAATAGTGGCGAAAGCCTGGTGGTAGATCAGGTGCTCTACGCGACCGGTCGCGTGCCCCATACCCATGATCTGGGATTGGAAAATGTGAAGGTAGAGTTGACGGCCAAGGGGGCGATTAAGGTCGACGATCATTTCCAGACCAGCGAACCATCGATTTATGCCGTAGGCGATGTGATCGATCGTATGCAGCTAACGCCAGTGGCGCTGGCAGAAGGCATGGCGCTGGCACGATACCTCTACGACAGCCAACCCATTGCCATGGACTATGACAATATCGCCACCGCTGTATTCAGCCAGCCCAATATCGGCACGGTGGGGCTCAGCGAAGAGCAGGCACTGGAGCGCTTTGGCAAGTTGCGGATCTACACCTCCCGTTTCCGCCATATGAAGAACACGCTCAGCGGGCGCCAGGGGCGCACCTTTATGAAGTTGGTGGTGGACGATGCCACTGATCGCGTGGTGGGCTGTCATATGATCGGTAGCGATGCCGGGGAGATCATTCAGGGGATTGCGATCGCAATCAAGGCGGGGGCGACCAAAGCGATCTTCGACAGCACTATCGGTATCCATCCTACGGCCGCAGAGGAGTTTGTGACGTTACGCGATATTACCCGCACCGTCGAAGCTTGATAACGCTGGTAGGGTGTCCAGTACAGCGCCGGACTATCGAGCGGCGCTGTCAGCTGGTATCCTGCGCACTTTTTGTCCCACGGAGAATATATCAGCATGTCAGATACTACCCAGTCCGCCATCACCACCGACGAGGGTCGGGTGAGCTATGGAATTGGCCGCCAGATGGGCGATCAGCTGCGCGATAACAGTTTTGAAGGCCTTGATATTGAATTAGTGAAACGTGGCCTGGGCGACGCTTTCACGGGAGTTGAGAGCGCGGTCGCAGGTCAGGAATTGCAAGCTGCGTTCCAGGTCATTAGCGAGCGGGTACGCGCAGCCCAAGCCGAGCAGCATAAAGAGCTGGCCGCTGAAGGCGAGCAATTTCTGGCAGAAAACGCCAAGCGCGAAGGCGTTGTGGTGCTGGAGTCTGGCCTGCAGTACGAGGTTCTGGACGAGGGAGACGGTGAAAAACCGACCCTTAACTCCAGCGTTCGTACCCACTACCACGGTTCACTGGTCAACGGTTCTGTATTCGACAGCTCCGTAGAGCGTGGACAGCCGGCAGAGTTTCCGGTCAGCGGTGTTATCAAGGGTTGGACCGAAGCCCTGCAACTAATGCCTACGGGCTCGAAGTGGCGTCTCTATGTTCCCTATCAGCTGGCCTACGGTGAGCAGGGATCTCAGGGTGCTATCCCTCCCTTTGCCGCATTGATCTTTGAAGTGCAGCTGCTCGATATTCTGTAAGACAGAAGTGGGTAGGGAATAAAAAAACGGGATGACCGACCGGTCCTCCCGTTTTTTTATGGGCGTGCATAGAGCCTTTAGTGGCCGCTGCTCGCAGGTATGGATAGCGCTCTATTGGTGGAAGGAGCCTCGATCGAACATATCGAACAGGTCTTCTCCGCTCATATCCTGAATGTCCGCGGGGTCGGGCTTGGGTTTTCTGGGCTTCTCCGGCGTCGTTTTGGATTTGAGTTGAGAGCTCTTTTTAGCGGCGACTGGCTTGTTGTTCGGCGCAGCGCTTTTTTGAATCCCTGTTTTGGCTGCGCTTGCCGCCGGCTTGCTGACCTTGGGTTTCTTTTTGCTGTTATCGGTCGTCTTGTTCGCGGTTTTGGATTGCGCTTCCAAATGCCGTTCATAGACGGATTTTTGCCGTGGTTTTTCACGGCGTAGCTGCTTTTTATCGCTGCTTTTCTCGGCGGCCTTGCGCGTGATTTTACTAATCTTGCGCATCTCCTCGGAGATCGATTTGGTTTTTTTGCGACGCGTCATGCCCGTGGGCTCCAGAGTGTTATAGCGATAGCTTAGTCAGGCTGCGCTTCCCAGTCGAGCCATCTTTTGCTGTGCGAGCAGCTCCAGAGCCTCGATACGCTCGACCTGCTGGAGGTTGAAGCGCTTGGTTTGTTGCTGGCAGCGCTCGGAACAGTGTTGGCGCTGGCGGCTAATCGCCTCCCGCAGCTGTTGGGCGTGTGCGTCATCTACGGTTTCTGTGACGATCTCTTCCTGGGGACCGTTGGCAGCGCTTGAAGATGCCTCCGGGTCAGTCGGTGTGTCGGTGCTGCTGCGTAACTGTTGGAGCGTGGCCAGCGCCTCTGCCAAAACCTGGTCGCTGCCGGGGCTGGAACAGGTTTTTGGTGGGGTCGCAGCGGGTGCGTCTTCCTCTGCGGCGGTGGCCCCGTTTGCGTTTTTCTCGCTCCGTGACGCTATCCTCTCCATAACCTTGCTGGCGCCTTCGCCACGGCTGCGTGATAAGGGATCGATCACGGTGTATTCAGGTACCCGGTTGCCGATGCCTGCGATCGCATCCTTGACGCTGGTGCGTTTTCCGTCAAAGCGCACCACGGATTCCCCGGCGCCATTGACGTGCGTAACGGGCCCGCTCTCTTTCTGTTCGACAGGTTCGGTGGCGGCGGAGGTCGGCTCGGCCGTGGGTTTTGATCGCCTTACGGTCGCCCTTGGACGCGGCTTTTTAACCGGGGCCTCGCGAGGCGCGATCGCCGTTTTGTAGCCGCGGAGTGATTCTGCACCAAAGGTCTCCAGGGCTTCACGTTCCAATTTTTGCAGTTCGGCGCGGTCATCGGCATAGTCCCACTCCTCAAGCTGAAAACTGTCAGCCCCCTGAGCCCGAATCTCCTGATAGAGAGGGTAATCCAGCCCCGATTCGGCGGCTTCTACGATCTTTTCCCATTGCAGTAACAACGGGTTGCGAGTGGAACCAACATAGACTTTGCCAGTAGAGCGATTGGATACGGTAAATACGATCAAATTAACCCCTGTCACGGATTATCCGGCTGGAACCGGCTGCGAAAAAGGGCGCAATTATACCGATCGATTTTTGCCTTACCAGACTTGACAGAGCCCTTGCTGCTAAATAATTCACTCGCAGGCCAGCATCACTAATCTTTCACGTGCTCTCCTTTGAACTAAACTCTGAGCAAGTGGTGCGGGCCGGTTTATGGGTGGGTCGCATCTGCGGGTGGGCTGCGGCCCTGATCGGGTATCGGTTTGAGTGGGAGGTTGGATGGATAGGTCAGTGCACACGATGTACACGTTGTTTGAGCAGCTGGGGTTGGCGGGTAGTGATCAGGAGATTGATGATTTCGTTGCCCAGTTTGGCCCCCTTGCAGAGGGCGTGGCTCTTGCCGACGCGCCGTTTTGGAGTGCAGCCCAGGCGCAGTTTCTGCGTGAAGAGCTGGAAAATGACGGCGATTGGGCTGAGCTGGTGGATGAACTCAGTATGCTGTTAAGAAAATAACCCTTTCCCCGTGCGCCGTTATTGATGGGTGCCTTTGGTTTTAAAAACTGCGCGATACCGAGAAGTTTGCTAACAACTCCATGGCGTCACGGGCATCACTGGGAGGGAGGGCGCCCAGAGCCTCAATCGCTTCCGTTGCATAACGCTGTGCCAGCTTGGCGGTGTACTCCAGCGCACCGCTGCTACGTACCGCCGCGGAGATCGCCTCGATCTGCTCCAGTCCGCCCTGTTGAATCGCTTGCCGGACCAGCTGCGCCTGGGCATCACTCCCTTCACGCATGGTATAGATCAGGGGTAGGGTAGGTTTTCCTTCGGCCAGATCATCGCCCACGTTTTTTCCCATCGCCTCGGCGTCGCCCTGATAATCGAGCAGGTCATCGACCAGCTGAAAAGCGATCCCCAGCTTGTCGCCATAGCGTTTTAGAGCGTCCCGCTGTTGGGGGGCGACATCGCTCAAAACGGCTGCTGCGTGTGTCGATGCCTCAAACAGCATGGCGGTCTTGGCGCGAATGACCTCCATGTAGATCGCTTCGGTGGTGCTGGCGTCACGAACTTTCATCAGTTGCAAAACCTCGCCCTGGGCGATCACGGTGGTGGCGTTGGATAGAATACGCATCACCTCCAGATCGCTGATATCGACCATCATTTCAAAGGCGCGGGAGTAGAGGAAGTCTCCCACCAGTACACTGGGGGCGTTGCCCCATTTTGCGTTGGCGGTATCGCGGCCACGGCGCAGGTCGGACATGTCTACCACATCGTCGTGCAGTAGAGTGGCGGTATGCAGGAATTCAATGACGGCCGCCAAGGCAATACGCGCTTCCCCGTTGAAGCCGCAGGCTCGGGCACTGAGCAGAACCAATAGGGGGCGGAGACGCTTGCCGCCGGCGCTAACGATGTACTGGCCGATGGTTTGTACCAGCGGGACATCGGAGCTGAGCTGCTGCTGAATATGCTGGTCAACGGCGATAAAATCTTCGCTGACAACGGCTTGAATCTGATCGATAGGGCTGCTGTTGGCCATTTGGGCGGGGCTACTTAATGAGTGCAAGATGGGGTCGCATCCTATGGGGTGCACCTGAAAGAGTCAAGAAGTCACAAGTTTCGGGTGTTTCAGGGGTTGTTTGCCGTTTCTGTATGCCGTAGAATCTGCGCCCCTGATTTTGAAAATCCTGGGGCGCTGTTCCACTTGTTACCCGACCTTTGGGTCGTGGATGAAGAGCAGTAGCCCGCATGCACGGGTCCGAGAGGCGTACGCCCACCTAAGTGCAGGAGTTTCATAGAAAACTCTGACCGGTTTGCCGGTTGGATGCCTTTAACAACAAGGCTCGCCTGTATCAGGCTAATCTTGGATTTTCGGAGAAAAATATGTACGCAGTAATTGTAAGCGGTGGCAAGCAGTACCGTGTCACTGAAGGCGAAACACTAAAGCTGGAAAAGCTGGAAGTTGCTACCGGCGACAGCATTGAGTTTGATCGAGTGCTGATGGTAGCAGCCGGTGATGGCTTGAAAATCGGTGCTCCTGTCGTTGAGGGTGCCAAGGTGACCGCTGAGGTGGTGAACCACGGACGTGCCAAGAAGGTCATGATCGTTAAGTTCAACCGTCGTAAGCATCACCGTAAGCAGATGGGCCACCGTCAGTGGTTCACTGAAGTCAAAATCACTGGTATCAACGCCGGTTAATCGAACGAAGGAGTAAACTCATGGCTCACAAAAAAGCTGGTGGTAGTACACGTAACGGCCGCGACTCGGAAAGTAAACGCCTTGGTGTCAAGCGTTACGGTGGTCAGCAGGTCATTGCAGGTAACATCCTGGTTCGTCAGCGCGGTACTCGTTTCCATGCTGGTGAAAACGTAGGTCTTGGTAAAGATCACACCCTGTTCGCCAAGGCGGATGGTAAGGTGGTATTTGAGGTCAAGGGGCCTGCCAAGCGCAAGTACGTTCGTATCGACGCTGCCTGATAGGTTGCTCAATACGGAAAAAGCCCCGTCCGGTACGGGGCT
This sequence comes from Aestuariirhabdus sp. LZHN29, assembly GCF_049985285.1. Lineage (NCBI taxonomy): Bacteria > Pseudomonadati > Pseudomonadota > Gammaproteobacteria > Oceanospirillales > Aestuariirhabdaceae > Aestuariirhabdus > Aestuariirhabdus sp. LZHN29. Next base: position 283,600 of record NZ_JBNIEU010000001.1, on the reverse strand, counting down.
TTTTTGTGTCTGTTGCTCGTGGGGCAACTGATATACTCTGAGGATCGCAGTGGTGCGCTTCTCTGTTACGGAGTCTCTACATGAAATTTGTTGATGAAGCCCTGGTGCACGTAGCGGCTGGTGACGGGGGCAATGGCTGTCTCAGTTTTCGACGTGAAAAGTATGTCGCCAAGGGTGGCCCCGATGGGGGTGACGGCGGTGATGGTGGAAGTGTGTATTTGGTGGCGGATAACGCCATCAATACCCTGGTGGATTATCGCTTTCAGCGCAGTCATCGTGCTGAGCGTGGCCAGAACGGGATGAGTCGCGGCTGCACCGGTAAAAAAGGTGAAGATATCTACCTTAAGGTGGCGGTGGGTACGACGGTTATTGACGAGGAAACCTCTGAGGTGATCGGAGACTTGACCGAAGATGGGCAGGTGCTACTGGTGGCTCAGGGCGGATTTCATGGCTTGGGGAACACTCGTTTCAAAAGCAGTGTGAATCGGGCTCCACGGCAAACGACCCACGGTACTCCGGGGGAGCTGCGCGACCTGAAGCTGGAGTTAAAGGTGATCGCGGACGTCGGGTTGCTGGGGCTGCCCAATGCAGGTAAGTCGACCTTTATTCGTGCGGTCTCCGCCGCCAAACCCAAAGTGGCCGATTATCCCTTTACCACGCTGGTGCCAAATCTCGGGGTGGTGAGTGTGCAGAGCCATCGCAGCTTTGTCATCGCCGATATACCCGGGTTGATCGAAGGCGCGTCCCAGGGGGCGGGTTTGGGGGTGCGCTTCCTCAAGCACCTGGCTCGCTGTCGTATTCTGTTGCATCTGGTGGATGTTGCACCGGTTGATGGGGGGGACCCGGTTCAGGCGGCGCAGTCGATTATCCATGAGCTTGAAGGGTTCAGTCCGGCACTGGCCTCCCGTGAGCGTTGGTTGGTCCTGAATAAGGTCGATCTGTTACCCGAGGATGAGCGTGAGTCGGTGTGTCGCGATATTATCGAGCGCCTGGGGTGGACAGGCGAGGTGTGTCAGGTTTCTGCTATTGGTGGTTTGGGTACCAATGAGTTGTGTCAGCGGCTGCTGGTTCGTATCGAGCAGCGCAATGAGGAAGAGGCAGAGGATGAAGCCGCTGCGCAGGAGGAACGAGAGTTTAAGGCAAGGATGGAAGCTGAGGCTCGCGAGCAGATGCGCCTACTCCACGAGCAGCGCAAGCAGGAGCGGCTCGCGCGCAAGCGAGGCATGGTTGCTGACGACGAAGACGACGATGATGATGACGATCACGATGTAGAGATCATCTATCAACCTTGATGGTGGAGAGTAGCAATCCGATGGAGCGGCGTAGCAAGATACCGGGTTTTCAGCGCTGGGTAGTAAAAATTGGAAGTGCCCTGCTAACCGATGATGGCAGGGGGCTCGATGTTGCCGCGATCGGCGGTTGGGTTGACCAGATGGCTCGGTTGCGACAGCAGGGGGTCGAGTTGATTTTGGTCTCCTCCGGTTCTGTCGCTGCGGGCATGACCCGGCTGGGCTGGCAGCAGCGCCCGGGCTCCATGCGTGAGCTGCAGGCGGCGGCTGCGGTGGGGCAGATGGGGTTGGTTCAAACCTATGAAAGTCACTTCAAGCGTCATCATACGCTGACCGCCCAGGTGTTGCTGACCCACGCGGATCTATCCAATCGTCAGCGCTACCTCAATGCCCGCAGTACACTGAATACGTTGGTGCAGCTGGGTGTGGTGCCGGTCATCAACGAAAACGATACGGTCGTGACCGATGAGATCCGTTTTGGAGATAACGATACCCTGGGCGCCCTGGTTGCGAACCTGGTCGAAGCGGATCTGCTGGTAATTCTGACCGACCAGAAAGGGCTCTATACGGCCAACCCTTCGACGAACCCTGAGGCGGTGTTGATCAGCGAATCCGCTGCCAATAACCCTGAGCTGCCCGCTATGGCGGCCGGCGGGACGGGGCGTCTGGGGCGAGGTGGCATGATGACCAAGGTCAAGGCGGCGGCGTTAGCGGCGCGATCCGGGGCTCATACCCTGATTGTGGGTGGGCGTGAAGAGGATGTGTTGTCGCGGGTGTTTGCAGCCGAAGCGCTGGGTACCCTGCTATGGCCCGAACAGGAGCGGTTGGTGGCGCGCAAGCAGTGGCTGGCGGGGCATCTTCAGACCCGTGGCGTGCTGCATCTGGATGCCGGTGCAGTGCGGGTGTTGCGCGAATCTGGAAAAAGCTTGTTGTCGGTGGGGGTGACCCGGGTCGAGGGGCGCTTCGTGCGTGGAGAGATGGTCAACTGCGTTGACGAGCAGGGTAATGATGTGGCGCGAGGATTGGTTAACTACAGTGCCGATGAGGCGTCAAAAATCATGGGTAAACCGTCGCGGGATATCGAGTCCATTCTCGGCTACGTCGATGAGCCTGAATTGGTAAATCGGGATAATCTGGTACTGGTATAGTGTCGCCTGTCTTTTTTCAGGGCTGCCGCTTTTTTGGGTCTGTTTGGCTTTTTATAGTGGGTGTTAAAGCGGACTGATCGTTACCGTTGTCCTGGAAGGTTGCGATCAAACGCCTGACTTTGGGCATAAAAAAACCGGCTTGCGCCGGTTTTTTTGTCACTTCATCAGGGCTTACGCCTGAGCCAGTGCCTTTACTTTGGTGTTCAGGCGGCTCTTGTGACGAGCGGCTTTATTCTTGTGAATAATGCCTTTGTCAGCCATGCGGTCGATAACCGGTACGGCAGCAGCGTATGCAGTCTTGGCTAGCTCTTGGTCTTTAGCGTCTACAGCAGCCAGGACCTTCTTAATAGTGGTGCGAACGTAAGAGCGCAAGCTAGCATTGTGCTGACGACGGTTCTCAGCTTGGCGCGCACGTTTTTTAGCAGAGGGGGAGTTTGCCACCGTCTTGCTCCTTGAAATTAGGGTCGATGAATTTAAGACGCGCAACTATGCCGACTTGATCGGCCGTTGTCAACAGCCATCAGGGGAAAGATTCGCATTGTTGGCCGCTGACAGGGTTGTCAGTGGTGCGTCCAAATGTGGCGCTATAATAGCGCGAACTGTAATATCCGCAAGTAATGTAATTCGGCACGGTGCCGTTTCTATCCAAGGGATTGTTGAGTAGTGACCCAGAGCGAGACAAAACCTGAAAGCGGGTTGTTGCGATCCAGCGCGGTGGTGGGCGTGATGACCATGCTCTCTCGAGTGCTGGGGTTGGTGCGCGATGTGGTCATAGCGAGCTATTTCGGCTCCAAGGCGGAGGCGGATGCCTTCTTCGTAGCGTTCAAAATTCCCAATTTTTTGCGCCGCTTATTCGCTGAAGGTGCTTTTTCCCAAGCTTTCGTGCCGGTGCTGAGTGAGTATAAGAGCCAGCGCGGGCGCGATCAGGTCAAAGAGTTGGTGGATTCGGTGGCGGGTTCCCTGGCGGGGGTGCTGGTAACCGTGACGGCTCTTGGGGTGCTGGCCGCTCCGGTGTTGGTCATGGTGTTTGCCCCCGGGTTTCACGACCTGCCGGAAAAACTCGGGCTTGCCGGTGAGATGCTGCGCATCACCTTCCCTTACCTGTTGTTGATCTCGCTAACCGCCTTTTGTGGTGCGATCCTCAATAGCTATGGCCGTTTTGCGGTCCCTGCCTTTACTCCGGTGTTGCTGAACCTGAGCTTGATTGGTGCCACTCTCCTCTTTACGTCGATGTTTGAGCGCCCCGTTATGGCGCTGGCGTGGGGGGTCTTTGTCGCCGGCGTGATCCAGTTGCTGTTCCAGCTACCGTTTCTGTGGCGTTTGGGGCTGCTGCCGCGACCGCGCTGGCAGCCACGCCACGAGGGGGTCAAGCGCATCATGACTCTGATGTTGCCGGCGCTGTTCGGGGTGTCGGTGAGCCAGATCAATCTGTTGCTCGATACTGTACTGGCCTCTTTCCTGCAAACGGGGTCGATATCATGGCTCTATTATTCGGATCGATTATCGGAGCTGCCGCTGGGGATTTTTGGTATCGCGATCGGTACCGTGATCTTGCCCAGCCTGTCGCGTCGGCAGGCGGAAAATCGTCCCGAGGCCTTTTCCCGCACCCTTGATTGGGCAGTGCGCCTGGTATTGCTGATTGGGCTGCCCTCGGCCTTGGCGCTGTTTGTTTTGGCAGAGCCTCTTATAGCCACTATTTTCCATTACGGGGCGATGCAGGATCGCGATGTGGTCATGGCAGCGATGAGTCTGCGTGCTTACGCCAGTGGCTTGTTGGCTTTTATGGTGATCAAGGTGCTGGCCCCCGGGTATTTTGCCCGTCAGGACATCAAGACGCCGGTGAAGATCGCCATCAAGGCGATGGTGGCCAATATGGTGCTCAACCTGATTCTGGTATGGCCGCTGCAACACGCGGGATTGGCGCTGGCCACTTCGCTGTCGGCGTTTCTCAACGCCGGATTGCTGTTTTGGGGACTGAAACGTGCGGGAGTCTTTGAGCTCCAGCCCGGCTGGCGTGGCTATGGGTTACGGTTAGGGTTGAGCAATCTGGTGATGGCGGCTGTGTTGGTTGTTATGGTGGCCGATGTTGACGCCTGGCTGGCGTGGGATTGGTGGCGTCGTTGTTACGAGATGGCCCTGTTGGTAGGAGCCGGTTTGGCCACTTATGCAGGTGCCTTGCTGCTGAGCGGTATTCGCCCCCGCCAGTTTCGCCACTAATCGCATACCATTGCGCGCCCATGGTGTTCTCGATAGCGTCACTACTATATAATTTGCGCCTTTGTCACCGTCTGGTCGGACCTGGAAGTCAGGGTGCCGCCCTGGTTGTCGACGCCTTTTTTGGGAGACCCCTGGTTTACGTCTATGCAGTTGATCCGCGGATTACATAATCTGGGCAAATTTGCGCCTGGCTGCGTGGCGACCATCGGTAACTTTGACGGGGTTCATCGCGGGCATCAGGATATCCTGAAGCAGCTTCATGAAAAGTCAGACCAGCTGCAACTGCCCTCTGCTGTGGTGCTGTTCGAGCCGCAACCCCGAGAGTTTTTTTCTCCGGATCAGGCGCCAGCGCGCCTTAGTAGTCTGAGGGAAAAACTCGCGCTGTTAACCCATCATGGGGTAGATCGAGTGATCTGCCTGTGTTTTAACCAGCGCCTGCGCGCACTGTCCGCCGATCAATTCATCGATCAGGTATTGGTGCAGGGGATGGGAGTGCGCTATCTGGTTGTCGGTGACGATTTCCGTTTTGGCTGCGACCGCAGTGGTGACTTTCATCGTTTGCAGCGAGCCGGTTTGGAACAAGGATTTGCGGTGACCCATACCCGTACCATTCTTGATGGGCAGGACCGGATCAGTAGCACTCGCATCCGCGCTGCGCTGGCGGACAGCAAGCTGGCCCTTGCGGCTCGACTGCTAGGCGCGCCCTACTCGATTCGTGGGCGCATCGCTCATGGCCAGAAACTGGGCCGGGAGCTGGGTGTGCCGACCGCAAATGTCCAGTTAAAGCGGCTGCAGGCACCATTGCGAGGCGTGTACACCGTTCACGCGACGGTCGCCGGCAATCGATATAATGGGGTCGCCAATATTGGTATGCGCCCCACGGTAGATGGCCGCAAGGCGGTACTTGAGGTCCATTTGCTGGACTTCAGTGGCGACCTCTATGGCCAGGAGCTGGTGGTGGAGTTTTTACACCAGCTGCGTGATGAGAAAAAATTTGAGTCCCTCGAGGCGTTGCAAGCGGCAATCCATCAGGACCTTGATAGCGCCCGTGCGCTCTTTGCACCCACAGATCCACAAGCGAATAGATACCCAGACCATGACTGATTACAAGTCCACATTGAATCTCCCCAAAACCAGTTTTCCAATGAAGGCCAACCTGGCCCAGCGCGAGCCGACGATGCTCAAGCAGTGGTATGACATGGGGTTGTACCAGAAGATTCGTGAAGTAAGCCGTGGCCGCGACAAGCAGTTTATCCTGCACGATGGCCCCCCTTACGCAAACGGCGATATCCATATCGGTCATGCGGTGAATAAGATCCTCAAGGATATTATCGTCAAGTCACGTACCGTGGCCGGTTATGATGCGCCCTATGTACCGGGCTGGGACTGCCATGGCTTGCCCATAGAGCATCAGGTTGAGAAGAAGATCGGTAAGGCCGGAAAAAAGGTCTCCTACTCCGATTTCCGCACCCGCTGTCGCGAGTACGCGGCCAAGCAGGTCGATGGCCAGCGAGAAAGTTTCAAGCGTCTGGGGGTACTGGGTGACTGGGATAATCCCTACCTCACCATGAATTTCGAAACCGAAGCCAATATCATCCGTGCACTGGGCAAGATTGCCGAGAACGGTCACCTCACCAAAGGCTATAAGCCGGTCTACTGGAGCGTGGTAGGCGCCTCCGCGCTGGCAGAGGCCGAGGTAGAGTACCAGGATAAAACCTCCACCCAGGTTGACGTTCGTTACGCTCCCCTGGATGAAGAGGACTTTTTGTCGGCATTCGAACTACTTAACGGCGGTGGCCAGGGGCCCGTGTCGGTGGTGATCTGGACCACGACGCCCTGGACGCTGCCCGCTAGCCAGGCGGTGTCGCTGAGCCCGGATCTTGACTATGTACTGGTGCAGCTCGACGCAGGCCTGGGCGTTGAGCGTATCCTGCTGGCCGAGGCGATGGTCGAGCAGGTGATGCAGCGCTACGGCATCGAGTCCTGGTCGGTGGTTGCTCGCGCCGGTGGCCAAGCGCTGGAGCGCAAACTCCTGAATCACCCTTTTTATGAGCGCACGGTGCAGGTCATTCTGGGTGATCACGTTACCACCGATGCCGGTACCGGAGCGGTGCATACAGCCCCCGATCATGGTGTTGATGACTTCGTGGTCGGGCGCGCTTACCAGATAGGTACGCTCAACCTGGTGGATGACCATGGCGTGTTTATCGAGGCCGCCGGCGAATTTGCCGGCCAGCACGTCTATAAAGTCGATCCTAATATTGTGGATGTGCTGCAGCTCAAAGGGCGTTTGGTGCGTCAGGATAAACTGCTCCACAGCTATCCCCACTGCTGGCGTACCAAGACGCCTTTGATTTATCGTGCGACGCCGCAGTGGTTTGTGAGCATGACCGAGAAGAATTTGAAGCGGGATGCGTTGGCGGCGGTTCAAGACGTGCAGTGGTTCCCCGGTTGGGGCCAGGCGCGTATCGAGTCGATGCTTGAATCCAGCCCCGACTGGTGTGTTTCGCGCCAGCGTACCTGGGGCGTTCCCATCGCGCTGTTTGTCAACAAACAGACCCAGCAGCTGCACCCGCGCACCGCCGAATTAATAGAACAGGTAGCGCTGCGGGTAGAACAGAAGGGGATCGATGCCTGGTTTGAACTCGACAGCAGCGAATTGCTCGGTGACGAGGCGAGTCAGTACGAAAAAGTAACTGACACCCTCGACGTCTGGTTTGACTCCGGCGTGACTCACTATTCGGTACTCGATCGCCGCGAAGGTTTGCGTGCCCCTGCCGATATCTATCTGGAGGGCTCCGATCAGCATCGGGGTTGGTTCCAGTCGTCACTAAAGACCTCAATCGCTATTCGTGGTACCGCACCCTACAAACAGGTGCTGACCCATGGCTTCACCGTTGATCAGGATGGCCGCAAGATGTCCAAGTCGGTGGGCAACGTTGTCGCACCGCAGGATGTGATGAACAAATACGGCGCAGATGTTTTGCGTCTCTGGGTAGCCTCCACCGATTTCAGTTCCGAAATGGCGGTCTCCGACGAGATCCTTACACGAACCTCGGATGCCTATCGTCGTATCCGTAACACGGCGCGTTTTCTGTTGGGAAGTTTGCACGACTTTGATCCCGCGCAGCATCAGTTGCAGCCAGAGCAAATGGTGGCACTGGATCGCTGGGTGATCGATCGTGCCCTGCAGCTACAGGGCGAGGTGGAGCAACATTACGAGCAGTATAATTTTGTCGGCCTGTGTCAGAAAATCAGTGGTTTCTGTTCCCAGGACCTGGGTGGATTCTACCTCGATATTATCAAGGATCGTCTCTATACCACGCCCTCCTCGGGGCTTGCCTACCGCAGCGCCCAGACGGCGATCTACCATGTGGTCGAGGCACTGGTTCGCTGGATCGCTCCCATCCTGAGCTTTACCGCCGAAGAGATCTGGCAGGCTATGCCCGGTGAGCGCAATGAATCGGTGTTGCTCAACCAGTGGCACGATGGTTTGGCGGCGCTGCCCGATGGGGAAAAACTGGACCGGGACTATTGGGCTCGAGTGATGGCACTGAAGAGTGCGGTCAATAAGGAGCTGGAAAATGCCCGCAGCCTGAAGCAGATCGGCGGCTCGTTGGAAGCTGAGCTAACTCTCTACTGCGATGACTCGTTGCAGGCGCTATTGGCAGAGTTAGGCGAGGAGCTACGCTTTGTTTTGATTACATCCAGTGCGCAGGTGGCACCCCTTTCCGAGGCCGGTGGCAATGCGGTGGAAACCGAGCTTGCCGGGCTTAAGCTGTTGGTAAAGGCTTCCGAGCACACCAAGTGTGTGCGCTGCTGGCACCGTCTGGAGGAGGTTGGCCAGGTGCAGGAGCATCCGGAGCTGTGTCCTCGCTGTGTTACCAACGTTGATGGTGATGGTGAACATCGCCGTTTCGCTTGAGCCAGGTGCGGATGGGAATGTTGCGATGGTTATGGCTCACGGTGTTGGTCATTGTGCTCGACCAGCTCAGTAAGCATTACGTGGTGAGTGTATTCGAGCTGTATGAGCGAGTTGCAGTATTACCAATGTTCGATATTACTCTGGCCTACAACACCGGGGCGGCGTTTAGTTTCCTCAGTGATGCCGCCGGCTGGCAGCGCTGGTTTTTCGCCGCGGTCGCCAGCGGTGTTAGCCTGATGCTGATTTTCTGGCTACGTTCACTCAAGCCTACGGAGCGCTGGCTGGCGGTTGCGCTGGCGTTGGTGCTGGGCGGAGCGCTGGGGAATCTTTATGATCGGATCGTGCTTGGGCACGTGGTTGATTTCCTCTTGGTGTATTATAAACAGCACTATTTTCCCGCGTTTAATATCGCCGATAGTGCCATTACGGTGGGCGCTTTCATGCTCATCGTTGACGCAATACGCAACCGGGAATCGAAAACGCAATCGGAAACCTGACAGGTGCCAAGGCACCGGGATAGCAAGATGAGTCATTTTTGTGTGGGCCCAGATATGGCCGTTACCCTCAATTTTTCCCTCAAGCTCGACGATGGTGTGGAGGTGGACTCCACCTTCGATAAAGCACCCGCTACCCTGACGGTAGGTGACGGCAGTCTTCCAGAAGGTTTTGAATCCCTGATTCAGGGGTTGGCTACGGGCGCTCGCGAGCAATTTACGGTGGCACCTTCGGCAGCGTTTGGCGAGCGTAACCCAGCCAATCTTCAGCGCATGCCCCGTACCCGTTTTGACAGCGATATCGAGCTGGCAGAGGGGGTGGTGATCTCCTTCGCGGACCAGGGCGGCTCAGAGCTTCCTGGCGTAGTGACCTGGCTCAGTGAAACCGTGGTGGAGGTGGATTTCAACCATCCACTGGCTGGTCGCACTCTACTGTTTGATGTTGAGATAATTGACGTTCAACCTGCGAGCTAGAGGTGGCAGCATGAAGATCAAACTCGCCAATCCTCGTGGCTTCTGCGCCGGTGTCGATCGTGCAATCGAAATTGTAAATCGTGCCCTGGATCAGTTTGAGCCGCCGATCTATGTCCGGCATGAGGTGGTGCATAACAAATTTGTGGTGGAAAACCTGAAGCAGCGAGGCGCGGTGTTTGTCGATGAGCTCGATGAAGTGCCCGATGACTCCATCGTCATCTTCAGTGCCCATGGAGTTTCCCGTGCGGTGCAGGACGAAGCGGGAGTGCGCGGCCTGAAAGTGTTCGACGCAACCTGCCCACTGGTGACCAAAGTGCATCTGCAGGTGGCGCGGCACAGCAACGAGGAGCTGGAGTGCGTGCTGATTGGCCATCAGGGGCACCCTGAGGTAGAGGGCACCATGGGGCGCTATGAGCAGCGTCAGGGGCGCGGTATCTATCTGGTCGAAGATGTGGCAGATGTCGAGCGCTTGCAGGTGCTGAATCCCCGCCATCTTACCTATGTTACCCAGACAACCTTGTCGATGGACGATACCGCGCGCGTAATCGCCGCACTCAAAAAGAAGTTTCCTGATATTCAGGGGCCCCGCAAGGATGATATCTGTTACGCCACCCAGAATCGCCAGGACGCGGTCAAACAGCTTGCCCGGGAGTGTGCACTGTTGTTGGTGGTGGGTTCGCCCAATAGCTCCAACTCTAATCGCCTGCGAGAGCTCGCCGAGCGTATGGGTACCAAAGCCTACCTGATCGATAACGCCGCAGAGATCAAGCTGGAGTGGCTGCAGGCGTGCGATGTGGTGGGGGTAACCGCCGGGGCGTCGGCCCCCGATGTGCTGGTCAATCAAGTGATCCAGCGCCTGCAGGAGCTGGGTGGTGGTGAAGTCGAGGAGCTTCAGGGGCGTGAGGAGAATATTGTGTTCTCTATGCCCAAAGAGTTAAGGGATGTCGAGTAGTCCTGCGCTCAGCCCAAGGGTTCAGTTCAAGTTTACCCGTTAGGGGGTGCAGGTGGCGGGGTTGCCTGCTGCAATCTGTGCCCGTCCCACCGTGTTAATCGTAACCGTACGCCCACTCGTGGCGCCTCGGTTATCGCAGATCACAAACTGCGCGGTTGCCCCCCCTTCGTTGAGTCTTCCGTCCGGGCTAAAGCTCAGCCAGCCGTTTGCAGTATTTCCGCTGCGCAGGGTGATGTTGTTGGGTTGGGCGCCCACGGTACGCAGCAGAACGTCTCCGGCGGCGATCGCTGTATTACCGGCGCGATCCGCATCGGTGTAAACCGTCCAGCCCGATTCCCATTGTTTGGCGGTACCGCTAGTACGCGCCAGATTGACTACCGTGTTGCGCCCAACCGCCTCGCTGCGGGCATATTGGACGTTGCGCAGGATCTCTCGTGTGGCTCCGTTGACCCGTTGGTCGGCGATAAAAGTGGCAAACGAGGGGCCGGCCAGGGCGACCAGAATGCCCAGTACGGTCACGGCAACCATCACCTCAACCAAATTGAAGCCTCGCTGCCGGGTGCGTTGTGGGGTGTGACTTCTGTTCATTATTTTATCGCCTATGCTCGCCGTAACATCTACCGCAGTATATCTGGATGAGGCCCGAAGGGTAGGGTGGATGCCGATGTGTGGACAGGATTGCTCGATAATCAGTATATCCTCTTGTTCCCAAAATAGGCGACTCCGCCGTGGCGCAAGGGCCGCTCGCTGGGGTGAAGGTGATGCTGGTCACAACTTGGGCGGGATGGGCGTCACGCTAATATCAGGTTGTGACCGCTTATTCGGAGCGGATGGCCATTTATCGTAGCTGTTATCATCGCCACCGTTCTGCCTCTATACTGCAACTATTCAATCTGGGCCAGGAAGACGGATTCAACATGAAGCAGGGGTCAAATCATAACGGGTCAAGAGGGGGCAGTCCGGTGGGGCGCTTGCGGACCCAGCGGGGCGTGGGCCTCCTCGAGGTGTTGATTGCGCTGGTGATCATCAGTATTGGGCTGTTGGGTATGGCGGGCTTGCAAGCAAAAGCCGTGAAAGCCGAACGTGACTCCTTTAACCAGACTATGGCGATGGTGTACGCCTACTACTTGAGTGAGAGAGTTCGGGCTAATGGTGAGGACCCTCTGGCTCCCACCTTTCCCTATAATAATTTTACCGCGCCGATCGCGAATCCAGGCACTAATTGTGACCTGCTGGCCGCCAACTGTACGGTTGCCCAACGGGCCAGGCAGGATGTTTTCGAGTGGCAGCAGCAGGTGGCTCTTAACCTGCCCAACGCTAACGCGGTGATCTGTCTCGATAGCACCCCCTTTGATGGTACTGCACGGGTAAACGCCGCGGGCGTAACAACCTTGGTGCACGGGTGTGATGGTGCGGCGGGGGCAAATTATGCGATCAAACTGTTTTGGTTGAATAATCGTTACGATGATAACGCAGGCGTTGTCGACAAGACCCGGTTTGCTATGGAGTTCATACCATGAGGCCTACAAAGTTTATGAGAAACAAGGCGCCGGGTTTTTCGCTGGTTGAACTGATGGTGGCGATGGCGTTGGGTGTCTTTTTGATTCTTGGTGTCGCGCAGATCTTTATCAATACCAGCAGCACCAGTCGGGGCCAGAATGCATTAGCTGAAATTCATGAATCGGCTCGATACGCAATCTCGTTTTTGAGTGATGAGATTCAGCGCAGTGGTGATAAAGGTTGCGTACTGGGTAATGTCGGGCTGGTTAATAAGTTGGCCCCTGCGGGAAATACATTTTGGTGGGATTTCAGCGACGAAGACGATAACTGGGTAATGGGCCGCAGCATCGAAGGGTTTGAGGCCCAGGGCGGAGCCTGGGATCGTGCGGTCGACGCAGGAATCACCAACCCAGTCGTCGGCAGCGATATTCTGGTGGTGAGAGGCACCGTTGGTGCAGGGATACCGGTTGCAGATTCGACCGGGGTCAATGCCGACCTGACACTGCACGATACCACTCACTCTCTTGTAAAAGGCGATCTGATCGTGGCTTCGTATGACTGTCGAAATGCCGCATTCTGGGAGGTGAGCAATAATCCGGCCGGAGGGACCACCGTTCAATACGCCACCAACTGTGGCGCGACCAACGGCCCCTGCAACAGCGCGGTCAATACCGACATGTGGATGCGCCCCGACCCTGCGAGTGATATTTATCCTGAGATTCGCAAACTCTCTACCCGAGCCTACTGGGTGCGGAATAACCCCAACGGCGTTCCTTCTCTCTATTGGAAAAACGGCACCAACGCCCCTGAAGAGTTAGTTGAAGGCGTAGAGCAGCTGCAATTGACCTACGGCATCAATAGCAATAACAACCAATGGGAAACCGTGCAGGAGTACCTGACCGCGGATGCTATTACGGACTGGGGGCAGGTGACCAGTGTGCGAGTCGCGATGGTTGTAGTTAGCCCCACCCTAAACGCGGCAAGTGGGCGCCAGGACCTGATCATCGAAGGTAGCACGATCCCTACTGCGTATACGGATGGCTTTTTGCGTCGCACCTTTGCCTTTACCATCAATCGGAGGGGACGCTAATGAACGCTAGGGAAAAGCGCATTGTTGCGGTTCAGCCAGCACGGGTGAGCAGCGCCTCCAGAGAGCGTGGCAGCGTGCTGATTGTGAGCCTGATGTTACTGCTGGCGATCACCATTCTTGCGGTCAGTGGTATTCAGGACTCGGTGTTGCAGGAAAAGATGGTGCGCAATCAAAGGCTCGCGCTGGAGAGTGCCCATGCGGCTGAATGGGGAGTGCGCCAAGGAGAACTCTTTATCTGGAACATTAATCCGGATCAACCACCCCAGGCTTTTGATACCGCGCAGCCAGGGGTGACCATCTGGCGCCTCAACGATGATGATATCGCCACCAAAGATGCGGGTAATGATCTTACCCAGACTGCGGCCTGGTGGTTCGATCCAGCACGAGGTGGGTTGGATGCGTGGTGGCCCGGTACAGCAGAGGTTCCCGCCGCCGCTTATCAGTCCCCCTTTTATGCTCCTCAATATGTGATCGAACAGCAGGTATGCAATCAGATCAGTGGGGGGGGCGGTCTCGGTTCCGGGCAGACCCAGCAATGGCGCTGTCTTTATCGAGTAACCGCCAACAGTATGTCGGTAGACGCCAATGCTTACGGCCCTTCGGCCAAGGTTCAATCCACCTTTGTTAAGAATTATGCAACCAAATAGTAATCGGGGAGGAACCAGCCTCCCCGATAAGTCCGTTGAGGCGGAGGGTAAAACAATGAAATATGTCACTCTGATCAAGAATACTCTGGTTATGGCCGCCACAAGCGCCATTGTTGCGATGGCGGGAAGTGCGGGTGCGGCGCCGCTGGGTATCTCCCAACAGCCACTGTTTCTCGGTGTCACCCCCGACCCCAACGTACTCTTTGTGGTGGATGATTCAGGCTCCATGGACTGGAGTGTGACTACCACCGCACACTACCCTGTGTGCGCCTACGTTTGGCCGGGTAACAGCGGCAACAGCTGGCTAAATGAAGGGGGGCCTGTAGTCGGCCAGTTTTTCCGTGATCGTAACAACGATGGGAATGAAGACGAGGATTGTGACGATATCGATGACTATTACTACAGCTTCGATAACTCGATGAATAAGTACAACCGTCGTGCCTGCAATTCGACCTCAAATGACAGCACCAATGTCAGCCAGCGGTTGTGTACCGGAGAATCGGTACCGAATCACGCCCCCGGCTATCCCCCGACCGATTATCGTCATGATTGGCGAGCATTGAGCTCAGACCTTAATACCACCTATTTTGATCCCCGGCGCCAGTACCTGCCTTGGCCAGGGCGCGCCGATATGGTGATCACCTCTGCGCGGGTAGATGCCAACGCGAACGAAAACAACAACGGTAACCGTAACCTGACGGGGCTCAATTGGGCTGTCTGGATCGATGATAAGGGCTGGAATGAGACCGTATACAATAATGGAGGGGTCTCCTACCCTGCCCGAGATGTTGCAACAACGGGCCCAAACGGCTGGGTTGATGTGTGGGACAACTACGTGCGCTACGCCATTATTAATGATGCGGGCACCTGGAAAATAACGCGTACCCCCTACACCTATGATATCAGTGGTGCGGGTCCATACAGCGCGGTGGCCGGTACAACAGTAGAGCTGGTAGAGGGCACTGATATTTCGGGTGATGATAATCTGGCCGGCGCCCGCCGGGCTGATGGCACCCTGGATATGGAGCGGGCCAAAACCAACGTCGCTAACTGGTTTACCTATCACCGCAAGCGCCAGCATGTCACCAAGTACGCGGTGGCGGATGTAATCAGCAAGCAGCCCGATCTGCGCTATGGCTTCCATACCATCAATAATAACCGCACTGTGGATCTGCCCACCGCGGGCTACAAAGATGCCAATAACGGCAGCTATGCTGGCCATAACACGAGTATCATCAATAGCTATTATAATTTTGTGCAACCCGCTTCGGGTACGCCGTTGAAGCAGGCGCTGGATCGCGCAGGTCGATACTATCAGCTGGATAACAGCCCAATGGGGTCAACGTCCAAGCAGAACAGAATCACCAGCTCCTGTCAGGCTAACTATACGTTGCTGTTCACCGATGGTTTCTACAGCAACAGCAATATGGGGTATCCCGATGCAGGTCCGGTTGACTTCGATAGCATGGGAACCAGTACCGGCGGTGGTGATAATGACGGCACCGCTGACACATTGGCCGATATCGCGCGCTACTTCTATGTAAAGGATCTGCGCACCGATATGGATAACAACGTCAAACCGGTATCGGTCGACCCGGCCACCTGGCAGCATATGAACACCTTTACCATCGCATTCGGTGTGACCGGTTTGCTGGAAGATACCGACGCTCCCCAGGATGGTGTTCCTAACGATCCGGCAACGGGCGATAACCTGGAAGTGGATTCAGCGCTTTGGGGCGTGCCAAATAGTGATCCGCGTAAAATCGATGACCTCTGGCATGCTGCGGTTAACAGCCACGGCCAGTATATATCGGCCAAGAATCCGCAAGAGGTGGTGGACGGCATCAACAAAGCTTTGTCCGAAATCGTGGATCGCACCGGCTCTGCGGCGGCCGTAGCGGCCAGTACCGGTTCATTGAACACCGATACTCATGTGTATCAGGCAAAATTTGACTCCCGTCGCTGGAGCGGTTCCTTGCAGTCGTTGCCCTTCTCCGATGGTAGCAACGTCGATACCGTGGGTCACCTGTGTTTCGGGCGCGATGCCAACAACCAACCCCTCTATCCGCGAGGTACGCTCTGCCCAACGGAGTGGGATGCGTCGACGGTTCTGGCGGGGCAAAACTTCTCTAGTGGCCGGGCGATACTGACGAATGTCTCCGGTGCAGGTAGGGCTTATCGCTGGGCGAACCTTAACAGCACCCAGCAGGGGTTGTTGCAGACCGATATGCCCAACGGGCTCACGACCGCGCAGCAAACGGCCTACGGTACGGCTATTACCAACTATCTGCGTGGTGATAGCAGTAATGAATTCGGAGAGGGTGGCGCTTACAGTTTCCGCTTGCGTAATGGGCCGTTGGGTGATGTTGTCCACTCCTCACCACAGTATGTGAAGGTACCTAACATCCCTTACCCCAATGCAATAGGCAGCGCCAGCAAGCCCTATAGCAGTTTCCGCACAGCCAACCTGAATCGCCAGGCGGTGGTTTATGCCGGAGCGAACGATGGCATGATGCACGCATTCAACGCCGATACCGGAGCAGAGATGCTGGCATTTGTCCCCAATGAGGCCTTTAGCAAGTTGAGTAAACTAGCTCGTCAGGATTACACGCACGAATATATCGTCGATGGCACGCCGACGATCGTGGATATGTACTTCGCTTCTGCCAGTAACTGGAAATCCGTATTGGCTGCGGGTATGGGCGGAGGGGGGCGTTCCATTTTCGCGTTGGATGTCACCGATCCAACCGCCTTCAGTGAAGCCAACGCCGCCAGCCTATTTCTATGGGAATACACCGACAATGATCTTGGTTATACCTACAGCCAGCCCCAGCTAGTAAAACTGAACAATGGGAAGTGGGCGGCGATCTTCGGAAACGGCTACAGTGCGACAGGAACCAATAATGCCAAGCTGTTTATTGTCGATGTAGAAACAGGCACCCTTATCAAGAAGATCGATACGACGGTGGGTAGCAGCGCCGAGCCCAATGGTCTCTCCACGCCCAATGTGGTGGATGATAATGGTGACTTCATTGCCGATTACGTCTATGCCGGTGATCTGCAGGGCAACCTGTGGAAGTTCGACCTGACCGGTAGCAATGTTGCCAACTGGGACGTTGCCATCAAGGTTGGCGGCGCGCCCAAGCCGTTGTACCGGGCGGTTAATATCAATAACCAGAAGCGTCCGATCATGGCGCAGCCGGTGGTTAACTCTCATCCGTTGGGTCGGCAGTTTGGTTATATGGTCTACTTTGGTACCGGTAAGTTTATCGAGAAGAGTGACGCTACCAACGCTACCCAGCCGATCGAGGGCTTCTACGCCATCACTGACCGTAAGGCTGCGGGCTCTTTCGTTCACGAGGAGATCGGGCGTAATGAGCTGTTGCAGCAGTATATTACCGAGGAGGATGAAACCGACTTCTATAACGTGATTGCTCTGCGGGATAGCAACAACGACGTGATTGAAACTCCCGGAACCGATGTCGACGGTAACGCAGTAACCTACGTTTCTGTATTCAATAAGGCGACCGGCCAGTACGAGAGTAAAACTAAAACAGAGCTCGCCCTGAATGGTGAAATGTATACTGAAGAGTTTCGGATTAGCACCAAAAATCCAATCGTGTACTACAACTCCGATGGTACGGCTAATCGAAAAGGGTGGTTCATCGACCTTTGCGTAGATTGTTACGATATGGTCAATGGTACCTTGAAGGGCACTTACGATAACCAGGCTGAGAAGCAAACAGTAACCGCTTCCTACTTTGATGGAGTCATTACCTTCAACACCACGGTGCCTTCTACGGTAGAGTGTGCCGGTGGAGGTTCTGGCTGGATCATGAAACTCAACGCCACCAGTGGTGCGCGCCTGAATACATCGCCCTTTGATTTCAACAAAGATGGCTTGTTCGACAGTAAGGATCTGGTGGGGTTAATTGCTGCCTCTGGTGCCAAAATTGACGGTGTACCGACCTCCTCTACTCGGGTGGGCGACTATGAATTAACCGTGAGTTCCGATGGCGGCATCGAAGCCAACCAAACCCAGGATACCTCTACCCCGCTGGGCCGCTACAAGTGGCGCCAGCTGAAGGAAGAGTAAGGGCGGACGAGGAGTATAATGATGAAAATCAAGATGATAGTTGCAACCGTTGGCCTGCTACTGCCCCTGCTGGGGCAGGCGCAGGGGGATTTCAACGGTACCCTGTACCTGGATAACGAAGTCCCTGAGGTGATGGTTAAAGACCAGCGCCATAATATGGACCTGATCCGGGTTAACACCGCCACCGTCAAGGCTTATGATCAGGACGGGTTACTGATCCCCCTGGACCGCTTGCGCGATGGCGACCCGATTAGTTACAAGTACAACGCCTATACCCAACGGCTCGAACTCTGGGTAGACTTGGTGGCATTGGAAAGGACTGAGGACTAGTCAGTGAATTACAACAAACAGCAGGGCTTTACCCTGATTGAACTGATGATCGTGGTCATCATTATCGCCCTTTTGGCGGCTATAGCGCTTCCTGCTTACCAGAACAGCGTTAACAAGGGGCAGCGGGCCGAAGGCAAAGCGGCACTGACCGAGATCGCGTCGATCCAGGAGCGGATCTTTACCGAGACCCGCTCCTACGTAAACAATGCCGGACGAGGGCGCTTTAACCTCGATGGTAATTTCGATACGGAAAACGGCTATTATCGGATCACTGTTGCCAACCCCGGATGCACGGTTACCGTGGCGGGGGCCTTTGTTGACTATGACGGCAATGGTACCGACGACTCCGATAATCTCTTCACCTGCTTCACTGCGACGGCGACCGCAAGGGGAGCCCAGGCAGACGACCTCGCTTGTACCAGCTTCTCCATCGACCAGAACGGTACCAAAACCGCTACTGGCACGGATGCAGCAAATTGCTGGTAGTGAGTTAAGGCTATTGTTTGTATATGCCCTGCTCGTCAGGGCATTTTTTTAGCAGCCAAACTCCTGCTTCAGCTTCTGCGGTGTGATGCCGCTCTTAGGGTGGGAAATTCTTACCCTGCCAAGGCGCGAAATGACCAGTTTGCGGTACCTGTTTACCTTGGTGCTATCCTGTGGGCAATATCGCAAGCTGCCGCTGGTTGCCATGGTAAAACCCTCGCGGGAAAACTGCAGGTAGGATTTCAGTGAGCGCCATTTTATATCGGCATCTCCCGGCTCCAGTGTTGTCCTCCGCTCTATCTGCTCACCTGCATCAACACGCTCGTTATGGTTGGGGTCGGCAAAGAGGATAAGCGGGTTGCGCCACTGCCCGCTGCAGGTAATCTGATCCGCACTGGGACACAGGGTAACCGTTGTTGTGTTATGGACAGCCAGTTGGCGCGCGCTCTTGATCATCAGGCGCAGTTCGCTGACGGTGGTTTTCATTCGCTGGCTGGCGATGATCTCTCCAAGTGCCGGCAGTGACAGGGTACTTATGACACCCACCACCGTGCAGGCGCATACCAGCTCGACCAGGGTTGCTCCCCGTACATTGTATTTAGCTTTCATGATAATCTCCCTGTGAGTTCCATTACCCACCTCCTTGTGAGTAATTTTTTCTTTTCTATAGCAGGAGCCCTATGGTGAGCGACACACTGATCGCAGGTGCCGGTGTCATCGGGCTGATGCTTGCACGTTCGCTGGCCAATAGTGGTCAGCGAGTGACGTTACTGGATTGTCAGCAATTGGGTCGTGGCGCGAGTTGGGCGGGGGGGGGGATTGTGTCCCCGCTCTATCCCTGGCGTTATTCGCAAGCGGTCACCCAGCTAGCCACTTGGTCCCAGCGCTGTTATCCAGCGCTCAGCGACGAGCTTGCTGCCCAGACCCATATTGATCCCCAATACTCTCGCCAGGGCCTGTTATTGTTGGGCATCAATGATGAATCCGAGGCGCTGGCCTGGTCTGCACGCCATCAGCGTCCGTTGCAGCGGGTGGATCGCCAACAGTTGCGTGAGTTAGAGCCTGCATTGGGTGGAGATCATCCCGCCGCTTTATGGATGCCGACGGTGGGCAGTATTCGAAATCCCCGTTTGCTGCAGGCGTTGATTCGCTGGGTCAGGCAATCGCCACGGGTTCGGGTGCTGGAGCGGGCAGGGGGGGTGGTATTGCAGAGCCATAAAGGGAGCGTTACCGGAGTAACCAGTGAGCGATTCGGAGCGCTGTCGGCCGGCAAGGTAGTTGTGACAGCGGGCGCCTGGAGTGAACGGCTTTTGAAGCCCCTGGGCGTTGAGTTACCGGTCGTTCCTGTACGAGGACAGATGTTGCTGTATAGAGCTTCGCCTGAGCTGCTGCGGCGAATTAGCTTGATTGGAAATCGCTATGTGATTCCGCGCAGGGATGGGCGTGTGCTGGTGGGAAGCTCCCTTGAGCACGATGGTTATAATGCCTATCCTACGATTCAGCAACGCTATAGCCTGGAGCGGTCTTCAGTGGAGATTGTTCCGGCGCTGGCAAGCGCTGTAGTGGAGCGCCACTGGGCAGGACTGCGGCCGGGCTCACCCAGCGGAGTGCCCTTTATTGGCGGCGTACCAGGGATCGATAACCTTTATGTGAGTACGGGTCACTTTAGGAATGGTCTGGTGCTGGCACCAGCATCGACCCGGCTGATGACTTCGATGCTAACGGGAGAATCCTGTGATATCGACCCCACAGCTTACGCCTTGCCCGATTAACAGGTTGCGGCAGCAGACCCATAGGGCGTACCTTTAAGCTGGGCTAACGCTAATCCATTTCCAATTTTTTCAGACGATAGCGCAGTGCGCGAAAACTGATACCCAGCTGCTTGGCCGCTGCGGTTTTGTTGCCACGGGTTTTTTCCAGTGCCTGGGTGATCGCGCTGCGCTCGATCGTTTCCAGATACTCCTCCAGTGAGCTGACGCCGCCAGAGGGAAGTGTGGTATCGCTGCTATCGGGGTCTGGAGCTGAGTTGAGTTGTAGGTCGTCCTCTCCGATGCGGTCATCCTCGCACAGTGTAAATGCGCGTTCCAAAATATTTTCCAGCTCGCGAACATTGCCCGGGAAAGGGTAGCGCATTAATACCTGCAAAGCGCCGTCTTCGAGCAGGGGGCATTGTGCATCACACTCATCGGCCAGCTTTTGTAAAATGGTGTGTGCCAGCAAGGGTATATCATCGGCGCGCTCTCTCAAGCTCGGAACCCTGAGTTCAATCACGTTGATTCGATAGAATAGGTCCTGCCTGAACTGTTGATCCTTGACCAATTGGGCGAGGTCCTTATGGGTCGCACTGAGTATACGCACGTCGACTGGAATCTCTTGCTCACTACCAACCGGGCGAACCGATTTTTCCTGGATTGCGCGCAGCAATTTGACCTGCATCTGCAGCGGTAGGTCGGCTACCTCATCAAGAAAAAGTGTGCCACCGATGGCAGCTTGAAACAGTCCGGGCTTGGAAGAAACTGCGCCGGTAAAACTGCCTTTGGTGTGGCCAAAAAACTCACTCTCCATGAGCTCGGAGGGAATTGCACCGCAGTTAACCGGAACAAAAGGGGCGTCCGCACGGGGTCCCTGTTCATGAATTTTTCGTGCTACCAACTCTTTGCCGCTACCGGATTCACCGCTAATATAAACTGGCGCCTGACTGCGTGCGAGCTTGCGAATCTGGCCCTGGAGTTTGGAGATGCTGCTGGACTCCCCCTGCAGGCGCGACCCGGGTTCGGGTTCGGATGTCGGGGATTGGTTAAGTTTGAGTGCGGTTCCAACCAGATCTCGTAGCCGGTTAAGCTCCACCGGCTTTGATACGAAATCGAAGGCGCCGGCTTTAAGGGCATCGATGGCGGTGTCCATGCTACCGAATGCGGTGATCATCGCGACCGGGGTATCGCTGCAATATTTCTGGATATGCCTGACCAGATCGATGCCATTGCCATCGGGCAGTTGCATGTCGGTAAGGCAGAGGTCGAAGCGGTGTTTTTGCAGCAGCAGCTTGGCATCATGAACATTGGCGGCGGAGTGAGTTTTTAAATCCATTCGCCCAAGTGTGATCTCCAGCAATTCGCGGATATCGGGCTCATCATCAACGATCAGGGCAGTGGTGTGAGTCATGGTCTTTCGATTCAATGAATACGTTTTTCCGGGTGGGCGAAGGTTATACGGAAGCGGCATCCATCGTCGCTTTCCAGTAGTTCGAGACTAGCATGATTGGCCTCGCATAGCTCTCTGGAAAGGTAAAGCCCCAGTCCTGTTCCGTTGACCTCGGTCGTATAGAAGGGTTCAAACAGATGCTCACGTATGGTCGCCGGTATTCCAGGCCCCTGATCGACCACATCCAGATAGGGGTGTCCGCTGTCCTCTTTGACGCCCGTGTGTAAACGAAGGGTAGCTTGACCGTTTTTCATCTCACTGTAGCGCAAACCGTTTTGGCACAGGTTGTTCATGACCTGGGCAAATTGATCCCGGTCCATTCGCACCTCTACCTCCTGTTGAGTGTCCAGCTCTATATCAGCGTCGGGATAGATGGTGAGCTTGTGCTCTTCTATATAGCGTTGGAGCCATTGATTGAGGGGGAACTGCTCTGTCAGGCTGGCTCTTCGGCGTGATAGCTGAAGCACATTTTCGATGATGCGGTTCATTCGACGCGAATGGTTCTGGATGATCTCCAGCAGGCGCAGGTCTGCGCTGGGAAGGTCCGGGGATTCCTGCATCAACTGCGCGGCGTGGCTTATTGCGCCGAGGGGGTTACGAATTTCATGGGCAATGCTGGCGGTAAGGCGCCCGAGGGATGCCAGTTTGAGTTGCTGGGCCTGCTGCGCGAGCATCACCGTATCATCCAGAAATATTAATAGGTGACGCTTGTCCGCCATCGGCTCCAGCTCGGTGAAGTTGGCCTGAATAGTGGCGGTGTTGGGGCGCACCTGAAAGGGTTCACCGCGCAGGGTGGGGTTTTCGATCCACCCCTGTAGGCGCAAGTTTAGCTCGGGCGAGACCAGGTTAAGGGGTGCGGTTTTTTGTGGGCAGTCGAGCAGGTGGGCCGCGGCCTCATTCATCATTATGATCTGGCTGTTATCGTCGATGACCAGAATACCGGTACGCATACGTTGAATGATGCTGTGGTTTAGCTGTTGCAACTGCTGGTATTGGAGCATCTGCTCCAGTTGTTGCTGCTCGCTTCGCCGCAGGCGCCCGGCGAGGGTTTGCATCGTGAATGCGGTGGCGAAAAAGAGTATCCCCAGCACCCCGGCATTGATATGTCCCTGCACAAGGGTGTCGCGAATCAGGGTGAAATAGAGTGAGGTCCCCAGCATGCCGAGCGTGGCGATAGCGGCCAGTAACGTTCCTGCTCGCCCGGTCACCAGTACGTTGCCGGCGGCGACGGCGATGATGATCAGGTTACCGAGCACCGCGCTCTTGTTTCCGCTAAGGAAAATTAACAGGGTTAGTAGCAGGATATCCAGGCAACAAATGGCGAAATAGTGGGTGCGCGTACTGGCCTTGCCGCTAAGCATTGCGATCAGGATATTGACCAGCGCATAGCTGACCGAAAAGGCCTGGAAGCGACCCAGATGGCTGAAGGTGATCAGTTGCTGGCCGATATCGGAGAAGGTGGCCGCCAAAAACAGCATGGCCAGCAGGATGCGGTAGCCATTGTAAATGCTAAGGAGTTTCCTGTTGCGCTGCTGGTTGATGCTCAAATGGGGTAGTTCCTTGGGGGGCCGGTTGGCGCTGTTATGGGTCAGGGGTTTCATCCTGCCAGCTCTATTTTACACAGCTGGCGCTTTAGCGGAAAATAGCCCGCTTTACAGCCCTCGCAGTAGTCATGCTCGCAGCATCCACTGCCTACATTCGAGTACAAAACGCCCATGAATCGTCCAATTCGCATCGCTATGGCCCAGCTTAACACCCTGGTAGGGGATATTCCCGGTAACACCCAGCGCCTGATCGATGCGGCGGAGGATGCGCGTGATCGATTACAGGCGGACCTGATTCTGTTTCCGGAGCTCGCCCTGTGTGGTTACCCTCCCGAAGATCTGCTGCTTCGGATGAGTATGCTGGGCCGGGTAAATCAGGGGTTGGAGAGGCTGCGTGCGGTAAAGGGCATCCATCTGGTGGTTGGGTTGCCGGGTGAAAAAGATGGGCAACTGTACAACCAGGCAGTGGTGCTGCGCGACGGAGAGTTGCTGGGTCGCTATAGCAAGCAGCATCTGCCCAACTACCAGGTGTTTGACGAAAAGCGCTACTTTGTCGAGGGCACAGACCCCTTGGTGATCGACTGCCTCGGGACGCGAATGGCGATCACGGTCTGTGAAGATATTTGGCACCCGGAGCCTGCGGCCCAAGCCCAGGCCCTGGGGGCAAAGCTGATACTCAACATTAATGCGTCACCGTTCCACCTCAATAAATTACAGCAGCGACTGGATGTAGTGGCTCGGCGCTGCGCCGATTCCGCACTGCCGGTGATCTACATCAATCAGGTGGGTGGGCAGGATGAGCTGGTGTTCGACGGTAGCTCTTTTGCCATGAACGCCGATGGAGATGTCGCCGTGAGCGCCCCCAGCTACGAAGAGGGGTTGTTTTTGGTGGAATACGATCCGGTCTCGTCCCGTTTGCTGGAGGGCGACTGTGCGCAGAAACCATCGTCGGTGGCATCTGCCTACCAGGCCCTGGTGTGTGGGGTGAGGGATTACGTGACCAAGAATGGCTTTAAGGGAGTTGTTTTGGGGTTGTCCGGAGGGGTGGACTCTGCCCTGACCCTGGCGGTGGCAGTTGATGCCCTGGGTGCCGAGCGGGTTGAAGCGGTGATGATGCCGTTCCGCTATACCTCACAGATGAGTCTGGAGGATGCCGAGGAGGAAGCCAATACCCTGGGCGTTCGTTATAAGGTGCTGCCTATCGAGCCGATGTTTGATGCCTTCATGGCCACGTTGGCGCCGGAGTTCGAAGGGACTGCCCGTGACACCACAGAGGAAAATTTGCAGGCTCGTTGCCGTGGCGTACTGTTGATGGCGATATCCAACAAAAAAGGGTGCCTGGTGCTCACCACGGGCAACAAGAGTGAAATGGCCGTAGGCTATGCCACGCTCTATGGAGACATGGCCGGTGGCTTTGATGTTCTCAAGGATGTGCCTAAATCGATGGTGTTTGAGTTGTGTGATTATCGCAATAGCCTTTCACCGGCGATTCCCCAGCGTGTTATCGACCGCCCTCCGTCGGCGGAGCTGGCGCCCGATCAAGTGGATGAAGACAGCCTGCCTCCCTATGAGGTGCTGGATCACATGCTGGAGCTTTACGTCGAGCAGGATCTGAGCGCCGAGGCGATCATTGCCCAGGGATTTGATAAGGAGGCGGTGTACCGTGTATTGCGCATGGTCGACATCAATGAGTACAAACGACGTCAGGCGGCCATCGGCGTGCGCATCACCTCGCGAGGTTTTGGCCGGGATCGCCGCTACCCCGTCACCTCTGGCTGGAAACTGGGAGATTGACTCGGCGCGGGCAGCAGCATCAGCGCGGCGGAGTCATCAGGCAGGTAGCGATGCGCAGGAATGTAGCGGCATGATCGCAACGCCATGATCAGGCACTTTATGCCCATTGGTTTATTGCTGGCGTTCGTCGGTGCGTTACTGGTGCCCGGTCCCGGTCAGTGGCTGGAGCAGCAGGGGGCGGTGCGGTGGATGGTTGTTATCATCTTCTTGCTCAACGGCTATCAGACCCGTCTGCAAGGAGTGCCAACGGTTGCCGGGTATGGACGCCTGATTGTTCTCGCGGTGGTTATCAATCTTCTGCTTGCCCCCTGGTTGGGTTGGCTGGTGGTGAACCTGTTACCACTGAGTCTGGCGGTTTCTATCGGCGTGCTGGTTATGGCGGTAGTGCCACCCACACTCTCGTCGGGCATCGTGATGACCCGCATGGCCGGGGGTGATGGAGCGGCGGCGCTGGTGATAACGGTCTTGCTAAATCTATTGGGCGTGTTCAGCATTCCCCTGCTGCTAAGCTGGACAATGGGACGGGCGGGATTGGTTGAGGTGTCGCCATGGCCGTTACTGCAAAGCCTGGCGCTGCTGGTACTTGTGCCCTTTGTGCTGGGAATGGCCCTGCGGCGGTGGCGAGAGTTGCCTGTGCCGACGGCACTATTGGCCTACGTGCCTTCCCTCTGCGTGATCGGCACCGCCTGGATGCTGATGTCCCGTTCTCAGCAAACATTGCTGGCGGTGGCTCCCCTTGAGATGCTATGGGCGGCCATGGCCTCGCTGCTGGTACATGCCGCGTTACTGGGGTTGTGTTACGGGGTTGGGAATCGATGGATTTCCGACAAGGGAAGGCAGGTGGCGTTGCTGTTCACCGCTTCCCAGAAAACCCTGCCGGTGGCGATCAGCGTAATGGCGGCTATGGCCATTGGCGCCGAAGCCGGCATTGCACTGCTGTGCTGCATTCTGTTTCATTTCTTGCAGCTGCTGGTGGACTCAATGTTGGCGTCCCGCTTGAGCCGGCGCTAACCCTGGGCGAATCGCTGCTGCAGGTAGTGAATGATTTCAGAGGACTCGTACATCCAGCGGATATCTCCCTGCTCGGTTTCGATACGCAGGCAGGGAACCTTGATACGCCCCCCCTCGGATTCAAGCTCGGAGCGGTATTCAGGGTTGCCCTTGGCATCGCGTGTCTCTATCGACAGGCCCTGGCGTTTGATTGCCCGACGGACTTTTACGCAAAAAGGGCAGGCTTGAAACTGGTAAAGCGCCAGTTTGGCGGTTTGGGAATCCAGCAGGTTCTGCTGCTCTGGGGCTCGGCTGGGTGGGCGAGGCGAGAAGATAAAATCGAGGGTCAGGATAATTCGACCCAGAATATAACGAATAAAGGACATGTTAAGGCTCGTGGTCAGGTTGTAAAAAGATCAATTCTCAGGTGCGGGCGGCTCGGGGTCGCCGCTGCCTATCAGATCGAAGCTTACGACGGTCCAGATTGATGGATCGACATCGTTGAAGCTCTTGTAACCGATAAAGTTGCCCGCTTCGTCCAGGGATGGGTGCTTGGGGAAGTTAAGGCGCATGATCTCGAGGGTGCGCTCGGCCTCCTCGTGCATCTCCAGTTTTCGATAGCCTTCAATCATCACCGCCATGGCCGCTGGAACCGCAGGGGTGCGCTGCATGTTTTCCAGCACATACTGGCCGCGGTTGACCGCTGCGACGTAAGCCCTGCGTTTCAGGTAGTAATCCGCCACGTGAATCTCATAGAAAGAAAGCTGGTTACGCAGGAAGATCATGCGCTGGCGTGCGTCGGTGGCGTAAGCACTGTTTGGGAAACGGTTCAGTAGCTCGGCAAACTCGGCAAAGGAGCTGCGAGCCTGGCCCGGGTCGCGGCGGCTCATGTCGATCTCTACATAACGCTCCATCAGTCCAACATCGGCCGTATAGGAGGAGAGGCCCTTCATGTAGTAGGCATAATCGACGTTAGGGTGTTGCGGGTGCAGGCGGATAAAGCGGTCAGCAGTCGCCTTGGCAGCCTCTGGCTCCAGGCGCTTGTAGTAAGCGTAGATCAGCTCCAGCTGGGCATGATCGGCGTAGGAGCCGAAGGGGTATCGTGACTCCAGGGCGCGCAGACTATCGACGGCTTCACCGTAATTGGTGTTTTCCAACGCAAACTGAGCCTTCCGGTACAGTTCGGTTTCGGAAAGGTCCTCGTCGATTTTGTTTTTATCGTCCGATGCGCAGGCCACTAATAGCAGTGCCAGTAGCGGAGTCGTCAGGTTGCGAAGTAATCGCATGATCTATGCTGTTCCTTGGTAAACCATCTTTGTGACAACCGCTGCAGACGGCCATCAGGAATTGGATGGGCTTGTGTTATTATGCGCCCGGTTGTGCACGCGGAGTGCCTCGGTATTAGGGCGCAGAACCGGAGCCGGCGGATATTTAAACACAGCTGTCAATGTAAACCAAAGCACCTGCAAACAAAAGTGCAGGGCATATAGAAGGGCTTTATGGCTGAACAGATCGAAATCAGAGCGGCGGTACCCATGGATATGGGTGGGCAGCGTCTCGACCGCATAGCGGCTCACTGCTTCCCCGATTATTCACGCTCCCGGTTACAGGCATGGATTCGGGAGGGTCAGCTTACCGTTGACGATCAGCTGCGTAAAACCCGTGACAAATTGGTCGGCGGGGAAACCCTGAGGGTGCAGGTGGAGGTCGAGGATGAGGTGCGCTGGGAAGCCCAGGCGATGGATCTCGATATAATTTACGAAGACGACAGCATTTTGGTACTCAATAAGCCGGCCGGCCTGGTTGTCCATCCCGGCGCGGGTAACGCCGACGGGACCCTGCTCAACGGCTTACTCCATCACTGTCCCGATAACGCCAGTGTGCCCCGGGCAGGGATAGTACACCGACTCGACAAGGACACCACCGGACTAATGGTGGTGGCCAAAACGCTGGCAGCCCATACCGATCTGGTAGAGCAGTTGCAGGCCCGTAGCGTGAGCCGCGAGTATGAGGCCGTGGCTATCGGGGTGATGACCGCCGGCGGGACCGTCGATAAGCCTATCGGGCGGCATCCGACACAGCGCACCCGTATGGCGGTGACCTCGTCGGGTAAGCCGGCGGTTACCCATTATCGAGTGTTGGAAAAATTCCGCCATCATACCCATGTTCGCGTTGGGCTGGAGACGGGCCGTACCCATCAAATTCGAGTGCACTTGAGCCATATCCATTTTCCTCTGGTAGGCGACGCACTCTATGCAGGCCGCTTGCGCTTGCCACCGGGTGCTACAGAAGAGTTAAAGCTCACTCTGCAGGGGTTTCATCGTCAGGCGCTGCATGCTTGCCAGTTAGGGCTTTATCATCCGGCGAAGGATGAATATATGGAGTGGACGGTCCCCCTGCCTGCTGATTTTTTGAATCTGCTGTCTGTGCTTGAGCAGGATCTCGCCGCCTATGATGAAGACGACCACTGAGCTGTTTCTGGGGCGCTATCTGCAAGCGTCCTGGCAAGCCCCCGCCAACGTGCGGGCTTTTGTGTCAACACGGGTGCAGGGGGACAGCAGTGCTCCCTTTGATCACTTTAATATTGCCGACCACGTCGGTGATGACCCGCGACAAGTAGCGCTGCATCGGCAGGAGTTGTGTCAGCAGTTGGGTCTCTCTCTACCTCCCCAGTGGTTGCGTCAGGTGCACGGAATCCAAATAGTGGATGCTCAGCCCGATGGGGTGATTCGCGAAGCTGACGGGGTGATGAGCTGTACCCCCGGGCAGGCTTGTGTCGTCATGACCGCCGATTGCTTGCCGATTTTTTTCTGCAGCGAGCAGGGCGATCGTGTCGCTGTGTCCCATGGGGGGTGGCGCGGTCTGCTCGATGGTGTGGTGGAAAGCACCGTGCAAAAACTGGGATGTGACCCGAGGGCGCTGCACTGCTGGCTGGGGCCTGCGATCGGCCCCCGGTGCTTCGAGGTTGGCCCTGAGGTGCGGTCCGCGTTCTGCAATCGAGATGCCTCCGCCGCGGCCGCGTTTACGGCCGCGCAAAACCGCCCCGATCACTATCTCGCGGATATCTACCAGTTGGCCCGGCAGCGATTAAACGCCTTGGGAATAAGCCGGATAAGTGGGGGTGAATACTGTACCCAGTCCCAACCCGAACTCTTTTATTCGTATCGTCGTGAGCCGGTCACCGGGCGCATGGCCAGTATCATCTGGTTCGAGTAACACCGAATTTCCCCCGGATTTATCCAGCCCTTGAGCGTACCCCCTGGAGGCTTGTATTGTCAGGGGCTATGGCTCAAATGGCCGCTATTCGAGCCGGTCATGATAGTGCTATAAATTCCGCTGACAATAAAAATAGGTGGGGTCGGTAATGGATAAGCAGCTTAAGTTTTGGGGGTGGGGCTACGAGGGAGAAGGACTCGAGAACGGCTACATCAAACAGGTCGAAGCCCTGGCTGGCGCACTGTTTGGAGTCAAACAGTTTACTTGCCGTACGCACCCCGCGCTGCAGGATATCGAGTTGCGGGCCTGTCGTTGTTCTCCACCAGCCGCATTAGCTGCGATCTGCTCTAGCACTGACTACGAGCGAGTGCTGCACAGCTACGGCCAATCCTTTTACGATAGTGTGCGTAAGCTGCGAGGAGAGTTTCCCAACCCGCCCGACGTGGTGGCTTATCCGGAATCCGAGGAGGATATTGCGGCGCTTTATGCCTGGGCCGAGAGGGATGGGCTGGTGCTGATTCCGTTCGGAGGTGGCTCCAGCGTGGTGGGAGGGGTTGAGCCGCCGCAGTCGGATCGCCCTGTGGTCACACTGAATCTGCGTAAACTGAACCGTGTGCTGGAGATCGATGAAGTATCTCAGGCGGCCCGGATTCAGGGGGGCGCCTATGGTCCCGAGCTGGAAGATCAGCTGAAAAGCAGGGGCTATACCCTGCGGTTCTTTCCCCAGTCGTTTGAGTTCTCGACGCTTGGGGGTTGGATTGCCACCCGTGCCGGTGGTCATTTCGCAATGCAGGAGACTCACATCGACGATCTGGTTGAGAGTGTGCGTATGCTGACTCCCCAAGGCGTTATCGAAAGTCGACGCCTGCCCGGGTCCGGTGCCGGCCCCAGTCCCGATCGCCAGCTGATCGGATCGGAAGGCATACTCGGTGTGATCACCGAGGCCTGGGTGCGAATTCGCAGGCGACCACAGCACAAATGGTCGGCCAGTATTCGTTTTGCAGACTTTGGTGCGGCCTTGGAAGCGGTGCGGCGCATCACCCAGTCTGGACTAACACCGTCGAACTGTCGCTTGCTTGATGCCCGCGAAGCGATGTTGAACGGGGTCGCTGCAGGTGATCAGTCGGTGCTCGTGCTGGCCTTTGAATCCTACCAACAATCGTGCGAGGAGCGTTTCCAGCAGGCGCTCGCGATAGCGCGAAGTAGTGGGGGTGTTGACTCGATTGCCGATGACAAAAAGCCCGTTGAGCGAAGCGCCGGTAAACAAACGGAGCCAGTGGGCACCGACAATTCCGGGCAGTGGAAGAAAAGCTTTCTGCAGATGCCCTATCTGCGTGAATACCTGACGGCGAGAGGGATTATCAGCGAGACTTTCGAAACCGCCATGACGTGGGAGCGTTTGCCCGAGTTTATTCGTTCGGTGCGGCGGGCGACCGTCGACGCCATTCAGGAGGTTACCGGCAGGCCCGGATTTGTCTCCTGCCGGCTGACCCACCTCTACCCCGATGGTGCGGCGCCCTACTTTACCTTTCTCGCCTATGGTGACCCCGAGCGGATGATCGAGCAGTGTGAGGCGATCAAGCGCGCCGCTGCCGACCGACTCATCGAACTCGGTGGCACTATTACCCACCATCATGGGGTGGGTCGCGATCACCGCCCCTGGTACGACCGTCAACGGCCGGATCTTTTTGCCCGTGGGTTACGCGCCGTAAAGGCCCAATTGGATCCGAAATCCATATTGAATCCGGGGGTGTTGATCGATCCTTGATGGGGACACCGGGATCCTATCGGTACGGGGTTTTCTCACCGGCTTGAAAAATGCGCCGAATACCACCATATACTCTGTAGAACAGAGCGGGTAGGGTGCCGCTCGTCAGGACTTGAGTAGTAACAAGATCGGTAAGGCACCCACGCCAATAGTGATAGACGGTGAGGAATATGAGAATCGATCGATTAACCAGTAAGTTACAAACCGCGTTATCTGATGCCCAATCGATGGCCGTGGGGCGGGATCATAACTACATCGAGCCCGTCCACCTGATGGTGGCGATGCTGGATCAGCAGGGGGGCGCCATTCGCCCGTTGCTGCGCCAGGTGGGATTCGACGTAGAAAAATTGCGAGCACAACTGGAGGAGCAGTTGGAGCGGCTACCCAAGGTGCAGAGCCCCGATGGTGATGTGCAGATGTCCGCAAATGTTGGCCGTTTGCTGAATATCGCCGACAAGATCGCACAAAAAAACCAGGATCAATTTATCTCCAGCGAAACTCTGTTAATGGCAGTGATGGAAGATAAGGGTCCACTGGGAGAGCTACTCAATGCGCAGGGCGTTAGCCGACAGGCGTTGGAAACCGCAATCAGTAATATGCGCGGCGGTGAAGCGGTTAATGATCCCAACGCCGAAGATAATCGCAAGGCGCTCGATAAGTACACTATCGATCTGACGGCGCGTGCCGAGCAGGGCAGGCTTGATCCGGTAATCGGGCGCGACGATGAAATACGTCGCACCATCCAGGTGTTGCAGCGCCGCACCAAAAATAACCCTGTTATTATTGGGGAGCCCGGTGTCGGCAAAACCGCCATCGTTGAGGGTATGGCGCAACGAATTATCAACGGTGAGGTGCCGGAAGGGCTGCGGGACAAACGTATTCTTGCGTTGGATATGGGGTCGCTGCTGGCGGGTGCGAAGTACCGTGGTGAGTTTGAGGAGCGGCTCAAGTCGGTGCTCAATGAGGTCGGTAAGCAGGAGGGGCGGATTATTCTCTTTATCGATGAGTTGCATACCATGGTTGGCGCTGGAAAAGCGGACGGCGCATTGGATGCGGGCAATATGCTCAAACCGGCGCTGGCCCGAGGCGAGTTGCATTGTGTGGGGGCCACCACCCTCAACGAGTACCGCCAGTACGTCGAAAAAGATGCCGCGTTGGAGCGTCGCTTCCAAAAGGTGATGGTCAATGAACCGTCTGAGGAAGATACCATCGCGATCCTGCGTGGGCTCAAAGAGCGTTATGAGGTCCATCACGGGGTCGATATTACCGATCCCGCCATCATTGCAGCTGCCAAGCTGTCCCACCGTTATATTCCCGATCGGCAGTTGCCAGACAAGGCGATCGATTTGGTCGATGAGGCCGCCAGCCGGATTCGCATGGAGATGGACTCGAAGCCGGAGACCATGGATAGGCTGGAACGCCGCCTGATTCAGTTCAAGATAGAGAGGGAGGCGTTGAAAAAAGATGAGGATGCGGCCTCGCGCAAGCGCCTGCAAAACCTCGACAGTGAAATAGGGCGCCTGGAGCGGGAGTTTGCCGACCTTGATGAGGTGTGGAAGTCCGAGAAAGCGGCCTTGCACGGTTCGCAAAAAGTTAAGGAGGAGTTAGAGAAGGCCCGTGGAGAGCTCGACGTTGCTCGTCGCAGTGGCGATCTGACAGTGATGTCAGAGCTCCAGTATGGGCGCATTCCCGAACTGGAGAAGCAGCTCGACCTTGCCAGCCAGGCTGAGATGAATGATATGCAGTTGTTACGCAATAAGGTCACAGAGGAGGAGATCGCAGAGGTCGTATCCAAGTGGACCGGGATTCCTGTTTCCAAAATGCTGGAGGGGGAACGTGACAAACTATTGCGTATGGAGGAGGCTTTGCATAGGCGCGTGATTGGCCAGAACGAGGCGGTGGTAGCGGTATCCAACGCGGTTCGCCGTTCCCGGGCGGGGCTGTCCGATCCCGATCGACCCAACGGCTCTTTCATGTTTCTTGGCCCGACCGGAGTTGGTAAAACAGAGTTGTGCAAATCCCTGGCGGAGTTTCTGTTTGACACCGAGGAGGCCATGGTTCGTATTGATATGTCGGAGTTTATGGAGAAGCACTCGGTGGCCCGTCTGGTCGGTGCCCCTCCCGGGTATGTGGGTTACGAAGAGGGCGGTTACCTGACCGAGGCGGTTCGCCGCAGACCCTACTCAGTGTTATTGCTTGACGAGGTGGAGAAGGCCCACCCCGATGTATTCAATATACTGTTGCAGGTGCTCGATGATGGACGTCTTACCGATGGGCAGGGACGAACCGTGGATTTTCGCAACACGGTGATCGTCATGACATCGAACCTGGGTTCCGACCTCATTCATACCCTCGAAGACAGTAGTTTCGAACAGATCAAGTCCACCCTGATGGAGGTCGTGGGTCAGCACTTCCGGCCCGAATTCGTCAACAGAATTGATGAGCTGGTGGTGTTTCACCCATTGGCCTCGGAGCAGATTGCCGGTATCGCCGAGATCCAACTTGACCTGCTGCGTAACCGTTTGAAGGAGAGGGAGTTGTCACTGGAGGTGGACGCCGAAGCCATCAAACGCCTGGTCGAGATCGGTTTTGATCCAGTCTACGGTGCTCGCCCCCTCAAGCGGGCGATTCAACAGTGGATCGAAAATCCCCTGGCCCAGGATATACTGGCGGGGAAGTTTGAGCCCGGAAAAACCATTCATGTTTCGGTGGAAAAAGATGGTATGAACTTCTACTGATCGGCATTACAGCTCCTGGATGAAAAAGAGGTCCGTACTATTGAACAGTACGGGCCTCTTTTTTTGGGCTTTGGGTCGCCTGACCTTGCTCTCTTTTAGTCCAACGGAGTGCCGGAGAAGGACATGATTTTGTTAATAATTTCTCGATTCTTATCGCTGATTTCGATCAGGTGAAAGCCTGTCCAATAATGGGAGGGGGTGCTGCTTTGCTTACACCACAGGCTGTCTACCCCCATGTGAATAATATCGGTGTCCTCCACCGTCTCTTGTAGATTAATGCGGCACTGGTAGATGGTGTTGGTCTTGATAGGCTCACTGCTCATGAGCATGAAGCCTTCGTTGGATATATCCACCAAACTGCCCATATACATCTCGGTGTTGCAGTCGTACACGTCCAGGCTGTTCTGTAGTTTGACGCGATCCGCTTTACGATTTTCCTGCATGCCTAGTTTCTCTTTTTGTTGTTGTGGGAAGGAACTGTCTGTGCAGCTACTTACCCATGAATAGTTTCAGGATGGTGTGAATTTTGTCCATTGCACGATCCATTAGCGGCGCCCGTTCGATCTGGGCGAATCGAGCGGTGCCGATGGTTAACTCGGTAGCCAGGGTAAAGATCGGTTTTACGGCAGCTTTGTTCCCCGCGCCGTCTACAAACATATAGTTAAGGGTGGTCGGGCTAAACCAGCTTAACTTGAGGCGCATCATCGATTGGTCGCCTTGGACAAAATCGAACCAGGTGCCGAATTCGACTTGCTTGAGGCGAGTGATAAGCTCCGGGTCAACATCGACATTTCCGCTGTCTTCGTCTTGGTCCAAATCCTCCTCTTCGATATGGATTCCACCCAGGGTCGCAACGGCGGCTTCTTCGATCTGTTGTTCGACCGCTTGCGGCTCTGGAGTTTCCAGTGGTTTGCCTTGCTCGGCGCGCAATGCGGCGCGCTGGCATAGCACCAAAGGCTTCACCAGACCCTTGATATCTTCCTCCTGGTGTCCCCCAAGGTTGATCAGGTGCTGTTTAATATTGGTGATCAGGTGGGGCTGTTTTTCCTTCAGGAGGTCCTTCTCGTCGATGCTGTATTTGGGGTCGACACTCCAGAAAATATCGTCGGTGATATTGATCGCACGTTGCCATGCCTCTCCATCCTCACCGTGGCGCAGCAATACAAACACCAATACGTCATTCCACGCCGAAAGCAGGAAATGCACTGTCGCTTTTGGGGGCTGTTGATCGCGAATACGGGACTCAAGGGTCGCCCGTGATTTTTTACGCGCAGCCAGTAACCGGTCGCGCCCCTTGGTGGCTTCGACCGCGCGCCGCTCGATGATCTCGGATTGGCGTTTGAGCAGGTTAATGAAGCCATTGAAATCTTTGATCAGCTCATTGAATAGCTCGATATCGCCACTGTAGTCCTTGATCACCCGTTGCACTACGTACTGAATTTTTGCCAGTACGCCGCGGTCATTTTGCTCATCGGGAGCCCAGAGCACTGCTGCCTGGGCCATGCTGTTGAGCAGACGCCGTGCGGGGTGCTGGTGGCGGACAAACATCTCTTTGTCGGTCAGCGCGATTTTCAGGTAGGGCGTATGCAGATGACTAAGGGCTGTCTTGCAAATATCCGGCAGGTTTTCATCGTCAAGGATAAAGTCGAATAGCATCCCGACCAGGTCGATGATGTCAGCGTCTTCGGGGGAAATATTGCGATTGGAGGCACCCTCGTCGTTGAGGTGCTTTACCAGGTTATCCTTGAACGCATTGACGGTTTGCGGAGTGGTGAAGGGGGTGCCATCGCTGTCGATGTTTTGTTTCTGCAGCGCGGTGAGAGCGCTGAGCAAGTCATCCGTGGAGTAGGGCGCCTGCCCCTCCTCCGGGGGAGAAAATGCGTGCACACTGCGGAAATTGGCCTCGGGTATCTCCAGCGGCATGTTGTTAACGCGGCGAGTGGTAATCAGGTCGCTGATGGCGCTAAACAGCTGGTCGCTAACGGCAGGGTCCATATAGACCGTGCCGTCCATCGCAGCGTCCTCGGGGATGCTGTTGTCGTAGTTCTGCGGGATGTTACTCGCCAGGGGGCCCGTGTTGGGGGGCGCCGGGTGCCTTTGGGGGGACGAGGTAGCCTCTGGTATTTGCTGCTGCCCGGAAGGTGGGTGTTGACCTGGCGGGGGAGTGGGGGCGGGTGATTGCTCAGCCGCTTCATTGTCCGCCTCCTCCTTGCCCGCTTCCGAGAGATCCAGGTGCTTTCTCGCGCCCTGGCTTTCGGCATACTGGCGTGCTGAAAACTTCAGGTTCGGGAGCACATCGGCTTGAATGAGGCGTTTGTTGAGGTCGTCGTAGATTTTGTCTAGCTCTGTCATGACGTATTCGTCAAACAGACGGAACAGAATCTCCTGGATGCGTTTGTGGGTTTCCAGCGCCTCCAGGGCTTTGCAAAAGCTGGTGGCGACCTTTTTCGCCGATACCGGGTTGGTGTCGTCGGTGACCTTGATGCCGTTGATCACAATCGCCAGGCGCTGGTTCAGGGCATAAAGCGCTTCGGTACAGCGACCGTTGACCTTGGTTGCCATGTTGGTGACCACGAGAGACTCTTCGTAGGCCTCGTTCTGCACCAGGGACATATCTTCTGCGTCGATCTCCTGGCTCTCTTCAGGCTCGCTCGTTGTGGACTTTAGCTCGATGAAGTCGGTAAAGAGCTGGGAGATCTCCTGATGGAAAATGCGCTCTGCCTGGGGTCTTTTCAGGCGAATTTCACGCATGCTGTCGAAGAACATCGTCTGGATCGAGTTGTTCTCGGCTTTTTCGGCGGCATCGAACAGGGCGTCATCGATGTTTTCAAACATCTGTGCGAGGGCGCTCGCGGTGCTGTTCATGGTGATCTTGCGGCAAGCCTGAATGAGTTGTTGAAAGCGCGGCTGGATATGATCCAGGTTTTCCTTGCGGCTTTGCAGACTGACTACCTTGGGGGGCTCAGTTTGGCTCATAGTTTTCCCTGTAATATTGCAGGACTCTTTTTATAAAAGTCTCTTTCTTATATTAGTCCATTATAAGTCCGTAAAATGAGAACCAATCTCACTACGATGCAGACCCCAGATTATGAGTATATGCCTTAATAACTCTGGGCTCTAGCCATCTTTCGCTATGACCGGGTGGAGGGGGTGGCGAGCTTTACATCAGGCGTCGTTAAACCGTTGTTGATGCTAAAAAGGGGGTTGACTATCGAACTGGCTCAGGTAATATGCGCGCTCCAAGGTTGAGGGGCCTGCAGGGCTGCCTATCAATTTTGGAAATAGTTCCCTGATAGCTCAGTTGGTAGAGCAAATGACTGTTAATCATTGGGTCGCTGGTTCGAGTCCAGCTCAGGGAGCCACTACGGGGTATAGCGCAGTCTGGTAGCGCGCCTGCTTTGGGAGCAGGATGTCGGGAGTTCGAATCTCTCTACCCCGACCAACTTAGGGTCGTTAGCTCAGTTGGTAGAGCAGTTGGCTTTTAACCAATTGGTCGGGCGTTCGAGCCGCCCACGACCCACCACATTGAAAAGGGGAACCGCATCGCGGTTCCCCTTTTTTTATGTACAGGATGTACGGTATGCCGCGGGGCCATGGATGGCCAGGAGCGGCGTCGTCGGGCAACGCTAATATTGCCATTAATGATGGCGGCAGCGATCAAAAGGGATGGGCGGTAGATCGCGAGAGCCAGGGATGGCGGCAGCGATCAAAAGGGATGTACGCGCCGATAGCTGCGCTCCTGCACGATCGACACTCTGGGCATCCCTGCCCGTCGTATGCCGCGGGGCCATGGATGGGCCGGCCATTACTCCTGCCGGGCCGGCACTCCCCACATCCCTGTGGGTCGGAGCGGCGTCGTCGGGCAACGCTAATATTGCCATTAATGATGGCGGCAGCGATCAAAAGGGATGTACGGGTCGATAGTTGTGCTCCTGCACGATCGACACTCGGGGCATCCCTGCCGGAGCCGTAGGTCGGGCTTTAACTCGACAGCCTTAGCCCGACAACCCTGCTCAATCGGTTTTAGATCAACTCGATCGCCATGGCAGTAGCTTCGCCGCCACCAATGCACAGAGAGGCAACACCGCGCTTTTTACCCTGCTGTTTAAGAGCGTAAATCAGACTGATGATGATCCGTGAACCGGTAGACCCTACCGGGTGGCCCTGGGCGCAGGCACCGCCGTGGACATTGACCTTGCTGTGATCGAGGCCGTGCTCGCGCATGGCCAGCATGGTAACCATGGCGAAGGCTTCGTTGATTTCGAACAGGTCAACGTCCTCCTTGCTCCAGCCAGTTTTTGCAAACAGCGTGGTCATAGCGCCTACTGGCGCGATAGTAAACTCGGACGGGTGTTGTGAGTGGGTACTATGGCCTACGATCCGGGCCAGTGGCTGCAAACCGCGTTTTTGCGCTTCGGATTCGCGCATCAGTACCAGCGCCGAAGCACCATCGGATATGGAACTGGAGTTGGCCGCAGTAATGCTACCCTCCTTCGCGAAGGCGGGGCGCAACTGGGGGATCTTGCCGATATTGGCGTTGTGGGGCTGCTCGTCATCGCTAACCAGGGTTTCACCGGCGCGGCTTTTTACGCTCACCGGTACCACCTCTGCTTTGAGCGCGCCACTGTCGATCGCATTTTGGGCCCGACGCAGGGATTCAATCGCGAACGCGTCCATCTCCTCACGGGTGATGTTGTACCGGTCGGCGACCTCCTGTGCGAAGGAGCCCATCAAGCGACCGGTTGCGGCGTCTTCGAGACCGTCGAGGAACATGTGGTCTTTGACTTCGCCGTGTCCCATGCGCAGCCCTTGGCGTGCTCTGGGTAGAACGTAGGGGGCATTACTCATGCTTTCCATGCCGCCGGCGACCATGATGTCGTTGCTGCCCGCCTTGATCAGGTCGTGGGCGAGCATGGTCGCCTTCATTCCGGAGCCGCAGAGTTTGTTGATGGTGGTACAGCCGGTAGCCTCGGGAAGCCCTGCCCCCAGGGATGCCTGACGCGCGGGTCCCTGTTTCAGTCCCGCTGGCAATACGCACCCCATGATCACCTCCTGTACCTCCTCAGCGCCGATGCCTGCACGCTTGACCGCCTCGCGGATGGCGATCGACCCCAGCTCCGGTGCGCTGACGTTGGCCAGACCTCCCTGGAAGCCGCCCATTGGTGTACGTGCACCGCTGACAATCACTATGTTATCTACTGGCATCTCGCTTACTCCTCTTCTTTAAATCGACGCTTGCTGCATCGCTAATCCGTAATGGCTGGCGGCCTAACGTCGCTGTTTATCGTTCTGTACTCGTTACCCTTTGGATTGGGCTGCGCCCCGAAGGCTAATCGTTGACTGGGGTGGGATAGTACCAAAGTCGTAACGCATCGGGGCCCGAATCATCCCTTGTCGATCGAAAATCATACTTTATGGCGATAGGGGGGTACTCGGAGGCTGGATATAGTAGACGTGCTAGATCGATTTTAGTCCGCTGCGCAGTTGGCTGCGGGCCGTATAACAACAATAAGAGCGATCCTATGTCTCAAACCCGTATTCTGGAGCCGACTCCATCGGCGCACCCCTATCCCCTGTTGATAAAGCAGCTACTCCTCTCCGGGCGTCGTTACGAGGCTAACCGGGAGATTGTCTACCGGGATCAGGTGCGTTACGACTACAACACGCTTAACGAACGCATAGCTCGCCTGGCCAACGCCCTGAAGGCCTCCGGCATCGGCCCTGGGGATGTGGTCGCGGTGATGGAGTGGGACAGTCATCGCTATCTGGAGGCGATGTTTGCGATCCCGATGATTGGTGCGATTATCCATACCATCAACGTGCGCCTGTCACCGGATCAAATTACCTACACGGTGAACCACGCCGAAGACAAGCTGATTCTGGTAAATGATGAGTTTTTGCCCCTGCTAAAAGGGATACACGATCAGTTTACCACGGTAGAAAACTACCTGCTGATAAGCGATAGCGACAATCCCCAAGTGCCCGCTGACCTGCCCTTTGTTGGTGAGTATGAGGCGCTGCTGGCGGCGCAGTCTCCCGACTGTGACTTCCCCGATTTTGATGAAAATAGCGTCGCTACGACGTTTTACACCACCGGTACCACCGGCAACCCGAAAGGGGTCTACTTCACCCATCGTCAACTGGTGCTGCATACCCTGGTTGAAACGGCGGTGATGGGGGCCCTCAGCAGCAATCCGCTGATGAACTCCGACGATGTCTATATGCCGGTAACGCCGATGTTTCATGTCCACGCCTGGGGGGTTCCCTATGTTGCGACCATGATGGGGGTCAAGCAGGTTTACCCGGGCCGTTACGAGCCCGACCTGCTGGTCGAGCTGCAGCAGCGTGAAGGCGTAACCTACTCCCATTGCGTGCCTGCGATTATCCAGATGATCCTGGGGTGTGCGCGGGCACAAGAAGTTGATTTTAAAGGTTGGAAGGTGCTGATCGGTGGATCAGCTCTCAATAAGGGCTTGGCACTGGCCGCTCAGGATAAAGGCGTACAGCTCTCTGCCGCCTACGGTATGTCGGAAACTTGCCCGCTGCTCTGTGGTGCTTATGTCACCGAGGTGATGCGTGAGGAGCTTTCTGATGAGGCTCAGGTTGATTATCGCATCGCTGCAGGAACGCCCGTTCCTCTGGTGCAGCTTCAAGTGGTGGACGCTGAGGGTAATGCCCAACCCCATGATGGCGTCAGTGTCGGTGAAATTGTAGTGCGCGCGCCCTGGCTCACCCAGGCCTACTTCAAAGAACCCGAGAAAAGCGAAGAGCTGTGGGCCAATGGCTGGTTGCATACCGGTGATGTGGCCACCATCGATGGGCTGGGGGTCGTTAAAATTCGTGACCGCATCAAGGATGTGATCAAAACCGGCGGCGAGTGGGTCTCCTCGCTGGAGTTGGAGGGGTTGATGAGTCTGCACCCGGCGATCTCCGAAGTAGCGGTGGTGGGTGTGCCCGACCCGCAGTGGGATGAGCGCCCCTTCGCGCTGGTGGTGGTGCAACCCGGCGAGGCGGTCGATGCGACAAGCGTCAAGGAGCACCTCAAGCGCTATGTGGACGAGGGGCGCATCAATAAATGGGCGATCCCGACCCAGATCGCGGTAGTGGAGTCGATCCCCAAAACCAGCGTCGGAAAGCTCAACAAGAAGCAGATTCGTGCCGAATACGCCGATTACCTCAATGGCGAGGGTGCTTTTCTCTCTTCCGTGTGATCGATATCAAGGGAGGCGGCCTTAACCCCGATTTCACTCTTTAGGATGATGAACAGGTTTAAATACGAGGGCTATAGTGGGTGTCACGATAGGGGTGGAGTTTTTGTAGTGTCTATCCGGGTGTCAGTTGGCGGTAAACGCCGGCGCACCCAAACAATAATAGGGGCGGTTAACGCCTCAATAACGTCATAAAAACGATAATAACAACGGAGTAGTGTCCAATGAGTATGCGTAATTCCTCACGCACCTGGCATCAGGTTGCCCGTCTGCCGCTGGCAGCGGCGGTAACGGCCGCGGTGCTATCGACCCAGGCCCAGGCCATCAGTTTTGAACTGATGGATGGCGAGGTTCAGGGTAGTTTCGATTCCGATATCTCCTACGGGGTGAGCTGGTCGGTATCCGGCCCGGATAAGAACCTGATCGGTAACAACAACGGTGGCAAGGGCTTGTCACAAACCACCGATGATAACCACCTGAACTACAAGAGTGGGGATAAGTTCTCCGAGGTGGTCAAGGGCGTTCACGACCTCGAGCTGAGCTACGGCGACAGCGGTGTCTTCGTGCGGGGTAAATACTGGTACGACTTCGAGCAGCGTCGCGATCAGGAGTTTAAGAACATCAGCGACAAGGGGCGCCACAAGGAGGCTCGCACCAAGGGTGCTACCATCCTCGATGCCTACGCATGGCATAACTACGAGTTCCTCGAGCAACCCGGTAGCGTGCGTATTGGTAAGCAGGTGGTGAGTTGGGGTGAGTCCACCTTTATCCAGAACGGTATCAACGCCATCAACCCGATCGATGTCTCCGCCTTCCGTAAGCCCGGCGCCGAGATCAAAGAGGGCCTGATGCCCGTTCCCATGCTGTTTGTTCAGCAAGGATTGACCGACAACCTGTCGTTTGAAGCCTTTTACCAGTTCTCATGGGAGCCGACTACCCTGGATAACTGCGGCACCTTCTTCTCCGGCCCTGATGTGGCGGCGTTGGGATGCAATGAGAATCTGGCGGTATTGTTACCGGAAGAGGATTTGAGCGCAGCACTCGGGGCTCTTGGTGCGCCGACTATCGGCGTAATGAAAAATGCAGGTGTTGATTGGTCTCCATACGGAGAAGGGGTTATTGTTTCCCGGGTCAAGAACGATGAGCCAAGAGACAGTGGCCAGTGGGGTACAGCACTGCGCTGGTATGTACCCGAGCTGAACGATACGGAGTTCGGCGCCTACTTTATTAACTACCATAGCCGCGCCCCGGTGTTGAGTGGTCAGGGCGCAGACCCCTCTGTCTTCGGTTATATCGCCGGTGGTGGGTATGCAGCTGATCTTATAGCAGCCGGTGTTCCAGCTGGAGCGCTAGGTGCCGTTATTCCAGCTACGGCATCCTCCATTGTCGCCGGTAATTCCAGCTATTACATGGAATATGCGGAAGATATTCGCTTATACGGACTCAGTTTTGCCACCACGGTGGGAACGACCGCCGTCAGTGGTGAGGTGAGCTATCGTCCGAATGCGCCTGTTGGGCTCAATACCACCGACGTACTGTTTTCCGGTATTACGCCATTGGACCCTGATGTTTCCCTTATTCAGGGTGCGCCAGGTGGAACCACGCAGGGATACAATCGCCTGGAAGTGACCCAGGCTCAAGTGACTGCAATTCACTTCTTTGATCAGGTGATGGGTGCCAGTCGAGTCGCGGTGGTCGGTGAAGTTGCCGGTAACTGGGTCGGCGCAATGGAGGATTCTAGTGAGCTTCGCTATGGCCGTGACCCTGTGTTTGGCCCAGGGCCCCT
Organism: Aestuariirhabdus sp. LZHN29; assembly: GCF_049985285.1. Classification (NCBI taxonomy): domain Bacteria; kingdom Pseudomonadati; phylum Pseudomonadota; class Gammaproteobacteria; order Oceanospirillales; family Aestuariirhabdaceae; genus Aestuariirhabdus; species Aestuariirhabdus sp. LZHN29. The sequence continues at coordinate 240,710 of NZ_JBNIEU010000001.1, read as the reverse complement.
GCCAAACGGCCGCTGTGATTCCTTGGCGGTCACTTTGAGTGGCGGTCAAAACAACTACTGTGAAGACGAAGGTTTCGTCACCGATTTCTCCTGGGGTTACCAGGTGCGGGCGAGTGCGGATTATAACGATGTCTTTGCCGGTATTAACCTGAAGCCCTCCATCGCCTGGAAGCACGATGTGGACGGTTATTCGCCCAACACCAACTTCGTTGAGGATCGCAAGGCGGTCTCTGTTGGCTTGCGCGCGGACTATCTCAACCAATACAACGCCAGCATTTCCTACACCGATTTCTTTGACGGTGAATACAACACCAGTGGTGACCGCGACTTTGTAGCGGCCAGCGTCGGTATGACCTTCTAAGAGACGGATAACGGAGTATAAAAATAATGATGATGCATAAGAAACTGATTGGCGCAGGCGCGGTAGCGCTGACCCTGATGAGCGCCAGTATTATGGCCGCCGTCTCCCCCGAGGAGGCCGCGCGCTTGAATAAGGATCTCACCCCCATGGGGGCCGAGCGTGGGGCCAGTGCCGATGGCACCATCCCTGAGTGGACCGGTGGTTTGCGTAAGGAGTACGCGCCTTTTCTCGAAGATGGCTCGCTGGAAAATCCCTTCGCCGATGAGCAGCCGCTATTCACTATTACGGCACAGAACTACGAGCAGTATGCGGATAAGCTGAGCGAAGGCCAGATCGCCATGTTCAAGCGTTTCCCCGAAACCTACACCATGCCGATCTATCCGACCCATCGTACCTCTACGGTACCGGGCGAGGTATTGAAGCAGACCTTCGAAAATGCCACCACCGTAGAAACCGTGGATGGTGGCAACGGTCTCAAGAACTACAGCAATATTGGTTCCACCCCCTTCCCGCTGCCGCAAACCGGCGTTGAGGCGGTTTGGAACCATATCGTGCGTTACCGTGGCGGCAGTGTGAAGCGCACCATTGTGCAGATCACGCCTAACAACAACGGCTCCTTCACCCCGGTTAAGTTTGAGGATGAGTTTACCTTCAGTAATAAGGTCTCTGACTACAGTGGTGATGTCGGCAACCTGCTGTTCTATTTCAAGCAGCGGGTGGTAGAGCCGGCTCGTTTGGCGGGTAATGTATTGTTGGTGCACGAAACCATCGATCAGGTAAAGCAGCCACGTATGGCCTGGGTCTACAACGCGGGTCAACGTCGTGTACGTCGTGCGCCCCAGGTCGCTTATGACGGTCCGGGTACGGCGACCGATGGTCTGCGTACCGCCGATAACTACGATATGTACAACGGCTCTCCCGATCGTTACAACTGGGAACTTGTCGGCAAGAAGGATATGTATATCCCCTACAACAACTACGACCTCTATTCCAAGGAGCATAAGTACGCCGATATCGCCAAGGCGGGTCACATCGATCCTAAATTCACCCGTTACGAGTTGCATCGGGTGTGGGAAGTGGTCGGCACCCTTCGTGAAGATGCGCGTCATATCTACGCCAAGCGTGTGATGTTCCTCGACGAGGATACCTGGCAGGCGTCTGTTATCGATCACTTCGATGGCCGTGGCCAGCTGTGGCGCGTAGCCCAGTCTTACAATATGCAGTACTACCCGATCGATACCCCATGGTACGCTGCGGAAACCCTTAACGATCTGCTCTCCGGCCGCTATCTGCTGCTGGGTCTGCAGAACGAGGAGAGCAACGGTTACCAGTTTGGTTTTGACGTTTCCTCCAAGCAGTACACCCCGGCGGCGTTGCGCCGTGAGGGGCGTCGCTAAGCGACAATCGGCCCGCCCAAGCGGGCCAACCTACTCTCTTCAGCCGGGCCGCGCCCGGCTTTTTTATGCCCAGGGATGGGCGGTAGATCGCGAGAGCCAGGGATGGCGGTAGCGATCAAAAGGGATGGGCGGTAGATCGCGAGAGCCAGGGATGGTGTGAGTGGCGGATCACCCCTTCCCCCTCGTGTCATGCCGCCGCCTCAAGCCGTTGCTCCGCGTTACCTATTCGTCATGCTCGCGGGGCATCCCGTAGTTGCGTACTCGAAAATCCGTAGGTCGGGCTTCAGCCCGCCAGCGGAATGCTGCCCAGTCTCTGCCAACCGTCGGGCTAAAGGTCGGCCTATAGCCCGATCTACAGGTGGTGCGGGGCATTGGTTGACCGGCATTATCTCGAGCATACGCCGAATCTGTCCTCCGGGCCGAAACCCGATCAACTCGAAGGCGTGGATCTTTAACCGGCAACAATCTCCCCGCATTGATTTGCCCTCGCCCAACACTGCATAATGTTAAATATAATGACGGAATACGGCGATGTACTGTATTTCGAGCAGCAGGGTTACAAGGGCGAAAATGGTAGAGAATCGAGAGATAGAGTCATCCCCGGTGGCCGCTAGCGCGGGCGGAGGCGGTGCGCCGCTTCCGGGAGCCATTCTGGGGATGAAGCTGTATCGCCCTCCCTTGCCTGCGGGACATATTCCGCGGGCGCGCTTGCTCGAGCGTTTGAATCAATCCGGCTGTCGTCTGTTCGTGATCAGCGCTCCTGCGGGATTCGGAAAATCAACCCTGGCCATCGAATGGTTGCAGCAGTTACCGGTGGATCACCGGGTTGCCTGGTTGTCTCTTGACGAACGTGACAACAATCTGCAACGCTTTCTGACCTATCTGGTGCATGCGCTAAGTAGCTGTCTGGATGAAGGGGCAGGGGACTCTTCGTTGGAGCAGCTCCAGGCTCACCAGGCTCATCAGCCCCTCTCCTTCGAGCTAGTGTTGGCGCCTTTGCTCGAAGAACTATGGCAGCTAAAGCACCCATTGGTCTTGGCGCTCGACGACTATCACGTGATCAACCGCGAAGCGGTACATCAATGCCTGCAGTTTTTATTCGATCATCTACCGCCCCATATCCACCTGTTGTTGACCAGCCGTTACCAGATGGGCGTTGCACTCTCAAAGCAACGGCTCAACCGACAGCTCGAGGAGTTGGGGCAGGATGAGTTGCGTTTCACCCATGAGGAGATCGAGAGCTTCCTCGTCGGGGAGGGGTTTAGCGGTCTCAGTGCTGATGATATCGCACTGGTGGAGCAGCGCAGTGAGGGCTGGATTACCGGTTTACGCCTGTTTGCAATGGCGGTCAGTCGTGAGGAGGACCCGCGCTTGCATATCCGGGCATTAAAGGGTACGGAACAATTCATCGCCGATTATCTGTTGGAGGAGGTGTTTGCGCGCCTCGGCGAAGAGCTTCGAGAGTTTCTTCTCGACACCTCCCTGCTTGATAGCTTTAACGCCAAGCTGTGCGATGCGGTCGGGCAGCGTGAGAACAGCGCCGAAATGATGGAGTTATTGCGTGGCAAGGGGGTGTTTTTGATTCCCCTTAACCAGGAGGGTACCTGGTATCGCTATCATCACCTGTTTGCCGAGTTTTTGCGGGAGCAAAGTAGCAAGCGAGGAACGCTCCGCAGCACCCTGGTATGGGAGCGCGCCAGCCGCTGGTACCAAAACCGGGAGCAGATGCAGCAGGCGGTGGAATACGCGTTGCGCGCAAACGATCTTGATGGTGCCTCACGTTTAGTACAGGGTTTGTCGGAAGAGCAGCTGCTTGCCGAGCAGAATCTATCCCAGTTGTTGAACTGGCGCTCGGAGTTGCCGGAGCAGCTGATCCTCGGTCGCCCCCGTTTGGTGGTGGTCTACAGCTGGGCGCTGGCGTTGAGCTGCCAGCTAGCTGAGGCAGAGCGGCTTGTGGGCACTCTCGAACAGAGTGAGTCTGGCGAGAATGCGTTTTATCGTGGTCAGGAGCTGGCGATTCGCGCGGTTATTCATCGAGGGCAATCGAATCTGGACCAGGCGCAAGAGAGCGCACTGGGTGCGCTATCGCTGTTGCCCAATGAGTCGTTCGGTGCGCGCATTATCTGCTTGTCGATTCTCTGTAACTGCTTTCTTAGTCGTGGCGATCTGGAGCAGGCCCGGGAATACAACCGGCAATCGGTGGAGGAGGCTCAAAAGTCAGGGCATGACCTGTTCGAGCTGTTGATGTGCTTCGACCAGGCAACGTTGATGATGGCGCGCGGACACCTCAGCATCGCGCTGCGCCATATTGATGAGTACACCAAGCGCATGTATCGGGATGCCGACACCACCAGCCTTGGGCGGCTCTATATGCTGAAGGGGTTTGCTCTTTGGCAGCAGCAAAATCTGGATGAGGCAGAGAGCTGGGCGCGACGGGGGATTCCCATCGCCGAGAGAGCCCGGGATGTCTCGGTGGTGCTTGGGTACACGGTCCGTATTCTTATCTATCGTAATCGCAAGGATATTGGTGCGGCCTTCAATATGCTGGCCGAAGTGGAACGGCTGATGAACCTGTGGGATATCCCCCAGGTTTTTTATCTCGCCTGGTTGACCACGTTAAAGTGCGATCTGTGGATCTATCAGGGCAAGCTGGATCTGGCACGGAGCTGGCTCGAACGGCTGATCGATCTTTACGACAGTGAGAAGGTCTGGCCGCCGCCCTATTTCCATTTTCTGCCGGGATTGATCAAAGTGATCTATTGTCGGCTGCTGGTGGCCGACGGCGATCCTTTAGCGGCGGCTTCCCTGGCTGCTCGTAGCGCTGAAAAGTGCGCTCTGCAGCAGTTCTCCAGTTATCAGGGGGTCGCTTTGCTCTATGAGGCGGCGGCGCGAGAAGCCGCAGGTGATCGAACTACAGCCGATAAACGCCTCCCCGAAGCCATTGCGCTATTGGAAACCCAGCAGGTGATCTTCCCCTTCCGTGAGCTGGGCGATGCCATCGTTGAACCCCTGCGGCGCATGGGAAGCAATGAATTTGCGAAGCGGATGCTGGAGATGATCTGCCCCGCTTCTAGTCCCCCACAGGGAGACGCCGCAGAGCAACGCTTGCTGGATCTTAATCGCCAGCTCAATGAGCCAATCAGTAAGCGCGAGATGGCGGTATTGGCGCTGATTGCCAGCGGTCTCTCCAATCAGCAGATTGCCGACAAACTGTTTATTTCGTTGCATACGGTCAAGACCCATGCGAGGCGTATTAACAATAAGCTTGAGGTGCGCAGCCGCACCCAGGCGGCGGCCAGGGCTCGTGAGCTGGGGCTGGTTTAAATGGGTAAATATGCGACGCTGTGAAGTCCATTACCCTCCCTTTACACTTTTTCTGATAGATTGTTGTCAACCCCCTCGGCGGCGCAGGATTTGAGTTCTTTTTTTCCGGCGCTGGATGCCATTGAATACAGGACTATTTGTTATGATAAAACAGCTAACTGCGATCACCCTTAGCGCTTTTTTACTGGCCGGCTGCCAGACTACCAACCCCTATACCGGTGAGGAAGAGGTCAATAAAACAACCAAGTACGGAGGTATTGGGGCTCTGGCGGGGGCGGTAGTGGGTGGCCTTGCCAATGGTAAAAAAGGCGCGCTAGCCGGGGCAGCCCTTGGCGGTGCCGCCGGTGCCGGTTATGGTTACTATACCGACCAGCAAGAAGCCGCGTTGCGCTCACGCCTGCAGGGTACCGGAGTACAGGTGCAGCGCAATGGCGACGACATCAAGCTGATTATGCCGGGCAATATCACCTTCGATACCAACTCCTATAATATCCAGGCAAGCTTTTACAGCGTGTTGGGGTCGGTCGCGCTGGTATTGAAAGAGTTCGATGAAAATGCGGTGGAGGTTGTTGGTCATACCGACAGCACGGGGTCACACCAGACCAACATGACCCTGTCTGAAAAGCGCGGTCAAAGTGTTGCCAGTTATCTGGTGAACCAGGGTATTGCTGGTCCGCGCATCACCTACTTTGGTGCGGGTCCCGATCAGCCTATCGCCAGCAATAGTACCTCCAGCGGTCGGGCGTTGAACCGTCGCGTTGAAATTAACCTGCGCCCCCCTGTCGCTCAATAGTCGATTCCCTTCAGCCAGCGACCTAATGGGTGGCTGGCTGAAGCCCTCCTGACATATTCTCCCGCCGTTTAAACTGATAAACTGGCCGCCATTAGGTGGGCGGTAAATGCTGTACCGTTGGTGAGAAACAAGAGGGGAGTTTGGGTATGAGCAATGATCGGGTAGTGATCTTTGATACCACGCTGCGCGATGGTGAGCAGAGTCCTGGCGCATCGATGACGCGGGAGGAGAAGCTGCGCATTGCGCGCGCCCTTGAGATGATGAAGGTCGATGTCATCGAGGCTGGCTTTCCAATTGCTAGCCCCGGCGATTTTGAGTCGGTTAAGGCGGTCGCCGAGGCGATCCGGGACAGCAGTGTATGCGGCCTGGCGCGGGCCCTCGATGGAGATATTGACCGCGCGGGTGAGGCCCTCAAGGGCGCGGCTTCTGGACGTATACATACCTTTATTGCTACCTCGCCCATTCATATGCAGCACAAGCTGCGCATGCAGCCCGAGCAGGTGATTGAGCAAGCGGTGCACGCCGTCAAGCGTGCCCGCAACCTGATCGGCGATGTCGAGTTTTCCTGCGAGGACGCGGGGCGATCGGAGATCGATTTTCTGTGCCGTATCATCGAGGCTGCCATCGACGCGGGTGCGCGCACGATCAATATTCCCGATACCGTCGGTTATGCCATTCCTCATCAGTTCGGTGAAACCGTTGCCCAGTTAATCGCCCGCGTTCCCAATGCTGACAAGGCGATCTTCTCCGTTCATTGCCACAACGATCTTGGGTTGGCGGTCGCTAACTCATTGGCGTCAGTGGTAAAGGGGGCACGGCAGGTTGAGTGTACGATCAATGGGCTGGGTGAGCGCGCGGGTAACGCATCGCTGGAGGAGTTTGTGATGGCGCTGCGGACCCGTAAGGATCTGCTGGGGCTGGATACACATATCGACACTCGGCATATCGTTTCTACCTCGAAACTGGTTTCCGGAATCACCGGCTTTCCCGTTCAACCCAATAAAGCGATTGTCGGGGCCAATGCCTTTGCCCATGAGTCCGGTATTCATCAGGATGGTGTACTCAAACATCGGGAAACCTACGAGATTATGAGCGCAGAGAGCGTTGGCTGGACCACCAACAAAATGGTGCTGGGCAAGCACTCGGGGAGAGCTGCGTTCAAGAGCCGGTTGGAGGAGTTGGGTATCGGGTTTGCCACCGAGTCAGAGCTCAACACCGCCTTCGCCAACTTCAAGGAGTTGGCTGACAAAAAACACGAGATTTTTGATGAAGACCTGCAGGCCCTGGTCAGCGACACCCTGGCAGCAAAAATAGAGGAAACCTACAAGCTGGTGTGCTCAGAGGTCTGCTCGCGCACCGGGGAAACGCCAATGGCGAGAGTCACCCTTAACGTCAATGGCGAGGAGCAGAGTGTCGAGTGCGCCGGTGACGGGCCGGTAGACGCAGTGTTCAAAGCGATTGAGAAGATAGCGGGCTCTGGTGCGACGCTCTCGCTGTACTCGGTTAATGCCATTACCAAAGGTACCGATTCTCAGGGCGAGGTGACGGTGCGATTGGAGAAGGGGGGGCGTATTGTGAATGGTTCCGGAGCAGACACCGATATCATTGTGGCTTCCGAAAAAGCCTACATCAACGCGCTTAACCTGTTGTGCGTTAATGTTGAACGGGCCCATCCGCAGATTGCGGATGTTTAGCTAAGAGCTCTGCGTCGTGCTTGAACAGCAACGCCAACAATATCTGGACGCGATGGGGATTCAACCCTGGTTCGCGCGTAAGGTTCTGCCCTGCGCCAAGCCATCACAACGCTGTCGCTGGGTCTGGCCCGATGACCAGGTAGCGGCTTCGTTACCCACGCGAACAGCAGTCTTGGCCACCCCGGCGGGTATCGGCAGCCCGTCATCGGCGCCGTCACAGCAGAGTGAATCCCTTCAACCCCATCGACCCTCTGGCGCTTCCGTGGCGCCCCAGCCTGTAGTCACAACCGGGGGGACGGGTCGTGATGCACTGGATGCGCTTAAACGTTCGGCGCAGGAACCGGCACCGGCACCGGCACCAGGATTACCGGAACCTGGCCAGACGCTGCAGCGGAATCCTTTGGTTGCGGAGCGTTCGGTTGTAAAGGAGCCCCCCCATACGCAGGAGCCTGTGGTCGACGTAGAGGTTCCCCGCTGCCGGCTGGAGGTCATCGCCTTGAGCGACACCCAGTGGGTGATTGCAGACCTTCCTCACTTTGAGGTCGGCGGCTTTACCCGCTTTCACCAGCAGCTGCTGCAGGATATCGTGCGCAGTATTGGCTGGCCGCTGACCATGGAGCAGCGCCGGGGCTTCCACTGGCCGTTGATTGACAATGGCTCCATCGATCAGGGGAGTACCGTGGCTCACGACACCCTGCATTACTGGTTGCAGCGTGACGAGCGTTGGCAGCGGAGCAGTCAGCTGATGCTGTTGGGGCCACAGGCGATCTCGCTGGTGTTGAATGAGAGCCGTGAACCTGGCGCAGTGATCACCCATGAAGGGAAGACCCTGTTGCTGTGCCATAGTCTCAATGCGTTGATGAAGTTGCCGGAATTAAAGCGCGATACCTGGCGCTGTTTGCGCACTTACCTGCAGCAGGCGCAGGAGGGCCAGGATGTCCACCGATCGGGACTATAGCTTCCGCCCCATGGAGGAGAGCGACCTGGACGCCGTGATGGCGGTGGAGGTGCGCGCCTTCAGCCACCCCTGGACCCGAGGCATTTTTGCCGGTTGTCTCAAACCCGGTTACAGCTGCTGGGTGATCGAGAAGGGCTCTCGCCTGATAGGCCATGGGGTGCTTAGTGCCGCTGCCGGGGAAGCTCACCTGCTCAACATCACCGTGAGTCCTGAAACCCAGGGGCTGGGGATAGGGCGGGATTTTCTACAACATTTTCTCGATATTGCACTGGGGGTGAAGGCGGAAACCCTGTTTCTAGAGGTGCGTCCATCTAACCTGCCGGCGATCCACCTGTATGAATCGATGGGGTTCAACGAGCTGGGCAGGCGCAAAAATTACTATCCCTCTGTGGAGGGCCGGGAGGATTGCCTCATTATGGCCTACACCATAGAGGGAGAGGCGCTCTGGAACGATTAATCCTGCCGCCTCCAGCAATTCTGCCCATAGCAAGAGTTCGTAACGCTCCGGGTGTAGCGGATTGGTCCCTCGTTTGTCTCAATTCTTCGCTTTATGCCCGCCCGGGCCACGGCTACACTGCTACCGATACCCCTAATAGTAATCGACGGCACGTCGAACGGACGGATTCATCCATGTTAATGTTGTTGCGGGTTTTGACCTCCCTCGCCTGCCTGTTTGCGGTCGCCGCAGTTCAAGCCCAGCAGGTAACTATTCTTCATACCAACGACTGGCAATCACGCCTGCTGGGGTTTGGCCCCAACCTCGAATACAGCCCGCAAACGACCAATGACGATGATACGGTGGGGGGAATCGCCCGTCTCGCAACCCTGATTCGTGAACGTCGCGCCGCCGCCCAAATGACGGGTCCGGTGTTGTTGCTCGATGGGGGGGACTTTAGCATGGGGACGCTGTTTCATACCCTCACCCGGGAAACCGGTGCCGAGTTGCAGTTAATGACCCACCTCGGTTACGACGCCATCACTCTGGGTAATCATGAATTTGATTTTCGGCCGGATGGGTTGGCAAAGATGTTTCGGGCCGCCGAGCGACAGCGACCCAACCTGGTCCCGGTGGTGGCCTCCAATCTGGTGTTTGATGCCACCGACCCTGCCGACGACGCCCTGCAGCAGGTGGTGGCCGATGGATTGATCCGAGAGGGAATGTTGATTGAGCGCGGTGGCATCACCTTTGGACTGTTTGGTTTGATGGGGGTCGATGCGGGCGAGGTGGCGCCTAACAAGGAGCCGGTAACGCTCGCGGACCAAATAGCCACCGCCCGGCGTATGGAAGCGTCTTTAAGGGACGCGGGTGCGGACCTTGTCTTTCTGCTCTCCCATATGGGCGTGATTGCCGACAGTGACGGCCAGTGGGGAGGCGAGGAGGTGGAGATCGTCAAGCAGGTTCCCGGTATTGACCTGGTGATCGGCGGCCACTCACACACCCCCCTGTCGCATCCGCTTATGGTCAACGGAACCGCCATCGTTCAGGCGGGTTCCGACGGGCAGTTTTTGGGTGAGTTGGTGCTGGACTGGACGCCCGGCAATGTGCAGGTGACCCGTTATGTCCTGCATCCGATCGATGACAGGATTGCCGGTGACAGCGAAGTCACCGCGATGATTGAGCGCCTCAAGCAGCAGGTTACCGAGCAGGTACTCCAGCCGGCGGGCTACCGGTTTGATCAACCGTTGGTGACCACTCCCCGCACCCTGACACGCGCTTATGAGGACCCCGTGTTGGGTAACCTGGTGACCGATGCGTTGCGCCGGGCCAGCGGAGCCGATATTGCGTTGACGGGCAATGGCACCCTGCGCGATGACCTGTGGCTCGGGCGCACCGGTGTGCAGAGCGTCTCCGATCTCTACCGCGTGGAGCCGCTGGGGATTGGTGAACTGAACGATGATCCCGGGTATCCATTAATGAAGGTGTGGTTCGAGGCCGCAGACCTGAAGAGCATTTTTGAGGTGCTGCTGCTGGGCTATCAGCTGCGGGGCGACTCCTATTACCCGCGCCTGTCCGGTGTGCGGGTGACCTACAATAGCTATCGCCCGCCCTTCGACCGGGTAATGAAAGTAGAGCTGGGAGATCCTGTGCGCGGATATCGCGAGCTGGACCTGTCGGCGAGCAATACCGATCTCTACAGCATTGGCGGAACCACCTATGTGGGTGGTTTTACCTGGCTGATTGGCGACATCAGCTATGGCTTGCTGTCGGCAACTCCGCGGGATGCCGAGGGCGCACCGGTGAACGATATTCGCCTTGCTATCGTCGATGGGGATGGCAAACAGGCCGGGGTGCAGGAGATTAAGGCGTGGAAAGCGATACTTGATTACCTCGGTGGTTTGCCCGATACCTCTGGCGATCGTATTGCCGATATTCCACTTAACGACACGACTACTGAGCTGCGGATGATTGAACGTACGAGTCTCGCCCCGGCGGCGATGCTGGCCAATGCCGGCGGGATCGCACTGGGTGTCTATCTGCTGTTCGCGTTGCTGATGATACTCAGTGTATGGCTGCTGTTACGTTTCTATAAAAAACGGCGCTAGATCTCCTGTTATACTCCCATCAAATCCCAAGTAGATGATTGATCGCCATGACTGACCTCACCAACCTGCTGAAGAATAATCGCCAATGGGCTGAGAAAATACTGCAGGAAGATCCTGAGTTTTTTAACAAGCTTAGCCAGCAGCAGTCCCCCGAGTACCTGTGGATCGGCTGCTCCGATAGCCGGGTGCCGGCGAACGAGATCGTCGGTCTGCTACCCGGTGAGCTGTTTGTCCACCGCAATGTTGCCAACGTGGTGATTCATACGGATCTTAATTGCCTGGCGGTGCTGCAGTACGCCGTCGAGGTACTTAAGGTGAAGCATATTATCGTTACCGGTCACTATGGCTGCGGCGGTGTTAAGGCGGCTCTCGGGCAGGCCGAACTCGGGCTGATCGACAACTGGTTGCGGGTTATCCGGGATATTTATCACCAGCATCATGACCGGTTCGAAATGCTCTCCGACGACGAAGCGCGAGCAGATCTGCTGTGCGAGCTGAATGTTATTGAGCAGGTCGGTAACGTGTGCCATACCAATATTGTGCAAAATGCCTGGCGCCGTGGACAGGATCTGTCGGTGCATGGGTGGGTTTATTCGGTCAAGGACGGCATCGTCAAGGATCTGGGGGTTCGGGTCGATGGTGTGCAGCAGGTACCCTCGGCTTACCATGTTGGTAACCCCGAGGATTAAGGTCCAGCGGCCCAGTCGACGGTGAGCTTGCTACTGACATAGCGGAACTTGCCGGAGCGCTCCCGCGGCAGCTCCTGCAGGCGTTCGATCACCACCTTTACCTCTCCCAAACGTTGGCGAACTCCCTCGATAATGTGTTGCTCCAGCGTCGTAGTGTAATCATCGCTAACCACCAGTTGCAGGCGAACCACCTCCAGGCTCTCCTGCACGATCCGAAACTCCCGTACGGCGTCCAGGTCGCGCAAGATGTAGATCAGCGACAGGGCGTGCAAGACCGTACCGTCGCGCGCCATCAGGAAGTCGGTGGTGCGCCCTTCGATACTCTCCAGCAGCGGAAGCCCGCGACCACACGCGCAGCTGTGGGTGCCTAGAACGGCTAAGTCCCCCGTGCGGTAGCGTACAAAGGGGAACTCGTGGGTGGCGGTGTGGGTGATCACCACCTCGCCTCGTTCACCGGCGGGTAGCGACCGGCCCTGGGGGTCGACAATCTCTACAATCAGCTCTTCGGCGCTGAGGTGCATCCCCCCCTGTGGGCATTGGTGGGCGATAAACCCGGCATCCCGGCCGCCATAACCATTGGCCGTAGGGGCACCAAACACGCGTTCAATGGTGGCTTTTTGATTGTCGTAGAGCCGTTCGGATGTGACGAATACGACCTTGATACCCAGTTGGTTGAGGGCGATTGTGGAGCGTTCGGCGTAGGCGGCGATTAATGCCAGTGCCGATGGGTAGCCAAACAACATGCGGGGGCGGATGCGAATAATAGTGTCGATATAGCGTTGAACGTTGGTCTCGCTCATTTCGAATGCGGGGAGCAGGTGGCTACGCAGCAACCGATCACGCCACAGGCGCAGCCGATCCTGGCTGCCCAGCTCGACAGGGGAGCCCCACACGACCAGCTCCGGATCTCCAATATCTACTCCCCACCAGCGTGTTGCCCGCCATTTGGCCGCAATATCATGACTTTTACGCGCTTTTCCCACCAGGAACTGTAGCGGTTCGCCACTGGATCCTCCCGTGTTGAAAGCGGTTAATGGGCCCGCATCCCGGGCTATCAGACGCTCTCGTTGGCTACGAATGACGCTCTTGTCCATCAGCGGAAGGCGTTGCAGGTCTTCGATGGAGGTGATGCCTGAAGGGCTAAACTGCAGCCGCTTAAACAGTTCCTGGTACCAGGGAACCTGCACTTCGATGCGCTTCAGGAAACGGCGCAGGTTATCCAGTTGTAGCTGCTGAAGCTGCGCGGTGGTTAGCCATTGCGAGCGTTCAAGCTGCCGGTGCCGGGCAACGCTGGTGTGCCCCTTGAGGGATTCATGCAGGGGAAACAGTAGTTTGGCAACCAGGGCAGTGTACATGGCGATCCGTCGCGGTGAGGCCGGGGTGCCTTAGAGTATGGATCAAAAACCCCTGATCCACCGCTTTACCCGGATGGCCCGTTGCCACCAGGGTAAAGCCTGGGGTCACGGAGTCAGTTGCAGGCGGCTGTTGGCTCCCGCTTCGATCTGTTGGCGATTCATCAGTTGGGGGCGGTATCCCCCCTTATTGTAGTGTGCTGCCTGATCGTCAAAGTGGGGGTCGAAGGGGTTGCCCGATTGCCCCACCGGGTTGATCCCCTGCGCCTGTTCAACGTCGGCAAGAGGAACGATGCGGCGGGTGGAGGGATTGCTGCTCACCCTGTAGTGATCCTCGGCGTAGGTATACGCCATCTTGCTCAGGGAGCGCTTACTGCTGTCGATCGGGAAGGGGCCGACGTTAAACAGGGCGTCCAGCGGGCTCACTTTACCCAGTGGATGTGGATGCTCAATGCTATGGACCTTGTTCCACTGCCACTGCCGGGTATTGTCGCCAAACTGGCTGCGCAGGGAGTCGATGGCCTTTGTCCACGACGTCGCTAGTACCTCTTCACGGGTCTCGACCCGAGGGGTGTCAGTTCGGTCCCACCAGGGGGAATCGGCATTAGCCAATACCTGCTGGAAGCTGTTATCGGCCATAAAGGTTTTGATAAAGATCTCCTGTCGATCTCCCAGTTCGTCCCCAAAGGTTTGCAGCAGCGCGAAATAATAGGCCCGTTCGAAGATCGTAGCGCCCACGCTGTCCAGCGGGTACTGGCGGTTCCAGGCTTTGAGGGCTTGCAGTGCCTGCTGTGCGACCCCCTCCTGCTGATCCTGAATACTTTGCAGCAGGCGTTCGCGGAAATGGTCGTTGATAGCCCCTTCGGTATCGAGCTGAATAGCTTTCATCTGCTCGGGCGTCCAGCCCCGGCGGTCGCCATTGTTTTCGGGGCTAAGCAGCTGGTGCAAGCGCTCGGCCCGATCTGCCGAAGCGTAGTATCCGGGAATCATCGGTTTACCGGTCTGCGAGTAGGGGTGGTTAGCGGAGAAGATGACTCCGTTATCCGGGTTGACCCGACGCGGGTTATGGCTGAAATCGAGATAGCCATCCACGTCCTGTTCACCGCTGGCGCCATCGAGAATCATCATGCTGTTTACTCCCGGGGCGCGGTTGGGCAGTCTCCCGCTTGCCCACATGGCAATATTACCCTCCGTATCGGCGTAGTTGATGTTGAGTCCCGGTGCCCAAATGTCGGCCACAGCGGCCTCAAACTGGTGCAGGTTGCGGGCGCTGTTTACGCGGTAGAGTGCATCGACGGTGTTGTTTTGGGGGTCGGTAAAGGTCCAGAAAATGGAAACGGGTTGGCTGTTATCGTCGAGTCGTATGGCGGGCTTGGTGAGGTCGCTAATGATGGGGCCGTGGCGAGAATCGCGCACGGTGATGGTAACCGACTCGCCACCCTTGACCTGAATGATCTCCTGTCGACTTGCCAGCGTTTGCCAGCGATCAATGCTCCACACCTGTTGCGGATCATCCGGATTAGTGCGCTCCTGATAGAAGTCGATATCATCGTTCTCGAACATGGTCAGCCCCCAGGCGTGATGCCGGGTGTTACCCAGTACCGCAAAGGGGATGCCCGCAAGGTAGTGACCGTAGACTTCCATATCGGGGCTAACGATGTGGGCTTCATACCAGACCGCGGGCACCGCGATACCGATATGGGGATCGTTCGCGAGTATCGGTTTGCCACTGGCGGTACGCTCCGGCGCCAGTACCCAGGAGTTGCTGCCAATAAAGTGGCCTGCGGGGAACAGCTTGGCGTTAATTTTTAATATTTGCTCGCTCAATGCCAGCAGGTTGGGGTCCATCTGGACCGGGGTGACTGTCGTGGTTTGGGTCGCAGCAGTACCCGGAGTGCGATTATCTTCTGTAGTAAAGGCTCCTTCGAGATAGAAGGGTGCCAGATCCTTGAGGTAGCGCCCCCCCAGCTCCTGGCCAATCCAGTGATAGAGGGGGTCGGTTTTGAATGCACCGGCAAAGCTATAAGCCATGTAGCCCATGGTGTGGCCAATATCTTCGAGGCTGAACGGTTTTACCTCGGTTCGCAGGATTTCGTACTCCAGGGGTTTGGCTCGTGTCGCAATGTAGTGGTTGACCCCGGATTGGTAGGCATTGACCAGACGGTTTTGCGGTAGCTCGGGCTGTTGGCGCATACGCTCGGCGAGGGTTGATGCGTAGATGTTTACGCCGAGGGTACGGAAAAACTGGTCGGTATCGAGCATGCTGTCGCCGAACAGCTCCGACAGGGTGCCGGCTCCGATACGACGCAATAGATCCATTTGGAATAGACGATCCTGAGCGTGGAGGTAGCCCAGCGCCCGCAGCGCGTCTTCGCTGGAGTCAGCGTAGATATGGGGTATGCCCCAGTCGTCGTACAGGACTTCAACCTCAGTGCTTAAACCCTGGAGTTCGAGTGTACCGTCACGGATAGCCTGCTCCCCCCGATAAAGAGAAAACGCCCACAAGGCGAGGAGGGTGAGTAGAGCGAGCAATAGCAAAATCACTCTTTTTAGGGGGTGGCTCATAGGTAGTTCCGCGATTATTATTGTTGGATGATGGTGAAACAGTCGTTTGAATTAGTCAAGGGAGCGCGGCGCTCCCTCGGGTGAGTAAGGTTTTTCATAGGTTGGCCGATCTCCTTGTGTGTATGTAAAGGCCCCAAAGGCCGGCATCGGTGGGCACGGTGAGGATTACTTCAGTGAAAGAGTGCTGCCGCCACCACAGGCTATTATCAGAATAAGAGCCCCATAGAGGGCAACCCGCTTTCACGTTAGTGGTGCCGGGCAAACGTCAGGAGAGTGCAATGACCCTTAAAGTAACCCAGCGGATTGGCTTAGGTTTCGCCGTTCTGGTGCTGCTCTTGTTGGTGACCGGCGGTGCTGGGCTCCAGAGCATCCTTAAATTAAGCGACAGTCTCGATATCACCACTCGGGAAGCGACGCCCCTTTTGATTGACAGTAGCGAGCTGGCGGTAAGTCTATTGGCGGCCAATCGAGCAGCGATGGCTTTTCGTATCGAAGATTCAGTAGAAAAACTGCCCGCCCATCGTGAAAGCCTGAGCCAGCACACCGAGCACTATCGGCACCTGCGTATGCAGATTCAGGAGCTGGCTGAAAACGCGGGTCAGGGCGAACAGCTTGCACAGCTCGATGCCTCCACCTCAGGTTTTCTGACCCAGGTAGAGAGCCTGCTGGCGGAACATAGCAGTTACCTCGAGGTGCGCAAGGCTCGCGCCTTGGTGGAGGAGGAGTACCTCTACGAGATCGATTTTGTCGCCTCTGAACTCGCGTTGATGGTCGAAGAGCGTGAGGCCAATATCAGTGGTAGTAAGCAGTACGAGATGCTGAGCCTGATTGGGTTGCTACGCAACCGGGTTGATGATGTTGTCGCAGCCAACGATAGTGATACGGTAAAGCTGGCGGTGACCGAAGCGCTTAATATTTTGTCAGAGGTTGATAAGTATCGGGAGTGGTTTGAGGCCAACGACCTGGATACGTTTGACCCCCTTGCAGAGTCCTACATGAATGTTTACAACCAGCTATCCGCGGATACCGGGCTGCTGTTGATGCATCTTAAGCTAACGGTGTCTCGGGAGCAGATAGACCGCTTGATGGATGAGGTTTCGGCTGCGCTGGATAGTTCAATCGACAGCATCAATGTGCTGATGGAGCAGGTACGGGGTATTGCCGCCGGGGCGCAGGAGTCGGCCAACAGAACAGTAAGTCTGGGACAGACCTTGATACTGGCGATCTGCCTGGCGTCGGTAGTTTGCGCGGTGGCCGTGGCGGTTTGGGTTGGGCGTAGCATTCACATGCCTCTCGATCGGGTAAACCGGATTCTTAAGCAGATCGCCAGTGGTGATCTCACCCACAAACTCGACGCCAGCGGCCGCGACGAATTCGGCATACTCGCATCCCAGGTTAACCAGTTGGTATCCCGCCTTCATGATCTGATCTCCCAGATCAATACAAGCTCTGAGCAGGTGTCGGGTGCTGCTGGCAGGACCAAGCGAGTGAGCGAGGACTCACTTAAGGCGATCGAGTCCCAACGGGAACAGACGACACAGGTCGCGTCAGCAGTCACCCAGATGGGGGCTACAGCGCAGGAGGTGGCTGGTAGCGTCGAGCAGTCGCTACAGGAGGTCGAATCCCTCAATGGTGTTGCGGACCAGAGTCAGCAGGTAATTTTGCAGACGATTGGCGATATTCAGCAACTGCAAAAGAGTGTGGTCAGTTCAACCGATACCATCCACCGGCTCAACGATTACAGTATCGAGATCGGCTCTGTGCTTAATGTGATTCGAACCATTGCCGAGCAAACCAACCTATTGGCGCTCAATGCAGCGATTGAAGCGGCTCGAGCGGGGGAGCAGGGGCGCGGGTTTGCCGTGGTTGCCGATGAGGTACGGGCGTTGGCGAGTCGTACCCAGGAATCCACCCGGGATATTCAGGACACCGTGGAGAAGTTGCAATCCCAGGCATCCCAGGCCGCAACGATGATGTCGAGCAGTTCGGAGCAGGCGTTGAACTGTGTCGAGCGTACCCAGCACACCGAGGATGCCCTCGAGGCGATTGTGAGCGGGCTCAATCGTATTAAGGATATGAGTGCGCAGATCGCCACCGCGGCCGAAGAGCAGAGTGTGGTCAGTCAGCAGGTTACCCAGAGCGTGACCAGTATTGCGGATATGGCTGAGATGGCGTCTGAAAATGCCCAACAGACCGCCAGTCAGAGTGATTCGTTGCAAAGCATGGTGGAGCAACAAAATACCCTGATTCGCCAGTTCCGCATTTAAAGCTGGAGAGGCACAGGCTTAACTGATGTCAGGCTCCCCGCCTTCTTTGGCGGGGGTGGGCGGGGGCTTTTGCAGCTTGCGTTGCAGGGTGCGACGGTGCATTCCCAGTACCCGCGCGGTGGCCGAGATGTTGCCACCCTGTTCCTGCAAAATGCGCTGGATATGCTCCCACTCCAACTGGTCTACCGAAAGTGGCGCACTCGGCTCCAGCAGCTCTGGATCGGCCGGGTGGCAGAGCAGGGCGCTGGCTACTTCATCGGCATCCGCGGGTTTGCATAGGTAGTTACTGGCCCCCAGCTTGATCGCTTCGACGGCGGTGGCGATGCTGGCGTATCCGGTCAGTAGTACGATCTCCATCGCAGGGTTGAGTCGCTTCAGTTCGGGCAGCAACCTAAGGCCTGATGTATCGAGCAACTTGAGGTCGACGACGGCATAGTCCGGGGTGATTCTTTGCAGGAGTTTGTGGGTGGCGGCACCGCTGTCGGCGGTGTACACATCAAACCCACGCCGGCGCATGGCTCGGGCCATCACCTGCACGAAGGTAGTGTCGTCGTCGATCAGTAAAAGAGTGGGTAAGGGCTCGATCATGGTGATAGCGGGTTGCGGGGAATTAAGGGGAGCAAGATCTCGGTAACGGTTCCCTGTACAGGGTGACGGTAGAGCCGCACCTGACCTCCGAGCCGCTCTATAGTCGCTTGACTGAGGCTGAAACCAATCCCCATGCCCTCGTGTTTTTCCGAGTGAAAGAGTTCGCCCAACTCCTCGGCGTTACGGGCAGAAATCCCTTTGCCGTAGTCCCGCACCCGTAGCTGGAAACTGTCCTTATCGGTGCAGGCACTGAGTGAGATAGACTCACTTTGGTCTGCGGCGTTGTTGAGCAGGTTGATCAGTGCCTGGTCGAGGGTGGGGTCCCAAAGCGTTGAAAGCCCGCTCAGCGAGGTTGCTATATCGATGGAGACCCTCTCCTGAGGTCGCATCAATTGCCAGCGATCGATAAGGCGAGTCAGCATCTGTTGTATCTCCATACTTCGAGGCTGGTTGTCCCTGCTGTTGCACACCAGAGTGTTGAGGGAATCACGGCAGAGGTTCACCTGATCGAGCAAGCACTGGATCTCCTCGCTGAGGGACGGGTTGGACGCGTGATCGAGTTGCATCTCCCTGAGTAGGGTTTTCAGGGTAGAAAGCGGGGTTCCCAGTTCGTGTGCGGTGCCTGCTGCCAGGGTGGCAATCGCCATTAGTTGTTCGTTGCGTAGCTGTTGCTCGCGATGAGTGGCGAGCTCCCGCTGCTTGCGCCGCAGAGCGCTGGCCATACGCACCACGAAGGTGGTGATTAGCAGGGAGCTAATGACAAAGGTCAGCCACATGCCGATCACATGCAGCTGCGCCATGCGGGTAACATCGCCCTGTACCCGAATTTGGGGGTAGAGATCGGCCAGGGGAACATAGAAAAACAGCAGTACGCCGTAACTCAGCAGGCACAGCAACAGCATCGCCCACACGTAAGGCCAGGCTAGCGTCGCTGCGGCGATGCTCAGCGGCACCAGATAAAAGGAGACGAAGGGGTTGGTGGCTCCACCGCTGAAGAAAAACACCAGGCTCAGGGTGCAGACATCAAACAGGAGCTGACCAAACAGCTCCGTCTGGGTCACCGGGGCTGCGGCCTTCAGTCGCCATAGGGTCACCAGGGTAAGCAGAGTGCTGACCAGCAAAATGGAGCCCAGTGCCTGCAGGTTAAGTAACAAATTCAGTCGCAGTTGGGCCCATAACAGGGCCACCACCAACGAACCTACAAAAAGTGTCCGGATGATGCAGAGGCGCTGCAGGTTTTCGCGGGGGGCGAATGCGATCATGGTTGTTACGCTAAACGCTTCAGGAGTCCGTAGACTCGAGTTGGCGGCTGTGTTGCCACTTGACCCAGCTATAAACAGGGAGACCCAGCATCAGCAGTAAAAAACCCCAGTAGACGGTGTCCTGGCCGGAGCCTGCAATCGCCCAGAGCCCATAAAGAAACCCCAGTATGGCGATCAGGCAGTGTCCCCACAGTCGCTCTTTGCGAAACTCATCGGGTCGTTTGCTATAGATGAGCAGTTCGGCGATGGCGGAAAAGCTGTAGGGAATGAGTGAGGTCAGGGTTGCGAGCAGAATAATAAAGGTGAAGGTCTCCACCAGACCCCGGGTGTAATTCATCATCATCAGGACGGTGATCAGTGCGCTGGAGATCAGGATTCCCATATAGGGCACCCCGTTGCTGTTGACGCGATTGAAGATGTCGGGAAATAGTTTGTCGCGGGCGGCAGCATAAGGCACCTGTCCCTGCAAAATCATCCAGCCGTTAAGGGCGCCAAAGCAGGAGATCACCGCCCCCAGCCCTACCACATAGTAACCGACGTCCCCCCACATCAAGCGAGCGGCATCGGCAAAAGGAGCTTTGGAATTGGCTAGCTGGTCAGGGTCGATCAGTCCCATCAGGGAGACGGTGGAGAGGATATAGATCACCGCGCAGAACAGGGTGCCCAGAACCGTTGCGCGGGGGATGGTCACCCGCGGGTTGTCCACGTTATCGGCAGGAACCGTTGCCGACTCTAACCCCAGGTAAGCCCATAGAGTCAACGCCGCGCAGGCGGTGATCGCCGAAAAATTGGAGTCTCCGCTACGGTTGAGGGGAGTAAAGTGTTCCGGGTTGAGGTAAAAAAGCCCCACCACCGATACTGCGATTAACGGTAGAATTTTGAGCACAGTGGTGACCAGTTGCACCACGCCTGCGGTGTGTACGCCGCGGATATTGACCAGTGACAACCCCCAAAGGGCACCGAGTCCTGCCAGTATTGAAGCGGCCGGACTCGTGCCCAATACAGGGAAAAAGACCGTCAAGTAGCTAACAAAGGCGACGCAGATAGCGGCATTACCCGCCCAAACTGCGATCCAGTGCCCCCAGGCGATGAGGAAACCGGCAAAATCACCCAGCCCCTCGCGGGAATAAGCATAAGGCCCGCCGGCTCGGGGTACCAGCACCGCCAAACGCGCAAACACCAGGGCGAGCAGCAGTGCTCCTACGGAGGTAAATACCCAGCCCGCCAGGCTGATAGCGCCATAGGACGCCAGTGACGCCGGCAACAGAAAGATGCCAGAACCAATAACGTTGCCTACCACCAGAGAGGAGCAGATCCACAGCCCTAATCCTTTCTTTCTGCTCGCTTCCATGAGTGCCGGGTATCCGTTACCTGAGTCCTTTGCGATTATAGGCGAGCCATTCGTTCAGCGATACTTCCGCCTGTTTATGCCTTAGCGCTCTACCATCTCTGCTCGCAACTCGTCGATACTGTTCACCCCCATCAGCGCCAGAGTCGTGGCCACCTCCTGTTGGAAAACATCGAGCATATCACGCAGCCCCTGCTCGCCAGCCGCGGCAACTGTCCAGATCCAGGGGCGACCGATGAGGACCCCCTTGGCACCCAGTGCCACCGCCTTGACCAGATCGACCCCATCGCGAACACCGCCGTCGAGATAGACCTCCAGCTGATCCCCGACCGCCTCGTTGATGGCCGGTAGCTTTGAGATGGTAGACGCGGCGCTATCGAGCTGACGACCGCCGTGGTTGGACACCACGAGTCCGTCGGCGCCCAGTTCGGCACAGGCGCGAGCATCCTCTACCTCAAGGATTCCCTTGATCATGAGTTTGCCTTGCCATTGATTACGCAACCAGGTGATATCCTCCCAGGTGACGCTGGCATCAAACTGGGAGTCGATAAACCGCTTGTATGCATTGAGATCGTTGGACCCCTCGACCAGCTCGCTGAGGTTACCCAGGGTGTGGGGTTTGCCCTTAATGCCAACATCCACAAGCCACTGGGGGCGCATGGCCAGTTGGCAGGCTCGACTTAAGCCGCTGCCTGGGCGTCCTCCGACCACACCATTGCGGGTGTCGCGCAGCCGCATTCCTGCTACCGGTAGGTCCACCGTAAACACCAGCGTATCGCAGCCGGCCATGCGTGCCCTTTCCATTAGCGATAGCACCGCATCCCGGTCCTTGAGCATATAAAGCTGGAACCAGAAGGGGGTTTGGGTGGCGTGCTGAACCTCCTCTACCGAGCACACGCCGACGGTTGACAGGGTGAAGGGTACGCCCGCCGCCGCTGCCGCTTTGGCGCCTTGCACCTCTCCGCGACGACGCATCATACCGGCCATGCCGATGGGAGCCAGTGCCAGCGGCATGCTGGCCTCCTGCCCTAGCAATTGGGTGCGGGTATTCACCTGGGCAACATCCATCAGAACGCGTTGCTTGAGGGACAGTTGCTGGAAGTCAGCGACGTTGCGGCGCAGCGTTTGTTCGCTGTTACTGCCGCCATCGATGTAGTCAAACAGGAAGCGGGGCAGGCGCTGTCGAGCGCGTTGGCGGTAGTCGGCGGATGTGACCGGGATCAAAGGCCCAAGGCTCATGAAATCTTCTCCTGTTTGTATCTAACGATAGCAGTAGTTGCGATGACGGTGTCCTATAGCAGCGATGCTAGCGCGATCGTGCATAGGGTTGCAAAGACTGGAATTAGCACGGTGATGACGCCTACATCGCGGTACGCTTGCCGATGGGTCAAACCGGTAATAGTCAGCATAGCCACTACGGCACCGCAGTGGGGTAGAGAATCGAATCCTCCACTGGCCATGGTGGCGATCCGATGCAGGACGGCTGGCTCGATACCCATCTGCAAGTAGGCCGGTGCCATGGTTTGCATAAAGATCTGCAAACCGCCCGAGGCGGAGCCGGTGATGGCCGAGACCAGGCTAACCGAACCAAACATCGACAGCAGTGGAGGCAGGTCCGATTCCAGCATCAGACTAACGAAGCTGGCAAAACCACTGGTGTGGGTGACGACTCCCCCAAAACCGATCACCGCAGCGGTGTTGATAAGGGGCATGATCGCATCCTGGGTGCCGTGTCCGACCACCTCCAGAGCGTTGCGCCGAAGTCCTTGAAAGAGCACGATGGCCAGCAGGGTTCCACCGAACAGTGCGATGCTGGGCCAAACAATGGGCTGGCTATTGGCAAACCGTACCAGCTCCATAAGGCCTCCATCGCCGGCCAGGGCTTCGGCGGACGACAGCATCTTAACTAGCCGGGGGGCGATGATAGTAATCAGCACCGCGATCATAGGCAGGGCTGCGATCTGCCAGCGAGGGTAGTCGGATCCGTCTCCGCTGGAGATCTGGTCACGGGGGCCGGCGACAAAACCTTCGCCGTTTGCCTTGGCGAGTTTGCGTTGACGTTCGAGATACCAGATGCCGCAAGTAAACATAATGGCGCCGCCAAATAATCCCAACCAGCCGCCGGCAAAGAGATCGGTACCAAGAGATACCGCGGAGATGACGTTGTGGATAGAGGGGGTGCCGGGCAGGGCGGTCAGGGTAAAGGTTCCCGCACCCAGTGCTAATGCCGCACAGAACAATCGCTTTGGAATATCCGCTTCCTGCAACAGCCGCAGACCCAGGGGGTAGATCGCGAAGATTACTACGAACACCACCACGCCCCCATAGGTGAGCAGGGCGCAGGCGAGTACAGTAATGAGCAGTGCCCGATCGGTGCCCAGACGCCTAACCAGGGCAAGGGCGATACTGGAAGCAGCATGGCTGGCGCCCATCACCCGGCCGAATATGGCTCCAGCAGCAAATAGCAGGAAAAACTTTCCGGCAAAGGTAAAGGCTCCCAGGGGGCCAAAAGAGAAATAGTCGGTCAGCCCGGTCGCTAGCGGCAGATCGTTGGTGATGATTACCAAAAGTGCGCATAGCAAGGCAGCAAAAACGATATCCACGCCTCGCAATGCCAGCCAGATAAGCAGTGCAACACTGCCCAAAAGTCCTGCGTATTCCATGGGTTTACCTTACTTATTGTTGTTATTGCCTCAATACTATCTTTAAACCCTGTGCCTGGACTCACCCTAACGAATGGTTTTTGCCCAGTACTTCACCAGTGGCTGGGTTTGATGTGCGGCCCTTAGTAGCCGGGTTTCACCTGACATTGCGGTATGCCGCTGGAGGTTGGCCATTTTCGCGGGGTTGAACGGTCGGATAGGCAAGCAGATCCTTCACAAATTGAGTATAATGCCGCGCAATTTCGTATAGCCAGAACCTCCTGTCATGAGTTTAACGACCGATATTAACAAACGCCGCTCCTTTGCTATCATCTCGCACCCCGATGCGGGTAAAACGACGATTACTGAAAAGCTGTTGCTGTTAGGGCAGGCGATTCAGGTCGCCGGGTCGGTGAAGGGTAAAAAAGGAGATCGGGCGGCGACCTCAGACTGGATGACCATGGAGCAGCAGCGGGGTATCTCGATTACCTCATCGGTGATGCAGTTTCCCTACAAGGATCGAGTCGTTAATCTGCTCGATACTCCCGGGCACGAGGACTTTTCCGAGGATACCTATCGTACCCTGACCGCAGTCGATTCCTGCCTTATGGTGATCGATGCCGCCAAAGGGGTTGAGGCGCGCACTCGCAAGCTCATGGAGGTGACGCGACTGCGCGACACCCCGATCATCACCTTTATGAACAAGCTCGACCGTGAAGTTCGCGACCCCATGGAGCTGTTGGACGAGGTCGAAAATGAGTTGGGCATGATGTGCGCACCCATCAGCTGGCCTATTGGTTGTGGCAAGCGCTTTAAGGGTGTGTATCACATCGGTCGTGACGAGACACTGCTTTATCAGTCTGGTATGGGACACGCTATCCAGGATGTCCGCATTATAAAAGGGCTCGATAACCCACAGTTGGAGCAGGAGGTCGGCGAAGAGCTGGCGAACCAGCTGCGTGAGGAGATGGAGCTGGTGATGGGGGCGTCCAATGAGTTTGATCTGGAGCTGTTTCTATTGGGTCAGCTAACTCCGGTCTTCTTTGGTACCGCGCTGGGTAATTTCGGTGTCGATCATATTCTGGATGGCTTGGTGGAGTGGTCTCCGGCACCTATTTCCCGTGTTACGGATACTCGTGAGGTGGGGTCGACGGAGGAGAAGTTCTCCGGCTTTGTTTTCAAAATACAAGCGAATATGGACCCCAAACACCGCGACCGCGTTGCCTTTATGCGGATCTGCTCCGGTAAGTACAGTCGCGGCATGAAGATGAGGCATGTGCGTATCGGTAAGGACGTTAAAATTACCGATGCGGTGACGTTCCTGGCAGGCGATCGCGCCAATGTCGAGGAGGCAGTTTCCGGGGATATCATCGGTTTGCATAACCACGGCACTATTCAGATAGGCGACACCTTCACCGAGGGGGAGGTGTTGAAGTATACGGGTATACCTCACTTTGCGCCGGAGCTGTTCAAGCGTGTGCGTTTGAAAGATCCATTGAAGATGAAACAGTTGCAAAAAGGCTTGCAGCAGCTTTCTGAAGAGGGCTCAACCCAGCTCTTTATGCCTCGCAAAAACAATGATCTTATTGTGGGTGCCGTGGGTGTGTTGCAGTTTGAGGTGGTCGCGTACCGACTTAAGGACGAGTACAAGGTCGAGTGCATTTATGAGCCGATCAGCGTCAATACGGCGCGCTGGGTTGAGTGTGATGATCCTAGGATGCTGGAAGAGTTCCAGCGCAAAGCCTACGACAACCTGGCGATCGATGGGGGGGGGCACCTGACCTATCTGGCGCCAACGCGGGTCAATCTCAGCCTGACCGAAGAGCGCTGGCCCGATATTCGGTTTTGTTCGACGCGGGAGCACTAACAGGCGGATGGTCAGTTTCTGGTCATCTCCCCAAGGGGCATACCCTGCGTGGTTCAGGGCGCTCTATCCACTGTTCTCCCACCGTTCCACCCTATCGTGCTGTGGATAAGCGGGAATGCTTTGAGTGATGCTCACCGGGTGTTAATGTCTGTTGCAACTGATACAGGGAGTATCTAGCAGTGGGTGTCGATGTCATCCCCTTTTCACGGCTGTTAATAGCCTTCGCACCGGTGGTATTGCTGGTCTGCGTGTTGTTCTATTGGTCGCTGGCCTGGAAGACAGCGCTCTATGCGTTGCTGCGCATGGTTGTACAGCTATTGCTTATTGGTTACGCGCTGAGTTTTCTCTTCTCTACCGAATCCTCCCTGCTGGTGCTGGGTGTACTATTGGTGATGGTACTGGCGTCGGGGTGGATCTCCCTGCGCACGGTTGAGCAGCATCGCTGGCGGTTACTCCGCCATGCCATGTTGGCAATCGGCATAACGGGCGGTGCGACTCTTGTGTTGGTCAGTCAATCGGTACTGGTGCTGGACCCCTGGTATGAGCCTCGGTTTATGATTCCCATCGCGGGAATGATCTTTTCCAACGCGCTCAACGCCGTCAGCCTCGCCGCCGAGCGTATGGTGGCCGAACAGGAGCGAGGGCAGTCGATCGAAAGCGCCCGCAGCATCGCCCTGACCGCTTCGTTGATACCTATGACCAATGCCCTTTTCGCGGTTGGATTGGTGGCACTTCCCGGGATGATGACCGGACAAATACTTTCAGGAGTATCGCCGCTGGTTGCGGTGCGCTACCAGATTCTGGTGATGTGTATGACCTACGGTGCATCAGGTTTGGCTGCCGCCTGGTTCCTGTTTATCGCATGGCGCGAGCCGAATACTCACCGTTAGAAATAACAGTCTCTGTGAACGGTGAGTGATCAGATGTTTGCTCTCAGGGCTTCACCCAGAACCACCAGGCGATCATCAGGATTAATGCGATACCGATAAGGTTAATCAGCAGACTCATATGACCTCCTGGGTGGGTTCGTTGTTGGGTGTGTGTGCGGGATCTGAGCCCACTCGCAGGTGGCGTAGGCGACTGGCGTTACTGACCACGGTTACTGAGGAGAGGGACATCGCCGCGCCGGCAATTACCGGGCTGAGCAACACCCCAAAAAAGGGGAACAGCGCGCCGGCCGCAATGGGGATGCCAAGGCTATTGTAGGCAAATGCTCCCCATAAATTCTGTTTAATATTACGCAGGGTTGCTCGTGAGAGCTCAATCGCATCGGCGATGCCGTGCAGTGATCCCCGTACGAGGGTGATGTCGGAGCTTTCCATGGCGACGTCGGTGCCGGTGCCCATGGCGAACCCAACATTGGCCTGCGCCAGCGCTGGCGCATCATTGATACCATCGCCGCACATCGCCACTTTCAACCCCTGTTGTTGCAGTTTTCTAATCTCCTCCAGCTTGTCGGCAGGCATCAACTGTGCCTGATAGCGGTCGATGCCCAACTCTTTGGCGACACTTGCTGCGCTGAGCTCGTTGTCTCCTGTGAGCATGATCACCTCAATCCCATCCCGGTGCAGGCGCTCAATAGCCGCCCGGGAATCGGGTTTGATCGGGTCACGAACGGTAAATCGTGCCAGCAGGCTTCCACTTTTCGAGAAATAGATCTGGGTGCCGGTGGGGGCATTGGCCTCCATTAAATCTGTTGTGATAGCGTGCTGCTGCATTAGCCGTGAGTTGCCCAACAGCAGGGTTTCGCCCTGAAGGTCCCGCCCCTCGACCCCCAAACCGCTCATGGCTTCAAAGTGAGACAGGCTCTTGTTGCCAATATCCTGATTACCGAGCAGCATATTGCAATAGTCAATGAGGGCCGCTGCCAGTGGGTGTTCGGAGCCGCGCTCCAGTTGCCTGACCTGTGCCAATAATGGGTTAAGATCGACCGTCTCGTCATACAGGAAGTGTTCAACAACCCGAGGCTTGCCCAGCGTAAGGGTGCCTGTTTTGTCGACTACGATGGCATCGAGTTCGCTGGCATTTTGCAGGGCGTCGCCATTGCGAATCAGGATTCCCGCCTCCGCCGCTCGCCCAACCCCGATCATTACAGAGATCGGGGTTGCCAACCCCAGGGCGCAGGGGCAGGCGATGATGAGCACGGTCGTTGCGGTGACGAGCATATGGACGGCGCGCGGTTCGGGGCCGAAGTTAAACCACACCAGTGCGGTGATCACTGCGATGATCATCACTGCGGGTACGAAAATGGAGGATACCCGGTCGGCAAGCTGGCTTATTGGGGGTTTGCTGTTTTGGGCGCGCTGCACCATGGATATGATCTGTCCGAGCAAACTGTCGGAGCCGATGCGGGTCGCGCGATAGAGCAGGGTGCCTTTTTGGTTGAGGGTGCCCGCTGATAAGTTATCACCTTGTTGTTTATGAACGGCAACAGGCTCCCCGGTTAACATTGATTCATCGACGTAGCTTTGGCCTTCGATGATGACGCCATCAACGGGCACCTTGTCGCCGGGGCGAACCCGCAGCAGGTCGTCCAGCTGAACCTGCTGCAAGGGGAGGTCAATCTCCTGGCCATCACGCACCGCCCTGGCGGTGGTGGGTTGCAGGTCAAGCAAGCGTTTCAAGGCTGCGCTGGTTTTACCACGAGCGCGAACCTCCAGCGCTTGCCCCAGATTAATCAGGCCGATGATCATCGCGCTGGCTTCAAAATAGAGAGCGCGCGCGGCCACTGGAATCAGCTCGGGCGCCAGTACAACCACCATTGAGTAGAGCCAGGCGCTACCGGTACCGATGGCGATCAGCAGGTCCATGTTGGCGCTACGGTTACGAATGGAGCTCCAGCCACCGATGAAAAAGTGACGACCCGCTACCGCCAGAACCGCCAGGGTCAGGAGGCCGACACATCCCCACAGCCATTGCTCCGAGGGGGAGGTGACGCTCATCTCGACAAAGAAGCCGGAGATCATCAATGGGATACCAACCAGCAGACCGAGCGCAGCGTTGCGAACCCGGTATCGGTACTCCTGTTGTTCGCGTTGTTGTTGCTTTTGGTCCGCCTTGGCATCGTCTTCGATCACCTCTGCGCCGTAGCCGGATTCTACAACGGCGTCGACCAGCCGCTGGGGAGATGTATCGGTTTCCACCGACGCTGTACGGGTAGCAAAATTGACTTCGGCGAGTCGGACTCCGGGAACCGCCGCCAGCGCCTGTTCGATGGTTCTTACGCAGCCGGCGCAGGTGATTCCCTGCAACGCGAGGCGCACGGTTTTGTCGCTCGATGGTGACGCTGCCTCCGGGTCTAATTTATCGTCCAGAGTTTCAGTAACGCTGAGTGTTTCGCAGGCTTCTATCTCTTGCGGGTTTGCTGGCAGATAGCCCAGCTCATCGAGCAGGGCGTGGAGCTGGCTGTCGGTGAGGGACGAGTGCAGTGTCAGCCGTTGCTGTTCCAGGTCCACCTCTATTTTCGCGGCGGGGTCGAGCGCGCTTATCCGGGTACCTATTTTTCTCACGCAGCCACCGCAGCGCACACCCTGCAGGTCATAAACGCGCTCGCTGCTGGTCAGCGGCATGATGCCATACCCCATCGCGGACACTGTCTGTTGCAAGGTTTCGCTATCGAGAGAGGAGAAGATATCGGCCTGCAGGTTTCCGAGATCCACCTCCAGTGTCAGCGCCGGTTGCTCCTGTTGCAGGCGGGTTCGTATTTTGTTCACGCAACCGTTGCAGCTTACCCCTTCGAGTTGCCAGTAGCTGTGTTGGGCTGGGTGGCTAGCCATGGGAAGTTTCCTCCTTCATCGTGTCGTTGTTACCGGTGTCCCAGTGTTCTATCAGACGGCAGATAGTATCTCCGTCGGGGAGTCCGTCGGGCATCTGCTGCCAACTTTCGAGTGCCTGTTCCATGCGCGCAAGTAGGGTCTGCAGCTCGTTGATCTGCTGTCGCACCTTTGGCACTCGTTTACTAAGCAGCTCGCGCACCATGGGGCAGGGAGAGCTGGCACTGTGCTGGTGGTGAAGAATCTGCTGTATTTCATCGAGACTGAAGCCGAGGGTACGGGCCTGCTGAATAAAGCGCAGCTGGTGTAGGGCTTCGTTGTTAAACTGCTGGTAGCCATTGCTCGGATCACGCTCGGCATGGAGCAGCCCTTTACGTGCGTAGAAGCGAACCGTTTCCGGTGTTACCTGGGCTTTGCGTGCTATGTCGCTGACTCTCACGAGGTTCTCCTGCTCTGTGGACTCTCAGTGTAAACCTCGGTGTAACACATAGGTCAAGCCGATGTATTGCCCCCAATCTGCCTATCCGCGATTAGGGCGATTAATGAGGCAGGTGGTGTCGCTACCTCTATGGCTGGCGAGTGGCTAATCTGCAGCAGGCTGATCGACCCTGCAGTACAGGCGATAATAGAGCGCGCGCTAACGGCGATGGCCACTAGTGGTTAATTGGCCGACATTGGGCGTCCCTATACTGCGCCCTCTTTTTACATACTTACAAAACCCTTACCAAGCCCATAACCACGCTATAGGCGTCTGCTCCTAGACTGGATACTGAAAGCAGTAAACAGTTTCATACACAGGGAGAATGATCATGAAAATGCGTTGGTTATTAGCACCGGTTCTGTTGGGTGGCGCGGCGATCGCGCTGGCGCAGCCTGGAGGGTTTGGTGGCGGCATGATGGGCGGCTACGGTATGCATGGTGGTCAAATGGGGAACTTGTACCAGGCTCTTGATTTAACCGATGAGCAAAAGCTAAAGGCCGAGGAGTATATGCGTGAGCGTAGAGTCGAGGCGATGGCGCAGAGAATGGGTCTGGACGATGACCAGAAGCAACAAATGGCTACACTGATGGAGAGCCATCAGGAGCAACGTGCCGCGCTGTTCAAAAAATACGATCTGACCCAGGAGAAACAGGAGAGTTTCTACAAGGATATGCAGGCGATGCGTGAGGCCCACCATGCTGCTATGGGAGCGATCCTGACCGACGAGCAGAGGGCAGCGATGCCGGGCCGGAAAGGTGCGGGTTTTGGTATTCATCACCGTGGATTTAAAGGCGGCCCCGGGGCGGGTTATGGTATGGGCGATGGCCATGGCATGAAACAGGGTTATGGTATGGGCCGAGGGTTTGGCCCGGGTTGCAACCAAATACCGGAGAGCTGATCGGGGCGGTTCCCTATGCAGCACAACGGTGAGACACTGGCCAACTATATGGAAACAGAAGCCTTAAGGGCTTCTGTTTCTTTTCGTTGTATAAAAAGGTGAAACAATGAATCGGTTGTTGCTGATCGATGACGATCGCGAGCTCTGCGAACTCCTGGTGGAATACCTGGCAATAGAGGGCTTTGATGTCGATGCCGTCCACGATGGAGAGTCGGGCGTTGAGGCGGCTATAGAGGGGCGGCACTCTCTGGTGCTGCTAGACGTTACGCTGCCCAAACTCAATGGCTTTGAGGTGTTGAAACGGGTTCGCAAGCATTCGGATATACCGGTGTTGATGTTGACTGCGCGCGGTGACGATGTCGATCGTATTATCGGACTGGAGATCGGTGCCGATGACTATTTGCCAAAGCCCTACAATCACCGCGAGCTGGTGGCGCGCATAAAAGCGATACTCAGGCGGGTAGAGATCTCCGCTGAATCCACGCCAGGGGATTATAGTCATCGCTTGCAGCTGGAGGATCTCGACCTGAATCTTGCTAATCACGAGGTCACTTGCAGTGGCCGGATTATCGAATTTACCGCGACCGAATTTGTGGTGCTGAAGGTTCTGGTTGAGCGGGCGGGGGAGCTAATATCTCGGGCGGAGTTAACGGAGTTAGCGCTCGATCGCCGCCTGGTGCAGTACGACAGGGCCATTGATATGCACGTAAGCAACGTGCGGCGTAAATTGGGAGCCAAGCCCGATGGGGCTCCCCGCCTAAAGACCGTGCGCGGCTCCGGTTACTATTACATCGTGAATGGCGCGGGAGGCTAGGGTGTTCCAGCGATTGTCAGCGTTGTTTGTGCAGCGTCTTTTTTGGAAGATCTTCTTCTGGTTTTGGCTGGCGATGGTCGTCATTATATGTTCCGTGGCGGTTACTATTGTCGTAAGCCTTGACCCGGAAGCATTGCGTGAAGAGCGCCATAGCTTGTTTTCCAAGCTGGATCACGCAACCCAGCGCATAGAGCGATTTGCGGGTCATACCATGAGGCACGCGCCACCATTGCAGGGCGCACCATCTCCCTTAGGGCAGAAACCGCGAATGGTGCCCCGAGGCGAGTTCGCGGTGCCGGCGCAGGAGCGACTGCGGATGATCGCAGAGCGTATGAACCAGACCCGACTACTTGATCACTATCTGTTTAATGACTCGGGTGAAGCCTTGCTGCCGGAATCTCCGCCCGAGGTGAAGCGTTTCATGGATCATCATGGAGGCAGCTCGGAGCCGATAATCCGGCGTGTTGATGGACAGCTGCTGGTTGGTCCCAGAGTTGTTCGGTTAGGTGGTGAGCAGTTTAAGGTGGTGATGAGTATGGAGCCTCCGTGGCAGGGGGCTCGTATTCTATATGCAAGTAGTACTCATATAAGTGCGGTGCTCATCGCTATTGTGGTATCGGGCTTGTTTAGTGGTTTGATGTCGGCCTCGTTGATTCGGCCGCTTCGTCATTTACAGTTGGCCGCCCAGCGAATTGCCGGCGGAGACCTCGGTTCCAGGGCGGGGGAGCCATTAATCACCCGACGTGATGAAATTGGAGAGCTAGGGCGTGATTTTGATGCAATGGCTGACCAGTTGGAGCGACTGGTGAGTGGGCAGCAGCGCTTGCTACGAGACGTATCCCATGAACTTCGATCGCCCCTGACCAGACTGCAGATATCCTTAGCCCTGGCGCGCAATAAAAGTGAAGGCAAAATCGATGGACAGCTGGACCGCTCGGAGCGGGAGATACAACGGCTCAATCAGTTAATTGGTCAGGTGATTGAGTGGTCTCGAATCGACAGCAGCCCGCAACCCGATCAAACCATTGATCTTGACGAACTACTGCGTACGGTGGTCGATGATTGTAATTTCGAGGCCCAAGCCTGCAATTGTCGAGTGCTGTTACAGGGCACCGGGGCCGGCACGATTGAAGGTGATGGGGAGGCGCTGCGTAGTGCGCTGGAAAACATCATCCGCAATGGGATTCGGTTTTCACCTGCCGAAGAGGCTATAACCGTAGCTGCCAGCGTGGTCGATGGGTGGGTTGTTATCGATGTGGAAGACCGAGGGCCCGGTGTGCCTGAAGATTCACTCGAAGCGATGTTCCAGCCTTTTTATCGCGTAGACGATACCCGTGGAGAGGAAAATAGTGGTTCGGGGTTGGGGACCGCGATAGCGCGTCGGGCGATTGAGCGCCACGGTGGCGAGATTGTCGCCAGTAATATGTATCCCGGACTTCGGGTGCGGGTACGTTTGCCCCCTGAGCATCCAGGCTGACAGGGGGATGGGCGCGGGTAATCGAACAGCCGCCCCAATCGATCCTTTAAGCCAGGCTATGTCGGGCGGAGCTCTACTCTCGGGTAGGCACACCGCCGAATGTCGATTACACTCTACAGATTGAGGCGGTCAGGGAACGACGGCCTATCGCGAGTAAATAACTACAAATATGCTGGAGACACCCCCCCTATGTTTAAAAGAATTCGTTTACTTGTGGTGGTAAGCCTTGGATTGTTTGGCGGTGTTACTTATGCCGCCCGGACTCCCGTTATCGATCACGAGTTTATAGAGAACAAAAAAGTCGAGTTTGAGTCACTGGATACGAAAAATGCTGGTTATCTCGATTACGCTACGGCGGCTCAATTGCTCCCCGCTGTTGCTGACCAGGTCGATAAGATCGACGCCAATGGTGATGGTAAGGTGACCTGGAGCGAAGTGGAATTTACGTTGCGCTCCTTTAACAATGTACTCGATTCTCGCGCCGCGCAAGAGATACGCAGCCTGGACCCTGTGCAGCAATAAGCGGGTAATAGCGCGAGCTGCAAAAGAACAATACGTTAAGGAATAACGGGCCACTGATTGGGTAAGCCGACCAGAAGGTCGGATGGACTCTGGCTAGGTACCAATGATATCCACCAAGCCCAGCCTTCGCCCGTAGAGGAGCAACGATGATACTCAACCCTAAGTTGGCGCTTATAGCCGCGTTGGTAATGGCGCTGTCGCTGTTCACCGCTCCATCCTATGGGGCCACCGAAACCGACTCCTCTACCGTTTCCGTGCAGACCGCCGGTGAGGTCACCGTCTCTGTAACAACCCAGGGCGACGCAAAAGCCCCCGCGATGGGGGGGATGGTCGGGTCGGTTCATGACCGTATAGACCGTTTTAAGCATGAATTGAATGACTTACGATCCGGAATCCAGCAGCTTCCGGAGCAGCTCGACAGGGTTCAGGCAAGCTTTTTTGACGGGGGTGAAACCCTGGCCAGCCTGGGAGGGTTGCTGGTATTGATGATGGCGCTCGGCCTGGTTTGCGAGAAACTCGCGACCCTTAAACTGGGCCCGCTACGCAGTAAAATGGAGCAGCAGCAGGAGTCGCGCTGGTACGTTCGCCTCGGGTATCTGGTCCTCGGAACACTATTTAGCCTGACAGCACTGGTGGTGTTTACTCTACCCGCGCTACTGGTCCCGGTGATCGCTTTTGACTCTGGAGAACCACCCAGGCTACTGCTGGTCAGCGTGCTGGCGATTGTGGTGACTATTCGCGGTGTAGGCATAGTCGCTCGTGCCATTCTGGCGCCTTGGGCCAAAGGTATACGTCCACTGCCCCTTGAGTGTGTGCAAGCTAGGCGTATTTACGTGTGGGTGCTGGTGTTTGCCCTCATCTATGCGCTCACCGTGCATGGATCCTCATTGCTTTTAGCGATCGGTATACAGCGTGAGCTGGTATTGGCGGGGATGGTGTTTTTAGTCCTGCTGGGAACCCTGTTTATCGTTGCAGTAATGTGGGTGGAACGCGAAGCCATTAACCAGATGTTTGCCGAAGGGTTGAGCTCGACTGCCTCGCCGATGCGGCAGATGGTGGCCCAGTCCTGGCCTGTATTGGCGACGTTCTGGCTCCTCCTGTTATGGGTTATTTGGGGGTTTAATCGTTTTATCGACAACGAAGTTTTTGTGAGCAAGATTAGCCTGCTGTGGTGGACGACGGTGTTTTTTCCAGTCATGGACCGCTTGGTCTACGCGCTTCTCACCCGCATTGTTTCGCTACCGGTATTGCAGGCTGGTAGCTTCCCCCAGCGCGCGCCTCGGGTCGTCTCAGTGGTGCTTAACGGATTCCGCTTGTTGTTGGTGGCAGCTGGGCTGATTACCCTGAGTGAGATCTGGGGCATGGGCTCGTTCGATATGATGCAGAGCAGTGGCGGCCAGCTGATACTGGGGCGTGTCGGAGACGTGCTGGTTATTATGCTTCTTGCCTATATCGCCTGGGAGGTGGTGCGGACCCTGATCGAGAAGCATATGCCGGTTGAGGAGGAGGATGCCGATGCCGCTCCGGAAGGAGAGGGTGGCGCGGGCGGCGCGACCCGAACCGAAACCTTATTGCCGTTGTTACGCACCTTTATTTTGTCGGTGCTGGTGGTCGTGGTTGTGCTCACGCTACTGCACAGCCTTGGGATTGAGATCGGTCCGTTGGTTGCGGGTGCCGGGGTAGTGGGGATAGCGGTAGGCTTTGGTGCTCAAAAATTAGTACAGGATGTTATTTCCGGAATTTTCTTTTTGCTCGACGACGCCTTCAGGCGTGGTGAGTATATTGAAACCGGAGGCTTGCGAGGAACCGTTGAGAAGATATCGATGCGTTCCATGCGGCTGCGCCATCACCTGGGGGCGGTACAGACAATTCCCTATGGCGAGATCGCGACGGTTAAGAATCTTAGTCGTGACTGGATCA
Organism: Aestuariirhabdus sp. LZHN29; assembly: GCF_049985285.1. NCBI lineage: Bacteria > Pseudomonadati > Pseudomonadota > Gammaproteobacteria > Oceanospirillales > Aestuariirhabdaceae > Aestuariirhabdus > Aestuariirhabdus sp. LZHN29. Next base: position 205,174 of record NZ_JBNIEU010000001.1, on the reverse strand, counting down.
CCATGAAACTTGAGTTGCGCCTGCCTTACGACACCGATATCGAAAAGGTACGAAAAATCATTAAGCGGGTCGGGCAAGCAATGCTCGAAGACGAAGAGATGGGCCCGAGCTTTATTCTTCCGCTCAAGTCCCAGGGCGTGATGCGGGTAGAGGAATCAGCCTTGATTGTGCGGATGAAATTCACCAGCAAACCCGGTGAGCAGTGGATTATCCGGCGCGAGGCCTTCAGGCGAGTGCGGGATGCTTTACAGGCGGAGGGGATCACCTTTGCACACCGTGAGGTCCGGGTGAGCTTACCCCATGAAGATGAAGCCGATGAGCACGCTGCCCAGCCCGCAAGTGGAGAGACCTCTTCGCCGCCAGCTGATACAGTTAATCCGCCTGGCGACACCTCAACGTCTCCAGGGGAGCCAACAAGCCCGGCAAGTAACACCCCATCGCAGCGGGATAAACTGGTAGAACAGGTGACCGCAGCAGCCACCACCGCGGTTATTGCTGCTGAGCTGGCTCGCCAGCAAAAACTCGATGGCGCAGAGGACGGTGGTGCAGATGATATGTAATCGGGTGAACAGGGATTAGAGCTAGAGATCTTGCAGGCGCATCGATAGATCGATCGCTCGGCAGTCCTTGGTGAGGGCGCCGATGGATATGTAGTCGACACCTGTTTGGGCGATCCGCAGCAGGGTGTCGCGGGTAATGCCCCCCGAGGCCTCCAGTTTGGCAGCGCCCTGGTTAAGCGCTACGGCCTCACGCAAACCATCAAGACTGAAATTATCCAACATCACGATATCGGCGTGTGCGGCCAGCGCCAGTGTCAGCTCCTGAATCGATTCTACCTCCACCTCTACCGGTTTTTCGGGGGCCTGATTGCGGGCAGCCGCGACGGCCTGGGGGATGCCGCCACAGGCGTTGATGTGGTTTTCTTTGATCAGAAAGGCATCAAACAGGCCTATACGATGGTTGTAGCACCCTCCCTGGGTGACCGCGTATTTCTGCGCGCTGCGCAGCCCCGGTAGGGTTTTGCGGGTATCCAGCAGGCGCACGCTGGTGCTGTGAACCAAGCGGGCATAGGCTTGGCACAGGGTTGAAGTGCCGGAGAGAGTCTGCAGGAAATTGAGGGCGCAGCGCTCACCTGTGAGCAGGCTGCGGGCTTTGCCCCGCAAGCGAAACAGCTCTGTGTTGGCCGGCACCTGCTCACCATCGTTAACCCGCCATTCGACCTCTACGGTCGGGTCGAGTTGGCGAAAGACCTCATTGACCCAGGCCACGCCACAGATCACAGCCTCCTCTCGTGTGATAATGCGCGCCAGGGCTTGCTGCTCCGCAGGTATCAGCGCCGCAGTGATATCACCGCTGCCGATATCCTCTTGCAACGCCCAGCGTACGGTCTGCTCGATATCCTGAGTCATTGCCTGGGTCGGGGTCATCGCATTGGCCTAATGGTAAGAGTGAGGCGCCGAATTATAGGGGGCTTTGCCGGTGCTGTTAAGTCATAGGCGCGTAGAAGCTGATTTAGGATACGGGTTCATTGTCGTGACAGGGGGCGCAGGGTCAAGGTATTGCCTCTTTGGGTAAACTCCAGCTGCCGCAGCGCGCTCATACCCAGTAGCACCTCGTCTCCCTGCATTGCCGGGTTAATGCTGGCGGGTACATCATATAGAGCAATGTCACCAATCTGCAGGCTCTGAATCCGGGTGTTATACACCTTTACCCGACCGTTAGCGGTGTTGGCGTACCCTGCCGCGCCACGTTTCAGGCCGATTTTGCGCGCGAGTTGGTCGGCAACCACTACGGCGGTGGCCCCGGTGTCCAGTAATAGGGTCGCGTTATGGTTGTTGATCGTGCCCCCCAGAATGTAGTGGCCAAACCGGTTTTGCTGCAGTACCAGCTCAGGAACTCCCTGTTCATCGATTCGGCTTTGGGGGGTAGCGTTCGGGTTATATTGTTGCTCTTCGACGTTTGAAAAATAACGAGTGAGCAGCGCCAGCCCGATGATCCAGGCGATAGCCATCATCCATTTTCCGAAGCCTTTATGGGGGTTGTTGTCGGTCATGGGGCATTATAGGCAGAGCTCCTGTGCAGGGTACAGCCGGCAAGAGGCTTTGTACTTATAAGTGAAGCGACTTAAAAAAGCTTGTTTACTTGGCTCTGAGATAAAAAAGATAAAACTTTGACGCAGTTCTCGGGTGGATGTGACAGAGCTCCCGAACCCGCTAAATTCTTGGGCCAGAGGGTTTATTATCGTTTTATACTGGCATTCAGAGACAGGACAATGTGTCCAGAGTAAAACAGCATATCAGGGAGTGACGCTGGAACGGGGGATAACGATCCCTGTGCGGGGAGGATGCAAGTACCCGCGGAATTTGGAGATAGGGCGATGAATAGAGATTCGAAGGTTGTGTCCCTGACACCGGTCAGCGGCAACAACACGCCCGGATTGCAACTGGCCAGGCCGCTACAAAAAATACGGCAACAGTCGATCAAGCAGCTGGCCGTATTGCTGCGGGGGTTGTTCGATAACGCGGACGACACCCTGTTTGAAATGGCCGATAAGGCAGGTTCGAACTCCGAGCAAAACATCTATTTTGAAGCGATGCGTGACCTGCGAATGAAACGGCGGGTTATGGAGTCGCGTTTCTACCGCGCCATCGATGAGGGTTTTCAGAGTCTGCCCCAGCCGGAACAGGGAGAGGTCTCTCTTGGTTCCGTATCGATGGAAGGCTTGAGCATCCTTCAAAATGACGAGCTGGAACAATCGGTCGCCATCGAAGGGATGGTCTCTCGCGTTGCCAATCGCGATCAGGGTATGGCCCTGACTCATCTGACGACCCGTATCGATTCGTTGGTTGCCCGTTGTATTACGGCAGTCAATAACCCGATGGGGCCCAAGCTTCTTTGCGAGGCGTTTTGTGTGGCCTGCAAGGAGTTGGATGTTGATATCAAGGTCAAGCTCATCGTCTTTAAGTTGTTTGAGAAATACGTACTTAACCAGATCGAAAAGCTCTACATTGAATTGAATCACACTCTGGTAGGCGATGGCGTATTGCCGGGCCTCTCCCATACCCCGTCGCCCAAACCCTCCCCTCAGCGAGTTCAGTCTCGGCAAAGGGAGGTCACCGCTGACGTGGAGTCCGATGATCCGACTCAGGTGGAGGTGCAACTGGCGCAGCAGATGTTCGGCACTTTGCGCGGTTTGTTGGCAAAATCGGGTGCGGCTCAACGCGTCGACGGAGTGGCAGCGCGTTCATCCAGCGGTGCCGGAATCGCCAGCCAGCAAGAACTTATGGGGATGCTGTCCGAGCTACAGCAGAGTAACGATTCCCACGACTCCGAGGCGGGTGATGTGCGTGGTGCCCTGCATGGGCTGATGGAGAGCCGGAAACGTAACGCTGCCCTAAGCCATGTCGATGATGACGCGATCAATCTGGTCTCCATGCTGTTCGAGTATATTCTCGACGATCGTAATTTGCCCACCGGGGTTAAGGCTTTGCTGGGACGCATGCAGATTCCCATTCTCAAGGTGGCGGTAATCGACAAGGCCTTCTTTAGCAAAGGATCTCATCCTGCGCGGAAACTGCTCAATGAGATGGCCACCGCAGCGCTGGGCTGGAACGACCAGGATACTCGGACCCAGGATCGTCTGTTCCAGAAAATGGAACAGCTCGTGTTTCGTATTCTGCAAGAGTTTGAAGATGACATCGCTATATTTGGTGAATGCCTGGATGACTTTCTGGGATTTGTGGCGCGCGAGAGGCGCCGTAGCGAGCTGACCGAGCAGCGGGTTCGGGATGCCGAAGAGGGGCGCGCAAAAACCGAGTCGGCTCGTGACGCTGTACAACAGGCGCTGTCTGAAAAAATGGTTGGGCAGGCGCTCCCCGAGGTTGTTGTGAACCTGCTGGAGGACGCGTGGAGTCGGGTGTTGCTCTTGATCCACTTAAAAGAGGGGGAGAACTCTCCTCGCTGGCAAGAAGCACTGGATACAGTCGATGACCTGATCTGGAGCGTGAGTCCGATTGTCGATGCAGCAGATAGGAAAAAATTGCTGAAGATGGTACCCGGTTTGCTAAAGCAGTTACGCGTAGGGTTAACGGAAATTGCCTTCGACGCTTTTGCGATGAACAAACTGTTTGCTGAGCTGGAATCTATCCACCTGAGTAGTTTTAAGCCCAAGCAGGCGCCGCAGGAACCGGTGCAAAAAAACCGTTCGGTAACGGATATTATTGCCCCGCCGCTGGATGAGGGCGAGACCGTCTCTCAGCCGTCCGAGGAGGCTGCGTTGGCGCAGACCGCCGCCAATAAGGCGGTCGAGACGGACCCTGTAAAAGCGGTTAACGTTCGTGTAAAAGGTCTGGAGCCAGCTGCCAGTAGCCCTGATACGACCGAGCTCGCGGAAGATGATCCGAGCTATAGGCTGATAGATAGCTTGAAGGTCGGAGCCTGGGTTGAGTTTAGCGAAAGTGAAGAGAAGTCTTTCCGCTGTAAATTGGCGGCGGTGATCAAGGTGACCGGAAAGTATGTATTCGTGAACCGTACCGGGGTGAAGGTTGCTGAAAGAACCCGCAGCGCCCTCGCATTAGAGTTACGAGATGGTGGAGTTCGCCTGCTCGACGATGCGCTATTGTTTGATAGAGCGCTGGAATCGGTGATTGGTAATCTTCGGGACATGAACCGGGCAAGCGGGTAACCCGCGTTGATGCAACGTTAAAATACGCCTGATGCTGAAAAGGATGCTGGCTGCTGGTAAGCTGCCTGCATCCAATTCGCTTCGGGTTGCTGTCTATGTTCCGGCTTACAGATCAGGGATTGATTGAAGGGATTCGTTTCCTGCCTTCGCCAAACTGCGAAGAGCGCCCTGTCGGCGCGCAAATTTCACTTCTGGTTATCCATAATATCAGCTTACCCCCGGGGCAATTTGGCACAGGGGATATAGAGGATCTATTTCTCAATCGGCTCGACAGTAGTCGTCATCCCTATTTTGAAACCATTGCCGATCTGCGGGTGTCCGCCCATCTTGTGATCGATAGAAACGGTGATATTACTCAATTTGTACCCCTGCATATGCGGGCTTGGCATGCGGGGCAGTCATGTTTTGACGGTTGTGATAACTGCAACGATTTCTCCATCGGGATTGAACTCGAAGGTAGTGATGATGTGGCCTATAGTGAAGAGCAATACCAAGCGTTGGGTTCCATCACTCATTCACTATTGGATCGCTACCCCCAGTTAAGCCGGGATCGTATCTGTGGTCATAGTGACATCGCCCCAGGTCGAAAAACGGACCCGGGGCCCGCTTTTCAGTGGACCCATTTTTATGAATTACTGGATCAGCTCTAAACGCCGCAACCTGGGTTATAAAGTTTTTCCGCCGCTGGTCGACACGCTTTCTGGTGCCTTCCGCCACGGCAAACCCGCAGCGAGTCGTGCTTCAAAAATTACTTGTAGACAACCATTTGGGAGATAGTTTGTATGTCATGGGTATTTATCCCCGCGATGAAACTGATGGGGCGTCTTTCTTTTGCGCTCAAGTTTAGCCTGATCAGCCTGCTGTTTCTTATACCCTTGCTTGTCGCCAGCTATAGGGTAGTCGATAACTCACTTCAGTTAATCGCCAATACCGAGAAGGAGCGAGAGGGGGTCATGGCGCTAGCCTTGGGCCTGGATTTACATCTGGCCGCAGACGAGCAGTTGCAGCTCACCGAAGTGGTTAATATCGTCGGCAAGACGAATGAAGACACTCCCTGGAAATCTCGCATGGAGAAACAGGCCAATGACCTGGATACGCAGCTATCAAGCGATGCGATATCTATCGCAATGGGGCCTTTCCCAACAGATTTCGAGATCCTGAAACAAAGCCTGAATGCGTTGCAAGGCGCTACGGGGGGGGATCGTTTGAGTGCGGCCATGCAACTACGGGTTGGCACTTTAAAACTGTTGGACTCGATCGAGGATGGCAGCGGGCTATCGCAAGATGGAAGTCGCAGGGTCCGCCAGCTACTCAAGTTTTCCAACGAGCAATTAAGGCCCGTACTCGAACTGTTGGGTCGCTCCCGTGCGGTGGGTAGCTACTCCCTCGAGCAGCGTTACCTCAGTGAATTTTTTAGCAACAGGCTTTACGATCAAGTTGAGAGTCTGAACCAAAGAGCGGTGCGGCTTGCTGAGTCGTCCAGGGAATCTCTGGCGAACCTTCAGGCCCCGGAGGTTGAAGAGGGAGCGCAGGCACTGGTAGCGGTGGTGAGGGCACTGAGTGATCAGCTTGAAAACGGAATTTTGTTAGCCGATAGCTATGCGTTCGATAGTGCAGCGTTCTTTGAACAGAGCGGTGCCCAGCTCAACGAGGTATACGCTGTTATGGGAACGCTACTCCACACGGTGGATGAGCAACTGAAGGAGCGTCTGGCCCATGAGCGCCAGACACTGTTCGCTTTGGTCGGGGTTTTGGCGGTAGTGTTGCTGGTGATTGTTTATCTCTATGCCGGTTTTTTCTTGTCGATGCGTGAAGGCATGCGAAAGTTTACTGGTGCAGTGCACAGGGTCGCGAGCGGCGATATGACCACAGAGGTATCAATCAGCAGCAAGGATGAGTTGGGAGCGCTGGGCATCGAGTTTAATGTGATGGTACGCCAGATACAGGAGTTACTTGCATCGGTAGACCTGACAGTGAGTCAGGTTCAGGGTCAGGCACAAATGGTGAGTGAAAGTGCCGAACGCAACCACCAGTTAATCAGTGAACAGCGCAATCAGGTCGAGCAGGTTGCCGCGGCGATGAATGAGATGACAGCGACCGTACAGGAGGTGGCGAGTAACTGCGTCAACAGTGCAGATTCGGCCAACCGGGCCAACAGTCGTACCGTCGAAGGGCAGGCATTGGTAGAGAAAACCTGTACCGGTATCCGATCGTTGGCCGAAGACGTAAATGGCGCGACCAGCACCATTAACCGTTTGGCAGACGATAGCAAAAACATCAGCCAAATGCTGGATGCGATCAAGAGTATCGCCGGGCAGACGAATTTGCTGGCGTTAAATGCAGCCATTGAGGCGGCTCGTGCGGGTGAACAGGGGCGTGGGTTTGCGGTGGTTGCCGATGAGGTGCGGACCCTGGCCCAGAGAACCCACCAGTCTACCGAGGAGATAGAAGCGATCATCGCGCAGTTGCTGCAAGGGGTGACCCTCTCCGTATCGGCCATGGAGGCAAGTCACCAACAGGCCAACGAGACGGTAAATCAGGCTGAGCAAATGGGCAGTTCTCTGCAGGAGATAGTAACAGCGGTTGACTATATTGTGAGTGAAAACCACCAGATTGCCCAAGCGGCAGAGGAGCAAACTTCGGTAGCCAGTGAAATCGACCAGAACCTGGTAATCATCAATACGATGGCAGAGCAGAGCGCCGAAACGTCCAGTGAAACAGATCGGGCCTGTCGAGAGATGTCGAATCTGGCCAACGAGCTGAAGGCGCGGGTGGCCACCTTTACAGTCTAAGGCGAATACTAAACTCGGTGCCGGTACCCGGGGTCGATTGCACCGACAACACACCCTTATGATTGTTGCTAATGATAAAGAAGGAGACGGACAGGCCGAGACCTGTCCCCTCCCCAACCTCTTTGGTGGTAAAAAAAGGTTCGAATATCCGTTTGCGAGTCGCGTTGTCCATGCCAATACCGTTATCCTCGATGCTAATAAGGGCCCATTTGCCATCGCGCCGAGTGCGGATCTGTATTTTTCCACGGAGGTTCGTATCCTGACGGCAGTAGATTGCCTGCGCCGCATTTTTGATCAGGTTTAACAGCACCTGCTCCAACTCATTTGGAATGCAGGGTACAGCCTCCAGCGACTCGTCCAGGTCGCTAATCACTTCAATTTCGTGACGGTCTATGCGGTGCTTGATGTCCAGATCGCTGTAGGCAATCTCCAGTGTACGCCGGATCAAGTCGCTGAGGTGGGTAGGAACCAGTGTGCGATTACTGCGCCGGCTGAACTGTAGTACGTTGTTGACAATGGATGAGGCGCGGGCACCAGCGTCCTGAATGCTGCTTAAAAAACGCATCACTTCACGTTCTTCCAGATACCGGTTCAGAAGATACAGGTCGATATTCAACTGGCTGGCGACTTCGCTATTTTTGGCCAGTGTCGGCGACACCCGCCGCCGAATATTCTGTGCACTTTGAATAATGGCACCCAGGGGGTTGTTGATTTCATGAGCCATGCCCGCCGCCAACTGCCCCACCGATATCATCTTTTCGGACTGAACCACTACCTCCTCCATTTGCAGGCGTTCGCTAATATCATCGATGCGGATTACCGCACCGGAATGACGCCCCCCTTGCAGCGGGTAGATAATGATTTCGAGGATTTTTTCCGTCCCCTCAATAAAGTGGGGGAGTCGACCAACGGACTGGGTGCTGTTTTGGCTGATACTGCGCCGAATGCTTGGCAGGTGAGGGGCTAATAGAGGAACAATTGTATTCACCTGTTGGTTGAGTGCAGCGACTCGTTTTACGTCGAATAGTTTCTCTGCCTCGTTGTTCCACTGCTGGATGAGTAGCTGCTCGTCAACTGCGATGAGTACTGATGGCATGGAGTCGATAATGCTGGAGAGGAAATTTTGTAGCCCCGTCAGTTTGTGTTCTACGCGGGTGCGTACCTGAACCTCATGCTCCAGGGTTTTGTTAGCGCGGCGGGTTTCATGGGCCAGTGCCTGCGCTTGCTGGCCAGCACGCTCTGCACGATCACGCTCGTCGGTTAGCATCTGGTCCCGTGCCTCGATACGGCTAAGCATCGTATTGAATGCAGAGGCGAGCACGCCGGTTTCATCGTCGTACTTTTTCTGTGCACGTACCTGATAATCCTCACCCAGGGACACTGTATTGGCGATGGTAATAAGGTGAAGGATCGGGGTCGTAATCAGGCGTTGGACCACTTTGTTAAGAATAAATAGTACTACCGATATCACCAGCACCATGATCGGTGCTGCGATGGTAATACCGAGCACGAAATGTTGCGGTAATCGTGAGCGGGCTTTGGCGGTAATCGTGAGCGTACCCTCCTGCGGGTGAGTGATGGTCATGCGGTGCAGTTCAGGGTTTTGCTCGGGGGGTGGCAGCATCAAGGTGAGTGGCTCGCGCCCGGCACCTTGGTTTGCCTGGGCAATCAGTCGCCCATCGGCCTGATAGAGGGCAACCTGCTCGATCTCATCTTCGGGCTCCAGTAACGACTGCAACAGGTTTTGGGTGCGCTGGGCCGACCGGGAGAGCGATTCATGTCCGGCTTCGGTTTGCACCACATGCTGGATGCGATGCAGGGCAGAAGGAAGCAGGTACTGGCTCGATATGTAATAGGCGGTGAGCGTTAGCACCACGATCGAAAAAGCACAGATCGCGACCACCACCGAGATCTGGATTACCAGCAGCTTGCGCCCCAATGGCAGGTTGGCAATGTATTGTCGTAATGCGCTTAACGGGTTCACGGCAAGGTCTCGAAATACGCGTTCCCTGAGCATAACAAAGTGTGGCTAAATCGCTACTTGATGCCCTTTGCGTTGAGCTCATCCAGCAGGCGCTGGTGTTCTGGCATGGGCAAATCGACAGCGGCGGCTTGGGCAAGAATAAAACCATTAATAAACGCGAGTTCGGTAGGACGACCCCGCCGGGCATCCTGGCAGGTGGAGGAAAAGTTTTCGGCGGTACTCTGTGCGATCAGGCGAACCTGTTGCTGAAGGTCGTGGGTGAGTGGGATTTCCAATCGTTGGTAAAGGGTTTGTGTTTCCAGACTCAGGGCATCCATTCGCTCAAGTCGAGGCGGGTACAGCAGCTCACCATTGCGGCACCCGTAGAGCGCGGTTAGGCCGTTGATGCTGGCATTGATGGCCAGTTTCAGCCACAGTCGTGCACTGATATTTCCGTCGTGGTGTACCGGTAGCTTGCTGCGCGCTAATGAGTGTGCAAGCTCGGGGCCGAGGTCGTCAGGGTGGGGGTGGAGCTTTCCCAGCCAGCTTTCCCCACGGCCCGCGTGGACGACCTCGTTGCTTGAAGCCAGATAAGCACCCTCCGTCGTGCTGAGACAGTAGATATCAAATTGAGGAAAGTTCGCGATAACCTGCTGCTGGCTACCCAGCCCATTTTGACACAGAACTACCCGCGCAGAGGGGGCAAGGTAGCCCTGAATCTGCTCGATGGCCGACAGCGCATCGGTCGCCTTGCAGCAAACCAATAGCTGGTGAACGGGGTCGCGCAGGTCGGTAAGGGTAAGGCGGGGGATCTCGCAGCTCAGTGGAGCTGTGTCCGGCGTCTCGCGCAGTTGTAGCGGCCCTGTGGCAACTTTGCGTGCCAGCAAGCGGACATCTACACCCTGTTGGTAAAGGCGCGTTGCCCACAGCGAGCCCATGGCACCGGCGCCGAGAATAATCCACTCCGGTGGGGGCCCATGGCCTGCACCTGTAACCCTCATTGAACTCGCCATGGCGTTGCTCAACTCTTTTGGATTGGCAGGTAGTCACACTCCATAATACGATTGCTGTCGATCAGGCAACCGGACTGCTCCTGCAGCCACAGCAACATCGTCTTTGCGTCAATGTTTCCCTTGCGGGCATCTACGCCGCACAACAACGTACTGGCTTGTACCGAAATAAAGCCGGTAGAGGTCTTGAATGCCTTGAGGTTGATCCCCTCATGGATGCGTTTAAAGCTGCCGCCACTGCATTGGTGCAGGTTTGGAACGGTGGTGATCACCGCGAACTGGGTTGATTGCAATCGACCAACGATATCCAGTGGCCTCACCAGTTGTGCGAGCCGGCGGCCGACGCCACGGGTGACTTCATCCAGCATCGCCTTGCTGTATTTGGTTTGAATACGGTCGGCTTGCTTGATGTCTACCATCAGAACGCAGACGGCCTGATCCCGCTCGTGCACTATTTGCAGGCTTTCTTTGAGTTTTTTTAGTATGTAGCGACCATTGCCGAGTCCGGTGAGGGCATCAACCAGGTTGCGGCTACGCAACTGCTGATTGTTCTCCAGTAGTAGCTGGTTTTGTCGCAGCAGCTTGTTCTGGATCGAGGACATACGCTGAGCCGCAAAAATACGAGGCGGTAGCTGCTCGTTCATGGCGGACTTATGGATAAAGTCGTCTACCTGACGGTCGAATGCCTCTTCCAAAGCGTCCGCGCCCTCTTTCGCGGTGAGAAGCAGTACGTAGGTGAAGTGATTGCTGGCCTCATCGAGCTGCCGAACCCGGCTGGTCAGTTCGAGCCCGTCCATTTCGGGCATCAGCCAATCTGCGATCAGCACGCTGGCGGGCTTCCGCTCCAGCTCATCGAGGGCCTGCAAAGCGCTGGTTGCGTAACGGATGTTCTTGAAGCCGGTGCGCTCAAGGGTGCGGCCAATCATTGCGCTGCTAAAGCGCGCATCGTCAACAACCATGATGGAGCAATTAGGGTCGATCATCGCTTTCCTTTCGCTGTGGCCAAAGTAGATGGTGACTCACAAGCCAACACTAAGTTACGTTATAATACCCGATTTGGTGCCCCGTCGCCCTATCCTGACGACTGGCCAATTTTTCCCCTTAAGGGGCCTATTCTGGATCAAGGAGCCACTATGCCTTCATTTGACGCTGTATCTGAAATCGATATGCAGGAACTGACCAATGCGGTCAACCAAGCCAACCGTGAGCTGGAAACCCGATTCGATTTTCGCGGGGTTGAAGCCTCGTTTGAGCGTACCGAAAATCGGATAACCATGATTGCCAGTGCCGACTTCCAGCTGCAGCAACTGCTGGAGATCCTCAAGGCGAAGCTGATCAAACGCAGTATTGACGTCAAATGCCTCGATATAGCGGAGCATTATGCCTCAGGCAAGCTGGTAAAGCAGGAAGTGACCGTGCGAGAAGGGCTGGACAAAGAGCTGACCAAGAAAATCGTGAAGCAGATCAAAGATTCCAAAATCAAGGTGCAGGCCGCTATTCAGGGTGAGAAGGTGCGAGTAACGGGAAAAAAACGCGATGACCTACAGCAGTGCATGGCGTTGCTTCGCGAAGCCGAGCTGGATATGCCGCTGCAGTTTGATAATTTCCGTGATTAATCCCCACTCCTGCGCGGTTCGAGTCGCCCTTTGAACGAGTCGCGTTTTTCGTGGCGCGATGCGCTGCTGGTCTATACCCGGCCGCAGGTGATCACCCTCTGGTTTCTCGGATTTGCCGCCGGATTACCCTTTCTGCTGGTGTTTTCGACGCTGAGTGCCTGGCTGCGCGATTATGATGTCAGCCGCAGTGCGATCGGCTTTTTTGCCTGGATCGGCATCACCTATTCGATCAAAGTGCTCTGGGCTCCGGTGGTGGACCGACTGCGCTTACCGTTGCTGTATCGTCTGGGGCAGCGCCGCAGCTGGATTCTGCTGGGGCAGTTAGGAATTACCCTGGGACTGGTAGGGATGGCGCTTTCGGACCCACAGCAGCAGCTGACCTCGATCGCCTTGCTGGGGTTGCTGGTCGCATTTTCCTCCTCTACTCAGGATGTAGCGATCGATGCTTATCGGATTGAAGCGGCGATAGTGGAGTATCAGGGGGCGATGTCCGCCGCCTATATTTTTGGGTATCGGGTGGCGTTATTGGTGGCCGGTGCCGGCGCACTGTATATCGCCGATAGTATCAACTGGCCGGTGGCTTACCTGTCGATGGCCGCGTTAATGGGGGTTGGCATCGCGACGGTACTGCTAACCCGCGAACCGGATGCCCAGCGCGATACGGTAGCGCGGACCACCGAGCAGCAGTTGATGGACCGGGTGCATCTCGACCCCGATAGTAGCCGTTGGCAGCGGCTGGAAGCCTGGCTGCTGGGGGCAGTGGTTGCACCCTTTGTTGAGTTTTTTCGCCGTAACGGCGTCATTGCGCTCTGGTTGCTACTGTTTATCAGCCTTTACCGGCTCAGCGATATCACCATGGGGATCATGGCGAATCCGTTTTACCTCGATCTGGGGTTCAGCAAGACCGATATCGCGGCGATCGGCAAGGTTTACGGGTTTGTGATGACCATCGTTGGCGCGATGGTGGGTGGCCTGTTCGTGGTGCGGTTCGGGGTGTATAAGCCCTTGTTGCTCGGGGCGGTGCTGGTGGCGCTGACCAATCTTCTGTTCGCCCAGTTGGCGCAGGTCGGCCCCGATAAAGCGTGGTTAGCACTGGTGATCAGTGCCGATAACTTCAGTGGTGGGCTCTCGAGTACGGCGTTTATCGCCTACCTTTCCAGTTTGACCAACCGAGCCTATACGGCGACCCAATACGCCCTGTTCAGCTCGTTAATGACACTGCCGGGCAAGTTTGTCAGTGGTTTTTCGGGGGTGATCGTCGATAGTAGCGGCTATTTCGATTTCTTTATCTATGCTGCGCTGCTGGGGCTGCCCGCCGTTGCTTTGGCGTTGTGGCTGTTGCTGCGGCAAGGGAGGTTGTCGAAGGGCTCGCCTCAGCCCGGCGTCAGGGATTGACTCGATCCCCAAGCGCCAGATACCTCGGTTAAGAGTCACCACACGCGATCAGGATTCGAAGCCCCCCTGCCACTGGAACTGCTGCAGGGAGATGCGCTCGGCCATAAATTCAATACCCTCTGCGAGTAGTCGCTCCTGCTGGCGCAGGTATTGTGGGGAGCCCTGTGGAAAGGAGATGCGGCCCTGACAGTTAATGACCCGATGCCAGGGGATACTGGAATCCGGCGGAAGTTGCTTCAGCACACTGCCCACCATGCGTGCATGGTGGGGTAATCCCGCCATGTGGGCAATCTGCCCGTAGGTCACGACGCTACCGGCTGGAACCAGGCTAACAACCTGCCAGATTCGAACCTTGGGGGAGCTGTAATCCATTGTCGGGGGGCGTTCTCTGCGGTGGCGTACACAGGCCTATGGTAGCCCATCTCCATGGACGAAACTATCGGGCCGGGACCGCCTTGCCCGGTATCGACCGTGTTACAGGTCAAAGACTATACAGAGGACAGGAATTTCAAGTATCCTCGGAGGAAGGATTCGACAGCCTGTAAAGCATGCGATTTTACGGCAGTGAGGGGTTAGGACAACGCCTCTGTTCGTTTTTACATAATAAAAGATGGAACCAAGGAGACTAGGTATGAAGAAGGCACTTGTCGTACTTGCGGCCGGGCTGTTTTCGACAGTCGGTTGGGCCGCCAGTCAGAAACCCTACGATTTTCCCACCTTAAGTCCTGAGTACAGCCCTTATGAAGCGACGGTGATTGGCACCCTGCCTGAGGTCAAGGCTGAGCTCCCTGAGGGTAATCCGCTCAAGATGGGGCGCATTCGAATCTTTGAAGATCGCGAAGTGCCAGAGCCTTTTTTCTTCGATGAAGAGCTCCGATACTCCTACGCCTGGCAGAAAGAGAAGTCTCCGCTGGTGTTCCTGATCGCGGGTACCGGGGCCTCCCACAACGGGGCCAAGAATACCGAAATGGCGCGCGCTTATCACAATGCCGGTTTTCATGTGGTATCTATCTCCTCGCCGACCTTTATGAACTTTATCGTATCCGCCTCAAAAACCAGCGTTCCCGGGCACGCCTACGAGGATGCGAAGGATATCTACCGGGTGATGGAGAAACTCTGGGGGAGATATCAGGGCGATATCGAAGTGTCGGATTTCTACGTGGCCGGATACAGCCTGGGAGGATTCAATGCCGCCTTCGTCACCAAGCTGGATGAAGAACGAAAAACCTTTAACTTCCGCAAGGCGCTGCTGATCAACCCCCCGGTTTCTTTATACAACTCCATCTCCTTGCTGGATCGCATGAGCCAAAATATCCCGGGCGGCGTGGATAACTTCGAGCAGTTTTTTAACGCCCTGGTGGAAGAGGTCGGTAACGCGTACAAAGAATCCGATGGTGTGGAGATGGACGGTGAGTTTCTGTACCAGGCGTACGATGCAGTTGATCCGAATAACGAAGAGTTGGCTGCGCTAATCGGGGTGTCATTCCGCATCTCTTCAGCCAGTCTGATCTACACCTCTGATGTTATTACCAAGCAGGGTTTTGTGGTGCCGAAGAACGTCACCATGGGCAGTAGTTCGAGTCCTGGAAAATATATGGACGCCACATTCCAGCTCGGTTTTACCGATTATTTTCATGGTTTTTTCTATCCCTACTACAAGGCACAGAATCCCGAGTTGGATCGCGAGGGGTTTGCCAGCACAATGAACCTGGAAGCGCTGGAATCCTATCTTAAAACCTCCGATAAAATTGAGGTTATGCATAATCAGGATGACATCATTCTGGCGCCGGGAGAGATCGATTTCTTTCCTCGCGTTTTTGGCGATCGAGCCAAAATCTATCCCAAGGGTGGCCACTGCGGCAACATGTCCCACAAAGATAATGTGGCGCATATGATCAACGTCTTTAAGCAGTGAGGAATGGGAACCATGAGCAGAATAATGACTTACATGAATAGCGCACTCACTCGCTTGATAGTGACCCTGTTGGTGATGTTTTCAGTCACCGCCTGCAGTACCACACCAAAAATAGAGGGTGATGTTGCGGACACGGCTTACTTTGAGTCGGCGAATTTAGTCGACCAGGAGAAGTTTGAGACCGAGCAGGTCTATGACCCGTGGGAAGGGTTTAACCGCAGCATGTACCGTTTCAACTACCGTTTCGATCGTTATGTGTTCCTTCCGGTCGTTGATGGCTACCAGTATATTACGCCCGATATCATGCAGGACGGTATCCATAACTTCTTTAACAATATCGGCGACATCAGGACCTTTATCAATAGTGTGCTGCAACTGGAGTTTACCAAGAGTTACCAGTCTGCGGGCCGCTTCGTCACCAATACGACCGTGGGTCTGCTAGGGTTTATCGACGCGGCAACCTATTTCGGTATACCCAGGCATAAGGAAGATTTTGGGCAAACTCTGGGGTATTGGGGGGTCGGCGCTGGACCCTACCTTGTACTGCCTGTGCTGGGGCCTTCGTCGGCACGGGATGGTGTGGGTACTGGCGTAGATATGGTAGTGATGTCAGCTTTGTATGATGAGTTGAATATGAAGTCTGAGGAGGAGTTGGCCTTGATGCTACTCAACGGCATCGACACTCGCGCGAATACGTCGTTCCGTTACTATGAAACCGGCGCACCGTTTGAGTATGAGTTGGTACGTAAACTCTGGTTGGCTAAACGTAAGCTAGATATTGAGAAATAAGGGATGAGCGCCATGAGACTTATTTTTAAAATACAGCAGACGTTGTGGGCCTGCGCCGCGCTGCTATTAATGGCCGTTGCGACCGGCTCTGTTGCCGCAACGAACGATGGAGTTATCAAGGTCGGTGTTACTGCGTCGCTGTCCGGAGTTTATCAGGAGCAGGGTGAAAGCTTGCTTCAGGGCTTACAGATGTGGGCCGATGACGTTAACTCACGGGGAGCATTGCTCGGTCAAAACGTCGAGATTGTGAAGTACGATGATGAATCGAATCCTGCCAAGAGTGCGCAGCTGTATGAGCGCCTGATTACTCGTGACAAGGTGGATCTGCTGGTCGGACCCTACGCC
Organism: Aestuariirhabdus sp. LZHN29; assembly: GCF_049985285.1. NCBI lineage: Bacteria > Pseudomonadati > Pseudomonadota > Gammaproteobacteria > Oceanospirillales > Aestuariirhabdaceae > Aestuariirhabdus > Aestuariirhabdus sp. LZHN29. The sequence continues at coordinate 188,665 of NZ_JBNIEU010000001.1, read as the reverse complement.
TCTAACCTCACAATGAACGCCAGTGACGTGGCGGAGAAGTATCAGTTCCCAATGGTGTCGGGCACTGCTGCTGCGGAAGCGATCTGGAACAGAGGTTATAAAAATATTTTTCAGGTCGACCTACCTGCCGGCGAATACATGGTGGATGGTTTACGTATCGCCAAGTCTCACGGTGTAAATAACGTCGGCATCGTTTACCAGGATAACCTGTTCACCCGCGCGGTTGCCATGGGGGCGAAGGCCAAAGCCGAAGAGCTGGGTATGGAGGTTCTGGTCTACAGTGGCTACTCTGCCAATACCAAGAATTTTTCGACAATAGTGGCAGATCTTGCCGAAGTGGGGGCCGAGCTGGTATTAGGTGCCACCTACTTTGACGACTCCGTAGCCATTGTCAAAGAGGCCAAGCGGCAGAACTATAGCCCCAGAAATTTTGGTTTCACCTCGGGCCCCTCGCTGGCGGCTTTTGGTGACACGCTGGGCGCGGATGCAAACAATATACTGGGTTTCACGCCCTGGATCAGTGGTGCGCGTAAACCCATGGCCTTCGATTTCGACTTCCGTTACCGCCGCTTGTACGAACGGCGGGCGGATAGCAATGCCGCGGGCGGCTACGCAGCGGGTGAGGTGTTGGAAGCTGCGGTGCGGCTGGCCAACTCCCTGGACAAGGACAAGGTTCGCGAGCAGCTGAAGACCATGAGCTTTATTTCCATCATGGGACGATATAAGGTAGCGGAAAGTGGCAAGCAAACCGGTAAGGCCATGTACGTGATCCAATGGCAGGATGGCCGTCGCCACCTGGTCCTTCCTGATCATTATGCCGAGACCGTGGGTCGGCTATTTGTGCCCTGGGATAAGCGCTGACGCCAACGCATTAAACCTTTTGCTTTGTGCATGAAAGGCGCTGTAGCGATGCAGCGCCTTTATTTTGTCCGCAGCGGTAATACAGCATTCTGGCTTGACTCTTCTCATGTCTCCGCCTGGTTTCCCAGCTATTCTAGGCGAAGCGGCGGCCTGTTACAGGCGCAGGCCACCGTCCATCTCGATGATGCGCCCGCTGTAGTAGTCGTTCTCGAAGATATACACCGCCGAATGAGCGATCTCTTCGCAGGTTCCCATGCGCTTGAGTGGGATGACGGCGGTCATGCGCTCCAGCGCCTCGGGTTTCATTCCTGCGGTCATATCGGTGGCGATAAAGCCGGGGGCGATAGCGGCGCAGCGAATTCCGAAACGCGCCAGCTCCTTGGCCCAGGTTACTGTCATCGCAGCCACCCCGGCCTTGGCCGCAGAGTAGTTGGTTTGTCCCATATTACCCGCCCTGGCAATACTGGAAATATTGATGATGACTCCGCCACTTTGTTGTTCCACCATCTGCGCGGTAACCTCTCGAGTGCAGAGAAAAACGCCGGTGAGGTTAACGTCGATGACCGATTGCCACTGGCTCAGGCTCATCTTGGTGATCTCGCCGTCTCGAGCCTTGACCAGCAAACCATCCCTGAGGATGCCCGCGTTGTTGATCAGGCCATCGATGCGACCAAAATCGCGGGCGACCTCTTTTACCATGGTCTCAACGGCGGCTTCGTCGGCGACGTTGGCCAGGTAGAAACGTGCTTCGCTACCCGCTGTTTCGCAGGCTTGCTGGCTTTCGGCCAGTTTCTCTTCGTTGAGATCAACCAGTGCGATGCGCGCCCCTTTGCCCGCCAGCTCCACCGCCATGGTGCGTCCCAGGCCCTGACCTGCGCCGGTAATGATGATGACCTTGTCCTTTAATTCCATGGGATACTCCTCGGTAGGGTGAATTGAAGATCTGGGGGACATAATACCCGAAGCAGATCCCCCTGAATTCATACCAAAGCAGGATATTCATCCGCAGGGATGGTGGCGGGGTTGAATTTCATGCAATCGCCTCCATCTATAGAGCACACTGATTCCGGGAATCGACTATGCGAATTCTGTTTTTGTTGTTCATCATCATCCCGATTGTGGAGATGGTGGTCTTGATCAAGGTGGGCGAGGTTATCGGAGCCTGGTATACCGTTGGTCTGGTGCTGCTCACCGCGATAATCGGCATTAATCTGCTACGCCAGCAGGGGCTGAGCACATTGATGCGGGCCAATCAGCGCATGAACAGTGGTGAGATGCCCGCCCAGGAGATACTGGAAGGCTTCCTGCTGGCGGTGGGTGGTGCGCTATTGCTCACCCCCGGCTTTGTAACCGACGCCATCGGTTTTACCCTTTTGATAGCCCCGTTGCGGCGCTTGCTGGTGGCTCGGCTTATCGGTTCCGGAAGCCTGTTTGTCGGCGCGCAACTGGGAGGACAGCCACGGGGTCACGCCGATCGTTTCGGTCCAGATCGCCCGACTGATGCCCGCGGTAACGTGATCGATGGCGAATATCGTCGCGAAGAGTAAATATTTTCGACCCGGGGTGTTGAAATCCTCCCGCTCACCCCCATCTACAGGATCACCAATACGCTTACGGCGAACTGTGTAAACAGGCGTTGGAGCATAGGAGCCAAACGTTGTGTGAGGCTTCACCTTTCCGGAATCTCCGGAAGCAGACATTAAACGGTTGCTGGTCTACCAGCATTTTGGAAAACACTGGAGAAACATCAATGAATATTCGTCCGTTATACGACCGTGTGGTTGTACGTCGTCAGGAAGAGGAAACCACCACGGCTGGTGGCATCGTGCTGCCAGGATCCGCTGCGGAAAAGCCTAACAAAGGTGAGATTGTTGCTGTCGGTACCGGCGCTGTCTTGCAAAGTGGCGAGCTGCGTCCCTTGAGCGTCAAGGTAGGCGACAAGGTCGTATTTGGTCAGTATGCCGGAAGCAACACCGTTAAGGTTGACGGCGAAGATTTGATCATCATGAACGAAAGCGAAATTTTCGGTGTGCTGGAGTCTTAAGAAGACCCTCCCGATAACGGTTTCGCAACGATAGCTAACTGAATTTCAAGGAATTAATACCATGGCTAAAGAAGTTTTATTTGGTGATAACGCCCGTCAGCGCATGCTGGTCGGTGTAAACGTACTGGCTGACGCGGTTAAAGCCACCCTGGGTCCAAAGGGCCGTAACGTCGTACTGGAGAAGTCTTTCGGCGCACCGACCATCACTAAAGATGGTGTTTCTGTTGCTAAAGAGATCGAGCTGGAAGACAAGTTCGAAAACATGGGCGCGCAGATGGTGAAGGAAGTTGCTTCCCAGGCCAACGACCAGGCGGGTGACGGTACCACCACTGCAACGGTACTGGCTCAGTCCATCGTCAACGAAGGCCTCAAGGCTGTTGCTGCTGGCATGAACCCAATGGACCTCAAGCGCGGCATCGACAAGGCGACCATCGCTGTTGTTTCTGCCCTGCAAGAGATGGCTATTCCCTGCACCGACGCCAAGTCGATCGCGCAGGTAGGTACTATCTCTGCTAACAGTGACGAAGAAGTAGGCGACATCATCGCTGAAGCGATGGCTAAAGTCGGCAAAGAGGGTGTCATCACCGTTGAGGAGGGCACTGGCCTGTCCAACGAACTGGATGTCGTTGAAGGTATGCAGTTTGACCGCGGTTACCTCTCTCCTTACTTCATCAACAATCAGGAGAGCATGAGCTGCGAGCTTGAAACTCCCCTGATCCTGTTGGTCGACAAGAAAATTTCCAACATTCGCGAGCTGCTGCCCGTTCTGGAAAATGTAGCCAAGGCCTCTCGTCCGCTGCTGATCATTGCCGAAGACGTTGAGGGCGAAGCCCTGGCGACTCTGGTGGTGAACAACATGCGCGGTATCGTCAAGGTTTCTGCTGTTAAAGCACCAGGCTTCGGCGATCGTCGTAAAGCGATGCTGCAGGATATCGCTGTTCTGACCGGCGGTACTGTGATCTCCGAAGAGATTGGTTTGAGCCTGGAAAACGCCACCCTTGACGACCTCGGTAGCGCCAAGCGTATCTCCATCACCAAAGAGGACACCACCGTCGTAGATGGAGCGGGTGTTGCTCAGGATATCTCTGCCCGTGTTGAGCAGATTCGCGCCGAAATCGAGCAGTCCAGCTCCGATTACGATCGTGAGAAGCTGCAAGAGCGTGTTGCCAAGCTTGCCGGCGGTGTTGCTGTGATCAAGGTGGGTGCCGGTAGCGAAGTTGAGATGAAAGAGAAGAAGGCCCGTGTTGAAGATGCCCTTCACGCAACCCGTGCTGCGGTTGAAGAGGGTGTTGTTGCAGGGGGTGGTGTTGCACTGATTCGTGCGCTGTCCACTATCGAAGTTGCAGGCGCCAACGATGAGCAGAAAGCCGGTATCGCCCTGGCCCTGCGCGCGTTGGAAGGTCCTATTCGCCAGATTGCTGCTAACTCCGGTGACGAAGGCTCCGTTGTGGTTGAGCGCGTTAAGAACGGTGAAGGTAACTTCGGTTACAACGCCGCGACTGGCGAGTACGGCGACATGATGGAGATGGGTATCCTCGATCCTGCCAAGGTAACTCGCGCAGCCCTGCAAGCCGCTGCGTCTGTTGCTGGTCTGATGATCACCACCGAAGCGATGGTAGCTGACAAGCCTGCAGAAGGCGGTGCCGGCGCTGGCATGCCAGATATGGGTGGCATGGGCGGTATGGGTGGTATGGGTGGTATGGGCGGCATGATGTAGCTCCCCCACTCGCCTGACCGAACTATCGGTCATCGCTTGAAAACCCCGCACCCGTGCGGGGTTTTTTTATGTACAGGATGTACGGTAGATCGCGGGAGTCATGGACGACGGGAGCGATCAAAGGGATGTACGGTAGATCGCGGGAGTCATGGACGACGGGAGCGATCAAAGGGACGGGCGGGCCGATAGCTGCTCCTGCGCAATCGGCACTCCTGACATCCCTGTCAGTCGTCGCGGGAGTCATGGACGGGCCGGTCAATGCTCCTGCCAGACCGGCACTCCCCACGTCCTTGTGGGTCGCGGGAGCGATCAAAGGGACGGGCGGGCCGATAGCTGCTCCTGCGCAATCGGCACTCCTGACATCCCTGTCAGTCGTCGCGGGAGTCATGGACGGGCCGGTCAATGCTCCTGCCAGACCGGCACTCCCCACGTCCTTGTGGGTCGCGGGAGCGATCAAAGGGACGGGCGGGCCGATAGCTGCTCCTGCGCAATCGGCACTCCTGACATCCCTGTCAGTCGTCGCGGGAGTCATGGCGGGGGATATCTAGGTGAAAGCGTGGAGGGGAACCGGTTGCTGCCCATTGACGCTTGGGTTTCGTAAAGCTTCGGGTGATCCATGGAGGCAGAGGCTGCGTATAGATCTCTGCGGACCACGACTCCATAGGAGGTTCCCGTGAAAGTTCTCGTATCATTGACGTTGGCGATGTTGCTGGTTTCCCCGGCCAACGCCCAATGCCCCCCGTGGCTGGACCATACCCTGAGAAAGCTCCACTCCCAGGATGTTATCAACCTGTGTGTGGTGGCGGCAGGCAAACCACTGTTGATTGTTAATACCGCCAGCCACTGTGGCTATACGCCTCAATTCAAGGGGTTGGAGGCGGTTCATCAGCAGTATGGGCAGAAGGGACTGGTGGTGATCGGGTTTGCCAGTAATGATTTTCGTCAGGAAGCCCGGGATGAGGAGAAAGCGGCGACCGTCTGCTACATAAACTACGGCGTTACCTTCACCATGGTTGCGCCGGGTCCCGTGACCGGCGAGGGTAATCCGGTATTTCGTGAACTCGCTCGACAGTCCAGTGAGCCAGACTGGAACTTTAACAAGTACCTGGTAAACCGCGATGGATTGGTAGTGGAACACTTCGGTAGCCGCGTGCGCCCGGACGAGCCCCGGTTTCGGGCGGCCGTCGAGCGCCTGCTGTTTTAAGGCCGTTGTGCTAACGCATAAACTGCAACATCTCTCGCGGATGGGCCTGTGGGATGGGCGCTGAAACGGCGGCGCTTAAGGGACGATTCAGGAAGGAGCGGAGCTCCTGATCGAGTTTACCTTCGGCAATACACTGGGTGAAGTCATGGCCGCAGTCGGCCAGCATGGTAAGAGTAACCGGGGTTGTTAAGCCCCGCTTTGATATCGCCTGGCGGGTTGCCGCTACCCAGCGCTCGGCGCGCTCGGTACGGTGGACGCCTTGTTGCGCATCGATAAGCGGTCCCTGGCGCAAGGATTCGTCCCGCTCATTATCCAGCGTACCCACAAACAGCGCCATCGGAATACACAGGCTGGCTTCTAGTTGCCAGCGCACCGGTTGGCGAACTCTTTTTTGCTGTAATCCCCGCGGGAACTCCTGCTGGTGGTCGGGGAAGGTATAGTAGCCAGCGGCTGCCAGGGCCAGGCGCCTGAGCCGGTGGGGGTGGAGCAGGGCGTAACGGTGGGCGAACTGGGCTCCACCGGAAAAACCGAATAGATCGAAACGTTGGCTACTGACACCGTAGCGTTGGGTTGCGTGCTCCAACATGGAATGCAGGGCCAGGTCGGGTCGAGCTGAGTGCCGTTTCCGTGCGATCCCCAGGCGCTGGTAGCCGGGAAAGTTTTCGGCAGAGAACAGTGGGCAAAGAATGGCGCAGTTGTCCGTATCGATGTTACGGGCAAAAGCTTCCAGGTGTTCGGACGCATTGCGGGATATTCCATGCACACTGACCAGTATCCGGGTTCTCTCATCGACCGTTTTCGGCAGTGCGATGTAGTACTTAAAGCCTCCGGGGGTCTCGTGCAGGAACTGTTGGCAGTGCGCAGCAGGGCTGGGGGTAAACTGCTTGACGGTAGAGTAACTCATGATTTTCTCCTGGGGATCTAGTCGATGGAGTTTGAGAGGGTTTTGGGTTCCGGCCGGGAATGCACAATCGATAGTGGTGGGGGCGTCGTCAGCTCTCCCGCCGCTTTCAATCTCCCATTCGCCAAACAGAGGTGCAAAGTGGCATAGCGCGCCATGGAGGGGTTGTGGGTGCTGAAAACAAGGGTTCCTGGGAAACCTCGCAGGGTGTCGAGTAGCACCTCACGGCTGACAGTATCGAGATTGGCATCGGGTTCGTCGAGCAGCAGCACGCGGGGCGCTGAGAGTAGCGCCCGCGCCAGCAATACGCGGGCGATCTCACCGCTTGATAACAGGGGGTTTTGGTCGGACACCTGTGAATCCAGCCCCTGGGGCAAGCGTTGGATAATGGCGTCCAGGCGGCACTGGGAGATTACGTTTGCGAGGGCCTCATCCGCATTTTTCGTGCGCTCGAGACCGTAGCACAAGTTATAGCGTAAGCTTCCCCGCAACAGTGGAAGGTCGCTCGACACTAACGCACAACCTGCCGCTCGGGCGCTGGGTGTGAGTTGCGAAAGATCTATTCCATCGAGCAACACCCGGCCCTTGTCAGGACTCAGTTGACCGGCAATCAAACGCAACAGGGTGGATTTTCCCGCGCCGTTGGCCCCCAGTATGCAGGTGGGTTCACCGGGCACCAGACGCAGGTTGATGGGGTGTAGTCGGTGGCCTAGTGCAGCATTTTCCAGTTTGATAATACCCGGCCCTGCTGGCAGTGGATGCAAGGCGTGGCGAGGGGGGCGCAGGCGCAGAATCTGTAGCTGTTTGTCTCGGGCGACCAGGTAACCGTTCCAGTATTCGTAGACCCGACCCATGTCCTGCAAGCCCGGTGCAAGCAAGCCGGTCACGACCATGGCAGCGACCAGACTCCCCGGAGTTGCCCATCCAGCTTGCAATAGCCAGGCACCGATCACCAGAGTGCACAGGCTGGCCAGGGTTGCGGTGGCTTCGGATAGTGAGCGTAACAGCCCTATCAGGTAGGCGCGGGTGACCAGAGCCTCCTGAACTTGCCGGCTATGGCGCGAAAAGCGATGTTGCTCTCGTTGCTGTTGAGCAAATCCGGTGATGACGTTCAGGTGTGTGACCCGATCGTTGAGGTTGGCAGCCATCCGGCCTCGCAGGCGTCGTGATACTCGGTTCTGGTGGCGAATTCCGGGTCCCATCAAGAGCGCCAGGCCGGTTGCTGTGGCGGCGGCTATCCCAACGGAAAGCGATATGACCGGCTGTATCCAGGCCAGGGCCGCGAGGGCGATGAGCACGGTCAGGCCACTTACTGTAAGGCGCGCCAATCCGAGGCTTATCCAGTTACGCATTGCACTCAGGTCGCCGACAAAGCGCAGCATAATGGCGCCGCGGCTCAGGTGTTGCACCCCGTTACTGCCCAGCCGGGTCAGTTGTCGAAACAGGCGCTGGCGAACATGGTGCACATAGTTTTGACCGAGTCGTTCTCCATCAAGGTGGGCGCGCCAGCGCAGAAGGGCGTTGGCCAGCATTACCAGGACCAGGGCAGTTAGAATGTAGGCACCATTAATGTCATTTGACGCGGGCGTGAGTATCCATGCATCGAAACCGCGCTGCACGAGCATGGCTGTCGCGATGGCGAGCAGCGCCTGCAGCATTCCATTAGCCACCAGGGCGGTAAACCACCAGCGTCGCTGTCCGCTAAGGAGGGAGGGCAATTTCATGGCTTATGCCCAATTCTGCAAAGGGTGTTGGCGTCCAGGCAGTGGGGGCAGCCACTGGCCACTGGAGAGTTCAGTGGCGGTTACCACGCTAACGCTCAAGGCGTCTGTGGCCTCCAGGGTCGCCAGCGGTGATGCGGTCATGGCTCCGCTCACTGCGAGTACGTCCAAGCCTCGTTGTTGGAGATTGTGCACTCCTGCAATGGCCCCCATGGCGTCGCCTGCGGCGAATAGAATCCCGTCAATGCGGTCACGGAAGGTAGCTGATTCAATCAGTTCAGAGGTTTCCTGTTGCAGCAACCCATCGGCGACCTCTATCACGACGGCATCCATACCCGCGGCCGTTAAATGGCCAACTGCTTGTTGAAAAAGCTCTTTGATTCGTTGGGGGGGGAGGCTGTAGGTAGAGGGTTCGCCGAGATCGGTGAAATCGATAACGCGATCAGCGCCTGCATCGGTAAGCACCCAGCGGTCGCAACCGGCACCGGTACCGGTCACCTTGGCAGCGCCTACCTTAAGGCCTCGGGATTTAAGACCACGGACAAGCATTGCGGCGGTCGTGGTCTTGCCGGCGTTCATCATCGTTCCCAGCACGCAGTAGGCGGGGGGGTGCCGGGAGCATTGGGGAGCCTCCCCCAAACCGTAGTGACGGATGTTAAGGCGCTGGCCCTCGCTGTCGGCGAGGAGGCCGATGGGGTCGATTCGAGTGGGTTGTTTCATCGACTGGTGGCGCGAGCGGCAGTGGGCTGCGACGCCGCCAGCGGCCACCATGTCGCAAGGTTCCATGGTGTTTGGAACGATGGCTTCAAACTGATCCGGCGCATAGCGGGCGCCGTAGCAAAGCAGAATCTCGTCGCCGACGTGCAGGTGGGCGCGGCGGCCGCAGCCTAACTCGATACGCTGGTGCTGACCAAGACGCTCGACCCGCGCAAGTACCAGGTCACCCCAGGCGGGCTTGAGATCGCCGATCAACAGATGCTGGGCATCCTCCAGCACCAGGTGTCGTGTGCTATAGGCCGCTTTGGCATGGGTCAAACGGTGCTGGGTCAGTGGAATGGCATGGGCGAAACCGTTGTCGGAACCTTTCGCTTGCAGTGGAATGATGGTCATGGTCGCTGTCCTCCTGGGGTTATGTGTCGGACTGAGACTACAGTGGATACTTGATCAGCCTGAGACACATGGTGCTCTCTGCGAAGGATTCTCACCATGGTCCTAGGGCCAGCGAAATACCCGGCATCAGGTCTTAACAGAGATCAGACCAAAGTCCGTTTCCATAGTGGGCTTTGGCGTCTACGATGAATTGATGAATAGGCGTATAACGGAAATTCCCATGGTGGCCTCCTCCGATCCCTTGCGAAGGCGTTGGCATCGCCTCAGCTTGCTATCGCAATTTGTGGTGATGGGAGCGATTGTGCTGTTCGCCGGCATGGTGTTGATCGGGGTCTGGGTGAGTGGGCAGATCAAAGACGGCGTGATGCGCAACTCAGCTGCCTCGACGGCGCTTTTTATGAGCAGTTTTATCGAGCCGGTCGTGCAGGAGTTGGGTCAACAGGACTCCTTGAATCGAGATTCTCGCGAGCTCTTGTCCGGGTTGTTGAGCGGTGAGGAACTTAGCCGTCGGGTATTATCTTTTAAAATATGGAAAGAGCGAGGCCTTGTTACTTTTAGTTCTCGTCAGGAGATAATTGGACAACGCTTCCCTGAAACAGAAAACTTGCGTCGAGCCTGGGCCGGTGAGGTAACGGCGGAGTTTGATTCCCTCGAAGATGAGGAGGATGCGTTGGAGCGAGCGGCCGGTATTACATTGTTGGAGATGTACAGTCCGATTCGTGAAAGCGGCACCGGTCGAATTATCGCCGTTGCGGAGTTTTACGAAAATGCTGAAACGCTGCGTAATCATCTTTTTTGGTCGACCTTAACCAGTTGGCTGGTGGTAGGCGCTGTCACATTGTTCATGTTTGGTGCCCTGTTCGGGATTGTATTGCGTGGAAATCAAACCATAGAGAGTCAGCGGCAGGCTCAGGCGAGCCAGGTAGCAGACCTGTCCCGTCTGTTGCAGATCAATCAGGATCTGCGGCAACGGGTACAACGTGCCTCGCAAAGAACAGCCGAGATCAATGAGCGATATTTGCGCCGGATCAGTGCTGACCTGCATGATGGGCCGGCGCAGCTAATGTCTTTTGCGCTGTTGCGTATCGACAGCCTGCGCCGTCAGCTCCCCCCGGATGTGGGGGGGAGCGGACAGGAGGATATCGATATGCTCAGCTCCTCCTTGGCCGAGGCGCTGGATGATGTGCGTGCGATCTGCTCGGGGCTTACGCTTCCGGAATTGGATACGCTGTCGGTGAAGGATTTGGTGTTGCGGGTGGCTAACGCCCATGAGCGTCGCACCGATACCAAGGTGAGGGTAACCTTTGACGGAGACAGTGAGGATATTGGCACCCCGTTTAAAATAGGTATCTATCGTTTTATACAGGAAACGCTGAGCAACGCTTTCCGCTACGCCGCCGGCAAGGGGCAACGAGTTGATGTGCGCTGGCAAGGGTCTGTATTGGAGGTCGAGGTGTCTGATCAGGGGCCGGGGTTTAGCCCGGAGTTGCGGCCTGAATCGAACCACGGCCTCGGCCTGCCGGGACTGCGCGAGCGTATAGAAAGCCTGGGGGGCGAAATGCATATCAACTCTCGCCCGGATACGGGCACTCGTGTACTTATGCGGTGTGATCTATCGGGTTATAAAGGAGACATGACGCTGTGAGCTTGATTCGCCTGGCACTGGCTGACGACCACCCTTTGTATCGTGAAGGGGTGGCGAAAACGATCTCTGATCAGGGAGATTTTGATGTGGTGGGGCAGGGCACAAGCGCTGAGGAAGCGGTGCAGTTAGCGCAGTCACTACTCCCCGATCTGATCCTGCTCGATATCAGTATGCCCGGTAGCGGCATCGAAGCTGCCCGGCAGATCGCGGCGTCCTGTCCGGTGGTGAAAATTGTGATGCTGACGGTTTCAGAAAATGATGATGATGTAATGGCAGCGTTGAAGGCCGGTGCACGGGGTTATGTTCTTAAAGGGATAGGTGGCGCGGAGCTGGCTGATGTATTGCGGAAAGTGCACCGCGGTGACTCCTATGTGTCTCCCTCGCTGGCGGCGCGCTTACTATCTGAAATGAACCTGCAGTCCAACTCTCGGCAGATCAACGACCCGCTGTCGGAGCTTACTGCGCGGGAAGAGCAGATTTTGCGGTTGGTAGCGCAGGGGCTCAGTAATAAGGAGGTGGGGGCACAACTGGAGTTGCAGGAGAAAACGGTCAAACACTACATGACCAATATTTTGCAAAAACTTCAGGTGCGCAATCGTGTAGAGGCAACATTGATCGCCCGTGAGCATTTCTCTGGCATGTAAAACCCTGGCCCTCAGTCGCGATTACGAACCGTTTGACGAGAGCTCCTCTTGCAGGGCATTAACGTCCTTTTTGAACTCATCAATCATTGAGGTTTCCACCAAAAACTCGGCTTGCACCATATCCTGGTTTACATCCTTTGCGGGGGTTGCCAGCTCGTTATCCCAGCCCAGCTCTCCCAGCACCTGAATCGCCGTACGGAGCTCCAGTGCTGAACCGTTCACCCGAATACGAGTTGTAGCACTGGCGGGGGCAGTTGGGTCGATATGTACTTCAAACATAGGTACAAACAGCTCTTGAGCGATGGCGAGGGGCCAATTACACGGGATTCGACAGGGTGCGTCAACCGGGGGCTGCTAAACTCCGACTAAGTGGTGGTGGCACTGATAGCGCTGCCGGGAGGGGAGATGGGTAGAAAGTATGGGCAAGTTTGGATTCAGTTACTGCTGCTGTGCTGGCTGCCATTGAGCTGGGCCGGCGATGATAGGGGCAGCGGTGGGTCGCCCCGTTTTGCGGCGATATATAACGCGGCCATCTCCCATGACCAGCAGGCGCTGGAGCAACTAAAGCAGGGGGGACGGCTCGATGAGGTTGATTCCCAGGGTCGCTCGGTGTTGTTGCGCGTAACCCACCGCAAAGCTTACGAGGCGATGAGGCTGTTGATCGGGCTCGGAGTGGATGTCGATCACTATGAGTCGGGGTTGGCAGCGGGTGTGATTGATCCCACGCCGTTGCTGTACGCGGGCGCACACGGGGATACCCATGCATTGGGGCTGCTGATTGCTGCCGGAGCCCGTACCGATATACTGAATTACTATGGTGGTACGGCGCTGATTCCCGCGGCGGAGAAGGGGCATGTCGAGGCGGTGCGCCTGCTGCTCGAACAATCTGATGTGGACGTGAACCACGTGAATCGACTGGGGTGGACAGCCCTGATGGAGGTGGTACTGCTGTCCGATGGCGGTCCTGGGCACCAGCAGATTCTAAGCCTGCTATTGGCTCATGGTGCTGATGCGGGCATCACCGATTTTCAGGGGGTGACGGCGATGGAGCACGCGCAAGACCGCGGCCTGGAGGCACTGGCACAGTTGCTTGCCGCCCAGGCTAATAGCAACTGAATACGCCCCGTTGTTTCTGCCCATCCTTGCGGGAAGCTGGCAGGGTTCCACTCAAGCTGCGGTCACGCTCAGGGCCGCAGCTCGGGGGCATCTAGATAGAGCCACATCATAAATAGCTGATACCCCAGCACCAGCACTACCGCGCCGACGAAAAGGCCCACGATGCCCGAAAGAATGAAGCCACCAATAGCCCCTAGAAAGATAACCGGCATAGGTGCATCGGTACCCCGTCCCAGCAGCATCGGCTTGAGAATATTATCCACCAGCGAAACACAGAGCGCGTACACGGTGTAGACCGCTGCGGCCACCGGGTCCGCGGTGCTGATGACATAGATAATGGTGGGAATGATCACCAGCGTGGGGAATTGTGCTGTCGACATGATCAGGGTCAACAGTGCCCATAGGCCGGCTCCGGGAATCCCGATAGCGAGGTACCCAATGCCCGCGAGAAAGGCCTGAATAAAGGCCACACCCAGCACGCCCTGTGCCACGCTGCGCACAGTAGCCGAGGCTTGCTGGGCAAACTCAGCCCCAGCCCCCCCTGCCAGGCGCCGGCCCAACCGGTCGGCAAAGTGTTCACCCCGGTCCGAATAGGCCAGAAAGACTCCCGCGATAATCATGGCAACAGCAAACTGGATGATACCGAAGCCTGCGCCTGCTGCGCTGGAGATCAGCCAGCGTCCCCCCTCCTTGATGGGCTCCTCAAATTTGGTCAGCACTTCACCGAGGTTCTCACTGGCCAGGGTCCAGGTGTCGTAAAGGCTCTCGCCGATCAGCGGCCACTCGCGCACGTTTTCGGACGGCGGGGGAAGCTGTAGCGAGCCGCTTTGAAGTTGGTTGGCGTACTCCCTGGCCGACCCAATTAAGGTGCCGGACAGCATCAGGGTGGGGGTCATCAGTGCCAGCAGGGTCAGGCTGGTAAAAATCACCGAGCTGAGCCCCGGGCCGGTGCCGAGTTTGCGTTTTAGCCATAGGTATACCGGAAACAGGGCCGATGAGATCACCAGCGCCCAGATGATAGTGGCTAAAAACGGCTGCAGGATCTGGAAACACCAAACCACCAGCCCAAAGGCCAGTGCCAGTCGAATGGTTACCTCCAGAGCCTGGAATGTTGCCTTGTTATCGCTGGGTGTGTGCTCGGGTTCCATCGTTCGTATCCTTACTGGGGTGGTAATAACCGCATTCTAGCACCGAGGCGGTCCAGCGTTGCTACTAATGCGCACCCCACGGCTCACCAAAGCGCTCGCCGGGCCAAGTAATAGCTGGACCCGCTAACAGGAAGTATCAATATGGGACCACGAGTGAGGGCCTCCATAATGCACCTTTTAAATGGGTGGCGATTATCAATATGAAAAGTCGTTCGAGAGTTGCTCAGTCGGTGCTGGCTAGTAATAGCCTTTGTTTGCTGCTTCAGAGCTTTTCAGGTCGGGGAATCAGCCTTCTATAAAGTAACTGACGATGTCCATTTCTTTTTGGGGGACGCCGAAGATATCGATGGTGTTGCTGCCAGTCAGATAGAAGATTACGTGCTGGCCTTCGGGAAAGCTGTAGTACCCCTCGCAGATATCCGTTCGGTGCTTGCCCAGCTGAGGATTTTCAGTAAGCCAGTGGAAGCGAGCATCAATACTTTTTAAGTACCGGTTTCGTTGGGCTTTGCTCCATGTTTGCTCTGTATAGCTGCCGATATTCTTTAAGTCGTCGCGTGCGCGCGGAAGTAGCTCTGACTTTTATTTTGGTTTTTTGGGCCATCAGGACTCAGCGTCCAGGTCGTTGATGAGTGAATCCATTGAGAAATTATCAACAAACTCGCCATTACCTGCCTGAGTAGCCCCTTCGGCCAAGTGTGAGCGCAGGGCCTCTAGTTTGCTTTTGCGTTCTTCCATGGCTCGAAGGGCATCGCGTACCACTTCACTGGCGGAGCCGTAACGACCACTAGAAATTTCATTCTTGATAAACACTTCCCAATGTTCGCCCAAACTTAAGCTGGTAGTCGCCATGATTTACCTCTTATATTCATATGTAACAAATATGAATATATTGCTCGTTGGCCAATATTTGATCAGCTTTTGACCTGTGGATTGAGTTTGTTAAACAGAGAATTCAAAGCGTCCTTCGAGTCAATCACTGTGCCTTCCCCGTTTTCTAGTTGTTCTACTCCTACCTGGATTTGCTTGCGCAGGAGAGCAATTTTTACCTCTTGAACCCACTCTTCATGAGCATCCATGAAGCGCAATGCCTCCCGGATTACTTCACTGGCATTGTTGTACAAGCCGCTTTCCACTTTGGCTTTAACTCGAGCTTCGAGTTCGGGTGTCAGTGACACGTGCATGGTGACCTCCAAGGGTAGACATTTATACAGGTCAGGCTGGGCTCAAATACAAAGATTGTCAATGTTTGTATTTGTATGTCTGAGTCGCTGCCCATTAAACGCAGTGCCATTTATTCTCGCTCGTCTGTGGAGAAGGATAATCGTGATCCTTTTGATTCAGTCAGCGCCCAGTTTTTGGCTTGCGACAGAATCGCGCCAGAAGGTTCTCTTGTAGTGGCGCGTTTGTTTAAATTGCGCCATAATTGCGCCATTCACAAATTTTAATTGCGCCAAGCCACTATGTCATTTACCTCTGAATTATTGAACAGCATCAAAGCATCCTCCAATGGAGTGTCGATGGCAGAGCTCATGGTCATGCATCCTGATATAGCTAGACGCTCGGCTCAGAGGCAAGTTGCTAATCTGGTTGAAAATGGACAAGTAATTGCTCGCGGAGATGGTAGGGGGAGGCGCTATTTTGGCGCGGAACTTCCGAAAAAATCGGCCATTCAAATAAACGATGGCGATACGTTTCCTGCTTTCATTCCGATATCTGCAGACAGTCAGGATATTTTAAGTTACATCAATCAGCCGTTAGAAGCCCGCAAGCCTGTAGGTTACCAATTGGATTTTCTGCAAGCCTATCAGCCCAATAAGACCTGGTATTTGTCAGCGTCATTGCGTCGGCAATTGCACAAAATGGGGAAAACTACGGATAGCCAGGAACCGGCTGGTACGTACTCTCGCGCCATCTTGAATCGGTTGTTGATTGACCTATCGTGGGCCTCAAGTCACTTAGAAGGCAATACCTATTCCCGTTTAGATACTAGCGAACTGATTGAACATGGAAGATCAGCTCAGGGTAAAGCGGCGATTGAAACGCAAATGATTTTGAACCATAAGTCGGCTATCGAGTTTTTGGTCGAGAATATCGATACAGTTGAATTCAATCGCTATACCTTGATGAATATACACAGCGCGTTGTCAGAAAACTTGCTGCCCAACCCGGCGGATGAAGGGCGTATTCGCCAGCACGCTGTTGATATTGGCAAGAGCGTCTACAGACCACTGTCGGTTTCGGCACAAATCGAAGATGCTTTGAAGCTTGCACTAAATAAAGCCAGCCAAATTAGTGATGCCTTTGAGCAGTCTTTTTTCATGATGGTTCATTTACCCTATTTGCAGCCATTTGCCGATATCAATAAGCGAACTTCTCGTTTAGCTGCAAATCTACCTTTGTTTCGCGCCAACCTTTGTCCGCTGACGTTTCTTGATGTGCCCGAGCAAGCCTATAGTCGAGCCACGCTAGGTGTGTACGAAATGGCTCGGGTCGAATTATTGCGTGATCTTTATGTGTGGGCTTATGAGCGTTCCACGCAAGAGTATTTAGCTATTAAGCAGGATTTGGCAGATCCGGATCCCTTGCGTCTGACATGGCGAGATTTTATTAAGCAAACGATTCACTTGGTTGTTACCAACCCCGAACAAGATCCCTATGCTGTTATACAGCAAGCTGTTAAAGCGCAAATTCCTGAATCTGAACAGAAAGATTTACAAGCGTTAGTCATCGAAGAGTTGAGGCGATTGCATGAGGGTGTATTGGCTCGCTATGGTTTGCGCCCTTCAGAACTTTCCGCATGGAAGGCTGAGCATCAGTCCAATAAAGGCTGAGTACATTTTAATGGCGCATAATAATAAGCAATCAACTATAAAGCGTTGCGCTATCTATTCCCGCTCATCAGTAGGAAAAGACGATCGCGATCCTTTCGACTCGGTCAGCGCCCAATTTATGGCTTGTGCGGAATTTATCGGTTCTCAGGTCGGGAAAGGCTGGCGGCTTGTCGATACGATTTATAAAAACAGAGGTTATTCCAGTAGTCATGTTGCCGCTCATCCCTACGGGGCCGCCGTCGCGGGCTCCGGCGTTGTCTCGCCGCAAGCGGCTCGGCTGAACCCGCTCCACGGGCTCAACTCCACAATCGGCCAATAAAAAACCCCAACCCTTGCGGGTTGAGGTTTTGTATTGGTGGTGGCTTAGGGCGCCGGTTCGGTTCCCGCAATAGCAACTGAATCAGTCCCTCAATAGCTTGAGTAAGCTCGCGAGGGTTTATGCTTACGCAGGAGCTTCGGAGTCTGATTTGTCAGAAGCTAGCAGAAGCTCGGTTGACAATTGTTGCCCTCCTTTTTCTGCTCATCAAAACTCACTTGGAGTCCTAAGACCTTGCTGCGTATTGTCCTTATCGTTTCGCTAAGTCATCGTTAATATCAACGATTCTACGATCATAGAAAAAATGCGCGTTAGACTTAAAACTGCTCGGTAATTGGTCGTTATTGCATTTTCTAAACATGTGTTGCGACACTAGTTTCCATCCCATAGCATTCGTGTTGTAAAGCACGTCTCCACAGTGTTTACAGAAAATACGTTTCATCCTTTTCGTAGGGTGCTGGAATTCAACAGCATTACTTTGCCCTTTGGTGAAGTCGAGTTGATGCTCTTCCCAAGCGAGTACTGAATGGAAAGGGACTTGTAAAATCTCTCGGCAATCTTCACAGTGGCAATAGGCGTGAACCTTGGGGGCTCCAATCATCTCAACTTCCAATGCTTTACAGTCGCAATGGACATTATAGGTGTCGGCCATAAATAACTCTCCCGTCTAAATACTATAAATAGTTTAGTTGATTAGTGATGCTCATCTAAAAATGCTTCTACGTTAACTGAGAGAATGCGTTTGAAGGTAAGATGAACGTATACGAGCATACCGACTGTCATCCCAATAAGTGAATATTCGATTTTGGGGAGGAAAGAGCTGGTAACTGTAATACTGACACACACAACTGTGTTCGTAACGATAGCCGAACGCCAAGGTGGAAAGGCATACCAGTAAGGAATTTGCTTCCCAAGATAGAACAAGCACAGGCCTGTAACCGCCAGTAGCCCGAAGGTTGGCCGATCTAGGTCACCCAAAATGGCATGTCGAATCATATTCGCCAAAACCAACAAGCCCATACAGATCAGTAGGTGAGTAAAGATCAATACGTTGCCAGTTGTTAAGCGTTTTGCACGTTCAAGGATTGGGAAACTGTCAAAGTAGATCCACCAGATAGCTCCAATCAATAAGAATCCGGTCGCTGCGGAAACGATGTCCATGGTATTCCATAGTTCTTGATCGAGCGATCCTACCATGGCGATAACCGACTCTCCTAAAATGATGATGGCAAGCAGGCCAATCCGTTCCACAAGGTGGGCTCTATCAATTGGATGTGAATTCAGTTTTTTACGCAAAGCTATTTGCCATCCTGCATCAATCACGATTCCAAGATAAAACACAATGAACTTGAAAGAACTGTCGATGAATGCGGAACTGATACTCATCAAAGCTCCGAAGCCAATTGCTATGCTAACATCTTTGGCAAATACAACGTCGCCTTCTGGACTTCGGTAAATATTCCAATAAAGGTAAGCCAATATCAAACGTACGACGCCGTAAAGCAATGCGAAGTAAACGAAACCCAGACCAAGGCTATCTTCAACAAACGTTGACCACACCACCATCAGACTCATAATCATTAAGCTGACAAGGCGATGTTCCCGGTTGTCTTTGTCAAAACGGTTGGCATAAAGTGTGTGGGACATCCATATCCACCAGACAGGGATGAACACCAAAGGAAACCGGAGCAATTGCTCAAGACCAATATGCCATTGTGTGTATGGGCTAGGTCATGTGTAACGACACCAATGACCGCTACAAAGACCAGATCAAAAAATAGCTCTAGCCACGTAGCATGTCTGCCTTCCGCCTTATATAGAGTGTTCATCGCTTATTACTTAACGTTGAGATGGGTGTGTCCACGCGTATTTTTGGAAAGCCGCATCCGGCTCGGTATGGGCCAGCGCATTAGTGAAGTTCGAAATAAGTTTCGAAGCGAGTCCAGTCAATACTTCCAATGCCTGGCGCTTCGTAAAACCTGCATCAATAAACGCTTGGAGTTTTTCATCGCCAATGTGCCCTCTCGTATCCAGTAGTGCTTTAGCATAGTCATGCAAAGCTTGAAGCTTGGCATCAGGTATCTCTGTCCCTTCACGTAATGCCTCGATAACGTCTTCCGGCATTTTTGCTGAGTGCATCATCCAGGTATGCCCAGGTACGCAGTAGTGGCAGTTGTTTTCAAAGTTGGCTGTCATAAATACCACTTGCTGCTCGATCGGCGACAAGCTGGTTTGCTTCATAAACAGGTTGAACACCGTGTTATAGGCTTCATAGGTGGCAGGTGCTTCCGCTAATATTTTATGTAGGTTAGGCACCATGCCGAAGCCTTTTAAGGAGGCTTCCATTAATGGTTTTGATTTTTCCGGTGCATTATCAACATCATAATAGGTAAACATAAATATTCCTCGGTTAGATGACTTAACTATTTTTGCTCAACAATAATGGCGATGACTTCTGTTTTACCCGTATTGCTTACTTGATGTGTCCAGGCTTCATGCCACATCACATGGCCATCGGGAACATCGGCAACAAAGGATTTTCCATTTGTCTCGGTAATGGTTAGCTGGCCTCCTTTTCGAAAGTAGACCGTTTCGTTATGGTGCCGGTGAGCGCTATCAGACTCACCCGGCTTAAGCACCATTTTAAGTACCAGTACGTGCTCATTCTCCATAACAATGCTGTAGTGTTTTGGCGAGGCAACATGCGCTAAGGCAAATTCCTGAGCACTTGAAACTGAAACGATCAAGGCTAATGCCAAGCCCGAAATCGCCTTATTGAATCGTAGATTCATAATTCTCGCTCCCGACTGGATTAAAAATTCTCTTGAATGTGAGCAGAGAAACGTTTGAAGTCATTTTCAGCTTCGGCGTTTTTCATGACATCGAAACTGGCGAAAGTTGGTAACGACTCCATACCAAAGAATCGGAAATTCATATGCATTGGTAAAAATAAGTCATCTACGCTTTTACCTTGAAACAGATATTCACTTTCATTATCAAATGCTTCTTTTGGGGCATTGAATGTCAAAGAAAGCATGTATGTTTTTCTAGTGAGCGTACCGCCTGCGCCGTAATTCTCCTTGGGCGCGTCTTCATGGCGACCATCACCATTGCACAATTGCCCCCCCATGCCAGCGGTATAGACTTCATCCATATATTTCTTAAACGTCCAAGGTACCCCCATCCAATTCACTGGCGTTTGAAGAATGATGGTGTCAGCCCACTGATGGTTTTTTAACTCAGTTTCTACATCCCATTCTTCATCGATATTAACGATACGCGTTTGGTGATCTTTGGCTTGCAGTAGTTCATCTGCCATTTGAACCAAAGCGCCGTTTAGACGACCTTCTGAAAATGGGTATTTGTGGTGCGCGTTAATAATCAAGATGTTGCTCATGTCTTGTTTCCTCGCTTTGAACGACCTTTTTAAAAAAGAAAAGTGGTTAATTAATTTCTATAGGTATAATATTGTTACCTATAACAGCTAATCAATTAGTATACTTTTAGTAACCTATTTAAAAAGAGCGTAAATGCATGAAAAGCCGTGTTGAAACAGATAGTTATGGTCGAAAAAAAGTTTATGATGCTTGTATGGAGCCCTGTGCAATTGAAAAAGGTATGCGCATCATCGGCGGGAAATGGACCGGCTCTATCATTTATCACCTTAAAGATGGGCCTGTACGGTTTAATGATCTGACCAGAATGCTAGGGGGGGCGAGTAAGAAAATGATTGACCAGCGCCTCAAAGAGCTTGAGGGGCGCGGCATGGTAATACGGACTGTAATCAGCGATCGCCCCGTAGCGGTGACTTATGAGCTAACCGAGTTCGGGCGTTCTGCTTTGGATATTCTTGATCAGTTAAGGGTATGGTCTGAATCTAATGAGTTGTGAGTTACAGGAAAGCCTCGGCGCTAATTAGTGCGAACCATTCTGCAACTCGAAAGAGTGTCCGGTTGGGATTGATCAGTACAATCTCGGCTGTGCTTTGAACCCCATCAGTCTTATGCACGCGCTTGCGGTGGCTTGATCAGAGACTCAGCCGGAATACCCAAGCCCTCGTGCAGCTTCCAGATCATTTTTAGCGTGAGCGAGCGTTTGTGATTGAGAATTTCATAGACTCGGTTGCTTTTACCAATCATGGGCTCGAGGTCTTTCACTGTTAAACCTTTACGTTCCATTTCGAACTTGATGGCTTCAACAGGGTCAGGTAGTTCCATAGGGAAATGTTTGGCCTCATAAGCTTCGATAAGCGTGGCCATGACATCCAGCTTTTCACCTTCGGGGGTGTCCGGGCCTGCCATCATCAGGCTTTCAATTTCTTTTAATGCCGCTCGGTAGTCGGCATCAGTTTTAATCGGTTTGATGTCCATAATTTTTACCTCTCGTTTCTACCTTTAGGGCAATTAAATAGTTTGCACTTCAATTTTGTCGTATTGCGCATGGGTACCGATGAAACGGATATAGACCACGCGATAGGCATAGTTGATCCACACGACCAAACGGTACTTGTTACCTGCAATATTGAAAACCACTCGCCCGTCTTTGAGGATGCTGGCATTTCTGAAGTCCTGCTTTACATCAGCTGGAGCGCTCCAGTCAGCTGCTAAGGCATGTCGATACCAAGCAAGCGTAGGCTCTTTCGCATCCATGTATTCTGGGTTTACCTCCCAGAAAGTTTTCAGTGTCGATAAGGCAATGATTCTCATAGAGTTAATGATAGTCCCAAAATGGGACTTGCTCAACTAAAATATACTGGAGAATCAATATGAATGAATATCAAGCACTTATGACGCAAAGAGAGTTATGTAATCGTTGGCAAGTAAGCGAGGCAACGCTTGAGCGATGGCGATCTGAGGGCATTGGCCCAATTTACGTGAAACTGGGCGGCCAGGTCAGATACAGGCGAGAAGATGTGCTGGAGTATGAGGACAGCTGCTTGAGAAGGAGTACGTTTGAAGCTGTTTGAAGGTTGGTTAGTACGCAATTGCCCACATCAGCCCTAATTTCTTGATAGTAAAGTTGTGGGTTAATAAAAAGCCCTAATGGCCGGTGAGGGCTCATTAGGGCTATTTACAAGATGGTGGAGACGGCGGGAATTGAATAGGGCTGCTAACCTATTGTTATTTAATGATTTGGTTTTTATGATTTTGAATTATGTTCCTTCCTGTGTTCCTAAAGTGCTTGGACGGTCGTGGTCCTTAGTGGCTAAACTTATATTTAAATGATTATATAGAGCTACAGAGAGGTTCTTGGAATTCAAAGGTTTGAAGGCAGGGATTACTCTGAAAATGAGGGTTGCTTTGTAGGCATCAAAAAGCCACCTAAGGCAATGAATGGTAGTTGTATGGGCTGCCTTATAACAATAATATTAGTTCAGTGACACTTCTAAAAGAACTCTTGGCTCGACATATACAGCTAGATAATTAAAATACCACGCTGAATTTGAAATGTAATAAAAGCAGAGACATAGATGGCCACGGCTTACGCACACATTAACCCAGATATACTTAGCTGGGCTCGACAACGAGCTCGGATAAGTATTGATGCGTTAGCTAAAAAGCTCAATATTAGTGAAGATCGCTTAGATGGGTGGGAAAGCGGGGAAGTTTCTCCTACGTTCAAGCAGGCTCAAAGTTTTGCCGCTAAAACATATATTCCCTTTGGCTATCTTTTTTTGCGCGAGCCTCCAAGAGAGACTTTACCTTTACCGGACCTTCGCACTGTTGGAGGTGACATACCGTTAGAGCCTAGCACTGAGCTGCTAGATATGGTTCAAATTGTGCTGCGCAGACAGCAATGGTTTCTTGAGTATTTACAAGATCAAGGTGTTGGTGAGAACACTCATGTGGGGCGTTTTAACGCTGGATCTTCTGTTGAAGAAATCGTTACGGATATGCGAAATACTTTGAACGTGGGTCTTTATCCTGAGCGAGGGTCTTGGGAAGATTATTTTAAGGAGCTAGTTCTGCGTATAGAGGGTATTGGAGTGCTTGTTATGAGGCAGGCAGATTTGGGGCATTACACTCGACCATTATCTGTAAAAGAATTTCGAGGTTTTGCTATATACGATTCTATTGCGCCAGTTGTTTTTATAAATCAAGCAGATGCACCAAGTGCGCGCCTTTTTACGCTTATTCATGAGCTTTCTCATATATGGATAGGTCAAAGTGGTATATCTGATGCTGCACCTACAACACAATTTGGTGAAGAAGTTGTTTGTAATGCTGTAGCTGCTGAATTTTTAGTTCCTAAGCTTGAATTCCTTCATTTTTGGAAAGAATTGGAGATGTGGCAGGATAATTTGCCACTAATGGAGGCTCAGTTTCATGTGAGCAAGTGGGTTATTGCAAGAAGAGCCCAATCTTTAAAAAAGATTTCTTTAGAGCAATACCAGCAATATGTAGATGATCTAAAAGAGCAGTATAAGAACCGAGAAAGGCAGAAAGGTGGCCCAAGTTATTATGTGACTAAAAAAGGTCAGGTTAGTGCACTGTTTTCAAAATCTCTTGTTAGCGAGGCCTTGAGCGGGAGGGTTTTGCTAAGAGATGCAGGGCAATTATTGAATATGAAGCCTAGTAATATTGGTAAATATTCTAGGACGTTGGATATTTGATGTACCTTCTTGATGCGAATACGTATATCCAGGCAAAAAATTTACACTACGGTATGAAATTTTGTCCTGCGTATTGGGAATGGCTTGACCAACAGTATGAATTGGGTGTTTTAGGTAGCATAACCAGTGTCTACGAGGAGCTGGCTGGTAAAGGAGATGAGCTCTCTGAATGGGTTACAAATCGGAAAATACAGTTCTTACCGGTGTCGTTACCTGAAGTGCAGGATAAAATGGTTGAGGTCGCCCAACACGTTGTGGACTTGCCAAATAAAACCCAAAGTAATGTTAGTCAGTTTTTGTCAGGGGCCGACCCTTGGCTGGTTTCTAGGGCGGCAGCAAAAGGTGAAACTATTGTAACTCACGAAGTTCTAGTCCCCTTGCAGAGTAAAAAAGTTAAAATTCCAAACCTGTGTCGTGATTTTGGAGTTCAATATATAGCTACTTATCAGCTACTTATCAGCTACTTAGAGAGCTAAATGCTCGTTTCGTCTTGGCTACGTAAATGGTGAGATAGAGGTCCGTTTAACTAGAGCTTATGTTAGGTCAAAATTGTGGATGAATATTTAGACATAGTTATGAATTATATGTCTCAGTATGGATTTTGTGTCAGAGATACATATATTGAGAGTGGAAACCTTGATGATTACTACAAAAACGGGAATCAATTTAACGGGGTTAGGTGGGTTGGTTTTGATTGGATAGGTAATGATGATAATACCCATGTAGACGCAAATTGCTCCTACGAGCTCGATGGTTATGAATCGAAAGCTTATGATAATTACCGTATTAAAGTGCCGTTAAGGTTTGAAGAGTCAGGTAGGTGTGACCCCATAATTCACGAGTGTGTACACTTTCTACAAAGAAACACAGCAGAAGATGAAAGTTCATATGTTCGTTGTAATGAAGATCGTAGTAATTATGTTGATTATGTTTCTCAGTCGCAGGAATACCAGGCGTTCATAGTACAGATTGCTTATATTGTTGATTATCAAAGCGAATATATTTCTTCCCTTATGGATCAGGATGATCTTAATGAAGTTAATCGGTTGTTAAATAGCATTAAAAATAATGGTGATGCGGAAGATGGTGTGGCTTTAATTTTGCTGTGTAGTAATGCAGGAGTGGTGTGAGTCGAACTAACCGATTAGCTTTAATTTAGTAAAGTGTTGCTAGTTACAGCCTTTTAGCTTTCCGCATCTTAATTCTAGGTTCTTTCTAGGTTTACGAGTTGAGGGTATCAGCAGCGCAGTATTTGCCTAGTTATAATCTACCCTAAGCCTTCCTTCCTTGGTTTACCTACATCCCTTCTGAAGCCCAGCAATCACGTGGTTAAAACACTTTTAAGTAAGGAAATATCCAGGAAGTACCAGGCGCACTTGCTGGGTTTGTGTTGGCGTGGTGACTGCTAGAGGGCCCACTTTATTTTCTGCAAGCCACCAGCGGCAGGGGCTCCAGGGTTGCAGAATGCTTAAAACGCCCTAAACCGGCAAACCCAAAGCCAGCAAGCAAGTGCCTAGCAAGTTTTATAACTAAACAAATACTGCGCAGCCTTAACCCGCAGGCTAAAAGTACGAATTAGGACCCGCCATGCCGGCATGATAGCTGGCAAGTTTGAATGACGAATATAGACTGAAAAAACCTAGGGATTTCTAATTTTTCTATGTGGCTTTTTTATGCTGAACCTCACCGTAGCTGTCTGTTACCTCATCAGCTAAAAGCAAGGCCGAAGAGTCTAGAGCTAATTTGTCCGATCCGTGGTGTGAACGAATTGTTTGAATAACATCAAAAGCATAAATTGAGGCAGTTGTTTTTTCGCCCCGAGAAATAGCATCCTCTACCCAGTAGGCCATAATTTCTACAAGGCAACTTTCTGTTCCCCTCTTTGACCTCATGAGTTCCGCGCGAAGAGCCCTTAAATCCGCTCTACTAGCGACAATTAGTTGCTTAGCTTGAAGTACCGACATTTCGCCAATCATTGCTAACGAGTTCGCCAGTTTAGTATCAAACATAGCAAGTTTAATGGCCCCAAACATATCTCTTTCTCCGCTGTAATTCGGGAACAGTTTAACGTTTGTTCCCCTTGGGGAAAAGCCTTGTATGACAGTACGCTTGTCGGGTCCCGCAAAGGAGCAGACTGAGACTCCACCGCCGTGTCTATCGCTTACACGGTGGCGGGGCGTTATCTGCCCCCAAAGCAATGTTAGAAACTATATTGTAAACCTCCCTGTTTTAGTGCCACTGATAGTTAGAGTTCTCCGGCATAATACAGCAATGTGAAAGGAGAACGGACAATGCGCAAAACACGGTTCACGGAATCCCAGATCGTACAGATCTTGAAGTCAGTTGAAGGCGGTCGGAAGGTCAAGGATGTTTGCCGAGAGCAAGGCATCTCTGACGGTACCTATTACAACTGGAAGTCGAAATATGGTGGGATGGAAGCATCCGACATCAAACGGCTAAAAGCGCTGGAGGAAGAGAATAGGAAACTCAAACAGATGTTTGCGGACCTCAGTCTGGAAAACCGAGCGCTTAAAGACGTTATCGAAAAAAAGCTCTGAGGCCAGCAGCTAAACGCGGACTCGTTGATTACCTGCGAGGCACCCACGGATTGAGCATCAGGGCGGCTTGTAAGGCACTGTGCCTGAGCAGGTCCGTTTACCACTATCAGCTCGATACTTCGCGTGATGATCCTGTGATCGATGTGCTGCTGGCTTTAACGGACAAGTACCCTCGGTATGGTTTTAGAAAGCTATTTAAAGTCATGAGGCGCCGAGGGCACGCCTGGAACCATAAGCGGGTTTACCGTGTGTACTGCCTGCTCAAGCTCAACCTGAGGCGAAAAGGGAAAAAGCGTCTGCCTAACAGAAATCCAGAGCCACTGTGCGTACCAGAGCTGGCAAATCACTGTTGGTCGATAGATTTCATGGCCGACAGTTTACGCTGTGGAAGGCGCTTCAGGACATTCAATGTAGTTGATGACTTTAACCGCGAGGCTTTAGCTATCGAAATAGACCTGAACCTACCTGCTCAGCGAGTGATACGGACACTGGATCGAGCCGCATCCTGGCGTGGCTATCCAAAGAAGCTACGCATGGATAACGGGCCGGAGTTTATCTCGACGGCACTGGCTGAATGGGCTGAAGAGAATGGCGTAGAACTGGAGTTCATCAAGCCGGGTAAGCCAACTCAGAACTCCTACATCGAGCGCTTTAATCGGACATATCGAAACGAAGTATTGGACTTTTACCTTTTCTCTCGGCTATCAGAGGTACGAGAGATTACCGACAACTGGCTGCGCGAATACAACGAAGAGCGGCCGCATGAATCACTAGGTGACTTGACTCCTCGAGAGTACCTGGTGACTCATGAGAAACGGTTGGAAAACTCTAAAAACCAGTGGCACTAAAACAGGGAGGTTTACAACTTGACTCCTCGAGAGTACCTGGTGACTCATGAGAAACGGTTGGAAAACTCTAAAAACCAGTGGCACTAAAACAGGGAGGTTTACAACTTGACTCCTCGAGAGTACCTGGTGACTCATGAGAAACGGTTGGAAAACTCTAAAAACCAGTGGCACTAAAACAGGGAGGTTTACAATAGCGAAGCGCCAGAGCAATTCATGCGTTGGGTTTGGGCGGATGGGCGGAAGCTAAACGGCCTCCTCAAGCGGCGGAGTGCTGAATCGATACTTTATCGGAAGCCATACTCTTCTTCATAATTGAAATCATTTTTTATCAACGAGTGGATGCAGTTTTGGATGTGTTTGCTAATGCAGCCCAGTTGTTCGCTCTGAACGTCTGTTTCTGTCGGTTTTAGAGGGAAGGCACCGACGCTCGGCATAAGGTTACTATTCCGATAGGCTTTATCTGGGTTACGCACATACAGTTCATTTATACGCTCATTTCCCGGATAGAGAACATAGCTTCCTCTACTACCAAGTATCGCATCACGGTAGGTGTGCATTTTATGAATATCTTCACGCTTGAAGGACGATGCAATATCGCTACCACTTAATTCTGATTTCCACTTTGATAAATCAAGGCG
Source organism: Aestuariirhabdus sp. LZHN29 (assembly GCF_049985285.1). Classification (NCBI taxonomy): domain Bacteria; kingdom Pseudomonadati; phylum Pseudomonadota; class Gammaproteobacteria; order Oceanospirillales; family Aestuariirhabdaceae; genus Aestuariirhabdus; species Aestuariirhabdus sp. LZHN29. Next base: position 160,750 of record NZ_JBNIEU010000001.1, on the reverse strand, counting down.
GTATTTCGCATCAAAATGCAGCCAGTGAACAATGCCGTGCATTTCCATAGAAATGCTTACATCTGGGTTAAACACGCCAGAATAGGAATCCGCCCACTGCGTTGATTTATCATCGAGCAGATTAAAATCTTTGTTGTAATAAAGTTGGAGAATGACCTGCTTATCATCGTGGCTGTACAGAAATTTAATTGGCTTATCGTTCTTGCTGATAAGGTCTTTCATAAACTCTTTATCTCGGTTCATAAAAGACAGATCTGGGTCGCCTGTAGAGTCCGTCAGGCGACAAAGTAAGTCGTGCATCATCAGGTAGCACCACATCTCATAAAGGTCAGGAACAGGTTTTATATCACCGCCTACAGCCAGCAATGTGCTTTCGCTTTCGAGTTTGATGCTCAAGCCAAAAGCAAGGTAAAACATCATAAACTCGCGGTAGCCTTTGCGGTTAGACATTACCATCGAGTTAGGAAATTCCTCGCTTGTGCCTATCTCCTGCCAGAAGGGATGAAACAGAATAGCGTCGAGTTCTTCACTCCAATTATTCATCGCATTGTGCGAGGCTTCATACTTATTAGGCATCCGCCTTTTTAGGTGCTGCAATCGCTCCCTTAACAGCATCAGCGAGGTTTTTACAAAACGATTATCTTTGGTGTCATAGGACGTTTTAATGCGGCGTTCTGGCAAAGTTAACGGTGTATGCCCCGAAAAGCTGTCCTGTAATACTCCACCGCGCATAAAGTCATAATCAATGGCGGATTGCGCTAATGTCGCCCAATCGGGATTTGTGGCAAAGGCAGCATTTTCTTTGGCGATGACGGACGATATTTTTGAAGATGGATTATTGATAATCTCGCGCACATAGTTGGTCAAACGACCATTGCGGAATAATCGCCTGAATGCCATTAGCTCCGCCATCGGAGAAATTTCATTATCAGCAGAAACACCAAAGGCGGTTTCTGTGGCATTGTCAAAGCGTATGAGCAGAGAAGCACTATATTCTGATATTTGATGAAGGAGCTGTTGAAACTCTTCGTAGTAATCGAGTTTTTGCGTCAGCACTTCAACAGGGATAGAAATGGACGTGCCTTGCTCGACCTCAATATCAAGATAAGCTGTGCCTGCACTGTTCTCGAAATTAAACCGCCCCGTAATGCGATAACGCCCGCCCTGTAGCTCTGCACAGGAATCGGGGCCGTTAAATTTCACCAGATGTTTGATTCCTGCATCGGTAAACGGAAAGATAGGGTTATCTTCGCAAGCTGCTAAAAAATCATTTGCCGTGAGTGGTAACTCGATAGCAAATTCATATTCCGTATTATCGCGCAGTTGGATCTTCTGGAAAATATCCGCATCAGCATGATAAGCCAGTAGGGGAATTCCTCGGCATGGCTTATCATCGGGAATGCCACGTATCTCATTGCCTTCAAGATCAATCATCAACGCATCATTAAACGCCCTGACTCCGTTAGGATAAAGGCTAAATAAAATGCCTGAATCAGCAATGACGAGCTTCCGTACACGCATCATAATGTCGAGAAATAGTTAGCAAAGCCGGTGCTCATAACATCTTTCCGCATCTGCTCCAGCTTCTCGGCAGATTGCGTTAACCCTTCTTTTTCAAAGAGGGCTTTCATGCCTTTAAATATCGGCGTTAATGTATCTCTGTTGCCGTGAATCTTGGGAAGGATCTTTTGTACCGTCACACGGTCAAGAATCGCGGTTTTTGAGTTGTAACCATCTTTGGCAGTGAAATTCTCATGGAGCTTGCTACATACCGAAATATAGCGGCGAACCTCGTTGGTCGTGCGCGGCCCGAAACGGAATTTACCAAGCACATCAAACAGCTCGTCAAGATAAGCGTCATAATCAGAGCTGAGGTCAATAGCAGCACTGCCCGTCATAAAGGTAGAGAGTTTCTCTGTCGATACGCCTAATACATCCTCTTCGAACAAGGTAAATTCATGCCCGACACTTGACGGTCTGGGTGGTGCATATTGAATAACAAAGGAACGATCCAACACTTTAGGGGAAAACATATAGGTGGTTTCATCCATGTTAACCGTACCGATAAAAAACACATTGTCGGTAATGTAGAGTCCTTTTTTCTTAATCGCATTGAGAATGTAAGTAGTTTGAATAGGATCTGTTACCCCTGACTTATACAGCAGGTGCAACTCTTCCAAACCAAGCACAGGCTCGGATTTTTCCTCTTTTGCAGTTTCCATTACAGAGAGGAATTTAGAAAAATACATCTCAACATGCGAGAGGTTCATTTCATCCAAGATAATGAAAAACGGTATGTTGGCATATTCGGGATAATTAGCTTTCAGCAAGGTATCAATCAGTTTGGTTGTTACATAATTCTCGCCCGATCTGCCAAATGGATTTTTATAGCCAAGCAAATGACGACCATCTGTCCAGCCTGCTTCTACAGGAATAAAGGCATGATTAAAGTCGGGTTCATCAGGTACAGGATTCATTTTTGCGGCAAGGTCACGAATGGTTTTGGTTTTTCCTGTGCCTGTCGTGCCTGCCAGAATCACAAACGGTTTCGATGCGAGTGCAGAAATCAGCACAGCACTGGTTTCTGTATCCTGATCTACAAGGTCGAGCTTGGGCGGCTCTTCTTTCTTAACTTCATCCCCTTCAAGCCATTGTTTGAACTGCTCCATTGATATGCCAAGCACATCATGGAAGCCGTAATAGGCGCACTGCTCGTAGAAATCCCGTGAAAAATAATCATCGGGTGCAGGAATTTTCCAGCCAGTCTTTTGGAGCTTATAGCCAATGACCTTTTTAACAAGCGGGCCAATCTCCAGGAGGAATAAAGGCGATACATCGTAATCGGTTTCATGTGCGCCCTGATTAAGTGGACACATGCCCTGTTTATTCATTGAATAGACAAGGTTTGTATAGGCTTTTTCTGCGAGATCATCCCGCTTTAAACATCCACGCATTTCCGATAATTTGGATTTGGAAAGCACTTCAATTAGGGTTTTATGCGAGTAGATGATTGAAATAAACACCAGTGCTTCAATAGCTTTATCGCCCAGAGGTCTTACCTCATCCCACACTTCGGGAAATTCACCCGTAGTTTCATTGTAGGAAAGCATCCCTTTAATTTGAGCACCCTCTAAATTGATGCTCTCATAAACCCCTTCGATATTGTCGAGGATTTCATTTCTAGGATGCTTTTTGATGACCTCTGCGACCTTGAAATAGCCGTTCTTGGTGAGCGATACTTTGAGTGCATCAAGACCTTTCGCCATTAGTTTTTCCTCGCCAGTAACATTAATTCTTTAACGTCACGAGAACGATCATTCTGGCGACCCATTGTCATGTGTTGATGATCCAGATCTTCAACCCAGATTTCATAATTAGAGTTAAGTGTTTTCTTCGATATATCTAGCAAGGTTTCCAATGAAATCATTGCTGTATCACTGTAACTCAATGCAAGGTTGGCGCCTGCCATTTTAACGCCAGCAAACAGATCTTCAAATGCGCCATTTACCTGTGATCTTATGCAGAAAGGTGATTGGTGGCGTTCTTCCCTGTAACGCCCTTTAACGATGCTGCCACCTTTAATTTGAAGGTCAGGATAGTCATAGAGGCAAAGCGTTTCCATTGCGTGATAAAAGCGGCTGTAATGCACAAAGGCATAAGGGGGATCAGCGTAAACAGTACCACCCTTTAATTTTTTAAGGCAGTCTGTGTAATTGAGCGTGGTAATGGAATGGTTAAGGTCGGTGACATTTTCTTTTGACCAGATAATCATCTGGTCGAGCTTTTTGACGAAAAGATTCTGTAAAATTTTCTGTCGATAGATATTAATATCGAGCATAGAAGATTCTGTCTTTGCATCCCGATATTGCGCGTAATGTCCTGTTCCCTGACTGCTATATGCCATTGCATGAAGCAAGGTAGACATGGTAAGGGCATATTCCGCCTGTTTAAATTCTCCATTCTTAGCGCGCTTATCAATTGCCTGTTTGATAGCATCGATCCAAAGGCACTGCTCCGCAGACCACCATGTGCCAGAATAATTCTTCACAAATAAATGATAATGATGGCGGAATGTCTGATCGATAAGCGCACGATTGCGTTCTTCAATCTCATTGAACTCTTCCAGAGAGTCAAAGCCTTCATACTCAATATCCGTGGTGATTTTCGCTCTGGCTTTTTTGTAGTAATCCGTTGCTTCCTGCATCAATGATTCACTGTCTATCTTCTTAACAGGCTTTAAATAGACAGAAGCAATGAGCGATGAATAGTGCTGAATATCATTGGTTAAAATGGGATAGGATGCGCCTAATGCCCCTGACAGGCTGGCAGCTCCGCTAAATAAATCACAAACAACGCCACCGTTGTAAATTGACTGAATAGATTCTGAAACAAAGTTGATGATTTTAGCCTTTGATCCCATATATTTTATGAGCTGCGGGTACGCTCTGGGAGTAACGAGCTGTTCTTCTTCTGGGGCGTAATCAATGGCTGCTAATGTGGTCATGTAAGGCGATTCCCCTAACCTATGTTTTTTTTTAATAATGGCTGCTGCATGGAATTGTGTTCTGACTCAATCCATGCGTCGATTTCACAGGACTTGAAACGCCACGATGAACCTACCCGAAAGGCAGGGATCTTCCCTGACATAGCCATTCTGTATATTGTTCTGTCATTCACCTTCAAGTAGGTCGCAACCTCTTTGATGGTCATTATTTGATCGGGCATTACGCTCACCAAGCACTCGGTGTAAAAATGTCGAAAAAGTACAGTTATGTACATAAAAAGTCAATTTTGTTCTACCTGTCCAGTTGTCTCAGTTCGCACTAGGAGGCGGAAAGCGTTGGTTGCATTGCGCTGTGATGCAGCTGTTTTATCTAACACTCCCATCAATTATCTGTTTTGGGGCAAATCTAGGGCGCAGATTTTCATATTGTTTTCTGTCTATCTAAGATGGCTCAAGTTACGCAGCTAACCCAATTTTTTAATCAAACTCCTTTCCTGAGTCCATTAATAAGCTACTGATTTTAAAGGGTTCTCTGTTCTCAGCTCATGGACTTGGGCTTGGCGTGATGAGGAGAGGTACTGAGAGTATTCGGCCATTCAGAGAAGAATTGCCGGTGAAAGTCCGCGATTACAACGGTGGCGAAGTCCGTAAGTCCCTGCCACATAAGGGCTGTAGCGCGGGTTTTAGGCAATAAAAAACCCCAACTGATAACAGTTGGGGTTTCGTATTTGGTGGAGACGGCGGGAATTGAACCCGCGTCCGCCAGCACTCTGCCGTTGGATCTACATGCTTAGATGCGTCTACTGAGTTAACCCAAGTCGGCCCGACGATCAGGGCGAGGAGGGCGAGTCTGTTAGAGTTTTAGCAGCGCCGTTCCAGACAAACTTTGCCGCGATCCTGTTCTGCGTGCCGTCTGAGTCCCGTTTACAGGCATCCGATGTCAGACGTAGGCTGGATTTAGGCAGCCAGTGCGTAGTTTTCGTCGTTAGCAACTATAAAAGTTGCAGCGATTGTTTTACGAGAGTCACTACCCTCTCGACATGCACCTCGGGTTTCGTCACCGTCGTCGAATCCAAATCGTCCCCGGTAAACCTTCAGTTGAGGCGATTATACACCCTTCGGCGCGGCGGGGTTAGGGTTTCTGCTCAAACCCCTGCAACACGTTGGCTGTATTCTCGCCCAGGGCTTCTACGGCGTAGCCCCCTTCAAACACAAAGAGGGTCGGCAGCCCCATACTCTTTAATATGCGGCCCATTTCCAGGTAATCAAGGCTTTGCAGGGAAAATTCTCCCAGCGGGTCGTCGCTATAGGTATCGAGCCCCAGCGAGACCACCAGTGTATCGGGTGAAAATTTGTCGATTCGCTGGCTGCAGGTCTCGAGGGCTTGCCGGTATTGCTGCCAGGATGTACGGCCAAGGGCCAGCGGGATATTGAGGTTGTAGCCTTGCCCCTGGTCTTCGCCGGTCTCATCGGCAAAGCCCAGATAGTGAGGGTACTCGTCGTCGGGGTCGCCATGAATCGAGGCGAACAGTACGTCATTACGATGGTAGAAGATGCTTTGGGTGCCGTTGCCGTGGTGGTAATCGAGGTCCAGTATCGCGATCCGCCCCTGACCCTGGTCGATCAGGTGCTGGGCGGCAATAGCGGCGTTGTTGAGATAGCAGTAGCCGCCCATCAGGTCGCGGCCAGCATGGTGCCCGGGGGGGGCGACAGAGGGCAAAAGCACTGCTCTCCCCGGCCAGTATCAGGTCGGCGGCCGTCAGGGCGCAATCGGTCGAGCTCTGAATGGCGCTCCAGCTGGTTGCTGTCAGGCCAACGCTGAGATCAAAAGCGTAGTACCCCAGTCGTCCCTCAATATGGCGTGGCAGCCGTTGGCGTAATCCGCGATTGGGAAAAAGAAAGGGCAGGGCCACCGCTTTATCGGGGAAGGTTGCCTGCCACTGGTTCCATGCATCGCCCAGAAAGTCGATGTAGTCTGCACTGTGTATCCGCTTTAAGGGGGCGACTCCATGCTCGGTGGGGGGGGTTACGGGGCCAAGCTCCCGTTGCGTGAGGGCGTTGAGTACCTGTAGGGCGCGCCGGGGTTGCTCGAAGTTCGGGGTAGGCTCACCACCGAGAACTTCGAACGGAACATCGTGAAGCAGTTGTTGCTCGGAGTAGATGACCTTCATAAAGGAGCCTGCGCGGGCTGAATCAAGGGCCTTACCATAGCTGCTTCTGTCGTTAACGGGCAATAAAAAAGGAGGCAGGGCCTCCTTCTGTTAGCGCGGTGCTATGGATAACTTCGTCAGGCGTTAGTGGCGCATAATGCGCTGCTTATGGCGATCCCAGTCACGGTCCTTTTCGGTGGCGCGCTTGTCGAAATCTTTTTTGCCTCGAGCCGTAGCGATCTCGGCCTTGACCAGATGCTGCTTCCAGTAGAGCGATGTGCAGACGCAGGTGTGCCCCTGCTGCTCGATGGTTTGCAGTAGTTTGGCTAGCTCGCGCTTGTTAAGCAGCAGTTTTCGGTCGCGGCGGGGGTCGGCCACAACATGGGTCGATGCGGTGTTGAGTGGAGTGATCTGGGCGCCAACCAGCCAGGCCTCTCCATCCTTCAGAATGACGTAGCTATCGACGAGCTGGATCTTGCCCGCTCGCAGGCTTTTTACTTCCCAGCCGGCGAGCATAACCCCCGCTTCGTAGCGGTCGTCGATGTGGTAATCGAAGCGTGCTTTCTTGTTGACGACGATGGTGCCGCCGTTGCCCGCAGATTTTTTCGGTTTCTTTGCCATGGCGCGGATTATAGGGAGAGAGTGGGGTGCAGGCAATCAAAGGTTGAGTCGGTGGGCTAAATCGCTAGAATGGGCGCCTTGTGTCTGGGGTTAAGGCAAATACAGAGGTAAATGATGGCGGACAACACACCCACAGTAGCCGGGACATGGGCGACGAGATGGACCTTTATTCTGGCGGCTTCCGGTTCGGCAATAGGGCTGGGCAATATCTGGAAGTTTCCCTTTATCACGGGCGAATACGGGGGGGGCGCTTTTGTGCTGGTCTATCTGCTGTGTATCGCCATGGTGGGTATTCCGATCATGATGTCCGAGGTGCTGATTGGTCGCCACGCACGCCATAACCCGATTACCGCTATGGGGCAGCTAGCCCGGGAATCCGGTGCCTCACGCCTGTGGGGTGGAGTGGGCTGGATGGGTGTCCTTGCGGGTATCATGATCCTCTCCTTTTACAGCGTGGTGGCGGGCTGGTCCCTCGATTACACCGTGGAGCTGTTTGCGGGTAACTTCAATGGCATGAGTGGCGATGAGGTGGGCAAGGCGTTTGGCGAAGGGCTTTTGCAGGATGTTACCAAGCTAACCATCTGGCACAGCGTCTTTATGGCCATGACGGCGATCGTGGTGGCGTTGGGGATTCACAAGGGCCTGGAGAACAGCGTCAAGGTGATGATGCCCGCCCTGTTTGTGTTGCTGCTGGGTATGCTCGGGTATAGCGCCACCCAGACCGGTCACTTCGGCGAGGGGTTTGCGTATCTGTTTGATTTCGATTTCAGCAAACTTAGCATGGATGCGGTTCTGGCGGCGCTGGGTCACTCGTTCTTTACCCTGAGTCTGGGTATGTGCGCCATCATGGCCTACGGGGCCTATATGCCCAAACAGGCGTCGATTGGTAGTACCGTGATTACGGTGGCACTGCTGGATACGGCGGTTGCGCTGGTGGCGGGACTGGTCATCTTCCCCATTGTTTTTGCCAACGGCATGGAGGCCACCCAGGGCCCTGGCCTTTTGTTTATCTCCTTGACGACCGCCTTTGCCCAGATCCCTGGCGGCCAGATTCTCGGTGGAGTGTTCTTCCTGCTGGTTTCCATTGCGGCCCTGAGTTCATCGATCTCATTGATTGAGCCCTCGGCGGCCTGGATGACCGAGCGGTTTAATCTCGGCCGGGTTACCTCGGTAGTGGTATTGAGTTTGATCGTGTGGGTGCTGGGTATTGGTTGCCTGTTGTCGCTTAATGTCTGGTCTGGCGCTGAATACCAGCTATTCGGGATGGGGCTGTTTGACCTGTTTGATTTCCTCACCGCCAATATCATGCTGCCACTGGGTGGAATGTTTATCGCAATTTTTGCCGGCTGGATCATCAAGCGCTCCGTGGTGTTGAATGAGTTGGCCCTCAAGAGCCTGGTTCGATTTAATCTGTGGCGGGCGATGGTGAGGGTGATCTCTCCGTTGGCGGTGTTTATAGTGTTCGTGGTGACGCTCTACCAGAAATTCAGCGGTGCCTGATTAGCGATGCATAGGGTAAGTCGTAGCGCCTTGATCATGCATTCGGCGCAGAAGATGTACCAGCTGGTGGAGGATGTGGAGTCCTACCCACAGTTTTTGCCCTGGTGCGATGGTGCCGAGGTGCTTATACGCGAAGCCGACCAGATAGAGGCTCGGGTCGATGTTGGCAAAGCGGGCTTGAAGCATAGCTTTATCACCCGCAATCGTTTGTTGCCGGGAAAGGAGCTGCAGATCGCGCTGGTGGATGGCCCCTTTTCGACGCTGCAGGGTTGCTGGCGCTTCACCGAGCTGGAGGATAATGCCTGTAAGGTGGAGCTGGAGCTGGAGTTTGAGTTTTCCAATCGCCTATTGGCGGCCACCTTCAATGGGGTATTTAATAAGGCGATGGAGACGATGATGGATGCGTTTTGCAAGCGCGCCAATGAGGTATACCGTTAAATGGATGGTGAAACCATACAGGTTGAGGTGGCTTATGCCACGCCTGAAAAACAGTTGATTATTCCCCTCAGCGTGCCCTGTGGTACCACCATGCTGGAGGCGGCGAAGCGCTCGGGGATCGTGGATAAATTCCCGGAGATTCTGTTGGAAAGCGCATCTATGGGGGTGTTTGGCAAGAGCGAACCCAAGCCGGCGGAGCGTGAGCTGGTGGCCAACGAGCGGGTAGAGATCTACCGGCCTTTACTGGTGGATCCGAAGCTTGTGCGTAAGCAAAGGGCCGCTGACGCCAAGGCACGAAAAGAGAGTGGGTGATAGCGCATCGTTGGACCCCCACAATAAAAAGGCCGCTTATAAAGCGGTCTTTTTATTGTGGGAGGGGAGTCGTGAATCTACTGTGGGGTGCCAATATTGGGGCTGCCAATTTCCCGAGGCTGCTGGGAAGCGGATGATGGGTCGACACCTTCGGCTTTCATCTCTCCGCTGACATCCTCCAGTAGCTGCTTGGTTCGCTCCTGCTGTTCCTGCTCGGTCTTACTGATGCCGGAGTTGGGGCGGAAATCACCGGCCAGCTGCTTGAGCTCGCCGTTTTCGAAAAATACGCTGAGGGTCTGCTGGGCGCGCTCCCTGCCGCCACGCTGGATACTGTATATATAGTCCCAGCGATTGGGGTCGAAGGTGCTTACCAGTAGTGGTGTGCCCATAACAAAGCGCACCTGACGCTCGGTCATGCCGGGACGAAGCTGGTCAACCATCTCCTGAGTGACTACGTTACCCTGATGCACATCGATCTTGTGCACGCCGGGAAATCCGGAGCAGCCGACGAGGGTTGCCAACGAGAGGCCGAGCAGGCCGTGCTTAATTAGGTTATACATCTTGGTGGGGAGCGCTTTCACTTGATTGTCGGATAGTGTGATAATACCCGATATTCTTTGATCTGCTAAGGGTCAATCGACAGGAAAGGAGTAGTTGTGGAAGAGCAAGACATTAAAAATGCTGGCCTAAAGGTGACTGCGCCCCGGGTTAAGATTTTACAACTGCTCGAATCGGCCCCTAATAGTCACATGAGCGCCGAGGATGTCTACAAGGCGTTGATCGAAAGTGACGAGGATGTGGGGTTGGCGACGGTCTATCGCGTGCTCACCCAATTTGAAGAGAAGGGGCTGCTGGTTCGCCATAACTTCAATGATGGTCGCTCAGTGTTCGAGATCGCCAAGGATGACCATCATGACCATATGGTGTGTGTGGATACCGGCCAGGTCGTTGAGTTCTACAGTGCGGAGATCGAGCGCTTGCAGAAGGAGATCGCCCTCAATCACGGTTACGATCTCATGGATCATAAGTTGGTGTTGTACGTTAAGAAGCGTTGCTGAGGTTTTACCTCCCTGAGTTTGACTTAAACGCTCGCCCTTTCCAGCATTTCACGGGCGTGGGCCAGGGTTTGCTGGGTCATTTCAACACCGCCTAGCATTCGTGCAACCTCTTCAATGCGGCGCTCCCCCTGCAGTGGTTCGATACGGGTATAGGTCTGGTTTTTCAGGTTTTGCTTCTGCACCTGCAGGTGCTGGTGCCCCTGTGAGGCCACCTGGGGTTGATGGGTGACGCAGATCACCTGCCCGCCGGCCTCTCCCAGCTGCCGTAAACGTAGCCCGACGACCTCGGCGATACCACCGCCGATACCCACATCCACCTCATCAAACACCAGTGTGGGAATGGTGCTGGTTTGTGCGTTGATCACCTGAATCGCCAGACTGATACGCGAGAGCTCCCCCCCCGATGCTACCTGACGCAGGGGGCGCACTGGTTGACCTGGGTTCGCGCTCACCATAAATTCGATGCTCTCCAGCCCGTTAGCGGTGCCGTCGCTGAGAGGGGTGAGTTGGACGCTGAATTCACCCTGGGGCATACCCAGTTGACGAATCTGTTCCGTTACGGCCTTCGCCAGCTTCGGTGCAGCACGTTCGCGCTGTTTGCGCAGTTTCAATGCCTGGGTTTGATAGTGCTGTTGCAGTGCCTGAATCTCGTGCTCAAGCTGGTCAAGCTGCTCATCGCTGCATTGCAGCTGGGTTAACTCCTCCGAAAGTTGTTCGCTCAGCCCTACCAGCTCCATCGGGGCCGTACGATGCTTGCGGGCGATACTGTTAAACCCGTTAATGCGTTCCTCGAGCTCATACAATCGCTCGGGATCGGCCTCGAAGTGGTCGAGGTAGTGGTTGAGGGTACCGCAGGCTTCCTCGACCTGAATGCGGGCGCTGGTGAGCAGGTCAATGCTCTCCTGCAGTTGTGGGTGACCTGCTGCTATCTCATGCAGCAGATGCAGGCTGTTGTTGAGTTGCTGCAGGGCATTGCCGCTGTCGGCCTCGGCACACAGCTGCAGCGCTTGCTGGCAGTTTTGCACACACTGGCCGGCGTTGGCTTGTTGGTGATATTCAGCTTCCAGCTCTTCGTACTCGCCTGGTTGGGGGTCGAGGGTTGTGAGTTCATTGAGCTGGTAACTCAGCAGTTGAACCCGTGCGCTATCCTCTTCGCTGGCACTGCTCAGTCGCTCAAGCTGTTGGCGCTGGCGCTGCCATTGCTGCCAGATCTGGCGTAGTTGCCCCGCAAGCTCGTCGCAACCCGCCCAGCGATCGAGTAGGCGTTGATGGGCCTCCTTTTTGAGCAGGGACTGATGTTCGTGCTGGTTGTGGATATCGATCAGCATCTCCCCCAGTTCGCGCAGGTCAGTTAGAGGGGATGCACTGCCGTTGATATAGCCGCGGGAGCGCCCTTCGCGGGTGATGACTCGGCGTAAAATACACTCCTGCTCCAGCGCCAGATCACGCTCGCTCAGCCATTGCAGTGCCTGTGGGCATTGGCTCAGGTCAAAGCTAGCCAGAATCTCGGCCCGTTCACTCTGTTGCCCGACACTGGCCGAATCGGCTCGGTCTCCCAGCGCTAGCCCGAGGGCGTCGAGCATGATCGATTTTCCCGCGCCGGTTTCACCGCTGACGACGGTCATGCCGCGTTTGAGATCCAGCTCGAGCTGATCGACGATGGCGAAGTTGCGAATGGACAGGTGGATAAGCATCGCGGGGCTCCGGGAGATAGTTCAGTTTAGACTGTCTATATATACAGTATTTTGATCGGGCGGTGCAACGCTTTTCAGGTGCAGGAATATAATCCCCCTAATAACCCTTGAAACCCTGCGGAGTAACCCCATATAGAGCAGCACTGACTTTTAGTTGCGAAGGGTAACGCCTTTGCATGAATCAAAATGCGAGAGATATGCGGATGAGCGACAAAAAACCGAACCCGGAGCAGCATGAAGAGGTGCAGGCCGACCTCAACGAAGAGGTGCAGTCCCAGACTGAACAGGTAGCAGCAGAGGGCGCGGACGCAGTGCCGCAGGAGGAGTTGGTGTCGGCTTTGCAGGCAGACCTTGAGGCGGCGCAAGCGGAGCTGGTAAAGGCCAGTGAGCAGGTGTTGCGGGCGCAAGCTGATACGCAGAACGTTCGCCGTCGTGCGGAGCAGGATGTCGAGAAGGCTCACAAGTTTGCGCTGGAGCGCTTCTCTGCTGATCTGCTACCGGTCATCGACAGTCTGGAGCGAGCCGTCGACAGCGCTAATGTCGAGGACGAGGCGCAAAAGGCGATGGTTGAGGGGATGCAGATGACCCTCAATATGTTCCAGGGGGCATTGAGTAAGTACGGTCTGGTGGCCATCGAAGCGGTAGGAGAGCCTTTTGATCCCCAGCTGCATGAAGCGATGAGTATGCAGGAAAACGCGGATGTTGAGCCGGGCACTGTAATCGCAGCGTTTCAGAAGGGCTACACCCTCAACGGCCGCCTGGTGCGCCCGGCGATGGTGGTTGTTTCCAAGGCTTCGCAGTCAAAAGTTGACGAGCAGGCTTGAAAATAGCGAATGCGGACGCATATAGAGAGACAGAAGCCGGTTCAGCAACGCTGATATCGATGCGCCGACAGTCGGCGCCGATTGTTGCCGGATTGCACGGATCACATATTGTTGATAACGAATTTTAGATAGCGAATTGACGCCCTTCGCGGGGCGGGACTGGAGAGAAAAGATGGGAAGAATTATTGGAATTGACCTGGGTACCACCAACTCCTGCGTGGCGATTCTGGATGGTGATAAAGCCAAGGTATTGGAGAATGCAGAGGGTGATCGTACGACTCCCTCCATCATCGCCTTTACCGAAGACGGTGAAATTCTGGTGGGCCAGCCGGCAAAGCGTCAGGCGGTAACGAATCCGCATAACACCCTGTTTGCGATCAAGCGTCTTATCGGGCGCCGTTTTGAAGATGCCGAAGTGCAAAAAGATATCGCCATGGTGCCTTACAAAATTGTTAAGGCCGAAAACGGTGATGCATGGGTTGAGTGCAAGGGCGAGATGAGGGCTCCACCCCAGATCTCTGCTGAAGTGCTGAAGAAAATGAAAAAGACAGCCGAAGATTATCTCGGCGAAGCCGTAACTGAAGCGGTTATTACGGTCCCGGCTTATTTTAATGACTCCCAGCGTCAGGCCACCAAAGATGCCGGTAAAATCGCCGGCCTCGAGGTTAAGCGTATTATCAACGAGCCGACCGCAGCCGCACTGGCCTACGGTATGGATAAAAAAGCGGGTGATAAGACCGTTGCAGTTTATGACCTTGGCGGTGGTACGTTCGATATATCCATTATCGAAATTGCCGACGTCGACGGTGAGCACCAGTTCGAAGTGCTGGCCACCAACGGTGACACTTTCCTCGGTGGTGAAGATTTTGATATGCGTGTTATCGACTATCTGGCTGACGCGTTCAAGAAAGAGAGTGGAATCGACCTCAAGGGTGATCCACTGGCCATGCAGCGTTTGAAGGAAGCTGGCGAGAAGGCCAAGATCGAGCTCTCTTCCGCGCAGCAGACTGACGTCAACCTGCCTTATGTGACCGCTGATGCCACCGGTCCCAAGCACCTTAACGTCAAGCTGACTCGCGCCAAGCTGGAATCGCTGGTTGAGGATCTGGTGGCAAAATCCATTGCGCCTTGCCGTACTGCGCTTAAGGATGCAGATATCGATATCTCTGATATCGATGAAGTGATCCTGGTCGGTGGCCAGACCCGTATGCCGCTGGTGCAAAGCAAGGTAAAAGAGTTCTTCGGGCGCGATCCCCGTAAAGATGTGAACCCCGATGAGTCTGTTGCCATGGGCGCTGCGATTCAGGCGGGCGTACTGTCCGGTGAAAAGACCGACGTGTTGCTGCTTGACGTATCACCCTTGACTCTGGGTATCGAAACCATGGGTGGCGTGATGACGCCACTGATCGAGAAAAACACCACTATCCCGACCAAGAAGTCCCAGGTGTTCTCGACCGCCGATGACAACCAGCCTGCGGTGACCATCCATGTTTGCCAGGGTGAGCGTAAACAGGCCACGCAGAATAAATCACTGGGTCGCTTCGACCTGAGCGATATTCCGCCGGCTCCTCGTGGCATGCCGCAGATTGAGGTGAGCTTTGATATCGATGCTAACGGTATCCTGAATGTGTCTGCCAAGGACAAGGGTACGGGCAAAGAGCAGTCGATCGTGATCAAGGCTTCTAGCGGTCTGTCTGATGACGAGATTGAGAAGATGGTTGCCGACGCCGAGGCCAACGCCGATGAGGATCGCAAGTTCGAGGAGATGGTTACTGCGCGTAACACCGCAGATGGCTTGATCCACGCGACGCGGAAAACCATTGAGGAAGCGGGTGACAAGGCGACCGAAGAGGAAAAAACAGCCATCGAAACTGCGATTACAGAGCTGGAAGAGGCGCTCAAGGGTGATGATAAGGAGTTGATTGAAGCCAAGACTACGGCTTTGACCGAAGCCTCCTCCTCTCTGGCCCAGAAGCTCTACGCTGAGCAGGCTGCCGAGGCCGAAGCGGGGGACGCCGGTGCTGAAGCTGAAGCTAAGGCGAGTGCTGATGATGCGGTTGATGCGGAGTTTGAAGAGGTAAAAGACGACAAGAAGTAAGGTCGTTTTGCCCACCTTGTGGGCTTGTCTTTAACAGCGCGGGAGATGCTCTCCCGCGTTGTTGTATCAAAATAGTGTGAAATATTAGCGGTTGCGATCTAGGCAACGGTGCCAGGAAAACGGATATGTCGAAACGAGATTACTATGAGGTGCTTGGGGTCTCCCGTGAAGTATCGGAAAAAGACCTAAAGAAGGCCTATCGCAGCAAGGCGATGAAGTACCACCCTGATCGTAATCCTGATGATCATACTGCCGAGGAGAAGTTCAAGGAGGTCAATGAGGCCTACGAAGTGCTTTCCGATGAGCAGAAGCGTGGAGCCTATGACCGTTATGGTCATGCGGGCGTGGATGCGAGCCAGGGAGGTGGCGGTTTCGGCGGCGCCGGAGCGGGCAACTTCAGCGATATTTTCGGCGATGTATTCGGCGACATATTTGGTGGCGGCGGCGGTGGTGGTGGCCAGCGCAGCTCGGTACAGCGTGGTTCTGATCTGCGCTACCCTCTTGATCTCTCTCTGGAGGAGGCGGTCAGGGGGGTCACTAAAAAGATTCGCATCCCCACCCAGGTAGAGTGTAAACCCTGTAACGGTAGTGGCGCGGCCAAGGGTTCCAAGGCGGAAACCTGTACGACTTGCGGGGGGGTTGGCCAGGTGCGCATGCAGCAGGGCTTCTTTTCCGTGCAGCAAACCTGCCCCAACTGTCATGGTAGCGGTAAGCAGATCAAGGATCCTTGCCGTAGCTGCCATGGTGAAGGTCGGGTGCAGGAGTACAAGACTCTGTCGGTCAAGGTGCCGTCCGGGGTTGATACCGGAGATCGCATTCGCCTGGCCGGTGAGGGTGAGGCGGGTGTTAATGGTGGTCCCGCCGGTGATCTCTATGTGCAGGTGTCGGTGCGCGAGCACTCCATTTTCCATCGCGACGGCAAGCATCTCTATTGCGAGGTGCCTATCACTTTCGTGGATGCGGCCCTTGGTGGCGAACTTGAGGTTCCCACCCTCGACGGTCGTGTGAAGCTGAAGGTTCCCGCTGAAACCCAGACCGGCAAGCTGTTTCGTTTGCGAGGTAAGGGGGTGACACCGGTGCGTGGTGGTAGTCAGGGAGACCTGATGTGCCGCGTTATAGTAGAGACACCGGTTAGCCTGAGTAAAGAGCAAAAAGAGTTGCTGGAAGCGTTGCAGCGCTCCTTCGAGGAGGAGGGGACCGGAAAGCAATCGCCGCGCAAGACCTCCTGGTTTGAGGGTGTAAAAACCTTTTTCGACGACATGAAGTCCTGACGGGGGAGCGATAGCCATGGTGCGTGTAGCGGTAGTGGGTGCGGCGGGTCGCATGGGGCGCGTCTTGATCGAGGCGCTGAGCGATAGCGAGGAAGCCATGTTGGGCGCCGCGATCGATCGCCCTGATAGTAGTCTTTTGGGTAGTGATGCCGGTGAGATGGCCGGTATTGGCAAGGTGGGTGTCGAACTCTGTGGGCAGTTGGCCGATAAGCTCGACCTGTTCGATGTGCTGATCGATTTCACTAATCCGGAGTTTACGCTCGCCAATGTCGAGTTGTGTCGCGAACACGGTAAGGCTGTCGTTATCGGCACCACCGGGCTCAGCGATGAGCAGAAGCACCAGCTAAAGGTGGCCGCCGAAGATATCCCGCTGCTGTTTGCTCCCAATATGAGCGTGGGGGTTAATCTGTGCTTTAAGTTGCTGGAGATTGCGGCGAAGTCCCTGGGTGATCAGTACGATATTGAAATTATTGAAGCGCATCATCGCCATAAGGTTGATGCGCCCTCAGGGACCGCGTTGCGGATGGGGGAGGTCGTGGCCGATGCCCTGGGTCGCGATTTGGCAGAGTGCGCCGTTTATGGTCGTGAGGGAGTGACAGGAAAGAGGGACCGTAACACCATCGGTTTTGAAACGATTCGAGCCGGTGACGTGGTCGGGGATCATACCGTCCTGTTTGCGACCGAAGGTGAGCGTGTCGAGATCACCCATAAGGCTTCCAGTCGCATGACCTTCGCCAAGGGAGCGGTGCGAGCGGCGGTTTGGTTGCAGCACAAGAGCACGGGTTTGTTCGATATGCAGGATGTGCTCGAACTCGATTAGTGGAAGTTGGCGCAAATGAGCGTGGACAGGCAGGGAATAATTACGTAAAATCCCGCCAATTTTGTGTCCGAATATGGGCGGGTGCGCTTTACGACATGTAAAACAACAAGAACGAGATGAGGCATCGGGTGCTCATCTCGTTTTTTTTTGATTATGTGATTAGCAGTTTCAGGTATGACAGGGGGAGGGATCTTTGACCCAATCAGCGATATTGGTTCTCGAAGACGGGAGCGTATTTAAAGGGGTTTCTATCGGCGCGGCCGGTGAAACAAGTGGCGAAGTGGTCTTCAATACGGCGATGACCGGATATCAGGAGATTCTCACTGATCCCTCATATGCTCGCCAGATGGTCACCTTGACCTACCCACATATTGGTAATACCGGTACCACGCCCGAGGATGAAGAGTCCCGGCAAGTGTGGGCAGCGGGCCTGATTATTCGCGATTTGCCGTTGCTGGCCAGTAGTTGGCGTAACCGCCAGCCCCTGGATGAGTACCTTAAAGAGCGCAATGTTGTGGCGATCGCGGATATTGATACCCGTCGCCTGACGCGCTTGCTGCGTGAAAAGGGCGCCCTGAATGGCTGTATTATAGCCGGCGATACTATCGACGAAGCGCGCGCGCTGAAGCTGGCAAAATCCTTCCCCGGCCTCAAGGGAATGGATCTGGCGAAGGAGGTCTCCACCGCCGAGCAGTATGAGTGGATCAACAGCGTATGGAGCCTGCAATCCGATTCACATCCCGATGCCACAGACCTCCCTTTCCATGTGGTAGCGTACGATTTCGGCGTGAAACGTAATATTTTGCGCATGCTGGTAGAGCGCGGCTGTCGCCTCACCGTGGTGCCGGCGCAAACGCCCGCCAGCGCGGTGCTAGCGATGAACCCCGATGGAGTGTTCCTCTCTAATGGTCCGGGAGACCCCGAGCCTTGCGATTACGCGATTGCGGCTATCCAGCAGATTCTGGAAACGGATATCCCTGTGTTCGGCATCTGCCTCGGCCATCAGTTGATGGCTCTGGCCAGCGGAGCCACAACCGAGAAAATGAAGTTTGGCCATCATGGCGCCAACCATCCGGTACAGGATCTAGCGTCGAAGGTGGTCATGATCACCAGTCAGAACCACGGTTTCGCCGTAAGTGAGAGCTCACTGCCGGACTGTCTGCAGGCGACGCACAAGTCGCTGTTTGACGGCTCCCTGCAGGGGATTGCGCGGACCGACAAGCCAGCCTTTAGTTTCCAGGGGCACCCGGAAGCGAGCCCGGGGCCTCATGATGTGGCACCTCTGTTTGATCGCTTTATCGATCTGATTCGCGAGCGTCGTTAATTACGGCGTCAACCCTTTGTCATGGGTCGCAATGGCGATCCTGAGACCAGCAGACAGAAGATTTACACTATGCCAAAGCGTACAGATATCCAAAGTATCCTGATTATTGGTGCAGGCCCGATCGTTATCGGTCAGGCCTGCGAGTTTGACTACTCCGGTGCACAGGCTTGCAAGGCCCTGCGTGAAGAGGGTTATCGGGTCATCCTGGTGAACTCCAATCCCGCCACCATAATGACCGACCCAGCCATGGCCGATGCCACCTACATCGAGCCGATTCGCTGGCAGACCGTCGCCAAGATTATCGAAAAAGAGCGTCCCGACGTGCTCCTGCCCACCATGGGTGGACAGACAGCCCTGAACTGCGCCCTCGATCTGGAGCATCACGGGGTGCTGGAAAAGTTTGGGGTCGAGATGATCGGTGCCAACGCCGATACCATCGACAAGGCGGAAGATCGTTCACGCTTCGATGTGGCGATGAAAAATATCGGTCTTGAAACCCCCAAGGCGGGCATCGCCCACACCATGGAAGAGGCTCATGCGGTGCAGTCCGAGCTGGGCTTCCCCTGTATTATTCGCCCCTCCTTTACCATGGGGGGAACCGGTGGCGGTATCGCTTATAACCGTGAGGAGTTTGTCGAGATCTGCGAGCGCGGCCTTGACCTGTCGCCAACCAGCGAACTGCTGATCGATGAATCCCTGATCGGTTGGAAAGAGTATGAGATGGAGGTGGTACGTGACCGCAACGACAACTGCATCATCGTCTGCTCCATCGAAAACTTCGACGCGATGGGGGTTCACACTGGTGATTCCATTACGGTGGCACCGGCCCAGACCCTGACTGATAAGGAATACCAGATCATGCGTAACGCCTCGCTGGCGGTGCTGCGTGAGATTGGGGTTGAGACCGGGGGCTCCAATGTCCAGTTCGGCCTAAATCCCAAAGATGGCCGTATGGTCGTTATCGAGATGAACCCGCGTGTCTCGCGCTCGTCGGCACTGGCATCGAAAGCAACCGGCTTCCCGATCGCCAAGATCGCGGCCAAGTTAGCGGTGGGTTATACCCTCGATGAACTGAGTAACGATATTACGGGCGGCGTGACCCCTGCCTCCTTCGAGCCGGCGATCGACTACGTTGTCACCAAGGTGCCGCGCTTTGCTTTCGAAAAATTCCCCAAAGCCAACGACCGACTTACCACGCAGATGAAATCCGTGGGTGAGGTGATGGCGATCGGACGTAACTTCCAGGAATCCCTGCAGAAAGCGCTGCGTGGGTTGGAAGTGGGTGTGCACGGACTCGATCCCATCATTGACCTGTCCGATGAGGATGCCCAGATGCGTCTTGTGCGGGAGCTGAGCACCCCCGGCCCGGATCGTATCTGGTATATCGGCGACGCCTTCCGCGCCGGCATGACCATGGAGCAGGTCTTCGCTCACAGCCATGTCGATCCCTGGTATCTTGTGCAGCTGGAAGAGATCATCGCTGATGAGCAGAAAGTAGCCTCGCTGGGCCTGCATGATTGCGATGAGACGTTGACCTATCGCCTCAAGCGCAAGGGTTTCTCCGATGCGCGCCTAGCGGCGCTGCTGGGGGTGACCGAGAAGAGCTTCCGGGAGCACCGCCAAAAGCTGGGTGTTAATCCAGTCTACAAGCGGGTTGATACCTGCGCCGCCGAATTTGCCTCCGCTACTGCCTATATGTACTCCTCTTACGACGAGGAGTGCGAAGCTATGCCCTCGTCCCGTGAAAAGATCATGGTGCTCGGCGGTGGACCCAACCGCATCGGACAGGGCATTGAGTTCGATTATTGCTGTGTTCACGCGGCTCTGGCGATGCGCGAAGATGGTTTTGAAACCATCATGGTGAACTGTAACCCGGAAACCGTATCCACGGATTACGATACGTCTGATCGGCTCTATTTTGAGCCGGTGACGCTGGAGGATGTGCTCGCTATCGTCGATGTCGAACAGCCCAAGGGTGTTATCGTTCAGTACGGTGGTCAGACGCCACTAAAGCTTGCTCGAGACCTGGAAGCGGCGGGTGTGCCGATTATCGGTACCAGCCCCGAGGCGATCGATCGCGCCGAGGACCGTGAGCGCTTCCAGCAGATGATTCAACGCTTGCAGTTACTGCAACCGGAAAATGCCACCGTGCGCAGCACGGAGGAGGCGATCATCAAGGCCGCTGAGATCGGCTATCCCTTGGTGGTGCGTCCCTCCTATGTATTGGGTGGGCGGGCGATGGAGATCGTTGGCAACGTCGAGGAACTCAAACGCTATATGCGTGATGCGGTGCAGGTTTCCAACGACAGCCCCGTGCTGCTCGACTATTTCCTTAATCGCGCGGTTGAGGTGGACGTGGATGCCGTATGCGATGGCGAGCAGGTGGTGATCGGTGCCATTATGCAGCATATCGAACAGGCGGGTATTCACTCCGGTGACTCCGCTTGCTCCCTGCCTCCCTACAGCATCAGTGACGATCACCAGCTGCGTATCCGCGATCAGGTAACGCGCATGGCGCTGGAGCTCGAAGTGGTTGGGTTGATGAACGTGCAGTTGGCGATTCAGGATGACCAGATCTACGTGATCGAGGTGAACCCGCGTGCTTCGCGGACTGTGCCCTTCGTCTCCAAGTGCATCGGCGATTCCCTGGCCAAGATTGCGGCGCGGGTTATGGCGGGTAAGACTCTCGCAGAGCTTGGATTTACCCAGGAGGTGATTCCGGAGTACTTCAGTGTCAAGGAGGCGGTATTCCCCTTCAACAAGTTCCCTGGCGTGGATCCGATTCTCGGCCCTGAGATGAAATCTACCGGTGAGGTGATGGGGGTTGGAGTGACCTTCGCTGAAGCCTTTGCCAAGGCGCATATGGCCGCTGGAGAACATCTGCCAGAGAGTGGCAATGTCATTATCAGTGTGCGCGATGAAGATAAGTATCGGGCCATCGGTGTGGCACGCAAGCTGGTCGACGAAGGCTTCTCGCTGTACGCCACCGGTGGTACCTGTGCCGCTATCGCCGAAGCGGGCATTCCGGTTGAGCGGGTGAACAAGGTGGTTGAGGCGCGTCCTGACCTGGTCGATATGATCAAGAACGATGAGATTGCGCTGGTCATCAATACCACTGAGGGTCGCCAGGCGACAACCGATTCCTATACAATTCGCCGTTCGTCGCTTCAGCATAAGGTGCCTTATACCACCACGATAGCCGGAGCGGAGGCGATCGCCGAAGCGATCGGATTTGGTCCCGAGCGACAGGTTCGGCGCCTTCAGGATCTACATAAGGGTATTCTGGATGATTAAAATTCCAATGACCGTGGAGGGTGAAAAAGCCCTTCGCGAGGAACTCAACCAGCTCAAATCGGTTGACCGCCCGCGGATTATTGCGGCAATAGCAGACGCACGGGAGCACGGTGATCTCAAGGAGAATGCCGAATACCATGCGGCTCGCGAGCAGCAAGGGTTTGCCGAGGGCAGAATTAGTGAGATCGAGGGTAAGTTATCCAACGCCCAGGTGATCGATATCACGGCCATCGCTCCGAGTGGCAAGGTGATTTTCGGCACTACGGTCACCATCATTAATGTCGAGACTGATGAAGAGGTGACCTACCGTATCGTGGGTGACGACGAAGCGGACATTAAGGCGGGTAAACTCTCTGTAAATTCGCCGATCGCACGGGCGCTGATCGGCAAGGAGGAGGGGGACGAAGTGATCGTCAAGACTCCGGGCGGTGATGTGGAGTATGAAATCGATCAGGTACAGCACCTGGGTTCGTAGCGTCTCGGATAGCCATTAAAAAAGCCGGCGTGTGCCGGCTTTTTTAATGGCTTCTGTAGATGTTACAGCGTCCGGGTCAGATTGGAGAGCTGGACGTTGGGTTTGTCCGCAGGTTTCAGGATCAGGGCGATGTTACCGATGGTTTGCACCAGCTCGGCGTTGCAACGTTCGCAGAGCTGCGGAATCAGTGCTTTTTTGGCTTCGCGGTCACCGACCTGGAATTTCACCTTGATCAGCTCGTGGTCCTCCAGTGCGCGCCGGGTTTCCTCTATCACGCCGTCGGACAGGCCCTTGCCGGCAATGGTCACAACGGGGTTGAGTTTGTGGCCGATCGCTCGGTAGTGCTTTTTCTGTTGCGCTGTCAGGGGCATCGTTTGTTTATCTCCGCATAAGCCTTAAAATAGATTAGTAATGTAAACGCCGCGGTGGCTCGGAAAACGGCGTGAACGCTCATTTTACACCACTCCCTGCGTCGGTCCCAGCATTCCCTGGGCGCGATGGGGTTTCTCCAAGAGGTTTTCATGGCAAGGTCAAAAACCAGTAGTAACTGGCTCAAAGAACATTTTGACGATCCCTATGTCAAAAGATCACAGAAGGATGGCTATCGATCCCGTGCCAGTTACAAACTGTTGGAAATACAGGAGAAAGACAAAATAATGCGGCCTGGCATGTCGCTGGTTGACCTGGGGGCTGCGCCGGGTGGCTGGTGTCAGGTAGCCGCGAAGGTTCTAGGTGACAAGGGCCGGATCGTCGCATCGGACATCCTGGAGATGGATCCGCTGGCCGATGTCGCCTTTGTGCAGGGGGATTTTACGGAAGAGTCGGTGCTGGCGGAAATACTGCAAGCGATCGGTTCCGAGCAGGTAGACCTTGTAATTTCGGATATGGCCCCCAATATGAGTGGTATGACTGCGGTGGATCAGCCCCGGGCGATGTATTTGGCCGAATTGGCGCTGGATATGGCGCGGCAGGTACTGAAGCCTGGAGGGACCTTTCTTACCAAGGTGTTTCAGGGAGAGGGATTTGATGAGTACTTTCGGGATGTGCGGGGCAGTTTTGAGCGCCTGCAGAGCCGCAAGCCCAACTCGTCGCGCCCCCGCTCTCGGGAGGTCTATCTGCTGGCAAGAGGTTTTAAGGGGTAGTTGTGTCGTAAATGACGCTAAAACTATAGGATCGGGGTCTAATCTTGGTAGACTTCGAGTATTGGCAGCGCCAGAGTGATGGGTGCATGGGCCGGGGCCTCGGGCGTCGGCGTGAACATAGGTGGGTATAGTGCCCGCCACGGGTTGAACGAACGAGGATAACCTGTTGAACGATATGGCAAAAAACCTGGTCTTGTGGCTGATCATTGCGTTGGTGCTGCTGACGGTATTCAAGAATTTCGGCACGATGCAGCCTACTTCGTCGGAGCTGAGTTATTCCGATTTTATCTCTCAGGTAGAGAATGACCGGGTTGACCGTGTCACCATCGATGGCTATCGCCTCAATGGAGAGTTAAAGAATAACGAGCGCTTCACTACCAATTTGCCGCCCACCGTGCGTGACGACAAGTTGATGGACGAACTGTTGCGTAACAAAGTGAATGTAGTGGCCAAGCCGATTGAGAAGCAGAGTATCTGGACTCAATTACTGGTGGCCAGCTTCCCGATTCTGGTGATTATTGCCGTCTTTATGTTCTTTATGCGTCAGATGCAGGGCGGTGGCGGCGGTCGCGGCGGCCCGATGAGCTTCGGCAAAAGCAAGGCGCGTCTGTTGAGCGAAGATCAGATCAAGACCACCTTTGCCGATGTTGCCGGGGTGGAAGAGGCCAAGGAAGACGTCAAGGAGTTGGTGGAGTTTCTGCGTGATCCCGGCAAGTTTCAGCGCCTCGGTGGTCGCATTCCACGGGGTGTTCTGATGGTCGGCCAGCCTGGTACCGGTAAGACTCTGCTGGCCAAGGCCATTGCGGGTGAAGCCAAGGTGCCTTTCTTTACCATTTCCGGCTCCGATTTTGTGGAGATGTTCGTGGGTGTTGGTGCCTCGCGCGTGCGGGATATGTTTGAACAGGCCAAGAAGCAGTCTCCCTGCATTATCTTTATCGACGAGATCGACGCAGTCGGCCGTCATCGTGGTGCCGGTCTCGGCGGTGGTCACGACGAGCGCGAGCAGACCCTTAACCAGTTACTGGTCGAGATGGACGGATTCGAGGGCAATGAGGGGGTGATCGTGATCGCGGCCACCAACCGGCCCGACGTACTGGATCCGGCGCTGCTGCGCCCGGGACGTTTTGACCGTCAGGTAGTGGTAGGCTTGCCCGATATTCGCGGGCGTGAGCAGATTCTCAAGGTGCATATGCGTAAAGTGCCGCTCAATGATGATGTTAAGCCTGCGTTGATTGCGCGAGGTACCCCCGGATTTTCCGGCGCGGATCTAGCCAATCTGGTGAACGAGGCCGCCTTGTTTGCCGCTCGTGCTAACCGACGCACCGTGACCATGACCGAATTTGAGCTGGCCAAGGACAAGATCATGATGGGCGCCGAGCGCAAGTCGATGGTCATGAACGAAAAAGAGAAGCGCAATACGGCGTATCACGAGGCGGGGCACGCCATTGTTGGGCGCTTGATGCCCGATCATGACCCTGTCTACAAGGTCAGCATTATTCCCCGTGGGCGCGCTTTGGGTGTGACTATGTTCCTCCCCGAAGAGGACCGTTACAGCCAGAGTAAACAGTCTCTGGAGAGCCAGGTGTGCAGTCTGTTCGGTGGTCGTATAGCCGAAGAGATGACCCTCGGAAAGGGGGGGGTGACGACGGGAGCCTCCAATGATATCCAGCGCGCATCACAAATTGCCCGCAGCATGGTGACCCGCTGGGGCTTGTCCGAGAAGCTCGGGCCCCTGCTTTACGAAGAGGAGGAGGGAGAGGTTTTTCTTGGCAAGCAGCAGGGGAACCGTTTGCATGTGTCGGCAGAGACCTCCAAGGTGATTGACGACGAGGTGCGCCATGTTATCGACAGCTGCTACGAGCGCGCTGAAACGATCCTGCGGGACAATCGTGACAAGCTGGAGGCGATGGCGGATGCCTTGATGCAATACGAAACGCTGGATGCTTCACAGCTTGATGACATTATGGCGGGTCGCTCGCCGCGTCCGCCCCAGGGCTGGGATGATGGAGGTGATGGTGGCTCGGCAACGGCCGAATCGGATCAGCCTGAGTCGAAGGATGAACCGTCCGATAAGCCCAAAGACGCTCCGGATGAACCCATCGGGGGGCCGGCGGGCGAGCACTGATCGCCCCCTGCTTTCCACACTGCAACCGACGGCTGAGGCCGTCGGTTTGCTTTAAGGAGCGGCAATAATGGTTGATTTTGGCTGCCGACAGCTTTCGTTGGACTCACCCCGGGTGATGGGCGTGCTCAATGTGACGCCCGATTCTTTCTCCGATGGGGGGTGTTTTTTTGAACCTTCACAGGCGCTACAGCATGCCCGGGAGATGGTGGCGGCGGGTGCGACTTTTATCGATGTCGGGGGTGAGTCTACCCGTCCCGGGGCGGATCCCCTTAGCGTCGACCAGGAGTTGGAGCGGGTTGTGCCCGTGGTGGAGGCTATCTGTGCCGAACTGGATGCCGTGGTGTCGGTGGATACCAGTACCCCTGAAGTGATGGGGGCCGCCGTCGCGGCCGGAGCCGGTTTGATTAATGATGTACGAGCGCTGCAGCGCCCGGGGGCGATGGAGATGGCCGCGTCCCTTGGGGTTCCTGTGTGTTTGATGCATATGCAGGGGGAGCCGGGTACGATGCAGGCCGACCCGCGTTATGGTGATGTGGTAGAGGATGTGCTGGGGTTTCTGGCCGATCGTATCGGCCATTGTGAGGTGGCGGGTATCCCCCGCTCACGTATCTTGGTCGATCCCGGTTTTGGTTTTGGAAAATCCCTGCAGCATAATCTTCAGCTACTCAAGCACCTGCACCGGTTCTCCAGTTTGCGAACTCCGCTGTTGGTCGGGATGTCGAGAAAAAGTATGATTGGCGCCGTGCTGGGGCGAACGGATCCGGGTGACCGGCTGCATGGTTCGCTAGCGGTGGCGGTGATGGCGGTGATGGCGGGCGCACAGATAGTGCGTGTGCACGACGTGAAAGAGACCGGGGATGCGTTGGCAATGGTCGACGCAGTAAACAGAAGCTAGTGGGCAGGTAGTGGGCAATGTCTAAAAAATACTTTGGTACCGACGGTATCCGTGGCGCGGTGGGTCAGGCACCCATTACTCCTGAGTTTATTTTAAAGTTGGGCTGGGCGGCCGGTAAGGTGTTTGCCCGCGAAGGCCGCAGCAAGATCATGATCGGTAAAGATACGCGAATTTCGGGCTATATGTTCGAGTCGGCACTTGAGGCCGGGCTTTCCGCTGCGGGCGTTGATGTCTGCCTGCTGGGGCCTATGCCAACGCCCGGTATTGCGTACCTGACGCGAACCTTTAATGCACAGGCGGGTATCGTGATCAGTGCCTCCCACAACCCCTATACCGACAATGGTTTTAAATTTTTCTCCGCCAGCGGCTCCAAGCTGGCGGACGAGGTCGAGAACGCGATCGAGGAGATGATCGATCAGCCCATGACGGTGGTGCCGCCGGACCAGCTGGGCAAGGTTACTCGTATCGATGACGCTGCCGGGCGTTATATCGAGTACTGCAAAGGCACGGTCAGCAACCACCTTGATTTACGGGGCATGCGTATCGTGGTCGATGCTGCCCATGGCGCTGCATACAGTATGGGGCCAGCGGTATTTCGAGAGCTGGGTGCCGAGGTGTTTGAGATTGGTGTGCAGCCCAATGGCCTTAATATTAACCGCGAAGTCGGCTCAACCTCGTTGGGCGCCCTGCGCGCGGAGGTGATTGAGCGCCGGGCCGACCTGGGTATCGCCTTTGATGGTGATAGTGATCGGGTCATGATGGTGGACGACCGGGGCGATGTGGTCGATGGTGATCAGATCCTGTTTATTATTGCCAATGCCCGGCACCAGGCGGGAAAACTCGGTGGCGGCGTGGTGGGTACCCAGATGACCAATCTGGGTATGGAGCTTGCGCTGAAAAGGCTGGGTATCGACTTTGGGCGTGCGCGGGTGGGTGATCGTTACGTGAATGAGATGTTGAGTGCCCGTGGGTGGCAGCTGGGTGGCGAGTCCTCCGGACACATTATTTGTCGCCATGTCAGCACCACCGGAGATGGTATCGTAGCCGCGCTGCAGGTGGTGCGGGCGATGGTGGGTAGCGGTCATTCGTTGTATCAGTTGTGCTCCGCCATGACCATGTTTCCGCAAACCATGATCAATGTGCGTTTGCCGGTCAAAACTGATGTAGTGTCCAATCCCGTGGTGGTTAACGCCGTCGAATCGGTGGAGCAGGAGTTGTCTGATAGCGGGCGGGTTTTACTGCGTCCCTCGGGCACGGAGCCTGTGGTTCGAGTTATGGTTGAGGGGGAGAGTGCCGAGCAGGTTGAGCGCCTGGCCAAGCAGTTGGCGGCGGTGGTTGAATCGGTTGTGAGTTCCTGAATTAATTTTTCGGGAGGCGGTTGTATCTTGGGAATCTCTACGCTAAGATTGCCCGCCTTCCTAGCCAGCTGAGGGTTATATGCGTCGATCTTTGGTCGTTGGAAACTGGAAGATGAATGGCAGTCGGTCTGCCAATCGAGAGCTGCTTAAGCAGCTGCTGTCCGCGGAGTCGAGTGGTTCCGATGTGGCGGTTTGTCCGCCAGCAATTTATTTGTCTGAGGTGGCCGAGCAGTTAGGTGGCAGTTCGATTGGGTGGGGTGTGCAGAATCTGAGCGAAGCCGATTCTGGTGCCTATACCGGTGAGATCTCTGCAGCGATGGTTGCAGATCTAGGCTGCAAGTTTGCAATCGTTGGGCATTCGGAGCGGCGTACACTGTACGCGGAAACCGACAGTCTGGTTGCAAGCAAAGCGTTGCAAGCCAGTGCGGCGGGTGTGGTTCCCATAGTGTGTGTGGGGGAAACATTTGAGCAGCGCAATGCAGAGCAAACCCTGCAAGTGGTCGGGCGCCAGCTAAGGGCGCTGCTTGAGCACGAACAGTTTGGTGAGCTCGGTGAATGGGTGGTGGCTTATGAGCCCGTTTGGGCAATTGGTACCGGGCTAACTGCTACCCCCGCCCAGGCGCAGGCAGTGCATGCCTTTATACGGGGAGAGTTGGCCGCAGTTAGCCAGTCTCTTGCGGATAAAGTGAGAATACTTTACGGTGGCAGCGTTAAAGCCGCGAACGCGGTGGAGCTGTTTGCCGAGACTGACATAGACGGTGGTCTGGTTGGTGGAGCTTCCCTTGATGGAAGTGAATTTATAGCGATATGTCGCGCAGCAGGGTAGTTTGATGGAGACAGTGATACTGATCGTACATGTTCTGGTGGCCTTGGCGGTCATTGGTCTGGTGCTATTGCAGCAGGGCAAGGGTGCCGATGCGGGTGCGTCCTTTGGTGGTGGTGCATCGCAGACAGTCTTCGGTAGTCAGGGTTCCGGTAACTTTCTGGGCCGTATGACGGGCGTGTTGGCTACGCTGTTTTTTTTGACCAGTCTTGGTTTGGCTGTGATCGCAAAAGACAAAGCGGCGACCGTTAATGTTAATGATGGAATCCCGACGATTCCTGTTGAGCAGGTGCAACCATCTCTGCCAGCAGATGCGCCAGCTGGGGATCTTTCTCCTGCGGCGGGTGATGCGCCGGAATTGCCGGCGAACTGAGTCGGGTAAGAATTTGCCGAAGTGGTGGAATTGGTAGACACGCCATCTTGAGGGGGTGGTGAGCGATAGCTCGTGCGGGTTCAAGTCCCGCCTTCGGCACCAATTTTAGACAGCGAGCATGAGCTGTCAGGTAAGTGATTGTGAAGGGTCAGCCACAACCAGGCCGGTTGACCTTGCAGGGATTGAAGTCTATAATCCCGATCCGCGAATAGGTGCGGGGTGGAGCAGCCTGGTAGCTCGTCGGGCTCATAACCCGAAGGTCGTCAGTTCGAATCTGGCCCCCGCTACCACTATTAGAAAAGCCCCTATTCAGGGGCTTTTTGTTAGCTGTTTAGAGCGTCGGCAGAGAAGGTCTCTGGTCGGCATTATGGGATGGGCTTTATGCCCATTTTTTGTTGCTGCTGTTTGTGTCGTGATTACGCGCGGGAGGTTGCCTTTTGGCAAGCAAGTTGGAAATCCTTGAAGGTCTGGTGAAGCCAGTCACGGAAGGTCTCGCCCTGGAATTTTGGGGGGTCGAGTACGTCTCCCAGGGGCGCCATACCCTGCTGCGGATTTTTATTGATGCGGCTGACGGG
Organism: Aestuariirhabdus sp. LZHN29; assembly: GCF_049985285.1. Lineage (NCBI taxonomy): Bacteria > Pseudomonadati > Pseudomonadota > Gammaproteobacteria > Oceanospirillales > Aestuariirhabdaceae > Aestuariirhabdus > Aestuariirhabdus sp. LZHN29. The sequence goes on along the minus strand of NZ_JBNIEU010000001.1, from coordinate 131,076 downwards.
GTCACTCTCGAGCATTGTGAAGCGGTCAGTCGTCAGGTCAGCGCGGTGCTGGATGTAGAGGACCCTATTGCAGGAGAGTACACCCTGGAGGTGTCCTCACCCGGTATGGATCGGCCGCTGTTTACCATTGAACAGTTCAAGGCTTATGTCGGGCAGGCAGTAAGCCTTCGCTTACGCGTGCCCTACGATGGACGCCGTAAGTTTACGGGTGTCATCAAGGATGTGGAGGTCGATGATGTGGTGCTTCTGGTAGAGGATCACGAATATCTATTTCCTATTGATAGTATCGATAAGGCGAACATTGTTCCCCGGTTTTAATTTGTTGGCGTGAATCGGCTTCGTATGTAAGGGGTCGGATCAAGCGTTAGGTGAGGCAAGCATGAGTAAAGAGATTTTGCTGGTTGTTGAATCGGTCTCCAATGAAAAAGGAGTTCCGCAGGATATTATTTTTGAAGCGATGGAAAGTGCGCTAGCCACCGCGACCAAAAAACGTTATGTCAACGAAACTGATGTGGATATTCGCGTCGTCATTGATCGCAATACAGGCGAGTATGAGTCGTTCCGTCGCTGGGAAGTCGTCACAGATGAGGAGTTCTCAATTCCGGGTGCCCAGTTAACGCTGGATGAGGCCAAGGAAAACGACGAAAACCTGGAGATTGGCAGTACCTGGGAAGAGCAGGTTGAATCTGTCGATTTCGGTCGCATCGCGGCACAAACCGCCAAGCAGGTTATCGTGCAAAAGGTTCGTGAAGCAGAGCGCGCTCAGGTCGTCGATCTCTATCGCGAGCGAGTTGGCGAATTGGTAAGCGGTACCGTAAAGAAAGTGAGCCGCGAGAGTGTCATTATTGACCTGGGTAATAATGCAGAGGCTTTGATGCCGCGCGAGTTTATTATTCCTCGTGAGAGTTTCCGTGTGGGAACCCGTGTGCGCGCCATGCTATTGGAGATTCGTGCCGAGCAGCGTGGCCCGCAGCTGATCCTGAGCCGCACCGCGCCAGAAGTACTGATTGAGCTGTTTAAAATCGAAGTGCCGGAAATCGCCGAAGAGGTGATCGAGATTCGTGCCGCAGCGCGTGATCCGGGTTCTCGTGCCAAGATCGCGGTAAAAACCAATGACGGCCGAATCGATCCTGTGGGCGCTTGCGTAGGTATGCGTGGATCCCGTGTACAAGCTGTATCCGGTGAGCTGGGCGGCGAGCGTGTCGATATTATTTTGTGGGACGATAACCCGGCGCAGTTGGTTATCAACGCGATGTCCCCAGCCGACGTTGCCTCTATCGTAGTGGACGAAGAGTCCCATACGATGGATGTAGCGGTGGTCGAAGACAACCTTGCTCAGGCGATTGGTCGCAGCGGTCAAAACGTACGCTTGGCGAGTGAGCTAACCGGCTGGGCCCTTAACGTGATGACCGAAGAGGACGCGCGGGCCAAGCAGAGTCAGGAAGCAGACAGCATTGCGCACACGTTTATGGCGCAACTGGATGTCGATGAAGATATCGCCATGGTGCTGATGGAGGAGGGTTTTACCTCAGTAGAGGAGGTGGCCTATGTACCCGTGGAAGAGATGCTCGACATCGAAGGCTTTGATGAAGCAATCGTTGAAGAGTTGCGCAAGCGTGCCAAGGATCGCCTGTTGACGTTGGCTATTGCGAATGAAGAGAAGCTTGAGTCCAGCCATCCGGAAGAAGATCTTCTGAACATGGACGGTATGGAAAAGCACCTGGCTTTCCTGTTGGCGGCAGAGGGTATCTGCACAATGGAAGACTTGGCCGAGCAGGCTGTTGATGACCTGCTGGAGATTGAAGGTATTGATGAAGAGCGTGCCGGGCAGTTGATAATGACAGCGCGTGCCCCCTGGTTCGAAGACAGTACTCAGGGTTCAGAACCGAATTAGAGGAGAACAGCGAATGTCAGAAGTGACGGTAGATCAGCTCGCACAGGTTGTTGGTACTCCGGTAGATCGCATGCTGGAGCAGATGAAAGACGCAGGGCTATCTCAGAAGTCGGGTGGTGATTCAATTACCGACGAAGAGAAACAGATTCTGTTAGCACACCTTAAGCGTAGCCATGGTGAAGCGGACGACGGGTCCGAGCCCAACAAAATCACCCTCAAGCGCAAGACCGTGAGTCAGCTTAAAGTGGGTGGTACGGCCAAGGGTAAGACCGTTAATGTTGAGGTCAGGCAGAAGCGTACTTATGTAAAGCGCAACCTCGCCCCTGAGGTAGAGGTGGAAAAGTCTCGTCGTGAAGAGGCCTTGCGTAAGGTAGAAGAAGAGGATCGTAAGCTGCAGGAAGCGCGTCAGCGCCTCGAGGCCGAGCGACAGGAGGAGGAAGCGCGCAAGAAGTCAGACTCCGAGCGTCGCGAATCTGAGCGGCTTGACGCAGAGCGCAGCGCGGCAGAGCAGGAGCGCAAGTCTGCGGAAGATGCACGCCGGGCGGAGCTGGAGAAAGCTCGTCGTGAAGCCGAAGAGCAGCGCCGTAAGGAAAATGATCGGGGAGCTGGCCGTGGCAAGCGATCCCCGGGCGGTGGCGGTCGTGGTACCTTGCATCGTAGCGATAAGGCGCGCAAAGGTAGTGCTAAGGCGCGTGCGGGGCGGGCAAGCCAGCGTCGCGGCAACCAGCAAGCAGAGCATGCTTTCGAGAAACCTACCGCACCAGTTGTGCGCGAAGTTGCGCTGCCTGAAACTATCACTGTCGCCGAATTGGCCCAGCGTATGTCGGTGAAGGCTGCTGAAGTGATCAAAATGATGTTCACTATGGGTACCATGGTGACGATCAATCAGGTGATCGATCAGGAGACCGCGAGCATTGTGGTTGAGGAGATGGGTCACAAGGTCAAGTTGGTTAATGCCGATGCGATCGAAGATAGCCTGGGCGCTGATCAGCAGGAAGAACACGAAGGTGAGTCCCAGACGCGGGCTCCGGTGGTTACCGTTATGGGTCACGTTGACCATGGTAAAACCTCACTGCTCGATTACATTCGTAAGGCCAAGGTTCAGGCGGGTGAAGCGGGCGGTATTACCCAGCATATCGGTGCCTACCACGTAGAAACCGGCCACGGCATGATCACCTTCCTGGATACTCCCGGTCACGCCGCATTTACTGCAATGCGAGCTCGGGGAGCCAAGGCAACCGATATCGTCATCCTGGTAGTTGCGGCAGATGACGGCTTGATGCCGCAGACCGAGGAGGCGATTCAGCACGCCAAGGCGGCAGGTGTCCCTCTCGTTGTGGCAATGAACAAAATGGATAAGGAGGGGGCCGACGTCGAGCGTGTTAAGAGCGAAATGTCTGCGCGGGATGTTCTCCCTGAGGATTGGGGTGGTGATACTCCGTTTATTCCTGTGTCAGCCCATACCGGTCTTGGTATCGATGATCTGCTCGACTCAATATTGCTGCAGGCGGAAATGCTCGAACTAAACGCTGTGCCCGATGCTCCTGGTAAGGGTGTTGTGGTTGAGTCGCGTCTGGACAAGGGGCGTGGGCCCGTTGCAACGGTACTGGTTCAAAACGGTACCCTGCGCGCCGGTGATAATGTTCTGGTTGGCCAGCAGTACGGTCGTGTGCGTGCGATGCTTGACGAGAACGGTGCGCCTATTAAGGCGGCGGGACCCTCTATCCCGGTCGAGATCTTGGGCCTCGACGGTACTCCCGATGCCGGTGACGAGATGTTGGTCGTACGTGATGAGCGTAAGGCTCGCGAGATCGCCCTGTTCCGTCAGGGTAAGTTCCGCGAGGTCAAGCTGGCTCGTGCACAAGCCTCCAAGATGGAGAACTTGTTCGATAATATGGGGACCGAGCGCAAGACCCTCAATGTGGTGTTGAAAACCGACGTGCGGGGCTCCCTGGAAGCGTTGATCGGTGCCCTCAGCGATATGGGTAATGAAGAGGTCAGCGTTAAGGTGGTGTCCAGCGGTGTGGGCGGTATCACCGAAACCGACGCCAACCTGGCCCTGGCTTCAAATGCGGTCATCTTTGGTTTTAATGTACGGGCTGATGCCAGTGCGCGTCGAATCGTCGAAAATGAAGATGTGGATCTACGCTACTACAGCGTAATCTACGACATTATCGATGATGTTACCAAAGCGCTGACCGGACTGTTGGGCTCGGAGCTGCGTGAAGAGATCGTGGGTATCGCCGAGGTACGTGACGTATTCCGTTCGCCCAAGTTGGGTGCAATCGCCGGCTGTATGGTGGTTGAAGGCACCGTTTTCCGTAGTGAGCGTATTCGTGTACTGCGTGACAACGTCGTTGTGTTCGAGGGCGAGCTGGAATCCCTGCGTCGCTACAAGGATGATGTTAATGAGGTTCGTAATGGCGTCGAGTGTGGTATCGGTGTTAAGAGCTACAACGATGTGAAGGTCGGCGACATGATCGAGGTCTTTAAAGGTGTCCAAGTGGCCCGTACCCTGGATAAATAATCGATAATGCCAAAAGACTACAGTCGTACCCAGCGTGTTGCGGACCAGCTCCAGAAGGAGTTGGCACGCGCTATACAGCAGGAGATCAAGGACCCCCGCCTGGGTATGGTCACGGTGAGTGGCGTTGACGTCAGCCGTGACCTGGCCTATGCGCGGGTGCACGTGACCTTTATGGGGGAGGAGAGTCAGGACGCTATTGAGGAGCAGCTAAAAGTGCTCAACAGTGCGGCCGGATTCTTGCGCTCCAGGTTGGCGCGTGCGGTGAAATTGCGCATCACCCCCCAGCTCAGTTTTCACTACGATGAGAGCCTGTCCCGTGGGCGTCATCTTTCCTCCCTGATCGACCGGGCGATGACCGAAGACAGTCAGCATCCCCGTGACGATTCCGATACACCGGAGTAGTTGCGGGTGGGGCGACGTCATCGAGGGCGCAATATTAGTGGGATCGTACTGGTGGATAAGCATCAGGGTGAAACCTCTAACGGCGTGTTGCAGCGGGTAAAGCGTCTCTATGGCGCTGCCAAGGCGGGTCATACCGGCAGTCTTGATCCCCTGGCAACCGGTGTGCTGCCCATCTGTCTCGGTGAGGCGACCAAGTTCTCCCAGTACCTCCTCGATTCCGATAAGGGCTATATCACTACCGCGCGTTTTGGTGCGCGCAGTGACACCGGCGATGCCGAGGGTCAGTTAACCGAGGTCGCCCGGCCCGCGTTTGATGATGCCCGGCTGGAACAGGTGATGCAGCAGTTTCGTGGTCCGCAACAGCAGGTGCCGCCGATGTATTCGGCGCTTAAGGTGGACGGAAAGCCGCTTTACAAGCTCGCCCGTGAGGGGATCGAAATCGAACGCAAGGCGCGTTCGGTGGTGATCTATGAGCTGTTGTGTAACGGTTTTAGCGATGGCGAAGCGCAGCTTAAGGTGTTGTGCAGCAAGGGCACCTATATTCGCTCCCTGGTGCAGGATCTTGGTGATGAGCTCGGCTGTGGTGCTTACGTCAAGGCGCTACGTCGTTATCGTGCCGGTCCCTTCGAGGAGTCCCAGAGTTATAGTATTGCAGCGCTGGAGGCAATTCTCGATGAGGGCGGGTTTGATGCCCTTGATGCCCTGCTTATTCCCCCGGACACGGCCGTGATCGATTGGCCGCAAGTGATCGTCGGAGAGACGAGTGCCTACTATATCGGTCAGGGCCAGGCGGTGATGGTGCCCAAGTCCCCCGCTTCTGGCTGGGTGCGTATTTACCAGCAGGCAGATGGGGGTGAGCGCGTATTTTTGGGGATCGGCGAAGTGGACCATGACGGCCGTATTGCGCCCCGGCGATTAATTGTACGCTAGCCAGATATCTCTGTTATAATCGCGCATCCGCTGGCCCCGGAAGGGGTTGCGGCACAATCAGGGTGACTGTAAATATGCACGGTTATACCTGAATATATGGCAGTCCAAGGCTGTCCCATGCATATTTAGATGGAGAAATACCATGGCATTAAGTGCTGAAAAGAAAGCAGAAGTCGTTAAACAGTATCAACAAGCCGAAGGCGATACCGGTTCTCCCGAAGTACAGGTCGCTCTGCTGACCGTTAACATCGAGAGCCTGCAGGGTCACTTCAAGGGTCACCACAAGGATCACCACTCACGTCGTGGCTTGATCCGTATGGTAAACCAGCGTCGTAAGTTGCTGGACTACCTCAAGGGCAAGAACGTTGATCGTTACAAGGCGTTGATTAGCAGCCTCGGTCTGCGTCGCTAAGCCTGAATGACTTTTCGGCTAAATACCCACCTTTTGGTGGGTATTGCGTTTTTCAAGCACCGCTATTGATTCTTTCGGAATCTCTAGCGGTGTTTTGTTTGTGCAGGACTCCCCGACAGTTGGGCCACTTGAAAGAGTAGATGATGTGGTCAGCATGGGGTGCGCAGGCGAGCCGCCTTGCGGCAAAGCAGTAAAGAGAAAGTGGTAAACAGACAAAATCAGATATTTTTGACACACAGTAAGTGAAAGAAGGAAACAACCGTGAACCCGGTAACTAAGACATTTCAATTCGGTGATCAAACCGTAACCCTGGAAACAGGTCGTATCGCGCGCCAGGCAACAGGCGCTGTAATGGTAACTATGGGCGGCTTGTCCGTGCTGACTACAGTGGTTGGCTCCAAGACCGCAGACCCGAGTCGGGGATGGTTCCCCCTCTCTGTTCACTATCAGGAGAAGACCTATGCTGCGGGTAAAATCCCCGGTAGTTTCTTCAAGCGTGAAGGTCGTCCCTCCGAGCGTGAAACGCTGACATCCCGTGTAATCGATCGTCCGATCCGCCCCCTGTTCCCCAAGGGCTTCATGAACGAAGTACAGGTAACCTGTACTGTGATGTCCACCGATAAGGTACAGGATCCAGATATCGCTGCCATGATCGGTACCTCCGCTGCACTGGCCATCTCCGGTATTCCATTTGACGGCCCCATCGGTGTGGCCCGTGTTGGCTTTACCGAAGAAGACGGTTACATGCTCAACCCAAGTTTTGCCCAGCTCGAAGACTCTTTGCTGGACATGATTGTTGCCGGTACCCGTGATGCGGTACTGATGGTTGAATCTGAAGCTGATGAGTTGACCGAAGACGAGATGCTGGGTGCGGTTTTGTTTGCCCACAAGCAATCACAGTGCGTCATCGACGCCATCACCGAGTTGGCCGCTGAAGCGGGCAAGCCGCGTTGGGATTGGCAGCCAGAAGCGCAAAATGAATCGTTGCGCGATGCTGTTAGTTTGGCAGCCGGCGACAAGGTCAGTGCCGCCTACAAAATCACCAACAAGCTTGAGCGCTACGCGGAGTTGGGTCTGGTACGTGACGCGGTTGTTGCACAGCTTGCTGGCGACGCCGAAGGTCAATACTCCTCCGACGACGTGAAGCAAGCATTCGCTTCGCTGGAGAAAACCACTGTTCGCCAGAACGTGGTTAACGGTGAGCCCCGTATCGATGGTCGTGACACCAAGACCGTTCGTGGCATCAATGTTGAAACCGGCATCCTGCCAAGGACGCACGGTTCTGCGCTGTTCACTCGTGGTGAAACCCAGGCGATCGTTACCGCTACCTTGGGTACCGCACGTGATGCAATGCGTGTCGATTCACTCGAAGGCGATAAGCGTGATCCCTTTATGCTGCACTACAACTTCCCTCCCTACTCCGTAGGCGAGTGCGGTCGTGTCGGTAGCCCCGGGCGTCGTGAGATTGGACACGGTCGCCTGGCTCGTCGTGGTATCCAGGCGATGCTGCCAACCGAAGAGGAGTTTCCCTACAGCATTCGTGTGGTGTCTGAAATCACCGAATCAAACGGTTCCAGCTCCATGGCTTCTGTCTGTGGTGCCAGCCTCGCGCTGATGGATGCCGGTGTACCGCTGAAGGCGCCGGTTGCCGGTATCGCTATGGGTCTGGTGAAAGAGGGTGAAAAATTCGCCGTTTTGACCGACATCCTCGGGGATGAAGATCACCTTGGCGACATGGACTTCAAGGTAGCGGGTACTGACGAAGGTATCACCGCACTGCAGATGGATATTAAAATCCAGGGTATTACCGAAGAGATCATGGAGCTCGCGTTGGCCCAGGCCAACGAAGCGCGTATGCATATCCTTGGTGAGATGAACAAGGTACTGGCTGAATCGCGTCCGGAGCTGTCCGACAACGCTCCTGCCATGACCGCCCTGAAAATCGATCCTGATAAGATCCGTGACGTTATTGGTAAAGGTGGCGCGACTATCCGTTCTATCTGTGAAGCGACGGGTGCGTCCGTTGATATCACAGACGACGGTATGGTGAAGATCTACGCAGAAGACAAGGCCGCCAGCCAGGCAGCAGTGGATATGGTGATGAGCATCACCGCCGAAGCTGAAGTTGGCAAGATCTACACCGGTAAGGTCGAGCGTATTGTCGACTTCGGTGCGTTTGTTAATATCCTGCCCGGCAAGGATGGTTTGGTTCACATTTCACAGATCTCTGAAGAGCGGGTTGAGAAAGTGACCGACTACCTGAAAGAGGGTGAAGAGGTGAAGGTGTTGGTGTTGGACGTGGATAACCGCGGTCGCATCAAACTGAGCATCAAGGATGTTGCTGCCGCCGAGGCTGACCAGGAGGATTAATCCTTCGGTTGCCACGAAAAAAGAGAGCCTCGGCTCTCTTTTTTTTTGCTTACAGGACGTAAGTAGATCGCGTGAGCCAAGGATGGCGTAAGCGATCCCGGAGGACGTAAGTAGATCGCGTGAGCCAAGGATGGCGTAAGCGATCCCGGAGGACGTAAGTAGATCGCGTGAGCCAAGGATGGCGTAAGCGGTCCCGGGAGGACGTAAGTAGATCGCGTGAGCCAAGGATGGCGTAAGCGGTCCCGGGAGGACGTAAGTAGATCGCGTGAGCCAAGGGTGGCGTAAGCGATCCCACAGGACGTAAATAGATCCCATGGTAAGGCGCAGGCCGGGTCGAAATAGCACTCCCCTGTCTCCGAGGTGCCTTCCAATCGCTGGTGAGGGCTACTCGCGTTCGATGGCAAGGGCGACGCCCTGTCCGCCCCCGATGCAGAGTGTAGCCAAGCCTTTTTTAGCATCTCTGCGCATCATCTCGTGGAGCAGGGTGACCAGTATGCGGCAACCCGATGCGCCGATCGGGTGACCCAGCGCGATGGCGCCGCCATTCACGTTGATACGTTCGCTGTCCCACCCCAGTTCGGCGTTAACCGACAGGGCCTGAGCGGCGAAGGCTTCGTTTGCCTCGATAAGATCAAGGTCGTCGATGCTCCAGCCCGCCTTTTTCAGGCAGCGACGGGTGGCGGGGATAGGCCCGGTTCCCATGATGTCCGGGGCAACGCCGGCGTTGGCGTAAGCCTTTATCGTCGCCAGCGGCGTGAGTCCCAGTTGCGCGGCTTTGGCCTTGCTGCAGAGTAACACCGCGGCAGCACCATCATTAAGTGTGGAGGCGTTGCCCGCGGTCACGGTGCCCTCTTTTTTGAATGCAGGACGCAGGCGGGAAAGTGACTCTATGGTGGTTTCCGGGCGGGGTTGTTCGTCCCGGTCAACAATAATGGGGTCACCTTTTCGTTGAGGTACGGCGACGGGGGTGATCTCGTCTGCGAAGCGGTTGTTGGCGCAGGCTGCTGCGGCTTTTTGTTGGGAGTGGGCGGCGAAAGCGTCTTGCTGGGCGCGGGTAAAGCCGTACTGCTGCGCGATATTTTCGGCAGTGATTCCCATGTGGTAATCGTTAAACGCATCCCAGAGTCCGTCACTGACCATGGTATCTACCATTGACCAGTTCCCCATGCGTTGACCGTTGCGGCTGTTGGGTAGTACATGGGGTGCCAGGCTCATATTTTCCTGTCCGCCGGCAATGATCATGTCGGCATCACCGAGGCGAATGGCCTGGGTTGCAAGATGCAAGGCTTTCAGGCCCGAACCACAGACCTTGTTGATGGTAAGAGCCGGTACCGAGGCGGGAACGCCAGCGGCGATCAGCGCTTGGCGGGCCGTATTTTGCCCGCAACCGGCGGTGAGCACCTGGCCCATGATAATCTCGTCCAGCTCAGCGGCATCAATGCCACTTTGTTGGATCAGGGAGGAGATCACCCGAGCGCCAAGATCACTCGCAGGCACAGTGGAGAGTCCGCCGCCGAATGCGCCTACGGCGGTGCGGGTGGCTGCGACAATGACAGCTTCGTTTATCTGATTATTCGCCTCGATTTGCATAAGATATCCGCTTTGATCTGTGGTGATGAAGTGTGAGCTCGCAGCATAGGAGGATTATTCGGCGGGAGCAAGGTGCGGAGTGTTTGGTGGAGGCTGGCCTGTGCGATAATGCCGGGGTGGTAAACAGGAGTCGTGATGTCGACGGGAAAACATAATCTATTGGTGGTGCTGGGGCCTACGGCATCGGGGAAAACCCGGCTGGGTATCGAGCTGGCCCGTGACCTGGGTGGTGAGGTGATCTCTGCGGATTCGCGGCAGGTTTACCGGGGTATGGATATTGGTAGCGGTAAGGACCTGGCCGAATATGGGGAGGTCCCCTATCACCTGATTGATATCGTTGATGCGGGCGAGGAATACAACGTCTATCGCTTCCAGCAGGACTTTTTTGCGGTCTTCGAACAGTTACAATCCAAACACTGTTTACCGGTGATGGTGGGCGGCAGCGGCCTCTATCTTGAGGCGATCATTAAAGGGTATCGATTGATCCATGTACCTGAAAACCCAGTGCTGCGTGCGGAGTTGGCGGGGTTGGAGATGACGCAGCTCGAACGGCGTCTCAAGCGCTTGAAACCGCTGCACAACACCACCGATACCCTGGACAGAAAGCGCTTGCTGCGCGCGATCGAGGTGGCGGAGGGCGAAGTGCGCTTGGCGCAAGATCTGCCGGTGTTACCCCCGGTGACTCCGTTTTTGTTGGGGATTCGATGGCCGCGCCCGGTATTGCGTCGGCGAATTACCGAGCGTCTGCGGGCGCGTTTTGATGAGGGGATGATCGAGGAGGTGGAGCGCCTTCATGCCAGCGGTATCCCCTGGTTTCGCTTGCAGTACTATGGCTTGGAGTACCGTTATATTGCCGACTTTTTACAGGGTGAAATCAAGAGTCGAAATGATCTGTTTCAAAAGCTGAATGCGGCGATTCACCAGTATGCCAAGCGTCAGGATACCTGGTTTCGGCGCATGGAGCGCCAGGGTCAGGTGATTCACTGGGTTGATGGCGAAGGTGAGCCGGTATCCGAGGCGCGGGAGTTATTGGCAGCCCGGGACGCAGAATAAAAAAGGCACCCGAGGGCGCCTTTTTTATTCTGCGGTGTACTTTCTACCCTCGTACTTATTACTCGTCGAGGAAGCTGCGCAGGTGATCGGAGCGAGTTGGATGGCGAAGCTTGCGCAGGGCCTTGGCCTCGATCTGTCGAATACGCTCGCGGGTAACATCGAACTGTTTGCCGACCTCTTCCAGGGTATGGTCGGTGTTCATATTGATACCGAATCGCATGCGCAACACTTTGGCTTCTCGTGCGGTAAGTCCTGCCAGTACATCCTTGGTCGCTTCGCGCAGGCCTTCGCCTGTCGCTGAATCAACAGGCGAATGGATGGTGACATCCTCAATGAAATCGCCCAGATGTGAGTCTTCATCGTCCCCGATCGGTGTTTCCATCGAGATCGGCTCCTTGGCGATTTTTAGTACTTTACGGATCTTGTCTTCGGGCATCTCCATGCGCTCACCCAGCTCTTCCGGGGTAGGCTCGCGGCCCATCTCCTGCAGCATTTGGCGAGAGATGCGGTTCAGTTTGTTGATGGTTTCGATCATGTGAACCGGGATACGAATGGTACGCGCCTGATCGGCGATAGAGCGGGTAATCGCCTGTCGAATCCACCAGGTAGCGTAGGTCGAAAACTTGTAGCCGCGGCGGTACTCGAACTTATCAACGGCCTTCATCAGGCCTATGTTTCCTTCCTGAATCAGGTCAAGGAACTGCAGTCCGCGATTGGTGTACTTCTTGGCGATGGAGATAACCAGGCGCAGGTTGGCCTCGACCATCTCTTTCTTGGCGCGGCGGGCACGAGCCTCGCCAATGGACATGCGGCGGTTAATCTCTTTGATTTCGGCAATGCTGAGGGAGATCTGCTCCTCGATGGCGCAAAGGCGGCGTTGGCTACGGAGGATGTCCTGGCGATTTTGCTCCAGGCCCTCGGCGTGGGCGCTGAATTTGTTTGTTACGCCGTCGAGCCACTCAAGGTTGGTTTCGTTGCCTGGGAATTCGGCCAGAAAATTCTTGCGTGGCAAGCGAGCAGAGCGTACGCAAAGCTGCATGATGTCGCGCTCGTTGCGACGAATGATATCCAGCGAACTGCGTACCTTGAACACCAGGTGGTCAAAGTAGCGAGGGGTGAGCTTGATGGGCATAAAGCGCTCGGCCAGCAGTTGCAGGGCTTTTTCTCCCTGCTTGCTGTCGCGACCGTGTTTTTCGGTCGCGGTGTTGGCTTTCTTCAACAGCTTGCGCAGCTCATCGAAACGCTCGCGGGTCTCTTCGGGGTCGGGACCGTTATTGACCTCTTCATCATCGTCGTCATCGCTGTCGGCATCGTCAGCAGAGGGGATTTTTGCGGGAGGAGGAATGACGTCATCGGCATCGAGATAGCCGCTGATCAGCTCCGCGATACGGCCCTCATCCTCGATAATACGGTCGTAGTCGTTGATAATGGATTGCACGGAGCCGGGGAAGTAGGCCAGCGCAGCCATCACTTCGCGGGTACCCTCTTCGATACGCTTGGCGATAACAATTTCGCCTTCCCGTGTTAGCAGCTCGACGGTGCCCATCTCGCGCATATACATGCGTACCGGGTCGGTGGTGCGTCCGCTTTCCTGCTCGACCGCAGCCAGTGCGGCAGCAGCTTCTTCGGCGGCGACTTCGTCGGTTTCCGATCCGGTCAGCAGGAGGTCGTCTGCATCGGGTGCAGCCTCGTACACCTTGATCCCCATGTCGTTGATCATGCGGATAATATCTTCCACTTGATCGGGATCGGAGATATCTTCGGGAAGATGATCGTTAACTTCTGCGTAAGTGAGATAGCCTTGTTCTCGGCCGCGTGAAATGAGATCTTTCAAACGAGACTGCTGTTGTGCGCTTGCGGACATATCGACCCTATTAACAACGGAAAGCGGGGTTACCTGATAAAACGGTAAGCGAGCAATTATAGCGTAGAACTGGCAATTTGTACCAGTACCTCGCCGGGCAAACTTGGGAGTTGTCTCACTATATGGGGGGGCATTGGTTGCTTTGCAACCGCTGGGCTGAAGTTTTTATCGCTGGCCGGGAGGCAGGCTAGTTCAGGCTCTCTCGTTTGGCCTTGATCAACTCTTTCAGGATCTGTTTTTCGTCGCTGGTAAGCGCGCCCTGGTTGTCGCTAACCAGCTTGCTCATGCGGTGGTGGTTTTGGGTTTGTTGCCCCTGTTGCTCGATGCGGCTGAGGATCTCCCTGTAGAGTGTCGCGGGGTCATCGGTGGGTAGCTCAGGATTGCGCCGCGCAGGTGCCAGGGCCTCCTCGAGGGTATCGGTTCCGTAAAATGTTCCCAGCAGGGCGCCAAGTGCCGGAACGGTGTTCTTTTTTAGCTCGTTGATCACTCGCAGCAGGGTTTGGGTGCCGGGTTCCTGACTGCTGCTAATAAAGGGGATGTCCGGGGTTTTGTGCACAATGTGTGGGTAGCGAAGCAGCAAAAACAGCGCCTGCTGGGTCGGCTTGAGGATTCCCAGGGTGACTTCGTGGCGTTGCCGGGGCTGGTTATTGAAGGGCGCGCGCGTGTAGCTGGGTTGCCCTCCCGCCAACGGTTGTCGGTTGTCGGTGGTGCGTTGATCGGGTGTGGCGGCAGGCGGGATTTCATCGATACGTTCGCGCAACTCCTGGGCTTCGAGGCCGGTCAGGTTGGCGAGTCGGCGCTGCATCAGGCTGCGGAAAGTGCCAGCTGGAAGCTGTTGTAGCAGTGGTATGGCCAATTTGGTGAGTTGGGCGCTGCCCGCCGGGCTGTCCAGGTCGAGGTCGCCCCCCAGGTGGTCGAAAAGAAAACGGTCCAGTGGCAGTGCGTCTGCCTGAATGCGGCCCCGCATGCCCTCGGCACCCTCCCGTTGCACCAGGGTGTCCGGGTCGTCGCCTTCGGGCAGGAACAGAAAGCGGCATTGGCGGCCATCACTCATTAGCGCCAAGGCGGACTCCAGTGCCCGCCATGCCGCCTTTCGCCCTGCGGCGTCGCCGTCGAAGCAGAATATGATCTCGGGCACCACTTTGAACAGACGTTGGATATGGTCAGGGGTAGTCGCGGTTCCCAGGGTGGCTACGGCGTTGTTGATGCCGTGCTGGGCCAGGGCCACCACATCCATATAGCCCTCAACCACCATCAGTTGTTGTAGTTGACGGTTGGCCTGACGCGCCTCATAGAGGCCGTAGAGTTCCTGCCCTTTGTGGAAAACAGGGGTCTCGGGTGAGTTGAGATATTTGGGTTTATCGTCCCCTAAAACCCGCCCCCCGAAGGCGATGGTGCGACCTCGGGTGTCACGAATAGGGAAAATGATACGATCGCGGAAGCGGTCGTAGCGGGTGCCTTTGTCCTCGTTCTCGACCAGCAGGCCTACCTCGAGTAGCTCGGCTTCGCCCTGTTCGGCACTTTGCAGGGCTTTTAGCAGGTTATCCCAGCCCGGGGGGGCGTAGCCGATTCCAAACTGGCGTGCGATGGCGCCGGAGAGCTTGCGCTGTTTAAGGTAATCCACTGCCCGTTGGCGTTGCTCGTGTTCGCGCAGTTGCCGTTGGAAATGTTCGCTGGCATTTTCCAGTAGCTCAAAGATGCTGGCGAATCGCTGTTTCTGTTCCTGGTTCTGCTGGTTATTGGTCTCATGGGGGACCTCGATCCCCAGCTTGTTGGCGAGATCTTCCACGGCCTGGGGGAAATCCAGGCGATCGAACTCCATGATAAAACCGATCGCATTGCCGGCCGCACCGCAGCCAAAGCAGTAGAAGAACTGCTTGTCGGCATTGACGCTGAACGAGGGGGATTTTTCCTGGTGAAAAGGGCAGAGTGCGGAGTGGTTTTTGCCAGACTTACGCAGTTTTAGCCGTGAACCGACAACGTCGACAATATCGGTCCGCGCGAGCAGATCGTCGATAAAGGATTGAGGAATCAGACCGGCCATGGATGGTGCACTACCCGCATAAAACAGGGGGGAAGTGTATCACGGTATTGTGGAGTAGTGTGGAGCTGGAAAGCGTGAGCTTAGGCGAGGGAGGCTTTGATCATCTTGCTGACATCGCCCATGTCGGCGCGGCCCTGCACTTTTGCTTTGAGTGCGCCCATCACTTTGCCCATATCCTGCATTGACGCGGCACCGCTGGTGCTAATGGCATTATTGATCAGGGATTGGAGCTCTTCGGTGCTTAGTGGGGCAGGAAGGAACTCTTGCAGAACAGTGACTTCGTAAGCTTCCTGTTCTGCAAGGTCGTCTCGCCCGGCATCCTGGTACTGGGTGCAAGCGTCACGACGCTGCTTGACCATTTTGTCGAGAATAGCCAGTGAGCGGGTCTCGTCGACTTCAATGCGCTCATCTACTTCGATGCGCTTGAAGTCGGCAAGTGCCATACGCACTACGCCCAGACGCGCCTTATCTTTGGCACGCATGGCGCTTTTCATCGCCTCGGTAAGGCGTTGTTTGGTGCTATCGCTCACGGGTTTGAGACTCTAGTTACGACTAGTACAGGCGTACGTGGCGCTTTGATTCGCGAGAAACTTTCTTGGCGTGACGCTTTACAGCCGCAGCTGCGGCGCGCTTACGCACGGTAGTGGGCTTCTCGTAGTGCTCACGGCTACGAACTTCAGCCAGAAGCCCGGCTTTCTCGCAAGAACGCTTGAATCGACGCAGGGCAATGTCAAAAGGCTCGTTTTCTTTAACTTTTACCGCAGGCATTAGGTAATCACCTTCCATTAAATGTGGTTTAGTAAACTCAAGAAACTGGTGGTAATTCCACCAATCCCCATATCAGGGCAGCGAATCTTACTGCCTTTAGTCATTAAATGCAAAGCACCCGAGTAAAAAAGAGCTGCAAGCAAGTGAGGGCAGGCGGATGCAATCGAGCGTCCATGGCAGTATGATTCGCGGCAGTGCCTCCAGGCTGGCAACAGAGAGAGAGTTTAATGAAGGTATTGGGGATCGAAACATCCTGCGACGAGACGGGAATAGCCCTCTACGATAGCGAACATGGGCTGCTGGCTGACGCCCTCTTTAGCCAGGTCCAGATGCACGCAGAATATGGCGGGGTGGTTCCCGAGCTGGCTTCCAGGGATCATGTGCAGCGGGTATTACCGCTGATTCAGAGCGTACTGTCGAGCGCCGGTCTCGATAGCAGTGCCATCGATGGGATCGCTTATACCGCAGGCCCGGGGCTGATCGGTGCGCTGATGGTGGGGAGTTGTACCGCCCAGGCGCTGGCCTATACCTGGGGCGTACCCGCGCTGGGGGTCCATCACATGGAAGGGCATCTGTTGGCACCGATGCTGGAAGAAAAGCCGCCACAATTCCCCTTCGTAGCGCTGCTGGTTTCCGGTGGTCACACTCAACTGGTGGAGGTCGATGGCATCGGTGACTATCGCCTACTCGGCGAGTCCCTGGATGACGCGGCCGGTGAGGCGTTCGATAAAGCCGCCAAAATGATGGAGCTGGATTACCCCGGTGGGCCCCGTATAGCGGCGATGGCCCAGCAGGGAGCGGCGGGGCGTTTTCGCTTTCCGCGGCCCATGACCGACCGCCCCGGGCTCGATTTCAGTTTTAGTGGTCTCAAGACGTTTACCCTCAATACGGTGGCCCGGCATAGCCACGATGGTGTCTGTGATCAGCAGACCAAAGCCGATATCTGTCGAGCCTTCGAGGAGGCGGTAGTGGAGACGCTGGTGATCAAATGCCGACGAGCGCTGCAACAAACCGGTTTGAAACGTTTGGTGATCGCCGGTGGTGTCAGTGCGAACCAGCGCTTGCGCGAAGGGCTCGGGGCCATGGCCCACAAACTGGGGGGAGAGCTTTTTTATGCGCGCCCGGAGTTCTGTACCGATAACGGTGCCATGATCGCTTACGCGGGGTGTCAGCGCCTGCAGGCTGGGGAGCGTGAAGCGCTGGGGGCAAAGCCTCAACCCCGCTGGCCGATGGAGCAACTCAAGCCATTGATCGTGGCGAATGCTGGAGGCAGCAGCGATGGATAGGGTGTCGATCGAAGGCTTGGCGGTAGACGCCGTGATCGGCGTCTATGAGTGGGAGCAACAGCAAACTCAACCCTTGGTACTGGACCTGTGGTTGGAGACCGATTTTACCCCCGCCTTTGCCTCCGACGCGTTGGATGATGCACTCAACTACGCCGCCATCGCCGAACAGATTCGTGGTTTTTGCGAGGCCAGCCGCTACCAGCTACTGGAGGCTTTGGCTGGGGGGGTTCTTCAGCTGTTGCTGGATCACTACCCTGCATCAAAGGTAGGGGTGCGTATTCGCAAACCCAAGGCGATCGCCCCGGCGATGGCGGTGATCGAGTGCGAGCGCGGGCGCGACGCTTTTGTCTGAATGTAGAGGCTACCTGATCGGGGTAGGCAGTAACCTGTCGCCCCGTTATAACTGTGAGCAGGTGGTGGCTGCGGTGCTGGAGTGTTTTGGACGCTGCAGCCTCAGCAGTGCGGTACACACCGCGCCGGATGGAGTACAAACCCCGAACCATTTCGTCAATCTGATGCTCTACCTGGAGACGGACTGGACCCCCGAGCGGCTCAAAAGTTGGACCAACACCCTGGAGGAGCGACTGGGGCGGGACCGTCGCCACCCCCAGCGTAAACTCATCGACCGCCCGGCCGACCTTGATACGCTACTGCAGCGGGTACCTGGTCAGCGGTTTGATACGGCACAGGTAAGGGAAAGCTACTATCAGGAGATCCTGCTCGAACTGGTGGCCCACCTGCAGGGAAAACCTGCGCAGCGCCTGACGTTGAAGCCCTGTGTGCTGCGCCTTATGGATGGCTCAGAGGTTGGCGATGGAGCGGCCACCATCGACCTTGATGGTGCTACCGGTCGTGTACGGGTTATCCAGTAGGGCTTGCAGTGCCAGGTAGATCGCCTCTTCACCGCCCTCACTTTTGAGTAATGTGCGCTCGACGATGCTCTCTTTGAGCGTTTGGCTATGCCAGGGCTTGAACAGAATGGGCCCCGGCGCGATGGCGTTGACCTTGACTTTGGGGGCCAGTCGCTTGGCGAACGACAGGCTGAGGTTGGCCAGACCCGCCTTGCTGGCGCAGTAGATGTCAAACTCAGGATTCGGGTTATCGGCGAAAATATCGGTGATATGGATAATATCGCTGTGCAGGGCGGTGCTGCGTTGCAGTGCCCCGCTCAGGGCCTGGTTGAGCCGGTAGGGGGCGAGCATGTGGATCTGGTAAAAGCGTTCGAACAGGGCGCTAGCCTGGGCCGGATCCTCGGGGGTGGGCTCGAATGCCGAGGCGTTGTGGATCAGGGCGCGCACCGAATGGCAACGAGCGTCGAGTTCGAGGGCAAGCCCCTCGATGCCCTCAGCGCAGGTCAGGTCTCCCTGTAGGCAGGGGATGCCGAGTTGGCGTAGTTGCCCCAGCTCCTCGCGCTCGCTGTGGTAGTGGGCAAGTACAGTGTAGCCGCGCTGATGCAAGCGCAGCGCGCAGTGCAATCCAACGCGAGTACCGGCACCGGTGATAATGACCGTCTCATCCATTATTGGGTTCTCCGGCTAATTGATGCTCTATCCAGCGCTGTGTCAGGTCGATGCGCAGGGCTCGCAACGCCTCCCCCAGCGCGGGCCCCTGAACCCCTTGTTGAATCAGGCTGGAGGTATCGATGGAGCGCGCCTGCCTCAGCAGCGCCATCACCTCAGGCGAGAGGGAGCTGCGCTGTTGCAGTTGGGAAACCATGGTGGCGCACTCGAGGAGCTGTAGCAGGCGCTCCGGGCGGCGCAGGCCATCGAGGCGTTCCAGCAACGACCAGAGCCGGGCACCATCCTCTGCCGGGTGTTGCAGTGCCGGCAGGTACTGGTTGAGCAGTAGCGCCAGCTCTCGATATGACTGGGGTAGGCGCAGGCGTTCGGCCAGGTGCCTTAGGGTTTCGCACTCTGTTTCCCCGGCGCACAGGGTCTGCAATGAAACAAGCGCGAAGCGCTGCAGGGGTGATGAGCAGTGTTGCTGGTAATGGCGCAGGGCCCGCAAAGGGAACTGCTGCAGGCGCTCGATGGCGCTGTCGATCTCGGGCAATACGGCGGCCAGGGCATTGCAGTCGGCAAGGGTAGAGAAAAAGTGGTCGGCGTCTGTCTCCGCCAGCGCGGACAGGGTCTCCTGCCACACCCGTTCCGGTACCAGGTGTGCCAGCTCCCCTGATGCGGCCATGGAGCGCATCAGGACAAGCGTCTCCTCGGCGATATGAAACCCCAGGTGATAGTAGCGGGCGGCGAAGCGGGCAACACGAAGCACTCGCAATGGGTCCTCGCTAAAGGCGTCGGAAACATGGCGCAGGCAGCGGCTTTCAAGATCCCGGGCGCCGTTGTAGGGGTCGATCAGCTGGCCCGATTCATCCCGTGCCATGGCATTTATGGTCAGGTCCCGGCGCAGCAGGTCCTCTTCCAGGGTGACCGCTTCGGTGGCATGGAACTCGAAGCCGCCATAACCGTGACCGCTTTTACGTTCGGTGCGGGCCAGGGCGTACTCCTCGCGGGTCTGTGGGTGCAGAAACACCGGAAAGTCGCGACCCACCGGTTTAAACCCCTGGGCTTGCATCTGTTGGGTGTTGGCGCCGACTACAACCCAGTCACGATCCTTGACCGCTCTGCCGAGCATGGCATCGCGCACGGCGCCGCCTACCAGATAGATTTTCATGGTGGGGGGGTCCCCTGGGCGGGTGGCGATAGGTGCATGGAAGACTCGTTATAAAGGCTATGGGAAGGAGTGTAACCGGTGCTTGCTTGATGGCAATAGGAAAAGCGTTTGCGGGGATTGACCCTGCAGTGGCTACCCTGCACACTGGCTCCTATGAATACACAGCACCGTTGCAATCATGCGTACCCACCTGTGCTACTGGCAATTTTTGTCTGGAGCCGCTGGCGGCATGCGGCGCAAAACTGCTGATTATTCATTCCCAGTTTGCAACAAAAAAGGCCGCAGCGATTAACCTGCGGCCTTTTTTGTTGCCGCAGAATGAGTCGCTGGCCGGCGCGATGGGCGAGGGCAGTGTGATGAGCGGGCAGTTCAGGGAGAGTCAGCAGTGAAAGTGGTCATGGCGTACATCGCGGTGGTGCTCATTTGGTCGACCACCCCGTTAGGCATCAAGTGGAGTGTAGAGAGTGTTTTTTTTGTGGATGCGGTCTTCGCACGCATGGCGTTGGCTGCGCTGCTCTCCTGGATTCTGCTCAAGCTGCGTGGGGGTGCATTGTGTTGGCGCGGGGCCGCGTTGCGTAGCTACTTTGCCGCCAGTCTGGGTATTTGGGGGTGCATGCTGCTGGTGTACTGGTCCGCGCAAACGCTGCCCTCGGGGGTGATGTCGGTGCTGTTTGGCCTCTCGCCCCTGATTACCGGTGTGATCGCGACTCTGGTGTTAGGGGAGCGTGCCTTTACGCCCGTACGCTTATTGAGCTTGCTACTCGCACTGGCGGGGTTGGTGGTGGTGTTTTCCGGCGATATGAAGTTGGGGGGTGCCCAGCTACCGGCGTTACTGGTGAATCTGGCCGCGGTGGTGCTGTTTTGTGTTAGTGCGGTCTGGGTCAAACGGGTGGACGCTGCTGTCGACCCCCAGCAGCAGACTACGGGTACCCTGTTGATCTCAATCCCGGTATTTATACTGTTCTGGAGCCTGCTGAGCCCTGCCCAGCCAGTGATGCCGGGGATGCGCTCTGTGCTGTCGATCGCCTACCTGGCGGTGTTTGGTTCGGTGATTGGCTTCGTGTTTTATTTCTATATCCTGCGCAACCTGACGGCCAGTCAGGTATCCCTGATCCCGATGATGACCCCCTGCCTGGCGATCTTACAGGGCTACCTGCTTAACGATGAGGTGTTGGTGCCCACCACGCTGGTGGGGGCGGCGATGATCGTTTTTGCGCTGGCGATCTATTTTGGGGAGGGGGTGTTGTCGCGCATGGGGGGTGGGTTAACGAAACTCAGGGAGCGGGCAGTACAGCGTCGTTAACTCGCCGGTCTCCAGCTCCATAGCCGTGAGCTGGCCGCCCCAGACGCAACCGGTATCGAGGGCAAAGACATTGGGATGGTCCGCGTTGCCTTCGAGCGCCGCCCAGTGTCCAAAGAGGATGCGTTGATCGCCACATTTGCGGTCGGGGTGGCTATACCAGGGCAGGAACCCCTTGGGCGGGTCATTCGGGCCGCTTTTCTGGTCCAGGTCGAGGGTGCCGTCGGCAAGGCAGAAGCGCATCCGGGTCAGGTAGTTGATGATGACGCGCAGGCGCCGCCAGCCTGTGAGGTTTTTGTGCCAGCAGGCGGGCTCGTCTCCGTACATGTTTTTTAGCAGGGTACGATAATCGCCAGTGCGCAGCACCTTCTCCACCTCGGCGGCACGATTGAGGGCAGCCTTGAGGGTCCAGGAGGGGGGGATACCCGCATGCACCATGGTGTAGCCCAGCTTCGGACAGTGGTGGATCAAGGGGCGCTCGCGTAACCAGTGCAGCAGTTTGTCGCGGTCCGGCGCTTCCAGAATCGGGGTCAGGGTGTCCTGGCGGCGAGCGCGCATGACCTCCTCGGACACCGCCAGCAGATGCAGGTCGTGATTCCCCAGTACTGCGATGCAGCGGTCACCCAGTCCCTGCAGGTAGCGCAGTGTTTCGAGGGATTGAGGGCCTCGGTTGACCAGATCGCCTGCAATCCAGAGGGTATCGCGCTTGGGGTTAAATTCGACCAGTGCAAGCAGGTCCTCCAGCTGTTCAAAGCAGCCCTGAATATCTCCGATCGCGTAGGTGGCCATGACGTCGGGCTAGGCCTCCGTTGGGTCGCTGCCCTGGGCATGAATATGGTCACTGATGGCGACAAACTCGGCCAGGGAGATACGTTCGGGGCGCGCGGACGCATCGATACCCAGTGCTTCAATGCTGGTGGCATCAATCAGGGTTCTGAGGGCGTTCCTGAGGGTTTTGCGGCGCTGGGTAAAGGCGGTGCGCACCACCAGTTGCAGTTGCTTTATATCTTTTGCCGGGTGCGGTAGCTCGGCGTGGGGGCGCAGTCGCACAATAGCCGACTCCACCTTGGGGGCCGGGTTAAATGCGCCTGACCCCACCGGGAACAGGAAGTCCACCTTGCAGTAGTACTGGACCATGATGCCGAGGCGGCCGTAGTGGTTGTCGCCGGGACCTGCTGCGAGACGGTCCACCACCTCTTTTTGCAGCATAAAGTGCATGTCCTCGATCAGATCGTGATAGCTCAGCAGGTGAAACATCAGTGGGGTGGAGATGTTGTAGGGCAGGTTGCCGATGATGCGCAGTTTCTCCTCCTGCTGTTGCAAGCCACGAAAATCGAAGCGCAATGCATCTCCCTGATGCAGGGCAAAATTGTCCTTCAGGGAGAACTGGGCGAGTAGCAGGGGTACCAAATCCTTGTCGAGCTCGACGACGTCGAGGTGTGCGCCGGATTCCACCAGGTCGCGGGTCAGGGCACCTTGTCCGGGACCAATCTCGACCATGTGATCACTGGCTTTGGGCGCGATTGCGCGAATGATGCGGTTAATGACACCGGCATCATGGAGGAAGTTTTGGCCGAAACGTTTACGAGCACGGTGCTCAAACGGCGATTTATGGGACATGCAGTCTCTCAGTGAATCAGCTACCGCGGGCGGCGCTCATCTGTTGTGCGTAGCGAATGGCGGTCAGCAGGCTTCCGGTATCGGCCTTGCCACTACCGGCCAGGTCGAGAGCGGTGCCATGATCCACCGATGTGCGGATTATAGGTAAACCCAGGGTAATATTCACTGCCTGGCCAAACCCCCGATACTTGAGCACCGGCAACCCCTGATCGTGGTACATCGCGAGGACAGCGTCGGCGTGGTCGAGGTGGTGGGGAGTAAACAGGGTATCTGCCGGCAATGGGCCGATAAGTTGCATCGACTCGGCGCGCAGTTTGCCCAATAGGGGCTCGATGACCTCGATCTCCTCGCGCCCGAGGTGGCCCCCCTCGCCGGCATGGGGATTCAGACCACACACCAGGATTCGGGGCTGATCAATGCCAAATTTATGCTGTAGATCCCGCTTCAGGATTCGAATCACCGACTCCAGTCGGGCGGGCGTGATCTGGCTGGCGACCTCCTGCAGGGGGAGATGGGTGGTGGCTAGGGCAACCCGCAAGCCTTCGGTAGCGAGCATCATTACTACCATCGGGGTGGAGGTTTTTTCGGCCAGGTATTCGGTGTGACCACTAAAAGGGATCCCGGCATCGTTGATGATGCCTTTGTGAACCGGTGCTGTGACCATGGCCGAGAACTGGCCGTCGCGGCAGCCTTCGATCGCCATATCCAGGGTCCGCAGGACATAGGCCGCGTTTGCCTTGTCGAGCTGTCCTGCGCGGGCAGGGTGGGCGAGCGGGGTGGGGACAACGTGCAGGGTTCCCGCCTGGTGTGGCGGCAGCTGCGCACCGCAATCTGAACTGGTGGTCTCGAGCAGTTTCAGCTTAAGGGGCAGTTGCAGCTGTTTGGCTCGCTGTAGCAAAAGCTCGGGGTCGCCAATCACGGCCAGGGCGGCCTGTAACGGCTGCTGGGCGATCTGCACGCACAGCTCGGGGCCGATGCCTGCAGGTTCGCCGCTGGTGATAACGATCGGGGCGGGCATGGCGCAGGGTCCTCGAGGGTTCGGTCTTGAGTTCAACAGATTTGCTGCAGTCAACGCCGGCTCTGCAAGCCAGCTAGATTTTGAGTTCGACAAAAGTATCGTCGCGAATCTCGCGCAACCACAGCTCAACCTCCTCCTCGAATTTGCGCTCGTGGAGGATGTTTCGAATGCGATTCTCCTTCACGAGAGTGCTCATATCCTGGCTGCGCTCGCCCTGTACCTCCAGCACGTGCCACCCGAACTGGCTCTTGAAGGGCTCGCTGATCACGAAGTGTGGGGTCTCTTTCATCACGCGCTGAAATTCCGGCACCAGATCTGCGGGGTTGACCCATTCGAGACTGCCGCCGTTTAGTGCAGAGCCTGTGTCATCGGAGTGAGCGCGGGCAAGTTCCGCAAAATCTT
This sequence comes from Aestuariirhabdus sp. LZHN29, assembly GCF_049985285.1. Taxonomy (NCBI): domain Bacteria; kingdom Pseudomonadati; phylum Pseudomonadota; class Gammaproteobacteria; order Oceanospirillales; family Aestuariirhabdaceae; genus Aestuariirhabdus; species Aestuariirhabdus sp. LZHN29. The sequence continues at coordinate 106,926 of NZ_JBNIEU010000001.1, read as the reverse complement.
CGCCATTCTCGAGGCGCTCATAGAGCTCGGTTGCCAGTATGCGGGCGTCTTCATCGCGGCGAATTTCGTTGGGCTTGATCAGAATATGGCGAACGTCGTACTGGCGCTGGATAAGGGTATTATCGCCGCGAACATCGGCCAGTTTAATAATATGAAATCCACTGGCGGTGCGCATGGGGCGAGCGATATCGCCCACTTCCATCTCTTTGACCGCTTTCGCAAACAGGCTCGGTAGTTGATCCGCTTTACGCCAGCCGAGATCGCCGCCCTCCAGTGCCGAGCGCCCGCTGGAGTACGTAAGGGCTAACTGCTCAAAATTGGCTCCGGCTTGCAGTTCCCGGTAGATTTCACCGGCGGTTTTTTGCGCGGCAGCGATCTGCTGGGGGGAGGGCGCTTCTTGCAGCGGTACCAGAATATGGGTCAGACGATAGTCCGCTGACAGCTGGTACTGGCCCTCTTCGGAAAACTCGAAGTTACGGACCTCCTGGTCGGAAATACTGATACGGTCGTTAACTCGTGCCTGCCGAATACGATTGATGGTAAGGTCTCGCCGCACCTGCTCGCGTGCCTGCAGGTAGGAGACACCGTCGGCTTCAATTGTTTCCTTAAATTGAGTTATCGTCATGTTGTTGCGCTGGGCGATGCGCGTCATCGTATCATTAAGGGTTTGGTCATCGATGCGGATGCCCGCCCGTTCGCCGATCTGTAACTGAATGCTTTCCATCACCAGGCGCTCGATGACTTGTGCCTTAAGAATGTCGTCGGGGGGCATGACACCGTTGCGGGCATGAATTTGGGCCTTGACGCTGTCCAGGCGCTGGTTAAGTTCCGATAGCATCACTACATCGTTATTAACGATCGCGGCGATTCGGTCCAAGGGCTCTGTTACCGCCAGGGCTGAGGGGCTGCACAAAGCGATGGAGACGCTCAAGGCGAGGGTTTTAATCAGTCTCATTGCAAATTGGTACTCTTGTCGTGTTCTTTGTAGCCCTTGATACCGTACAGGGCCTGGGTGTTGGTTCCGAAGCCGCCCAGTCCTTTCAAAACGAACTGCAATACAAAGGCGTTTTCGGTGTCGGCATTCTCGATATCATCGGAGCTACCGTTTAGATACTGGCGGACAAGAAAGCGAACCTTGTAGCAACAGCTGTCGTATTCGGTACCGGCCAGAACTTCCAGGTTTTTGTTGTTGGTCAGGTCATGGTTCCAGCGTCCGAGCAGGCTCCAGTCACCATACAGGGGCCAGATCGCCGAGATGTCGGATTGGGAGATGCTGCCGTCGGTAAACTGGCCCGGAATGGCATTGCCGTCGTCATCTTTTTTGGTACGATCCGCGCGCTTTTTGTAGTTGTAGGCGATATCCAGCATGCGAGATGGGTCCGGGCTGTAATGGTACGCGGCACGGTAATCCTGATTCCAGCTTTGATCGACGTTGTAGATCCAGTCCTGGCGGATGCTGCTGGCCTTGCTGAGGTTCCATACCAACTCGGTGGCGATTGGGGATGCCGAGGCTTCGGCCTCATCGATCGCCCACTGACGACCTTGGGTAAAGTCACTTTCGGCGCCATCTTCATTTTGGGTCTGGCCGTAATAGGGATCAACAAGTACTTCGCGATCCCTGAAGTAGTAGGTCTGACCGATGGCAAAGCGGAAAGTTTCAAAGCCGGTTCCATCGAGCAGCCGCGTCGTGGTACCCAGAGAGACCTGGTTGGCATCGCCGAGGCGGTCGTAGCCGCTGAAGCGGTCCTCGCGCCACAGGGACTCGTAAGTGAAGTTGTACTGCCCGGTATCGAATAGCGGGTTCTGCTCTTGATCCTCCTGTTCGGGGACGTAGAGGTAGAACAGACGTGGCTCCAGGGTATGGGTGTAGCTGCCGCCAAAGTAGTTGGCGCTGCGGTCGAAATAGAGCCCGCTATCAAGGCTCAGCATCGGAGTGGTCGTCGTCGGGGATGTATCGTAGCTGAGACCGTTAGGGTTGGTGGTTGGATCGTTAAACGCTGCCCGGTCGAGGTTGTTCAGGCGGTAGTGAATGCTTTTGCCTTTGATGGTCGGTTCCACGTACGCAAAAGGCCACTGCCAGCGATAACTGCTGCCCGCCTCGGCATAGACACGGGTGCCGTTGGCGTTGGTGATTTCGTTTATCCCTTCACCATAGATGCTGCGCTCAACATCGTAGCGTTTATCGAACTCATTTTTGTCCGCTTCGGCTGTCTTGCCGATGTATTTCCAGTTATCGTCGCGGGAAAAGTAGGTGCCGTCGGCGAGCCAGCTAAAACTGAGTTGTTGCGAGGCGTTCCAGCCCCCCTTGATCTCCAGTTGAGGCAGCTTTTCGTAGGGGTCGTCCTTGTCCTGGCGCATGTTTTTAAAGGACTGCAGGTTGGCGCGCAGGGACCAGAACAGGTCATCGTCTCCACCCCGGTAGCGGGTTTCAAACTGCTGGTTAAGGTTGTCGGTGGAGGTGACGTCGAGCCCGGTGCCGAAATCACGCATATAGTCCTTGTCGCTGGCGTTGGTGAAGTCCAGGGTTGCGTCCCAGCGCGATGCCAGTTGGTGTTCGTGCTGGTAGTTAAACAGCCACCGGTCGTCATCGTAGTTGCGGTTTTCATCCTTGAGGTTGTCGCTGGGGAGGAACGCACTGCCGATCTCGCCGTTGCTGTTCTCGGTCAGGTAACGGAATTCGGATTCCAGTGATGCGCCCCGTTTGGTTTGCAAGCGGGGTGTGATGGTGGCGTCAAAATTGGGAGCCAGGTTGAGATAGTAGGGAGCGATCAGGTCGGTGCCCGTTTCGCTGCTGTAACCCAACTGGGGATAGAGAAAACCGGACTGGCGTCGATCGTCGATCGGGAACAGGATATAGGGGGTGTAGAACACCGGCACATCCTTGATCCGCAGCACGGCGTGCTTGGCACTACCGAACCCGGACTCGGGGCTGATGCTGACTTCGCTCCCGCTAAGGGCCCAGCTATTGTCGGCCGGGGGGCAGGTGGTGTAACTGGCATCGACCAGATCGATAACGCCATCTTCACGTCGCACCAGCTCTACCGCGCCGCCTCGGGTGCGGCTGGCGTGCAGGGCGAAAACAACCTGGTCGGCTTCCATGCGGCCGGTCTGGGTTTGCACGCGGGCTTTATCACCGACAATGAGTAGGTTGGGCTCGCGCAGAACCACGTTGCCGTCAAACTCGGCAGTTAGGGTCTGTTCATACAGGCGCGCCTCATCGCTGCTTACTTGTCGGTATCCCTGACTCACTAGCACGTTGCCCTCAAAGGTCGCCAGCTCACCGGCCTGATAGTCAGACTTATCGGATTCGGCGCGGATCGGAGCGGCGAAGGGGATGCCCTTAAATTCAGTGCCCTCGCGCTCGGGCTCCAGGTAGCGCCCACTGCAGTGGGGGGGCACCGAGGAGCGTTGTTCAGCACTCAGTTGCGCTAAGGGTACCCAGTCCAGAGTGGAGCGTAGCTGCGAGGCTTTGAGCTGTTGGGAGATGGGGGCGGCAACGACCGCCTCGCCGTCAATAGCCGAGGCGCTGGCGGCTGCAGCTGCGCCAGTGTCCGACGGGGTAACCGAGGCGGGCGTCGGCACAGGTTTCCCTGACGTCTGCTCACACACCCAGTTTTGGGTGCCAACAGCCGGCAAGCAGCGCCATTTAATGCTTTCGATCAGCGCCGGTTCTTCGCTGGCAGCCAGTGCGCTGTGGGTGAGTAACAGGCCGGCGCTGATTATCAGCGGCAGGCGCCGTTTAAACGGAGGATAGAGTGCTGCCATAGTTATAATGTGTCCGGGCGTCCTGTCGGAAGTGCACGTGGAGTAGGGTTAGGTGATCGCTGCCCCAATGACGGGCAGCCAAAGAGGAATGATAATGCATTCCTCGTGCAGGGGGCTAGCCCGAAACGCCCCCCAAGGGAACTACCCATCTATGACGGGGGGCACAATGGCGCTATTGAGCTCTGGCCCTGCTTTGCATAAGGTGGGCAGCTTTAGGGGGGGGCGTGCGTTGCGCAGGACCCGTATAGGTTGAATCGAGGATCTGCTGAAGGCGGATCAAACAGAGGCAGAGTACGAATAATGAGAGCCATGATTCTCGCCGCCGGGCTGGGGACGCGAATGCGCCCCCTCACCCTGACGACCCCCAAGCCCCTGATACCGGTGTTTGGGAAACCCATGATCGAGTATCACATCGAGGCTCTCGCGCGAGCGGGGATCAAGGAGGTCGTGATCAACCACGCCTGGCTCGGCGCACAGATAGAGGCAGGTCTGGGTGACGGCTCGCGCTGGGGGCTTGAGATTGTCTATTCGCCAGAGTCGACCCCCCTGGAGACGGGAGGCGGGGTGTTTAAGGCGTTGCCCCTGCTCGGAGCTGACCCTTTCCTGCTGATCAATGGTGATGTGTGGTGCGACCTTCCCCTACAGTCGCTGCCCGAGTCGCTGGATTCGGATGCGCCCGGCGGGCAGCGACTGGCGCATCTGGTATTGGTGGATAACCCCGAGCATCACCCCGCGGGAGACTTTGTGCTGGACGGTGACCGGGTGCAGGAGGAGGGCGATGAGCGTTTGACCTTCAGCGGCGTTAGCGTCATCAATCCGAAAATTTTTAGCCATTGTGTGCCGGGGGCATTTGCGCTCGCGCCGCTGCTGCGTCAGGCTATGGCCGAAGGGCGGGTTAGCGGAGAGTATTTCCGGGGCCGCTGGGTCGACGTAGGCACCATCGAACGCCTGCAGCAGTTGGAAGCGCATTTGCGCACCCGAAGTGGGGGAGAGCAGTAATTATGTGGGTCGGAACGATAGTCGGGGTGGCGTTGGGTTTCTTTTGGGGAGGCCTCTTCGGTGCCGCCGTATTGGGTTTACTCGGTCACTGGTTTGATCGTAGTCGTCAATGGCGGGTGATTACCGGCGGCCAGGCGGCGGGCGGTTTTGCCCGTGCTGGCAGTGCTTCGGCGCAAACGGCGTTTTTCAATGCCACCTTTAAGGTGATGGGTAAGCTGGCCAAAGCAGACGGGCGGGTATCGGAAAGCGAAATCCAGCTGGCGTCGGAGCTCATGAATCATATGCGGCTCACCGACGAGCAGCGCCAGGCCGCGATTCGGCTCTTCAACGAGGGTAAGCGCGAAGGCGCCGATATCTCGGCCGAGCTGGCAGCGCTCGGGGCCAGCGCCGGCGGTAGCAGCCTGATCCAGATGTTTTTCGAGCTGCAGCTGCAGGCGGCTTACGCCGATGGCTCCCTGAGTGAGGCGGAACTCGAGGTGCTACTCGATGCCTGCTCTGCGTTGAACTTAAGCCGCTTCGCGTTTGAGCTGATTCATCAGCGTTTTCAGGCTCAGCGCGCTTTCCATTCTCGCTCGCGCCAACACGCCGGTGGCCCACGGGTTGATCCGCAGCAGGAGATTCGTAGCGCCTACGCGGTGCTCGGCGTTCAAAGTAGCGCCAGTGACAGTGAACTCAAGCGAGCCTATCGCAAGCTGATGAGCCAACATCACCCCGATAAGCTGGTCGCCAAGGGGCTGCCCAAAGAGATGATGGAGGTAGCCAAAGAGAAGGCGCAGGAGATCCAGGCGGCCTACGAAGTGTTGAAAAATCATCGCAAGCAACGCTAGGGCGTTGCACGACGCAGAGTAAACCTGCCCGCAGGCTAGCTAAAACCCTTAGCGTCCGCCGCCGGGGTGTCGCTTGAGCCAGCTTTCGATGCGCTTGAGCAGGCGCTCCCCGGATGCATCCACACTGTTTTGCGGGCCGCTTAACTGAACCGGGTAGTAGTGGCGGTTATTTGCTCGCTGGGCTGCAGCAAGGCGCTCTGCGGCGGCGGCCTGCTGCCTGTGGCCGTAGTAGAGGTCGAGAGTCAGGGTGGGGGTTTGCTGCAGTAATTTGACCAGCTCACCCTCGGGATCATTTTCCGCATTGATAAAAACCAGCGCCGCGAAGGCAGATTTTTCTTCGGCCAGGGCAGCGACCGCCGGGGCTGCACTATCTCCTACCAACAGCAGGACCTGGGGGGTTACGCCCAGTTCGGAGAGATGTTCACGGGCGGCGCTAATGCGTGCCCCCAGCAGTTGCTGGTACTCCCGCAGGGCGACCTTCCGAAGCTCCTGCTCCAGACTGTTACCGGCGGCATCGCTGGCAGAGACGGGAATCTCGCTGGATGCCCCGGCGGCTTCCTCGGGTGGCGTCGGGGCGGGCAGGGGCGGAGGGGCCAGGCTGAGGCTATGCCAGCCCTGGTCGGGCAGTTGCTTGCGCAGGGGGGCGATCAGTTGCGGCCAGTCCGGGTGTTGGCCACGGGCGGCCACCAGAATAACGCCTCCCCGATCCTTGCTGCTGCGCCGCTGCTGGTAGAGGGCGATGAGGGTTCCCTGCTGCAGAGGGAGCTCCACCACTTCGCCGCGCGGGTAGTGGGCCATCAGCTCTCGGTTGGTTCGCGCCTCGGTAGGTTCGGGTATCGCCCGCTCGATGGCCGGGTCGGTAGTAGCAGGCGCTTCGGCTCCCCAGCTGGCGGGGGCGAGGAGGCAAAGCAGTAGGTAGCGAAGATGATGGCGGGAGGGCATGGCGAATCCGTTTCGCAAATGAGGGAAAGTGGGGAGCTAGCGCGACCCCATTGGGCTACAATAGGCGTTTTTGTTTATTAGCTCAATGAGACACTAGCCGATGAAAGAGTTCCTGATCGCTCCCAGTATCCTGTCTGCCGATTTTGCCCGTCTGGGTGAGGAGGTCGACAACGTTCTCGCCGCCGGCGCCGATGTGGTCCACTTTGACGTAATGGATAACCATTACGTGCCCAATCTGACCATCGGGCCGATGGTGTGTGCTGCGCTACGCAAGCATGGCGTAAGTGCTCCCATCGACGTCCACCTGATGGTGAAACCGGTGGATAGCATGATCGCCAGCTTTATCGACGCCGGCGCCAGTTACATCACCTTCCACCCGGAGGCTTCCGAGCACATCGATCGTTCGTTGCAGATGATCCGTGATGGGGGTTGTAAGGCGGGACTGGTGCTGAACCCTGCGACCCGTCTCGATTGCCTCGAACATGTGATGGATAAGCTCGACATGGTGCTGCTGATGTCGGTGAACCCCGGCTTCGGGGGGCAGAAGTTTATTCCCCATACCCTCAACAAGCTGCGTCAGGCTCGGCAGTTGATCGATGCCAGCGGCCTCGATATTCGGCTCGAGATTGACGGCGGCGTTTCGGCTGCCAATATTCGTGAGATCGCCGAGGCGGGAGCCGATACCTTTGTCGCTGGCTCGGCGATCTTTGGCACCGACGATTACGCGGCCACCATCGCGACCATGCGCGCCGAACTTGCTGCGCTGTAACGAAAGAATTTTTCGTTGCCCACTAGGATTGTCAGGGCGCTTCGGGTACTCTCTTGATCGTTTTATATATTGCACGTTATGTAAATAATAATTAGCTCTTTCAGGAGGCGACAAATGCTGGCATTAAACGATGGTGAACTGCTGCGGACCAGGGCCTATATCGATGGTCAGTGGGTGAATGCCGACAGTGAAGCGGAGTTTTCGGTATTTAATCCTGCCAATGGCGAGCTGTTAACCCGCGTTGCCGATCTGGGAGCGGGGGAGGCCCGCCGTGCGATCGAGGCGGCCCATCGCGCCGGTATCGAATGGCGCCAAACGACCGCCAAGCACCGTGCAACCTTGCTACGCCGTTGGTTCGAGCTGATTATGGACAATCAGGAAGACCTGGCCCGGATCATGACGGCCGAACAGGGTAAGCCATTGGCCGAGGCGCGTGGAGAGGTCGCCTATGGCGCCTCCTTTGTTGAGTGGTTTGCCGAGGAGGCCAAGCGGGTCTACGGTGACACCATCCCAACGCCAAGCAACGACAAGCGCCTGGTGACCATTCGCCAGCCGATCGGCGTGGTAGCGGCGATTACGCCATGGAACTTTCCCAACGCAATGATCACCCGTAAGGTCGCCCCGGCACTGGCCGCGGGATGCACCACCGTGGTCAAGCCCGGTGAGGACACGCCCTTGTCAGCCCTGGCCCTGGCCGCGCTGGCGGAGCGGGCGGGAATCCCTGCCGGGGTGTTTAACGTAATTACCACTAACGACGCGCCGTCGGTGGGCAATGAGTTGTCCACCAATCCAGTGGTGCGCAAACTGTCGTTTACCGGTTCTACCCGGGTCGGGAAACTGTTGATGAGCCAGTGCGCCGGTACGGTGAAGAAGGTCGCACTGGAGCTTGGCGGCAACGCACCCTTTATCGTATTCGATGATGCCGACCTTGATGCTGCTATCGTTGGCGCGATGGCCTCCAAGTATCGTAACGCTGGCCAGACCTGTGTCTGCGCCAACCGCTTTCTGGTGCAAGAGGGGGTGTATGAAGAGTTTGCCCGCCGCTTGGAGGTTGCTGTAGCCGCGTTAAAGGTGGGTGATGGGTTTGAGGAGGGCGTGACTACCGGTCCGTTGATCAATCGCCAGGCGCGGGAGAAAGTCACCTCCCTGGTTGAGGGGGCTGTGGCCGAGGGAGCAAAAGTCGTATGTGGGGGCGATGCCGATACGCAGGGCGGCAATTTCTACCCGCCAACCCTGTTGACCGGTGTGACCCAGCAGATGACGATCTCCAACGAAGAGATTTTTGGTCCGGTGGCGACGCTAATCCCCTTCTCTACCGAACAGGAGGCGATAGCCATCGCCAACGACACGCCCTATGGATTGGCAGCCTACTTCTATTCTCGTGATATCGGCCGGGTGTGGCGTGTGTCCGAAGGGCTGGAGTACGGTATCGTCGGCATTAACGAAGGCATCATTTCTACCGAAGTGGCGCCTTTTGGCGGTGTTAAGGAGTCCGGCATCGGTCGTGAAGGTTCACGCTACGGAATCGATGATTTTGTCGAAATCAAATACCTGTGCATGGGTGGCATCTAAGCTGATGCCGCTAACCGATAGCGGGTGCGGTGTGGTTCGGTGATGCGCTCCCTGTTTGCCGGCCAACTGCCCTCCGCGGTGATTTTTGACCTCGACGGCACGCTGGTGGACAGCGTACCGGACCTACACTGCGCGGTGCAGACGCTGCAGCAGCAGTTGGGTCTTGCCCTCTCGCAAGAGTCCGAAGTGCGGCTCTGGGTCGGCAACGGCGCCGCCAAGCTGGTGCAGCGCGCCCTGGCCGCCAGCGCTGGCGACGATGCGGACGAGCTGTTTCCCCGCGCCATGGAGCTGTTTATGGCCGCCTATGGGCGCAGCAATGGCGAGCAGGCACGACTTTATGATGGGGCGCAGGTGCTATTGCAGGCCCTTGCGGCGGCGGGAGTCCCCCTGGCGCTGGTGACCAATAAACCGTTGGCCTTTACCCAACCCCTGCTCGAAGCCCTCGACATCGGCCACTGTTTTTCCGTGATACTCGGGGGTGACAGCCTGCCACAAAAGAAGCCCGACCCCGCCCCCCTGTTGGCGGCGGTCGCCCGGCTCGGGCTGCCGGTGCGGACTTGCCTGATGGTGGGAGACTCCATCAACGACCTGTTGGCGGCGCGCGCTGCCGGGATGCCGATCGCCTGCGTCAGCTACGGTTACAATCATGGCGAGCCGATTGCGTTGAGTCATCCCGATCTGCTGGTTGATTCACTGGCCAAGCTGCTATAGGGTAGCGCTGAGATGCCGCGCTGGCGCGGTGTAGGGACCGATCTGGAGTAGGAAGTGAGTTATACCAAACAGCAGGCTGGCGTCCTTCAACGCTGGACTCGGGGGTTGAGCTGGCGATGGCTCGCCGGCAACCGCTAGTTCGTTCGATTTTTTTATCCCCCTGTCCCGGTATAACAAGGATTCCGAGATGACCCCCGAACAGTTTTCCCAGCTGGCCAGCGCCGGCTACAACCGCATCCCGGTGATGCGTGAGGTGTTAGCCGACCTCGATACCCCCCTCAGTGCTTACCTCAAACTCGCCGATGGCCCCTACTCTTACCTGTTCGAATCGGTGCAGGGAGGGGAGAAGTGGGGGCGCTACTCCATGATCGGCTTGCCTTGCCGTACCGTGCTCAAGGTCTGTGGTCACGAGATCAGGGTCGAAACCGATGGTGAGGTGGTCGAGCGCCACACCAGCGAGGATCCCCTCGATTTCGTCGAGCAGTTCCAGCAGCGCTATCGTGTGGCAGAGTCGGCGCAGCATCCGCGTTTTAACGGGGGGCTGGTGGGCTATTTCGGTTACGATTCGGTGCGCTATATCGAGCCCCGCCTGGCCCCCGGCGTACCCGAGGACGATATTGGTAACCCCGATATCCTGTTGATGGTGTCCGATGAGGTGGTGGTGTTCGATAACCTCAGCGGCAAGATTATCCTTATCTGCCATGTTGATCCTGCGATCGAGGGGGCTTATGAGCAGGCCCATTCTCGCCTCGATCAATTGATGGCACAGCTGCACGAGGGTCGTATTGCCGATCTCAGGGTAAGCGATGGCACGCAACTGGCGGAGAAAGATTTCGAATCCGCCTTTGGTCAACAGGCATTCGAGGGCGCGGTGGATCGCATCAAGGAGTACATCCTTGCGGGCGATGCGATGCAGGTGGTGGTCTCTCAGCGTATGAGCGTGCCCTTCGAGGCACCGCCGCTGAACCTCTATCGGGCGCTACGATGCCTGAACCCTTCGCCCTATATGTATTTTTTGAATCTAGGGGAGTTTCATATCGTGGGCTCTTCACCGGAGATCCTGGCCCACCTCGAAGATGGTCAGGTTACGGTGCGCCCCATCGCCGGTACCCGCAAACGTGGACTTACCGAGGAGCAGGATCGCGCGCTGGAAGCCGACCTGCTGGCCGATCCCAAGGAGGTCGCCGAGCACCTGATGTTGATCGACCTGGGCCGCAACGATGTCGGCCGAGTGGCGGAGATCGGCAGCGTAGATCTGACCGACAAGATGGTGATCGAGCGATACTCCCATGTCATGCACATCGTCTCCAATGTACAGGGCAAACTGAAACCGGGGCTGGGGCCGATCGACGTATTGCGCGCTACCTTGCCCGCAGGCACCCTCAGCGGTGCACCCAAAATTCGGGCAATGGAGATCATCGACGAACTGGAACCGGTGAAGCGGGGCGTTTATGGCGGAGCCGTGGGTTACATCTCCTGGAATGGCAACATGGATACCGCGATCGCGATCCGCACTGCGGTGATCAAGAATAACCGCCTGTATATTCAAGCCGGTGCCGGCGTGGTCGCCGATTCGGTGCCACGGCTGGAGTGGGAAGAGACCATGAACAAGGGGCGCGCGATTTTCCGCGCCGTGGCCATGGTTCAGAACTCACTCGAACACTGATCGCCGGAGAGCGCAGACAATGTTATTAATGATCGATAATTACGACTCCTTCACCTTCAACGTGGTGCAGTACCTGGGCGAGTTGGGGGTAGAGGTTCAGGTGCACCGCAACGACGAGATCTCCATCGCCGAGATCGAGGCGCTGGCGCCGGAACGTATCGTGGTGTCACCGGGACCCTGTACCCCCAATGAGGCGGGCATCTCCATGGACGTGGTGCGGCACTTTGCGGGCAAGCTGCCGCTGCTCGGCATCTGCCTTGGCCACCAGAGCATCGGTCAGGTGTTTGGTGGGCGCATCGTGCGGGCAAGGCAGGTGATGCATGGCAAGGTGTCACCGGTGCATCACCTCAATGCGGGCGTGTTCGAAGGGTTGCGTAACCCCCTTACCGCCACCCGCTATCACTCCCTGGTCATCGAGCGTGAGAGCCTGCCTGAATGCCTTGAGATCACCGCCTGGACCGAGCACGAAGATGGCTCCATGGATGAGATTATGGGGGTGCGCCACCGCACACTGGCGATCGAGGGGGTGCAGTTTCACCCCGAATCGATTCTAACCGAGCAGGGCCATGAACTTTTGGCCAATTTCCTGCGCCAGCGGATCACGGCATCCTAACCCCAGCCCCTGACCACCACTACAGGATCGAAACGATGGATATTAAAACCGCGATCAGCAATGTCACCGAACACCTGGATCTCAGTCGCGAGGAGATGGAAGCGGTGATGACACAGATCATGACCGGTCAGTGCAGCGACGCCCAGATCGCCGGTCTATTGATCGCTCTGCGTATGAAGTCGGAGACCATCGACGAGATCACCGGCGCCGCTACGGTGATGCGCCAGCTCGCCACCCCGGTGACGGTGAACGCCGACGCACTGGTGGATATCGTCGGTACCGGCGGCGACGGTGCCAATCTCTTTAATATCTCCACCGCCGCCTCCTTTGTGGTAGCCGCCGCCGGGGGGCATGTTGCCAAGCACGGCAACCGCGCGGTATCGAGTAGCTCCGGCAGCGCCGATCTCCTCGAAGCGGCGGGCATCGATCTGGGCATGAGTCCCGAGCAGGTCGCCCGGGCTGTGGAACAGATCGGGGTGGGCTTTATGTTTGCTCCTGCGCACCATGGCGCCATGAAGCACGCCATCGGCGCGCGTCGAGAGCTGGGTCTGCGAACTATTTTTAATATTCTCGGCCCCATGACCAACCCGGCCGGGGTAAAGCGCCAATTGATCGGTGTGTTCAGTAAAAAACTGTGTCGCCCCATGGTCGAAGTGCTCAAGCAGCTGGGCAGCGAACATATTTTGGTTGTGCACGCCGACGATGGGCTGGATGAGATCAGCCTGGCCACGGCCACCCACATTGCCGAACTCAAAGATGGCAAAATCAGCGAATACAGCGTGACCCCGGAGGCGCTGGGTATCGAAAGCCGCAGCCTGATCGGACTGGAGGTTTCTACCTCCGCCCAAAGCCTGGCCCTGACTCAGGAAGCGCTGGGCAAAGAGCCCGGCGCGAACGCCAGCAAGGCGGCGGACATCATTGCCCTCAACGCCGGCGCCGCGATCTACGTGGCTGGTCTGTCCGGCACACTTAATGATGGTGTGGTCATGGCCCAGGATGCCATAGCCAGTGGTCTGGCACGGGCCAAGATCGACGAGCTGGCCAGTTTCAGCCGCTATGCGACCCAATCTGAGGAGTAAGAGGGTAATGAGCAACAGCAGTACCCCCACTATTTTACGCAAAATTCTCGACCGTAAGGCCGAAGAGGTCGCCGCGCGCCGTGCCCGGCAACCCATCGAGCGCGTGCAGGAGTTGGCGCAGGCGGCGGACCCGGTGCGGGGCTTTGTCGACGCCCTGGCCCAACGGGTGCAGCGTCGTGAAGCGGCGGTGATCGCCGAGATCAAAAAAGCGTCCCCCAGTAAGGGGGTGATCCGTGCTGATTTTCAACCGGCCGAGATCGCAGCAAGCTATGAACGCGGTGGTGCCGCGTGCTTGTCAGTACTTACTGACATCGACTTTTTTCAGGGCTCCGATGCCTATTTGCAGCAGGCCCGCGGCGCCTGTTCGCTGCCGGTAATCCGTAAGGATTTTATGATCGACCCCTATCAGGTGGTTGAAGCGCGGGCGCTGGGTGCCGACTGTATTTTGTTGATCGCCGCCGCCCTCGACGATGCCTCCATGGCCTCTCTCAATGAGGTGGCGCTGGAGCAGGGGCTCGATGTGTTGGTTGAGGTTCACAATGAGGCGGAGCTGAAGCGGGCGCTGCCCCTGGGTAACCGGCTGATCGGCATCAACAACCGCGACCTGCACAGCTTTGAGGTGAGTCTCGATAACACCTATCGCCTGCTCGACGCCATCGGCGATGATCGTATCGTCGTCACCGAGAGCGGTATTCACAGTCGCGCCGATGTAGAGTCGATGATCGACCATCGGGTATATGGCTTCCTTGTCGGTGAGGCCTTTATGCGTGCGGCCGAGCCGGGCGACAAACTGGCGGAGCTGTTTTTCGGCGAAGATTAAAAGACGGGGGACTGCAACGTCGCCCGCATCGCTTGTGGTGGTCGCCAGCAGCGGTGAAACCCAGTAGACTAGCGCACCCCCCCGGCCAGAGCCGGGTCCCCTTCTTATCCAGCGCCCAGGTTTACCATGAAAAAGACATTCACCCTTACCCACGATACCATCAAATATCCACGACTCGTCGAGGCGGTCAAGCACGAGGTAAAAAAATACCTTAAGCGCGAGCGCAACAAGGCGCTGCCCAAAGGGGTCGATTTCTGGGATTTCGATTGCCGCTTTGGCACCACCGAAGCCGAGGCGGCCGAGATCCATGTTTCCCAGATCAATAAGAGCATCGATCAGGTGGCCGAGCAGCAGCTGGAATCGTTCTACCTTGAAATTCTGGCCAAGGCCGGTATTCGTACCAAGCGGGACGCAGTTTGGGGCGGGGTAGATGAGAGTCAGGGGGAAGCCGACGAGCCTGTTGCCGCAACTAATAGCGAAGAGCGCGGCGATAGTCCCGAAGCGTAGTCTTTTTTGTTTGTTGTATGGCACTGCCTGTCTATGGGGGGCTTTTCGCCATACCCATACCTCGCCGTCATCCTCGCACCTTCCTGTCATGCCCGCACCTCGCCGTCATACCCGCGTAGGTGGGTATCCAATCGCTACCGGGTTTGAAATCAGGCTGTGCAGGAGCGCCTTTGGCGCGATGGTTTTTGCCTGTGGACAAGGCGTGTGTCGGGATGCACCCCGACAGGTGCCTTAAGGGGGCGCGCTGCCGCTCCCTTAAGAATCCCCGGCAGGCCCACCTAACCGGCCTCCTGCCTCACCCCTGATGGGCCTGATCGACGCTTTGATCCGATGCTCGCCGGTTAAGAGGTTGGTGGAGTTGTCGGCACCCGCCGGGATGGTTTTGCTTTGCACAGGGAGTTGCGGATTAACGCAATGCCAAACCCTCAATCGTCCTGTCATGCCCTACCTTTCCCAGCAGCCAATAGTCACGGCAAAAAATAGGGTCTGATCTGTTCTACGACAAATCTCTTGTATCATCAGGTCGGCAGAAATATTAATATTTTCATAACTATCAAAGTCAGGAATAAACAATGCCCAAGGCGAGTGAAATCAAGAAGAACGCAGCGATCGACTACAATGGCAAAACCTATATCGTAAGGGATATCGAGCGCTCTGTTCCCCAGGGGCGGGCGGGTGGTAGCCTCTACCGTATGCGGATGTATGATGTAGTCACTCAGAACAAAATCGACGAGACCTTCAAGGATTCCGACCTTCTGAATTTTGCAGATCTTATCCGCAAGCAGGCGATGTTTTCGTACATGGACGGTGATGAATGCGTCTTTATGGATTCGGAGGATTACACCCCGTACAGCCTGAATAAGGAGGCGATCGCCGATCAGATGCTTTTCATCGATGAGGCCACAAACGGCATTCATGTGGTGATTGTAAACGACCTCCCCGTGGCACTCGACCTGCCGATGAACGTGGAACTCGACGTGGTTGAGACGGATCCATCGATCAAGGGCGGCTCTGCAACCTCGAGAACCAAACCTGCTCTGCTATCGACCGGTGTATCGGTACAGGTGCCTGAGTACATCGCGGTGGGTGACAAAATAAAGGTCAGTGTTGAAGAGCGTAAATTTGTGAGCCGCGCAGACAGTAAGTAAGGCGAAGGGGCGGTCTTCGCCAACACCTTTGCCTTCACCCAGGTTGTCGAGGCGCAACAGCTGTTTGAAATAAGCAGCACATCGGAAAACTGGTGATGGATATTTCAACACAGGTATAGGCACCGCTTAACAGTGTACGACCCTGTTACCTCACTCTCGAGTGATGGAGGGGCTTGAAAACCGCTACCGGGTATTACTCCGAGCTACGGAGACGTTGGCAGAGGACGCTATGAGAGAGCACGGAACCTATGAAATGGGTGTTTACGACCAGATCATCACCCTTAAGGTGTTTGGCGCGTGGAACCTCGAAACCACCAAAAGGTGGTGCTCCGAGTATAGGGACCATATTCAGGCCGTAAAATCGAATCCCTGGGCCCGTATTATTGACCTGACGTTCTGGCAGCTTACCACCCCGGATGTTTGGGAAATCGTAGACGACGTGAATATTTTTGCCAATGACAATAACCAGAAATACGAAGTGGTTATCTGCCCTTTGTCGATACAAAAAGAGATTCTAGGGAGGGCGCACCAGGTATTAACCAATGTTGAGATAGAGTTTTGTGATAGCTTGCCGGAGGCGTACCAATGGCTAGCCCGTAAGGGGTTAAAGCATGATGAGATGCGCGCGCCTGGTACCTAGTCGCGGCGCTCGTCCGGAGAACGTCACAAAAGCCGGCGCAGAGCTGGGCTAATCAGCGGCAAGTCATGGGTCTTGGTGCAGGTGTATTGAATGAGAAAACCAATACAGGCAGCGTTATTATCGGCCCTGGTATTTCCCGGGGCGGGACATCTTTTGCTGAAGCGATATACCCATGGCTCCCTGTTGGTCGCCGTGGCAATGCTGTCGCTCTACTTTTTACTGTCGGCTTCGATCGATATGGCGCAAGAGATCGCAGTCAGGATTCAACGTGGTGATATTGCACTCGATGGCGTCAGCCTCAGGGAGGCGGTATCGAGCCTTTCTGCCAGTAATGGGCAGGCGCTGGATGTTCCAGCTATGCTCTATATGGTCAGCTGGATAATGGGGGTGGTCAGCTCCTATTGTGCTGGTCGAGAGGTTGAAAACATGAGCAATAATCACCTTTAAGGCGTCTGTTGGGCTAATTCATAGCAGCAGGCTACATTGTTCGCTCCCAAACACCTGTAACGACCAATACGCTCAGGCGATTAGGCCGCTGCAATAGGTTGTGTGCTAGCCGGCCGGTTAGCAACCTTTGCTGTTGAATCTGACTGGAGTACCTTTGAATGCTAGAGTTGCGCCCAAATTGTGAACGCTGTGATAAAGACCTTCCCCCGGACTCTACCGACGCTTTCATCTGTAGCTATGAATGCACATTCTGCAGCGACTGTGTTGAGAATCTGCTGCAAAACGCATGTCCTAATTGTGGGGGAGGATTTGCCCCAAGGCCTGTTCGCCCTGTAATTGAGTGGCGAGCGGGGGTGAGCCTGTCCCACCATCCTGCTTCAACGGTGAGGGTGCACACCCGGTATAGCGAAGAGGAGATCAAGAGCTTCTCCCGCTCGCTGGGCAACATAAAGCCGGAACAGAGATAGGGGTTGGAGATGCGCCTTATGAACGTTGCCAGGCCGCTATCGGCCAACTGAGTGGTTAGGGTGCCGGTAAAAATAGAGTCCTATTCCGGGCCTGTTGATGAGGGCCTTTGGCACCTGTTGCTACTTGCTGACCCCAAGCGCTCGGCGATTGAGGGCTATCTGCCGAACGCCGCGCTGCTGGTGGCCTATGCCCAGCACCGTAAGGTGGGTGTAGCGGTTCTTACCTGTAACGGTGAAGAGTATGAGTTGAAGAACATTGCGGTCATAGCCGATCAGCAGCGCAAGGGCATCGCTCGACAATTGATCGCAGCCATAAAAGCCAGGGCAAAATCGTTGGGTGCCAACTCCATTAGCGTCGGTACTGGAAACTCCAGTCTTGGCCAACTCGCGTTGTATCAAAAAACAGGTTTTCGAATATCCGGGGTTCGAACCGATTTTTTTGCGTCATACAGCCCGCCTATTTATGAAAACGGTATCCGCTGCCGGGACCTGGTGATTTTAACTGCAACGCTGTAAGTGCAGGCATTCAGACGTGGATGTTGATCGAAGCGCCGCCGCCAGCGGGCCATGCAACCGTCATTGCGCTACCGGTTGTAGTGGCGCATTGCACGCGGTGGGCTCTCGTTCATCACTATCGATGATAGGCGCGGTACCGTTTAGCGAATGACGATGGCGCTACTCTTCTGTTTCTGGGATAACAAGTGTCGGGTTTTCATTTTCATGTTCTGGGAGAGTAATAGTGTTCAGTCATATTATGGTTGGGGCAAATGATATTGAGGCGTCGAAGGCGTTTTACGATGCAAGCCTGGGAGCCCTGGGCTGCAAGCCGGGTGTAATGGACGATAAAGGGCGCTGCTTCTATTTCACCGAAAGCGGCGTGTTTGCCATCACCAAACCCATCGATGGCCAGCCTGCCAGCCACGGGAATGGCGGCACCATTGGCTTTGCTGCAGCAGATGGGGACGCGGCGGATGCGTGGCACGCGGCGGGGCTGGCCAGTGGCGGCACCGCCTGTGAAGAACCTCCCGGGGTTCGTGAGGGTGCGGCGGGCAAGCTTTATCTTGCTTATCTGCGTGACCCTTCCGGTAACAAAGTCTGCGCGCTGCACCGGGAGGGGTGATTGCAAGGCAGCAGCGCCATTCGTTACAAGGTGGGTGCCAGGGAACGGATTCGCGGCTGGTGGTGGCGGGCTTAAAGGCGCCTATATAGGGTCAGTGCTCTGCGCCAAACCCCTGGCATCGGTTTACGATCAGGTCGGTAGGGCTGACGAGGCCTTCATATAGTGACACACGCCCTGTCCCGCTAGGCGTCCAGTAGCAAAACAGGCCGTCAACAGGTAGCCGCCGGTAGGTGCTTCCCAATCCAGCATCTCTCCGGCGCAGAACACGCCGGGTAGCGCATTGAGCATTAGCCGCTGATCGACACTGCTTTCACAAACGCCGCCGGCACTGGATATGGCTTTCTCTATGGGGCTGGGTTCGGTGAAGGTTATCGGCACCGCCTTGATGCAGGCCGCTATCTGTTGTGGGGTTTGCAACTGCTGCTTATCGAAGCACTCATACAGCAGTGCGGCTTTCACACCACTTAAACCGGTACTGCGCTTTAGATACTTACTGAACGACTCCTTCTTTTTTCTGATCAGCAGTTTTTTAATCAGCTGGGCAGCGGTGAAGCTTGGCAGCAAATCGATCTGCAGCCGGGCGTGCCCCAACTGGTTAATCGCGTCGCGCAGGTATTTGGAGAAGCCGTAGATTAAGCTGCCCTCCATGCCGTAATGGCTGAGGATGCACTCTCCCTTGCGCGCAACCTCTACGCCTTCGGTCGTAGTGAAGTGGAAGGCGATATTTTTGAGTGGGCTGCCGGCATGGCGTTGTTGAAGATGCACGCTCCACTGGCATAGAAATCCGCAGTTGGCGCTTTGCAAGGGGTGGGTGATAACCCCGGCCGCCGATAGCATGGATTGCCATGCACCATCGGACCCCAATCTTGGCCAGCTGGCCCCGCCCATGGCCAGCACGATCGCATCGGCTTCGACACTGACCCTGGCGCCGGCGTGCTCAAACTCCAGTACCTGTTTGTCCATGCCCACCAAGCGGTGTTTCATATGAAAGTTGACCCCCGATTCCCGTAAACGCTTTAACCAGCTACGGAGTAGGGGGGCGGCCTTCATCTCCAGCGGGAAGACGCGACCCGAGCTCCCGACAAAGGTGTCGATCCCCAGCTCGTGCACCCACTGGCGAAGTGCATCGGCGTCAAACTGACTCAGGGCTCGGTCCAGCCACTGGGCTTTTTCGTAGTAGCGCTGGATAAACTGGGGGTAGGGTTCGGAGTGGGTGATGTTCATGCCGCCGATACCGGCCAACAGGAACTTGCGGCATGCGCTGGGCTTGGCGTCGTATACCTCTACCCGGTGCCCTGCGGCGCGAATCACTTCGGCGGCCATTAACCCTGCGGGTCCGGCACCTACAATGGCGACCGTTTGTTGTGTCTGCACCGAGGTATCCCGTTCAAAGGAGTGCATGATAAGCAAAAGCCGCTTGGGTATAAATATCTGCGGGCAATTAAATGCCCTGAGTCTAGCCTCTGCTAAATTCAAAAGGGCTTCTGAAGTGTTACTCTTGTTGCAGCCATCTTCTCCTTCCGATCGGGTTTGAATCGGGACGCAGTGTTGAAGGATTCGGTGTAACCGGGGCGAGCCGTACCCTTCGTTTCTTCAAGTCCCCCAAGCAAAGGATGATCACCGTGAACAGCGTTAATAATGTAGCAGGACCTCGTGTTTTGTACCTTGCCCACGGAGGGGGGCCGATGCCACTGTTAGCCGATCAGGGGCACGGGGAGCTGGTTGCCTGCCTGGAACAGATTGCCTCCAGCACAGAGCGACCCTCTGCAATTTTGGTCATCAGTGCCCATTGGGAGGAGCCTACAGCCACCCTTACACAAGGCGCCAATCCGCCGCTTATTTATGACTACTATGGCTTTCCAAAGCAAGCCTATAGTGTTCAGTATCCAGCCCCCGGAAACCCGGCCCTGGCGGACAGAATTTGCTCGCTGTTAAGCGCGCAGGGGGTTGAGGCGAGGCTTGATGACCAGCGCGGGTTTGACCACGGCGTTTTCGTGCCGTTAAAGATCATGTACCCCGATGGGGATGTTCCCTGCGTTCAGCTGTCGCTGCTCAATAGCCTCGATCCCGCCCAGCACATAGCGTTGGGGCGGGCTCTGTCTGCACTGGAGCATGAAGGGTTGTGGATCATTGGCTCGGGGATGTCATTCCATAATATGGGGGCTCTTTTCAATGGGCCGAGCGCAGGCGACCAGGGGATGAACGAATCTTTCGAACAGTGGCTGGTCGACACCTGCGCCAACACCGGTATGGATGAAAATGAGCGGGAGCAGCGTCTGCACAACTGGAGCCGGGCACCAGCGGCCCGCTATTGCCATCCCCGAGAGGAGCACCTGCTGCCGCTGCATGTTTGCTACGGTGTTGCCGGGCGTGCTTGCCAGCAGGTGTTTGAACTCGAGGTCATGGGTGCAAAGGTGAGTATGTACCTTTGGTGAGAGGGGAGCCGCTGTTCAGGATCCGCTGGATCGCCAGGGTTTCTGTGCCAGGAAGATGGTGTGCCGGCTACCTTTGCCAGGACGGGCGCGTACCGTGCGGATGGTCACCTTAAAGCCCGCTTTTTTCAGGCGGATCGTAAACATCGAGTCGGGCCCGGCGGACCAGACGGCCAGCATCCCCTCGGGGTGTAAGCTGTCGAAAATGGTTGCCAGTCCTTGTTGGCTGTAGAGGCCGCTGTTGTCGCTGTGGGTCAGGCCTTCGGGACCGTTATCAACGTCGAGCAAGATGGCGTCGAAGATCTCTTCGCGAGGGGTAAACAGGGCCGCCACATCGCCCTGGTGCACCTGGGTGCGCGGGTCATCAAGTGGGCGTCCGGCGCATTCGCCCAAGGGCCCCCGATTCCACTCCACTACCTCGGGTATCAGTTCGGCGACGGTGACCTGTGCCGATTCCAGCACCGCCTGAAGGGCGGCGGCGAGAGTGAAACCCATGCCCAGCCCGCCAACCAACACCCGAGCGTTGGCGGTCGAGGTCAAGTGCGCGCAGCCCAGCTCGGACAGGGATTCCTCCGACCCGTGTACACGGCTGTTCATCAACTCGCCGCGTACACCGGACAGGCGAATGGAAAACTCCTTTCCACGCTGGGAGAGCTTAAGCTCTCCGCCGTCGTTGGGGATCTGAGCGGTACCGAGATGGATCCAGGGTGTCATTGCGCCTCGTTGCTATCGGTAGATAATTAGGGGGCGCACTGTACCACAGTTGGCGATCTGCTACGCTTTTGACCATATTATCCCGATGAAGTAGGCCTATCGTGGGCAGGAGACTCGATGCAGGTAGAGCGAACTGGAATCATCCTCAATGTCGAGCACTTTGATGAGTGTGTGGGTTTCTATCGCCAACTGTTCGAGCTGCCGCTTATGTTTGAGCTGGCTGAAGGGGATTTCAGCCTCTGCTGCCTTAGCCTCGGCGATAGCTACCTGATGATCGAAACCGAGGGGGTGGCCAAATCGAGGGGGAAATCGATCGCTGAAAACCCGACCAAGCTGCGTTTCAACGTCTCCGATATGGGGGCGGCGCTGGAACGGGTGGTGCACTTTGGCATTAGCGCGCAGATCACGACCCACACCTGGGGGCGCACTATCGATATCCTTGACCCGGATGGTAACCGGGTCGGTATCCGCGATGAGCCAGGGTTTTACCAACAACTACACAATGGAACCAAAGGAGGTGGCCGATGACGCTAACCCAAGAGGGTACAGGACACTGTCTGTGCGGGGCGGTGAGTTTCAGGGCGGCAAAGATGGAGTCGCGTGTCGGGGCGTGCCATTGCACTATGTGTCGTCGGTGGGGGGGGAGGGCCCTTTATGGAGGTCGATTGCGGGTCGGAGATCCGCTTTGAGGGGGGTGACCAGATTGCACGTTATGACTCTTCAGAATGGGCGCAGCGGGGCTTTTGCCGCTGTTGTGGGAGTCATCTGTTTTATTACCTGAAACAGGCCAACCAGTATATGGTTCCGGTTGGCCTGTTTGAAAATGATGAGGGGCTGGTGTTCGAACAGCAGGTCTTTATCGACGAAAAACCGGCCTATTATCACTTCTCCAACATCACTGAGGAGATGACAGGTGCGGAGCTATTTGCCAGCTTTGCGCCTCCCGAGTAGAGGGCGTATCCCGTTATCCCGGACGACCGTCAACCCGAGGCCGAATCAGGATCGGGGTGTAGATCAGGCTGAACAGGCCAAAGGCGACCACCCACAGCAGTGCTGAGAAGCTGATTAACTGCGGATTTCCAGGCAGCAGGATCGGTCCGACCACCCGTACCAGGGCGCACAACATGATGGCTACGAAGGCGACCGTGATGGCGGGGTGCACGGCCAACGGGCGCCCGCTGTGCCCTAGCGCCACGCGGGCCATCATGCCGAGCGTGATGCCGCCGATGCAACCGGTGGTGAACGCGTGCAGGGCGACGAAGGGTGACACGATACCCAGCGATGCCAGCGGGATAAGCGCCAAGCCGATGACCAGCCACAGATAGGCAAGGTGGAGGATCCATAGCAGCGGGTAGTTCCAAATCAGAGGGTGGTACCATCCCGCCAGTCGAATGCCGTGGGCGATGGCGGCCAGCAGCGCCAGAATCGGGGTGAGCGGGGAGTAGGGTGCCAGGGTTTGGGCGGCGGCCAGTGCCACCACCAGACCGATAGCGGTCCGGTCGACCCAATCCCGTCGCCGCACCTGGATCTGTACCGGACGTACGCCGACCTCGGTAAAGAAGGGGATCACCCGTCCGCCCATGACACTGATGATCAGCAGGATCAGGTGACTCATCAGGTAAGCGCCACTGTGTCCGCCGGTGCCCACCCCCAGCAATTGTAGGTGCACCAGCGTGTTGGCGGCGGCCATTACCCCGAGAATGACCACAAACATCCAGTTTTTCGCTTTGCCGTGGAGCAGTGGCGGCACCAGCGAAATGATCAGGCAGGGGAGGAAGGCGAGATCCACCGCTGCGACCAGCCAATGGGGTGCTGCGGGAATCAATGGTAACAGGCGTCCGCCGAGCCAAACCAGCGCAAGCCCGGCGAGAAGCGGTCCGCGGATGGTGGCGACACCGGTCCAGTTGCGCACCGCAGTGAGCAGGAAACCGCCGATTACCGCCGGGGTGTACCCGAACAGCATCTCGTGGCTATGCCAGCCGATCATCCCGTAGTAGGTATTGAGACTAATCAGGTTGGCGTACACTGCGCCCCAGATGCCCACCAGTAGGACCCCTAGCCATCCCGCCAGTAGAAAGAAGGGGCGAAAACCCAGCTCAAACAGGGCGAAGCCGCTGGGGGTACTGGGGGGTTGAATGCTGTGTAGGGACATAACCAAGCTCTCTAGTCGGGTATTGGGGGCACTATAGAGCATCAAAAGCTGGCCGCCCTTGATGAGCGTCAAGTTGTCGGGCTGTTTTTACTCGTAGTGCAGCAGTTGCTCCAGCTCCAGTATGGTGATCAATTTGCCCTTGATGCGAATGATCTTCTCATCGGCCAGGTGGTGCAGGATGCGAGAAAAGGTTTCCGGCTGGATCGACAGGCGCGAGGCGACCAGGCGCTTGGGGATCTCGAGTTCGATCACGGGCTCTCGGCTCAGGTTGTCGGTGATGCTGTTGATCAGAAAGCGAACGACCCGGTGGGTAGCGTTTTTCAGGCTCAGGGTCTCAATCTCATTCACCAGCGAGTGCAGGCGCTGACTGAGGCGCGCCGCTAGGGCCAACGCGTGCTGCGGATGACGGGTAATGCATTCGATATAGTTTGGGCAGGGGATGGCCAGCACGCTCGATGCCTTCAGCGCCTGGGCATTGACCGGGTAGTTGGATTGACCGGAGAACATGATCGCCTCGGCGAAGGTCTCGTGGCTGTTGATCACCTCAAGGATCTTTTCGTTACCGTCGCGGGTGGTGCGAAATAGTTTGATCGAGCCGTCGACCACAAAGTAAAAAGCGGGGGCCGGATCGGTTTGGCGAAACAGCCATTCATCGCGCACCAGCTTTTTCAGGTGACATTCGCTCAGCAGCTTCTGCAACTCATCATCGTCGAAACCGGCGAACAGATGATGTCCTTTCAGCAGCCGGTAATAGGGGGTAACGCTATCCATCATGCGGGTTCCGCGAATTTAAAGCGCCCTATGGTCACACAGATTGCGAGACGCTGCCAATGGCTACATACACTGAACCCGTATCCGGACCGAGCCGGTACAGGAGTTGATGAGCGTCACGGGGCAGAGTAGTCTTATTCGTTATGCTAAGGGCATACAGAGTGGTGCCGTGCTATTGTTAAGGGCTTCGCGTCTCGTCGAATGGACGCAATTATAAAGCCGATCGCGCAACCGCCTTAAAACTGACCGCCGGGAAGTATCATGAGTGCGAACAGACTAATAGATTCCTTTGGCCGCCAGGTCACCTATGTACGCCTGTCGGTGACCGACCGCTGCGACTTCCGCTGTGTCTACTGCATGAGCGAGGAGATGACCTTTCTGCCTCGTGAGCAGGTGCTGACCCTCGAAGAGATGGCACTGATCGGTCGGGCCTTCAGCGAACTCGGGGTTAACAAGATTCGCCTGACCGGCGGCGAGCCTCTGGTGCGAAATAACCTGTTGCACCTTGTGCGTGACCTGGGTGCCCTGCCGGGTATAACAAACCTGGCAATGACCACTAATGGCTCGCAACTGCCCCGGCTGGCCAAAGACCTCCGTGAGGCGGGTCTCAAGAGCGTAAATATCAGTCTCGACACCCTCGATGCCGAGCAGTTCACCCTGTTGACGCGCACCGGTAAGCTGGATCGGGTGCTGGAGGGAATTCAGGCCGCGCGAGAAGCCGGTTTTCCTCGCATTAAGCTCAATGCGGTCATTATGAAGGGACGCAATGACGATCAGGTGCTGGCGTTGGTGACCTTCGCCCGTGAGCAGGGGGTCGACATCAGCTTCATCGAAGAGATGCCTCTGGGCGATATCGATGAACACCACCGGGGAGAAACCCTGTGCACAAGCGAAGAGGTGCGTGAGCTGATTAGCGCACGCTATGAGTTGGTGGCCAGTACCGAAAACAGTGGTGGCCCTTCACGTTATTACCATTTTGCCGATCACGACACCCGGATTGGATTTATCTCCCCCCATAGCCACAACTTCTGTGGCGACTGTAATCGGGTGCGGGTGACTTCCGAGGGGCGCCTGCTGCTCTGTCTGGGGAACGAGCATTCGGTGGACCTTCGTGCCGTGGTACGAGGTTATCCGGGCGACATCGATCGTTTGAAAGAGACCCTGCACGAGGCGATGACGCAAAAACCCGAGCGGCACTTTTTTAGCGCTGAAGGGGATGTTGAGATCGTTCGCTTTATGAATATGACCGGCGGCTAGAGTGTGCTTGGTAGCGATTGGCCTCTATCGCTGCCGCTGTGAGCAGCGCTATGGGCCCGAGCTGGGACGATAGTTAGCCCGTGGGGGCGGCGCCGGAATGGAGCATGTCATCGTTCTGGTGGCGGATATAGATACAGAGATCCCTCTCGGCTTCGACTTGTGAGTTATAGGGTCCCTCTTGCGACCCTTCGCGGGTGATAAAGAACCAGTTTCCGTTCATGCACAGAAACCTTTCGCTTCTGAACCAGGTCCGATCGCCTTCGCCTGCTCTGTAATCCATAGGTAGATTCCTTCTTTATGGGGGAGCCTACATCCATTGTAGACCCTTGAGTGTTGAGCTATTAAGAACGATTGGCTATTTTCTGTTCGGTGTAGCCTTTCGTTTTGCTGTCAGCGAGCCGTTGCCTGAGGCACTACTCCCCTTGCATGTGGCAGACGAGGCGGGTGGCGTTATCCAGCGCGCTGCGCAGGTAGCGGGGTAGTGAATCCAGATCGATACTGTCCATGACGTTTTTCATCTCTAGCCCGATTTCGGTATTGCCCTCGATCAGCAAGCGACGCTGGAAGAACAGGGTGTCGGGATCCTCTTTGCGGCTGGCCAGGAGCAGGAACTCACGCAGGTCGCCGCTGATGCTGGCGTCGGCGTCGGCCATTTGCTGGATCAACAATTCACCCTGTTCGAAGCCAAGGTACCAGCTTAGCTGGGCGTCGTTGATGGTGACACGTACGCAATGCCCTTCAAGAAATTCGAAATCCCCATCTTCCAGTGCTTCGTGGAAAACCTGCTGCAGCACCCGTGCAATCACCGCCTTCTGCAGGCGAAAGGGCACCAGTGAAGCACTGCGGGCAGCCAGGGCTGGCAGTTTACGCACCACGTTAGAGGGGGCGGGTGGTAGGGGTAAACGGCCAAGCTGGGCTAATATCATGCGGGGCTCCTGAGATAACATAAACCAAACAGCGAATTGTAGGGCATCCCCTTGGTGGCGCCTTGATGCAAATCAATTAGCCCCCAGCTTCTCTTTGCTACCCTGTCCCGCTCGGTAGAAACCCTCGGAAGATCAGGTCTGGTTCCCATGCATTTGCCACACTACGTCAACACCTTTGGTGCGGCCATGCAGCAAAAGTATGGACAAAAGGTGCACAAACTTACCATCAACGCCGCCTTTACCTGTCCTAATCGGGACGGCGTAAAGGGGGTTGGCGGGTGCACCTTTTGCAACAATTCGACCTTTAACCCCAATGGGCGAAAGCCGCCCGGCGTGCTGGAACAGTTGGATGCGGGCAAGGGCGTGATACTCAAACGCACCGGTGCGCGCCGGTATCTAGCCTATTTTCAGGCCTATACCAACACCTATGCGGCGATCGAGGAGCTGCGGGCGCTCTACGATGAGGCGTTGACGCACCCCGATGTGATCGGGCTGTCGGTGGGGACGCGTCCCGACTGCGTGCCCGATAGGGTGCTCGATCTGCTATGCGAGTACCGCGATCGTGGTCTTGAGGTGTGGTTGGAGCTGGGGTTGCAATCGGCCAGTGACCAGACCCTGGCGCGAGTTAACCGGGGTCATGGCTGGGCCGAATACGAAGAGGCGACTCGCCGCGCGCGGCAGCGGGGGTTGAGTGTATGCACTCACCTGATCGTGGGTATGCCGGGGGAGGGGCGACGCGATAGTTTGCACTCCTTGGCACGGGTGCTGGAGGTGGGAACCGATGGCTTGAAACTGCACCCGTTGCACGTGGTGAAGGGGACCCAGTTGGCGCGAGAGTGGCGGCGGGGAGATTACCAGCCTCTTGAGTTCGATGACTATGTGGATACGGCGGTGGCGATGGTGCAGCAAACCCCGGCCGACATTATTTATCACCGGCTGACGGGCACAGCGTCGAAAGAGCTGCTGCTGGCGCCAGACTGGTGTAGCCAAAAATGGGCGGTGCTGAATGCGATCCATGATCGTTTGCACTATGCCTCGATAAGCCGGGCGAAAGGCGCGGCCTGACGAAATAAACGGGAGTAGAGGATGGAGTTAGTATGTCCTGCGGGCAGTTTTCCCGCCCTTAAAGCCGCCGTAGATAATGGCGCTGATGCGGTATATATCGGTTTTAAGGATGATACCAATGCGCGACATTTTGCCGGCCTTAATTTCAACGATAAGAAAGCGATGCGGGCCCTTGATTATGCCCGCGATCGTAACGTGAAGCTGTTTGTCGCGATCAACACCTACCCCCAGCCCGATGGTTGGGAACGCTGGCAGCGGGCGGTGGATAGCGCCGCTGACCTGCAGGCAGACGCGGTCATCGCCGCCGATATGGGGGTGCTCAGTTACGCGACAGAGAAGTACCCTGAGTTGGCGCTGCACCTATCGGTGCAAGGCTCCGCCACCAACTATGAGGCGCTACGTTTTTACCAGCGTGAGTTTAATATTCGCCGCGCCGTACTGCCTCGGGTGTTGTCCATGGCCCAGGTCAAGCACGTTGCCGAGCACAGCCCGGTGGAGCTGGAGGTGTTTGCCTTTGGTAGTTTGTGCATCATGGCGGAGGGGCGCTGTCACCTCTCCTCCTACATCACCGAAGAGTCCCCCAACACCTGCGGTGCCTGCTCGCCGGCCAAGGCGGTGCGTTGGGAGCAGAAGGGTGAGGTGTTGGAGTCGCGTCTTAACGGGGTGCTTATTGACCGGTACGCCGAGGGTGAAAACGCCGGCTACCCCACCCTGTGCAAGGGGCGTTTTGAGGTGGAGAGCAATACCTACAATGCGTTGGAGGAGCCGACCAGCCTGAATACCATCGAGTTGATTCCCCAGTTGGTGGCCAACCAGGTTAAGGCGGTTAAAATTGAGGGACGCCAGCGCAGCCCGGCATACGTCGAGCAGGTTGTTAGTGTCTGGCGCCAGGCTATCGACGCCTATACCCGCGATCCCGCTGCATTCCAGCCCAGGGAGGAGTGGATGAAGGTGCTCGCTAACGTATCGGAAGGATCCCAGACCACGCTGGGCGCCTATTCTCGCCCCTGGCAGTAACCGTAATTTTTTCGAGAGTAATGACTATGCAATTATCGATCGGATCCATTCTCTATTACTGGCCCCGTGAAACCCTGCACGATTTTTATGAGCGCATGAGCGCATCGCCGGCAGATATCATTTATCTGGGAGAGACGGTCTGCTCCAAGCGCCGCGAGCTGAAAACCGACGAGTGGATTGAGCTTGCTCGCCAGCTGTCGGCCAAGGGTAAGCAGGTGGTGTTATCCACCCTGGCGCTGCTGGAAGCCGAATCGGAGATGAAAACCCTGCGCAAGATCTGTGATAACGACGGTCTGCTGGTGGAAGCCAACGATATGGCCGGGGTGCAGGTGTTATCCGCTAAGGGGCTACCCTTCGTAGCGGGGTCCTCGGTGAATATCTACAACGCGGCTACTCTCAAGGTTCTGCATAAGCAGGGCCTGAAGCGCTGGGTGATGCCGGTAGAGTTGTCCGCCGATACGCTGCAGAAAATTTTGCAAGAGGCCGCTCGCCAGGGCTTTGCCGATGCTATCGAGACCGAGGTGTTTGCCTACGGCCACCTGCCGCTGGCTTTCTCTGCACGCTGTTTCACCGCGCGTAGCCGTAATCTGCCCAAGGATGATTGTCGATTTGTGTGCCTGGACTACCCGGATGGCCTTGCCATGCGTAGTCAGGAGCAGCAATCGGTATTCACCATTAATGGTATTCAGACCATGTCGGGGGATATCTATAATCTGCTGGGAGAGGTCGGGCGCATGGAGGCTATTGGCGTCGATGTGGTCCGGGTGAGCCCATGCAGTGGCGATATGATGCCGCTGCTGCAGCAGTATCGCGACGCGATCGACGGCAAGGCGCAACAGATTCCGGCAATTGCGGATGGAGAGTGCAATGGTTACTGGTTTGGCGAGCCGGGTATGTTAACGGCCTGACGGGTCGACCTGAACAGGGTAATGACCGTAAACCGGAAGGGGAATGCCCTTCCGGTTTTTTTGTGCCGCTCCTAAGGCAGTCCCCGCCGAGGGGGTCTATCATTGGATATAAAATAACCGGGGTGCGAGGGGCAGGGAACGAAACCATGGACAGGGAACAGTATCTTCGCTTCTGTCGCCAGCCGGGAGTCTTCAGTGAGAGCGCATTACGGCTCACCTTCAAGGTGTTGCGTTATCCGCGTCCGCGGTTAGCGCTTACCATCCAGAATATACTCAATGGTGTCTCGGTCTCCAGGCCGGGTGGAGAGGGCTGCGAGACGCTCTCAGAGCACTTTCGTGTGAGGCTGTCGGCGGCGGAGGTCGATGAGATCGTCGCCTGCCTGGCGAAAGCCGGAGGCTGGGGCAGCGGCAGTTGCCCGGGACAGCAGGTGATGCTCAAGGCATTGCTCGATGATTGGCGGCGCCACGCCAACTGCACGGCTACCGGAAAGTCGGTAGTGCGTTAGCGCCAACACTGCACAGCAGTATTGGCGCCATCGGGTGTGCTACTTGCGAATCCCCTCGATGGAGAGGGTCATCTCAACCTCTGTGGCCGCGGGTCCCAGATCAAAATTGATTCCGAAATCTTTCAGGGTCAGGGTGGTAGTACCGAGGAAACCATGACGGTACCCCCCCCATGGGTCCTGGCCGCCGCCAATGCTCTCCGCCTCGAGGGTGATCGCACGGGTAACGCCGCGCAGGGTCAGGTCACCGGTAATGGTTGCGGTGCCATCAGCGCCGGGCTTGACCGCAGTGCTGACGAATCTGGCCTGTGGAAACTTGTCACTAAACAGGAAGTCTTCGCTGCGCAGGTGCTTGTCGCGTTCTGCGTGGTTGGTGCTAACGCTGCTGGTGTTGATGGTGACCTCCACGGTGCTCTTGGCGGGATTCGCTTCGTCGTAGGAAAACTGGCCACTGAAATCGTCAAAGCGGCCGTAGAGCCAGCTGTAACCAAGGTGCTGGATACGAAACTGCACAAAAGCGTGGTGACCCTTGGTATCGATCATGTAATCGGCTGCCCACAGGGGAGTTGCCAAGAGTAGGGTTGCGCAGAGCAGTCCAAGTTTACGAATCATAAGAAAATCCTCAAGTGTGGCGCCGGGGCTGAAGGCCCAGCATTCGGTTCAGGGTGTTGTCACCATCGATCAGGTGATGCTTTATTGCGGCCAGTGCGTGCACTGTAGAAAGCGCCACCAGCGTCCACGCCAGGTAGAAATGAATCTCCCCGGCAATGTCTTCCATGCCATCGACCTCGCCGAACAGAGCGGGGACCTGCAGCCAATTGAATAGCGCTATCGGGTCGCCCTGAGCTGTTGATATCAGGTAACCGCTAATTGAGATCGCAATCAGTAGTCCGTACATTGCCCTGTGGGCCCACTCTGCGCTGGTGACCTCCCAGGGCTTAAGTCCGGGCTCTGGCAGCGGGCGAGGGTTGGCCTGGCGCCAGATCCAACGCAGCACAATGGTGGCAAATAGCAGCAGGCCGGCACTGCGATGCAGATCGGGACCTTTTGTGTACCAGGCGTCGTAGTAGCCCAGGTCCGTCATCCACAGGCCTAGCCCGAACAGGCCAAAGATCGCGATGGCGCTCAGCCAGTGTAAGATGATGCTGACCCAGCCGTAGCCTGAGGTGCTGTTTTTTAGCATCGATTGCAGGTCTCCAGAAGGCGTTAATAGCCGCATCATAGTTGATGGGGTGGGGCTGTTATAACGGAAAAAACTGGGGGACTTGGTCAGATATTTTGATCGTTGAATGGTGGTGTTGAGCTCGCCCCGGATAAGGGAGGTTTAGGTTGTGGAGGATATCCGATTGCTGGATCTGTTGCAGGATGTTCGCCGTTGCCAAGTTTGTGCCCCGGCGCTGCCCCACTCCCCGAGGCCGGTGGTGGTGGCGGATTCCCGTGCGCGGCTGTTGATCATTGGGCAGGCTCCGGGGTCGCGGGTGCATGATACCGGAATACCCTGGGACGACCCCAGTGGGCAGCGGCTGCGGGAGTGGCTGGGGCTAGGGTCGGATCAGTTTTACGATCCGCAGCGGGTGGCTATTGTGCCGATGGGGTTCTGCTATCCGGGGCGTGGCGAGGGAGCCGATCTGCCACCACGGACAGAGTGTGCTCCCCTTTGGCATGAATGTTTGTTGGCGCGAATGCCCGCCATCAGGCTAACTCTACTGGTGGGGAGGTACGCGCAGAGCTACTATTTAGCCAACAAAGCCGTACGGGTCAGCGATTGTGTGGGTAATCAGCAGGGCCATCCGGGTTATTTTTGTCTGCCGCACCCATCGCCACGCAATAATCGGTGGCTGCAGCGCCACCCCTGGTTTGAGCGGGAGGTGGTTCCCCTGCTTCGGGAGGAGGTCGCAGGATGTTTCAATCCGCTAAATATTGGCTGAGAGCCGTGTTGCTATCGCTGTTGATGGTGGGCTGCAGTCATGGCGCGACCCCGCTGCGGGTTACGGAGCAGCAGCTCAACGAGCGCCTCGAAGCCCAGTATAGAGAGCCGAGACTGCTTAATCTGCAGTTGGCGCTGGGGGCGTCTGCCCAACTCTATGTGACCGGGGTGACGCTGGATCTGCTGGGGGATGGCGAGGTGCTGTATCGGGTGGCGGGGGATTTCGACGTTGAGTTTGGGGGTACGGCGCTGACCGAGCCGGTGCTGTTCAGTCTCGAAGCCCGTGGAACCCTGGGGCTGGTGCCCGACGAGCGTGCACTTTACCCCCTGCAAGTGGCGGTTGAGCGGTTCTCTATCGAAACCGATATGGCCGCTGTGCACCTGCCTTTGCAGGAGGTGATGGGGGAGCGAGTCGCGGTGGCGCTGGAAGAGCTGGCGATCTATGAGTTCTCTGAGCAGCAGTTGCCCCATCCCGAAGCGGTGCTGGCGTTGGCCATTGACTCCGGGGCGCTGCAGCTGCTCTTGGATCAGAGTAAGGCCCCTCAGTCGTTCGAGTAGTTCAGCCGCTCGATGTGCTTTTGTAGTCGCTGATAAGTTTTGTCACCTGCGCGCAAGCAACCACTCTGCTCGGCATAGGATTGCAGCAACAGATTCAGGTTGTCGGCTCCCATAAAGGCAGCCCTGCGAATGAAGGTATGAAAGTCTTTAAGTGTCCTGCGATGAGGGAGGGGGACGAAGCGCATTTTTTCAAGGTCGATCAGGCGGGGCTTGAACACCCCCGGGGAGTCCTGGGCAACAAAGATATGGTTGGGGTAAAAGCAGTAATGGGCCAACCTATGGCTGTGCAACTGACTGGCCAGGGATGCGATCGCGTCAATGAGGGGGCGCGGGTTTTCAACCTGGGGGAACAGCTCGTCCACGGTTTGATGGTGATCCAGCGCTACCGAAATCAGGATGGACTGGCTGTCACCATTGTGGAGTCGCTCTCCATAGTAGACAGGGTCGATGGTTGGAACGCCCAAACGTTGCAGCTTGATGATGTTGCGGTATTCCCGGGCAAAGGTGGGTTCGCCCTTTATCGGGTGGCGCAGGCAGGGTGTGTTGTGATTTTGCTGGCGTTTGATAAACAGGTTCAGGGGCTCGCCATTCGATTGCGCCAGGCTGTGGCGTACTACGCCGCTCCAGCCGCTGCGGCGTTTGTTGGGTTCCTCAAACCAGGGCAGTTCGAGGTTCCATAGGGCCTCAAAGTCGCCGAGTTTGTTTTCATCGAAGGTGTTGCGCAGGCTGTCACTGGTAAACGTGCTAATCATCGGGGTGGTCCGTTGTGGGGGGCTCAGTTAATCACATCAACAGAGTGAGTCAATAGTGGTCGGATCAACCCTGCGGCTTTCGCCGGGTGCCAGACCTTCAATACTAAAGGGGCCGATACGGCACCGAATCAGGCGTAGCGTTGGGAAGCCCACGGCCGCGGTCATGCGTCGTACCTGACGGTTGCGTCCCTCGCGGATAGAGAGCTCTATCCAGCTGGTGGGTATGGATTGACGTTCACGAATGGGTGGAATCCGTGGCCACAGATCGGGGGCGGGGATGAGCCTTGCCCGGGCTGGCAGGGTAGGGCCATCGTTGAGGGTTACGCCCTGTTGCAGCTGCTCGATGGCGGTGGGTGTGGGCTCCCCCTCAACCTGTACCCAGTAGGTTTTTTCCAGCTTGAAGCGAGGGTCGGCGATGCGCTGCTGTAGCTTGCCGTCATTGGTCAGTAGCAGCAGCCCTTCGCTGTCGCGATCCAGGCGACCGGCAGGGTATATGCCGGGTTGTTGGATATAGTCGGCAAGGGTGGCGCGTCCGCCGTTATCGCGGAACTGGGTTAATACCATATAGGGTTTGTTGAGCAGCAGCAGTAGTGGCGACGATGGGCGCGAGGAAGGTTTGCGCTGGGGGCGACGGTGGGAGGAGGTTTTTTTCACGAGCGTTGGCGAGTCGCAGGGCCAGCCCCCCCGGAGGGAGGCGGCCCTTGGGGGTTACTTCAGTTCGGCAGGAACGTGGGGGGCGATCGCTTGCAAGATCGCCTTGAAGCATTTGGGGTTGCCGCAGACGATGTTGCCGCTGGTCAGGTGGTTGTGGCCGCCACCAAAGTCGCTTGCCAGACCGCCGGCTTCCTGAATCAAGAGGCTGCCAGCAGAGATGTCCCACTGGTTAAGGCCAAACTCCCAGAACGCTTCGTAACGACCAGCTGCTACGTAGGCGAGATCCAGCGAAGCGGCTCCCGCACGGCGAATGCCCGCCGCCTCGGAGGCGATGCTCTTGAACATCGCCATGTAGTTGTCGAGGTGGTCCATTTGAGAGGGCTTGAACGGAAAGCCGGTAGCGATGAGCGCTTCGTTGAGCAGTTTCTGCTTGCTGACGCGCATACGCTTGCCGTTAAATTGGGCGCCGTAGCCGCGGCTGGCGGTAAACTCTTCTCGCCGAACCGGATCGAGCACCACGGCGTGCTCGATGCGGCCGCGATATTGGCAGGCGATAGAGACCGCGTAGTGGGGTACACCATGGATAAAGTTGGTGGTTCCGTCGAGGGGGTCGATGATCCACAGGTAATCGGCGCCCGTACCGGTGCCAGACTGGTGGCCTGATTCCTCTCCCAGGAAGCCGTGATCGGGATAGGCTTTCTTCAGGATCGCAATCGCGGCGCGTTCCGCATTACGGTCGACTTCGGTTACGTAGTCGTGGGTACCCTTTTCACGGACCTGGATAGTGTCGAGGTCTTCGGAGGCGCGAACAATAATTTCGCCAGCCTTGCGCGCAGCACGCAGGGCGATATTCAGCATCGGTTGCATGATCGGTCTATTCGTCTGTTGGTGGTAAAGAACAAAATCGGCCCACAATGGGCCGGATGCCGCAAGTATACCAGAGAGAGACAATGGGTGACGAAAAAATCGTCATCGGGGCTTCCGGCTCTGTGCGGAGCGGCCAACTCTGTTAGAATGGTGCGCTAATAGTAACCGCTTCGAAACGGAATCAGGGTGTCAGACAATATTTTGGTGGTGTTGGTTAATACTTCCCACCCAGGCAATATCGGTAGCGCGGCCAGGGCGATGAAAACCATGGGGTTGTCCAATCTCTGTCTGGTCGCTCCCGATCAATTTCCCCACGAATTCGCCACCAGCCGCGCCGCCGGCGCCGACGATCTACTGGAGCGGGCGCGGGTCGTACAAACCCTCGACGAAGCGATCGCCGACTGCGCGCTGGTGGTGGGTACCAGCGCTCGTGGTCGTAAAATACCCTGGCCGCTGTTAAATCCCCGTGAATGCGCCGAACGTCTTTTTCCCGAATCCCGTCAGCATAAAGTGGCGTTGGTGTTTGGTCGTGAAGATCGTGGTCTGACCAATGACGAGCTGGCGCGTTGCCATTATCATGTGCATATCCCCTCTGACCCTGAATACAGCTCCCTTAACTTGGGGGCGGCCGTTCAGGTGCTCAGCTATGAGCTGAGGAGGGAGGCCTTGGCCGCTGAAGGCGCAGCCTCAGTGGCGACGGAGTGGGATGCAGAGTACGCAACGGCGGGCGATGTCGAGGGATATTTCACCCACCTGCAGCAGGTGCTTGAGCAGATCGGTTTTATTGATCCATCCCATCCGGGGCAGGTGATGACTCGACTCAGACGGCTTTACAGTCGCCAGCGGCTGGATAAGATTGAAGTTAATATGTTGCGCGGCGTGCTCAGTGAAACTCAGCGAGGCCTGAGCGAGCCTCCAGCCACACAAGCGGAAGAGTGACCCATGTTTGAACGATTGCGAGAGGATGTCTCCAGCGTATTTCACCGTGACCCGGCGGCACGCAATACCTTTGAGGTGCTGACCTGCTACCCTGGCTTGCATGCCCTGTTGATCCACCGGCTGAGTCACGGGTTGTGGAAAGCGGGGTTTAAATGGCTTGCACGTTTTATCTCCAGTTTTGCACGCTGGTTCACTGGTATCGAGATCCATCCCGGGGCGCAGATCGGGCGTCGTTTCTTTATCGACCACGGGCTCGGTGTTGTGATCGGGGAAACTACGGAGATCGGCGACGACGTTACCCTGTACCAGGGGGTCACCCTTGGCGGCACGAGCTGGAACAAAGGCAAGCGCCATCCCACGTTGGGGGATGGTGTGGTGGTAGGGGCGGGTGCCAAGGTGCTGGGGCCATTTACGGTTGAGGCCGGCGCCAAGGTTGGCTCCAATGCGGTGGTAACAAAGCCGGTGCCCGCGGGTGCAACCGTGGTAGGTATACCCGGGCGTATCATTCCCCCGCGGGCCCCGTCCACCGAGACAGATCCCCAGCACGCGCGTCGCAAGGCGATGGCGGAGAAGATCGGCTTCGACGCGTATGGTATTACCGAAGATATGCCTGACCCCGTGGCGCGGGCAATGGGGGGAATACTCGATCACCTGCACGCTGTCGATGATCGCATCGAGGTGATGTGCAAAGGTCTAAGGGAGATGGGCGTGAAGAATTGCGATAATGCGCTGCCGGAGCTGCGGGATGAGGATTTCGAAGCAGTAAAAGAGGACGCTAATCGGAACGCGCAAGAGGCGGGGTAATTGGGCATCGAAGGTGCTATTATCCGGGTTCTTGATTTCGATCACTAATACCAGAGTGTTTTGCCGGGTTAAATACTTGACTGTATTGCTTGGTTATTGCAAAATCCCCGTATGACGTAGTTTTTCGAATCTGACACGGCGGGGTATTTCACATGCGTTTAACCACCAAGGGTCGCTATGCGGTCACCGCAATGCTTGATCTGGCATTGCATGCCGATAATGGGCCGGTGGCTCTGGCCGATATATCCCAGCGTCAGGGAATCTCTCTTTCCTATCTTGAGCAGCTTTTTGCCAAGCTTCGACGTCACGAGCTGGTGAGCAGTGTGCGTGGACCTGGGGGAGGGTATCGCCTGAGTCGCGCCAGTGGCACTATCGATGTGGCCCAGGTTATCGATGCGGTTAACGAATCGGTCGATGTGACCCGATGCAATGGCGGCGGCGGTTGCCAGCAAGGCGATGTGTGCCTGACGCATCACCTGTGGTGCGACCTCAGTGATCAAATTCATAACTTTTTATGCGGAATTAGCCTAGCTGACCTGGTCAAGCGTAGCGATGTACGCAGTATTGCTGCGCGCCAGGAGCGTACCGACGAGAGCCTCCTGCGGGGGCGTATTGAAGCCTCTTCGCTCAACTAGCGCTGAAACGAAATTGATTTGGGATTGGAGAAGTATGTAGATGAAATTGCCGATTTATTTTGATTACTCTGCTACTACGCCGGTTGATCCGCGCGTTGCGCAGAAGATGATGGAGTGTCTGACTCCCGATGGGAATTTTGGTAATCCCGCTTCGCGATCCCACCTGTTTGGGTGGAAGGCCGAGGAGGCGGTTGAAACTGCGCGCCGTCAGGTCGCTGACCTGATCAATGCCGATCCTCGTGAAATTGTATGGACCTCCGGAGCTACCGAATCGGATAACCTGGCGATCAAAGGTGTGGCCCACTTCTATCAGAAGAAGGGTAAGCACATTATCACCTCCAAGATTGAGCATAAAGCGGTGCTGGACACCTGTCGTCAACTCGAGCGTGAGGGTTATGAGGTCACTTATCTTGATCCCGACACCCAGGGCATTATTCACCCCCAGGCGGTAGCGGACGCACTGCGTGAAGACACCATTCTTGTTTCGCTAATGCACGTTAACAACGAGATCGGGGTGATCAATGATATTTCCGCTATCGGTGAAATTACTCGCGCCAACAAAGTATTGTTGCACGTAGATGCGGCCCAGAGCGCGGGCAAAGTGCCGCTGGATATGGAGAGTATGAAGGTAGATCTGGCTTCTTTCTCCGCTCATAAAGTGTATGGCCCCAAGGGTATCGGCGCGCTTTATGTACGCCGTAAACCTCGCGTGCGAATCGAGGCACAACAGCACGGCGGCGGTCACGAGCGAGGTATGCGCTCGGGTACATTGCCAACCCACCAGATCGTAGGGATGGGTGAAGCGTTTCGCATCGCTCGTGAAGAGATGGATAAGGACAACGAGCATGTAAAACGGTTGCGCGACCGTTTTTGGCGCCAGGTATCCGATATGGAGCAGGTGTTCCTCAATGGCGATGCCGAGCAGCGCGTGGCGGGTAACCTTAACGTCAGTTTTAACTTTGTTGAGGGTGAATCGCTGATTATGTCGCTTAAGGATCTGGCGGTTTCGTCGGGTTCTGCGTGTACGTCGGCCAGTCTTGAGCCCTCCTATGTCTTGCGTGCGCTGGGGTTGAATGATGAGATGGCTCACAGTTCGTTGCGATTCAGTTTTGGACGTTTCACCACCGAAGAGGAGGTGGACTTCGCGGTACAGAAAGTAAAAGACGCAGTCAGTAAACTGCGCGAGCTTTCGCCGTTATGGGATATGCATAAAGATGGTGTAGACCTGAATACCGTGGAGTGGGCTGCGCACTAAAGCGGTTCCCGTTGCACCCTGATTCGCGGGGATGCAAAACCTGGCAAGATAGACGATTGAGGAGTTAATCATGGCTTACAGTGACAAGGTGCTGGATCATTACGAGAATCCTCGTAATGTTGGCAAGCTGGATGCTGAAGATCCAGATGTGGGTACCGGTATGGTTGGTGCACCAGCCTGTGGTGATGTGATGCGTCTGCAGATCAAGGTGGACCCGGAAGGTATCATCGAGGATGCTCGCTTTAAAACATACGGCTGTGGGTCGGCGATCGCCTCCAGCTCGTTGGTGACCGAGTGGATGAAGGGTAAGACTCTTGATGAAGCCGAGCAGATTAAAAATACGGCGATTGCCGAAGAGTTGGCGTTGCCGCCGGTAAAGATTCACTGCTCGGTACTGGCAGAGGATGCGATTAAGGCGGCCGTTAAAGATTATCGAGAAAAGCACGCAGAATCCTGATCGCTTGTCCTGATCAGTTGAGGGGGAAACTATGGCAGTTACGATGACCGAAGCCGCAGCCAGCCACGTGGCCCGATTTTTGGAAAATCGGGGTAAGGGGTTGGGTATTCGCGTCGGGGTCAAGACCACCGGGTGTTCCGGCATGGGTTATGTGTTGGAGTTTGTTGACGAAGCCCTGGCGGAAGATGCCGTGTTTGACTGCGATGGGGTCAAGGTCGTAGTCGACCCCAAGAGCCTGGTTTATATTGATGGTACCGAGCTTGATTTCGTCAAGGAGGGCCTCAACGAAGGGTTTAAATTTAATAACCCCCAGGCATCCAGCGAGTGTGGGTGTGGTGAAAGTTTCAGTGTCTGAATGCAGCTAAGCGAGAGCCAATAATGCAGGAGGACTACTTTGAGCTGTTCGGGCTACCGCGCAGCTATCGGGTGGATCAGCAGGAGCTGGCGACCCGGTTTCGCGAACTGCAGCAGGTGGTTCACCCGGATCGCCATGCGGCTGCAAACGAGCGCGAACAGCGCTTGTCTGTGCAGTACGCTGCCCATGTTAATGACGCCTACCAGACTTTGAAGTCCCCCGTCCCCCGGGCGATCTACCTGCTGCGTTGTTGTGGCGTTGAGCCGCGTCTGGAAAACAATACGGTGATGGATGCTGTGTTTCTGATGCAGCAGCTGGAGTGGCGTGAAGCGGTGGATGAGTTGCGCGCCAGCCGCTCCGAGGCGGGGTTGGACGCATTACGCAAAGAAACAGATGCCCAGATGCAGCGTTTTCAGGATCAGTTTTCTGAGTGCTGGCAGGGTGGTGAGGAGGATCTTCAGGTGGCTGAGACGCTGGTTATGAAGATGCAGTTTGTGGATAAGCTGCATGAGCAGCTGGATCGGCTCGAAGATGAGCTGTTGGATGATTACTAATTCGGATTGGGCATGGCGTTACTACAGATAGCAGAACCGGGAGAGAGTGCGCAACCGCACCAGCACAGGCTCGCGGTAGGAATCGATTTGGGCACTACCAACTCGCTGGTAGCAACCGTTCGTAGCGGTGTCGCCGATACTTTGCCCTGTAAGGGGGGGACGCATTTACTCCCCTCCGTGGTTCACTACGGAGAGCAGGGGGTTCTGGTTGGTGGTAAGGCACGGGAGTTCGCGGCGCAGGATCCTCACAATACGATTATTTCTGTCAAACGCCTGATGGGGCGCGGGGTAAAAGATGTGCGTGCCCTGGGTGGCGTGATGCCCTATGACTTCACCGAGGGTGAGGGGATGCCATTTATTCGCACTCGTCAGGGGGAGCGGTCTCCGGTGGAAGTTTCCGCAGATATTTTGCGGGTACTTGCTGAGCGTGGTCAGGAGGCGCTCGGGGGTGAGTTGGTCGGGGCGGTGATTACGGTGCCAGCCTACTTTGATGAGGCTCAGCGTCAGGCTACCAAAGACGCAGCCCAGCTCGCTGGACTGAACGTACTGCGCCTTCTCAATGAACCGACCGCGGCGGCCGTCGCCTATGGGCTCGACAGCGATGAAGAGGGTGTGGTTGCGATCTATGACCTGGGTGGTGGAACCTTCGATATCTCCATACTGCGGCTCACTCGCGGGGTGTTTGAGGTGCTCGCAACCGGGGGGGATTCGGCTCTCGGTGGAGATGATTTTGATCATGGAGTCGCCAGCTGGATGTTACAGCAGGCGGGGGTAGATGAGGCGTCATTGACCTCGTCGACCCAGCGTGAAGTGCTCAACGAGGCGTGTCGTGCCAAGGTGCTGCTCAGCAATGAGGAGCGGGTCGCGGTGGGTTTTGGTGACTGGCGTGGCGAGCTTGACCGCGAGCAGCTTGATCGTCTGCTGGACCCTTTGATCGATCGTACTCTGCGTGCGTGCAAGCGCGCCCTGCGCGATGCCGGTGTGGGTGCCGAAGAGGTGAGTAATCTGGTGATGGTGGGAGGCTCGACCCGGATTCCTCGCGTGCGTGAGCGCGTTGCGGAGTGGGTGGGGAAGCAGCCCTTGATCGATATTGATCCTGACCGGGTGGTAGCAATCGGCGCTGCGCGCCAGGCCGATGTGCTCGCGGGTAACAAATCCACCGATGAGATGTTGCTGCTCGATGTGATTCCCCTTTCTCTGGGGTTGGAAACCATGGGTGGCTTGATGGAAAAGGTGGTGCATCGTAACACCACGATACCGGTCGCGCGGGCACAGGAGTTTACCACCTTTAAAGATGGGCAAACCGCCATGGCGATCCATGTGCTGCAGGGTGAGCGCGAGCTGATTGCCGATAACCGCTCGCTGGCGCGCTTCGTATTGCAGGGTATTCCGCCGATGGCCGCCGGTGCGGCGCGTATTCGGGTCACCTTTCAAGTTGACGCCGATGGTTTGCTTAATGTCAGCGCTACGGAGCTGGGTAGCGGAGTTGAGGCGGGGGTGCAGGTGAAGCCCTCCTATGGGCTTTCCGATGCTGAAATCAGCGGGATGTTGCAGTCCTCCTACAGTCACGCCTCCGAGGATCGTGATGCGCGCATGTTGGCGGAGCAGCAGGTCGATGCGGATCGACTACTGGAAGCGCTCGAGAGTGCGTTGGCTGTGGATGCGAATCTGTTGAGCGCAGATGAAAGAGAGGCGATCGACGCCGATATGGCGCTGTTGCGATCATTGCGAGAGGGTACCGATCGGTACAAGATCGAAGCCCAGATTGAGACACTTGCGAACGTGACTAGTGAGTTTGCCCAGCGCCGAATGGATAGCGGTATCCGTCAGGCGCTGGCGGGACATTCTATTGATGAGATTGAGGGCTAATTGATGACCCAGGTTATTTTCCTTCCTAACGATGAGTTGTGCCCCGAGGGTATGGTTATCGATGTCGCTCCGGGGGTAACCCTGTGCGATGCGGCTTTGGCTCAGGGGATTGAGATTGAGCATGCCTGCGAGAAATCCTGCGCCTGCACCACCTGTCATGTCATTGTGCGCGAGGGTTTCGATTCGTTAAATGAGGCGGATGAGCTGGAAGAGGATATGCTGGACAAGGCCTGGGGGTTGGAGCCGGAGTCGCGGTTGAGTTGTCAGGCCGTAGTGGGCGATGCAGATCTCGTGGTGGAGATTCCCAAATACACCATTAACCAGGTCTCTGAAAATCACTAAGTCGGCCGGGTGGCCGCTACGGAGCAGATTATGAAATGGAGCGATGTACAAGAGATCGCTATCGAGCTGGCGGATGGGCGTCCCGATGTGGACCCGCGCTACGTCAATTTCGTTGATTTGAGGGCCTGGGTGCTCGCGATAGAGGGGTTTGATGATGACCCGGGGCATTGTGGCGAAAAGGTGCTGGAAGCGATTCAGGCTGCATGGATAGAGGAAGCGGATTGAGCCCCTGAGCCCCTCCGGTTTCAGTATCAGCGCTTCGGAAACCCCTTACAGCACTAGCGTATTCATTTAAGCTAAACCTGCGTATAATTGCGGGTTTGGCTTTTCTGCTATTTATTTAATCATTTTTCTTTTATGGAGCCCGATTTCATGGCCGTTGAACGTACCCTTTCCATTATTAAGCCCGATGCTGTTTCCAAGAACGTTGTTGGTAAAATCTACAGCCGTTTTGAGTCCAATGGGCTGAAGGTGATCGGTGCCAAAATGCTGCACCTTTCTCAAGAACTGGCGGGTGGATTTTACGCTGAGCACAAAGAGCGTCCTTTTTATGGTGACCTCGTTGCATTCATGACCTCTGGTCCCGTGGTTGTTTCTGTATTGGAGGGCGAAAACGCCGTCGCTGCACACCGCGACCTGATGGGTGCAACCAACCCCAAGGAAGCGGCAGAAGGCACCATTCGTGCTGATTTTGCCGAGTCTATCGACGAGAACGCGGTTCACGGTTCTGATTCTCCTGAATCAGCGGCCCGTGAGATCTCCTACTTCTTCAAAGACGAAGAGGTCTGCCCGCGCACTCGCTAAGGGGGCGCAGGCTACGACACGCAAGTGGTGAACTCCATGTCCGAGACGCTTCAAAAAACCAATCTGCTGGGTTTGACCCGGGAGAAGATGGAAGCATTTTTTGTATCCATCGGTGAAAAGAAGTTTCGTTCCGAGCAGGTAATGAAGTGGATTCACCACCATCGTGTCGACGATTTCGAACAGATGACTAACCTCGGCAAGGCGTTGCGTGAAAAATTGGGCCAGGTGGCTGAAATTCGCGCCCCCGAGGTGGTGTCGGAGGATATCTCCGACGATGGCACCCGAAAGTGGGTGGTACGGGTCACCAGCGGAAGCTGCGTGGAAACCGTTTTTATTCCAGAGGATGGCCGCGGCACGCTGTGTGTCTCCTCGCAGGCCGGTTGCGCCCTCGATTGCAGCTTTTGCTCGACGGGCAAGCAGGGCTTTGATTCTGATTTGACCGCGGCCGAAGTGATCGGCCAGGTCTGGATCGCAGCCTGTTCCCTCAACAACCAGCCCGCCAAGATAGGCCGCTCGATCACCAATGTCGTGATGATGGGGATGGGCGAGCCATTGCTGAATTTCGATAATGTGGTCGATGCCATGACCCTGATGATGGATGATCTTGGCTACGGCATTTCAAAGCGCCGGGTGACCCTGAGCACCTCCGGAGTGGTGCCGGCACTGAACAGGTTAGCCGAGGTGACCGATGTCTCCCTGGCGCTATCGCTGCATGCTCCCAACAATGCACTGCGCGATCAACTGGTGCCAATCAACAAAAAATATCCATT
This sequence comes from Aestuariirhabdus sp. LZHN29, assembly GCF_049985285.1. Taxonomy (NCBI): domain Bacteria; kingdom Pseudomonadati; phylum Pseudomonadota; class Gammaproteobacteria; order Oceanospirillales; family Aestuariirhabdaceae; genus Aestuariirhabdus; species Aestuariirhabdus sp. LZHN29. The sequence continues at coordinate 63,547 of NZ_JBNIEU010000001.1, read as the reverse complement.
GGAAGTATTACTTCCTGCCTGTGTTGATTACATACAGGGGCTACCCGACAAGAGTCGGCGTATCACCATTGAATACACCATGATTGATGGCGTAAACGATCGGCCAGAGCACGCCGTAGAATTGATCGATCTGTTGCAGAGTGTGCCCTGCAAGATCAACCTGATTCCATTTAACCCCTTCTCCTTGTCGGACTACCGCCGCCCGAGCAACAATACGTTGCACCGGTTTCAGCGTCAGTTGCAGGAGTCGGGTTACAACACCACAATTCGCAAAACCCGGGGGGATGATATTGATGCGGCTTGTGGGCAGCTTGCAGGGGCGGTTCAGGACCGTACCCGGCGCAGTGCGCGTTATCAACAGAATAGGGTGGAACCCGACAACCTGATTGCAGTCAGATCCTTATAAAATGAGACGTATTAAACGTAAGCGGGGGAGTTTACGAATGAGATCTTGTCTGGCGGCACTTGTTGTGTCGTTGCTGCTTAGCGGCTGTGTGACTGAGGAGTTTGGCGCTCGTATGAATCGAGACGCCGATCCTAAACAAGAGTTGAGTGATAATATTCGCCTGGCTAAAGCCTACATTCAGGAGGGATTCACTGCGCGGGCGATTGAACCGCTGCACCGGGCGCTGGAGTTAGACAGCCGCTCCGCGGAGGCCTATTCGGTACTCGCGATTGTCTACCAGATCGACGGCGACAATGACCTGGCTCGACACAATTATGAGCGGGCGTTATCGATCAAGTCAGACTCATCCGATATCCAGCATAACTTCGGCTCCTTTTTATACGGTCAGAAGGAGTACAAGGAAGCGATCAGGCATTTGCTGGTGGCTGCCCAGGATATTCGTTATACCCAGCGCAGCGTCAGCTTCCAGGTGTTGGGCCTGTGCCAGCTTAGGCTGGGCGATGATAAAAAGGCGGAGGAGTATTTTCTCCGGGCGTTGCGGCTAGAGCGCGGCCTGCCCCTTGCCAGTTTGGAGCTGGCTCAGCTGTATTACGATCAGCGCCGTTTTAATGAGGCACTGGGGAATTACGAGCGCTACCTGGAATATGCGACTCCAACGGCACGCTCTTTGTTATTGGGTATTCGCTTGGCTCGTGTGTTTTCCGATAAGGATCGCGAGGCCAGCTATGCATTACAGCTCAATCGCTTCTTTCCCGGCTCTAAGGAGTTAGAGCAGTATGAGGAGATGAAGACTAATGAGTGATGAAGACAAAGAAGGCGGTGTTGTGCCTGAAGTGACTGATACAGTAATCGAAGCGAGTGGACCAACGCCGGGTGATCTGTTGCTGGCGGCGCGCGAAAAACTGGGGTTGAGCGAACAGGAGGTCGCCGAGCGTTTGAAGGTGACGGTGGATTATGTTCGTGCGCTCGATAGTTGCGCCTATGATCGTTTGCCGGGCCTCACGTTTACCCGTGGATACATTCGCGGTTACGCACAGTTGGTAGAGCTCGACCCGGGTGAGGTTATTGGTCAGTTTGATGCGTTTGTGGGGGAGCAAGCCCCCAGTTACAACAGTGCAACGGTGCCCATGAAGCCGCTTAAGCAGCCATCCTCGCCGGCTTTCAGGTGGATAGCTTATCTGTTGTTAGCGGCGCTGGTCGCAGCATCACTGTTTTGGTGGCAAGGGCGTTCGCCTGATGTGGCGTTGGTGCCCGCGGAGCCGTCATCGACTGTTGCGGTCACTGCCGCGCCGGCCCCTTTGACTGCTGAAGAATCAGCGCTCGAAACCTCAGCGGTGGTGGAGGCGCAGGAGGCATCTGTTGTTGTGGATTCTATTACCCCTATCGCGCCAATGGCTCCCGCTGATGCTCAAACCGTAGCGGTCCCGCTGACCGCGCCTGCGAATGAGCCGGAGGCTGAGGTAGTGGTTGCACCCGAGACAGTTTCTGTGCCGGTGGTCAGTCTGCCGGTGGCAGCCAGTGAGGGTGTTGAGGGCCCTCTGCTGAAGATCGATTTTACTCGCGAGTGCTGGGTAGAGGTACGCAGTGAGAGCGGGAACGTTATGGTCGCCTCCTTGCGTGGTATCGAATCTCCGGTTTCTGTGAAAGTGTCGGAGCCGGTGCGCGTATTGTTGGGCGACGTCGGTGCGGTCTCTGCCTTCGAGTTTGATGGCGAGCCGGTGGTATTGGCTAATTATACCCGTGGGAAAATCGCCAACCTGACCCTTGGCGACGAGTAGTTTTATGCACAGTGAATCCCCGATTCAGCGACGAAAGTCGCGCAAAATACATGTCGGCAAGGTACCAGTAGGCGGTGATGCGCCTATCTCGGTGCAGAGTATGACCAATACTGAAACCTGTGATGTCGAGGCGACCGTCGGCCAGATCGAACGGTTGGAAGAGGCGGGTGCTGATATAGTGCGGGTCTCGGTTCCCTCTATGGAAGCGGCGGAAGCGTTTGGAAAAATACGCCAGCGAGTTAGCGTCCCCCTGGTTGCCGATATCCATTTTGACTACCAGATTGCACTTAAGGTTGCCGAATATGGCGTCGACTGCCTGCGTATTAACCCAGGTAATATCGGCCGCGAAGACCGTGTTCGCGCAGTGGTTGAAACGGCGCGAGACAAGGGTATTCCTATCCGCATCGGTGTCAATGCAGGCTCCTTGGAAAAAGATCTGCAGAAAAAATATGGTGAACCCACTCCGGCCGCGATGGTCGAGTCGGCGTTGCGCCATATCGACATTCTCGATCGCCTGAACTACCCCGATTTCAAAGTGAGCCTGAAAGCGTCCGATGTCTTTATGACCGTGGCGGCTTATCGCCAGCTCGCCGACCAGATCGAACAGCCGCTGCATCTGGGTATCACCGAGGCCGGCGGACTGCGTTCGGGGACGGTGAAGTCAGCGGTCGGGTTGGGGATGCTGCTGATGGACGGCATTGGTGACACGCTGCGTGTCTCCCTGGCCGCAGACCCGGTGGAGGAGATCAAGGTCGGCTTTGATATCCTGAAGAGTTTGAAATTGCGTTCCCATGGCATCAATTTCATCGCCTGCCCGAGTTGCTCGCGACAAAACTTCGATGTGGTTAAAACCATGAACGAGCTTGAGATGCGTCTCGAAGATGTTCGGGTGCCGCTGGATGTCGCCGTGATTGGTTGCGTGGTCAACGGCCCTGGAGAGGCGCGCGAAGTGGATGTTGGGCTCGCCGGTGGTTCTCCGAATAATCTGGTGTATGTGTCGGGAACGCCGGAATACAAGCTAAAGAATGAAACCCTGGTGGATGAGCTTGAGCGCACCATCCGGGAGCGGATCAAACTGAAAGAGCAGGAGATGGCCGCCGTTATTGCCAAAGGCTAGGTGGGGCCTCTGTTGCAGAGACTGGATATTCAGGTGGGCAATGCTTGCCTGATTCAATTTTAGTGTGGGGATTAGTGTGGCGAAACAGCTGCAAGCCATTCGTGGCATGAATGACCTGCTGCCGGAGCAAACGGTAGTGTGGCAATACTTTGAGCGCAAGGTTCGCAAGGTGCTGGCCAGTACGGGCTATAGCGAGATTCGTATGCCGGTACTCGAGCCGACAGAGCTGTTCAAGCGGTCGATCGGTGAGGTAACCGACATCGTCGAGAAGGAGATGTATAGCTTCGACGATCGCAATGGCGACAGCCTGACCCTGCGTCCTGAGGGCACGGCCGGGTGCGTACGGGCAGCCCAGCAGCATTCGTTGTTGCAGAATCAGACCCAACGACTGTGGTATTACGGGCCCATGTTTCGCCATGAGCGCCCGCAAAAGGGACGTTACCGTCAGTTCTACCAGATCGGGGTGGAAACCTTTGGTATGGAGGGTCCCGACATCGATGCGGAACTGATCATGCTGAGTGCGCGGCTGTGGCGTGAGCTGGGTATTCTGGACCACGTGCGCCTGGAGCTGAACTCCCTGGGTACGGCGGCTGATCGTAAGCGTTACCGTGAGGCGCTGGTCACCTACCTGCGAGGTCACGTAGACGCGCTGGATGAAGACAGTCGCCGGCGCCTGGAAAGCAACCCGCTGCGTATCCTCGATTCCAAGAGCGAAACCACCCAGCAGCTGCTGAAGGGCGCGCCGGTATTGAGTGACTACCTGGACGAGGAGTCGCGACAGCATTTCGTGGGCCTGCGGGCCATGCTCGATGAGGCCGGCATCGCTTACGTGGTCAATCCCCGTTTGGTGCGGGGTCTCGATTACTATGGTAAAACCGTATTTGAGTGGGTCACCGAGGAGTTGGGTGCCCAGGGTACGGTCTGTGCGGGTGGTCGCTACGATGGCCTGGTCGAGCAATTGGGCGGCAAGCCCGCTCCGGCAGTGGGCTTTGCGATGGGGGTGGAGCGGCTGATTTTAATGCTGGAAACCCTGGGGCTGGTGCCTGCCGAAGTACACAACCAGGTCGACGCCTATCTGCTCGTGCTGGGCGCAGACTGCAGTAGTTATGCACTCAGTCTTGCCGAGAAGCTGCGCCTTGCTGTACCTTCTCTGCGGCTGGTGGTGAACTGCGGTGGTGGCAGCTTTAAAAGCCAGATGAAAAAAGTAGTGCGCAGCGGAGCTCCTGTTGCGCTGATTGTCGGCGAAAACGAAGTGAAAACCCGTACTGTAGGGCTGAAATACCAGGATAGGGATGAGCCCCAGCAGACGCTCAGTCTCGAACAAACCCAGAATCTTTTAAACCAACAGCTGGCGTAAGCCGGGCGTTAAACAGGCGAGTAACAGGAGCCGAGAGTGGATATTTACCGTACCGAAGAAGAGCAGATAGCGGCGATTAAACAGTGGTGGAAAAACAATGGAACCGCCATCATGTTGGGGCTCGCGCTGGCCCTTGCCGGAGTCTTTGGCTATCAGGCGTGGGAGAAGAGTCAGCTTCAGAATGCATCCGCAGCATCGGCACTGTACCAGGAGCTGGCGGCACTGATGGTGAATAACCCACAAGCATTGACCGAGCAGCAGCAAAGCACGCTTTCTCACCTTGTCAGCACCCTCAAGCAGGAGCACGGTGGCACGGGCTACGCGGCAATGGCGGCGTTGTTGCAAGCTCGCCAGCACGTCGAGCAGGGTGATCTGGCCGCTGCGCGCAGCGAATTGCTGTGGGCCATGGAGCAGAAACTGGAGGCTAACCTGGAGGCTATTGTGCGTTTGCGCCTCGCCCGGGTTACCTACGAGGGTACTCAAGAGAGTGCCCGGCAGGCGTTGGGGCTGATTGACGGAGTTGATGCGGGGAGTTTTGTCTCCTCCTATGAAGAGGTAAAGGGTGACCTTTATGTTGCGCTGGAGCAGCCTGAAGCTGCTCGCGCCGCGTACCAAAAAGCGGTTGATGCGGCGCGTGAGCACGGGCAGAGCCGCCCTCTGGTTCAGCTCAAGCTTGATGACCTGGCGGTTGCGCAGGACGGTGTCTAAATGAAGTGGTCGCTGTGGCGAGTACTGGTTTGCTCCCTGTTGCTCGGAGGGGGGCTGGTCGGGTGCAGTTCCAATGGCGATGAAGAGGAGGTCAGCGAGGCCACTCCTCTGCAAAGCTTTGATGCCAGCGCCGAGCTGACCACCCTGTGGAGCGCCAGCGTTGGTAGCGGTACTGACGGTAAATATGTTCGTTTGCAGCCGGCCCTTTTCCGTGACGAGGTCTTTGTGACCGACGTCGAAGGGGTCGTGGTTGCGCTGGATCAGGAAAGTGGCAAGCGCCTGTGGCGCACAGAGCTGGAGCTACCGGTTAGCAGTGGCGTATACGCCGGCTACGGCATCGTCGTACTGGGTACCCAGGATGGCGAAGTTATTGCCCTTGATACCACCGACGGCAAGGAGCGCTGGCGCGCTCAGGTCACCAGTGAGGTGTTGTCGGTGGCCGATAGCAATGGTGATGTGGTCGTTGTGCGTACCATTGATGAAAAGGTGGTTGGCCTCGATAACCGCAGCGGTGAGCGCCGCTGGATATTTGAAAGCTCACAGCCGGTGCTGAGCCTGCGTGGCACCAGTGATCCGGTGATTCAGGATGACCGTGTGTATGTCGGCTTTGGTAACGGGTCGGTCAAGGCGCTGCTGGCTCGTAACGGAGTCTTGCGTTGGGAGCAGGCGGTTGCCGAGCCGGAAGGGCGCACCGAACTGGAGCGGATGATCGATGTCGATGCGTCGCCGCTGGTGGTTGATGGTGTGGTCTATGTGGTGAGTTACCAGGGCAACGTAATCGCACTCGAAGCCGATCGCGGGCAGTTGATCTGGCAGCGTAAAGCGTCCAGTTATGAGAGCCTGTCCATGGGGTTTGGCTATCTCTACATGGCCGATGAAAAGGGGTTGCTGTCGGCGCTGGACAAAAACAGCAACGCGATCATCTGGCAACAAAAAGAGTTGGAGCACCGCGAACTGGGCACCCCCGTTGTGGTCAGTAGCTATGTCGCGGTTGCCGACTATCAGGGGTACGTGCATTTTGTTTCCCAGACCGATGGCAGCTTTGTGGCGCGAACCCGCATCGACAGTGATGGCGTTCGTGGTCGTATGGTGGCTTTGGGCGGTACGCTCTACGCCTATGGAAACAGCGGCAAGCTGGTGGCGATTAAAATACAGTAGTGGCCCCAGATTGCTGATAGTGAACGGCTGCCCGCCTGTGCGGGTGGCCGTTTGTGCTCTATAGATTCGTTAACGCCGAGAGGCGCGATGGCGTGTACACTGGGTACAGGCATCAGGACAGGATAGATTTATGGTACCGGTTATTGCCCTCGTTGGGCGCCCTAATGTGGGTAAATCAACGCTTTTCAACAGCCTGACGCGTACACGTGACGCATTGGTCGCTGATTTTTCAGGGCTTACTCGTGATCGCAAGTATGGCGAAGGGCGATTGGGCGAGCGCCCCTTTATTGTTATTGATACCGGCGGTATTAGTGGTGATGAGGCCGGCATCGATACGGTAATGGCGGAGCAGTCGCTGCTGGCAATTGAAGAGGCCGATATCGTGCTGTTTATGGTCGATGGGCGCGACGGTCGCACGGCCGCCGAAGATATGATCGCCCAGCACCTGCGAACCCGCGAGAAAAAGAGCTTCGTGGTGGTCAACAAGATCGACTCCGTTGACCCGGACGGTGCCGCCAGTGACTTCTTTGCGCTGGGGATGGGGCAACCCTACCTGATCGCCGCCGCCCACGGGCGAGGGGTTCGGCAGATGATTGACAGTCTGCTGCAGGATTACCCTTTGCCGGAGGAGGTAGAGGCGGAGGAGGAGCAAGAGGGCGGTATCAAAATTGGTGTGGTCGGGCGCCCCAATGTGGGCAAATCAACTCTTGTTAATCGCCTGCTGGGGGAGGATCGGGTAGTGGTCTTCGACCATGCGGGTACGACTCGCGACAGCATCTATATTCCGTACACCCGCCATGACAAGCCCTACACCCTGATCGACACCGCCGGTGTGCGTAAGCGTGGCCGTATCAATGAGGTGGTGGAGAAGTTCTCGGTCATCAAAACCCTGCAGGCGATCCAGAATGCCAACGTCGTGGTGCTGGTGCTGGATGCCCACGAGGGGTTGGTGGATCAGGACCTTCACCTGTTGGGTTTTATCATCGAAACCGGGCGCGCGCTGGTGATTGCGTTTAATAAATGGGATGGCATGAGCCAGGATGAAAAACGCGAAATCAAGGAGGCCCTTGAGCGCCGCCTGGTATTCGCGGATTTTGCCCGTATCCATTTTATCTCTGCGTTGCACGGAACCGGCGTAGGGCACCTGTATGAGTCTATTGAGGAAGCCTACGAATGCGCCACCCAGCGCTGGACCCCGAGTCATCTCACGCGGGTGATGGAGGATGCGGTTGATGATCACCAGCCGCCGCTAGTACGAGGCCGCCGTATCAAGTTGCGCTACGCCCATTTGGGGGGCACCAACCCACCGGTGATAGTGATCCACGGTAACCAGACCGAGGCGGTCCCCAACTCCTATCGGCGTTATCTGGAAAACACCTTTCGTCGCGTGCTGAAGTTGGTGGGTACGCCGGTGCGCTTTGAGTTCCGTACCGGGGACAACCCCTTTGCCGGCAAGAAAAATAAACTAAATCAGCGCCAGATTGCCAAGAAGAAGCGCTTGATGGAACACATCAAGAAGTCGGATAAGAAACGCAAAAAGAAGTAGGTTGATCCTTACGCGCTGTCGTTGCGGGTTTCGAGCACTTCGCTGATCACGGTGCCGTCACTGAGGCGGTTCTGGATGCGCTCTCCCACCCCGACTTGCGCGCTGTGATGAATCACCCGTTGTCCATCCTCGGACAGGGTGATCGAATACCCACGGGCCAGGGTGGCCAGCGGTGATAAGGCTTCCAGCTGACCGACAGCGCCCCCCAGTGCAGTCTGTTGCTGTTGCAGTTGTTGTTCGATGGCGCGCTGCAAGCGTTTTCTCAGACCCAGGTATTGGTCCCGATGGTGCCCGATACGCGCGCTCGGTTGCTGTTGGCGAAGGCGCAGTTGCAAGTGCTGGTATCGCTGGCGCAGATGTTGGAAGCGCAGCTCCATCGCCCGCCGTAATCGCAGCTCCATCTCGTCGAGCCGTTGGCTCTGCTCCTGCAATTTCTGCCCTGGGTGGCGCAAGCGCTTGGCGGTGAGGGTTAGCTCGCGTTGACAGCTGGCCAGCTTTCGGCGCACCGATTCGGTCAATAGTTGCTGATACCCGGCGCTTAACGATAGTAGCTCGCCGCGGTCAGGGCTGATCAGTTCGGCTGCCGCCGAGGGGGTGGCGGCGCGTTGGTCGGCCACCAGGTCGCTGATGGTGAAATCGACTTCGTGACCCACGGCGCTAACCACCGGCACTGTGCAGTCGAAAATGGCTCGCGCCACGATCTCTTCGTTAAACGGCCAAAGGTCCTCCAATGAGCCCCCTCCGCGTCCCAGGATGATCAGGTCGAAGGGCTGCTGTTGGGCGATCTTCAGGGCTCGGACTATCTGCGCTGCGGCCTCGCTGCCCTGCACGGCGACGGGCAATACGCTAACCGCTATGGCGGGAAACCGTCGGCCCAGCACACTAAGGATATCCCGTATCGCCGCGCCGGAGGCTGAGGTGATGACCGCAATATGGCCGGGCAGCGAGGGTAGCGGTTGTTTGAATTGCGGGTCGAACAGACCTTCGCTCGCCAACTGGCGCTTGAGTTGCTCGAACGCCAGCTGCAAGGCCCCTGCCCCTGCCTGCTCCATGTGGTCGGCAATCAGCTGAAAATCGCCGCGCCCCTCGTAGAGGCTTACTTTTCCGCGAACAGCCAGCTGCATCCCCTCCTGGGGGGTAAACCGCAGCATCTGGTTGCGGTTGCGGAACATGGCACAGCGGATCTGGGCCTGGCTGTCCTTGAGGGTAAAGTACCAGTGGCCCGAACTGGGTCGCGACAGGTTGGATATCTCCCCTTCTACCCAGACCGTACCGAAGCTGACCTCCAGCAAACGGCGGACATTACGGTTTAGATCGCTGACGCTGAGGCGAGTAGGGGGGGTGGGAGTTGTTATCTGCATAGGCAGCATCTTACCGGAGCGGGTGTAGCTTGCCTATGCTGGCGCTGAAGCAACGCCTTTTTGCAGTGGCTATGTAGAAATACCTATGTTGTGGGAGCAAGGGGCAGCGGCTATAATGGGAAAATTTTATTTCGCCCACCCTCCCACCACGGTTTCGGTATTAGTTATGCTGCGAATTGCTCAAGAAGCGCTCACCTTTGATGATGTTTTGTTGTTACCCGGTTACTCGGAAGTTTTGCCCAAGGAGGTTTCGCTTCAGACGAAACTGACGCGGGAGATCACCCTCAATATCCCCGTCCTCTCATCGGCGATGGATACCGTCACCGAATCTCGTCTCGCCATCGCAATGGCACAGGAGGGTGGTATCGGGGTAATCCATAAAAACATGACCATAGAGGAGCAGGCGCGTGAAGTGCGTGCTGTAAAGAAATACGAAAGTGGAGTGGTAAAGGATCCGGTTACGATCGAATCCGGTGCCACTGTGCGTGAGTTGGTCGAGCTGAGCCGGCTGCACAACTTCTCCGGCATGCCGGTGATGGAGCGCGGCGCGCTGGTCGGTATCGTCACCAGCCGTGATGTGCGTTTCGTCGAGGATATGCGTAAAACGGTTGCCAGCATCATGACTCCTAAAGAGAAACTGGTCACGGTCAAAGAGGGTGCGGATCAGGAAACGGTGCGTGCCTTGCTGCACAAGCACCGGATTGAAAAAGTGCTGGTGGTGAATGACAAGTTCCAGTTAACGGGCATGATGACGGTAAAGGACATTAAAAAAGCTCAGGAATACCCCAACGCCTGTAAAGATGACCAGGGTCGTTTACGGGTTGCTGCGGCGGTAGGTACCGGCGCGGACACGGGGGATCGGGTTAAGGCACTGGCGGAAGCCGGCGTTGACGTGATCGTCGTGGATACTGCCCACGGCCATTCTCGCGGTGTTATTGAGCGGGTACGCTGGGTGAAGACGAACTATCCCCAGGTGCAGGTGATCGGTGGCAATATCGCTACCGCAGACGCTGCACTGGCATTGGCCGACGCGGGTGCCGACGCGGTTAAGGTGGGTATTGGTCCGGGTTCTATCTGTACCACTCGAATCGTAACCGGTATCGGGGTGCCACAGATCAGTGCGGTTGCTAACGTTGCCGAGGTGATGCGCGAAAAGGGCATACCCGTTATCGCCGATGGCGGTATCCGCTTTTCTGGAGATATCGCCAAAGCGGTAGCCGCCGGCGCCAGTGTCGTGATGATGGGCAGCATGTTGGCAGGCACCGAAGAGGCGCCTGGCGAGGTGGAACTTTATCAGGGGCGTAGTTACAAATCCTACCGTGGTATGGGCTCTATGGGGGCGATGTCTCAAAGTACAGGGTCCAGTGATCGATATTTCCAGGATGCCAAGGAGGGAGTAGAAAAATTGGTTCCCGAGGGGATTGAGGGCCGGGTTCCCTATAAGGGGCCGATGGCAGCGATCGTGCATCAGATGGTCGGAGGCTTGCGGGCCGCAATGGGCTACACCGGCTGTGCAACCGTTGAGCAGATGCGAACGATTCCCCAGTTTGTTCGGGTGACTTCTGCTGGTATGAGTGAGAGTCATGTTCACGACGTGACCATTACCAAAGAAGCTCCAAATTATCGTGTAGGCTAACTACAGGATCCGTATATAGGCGGGCGGAGCCAGTCTCCGCCTTATTCAGGTTTACCGGCAAGAGACCCACGATGTCACTCGATATTCACGCTCAACGAATTCTTATCCTTGATTTTGGTTCCCAGTATTCTCAGCTAATTGCACGTCGAGTGCGCGAGATAGGGGTCTATTGTGAGCTGCGCGCGTTTGATATGGACGCTGGCGAGATCCGAGACTTTAATCCTCGCGCTATAATTCTTGCCGGTGGCCCAGAGTCGGTAACCGGCAGTGATACACCGCGTTGTCCGGATATCGTGTTTGAGTTGGGGGTTCCGGTACTGGGGATCTGCTACGGCATGCAGACCATGGCCGAGCAGTTGGGCGGTAAGGTCCAGACATCCAGCCTGCGTGAGTTCGGTTACGCCCAGGTCAACGTAGAGGCTGCGTCCAGTTTGCTCAAGGGTATCGAGGATCACGTCAGTGACGAAGGTGTATTGTCATTGGATGTATGGATGAGTCATGGTGATAAGGTGTCGAAAGTTCCCACCGGTTTTGAGGTGATGGCCTCTACTGAGAGCTGTCCGGTTGCGGGTATGGCGGATGAGCAGCGTCACTTTTACGGTGTTCAGTTTCACCCCGAAGTCACCCATACCAAACAGGGTGCTCGCATCCTGACGCGTTTTATCTGCGATATTGCCGGTTGCGAAGCCCTGTGGAACCCCTCCAATATTGTCGATGATGCGATCGAGCGAGTACGCGCCCAGGTCGGCACTAATAAGGTATTGCTGGGTCTGTCGGGAGGTGTCGATTCGTCGGTAGTCGCGGCATTGCTGCATAGGGCTATTGGTGACCAGCTAACCTGTGTATTCGTTGATAACGGCCTCCTGCGCTTGCACGAAGGTGATCAGGTCATGGCTATGTTTGCGGAAAACATGGGTGTAAAGGTGATTCGCGTAGACGCCCAGGATCTGTTTTTGGGTAAGTTGAACGGCATTAACGACCCGGAACAAAAACGCAAGATTATTGGCAATACCTTTATAGAAGTGTTCGATGAAGAGGCTATTAAGCTAAAGGATGTTCACTTTTTAGCACAAGGAACCATCTACCCTGATGTGATTGAGTCTGCTGGTGCAAAAACGGGCAAAGCTCATGTTATTAAGTCCCACCACAACGTGGGAGGTCTCCCGGATGATATGAAGATGGATCTGGTGGAACCGCTGCGGGAGCTGTTTAAGGATGAGGTCCGTAAGATTGGCCTCGAGCTCGGGCTACCCTACGATATGGTCTACCGCCATCCGTTCCCGGGTCCAGGCCTGGGCGTGCGCATTTTGGGTGAGGTCAAAAAGGAGTACGCGGACTTGCTACGTAGCGCCGATGCGATCTTTATTGAAGAGCTGCGCAATGCTGATTGGTACCACAAGGTGAGTCAGGCATTCGTGGTATTTTTGCCGGTTAAATCTGTTGGTGTGGTCGGTGACGGCCGCCGTTACGAATACGTCGTTTCCCTGCGCGCGGTAGAGACTATCGACTTTATGACGGCGCGCTGGGCGCACCTTCCTTACGAGCTGCTTGAGAAAGTCTCCAACCGGATCATCAACGAGATCTCCGGTATCTCCCGTGTTGCCTACGACGTATCCAGCAAGCCACCAGCTACTATTGAATGGGAGTGATTTTACGGGGTGAGCTGGGTGGTTTCCAGTGAAAAGGGGGGGGATACTTCCTATCTTCGCGATAACTTTGAATTAGAGTATAACGTTACCGATAAGTTGTGTGTTGCTGTTGGTGACTCTCGTTCCGCGATTGATGAAAACTTCGTGCTGAACACCATGCTGGTCGGTCAGACCGGTAAAAAATATGGCAACTGAGCGGTACTTAGCGGTGGGTACTTCTGGTGAGATCCAGCATCTGCCGGGTATGCAACACAGCAAAATCATCGCCGCCACCAACAGCGGCGAAGAAACCCTATTGTTTCATGTGGCCGACCCGTTAGAAGCACTGCCTGGGCTTAAAAGCAGCCTTTAATCGTTAATGACGTAGGTAATAGAAAACCTGCTAGTCGGAGGCTTTTTATGCTTGGGTATTTAACGGATCCAGACTTCGACTCGCTGATTACGCAAGGCATATTGTGGGTCGGTGTTGGTTGCTACCGGGTTGATCTGGCCGTAACCTGTCAATGCGGATGAGACGATGCCATGGCTGGCTAGCGCTCTTTTAACCATCATTACCCGCGATTCAGACATCAGTCTTGCTCTGAATTCATTGCGCTGCTGATCGGAAAAACCGATCAAAATCAGTTTACGATGACGGTGCTCAGGCAACGCTATCAGTTCACGTAGTCGAATCAGGTCGTCCAGCGCTTTATTATCCAGCTCATTGGTGCCGGGTCGGAAGCGAAAATTGGTCGTTATTCGTTTTGATTTTTGAGCGATGAAGGTATAGCCAGACGGCAGGTCTGCGCTGACACTCATGGCCAGCTCTTGCAGATTCTGCGAAATGAAACCAACTTCCGCAACGATAGTCTGTCCGGCGTCACTTTTAGAAAATTCCATAAAATCAGCGGCAAACGCATTGTCTGTTTTTACCTGATATAGGAAAAGACGACGCGCCAATGGATAATCCTCTGTCGCAATGGTCGCATGTTCCGGTGACATGGGGGCACTGTTACCGTCGGTAATCTGTACTGCTTTGGCATCATGAATAGAGGCTAATGAGGTAAACCCAATAGCGCCTGGCGTGCCCGTAACAGTGCGGGATAGATGATCATTGGATTCATAACGTTTAGCCGTTGTCACCAGATCATAACCACGTTTCAGGACCAGGGTATTAAAGGTGTCAAAGGTGCCGGATTTATTGTCTCGGGCATGAACATTCACTGGAAGGTCAGGGCCGCCGAGCTGGTTCCAGTTTGAGATGCTTCCGGAAAAAAGCTGTCCTACCTGATGAATGGTCAGCGATTCAATTTGCAGGTCAGGGTTGATGATAACGGCAATACCATCAATGGCGAGAACAAGCTCGTGACGGTGACCTGTGACATCAATGGTTGGAAATAGGTCATTTTCTGATGTTTTCGCCGGTCTCGACGCCGCCGCAATATCGGACCGGCCTGACTCTATTTGTTTAAATCCTGTACCGGAGCCGTGGGCTGCAATAAAGACACTGGCTTTTTGGCCGCTTGAACTGCTTGCGGAAACGATTTTTTCGTTTTCAATAGTCGAATTGGTAACAGTTATCCCACGAAAACCATAATGTTTAAACCAGGCGCTGACCAATGCTGGCGCGAGACTGACCCCAATGGTGTTTGAGCCGTGAATTTCGAATAGAAACCCGCGATCATTGGTTGTCATTGAGTGCTGTTGAAAGACGTTGGCGTGCAGAGGCAAAGAGATACTGAAAAAAAGTAGTATTGAGAAACGCTTCATTATGAATCCATTGTGGAGAAACTTCATTTCGGGATGGTATTATTTTTTTATGACAGTCTTGTTACGCTCGTCATGTTGGTGCTCGGATATGAGGGTTCCAATAACCTGCGATACACCCCTGGGGTTTGCAGAATCAGGGCATATAGGAGCGGTTTTTATGGCAAGTTGCTGTTTCTTTTATATGAGCTTTTTCCTCGCTGCCACAACGCTCGGCAGGGTTGGATTATCTCCAAAATAGTCGACCAGAGATTAAGTCGTGGATTACCCAGAGAGTAGCGGCTCTACCATCATTCCTATTCACCCTCTTTGCCGTTCCAGCAGTGTTGAGAAAAATACCCGCGATGCCTGTCATAACGCTGTCACTATCTGCCCTTATGCTGTCGGAAACCTCAAGGAGAACTGCGATGAAATGGTTGCAAAAACTACGGCGCGTGTGCCGGCGACAACAAACCCAACCTTTGAACAGTGACCGCAATCGTTACGGCTACCCCGTCGCTCCCAGAGCACAGTGAGTCTGTGCCAGTGCTTCCGGTGTCTCGATCGGCGCATCGGCGGAGGGATGTCCGCTGAGAAGATTCAGCTGAATGGGGTTGGGTATCGGCAGTAGTTTGTACTGGAAGCGCAACGCCGACGGCCCTTCCTCCGAGGAGCAGCGGGTAGCGATCTACTGCGTCATCACCACGAAGCTGGTCAAGGAAACTGATCGTACCCGCAGTAGACAGGGCCGGTGCTGTCACCCTAGTCCAACGCTTCGACAGTGCACTGAACCTCAGCCTGCGTAAACATCCCGGATCAACAAGCATGAGCCAGACTTTGAGTATGACAAACCCAGCATTCTGGTATCGGGTGAACATGCCTTTCAGGTGCTCAAATACCCGTTCGGTTTTGGGGAAAGCTGTTATCGAGGTATGAAAAGCGCGGCCTCCAAGCGCGACCAGGGTATGATCAGCTCCATCCCCGCAAGCAAGATCGCTTTGCGAGTGTTACGGTGTTTCTTTTGAAACTCGTTCTCAGCGAAGGCAACTGGATGCGCCGTGGCTACCCGGACCGGTTGTGAAGGATATGGTTGCTGTATTGTCTTATGAGAGGGAGGCATCGCAGGTTATCTATCGATCCGCGTGGTGGGCGAATACAGCGATCATCTTAATTTATGATGAACTATTAGTTTCTATTGATCTGGCGCAATATCACCATGTGACAGGGTCCGCAACACTCGATGTTGGTGATCATGGCATCCACTTACTGTGGATTAGCGCCGGTAGGTGCAGGGTTCTCTGTATACGCTTATTACAGTTTAGAGGGATGTGTTTGAGGCCTGCCTCAATTTACTGGTATTCAGGGAGAAAACTATGAAATTCAATCAGAAACAACTATTAGCCTTACTCGTTGGTGCATCTGTTGCTGCTAGCGCCGGCACAGCTATGGCGAAGGCCAAGGGTACGCTGGAAAGCATGAGGACCAAGGCTCCTATTGTCTTGGACGCGGTCGAGGAAGACGCCTGGAAAGATGCCAAGGCACTCAAGATTAAAGTTTCAGAGCTACCCTACGAGCCCAATAATGGCTACGAGGGGATCAAAGGCACTGAAGTCACCATGAAGTCTCTGCACGACAAGTATTACGTCTATTTCATGATCCAGTGGGATGACCCCACCCGGAGCCTGGAGCGCTTCCCCTGGGTCAAGCAGGAGGATGGCAGCTGGAAACAGTTGATGAATAAGGACAGCACAGGACACGACAATACCTATTACGAGGACAAGCTCGGCGTTTATTGGAATATCAACGCCGATGGATTCGAAAAGAAAGGTTGCGATGTTTCCTGTCACATTACTGAAGATGGCATGAATAACGGCTTCAAGGATAAATCTGCAGGCCGTAAATACACCAAAGAGGGCCAAACCATCGACATGTGGCACTGGAAGGGTGTAAGAACCAATCCGCTGGGGCTGTTCGATGACCAGTATGTTGATAGCGTGGCCGATCCATCCAAGAATAAAAACTGGGGCCGTCATGGTGACTCCAAAGATGGTGGTGGTTATAAAAACAACAAGGCTGAAGATGGCAAGATGCCAAAATATATGAACTCACCCTACAGCGATGAGTACAAGTATATGGTGGTGCCGTGGCAGCGGGCTGACTTTGTCGATACCTTCAAGCCTGGTGATGTGGTTCCCGGAATTAACCTTGATGCGTTTTACGGTGGTAACCGCTCTGATATCCAGGTGAAAGGCGCCTGGAAAGAGGGGAAGTGGACACTGGAAGTTAAACGAGCGCTGGTGACTCGAGGTAAGGGTAGCGATACGCAAGATGTCCAGTTCAAGGACAAAAAAAAGCCCTATTACTTCGGAGTTTCTGTGTTTGATAACTCACAGATCAACCATGTTTACCATGAAGGTTCTTACCGGATGATCTTTAAGTAAAGATTAGTGTAGTGAGTCCAAGGCGAGCCTTTCCTGTTGCAGGTGGGCTCGCCTTTTTTAATTTTACTTCCTGATAAGGAGGAGAGGGTTATGCTCTCCCGCTTGAACTACCTGCATGTTCTCACGTTTTTGTTCGCCTTCGCCCTTTTGAGTGGCTTTCTGCCTTTATCGGGAACGAGCGGTTGGTTGCCCGCCGCCGCTGTGATGGCTGCGGAAGATGATTACTGCCCGCCCGAATTATGCGAAGAGGAGGAGAGTGAGGAGGCGGTGGAAGAAGACTGCCCACCCGAGTTCTGCGACGAGGCGGTGGACGAAGACGGTGTTGAAGAAGAGGATTGTCCCCCCGAGCTGTGCGGTGCAGCCGAAGAGGATGAAGCATACGATGCCTATGTCGAGGAAGACGAATCCGAGGAGGTGCGACCACCGGTTGACCGCACGCTCTACTCCCGTTTAACGGGAGCGATGCGCGATGACATGTACCAGCATGTTGCCGATGACAAGGAGATCGATGCCGTAGAGCAGTGGATCAGCGATGGTCGAAAAAATGATGCGGTCTTTAACGACATCATTCGCCCCATCATGAAGGAAAATTGCTCCAAATGTCATAGCACCTCTTCAACCATGAGCAAGGGAATTCAGGAATTGCCCTTGACCACCTACGAAGAGATTGTGGCGTTTACCAAGCTGGCTCCGGCAGATTCTGTTTGCCTCGAGTGTCATGGGGATGAGCGCTTGGAAAACCACCCGGATGAGACCCTCTCTTCGCTCTATACCAGTGCACAGATAAAGGAGCATTCGGCCCACAACGAGGTTCCTTGTGTCAGGTGTCACTACGACCTGCATGCCGAGCAGGATCGCTATTGCGCGGATTCCGCGGCGTTTAATATTTTTCTTGGATCCTGGAGCCCAGGATCAACGCCTCAATGCGAACCTACCCAGCCACCTACCTGCGTTAAGTGTCACAACGATGCCGGCAACGAGGTGTCCGAAAGTGTTCACTTCAAGGAGGACGGCCATGAGGATCGTCTGTTCGATCAGGATGGCAATGCTTTAAAAGCCCCGGGGTGTATCGATTGTCACAATACCCATGATGTTGTTATCTCCAAGCAGAGCAAAACCAGCCTCAATGTTGTCGAGGGCTGCGGTAACTGTCATGCCGAACTGATGGATACCTATTTTGAATCCTACCATGGCAAGGCCGCCTTGCTGGGAAGTGAAGAGACGGCAAAGTGCTTTGACTGCCACGGATCTCACAAGATGGTGGCGCTCAGCGATGAGAGCTCTCCGGTTCATGCAGCCAATGTAGAGAAAACCTGTAATGAGTGCCATGACAAGGTGAATGAAAATTTCGCCAGTTTTATCCCTCATGCTGATTACCATGATCGTGACAACTACCCTGTTCTTTTCTATACGTTCTGGGCTATGAACGGGCTGTTGTTTGCCGTTTTCGCGGCGTTTGGTGTTCACACCGCGCTGTGGTTTTACCGCTCGATGGTTGAACGGAAAAACAGGGGTAGATCCCAGGATGCAGATGCCGCTGTGACCGAGCAGCATGTGAGACGCTTCGACGTAACCCATACCCTGTTGCACCTGATGGTTATCCTGAGTTTCCTGACGTTGGCGTTGACCGGGATGGCATTGAAGTTTGCCGATAACAGTATGTTCCAATGGATATCCTCAGTGATGGGTGGCCCGGTTGTACTCGGTGAGCTGCATCGTATTGGAGCTATCGTTACCGGGGCCTACTTTGGATTGCATCTGTTGCAGTTGCTGGTGATGTTTATCAAGCGGGAGATTACCATTAGCGGCCTGTTTAAAGAGGATTACACCATGATTCCTCTACTTAGGGATGCCAGGGATGTGAAAGCCAATATGTTGTACTTCCTCGGAAAAGGCCCTAAGCCATCTTTTGGGCGTTGGACCTACTGGGAGAAGTTCGATTACATGGCCGTGTTCTGGGGTGTTGGGGTCATCGGCTTGTCTGGCCTGATGCTGTGGTTCCCTGAGCTGGTGACTCGCTATGTGCCCGGTTGGTCGATCAACGTGGCCTACATTGTTCACGGTGAGGAGGCTCTGCTGGCGACGATCTTTATCTTTATTGCACACTTTTTCCATACGCATTTGAGGCCTGAGTCTATTCCCCTGGACCCGGTCGTCTTTACCCAAAGGATGCCGTTGTCAAAGTTCAAAGAGGAAAGGCCGCTGGAGTACCAAAACCTGGTTGACAATAACAAGCTGGAAAGCAGACTGTTGCCGCCACCCTCCAAGCTCTATATGGCTTTTGTTTATCTGTTTGGGTTTAGTTTTGTGGCGATAGGCCTGTTTCTGGTCATAGCGATTATCTATTCGCTACTTTTCTAAAGGAGTAAATCGAAAAAAACGGAGCCCTATGGGCTCCGTTTTTTTTACCCCTGTTTTAGTCGGGTTGGTTTGATCAGGGAGTCTGTAGGTGAGGGGGCTTTTGATCTTGGCATCCGCTATACCCGTTAACCGCGCCAAGCGCTTGCAACAAAGTGACTCCAGCGGGGCAGTATCCGGGTCGTAGTAGCAGGTTTTTAAGGAGGTATGGCTGAAAACCAGGGTATGCGTGTTAACCGTCTCATGGCTCTTGATGGCTTTAGACTTTGCGATCATATTTGCTACTATAGGCTGGAGCCGGAGGGGCCGATGGAACGCGCCGAGACAGCACATACCAATATAACCCATACCGATAACGCGGATACCGATATCCTGCGTACTCATATCGCCTGTATCGATTGCGATACCCTGTTTGATATGTCAGGCCTGCATGATGGCGAGCGGGCGAAATGCCCTGTTTGTGGCAATATTCTAGCCGACTATAAAGAGGATGCCCCCAGTCGCGTGATTGCGTTCTCAATCGCTGCGTTGATGTTTTTGGCGATGTCTTGCGCCTACCCCTTTCTCTCCTTCAAGTCATCAGGGTTGGAGAGTGTGACCACCCTGCCGGGAACAATTTTCGCACTCCATAACTACGGCATGTGGGAAGTCGCCTTGTTGGTTGCGGCTTTTATCATTGTGATCCCCTTTTTGTCTCTGATATTGATACTGATGTTGTGCGTGCCGCTGTCGCTGAAAAGGTCGGTCCCCTGGATGGTGCCGTCAGCCCGGATCGTTTTTGCGCTTCAGCATTGGTGTATGGTCGATGTCTTCCTGATCGGGGTGATCGTCAGTTTGGTGAAAATAGCGGCGATGGCAACCGTGGTGCTGGGCGTCTCCTTTTTTGCTTACGCAGGATTTGCTATCTGTTTTACCCTCGCGATGGCCAGTCTGGACCGGTTGCATTTGTGGATCGCCATTGAACGCTTGCTGGAGGCAGAAGCCTGATGTCGCGGCCCACAGCGCTATCCAAAAACCTGTCGAGCTGCCATGCCTGCTTTAAGTTGGCGTCGAAAGAGCTGCATCAATGCCCCCGTTGCGGTTCCGCCTTGCACCAGCGTACACCGGACAGTTTGCAGCGAACCCTTGCGTTGCTGTTAACGGCCACGGTGCTGTATATACCCGCCAATATATTCCCTATTATGATTACCGATCAACTTGGCAGTTCGGAGCCCAGTACCATACTGGGTGGCGTAGTTTTGCTGATCGAACTGGGCTCGGTCCCGATTGCGGCGGTGATCTTCATCGCCAGCGTAATGGTGCCGGTGGGGAAGTTACTGTCTATGTATTACCTGTGCTGGTGCGCCTATAGCGGTGATGGCCTGCAGGCTCGTAAGCGCAGTGTGATGTACCGCATCACTGAGTTTGTCGGCAAGTGGTCGATGGTGGATGTTTTTGTGGTGGCTATTTTGGTGGCGTTGGTGAGCCTTGGAGGATTGATTGCGATTCGCCCGGGAGTAGCGGCCCTCGCTTTTGCCGGGGTAGTCATTGTGACTATGGTGGCAGCGGAGAGCTTTGACCCACGTTTGTTGTGGGACCAAACCGATACAACGGATGATTAAATATGAAGCCTGAAGTCAGTAAAAAAAGGGGACTCTCTAAAATCTGGATCGTGCCTATTCTTGCCGCGGTATTGGGCGCAGGGATGGTGGTGCACAGCCTCGTTAATGAGGGGCCGACCGTTGATATCAGTTTCGCCACTGCAGCAGATCTAACCGCAGGGAAGACCAAGGTTAAGTTGTTGAATGTCGATATTGGCCAGGTTGAAGCGATCGATCTGAATAAAGACGTTAGCGGCGTAGTGGTTCATGCGAAACTGGATAAAGACTACGAACACCTGTTGCGAGAGGATAGCCTGTTCTGGGTGGAGCGCGTTCGAGTTGGCGCCGGGGGCATTAGCGGACTGGGGACGATTCTCTCGGGAGCCTACATTAAACTGGCACCGGGCACCGGCAAAGAGGGGGTAAAAAGTTATACAGGGCTGGAATCGCCTCCCCAGACTCGCGCAGGAGCTCCCGGGCTGCGTTTGAAGCTGGTGTCGGCTGAGGTCTCTTCGGTTTCTGCCGGTGATCAGGTGTTGTTCCAGGGTTACCCGGTCGGCCGGGTAGAAACCATGCGGCTGGACGAAATAACGGGAAAAATTCATTACGATCTGTTTATTGATGCGCCCTACCATCAGTTTATAAATAGCTCGGTTCGCTTCTGGAATACCAGCGGTATCTCCCTCAATGCATCTGCGGAAGGGTTTAGCCTCAGGGCCGGGTCGCTGGAAACGATGCTCTCCGGCGGGGTCGCCTTTGGCGTGCCCGATAGCCTTTCTCCGGGTGAGACGGTTGCAGAAAATACAACCTTCACCTTATATGAGAGTTTTGAAGCGGCACAAGAACTGACCTACGAGCACGGTCTTTATTATGTTGTGCTATTTAAGCAGGATGTGGGTGGGCTGACCCCGGGTGCGTCGGTCACCTACCGTGGGGTTAATGCCGGGCGGGTGGTTCGGATCATGCTAAAAGAGCTGTCCGAATCGGATCGGTCTGGAACCGGGGAGGCGATACCGGTCCTTATCTATCTGGAGCCAGGCCGCTTGGATATGGCCGATACGATAGAATCCGTTGAGGAGCTGAAGGCGGGGATTAAACGATCTGTACCCCAGGGGCTGCGCGCCAGCGTGCGAACCGGCAATATGCTGACCGGGAGCCAGTCAATTGCGCTGGATTTTTATCCCACCGAAAAACCGCAGCAGTTGGGGACGTTTGTTAACTATAAAGTGATACCGAGCTTGGCGGGTGGGCTCGATAGCATCATGGTATCGGTTTCCTCGTTTATGGATAAACTGAATAAGTTACCCCTCAATACCACGGTGAACTCTGCCAACGGCGCCATTGGCCAGTTGGAAAACTCGTTGGCCTCGATGGACCGGATATTGAAGGATCGGTCAACGCGGCAGATCCCACAAAAGCTGGAGGAGACCCTTTCGGCGCTGCGCATTACCCTCGAAGGACTGTCGCCGGAATCACCGATCTACAGGGAGCTGGAAGGTACGCTGGTTACCCTGCGCGCTACACTGGAGGGGTTGTCTCCTGACTCACAACTCTACAAAGAGCTGGAAGGTAGCGTTTATGAGCTTAACCGAACCCTGAAAAACATGGATTCCCTGACCCATTCGTTAAAGGGGACGGCAACGATGCTACCTGCGCCTAGCAAGCATGATTTGATACCGGAGGCACGAGCCCAATGAGAGTACTAGTCGTTTTTCTTGTTTCAATCCTGCTCGGAGGCTGCTTATCGACCCCTACCTCCTCCAGCCATTACTTGCTGCGATCCGATGCTCAGCTGAGCGATAGCGCTATGGCAACGGGCACCGGAGTTATTTTGGTGTCGGTTGATGTGGCCACTTACATCGACCAGGATGGTTTGGTGTTGGAATCGGAAGAGGGGGAGATCCAGACTGCAGATTATCATTTATGGGCCGAACCACTGCGCCACAGCCTGATGCAGTTTATGGCGAACGAGGTGTCGGCCAGTTCTGGCAAGCCGGTCGGCAATGGCTTGCAGGCGGCGAGCGTTGGTACTCAGCGTTTGTTGATTGAGATCGACCAGCTCCACGGCACCAAGAATGGGGATGCGGTGCTGGTGGCGTACTGGCAGCTAACCCAGGGCAGTGGTGAAGATAAGCAGCGCAGCAATTACAGCTGGTCTGGTAGTCGTCCCCTAAGCGAGGATGGTTATGCGGCACTGGTGGCCGCAGAGAAACAGCTCCTGATCGATCTTGCACGGGAGATAGGCGCCACGCTATAACCGAGTAACAGACCGGTCAACTTGGGGTAGCCGGTCTGCCAGCAGGCTTAGAGTTTGGGGCGAGCCCGATCGATAATTGCAGCGCAGTCGATCCCCACTGGGAGATCGCCGTAGAGCCATCCATTGCCCTGCCCTAAGCGTGACTGGCAAAAGGCGTCTGCGACAGTGTCGCTGCCGCTGCGTAGTAACACACTGGCCTGAATCGCTAGTGCCAGCTGCCCTGCGATATGACGGGCACGGTATTCAAATTCGGCGGGGTTGGCGAAGAGGGTATCAAGGGGGGTGATAAAGCGGTCGAACTGATCGTGCAGACCCCTGCCCAGCATGATTTCGTCACGTACCACCTCCAGGGCCTCGGGTTCCCTATGCAGCGTGCGAAGCATATCCAGTGCCTGCACGTTACCGCTACCCTCCCAGATGGCATTGACCGGGGCTTCGCGGTAGAGGCGAGGCATGATCGTGGTCTCCATCACCCCGCTGCCACCAATACACTCCATGGCCTCGTAGGCGTGCCCCGGAGTACGTTTGCAAATCCAGTACTTTCCAATGGCAGTTCCGAGTCGAACCAGGAGCGCGTCGCGTTCATCGTTGCTATCGAGCGCCCGCGCCATGCGCATCGCCATCATCATGGCGGCTTCACTTTCTATGGCCAAATCCGCTAACACGTTCTGCATCAAGGGCTGCTGGTCGAGTACCTTGCCAAACGCGGCACGGTGATGGCAATGGTGGAGTGCCTGCACGCTCGCTTGGCGCATACCTGCGGCCGAGCCCACCATGCAATCGAAGCGGGTGAGGGCGACCATCTCCAGAATGTTGGCTACCCCTCGACCCTCCTCGCCGATCAACCAGCCTTCGGCGCCCCGCAGCTCCGCCTCAGAGGAGGCGTTGGAGGCGTTACCGCACTTCTCTTTAAGGCGCAGAATCTGCATTGGGTTCTTGTGCCCGTCCTCCAACCAACGTGGCACCAAAAAGCAGCTCAGCCCCCTATCCGTGTAGGCCAGCATCAGGAAGGCATCACTCATGGGGGCCGAAACGAAATACTTATGCCCCACCAGTTGAAAGCGTTGGCCAATTTCATCGTCGGCGATGGGGTAGGCACGGGTTGAGTTGGCGCGGACATCGGACCCTCCCTGTTTTTCGGTCATCGCCATGCCGATGGTCGCTCCCCGTTTTTGGGCGATCGGCAGGTTGCGAGGGTCGTAGCGGCCCGAGTGCATCAACGGCAGCCAGCGGCTAGCAACTCCTGGATGTTTGAGCAGCGTTGGTACGGCGGCAAAGGTCATCGTCAGCGGGCAGCCGTGCCCGGCTTCCACCTGGGACTGCAGGTAGTTGAGCGCTGCACGGGCGACATGGGCCCCCGGTTTTGGCGTGGTCCAGGGCTGGGAAGGGATGCCCTCGCCGATGGCACGTTCCATGAGTTGGTGGTAGCTGGGGTGGAAGTCCACCTGATCGATGCGGTGTCCGTAGCGGTCGTGGGTATTAAATTCCGGCTTATGCCGGTTCGCCAGGTGGCCCCATTCGATCATCTCTTCGCTGCCGGTCTGTTCGCCATAGCACAGCAGTTGATGGTGGGCCCAGTGGGCTCCCTCTCGGGCAACGGCCTCCTTCAGCGCGGTATCTTGCTGGTACAGGTTGTAATTGTGCAGGGGAGGGGGCGTGTTGCTGACTTCGTGGGTTTCAGCAAGGTAATTAGAACGGGTCATGGGGCTCTCCGGTAAGTGCGGGTAATGGATTGCTACCCAGTGCACGCAAGGCAAATTGCTGCATCTCAAGGACGCTTTGATCGTGGGTTTGATTTGGGGTTGCGGGGCTGAGGGGCCCCAGCAGGGATTCGGCCAGTGCTCCTACCAGTGCAGCGGCCACCAGATCCGGGTTGGTACAGTCAAAGCGATGCTGTTCAAGACCTTTGCGCACTAAGCGGGCAAAGACCTGGGCGTAGGCCTGGCGATAACTCAGGCGTTCCTGTTCGACCAACGGGTCGGCGGGCTCGGCGATCAGTGCCCAGGCCAGGCGAGGGTTTCTGAGCGCCCTGTGGGCGAAGGTGGCGATAGCGCTGGCAAGGTTATCGGCGGCATCGGTATGGCGGCAGGCCGCCTGTGCTACTTGGTCGACCTCTTTTTGGGATGCGAGAGCAAAGAGCGCCGCACAAAGCTCGGCTTTATTGCTGAAGTAGCGGTAGAGGGTTCCGGTTGCCACTCCGCACTCGACGGCAACGGCACTGATACTGAGGCCGGCGAAGCCCTCTCGGGAGACGATATTGAGGGCGCTGTGTAACAAGCGATGTTTTAGATCCCGCTTGTGGGCTTCGGTTGCGGGGGTTGCTCGATAAGCCATGATATGAACCTTGATTCACTTTAATAAGAAGTGAACCATGATTCATTTGTTAAGGCAAGCCGTAAGTAGAGCAGGCGAGGGTGAAGACGCCGGGCTCAGGGCTCGCCGATGGTCGCTGCCGTGGCGCGAGTCAGATGTTGCAGATCCGAGGCCGTCATTTCGATCTCCAGTCCGCGCCGCCCAGCACTGACATGGATGCGATCAAGGGCAAAGGCGCTCTGGTCTATACAGGTTCTCAGGGGCCTGCGTTGTCCCAGGGGGCTGATCCCACCGGCGACATAGCCGCTACTTCGTTCTGCCTTGGCGACCTCGGCCATAACCGCGCGCTTTGCGCCCATCACCTTGGCGAGGGCTTTCAGGTTCAGTTGACAGGATACCGGTATCACGGCGACGACGAGCTCTCCACTGAGCTCGGCAATCAGGGTCTTGAATACCCGATCTTTGCAGATCCCCAGGGCTTTGGCGGCTTCATCGCCATACTGGGTGTTGGCAGGATCGTGCTCGTAGTGATGAAGGGAAAATGAGATGCCGGCGCGCTCTGCGGCCTTTACTGCGGGTGTCATGGTCGCTATGTCCTGAGGGTGGGTATCTTATTGAGGTCAAAGGTTACGGTAACCCAGGGTGTCTGAACAGGCCAGGCTCCTTAGATGTCAACGTCATAAGAACTTTTCTGTACTATAGTTTTCGGGGTTTTAAGAATGTGACTAAAATAGGTATATGGCACCCTTGAGGAGTGGCGGAATGACCCGAACAGAACGGCTGGGAGTAGTGTTGTTACCTGCGATATTGCTGGCACTGGTGCTATTTCCGGTGTCCGTGGCGGGATTTCGGGCGGGTGTTTGGGAGTTTGGCACCGCCTTCTTGCTGTTGCAGGCCAATGTTATTCTTACCCTGATCACTTTACTGCTGGGTATCGTATTGGCGCTCGCCGCTCGCCGCCAACGGGAGCGTTCGCTGGTATCCCGGGGGAGTTGGGTGGTATTGATCAGCGTGGTTGTGTTGGCCCTCTACGCCGTACAAGTGTACAAAGCCCGAAGCCATCCTTTTATCCATGATCTCTCCACCGATACCCGCAACCCGCCTCAATTTGAGGCTGTGGTGTCCCTGCGAACCCCTCAGGACCACGTAACCGACTACGAAGGCGATTCCATCGCGGCGCTGCAACAGACAGCTTATCCGGACCTGCAGCCATTGATCACCCCTGTGGACCCTGAGCAGGCCTATATTCGACTCAAGGCGATGATAAAAGCCAGGGGATGGGAGCTGGTGGCGGATGAGCCGCAACGGGGGCGCCTGGAGGCGGTAGTGACCAGCTTGTTGTTTGGATTCAAGGATGATCTGGTGATCCGGATTCGGCCTTACGGGGAGGGCGCACGCGTCGACATGCGGTCGGCATCGCGTATCGGTCGCAGTGACCTGGGAGCCAACGCGGCACGTTTGCGCGCCCTGCGTCAGGGGTTTGAGGAGTAACCCTATCCCATAAAGTAAAACAGGCAGTCGCTGAGTGCGATTTCGAGGCGGGTGGTGACCATAAACAGCCGCATCGGTTGCCGGCTATAGAGTAGGCCGTTGCGTGCTTCGAAGTAGTGCTCGACCGGTAGCGCACCCGCAGGCCCCATCACCCTTAACTTGCTCAACCCCTGTGGACCCAGAGCGGCGATAGGCTCTTGTGCCGAAGTGGTACCGTAGTTAAGTGCTTCGGCATCGGACCTCATGACGAGGTCGGCATCGGCATCGGCGTCGGGAGCGGTGCTGTAGCGCAACCGGGTTCCCTCGGCTAACTCAAGTCGCAGGGGGTTGTGGTAGCAGGTGACGGAGTCGGCAGCACCGCTGTGGAGCACCGAATCGCTACAAAGAAAGCGGTAGAGTCCCTCCCGCGCCACCAGATCCGATGCGGGATCCTGGCTGCCACCGCACTCGATGGTGACCGTAGGCTGTAGATCGTCGCTCAGCTCCATTAAGGCCCCCAGACGCAGGTCGGTAACGATCAGGTCATTGGTAAAGAGCGAGGCTAGCGCGCGATGGCGCTCGTCGCCGTTGATCGAAACGCCGAACGCGGGGCCGGAACCCGACGTGTTGTGGATATCCAGTAGAGCCTCCGGTTGGTGGCGGCTGATCACTTGCAGAATCTGCTGTGCCAGCTGGCCACGGCTGTCATCGAAGGGAGGGCGAAAACAGCGGTTGAGGTCGCGGTGTTCGGGTAGCATGCGGTGGCTGAACACAGGGGCTGTCAAAGCCGCTTGTACGGATGCGATGATAAATAATGCGTTGGTGTGGGGTTTCAGGCCGCGGCGCAGAAAGTGCCAAATTGCACTGGCGCCTGAGGGTTCGTTGCCATGGAGCAGGGTGCACAGGGCGCGGGTGCGATCCCGCTCCTCACCCTCCAGCCAGATGGCCCCAGGGCCGGGAAGCTGGCGGATAAACTCGAGGGGGCTATCGCCAAGCCTGAGCCCCGAGTCTGCGGGTATCCAGTGCAGGGTGTCTTTAGCCCTCATCCGCGAGCCTCCATTGGCATACCGGAAGCCCACTCTGCTGGCGCTGGTAATAGGTTTCCACTAACGCAGAAAGGGCGGCGGCAGGCTTGTAGCGGGCACTCAGTCGCTGATAACTGGTAAGTTGCCATAGCGCACCGTTGGTCTGTGCCTGGCTGGTACGCCTTACGAGTTCCATCTGTTGCTCAATCTCCTCTTCGTCCACTTCAATTCTGCGCAGGCCCTCGCGCGCGGTGGGCAGCAGGGTCTCGATCAGGTCGGGCAGGTTGGTCTCTTTGAGTGTGCTGCGCTTCAGGTCGGGCCACACCAGTCGGGTAGCGATCCCCTCTCTCGCGGCACGATAGAAGTTCTGTTCGCAGGTGCTAAAGGGCATCGATTCGGTGATTCTGGGCATCTGTGGCCGTATCCCTTCAATCAGCCCGATGGCAAAGGCCGCCAGTGCTGCCATATCCTGGGAGGTTGGCCCGGCCGGAAGTGCACGCAGTTCGATGCGCAGGTGGCCGCCATCGGCGGGATCGTACAGCGGTCGATTCCAGCTCCAGATACTTCCCTGGTGAAGCCGCAACTCCGCCAGGGAGGGGCCACTGTGATGATCGGGCGCAGCGGGAGATTCATCCTGCACGATGGGTAGCAGGGGAGGGAACAGGGACACCCCCTCTTCAAATAACTCGATAATTCCATGCTGGACCCAGCGGTGGCCAAAATAGACGCGGGAGGGCTGGCTGCGGTGCAAGGGGGTTTGTGTTCGAGGGTCGATCGATTGTTTAAACAGGGCGACGCGCGTTTCGTGCCATAGCCTGTGTCCGAGAAACAGGGGGGAGTTTGCCCCCAGCGCAACCAGTAAAGGGCTGACCAACTGGGCGGCATTATAGGTATCGGTAAAGTTGGCAGGGCTGACCCGGTAATGGTACTGGAAGGAGGTGTTGGCACCCTCAAGCGTGATCTCCTGCCAGCGCATCTGCAGGCTGTTTGGGCCGCTAATATTGATGCTGAAGTCCTCGCCGCGCTGTTTGCGCAAACTATCGGCCAACACTCGGTAGCGGGGGCTGTCGGTAATGGCGGCCTCACCCATATGACACATTCTCAGGGTCGGTAGAATGCCGATCGGCACTATGCGTGCCTCCAGTTGGCCCGCAATGGAATTGATCCTGCCAAGGGCTTCATCCATTTGTTGGCGGAGGTCCCGGAAGGGAGTGGAGCTGTTATGGATCGGAGGAAAGTTGTACTCGATATTGAATCGATTGAGTTCGAGGGAGAGGTTGGCGTCCGCACATTGGAGCGCAAGTTGCCGGTTGATCGGCATGGGCTGGCCGTCGGCGTCGATGATATAGAGTTCTAACTCCGCACCGAAGCTGGCGGGACCCTCACCAGCATGGGGGGGCTTGAGAAAAAGATCCAGCTGCTCCAGCCCCTCTCGCAAGCGCTGGCGAAAGCGTTCGAAATCGGCGCTTGAAAACTCGGTACGGTCTATCTCGGCACCCATCAATCGACTCCCCCCTTTCCCTCAGAGTAGTCGATAATGGAGAGGCCTTACTCGCTGGCTTGCACTGGTGAGGGTGCCTGTTGCAGATACGCCGTGAACCCGTGCTGGCGCAAGATGCAGGTCGCCAGTTCGCTGCGTTGGTCGCTCTGGTAGGGGAGTAGATAGGTAGTGGCGCGATCGAGTTGGGGCAAGACGCTGCGCAGGCGGCTGATGGGAATATTGAGCACGTGGGAGCGGGTATCGTTGCGCAGCTCCTCGCGAAAGCGTACATCAAGCAGAACGCAGGGCCCTTCGGCCTGTTTGAGGCGGCGACTGAACTGGGCCTCTGGCAGGGTTGGTAACAGCGAGTCGGAAAACACCTCCAGGAACTGCTCCCGATTGAGTCGGCCCATCACGCCATCGCTGGTCATTGATACTGTAGCGTTGCGCAGGGTTTCCCCGAGAAGCGCCTCCTCTCCAAAGTGAGAGCCTTCATGCATGGCGATGCTTTGACCCTTAAAAGGCCCGTTGGGATCGGTATTGAGAACAGCTTCCCCGCTGATGAGGATATAGAAGTAGTCCGCACGGCTACCTTGTTGTACCAGTCGGTCACCCTTTTTGACCGGCAACCGTTCGAGCAGGGCCATCAGGCGGTGCAGGGCAATTGGCTTCAGGTTGCGTGCCAGGGGTGAATCCAGCAGCTGCAGGGTCCAGTCCTCCTGATAGTCGTCATCGATCAGGGTGTCAGAGAGATAGTCGACCCCCTCTTCGATATTGACCACCGAATAGTTCTCCCCGAGGTTGGAGGACTTGGAGCGCAGCTTATCAATCAAATCGCGCTCAAAGCGCACTACGACGCAGTCTTCCAAGGCGCGGATACTGGCTCCGATGCCGACCAGTTCCTCCAGGGGTTGGTGGGCCAGCTCATCGCAATCACGCAGGGGCTTGCGGTCGGCAAAGGAGTGCCGCAACTCCACCTGTCCCTTAAGCAGATAGCTAACGCAGGGGGAGAGGTTATCGCGTTTTTTGAAAATGATGTTCCCCGTACGAGCCGCTATCTGTTCGGCGGCGGACTGCAACTGTTTGTGGGCAGAGGCGTTCAGTCGTTGTAAGGGGTGCAGGTGTTGAATCTGCTCGAGGCTGATTGGCTGCTTGGCCATGATATACACTCGGTGATTTTTATAATCAGGTAGTGAAAACGGTTGAACCAGTATAGGCCCTTTATTCAACGGGGCAGTGAACTGATTCCCAGTCCCGCGCGATGACCCTGATTATCGAGTGTGTCTGTGGCAGCGGTCACAGCCAAAGGCTCAGCATCCAAGGATTAACGGGCGCCTGCGGCCTCTGCGCTGATACCGATCTGGCTCACGCCCTCATTGGCGGCCAGCTTGCGAAGCTCCTGGATAAGCGGCTTATTGGGTGTGGAGCGAGTTAATAGTTTTTGACACAGCGCTTGCTGAAAGCCAAGTTCCTGCAAGTAGAGAGGGTGTTCCCGCAAGAGGGTGTTGGCATCGGGGTGGTTGGCGTCGATCTCCCCGCTAAATTCGAGAAACTCGGCAACCGTTGCCAGCGACAGGGTGCTTCCACTGAGGCAGTCATCGAGGTTCGATTTCATGGCGCAGGAGAGGGCGGCATTGAGCAGTACGCAGCAATCCAGGCCGGGTCGCACACCGTAGCTGTCGAAACGGGTGGGGTCGGGGGTGTTATCCTCCAGCAGGTCGAGCTGCTTTTCAAAGTTTTTTGCGCTTTGTAGCCCCGCCGCGCAGTCCCACAGCAGGTTGAGGTTTTGGCGCAATACGGCCGGGTCACCACTGTCACAGAGCTCGGAGAAGAGGCGGTAATTGGGCAAGCTGCGTTCTCCTAATGCGGCGAGGAAAGCGATCTGTTGCCAGTGGCTGAGTTGGTCCAGAGGCGTGCGTGGGGCGTTTGGCATAGGATGTACCCTGATGGTCGGGGCGGGGATTATACCAGTTCGGCGCGAATTGAGAGGCCTTCGAGTCGGGCTTTTACCTCTTTGCGAATCGAATGTCCGCCTGGCAGCCCCTGAATGCGAGCTACCTGCTCCAGTTGGTCATTGGTGGTGATATCGACCCGAATTTCGCTGGATTCCTTGAGGTCGTCAAGTAGCTCCTGGTATAGGCGGCACAGTGCATCCTTGCGCAACAGCTGGCGGTCTATCTTACCCACGTTCGTTAACGGCATCACCTCCAGCAGGTAGATACAGGGTATCGGTGGCAGGTGGGCGTCGGCTTGCGCGTGGTAGGCCTCACTGAGGGTATCCAGTGGTAGATCGACGTCTTGTTGGGCGGTCACATAGGCCACCACCTGATGCTTTCCTGCGGCATCATTACGTCCCACGATAGCGGCCCGCTCGACACCTGGAAACTGTTGTAACAAACGCTCAATGGGTTGGGGATCGCGGGAGTGTCCGGGTTGGCTGATCTGGTCCAGACTGCGCCCGTGGAGCCAGAAATAGCCCTCGCCGTCGCAGCGTCCGAGGTCTCCGGTATCAAACCAGCCATGGTCGCCTATCCAGACGTTGCGATTTTTTTCCCGCTGGATGTAGCCGGGGAATACGTGGGGGCCGCGAATCAGAATATGGCCGATCTCATCCACGGTGCAGTCACGAAGGTAGCGCTGGTTCTCATCCAGGATGACGGTTTTCATGCCCGAATAGGGCATTCGGATGCCGATAGACCCCGCTTGAGCGTTGCCGTCGGGTGGGTTGACGCAACTGACGCAGGTGCCCTCGGTGAGCCCGTACCCTTCGATCAGGGGGATGCCACAATGTTGCTGGAACTGATCGATTAGTTTTATCGGTAGCGGTGAGGCCCCGCACAGGGCAAAGCGGACGCTATCAAGTGTATGCTGGCCGGTAGGAACACTGATGGCGCGCTTGTAGAAAGCGGGAACACCGCTAATGATTTCAACCTTGTAGTGTTCGATCAGTGCCCACAAACGTTTAATAACCTGCTCGCCACGGTATCCCTCCATGCCCGGTATCAACACCCTGGCGCCCGCCATAAACGGGGCTAGGCCGGGGATGATGATGGCGTTGACATGGCTCAGGGTCAGTCCGTTGAGCACTACCTGTGATTGCTGAAAGCGCAGCATTGTGTTGATCATGAGCGCCATAGAGGCCTCATTGCGGTGGGTGTGGGGCGTTATTTTGGGTGTTCCGGTCATGCCACCGGTGTAGAAGTAGGAGGCGATATCCTGCGGGTGGATCTGACGATGGCTTTCCAGCATGTCCGTTGGGCAGCGTGCGATGGCCTTGTCGAAGTCGTACACCCCCTGCATTCGTGGCAGCTTGCGGCGAATCGATACCATTGCACGGCGTGGCAGCGGTAACAGGTTGACCGGATCCACGATCAGGATCGCACGCAGGGAGTAAACCCGCTTCTTGATCTCCAGTGCTTTCTGCCAAAGGTCGCTGTCAGGGTAGGGGGCCAGAGTGATCAGCACTTTACTCTGGACGGCGTTCATAATGGCCACCACCTGATCGATGGCAATATGAGGGTTTATCGGATTTACAATGCCGGCGGCCTCGCCTCCCCAGATTGAAAAATGGCTGTGAGGGAGGTTGGGTAGCAGCGTGGAAACCACATCCCGGCTTTCGATACCGAGGCGGTGGAGAGCATTGGCGGTCTGGGTGACGCGATGAAACAGCTCTTTATAGCTGATATCGGTCGATTTTTCGTCACAGCTGCCCGTCATCAGGTAACTGATGGCAGTCCTCTCTCCGTAGAGGCGTGCGGCATCCTGCAATAGCTGATAAGTGCTGTTCGGCAGTCCCCGGTCTTCGATGGGAACCTGCTCAACCGCGACTACATCAGCGAGGCTTTTTACAGGTCGAACGGACAACATTGGGTCCCCTGATTGCGCTCTAATTTTTATTGGTTATGAGGGCGAGGAACTGGCAAGTATATTATGGGTTTGCGGCGCTGTCATCGCTTGCTTGCGATGGAGTGCCCTCGTCGGGTGCTGCCATATCCTGGCCCTGACGCTCTATCTGCTCTTTGAGCTTAAGTTGTTCGCGGATCTGGTTAGCATTATTGGCTTCGATCAGAAACTCATAATAGAGGCGAAGATTCTCCAAAGAGCTAATTTGCCGCGCCAGCAGCCCTTTTCGCGATAATGAGCAGAGCTTATTAAAGTAATGTCGCTGCAGGTTTGGGTTCAGCTGTTGAAGGGGCTGCAGAGTGTGGATGTAGCCATAGCTGCCCTCCAGTTTGCGTACGTAGTCGCGCAGGTGGAAGTGATACTGCCGCCGCTTGCGGACCAGGTGGGTGTAGTGGTTACCCCCCGGCATCAGCGGGTTGATGCCGTCAAAGTATCCGATGGTCAGGGCAAATAGCAGCGCACCGTTGATGCCGCCTACCCAGGCCGGAAGATATCCCAGTACGGCCAGAATGAGTAGGGCACTGACTACCATCAGGGCGCTGTGCCAGATCGAACGGTAGTGGCGCGCATCTGCAAGGTCGTTTTCCGAGGGCATTTGAGTCATGCCGAGCAGGTCGTAGTCGAGCTGTTCCAGTCGAGCGCAGGCTTGTTCGAACTCCTCTTCGATGCGCTGGTGGGCGGGAGTGTTCAGCTCCTCGCGTACGGTACGCTTGGGGATCACAGCATCCTGGTGGTCGCCAGCGGTTGAGTCGGCGTCTTTGTGCGCTGTATCAGGGGTGGGGTCGCTCATGCTTGCATTATTTCCACGGGTGGGTAAGTTTAGGGTGCGCTCCACTGGCATCATATCGCCCACTGGGAGTTGCGGCCAATAATAGATCGGTGTATCAGGGAGTGAGTGTGGGACGCAGGCTGTTAAGAGTAATGATTCTGGTTTGGGCGGGTCTATGTGCCGGTTCGGTGTTGGCGGCGCCGGATACCGAGTATGCCCTCTATAGTGCCAGCTCGGCGCTTGATGGAAAGCCCGTTACTCTTAAACTCAATACCTTCAGTGGCGACAGCTGGTTTTTCGATGGGCGGCAGTGGCAGCCGATGGCAGAATCGGGGAACAAGAATTTTTATGATATGCCCAGCTACCAGCTCAAGCTGACGGACTCGGCTCAAGGGCTGGTTATTTTCCGCTTTAGTGTCGTCAACGGCTCCACCTGGGTCTATACCAGTGGTGGTTGGGAGTTTATCGACGAGCCGGAGCGATAGCTGCGAGCTAGGGGGTGTGACGCCCATGCCGGCAGGCAATCTCCTCAAGCAGTGGTTCCAGCCCGTTGAGCTTGATCTCGTACAGAGAGTGCAAAAGGTGCCCTATTTGTCCGCCGGGAAACCCCTGCTGCTTGAACCAGACCAGGTAGGGTTCTGGAAGGTCTTTTAGCAGCCAGCCCTGATATTTGCCAAACGGCATGCGCTCGGTGACCAGTTTAATGAGCTGCGAGGGATCGGGAGAGGGTGTCTCCACTGGGTGCTCCTAAAGTCTGTAACGGTGGGAGTGCGAGTGTGGCCGGGTACCGCCTACTCGGGGAACAAACCGCAATATAGTCCATCTCTTAAGCAAGATAGTCAATCCTCGCCTCTGGCTTGAGTGGCATAATCGATGATGCCCAGTGAAAAAACAACAACAATACGGGGTCAATATTATGGATGATCGGGTCCGCGAGATCGCTATCTGTTTGCCTGCTGGTCTGGCCGCTGGCTCAGGGGCACCTGTTTCCTTTGCGAACGGGGAGTTTAGCCTATGAGCGCAACACCTCTGCTGCAAGTGGAGAACGTATCTCTGGCCTTTGGTGGCGTTAAGGCGCTGACCGATGTCGGCTTTTCGGTCAATAAGGGTGAGGTGTTCTCTATTATTGGACCCAACGGGGCCGGTAAGACATCGATGCTCAATTGTGTCTCCGGACGTTATTCGCCCAACCATGGACGTATTCTATTTCGCGGCGACGACGTTACCCGGCTCAAGCCCAATGCGCGGGCAGAATTGGGGATAGGTCGTACCTTCCAGAATCTCGCCCTGTTTGGTCATATGAGCGTGCTCGATAACATCATGGTTGGGCGGCATCATATGCTGAAGAACAATTTCTTCACAGGCCCACTGTACTGGTTCTCTCCAGCCAAGCGCGAAGAGTTGGAGCACCGCCGTGCGGTGGAGGACATTATCGACTTTCTGGAGATTACCCACATCCGCAAAGCCATTGCGGGGACGCTCTCCTATGGTTTACGCAAGCGCGTCGAGTTGGCGCGTGCCATTGCACTTAAACCGGACCTGATTCTTTTGGATGAGCCTATGGCGGGTATGAACCTAGAGGAGAAGGAGGATATGGCGCGCTACATCATGGATCTCAACGCGGAGTTCGGTATGACCGTGACCATGATTGAGCATGACATGGGGGTAGTAATGGATATTTCCGACCGTGTCATGGTGCTGGATTTTGGCAAAAAAGTGGCCGAGGGCACTCCCGATGAGGTGATGGCCAATGAGCATGTGCAAAAAGCCTATCTGGGTGAGGACGACCCCCTGCCCGACGATGGCGAGGAGGTTGCGTAATGGCTCAATTACATACCGACTACGCCGATGTAGATCGCTTTGACACCTTCCCAAAACTGCTGGCGCATAACGCGGCGCTGTTTGGCAGCGAAGTGGCGATGCGGGAGAAGGAGTTCGGCATCTGGAACGAGTACAGCTGGAAGGACTATAACGATCGGGTCAAGTGGATGGCTCTGGGGCTCAAAGCTCTCGGCGTCAATGAGGGGGATGTGATCGGCTTGCTGGGTGAAAACCGCCCGGAGTGGATCTGGGGAGAGATCAGCACCCATGCCCTCAAGTGTTACTCACTGGGGATCTACCAGGACTCCATGCACGAAGAGGTTGCCTACCTCATTAATTACGCCCAGGCGCGTGTCATTATTGCCGAAGACGAAGAGCAATGTGACAAGTTGCTGGAGCTGGGGGAACAGATTCCGTCGGTAGAGTGGATTGTCTATTGCGACGCCCGGGGCATGCGTAAGTACGAGGATTCCCGCTTGCTGGATATTGCGCGTCTTTACGAAATGGGGCGCCAGCAAGAGGAGGAGGACGCCGAGGCTTATACCTTGCTGGTGGAAGCAACCCAGGGCGAGGATCTCGCTATTCTCTGTACAACTTCCGGTACCACCTCGCGCCCTAAGCTGGCGATGCTGCATTCTGGCGCCTTTTTGAATCACTGCGCCGCCTATCTGCGCGCCGACGGCAAGTCACCGGGGGATAACTATGTATCGGTATTGCCGCTGCCCTGGATCATGGAGCAGGTGTATGCGATAGGGCAGAGTCTGGTTAGCCGCCAAATCGTAAATTTTGTCGAGGAGCAGGAGACCCTGATGGCGGACCTGCGCGAAATTGGGCCCCATTTCGTGCTCTTGGCTCCCAGGGTTTGGGAGAACATTGTCGCCGATGTGCGTTCTCGAATGCTCGATTCGACGCCCCTTAAACAGGCACTTTTTGAGTGGGGCATGAAGCGTGCTAACCGGGCTCTCGCCAAAGGGAACCGCTCCCGGCTGGCGGAATGGGTGCTACTGCGCGCCCTGCGCGATCGTCTCGGCTTTACGCATTTGCGCAGCGCCGCAACCGGCGGGGCCGCTATGGGGCCCGATACGTTACGTTTTTTCCAAGCCATCGGGGTACCCCTGCGGCAGCTCTATGGCCAGACCGAACTCTGTGGTGCCTATACCATCCATCGTAGCGACGATATCGATTACGACAGCGTCGGTGTGGCCTTCGATAACGCCGAAATAAAGGTGATCAACCCCGACGATAAAGGGGTCGGTGAAATTGTAGCGCGCACCAGTGGAATGTTTAGCGGTTACTACAAGAACATGGATGCGTACCACGATGACGTTAAAGAGGGCTGGATGCATACCGGCGATGCCGGTTACTTCAAGCAGGAAAATAAACATCTGGTGGTGATCGACCGGCTCAAGGATCTTGCGCAGACCGAGCAGGGATACCGCTATTCGCCCCAATTTATCGAAAATAAACTCAAATTTTCGCCCTTTATTGCCGAGGCTGTTGTGTTGGGGAGCGGACGCTCCTATCTGTCAGCGATTATTTGTATTCGTTTTAGCGTGGTGTCCAAGTGGGCGGAACAGAAGGGGCTCGCCTTCACCAATTATACTAATTTGTCCGCTCACGAATTGGTCTATGAGCAGCTGCGTAGCGAAGTTGAAAGCGTCAACGAAACCTTGCCAGAAGCACAGCGAATCCACCGTTTTCTGCTTCTTTATAAAGAGCTCGATGCCGACGATGGAGAGCTGACGCGTACCCGTAAGGTTCGCCGTGGCGTAGTCGCGGAAAAATATCAGGAGATAATCGACTCTATCTACTCAGGCGACGATCGGGTAGAGGTCGACACGGTGATCACCTTCCAGGATGGCACCCGTTCCCGAATCCAGACCTCTTTGAAAGTGGAACGACTCATTTCAGAAAACAGGACAGATACTCATCATCGCAACCAGGCCGATAGTGCAGGGAGGAGAGCGTCATGAACTGGGAGCTACTTCTACAGTTGATACTGAATGGACTTATTGTTGGCATGCTCTACGGCGTGGTGGCGATGTGTTTTGTACTGATCTATAAATCGACTCAGATCGTAAACTTTGCCCAGGGCGAGTTCCTGTTGATCGGTGCCTGGGTGTGTTGGGCATTTTTAGTGCATATGCAGCTGCCATTCTTTGTCGGTTTCTTACTAACGCTGCTCTTTATGATGGCCTTTGGCGTGCTGCTTCAGGTGATCGTATTGCGTCCCCTGATTGGTGAACCGATTATCTCTGTCATCATGGTTACCATCGGGTTGTCGATCTTTTTTCAGGCTTTGATGAAGTGGATTTTTGGGGTCTCGGCCGAGAGTTACCCGCGGGTGTTTGATACCGAGGTGATCACTATCGCGGGTTTGAATATTGAATTTGCTTACGTCATGAGCCTTGTGATTTCGGTGGTGATTATGGCGTCGTTTTACTGGTTCTTTAAATACTCAAGGATGGGGCTGGCGATGCGTGCGACCGCTTTTGATCAGCAGGTTGCCCAGAGCCTTGGGATTTCAGTCAAGCGTGTCTTCGCCATGAGCTGGGCAATATCGGCCGTGGTGTCGGCGACCGCAGGCGTGGTCATTGGAATGGTAAACGGTGTCTCGGACGCCTTGTCGGTAATCGGGATCAAGGTGTTTCCGGCGGTTATTCTTGGAGGGCTCGACTCCATCGTTGGAGGCGTAGTGGGCGGCCTGATCATCGGGGTGTTGGAGAACGTAGCGGAATTCGTGGATAGCCAGTATCTACACGTGGGTAACCTCTACTCGATTGCCCCGTTTTATGTGCTGATTATTATACTGTGCATTAAACCCTATGGTCTGTTCGGGACCAAAGATATCGAGCGGATCTAGGGAGGCCAACTATGTCGACTGTATCGATGAGACCCTGCGGCGACTTTCGTACCAGCTACGCCCAGGACCGCACCATATTTGAAACGCGCTTCACGCTTTTTTTGGTGATCGGAACGATTGTCTTGCTGTGCCTGGCACCCTTTGTCCTGGACGCCTATTTTCTTACCCTGGGCATCCAGGTGGCCTATCTGGGCATCGCGGCGTTGGGTTTGAATATCCTGGTTGGATTTACCGGGCAGATATCCCTGGGACACGGCGCATTCTTTGGTTTTGGCGCCTTCGCGTCGGCCTGGTTGCATAACAGCTTTGGTATTCCCGTATTTTTCTGCATCCCCCTGGCCGGTTATATGACCATGGTGGTGGGCATGATTTTTGGATCACCTGCCGCACGAATCAAGGGCTTGTACCTGGCGGTAGCGACACTGGCGGCACAGTTTATTCTGGAAGATTTCTTTGCACGTGCCGACTGGTTTACGGGTGGTTCCTACGGAGCGGCAGCGCCTCCGGTGGCGATTTTTGGTTATGAATTGACCGGTGACCAGAGTTTTTGGTATGTCGCCCTGTTCGCGCTGGTCACCATGTATCTGTGGGGCACTAACCTCATGCGTACCCGCGATGGCCGCGCGTTTATCGCCGTGAGGGATCATTACCTGTCCGCAGAAATCATGGGTATCAACCTGACCAAGTATCGATTGCTGTCGTTCGGCGTATCCTCTTTTTATGCCGGGATTGGGGGGGCACTTTACGGTCACTACCTGGGTTTTGTTTCGGCCGAAGGTTTTACGATTCTGATGTCGATCCAGTTTCTGGCCATGATCATTATCGGCGGTCTGGGATCGGTCAAGGGGGCTCTGATGGGGACCATCTTTATGGTGATGCTGCCGGAGGTGCTCGAAGGTATTGTGGGTCTGTTGTCGGCAACCGGTTGGGGCAGCAGTACCGCGTTCACCGATGGCCTTGCCTATATGAAGGAGATGAGCATTGGGCTGGTGATTATTCTATTTTTGATCTTTGAGCCCGAAGGCCTGGCCCATCGCTGGCATCAGATAAAGGCGTATTGGAAATTTTATCCGTTCTCCTATTGATCGGTGCATCAACGGGAAACGAGGCTGTAAATCCCAACCTACCGGTGTTAGCTGTCTCCGGATTCTACAACAACAAGAAAAGGTATCCTGCAATGAACAAGAGAGTATTGATCGGCACGCTGGTTGCCGGCGCCATGGTTTCCACCAGCCTCCACGCTGAAGAGTCGGTATTTGTTGGCCACCTGGCTGACCTTTCCGGACCGACGGCGTTTGTAGGAAAAAATTACGCCAATGGTATCCGTGATGCCATGGGTTATATCGATAGTCATGGGGGTATTGATGGTACGCGTCTTGAGTTTGAAACCATCGACTATGCCTACAAGGTTCCTCAGGCAATTGCGTCCTATAAAAAGTGGGTATCGCGCAAGAATATGGTTGCAATGCAAGGCTGGGGAACCGCCGACACCGAAGCGTTGATCAGCTTCGTTGCCAAAGACAAAGTCCCTGTCTACTCAGCCTCCTATTCTGGTCATCTCACCGACCCAACAGGAAAGAACCCCAAAACCAAGAAGCCCGCGCCCTACAATTTCTTCTACGGAGCCTCCTATTCGGATGGATGTCGGGCGTTGGTGCAATGGGCGGCAGATGATTGGAAAACCAGGGGGGGAAGCGGAAAACCGAAGTTTACTCATGTTGGCGATAATCATCCTTACCCTAACGCTCCCAAGGAAGCTTGCGGCGAATACGCAGCCGAGCTCGGTTTTGAGGTGATGCCCCCTATCGTGGTTTCGATGAAGCCCGGTGACTTTAAAGCCCAATGCCTGTCACTGAAGGATTCGAAATCCAATTATGCCTATATTGCTAACCTGGGTGGTTCAGTGGTGTCGCTGGTTAAATCATGCGGAACCGTAGGGACCGATGTTCAGTTCATGTCCAATATTTGGGGCGGCGATAAACCGATCTTTGAAGCCGCAGGCGCGGGCGTTAAGGATTACATCTTTCCGGCAATGACACCCTTCTGGGAAGATACAGCTCCCGGTATGAAGATGGTGCGGGAGATCTCAAAAATGTCTGACCCTTCCGGTACAGAG
This sequence comes from Aestuariirhabdus sp. LZHN29, assembly GCF_049985285.1. Classification (NCBI taxonomy): domain Bacteria; kingdom Pseudomonadati; phylum Pseudomonadota; class Gammaproteobacteria; order Oceanospirillales; family Aestuariirhabdaceae; genus Aestuariirhabdus; species Aestuariirhabdus sp. LZHN29. The sequence continues at coordinate 22,710 of NZ_JBNIEU010000001.1, read as the reverse complement.
TTTCGCACCCACCACTATATTCGCGGTGTTTGTTCTGCCTACTACATGAAAGAAGCGATGGAGTGGGCCAAAGCCAATGGTGGTATTACCGGTGAAAATATCAAGCAGGGCATGTATGCGCGCCAAAACTGGGTGCCTAGGGGACTGGAGGGCGTATGCTTGCCGGCCACCTGGACTGCCCAGGATCACCGAGGCATTAATACCGTCAATATTTACAAGGGCAATTATAACGGTGGTGATGTAATGGTAGAGCGTGTGTCTCAAGTAACCTTACCTCGCCGGGATGATTGGCTGGGCTACTGAGTCTCGACGGGCGCCGGTATCTGCCCGGCGCCTTTAGAAGAACGGATGACCCAAAACCGGGGAGTAGATAATGCAGCAAGTAGTTGAAAAACCGGCCAGCGCGCCACCGATGTTGTCGGTCAATAATATCGAAGTGGTTTACGACGATGTCATCCTGGTGTTGCGCGGCGTTAGCATCGAAGTTCCTCAGGGACAGATCGTCACCTTGCTGGGCCCAAACGGAGCCGGAAAATCCACTACGTTGAAGGCGATTTCGGGTCTTTTGAAGACCGAAGACGGAGAGGTTACCCGGGGTGAAATCAACTTTATGGGAGAGCGCATCGATCGCCGGGATGCAGAAGATATCGTGCGTTCGGGTATTTTTCAGGTGATGGAGGGGCGCAGAATTATCGAGGATATGACCTGCATCGAGAATCTGCGCTTGGGGGCATTTACCCGGAGAGATAAAAATATCCAGCAGGATATCGATATGGTGTTTGAGTATTTTCCCCGCTTGAAGGAGCGAACTGGCTTGGCCGGTTATCTATCCGGAGGGGAACAGCAGATGTTGGCAATTGGACGTTCGCTGATGGCGCGTCCCAAAATGATTTTGCTTGATGAGCCCTCTATGGGTTTATCCCCTCTGTTGGTAAAAGAGGTGTTTGGGATCATCGAAAAAATCAATCGGGAGCAGGGTATTACCATGTTACTGGTTGAGCAAAATGCCAACTATGCGCTGCGAGCAGCGGACTACGGTTACATTATGGAGTCCGGAAAAGTTGTATTGGATGGCTCCAGTGAGGAGCTCCTGCAAAATGAAGATGTGAAACAGTTCTACCTTGGAGGTGGCAATGAAGAGCGCCGTAGCTTCAAGGATCTTAAATCCTATAAGCGCAGAAAGCGCTGGCTGTAGGAGGCTCTAATGACTGATTTTTTTGATGAGCTCGAAACTCAGGATGCCGAGCTCAGGGAGCAGACTTTGCTCAAGCGTCTGCCTGAACACCTGCGCTGGGCTCAAGAAAGCACGGTGTGGTATTCGCAGCAGTTGGCGGGTATCAATCCCCACGAGATCAATAGCAGGTCAGCGCTGGCTACACTTCCGGTGCTGCGAAAATCGGAGCTGACCGAGCTTCAGCGCAAGCACCCACCCTTTGCGGGTATGGTGGCAACGGGTACCGCAAAGCTGAATCGAATCTACCAATCTCCCGGCCCGATATACGATCCTGAAGGGCAGCGCAACGATTGGTGGAAAGTTGGACGTGCATTTTATGCCGCTGGATTTCGGCCAGGTGACCGAGTCCAGAACTGCCTTTCGTACCACCTGACGCCCGGTGGAGCGATTCTGGATTCCGGTGCCCGAGCCTGCGGTTGCACGGTCATTCCCGCCGGTGCAGGGCAAACCGAAGCGCAGGTGCAGGTAATGCACGACCTAAGGGTGACCGGCTATTGCGGTACGGCGGCATTTTTAAAAATTATTCTGGATCGGGCAGATGAGTTGGGCGTCGATGTCAGTAGCTTGCGCAAGGCTTTGTTTGCGGGTGCGGCGCTGACCAAGTCCCTCAAAGATTACTTCGATGGGCGCGGTATTGCGTACTACGACGCCTATGCATCGGCGGACCTTGGGTTGATCGCTTATCAATCCTCTGCGCGTAATGGATTAATCGTCGCCGAGGAGATTTTGCTCGAGATAGTGCGCCCGGGAACCGGTGACCCTGTACCGGATGGCGAGGTTGGGGAGGTTGTTGTTACCAGCTTTAATCGAGATTATCCCTTGATCCGCTTTGCCACTGGAGATCTGTCGGTGATATTACCCGGCGCCAGCTCCTGCGGTCGCACCAATATGCGCATCGGGGGGTGGATGGGGCGCGCGGACCAGACCACGAAAGTGAAGGGGATGTTTGTGAGTCCCCAACAGGTAAGTGCCGTCGTGGAGCGATACCCCGAAATTGTTAAAGCGCGTTTGTGCGTGGAGTCGTGCAATGACAATGATGTGATGACGCTACACTGCGAAACCGAGGGTATAGACGAAGAGGCTGTTGTGCAATCGATTCGTGACCTGTGTAAACTCTCCGGCAACGTGTTGGTGGTTTCACCGGGCTCATTGCCGAACGACGGTATAGTGATCGAAGATCTCAGGCCTGTCGGCTGAGTCGGGACTGATCAGCCTTGAAGGGATATCGCGCCTATAGCCATAGCTTTCGGGTTTTGGTTTTTTGGCGGGAGCCGCAGCGAGTAGACGGCTCCTATTCGGTTAAAAGGGGCGCACCACCACCAGTATTACAATGCCGACCAGCATCAATACGGGTACCTCATTAAACCAGCGGTAGAATACGTGACTGCGAGTGTTGTTATCTGCTGCGAAAGTTTTGACCATACGCCCCGTAAAAAAGTGGTAGATCACCAGCAGGGCGACCAGCGTCAGCTTGGCATGGAACCAGGCAGAGGCTTCATAGTATTCGCGGTTGTAGGCAACCAGCCAAAAACCCAATACCAGGGTTACCACCATCGAGGGGGTAGAGATGCCTCGGTAAAGTTTTCGCTCCATAATCTTAAAACGCTCGCGGCTAGTGAGGTCTTCGCTCATGGCGTGGTACACGAATAGCCGCGGCAGGTAGAACAGCGCTGCGAACCAGCAAATAACGGCGATGATGTGGAAGGCTTTTACCCAAAGCATGGAATGTCCCTATTCGTGAAGTTGTTAAGGGTGAAGACGGTAATGTTGCTGGATAAAATCCAGCGTCACAATACCGATGGCTCGATTATTTTGTATATCCTGCACATAAAGTGCTTCGGTGCCCACCTCGCGCAACAGTTGCAAAGCTTCCTGCACCGTTGCCTGATCCGATATCGCAAAAATATCCTTACGCTGGGCGGGAATCGACAGCAGATCAAGCTCGTCCGGGCGGTCGGGTTGCGCCAGTTGCCCTCTCAGCTCCTCGGCTCGCAGTATCCATTGCGGGTCATCCTGCTCAAGGATAACAATCCACTTATCCGTTGCCTTGAGCTGTTGCAGGGCGAGCTCCCTGGAGCAGTGACGAGGGAGGTGAAGCAGGCCTCCATCCATGATGCTGGCGACACCCTCCCGGTGCAGGCCCTGCTCCAGAATGCTCCTGGGGTCGGAAACCACTTTTCCCAGTAGCTCAGAAAAGATGGAAGCCTGGCCAAACAGGTAGCGACTGGTAAGGGATGCGATAACCACTGCCAGCATTGCGGGAAGAATAATGCTGGGGTTCTGCGTGAGTTCCATTACCGCCATCAAGGCGGCCAGAGGGGCTTGTAGCACAGCTGCCATCATGGCACCCATACCCAGCATGGCATAGAACCCGCTGCCGGAGCTGGGCTGGGTATAGGCAACCTGGGATAGCAGGCCGATGGCTCCGCCGAGGCAGGCGCCCAAAAACAGGCTGGGCCCGATAATTCCGGCGGGTACCCCAAGTCCGCAGGCTGCCGCTGATACCACCAGTTTCGCCAGCACCAAATACAACAGGAACTCGAGTCCGACCGTATTAAAAAGTATGTCGGTAATGGTGTCGTAACCGATCCCCATCACCTGTGGGTAGTAGATCGCCACCAATCCGGTCAGCAGGCCGGCCAAAGGCAGGCGAAACCAATACGGCTGGGGAGCGCGCCGGTGGATGTTTTTACTCAGCCAGATGAACGCCGCCGCCAGGCAGCCGATGGCAAATCCGCAGATAATGACCAGGGGGAACTCGAGCAGCGAGTGCATCTCGATGGAGGGAATAATGAAGGCTTGATCGGAGCCGTATACCAGTGCCGTCATGAAGGCGGCTATAACCGAGGCCAGAATTACCGGAATAAACCCACTGATGGTGTACTCCATCATCACCACTTCCATGGCAAAGATAACGCCGGCAATCGGAGTGTTAAATGCCGCTGATATCGCTGCGGCACTTCCACATCCGACCAAAGTGCGAACACTGTTATTGGGTAGCCTTAACCATTGTCCCAGCGCGCTGCTGCCGGCTGCGCCCAGATGCACCGCGGGACCCTCACGCCCCGACGAATGGCCGCTGGCGAGGGCGATGATGGCGCCGAAAAACTGCACCAGCATATTTTTAAGGGGGAGGTGGCCCTGATGCAGGCCCATACGTTCAATGACATGGGCGATGCCGACGCGCCGATGGCGAGGTTTGATGAGCGCAAGCAGGAGCACCAGTGCCAGTGCGCCGCCAATGGGCAGGATAAACCGCCAGTGGGCAGCGAGGCCCTCAAAGTTTTCGTCGTTGCCCTCGGGCAGTCCGTTTTCAAGCAACAGACTCAGCAACTGTCGAAACAGAATGATCACAGCGCCAGTGATGATTCCGCTTAATAGGCCCAGCAAGGCGAGCTGGGGGACCGCCTCCGCATTGGCCAGTCGCAAGCGGAAGCGATTCATTATTTTGGGGGGTGATGGGCGACGCATTGTGTTTTTTTAACGATGCAACTATTGCTCGTGAGCGTGTTATTATGCGTGTTTGTTCATAAAACATAAATCATTATGATCTTAATGGTGGATGCTGGTTTTTCTGGCGGGAGTTAGGTGGGGTGTCGATGATCAAGGTTGGTGTTGTTGGCGGTACCGGATATACCGGAGTGGAGTTGTTACGGCTGCTGGTTATGCACCCGCAGGTCGAGCTGGAAGTGGTGACCTCGCGCGCGGAGCAGGGCATGCCGGTGGCTTCCCTCTATCCTAACCTGCGAGGCCACACGGAGCTTTGTTTTGTTGAGCCCTCGTTTGATGCGCTGAGTCGGTGCGACCTGGTGTTTTTTGCGACGCCCAATGGTATCGCCATGAAGCAGGTACCCGAGCTACTGGCCGCGGGTGTAAAGGTTGTTGATCTTGCCGCCGACTTTCGCCTCAAGGATCCCGAGCTCTGGGCTCAGTGGTACGGGATGGAACACTCATGTCGCCATTTGCTCGGGGAGGCGGTCTACGGTTTACCTGAGGTTAACCGCCAGGAGATAGCAGGCGCGCGCCTGGTTGCCAATCCCGGCTGCTATCCAACGGCGGTGCAGCTTGGCTTTCTGCCGTTGCTGGAAGCTGGAGTGATCGATCCAATGAGCCTGGTCGCGGACACCAAATCCGGCGTCAGCGGTGCCGGTCGCCAGGCCAAGGTGGACGCGCTCCTGTGTGAAACCAGCGAAAGTTTCAAGGCCTACGGAGTGTCAGGGCATCGACATCTACCCGAAATTGAGCAGGGATTAACAGCAATCAACAAAATCGCCGGGCATAATTCGACGCCGGAGCTGACCTTTGTTCCCCACCTTACTCCGATGATTCGCGGTATTCATGCCACCCTTTATGCAGATCTCCATGGGGATGTAGCCGACTTGCAAAATTTGTTTGAACAGCGTTACCGGGATGAGCCGTTTGTTGATGTGATGCCCGCGGGCTCACTACCTGAAACACGAAGCGTCCGCGGGGCTAATCTATGTCGTATCGCACTGTATCGTCCCCAAGGGAGGAAGCGTGTCGTGGTGTTGTCTGTTATTGATAATCTGGTGAAAGGTGCGGCAGGGCAGGCGGTACAGAATATGAACATCATGTTTGGTTTGGATGAGCATACCGGGCTTGATATGGTTGCCTTGATGCCTTAGGGAGGAGGACGATAATGGCGCAGGTTACAGGAACCAAACAGGAACATCTTATTGTTGTTTCTGACCAGCCGGGCAAGCGGTTGCTGAAGAAGCTCGTTTATTGGCTGCTGTTTACCCTTTTCTCTGTGGGTAGCTTCCTTGTTGGAGAGTATCTGGGGATGGAATCTCAGCAGTCTGCACTGGTTGAGCGCGACCTGTTGCGTGCGGAGTTGGCACTAAAACGGGGAGAGATCGAGGCCTTGACGCAGGAGGTGACAGCGCTGCGGGTAGGGGCTGACGTCGACCGTCAATCTACCGATGCGGTGCGTTTGAATATCAAACAGCTGGAAGAGGAAAAATTCCAGTTGCAACAGGATTTGTCATTTTACAAAAATATTATGGCCCCGAAGTCGGCTGATAAGGGGTTGAGAGTGCAGAAGTATGAACTGCACCGAACCGATCAACCAGGCCGGTTTCGATTTAAGTTGATGTTGACGCAGGTATCTGATTCCAACCGCTTGTTGTCGGGGCTTGCGACGGTGTCGCTGGTCGGGCGCCAAGAGGGTATTGAAAAGTCCTTAGCGTTAAAAGACCTCTCGGAAGAGGTCAAAGATCAGAATATCAGGTTGGGTTTTCGCTATTTCCAGAATATTCCCGGGCCGGGAGAGCGTTACGCCGAGATGGTGATTCCGGAAGGCTTTGAACCCGATTATTTGTTGGTGGTTGCTCAATCTCGCGGGCCCAAGCCCAAGCGTGTTGAGCAAAAAATTCCATGGCAGTTTGAGGAGGCAGTAACCGATGCGTCGGAAAGTAAAACCCAAAGCGATTAATATCGAAAAATATGGGGATCGCACGACCCTGATTGCGAACGGTACCATCGTTACTGGTGATGTTCAGTTTGAGGGCGCGTTGCAGGTTGAAGGGCGTGTGATCGGTAATGTTACAGCCACCGAGGGCTTGGTGCGGATTGCCGATAATGGCTACGTCGAGGGTGAGATCAGGTCGCCGCACATTATTATTAATGGCAAGGTGACAGGCGACGTACACTCTACCGAGCATTTGGAGTTGGCCGCCCAGGCTGAGGTGAACGGAAACGTTTACTATAAGCTGATTGAAATGGTGATGGGCGCACAGGTGAACGGTAGTCTGGAGTATTCACCAGAGCCTCAGGTAAAGGCTTTGCCGGATCCCGCCGTCCATGAGGAGGAGCCCTTTAGCGAAGGGGTTTAGGTTGCCGCTTGAGTAATATCTCTCGAGCAATAGTTGACTAATATTGTTGGTTAATTGGATAATGTCACAGATGCAGTTCCAGTCGGTGAAAAATAGATGACAGCACAGACGTTCATTCCCTCTCCTCTCAACTTGACTCCGAAGGCGGTGGAGAAAGCGATCTCCCTTATTGAGGAGGAGGGCAATCGCGAGCTAAAGTTGCGGGTCTTTGTTACCGGCGGTGGGTGCTCGGGCTTCCAGTATGGATTTTCCTTTGATGATGAGATGTCAGAGGACGATACCGTGATAGAAAATGACGGAGTGACCCTGTTGGTTGACGCGCTGAGCTATCAGTATGTCGTGGGAGCAACGGTGGATTATCTTGAAGGGCTCGAAGGCTCTCGCTTTGTGGTCAACAACCCTAACGCCAGCACCACCTGTGGCTGCGGCTCCTCCTTTTCGATCTGACCCGAAACTCGTGCTGAAATAGTAGAGTGTCCCGTTCGTAGGCGCCCCCTCAATCTGCAGGACCTTTATGGGGGGTAGAGCGCCCCAAGAACACGCGGGCCGCGGGCGCGCGTGACTGCCGGCAGGTTGCCGGACTGGCCGTCCAGGTGTTGGCGGGCTAGCCAGGCGAAGGTGGCGCCCTCGACCCAGCGGGGATCGATCCCCAGTGCAGTTGTGGTGTCGACCAGCCGCTGCGGCATTATGGCCTGAATTCTTCCCAGCAGGGCGCCGTTATAGGCCCCGCCTCCGCACAGGTAGCAGTCCGCTTCTGGCAACCCCCAGCGACTAATCCCATCGCAGATGCTGCGGGCGCTTAGCTCCAGTAGAGTTGTTTGCACATCTTGTGGGGCGAGGCTCGGGTGTTGGGCAAGGTGCTGCTCTAACCAAAGCCTGTTGAAATACTCTCGACCGGTACTTTTCGGTGGCTGGCGTTGGAAATAATCATCGCCCAACAGCCTGTCCAGCAGTGGTTGATTGACCTTGCCGCCTGCTGCCCAGCAGCCGTTATGGTCGTACGCCGTTCCCTGATGCTGCTCGCACCAGCTATCCATCAGCAGGTTGCCGGGGCCGGTATCAAACCCCGTAACCGTCCCCCCTGGCGGAAGGCAGCTGATATTGGCCATGCCGCCAATATTGATAATGATGCGATTCTTGCGGCTTGCGAACACCTGTTGGTGAAAGGCGGGTACCAGGGGAGCGCCTTCCCCTCCTGCGGCCAGGTCGCGGCTGCGGAAATCGGCGACGACTGCGATGCCTGTGAGTTCAGCCAGTAGACTGGGGTTGCCTATCTGAAGGCTGTAGCCCAGATGCGGCAAGTGGCGAATCGTCTGGCCGTGACAGCCTATGGCTGCGACGGCGGAGGCCGCTAGTTTGGCGTTGGCGAGTAGTGTGTTAGTCGCAGCGGCATAGAGATGGGTCAGCTTCGCTTCGATGCGGGCGACGCGTTCTATTTCATTGTCGCCGGGTTGGCATAGGGCTAGCAACTGGTTGCGTAAGTCTGGGGGGAAGTCCAGGCTGGTGGCCGCGACTAGCTGTGGGGTACCCCGAGAGAAATCGACCAGCACTGCATCGACGCCGTCGAGGCTAGTGCCCGACATCAAGCCGATGGTGAGCACCTGGGTTGTCATGGGTTCAATCGTTCAGTGCGAGAATGGCAGTGGGCTGCTCGAGTTGGCTGATCAGCAGCTGGGTCTGGCTCTCGAACTCGATGCGCTCCTTTTTGGCGATGGGTTTGGCGCTGGGAAGTTTCACGGTCATGGGGTTAACGTGAACCCCGTTTTCACGGAACTCGTAGTGCAAGTGTGGACCGGTTGCCAGGCCCGTGGAGCCCACATAGCCGATAATTTGCCCCTGTTTGACGTATTTACCGCTGCGAACGTTGCGACCATATTTGCTTAGGTGGGCATAGAGCGTGCTGTAGCGTTGACCATGCTGGATGATCACTGCCTTGCCGAAGCCGCCTTTTCTGGCGGCGTGGATAACCTTACCATCACCGGCGGCGCGTATTGGGGTTCCGGTCGATGCCGCATAGTCGACGCCTCTGTGGGCGCGAATCTTGTTGAGTACAGGGTGCTTGCGCTTGAGGTTGAAGCGTGAGCTGATGCGGGCAAAATCCACAGGAGAGCGCAGGAACGCCTTACGCATGCTGCGGCCATCGGGTGAATAGTAATCGGTGTGTCCCTTGCTGTCGGTATAACGTACCGCGGTGTATACGCGTCCCTGATTGATGAACTGGGCCGCTACGATGCCTCCGTCGGAGATCTTTTCACCTTCGAGGTAATTCTCCTCGTAGATAACGCGGAAGCTATCGCCCTTGCGGATGTCGAGAGCGAAGTCGATATCCCAGCCAAAGATATTGGCGAGCTTCATTGTCAGGGTTTCACTCATGCCCGCTTCCTGGGCAGCTAGAAACAGCGAATGGTTGATCTCTGCTTCGGCGAAGGTTTGGCGAGCATGGGGGGTATAGATAATCTCTTCCGCGGAGAACCCGTTGTCGGTGCGGGTAAACAGCACAGACTCAAGCCGGTTGCGCACGTAGCGAATTTTGTCGAGTTCACCGCTCGAGTCCCTAAGGAACTCTATCTGTTGGCCCGGGCTTACCCGGTTCAGTAGCTTGCCTTCGTCACTACTGGTGACCAGGGCGTGCAGCAGTGACGGGCTGAGTCCCTGCTGGCGAAAAATGGTGGAGAGGGTGCTGCCCGATTTAATCTTGACGCTGTTCCAGTGCTGCTGTGGCTCGCGAGGCTTGTCAATGGTGGCTGCTGCAGGCGCAAGTGGTTGAGGCGTTGCCTGGGGCTGGCGCATCGCCAGTGGCGGAATCGTCGCGGGTGCGGTATCGATATTGTCGGCGCCAGGGGCAAAATCCAGTGTTAGGGGGATCGCTTCCCGTTCGGCTTTAACTTCGCTGGAGGGGAGGAGGAACAGGGCGGTACTAACCACCGTTGCCAGCACAGAGGCAAGCAGCAGGTGCTTTCTTGGAAATGAGGGGTCGGTACGACTCATTTTAGAATCAATGTGATCCATGAATAACTTCCAGTACTTTCTCGAATAATCTGGCAAGTGACTAAAGTATAACCAAAAAAACGAACATTCAAGGGGGAGGGCTGACTTTCTTTTGAAATTAGGCAGTGGATCAACTTTCAAACTGGGTAGGTCAGAGCCAAACGCGATAAGAGGATAACATTCTAAGTGCTGGCCTGTTAACTGCAATCGTTCTAAAAGGAGAGTTTCCCGGCTGCTGCGGGGACGGCGGTGGGCTGTAATTTCATGCGGGTTTCTGTAATATCAGCGCTCCCGATAGGCCTCGTTTGATTGGCGTGGTAAGGGGGAGCGTTTGTTGTTTGTAACTTATTGATTAAATGGGGTTTTTGATGTCGAAAGGGCAAAACGCACTACTCACTGATCTGCAGGCAAGGGGTCTGGTCGCGCAGATGACGGCAGAAGAGGAGCTGTCTGCTCATCTTGATAGCGGTACCTGCACCCTCTATTGTGGTTTTGACCCCACCGCCGACAGCTTGCATATCGGCAGTTTAGTGCCCTTGTTGGCGCTCAAGCGCTTTCAGCTCGCCGGCCATAAGCCGTTGGCTTTGGTGGGTGGTGCGACCGGCTTGATTGGTGACCCCAGCTTTAAAGCGCAGGAACGCTCGCTCAATACCCGCGATGTAGTCGAGAGCTGGGTAGAGAAGATCCGCTCCCAGGTCAGCCAGTTTATCGACTTCGATTGTGGAAACAGCGCAGCCGAGGTGGTGAACAACCTCGACTGGATCGGCGGCATGGACGTGTTGACCTTTTTGCGCGATGTCGGCAAGTACTTCTCCGTTAATAGCATGATTAAAAAGGAGTCGGTGCGCCAGCGCATTGATCGGGATGAGTCCGGCATCTCCTACACAGAATTTACCTATATGCTGCTGCAAAGCTACGACTTTGCTGAACTCAACCGTCGCCATGGTTGCACCCTTCAGATTGGTGGCAGCGATCAGTGGGGCAATATTACCGGCGGGACCGAGCTCACTCGGCGTATGAATGGTGAGCAGGCATTTGGCCTGACCCTGCCTCTGGTGACCAAGTCCGACGGAACCAAGTTTGGCAAAACTGAAAGCGGTACCATCTGGCTGGACTCGCGCAAGACCTCCCAGTACGCCTTTTATCAGTTCTGGATCAATACCGCAGATGCCGATGTCTACAAGTTCCTGCGCTACTTTACGTTTCTCGATATCGCCGAGATCGAGGCGATAGAGCAGCGTGATGCCGAAACTCAAGGGGCTAAGTCTGCGCAGAAGATTCTGGCGACTGAGGTGACCCGTCTGGTGCACGGCGAGGAGGGGCTGCAAGCCGCGCTGCGTATTACCGAGGCGCTGTTTAGCGGTGGTATGGATGGCCTTTCCGAGCAGGACCTGCAGCAGTTGGCGCTCGATGGCCTGCCATGCGACACCCTGGATCCGCAAACTTTCGATGGTAAGCCTCTGACCCAGCTATTGGCCGATGTAGGGATGGCTCCTTCGGGCAAGCAGGTAAAGGACGCTCTCGGTCGTAATGCGGTGCTGATCAATGGCAAGGCGTGCTCAATGGAGCACAATATGCAGCTTTCCCAGCTGTTTGCCGCCGATCAGGCCCTCTGCGGCCACTACTTTATTGTCAAGTTGGGCAAGAAAAAGTATCACCTGCTCCAACTCCCCTAGGGGCGGTAGAACGCGGTGTGTGCTGTCCCGTTCGGGTTGGTTCCGCCGCGGTAATCTTTCCTCGTTTATTCTTTCCCATCACTGTTTTTTTACCTGCCCTTCCTGCCCAGTGGCGCCTGTTCAGTTTTATCTATGGGGTCAGGCTGACCGTTATGGTCACTGAGTTGGCCTGCAGGGTCACTGCGCCTGGTCACTTCGCAAGCTAACCTGTTACTACAGCATCAATAATAAGAGAACTGTGGACAGAGTGATGGCAGACCAGAAGTCGCAGCAAGCGCGCAGGGTATTGATTACCGGCGCTACAGGTTTTATCGGTACCCAATTGGTTCAGCAGATTGTCGAACAGCATCCGCAGTGGCATCTGGTAGCGACGGATGTTCGCCCCTCGGCCGAGGTGGAGGAGTTGGCGAATAGGTTTTCACTGCACGATGTTCGCGATCAGGAGGCGTTGGTTTCCCTGCTGCGAGAGGAGCAGGTTGATACATTGGTGCATCTGGCCTCTATTGTGGTTCCCCCTCCGGGGATGAGCCGTGAAACCCTGTATGAAATTGACGTTGTAGGTACCCGAAAGGTACTGGATGCTGCGCAGCAAGCCGGGGTCGAGCAGTTTGTGGTGACAACGAGTGGCGCGGCTTACGGCTACCATGCCGACAACCCCGAATGGTTAAGCGAGAGTGACCCGCTGCGAGGAAATGAGAGTTTTGCGTATTCTGCGCATAAACGCATGGTTGAGGAGATGCTGGCCGATTATCGTCAGCAGCATCCGAGCTTAAAGCAGCTCGTATTGCGACCTGGCACCGTACTGGGGGCAACCGCCAACAACCAGATCACCAACCTGTTTGAGCAAAAGCGAATCATTGGTGTGGCCGGGTGCCGCAGTCCATTTGTTTTTATTTGGGACCAGGATTTGGTGAAAATTATTGTGCAGGGGATCCAGCAGCGTAGCGCAGGTATCTATAATGTGGCGGGCGATGGCGCGCTGTCGATGGCGCAACTGGCGATCAGGTTGGGTAAGCCCTATTTGCCGCTGCCGTCGTGGTTGATTCGCGGTGCGCTCTCGGTGCTTAAACCCCTTGGTCTCAACCAGTATGGGCCGGAGCAGGTCAAATTTATCAGTTATCGGCCCGTGCTCGATAACCAGCGCCTTAAAGCGGAGTTTGGTTACACCCCCCGGTACACGAGTGAGCAGGCTTTTGATGCCTATCTTGAATGTCGAGAAAAGCGGCAGGAGGTTTCCTGAATGAGATATGTAGTACTTTGTCTGTTGGCGACGTTTGCGGTTACCGCTCAGGCGGTTAGTTTTAAGGTGCATGATGCCCAGGGACAACCGCTATCAACGGTGATGGTGAGCGCCTACCCCAGCGAAACCTTCGCGCTGGATAAATCGGATAACGGCTATGCCCCCCATGGGATAGTTAACCGAGGTATGTTTGAGTTTACCCGTTTTACCAGTGACGATGGCTCCCTGACATGGGCAGATCTACCCTATACCCAGCCGGTTAGGTACCGCTTGCGCAAACAGGGCTACCGTGACCTGGTCGTTGCTGCCAGCACTGAACAGAGCTTTACCCTGATGATGGAACCAGAAACGGATCCCGTTAAATTGGCCGCCAGTCGAGCGGCTAATACCTGGCTGGCGGCACTCGATCTGGAGGGGGATGAAGAGCTGAAAAAACACTTTGTGTTGCAGTGTGGTTTTTGTCATCAGCAAGGCACTAAATATATACGCTGGCAGAGAAGTGCTGATGAGTGGACTGACACCTTTGAACGCATGATCGGTTACGGTTCTCGCCTGCACGATGACGCGCAGGATCGATTACCCAAGCTGCTGGAGGAGGGGTATCGCAAGTTGCGTGACAATCCCGGGTTGATCCCTGCTGAGAAGCCCTGGCAAGTTGAGCTGGCGGATGCACGGATAAGCGAGCTTCCAATAGGGGATAGTTTTTCACAAATGCATGATCTGTTGGCGGCGTCCAACGGGTTGGTTTATGTGGGCGATAATATTCAGGATCGGCTCTATGAAATTGACCCGGTTAGCGGTGAATATCGCGTGTATCGGCTGCCGAAAATGGATTATGAATTGGGTGGGATTCTTGCGGGAAAGCTCAAACAGTTCCCCAAGCATGAAAGCTATATGGGTATTCATTCGTTCGCCGAATCTCCCAAAGATGGCCATATCTTCATTACCCCGTCGGTGCAGCAGGCGCTGCTGGAATTTGATCCGGTGAGTAAGGAGTTTACTGTCCACGAGATGGAGGAGGGGTACTACCCCCATACCGTGCGGGTAGATCAACAGGATCGGGTCTGGTTTACCTTGGCTATATCCAATCAAGTGGCGATGTTCGATCGTCAGCGTGGCGAGTTTACCTATTATGATCTGCCAACCCGCAGTCTCAAGGAAAGCCTGACGGTCAGTGGCAGCAGCCTGATTTTGCAGCTCGCGCGCTGGGGGGTACCGCTGCATACACTCCCGATCGATAAGGAATCGATGGGCTTGCCGTTACCCTATGGTATTGATATTGCGCCTGATGGTACGGTCTGGTTCGCACGCTTGCATACCGACGCCATCGGTAAGATCGATCCGGATAGCGGAGAGGTGACCATGATATCGACACCGTTCAAAGGGCCGCGCAGGCTACGGGCGGATTCTCGTGGGCACCTTTGGATCGCCGCGTTTCCCGAGGGGCAGATTGTGGAGTTTGATCCGCAGACATCGGTCTTCACCCGATACGATATGCCGACCGAGCCTCTGGGGAGTGATACCCCCTATTCGTTGAATGTTGACCGTGAGCGGGACCTGGTATGGGTAAACGGTAACGCCTCCGATACGTTGCTGAGCTTTGACATCAAGAAGAGGGCGTGGCGTGTGTACCCAATGCCGCGCAGGGTCACCTTTACCCGGGATGTCGAGATCGCGGCCGACGGCTCGGTATTTACGACCAACTCCAACTTTCCCAGCTGGCATATCGAAGATGGTCAGCCGACCCTGATTCATCTCACCCCGGGCAGCTAACTTTCGGCAGGACCTGGAGTTCCCCCTTGTGGTCTCAGCAGCCAATAGGATAGCGGCCGCACACGCAGGGGGGCGTGACTTTTTTGGGGCTGCCTAAATTTTTCGGGTGCAGTGACCCTCTGTTCTCAAGGTGTGTTCATGCTTATTGTGCCACGATTTCTTCTCTCCTGCTTTCTGGCCTTTATCGGTGGCCATGTAATGAACTACAGCGTGATCTTCTACGCCCAGGAGGTACTGCAGTCCGACCTGTTAGCGGGGGTGGGTTTCTTTTTGAGTTTTGGCGGAGCACCACTGCTGTTGGGGTGGTACGCAGGAGCTCTCTGTGATCGCACGTCGCCCTCTGTTTTGATTGCCCTGTCCCAGGTGCTCTTCGTTATCGGGGCCGCGCTTATGTTGTTATTGCAGATGGTAGCGTTTCCGCGGACGATTGTTATCGCTATTTTCTTGCTGGCGTCCACGTTATCCGGGGTTGCATGGTGCTTTATTGCACCGGCTCGGCTGGCGTTGTTGGGGCGGTTAGTGCCACGCAGTCGTCTGCACGGGGTATCGGTACTGTTTAACGTGCTGGTTATGCTGGGTTTTGGTATGGCTCCGATCCTGATTGCGTTGCTGCATGGAGCCTTCGGTTGGTATGGACCCCTGGGGTTGGTTCTGTTGCTGTTTTTTCTGGCTACCCTGTTGCTGTCAGGCGTGCGGGTAGGTGTTCCGGAGATACCTGAAGCCTCGGTGTGGAACGATGTGCGGGGCGGGTTTCGCTATATCCTCCGCAATCCACTGATGTTGCAGTTGCTGCTATTAACTTTGATCGTTTACTCGGTGATGGGGCCTGTACAGGTGATCATCCCTCGCTTTGCAATAGAGGTGCTAGGGTTAACCCCCATGCAGCGAGGCGGCTTGCTGGCGGTTATGGCGTTAGCGCTGTTTATTGGAGGTGTGGTGTGCATGCTCTTTGGTCGACGATTTGCCCAAGGTAAGGCGGTGATTGGGACTTTGCTGGTCTCAACCTTATTGATGCTTGCCCTGAGCCGCAGTGAAAACCTGTGGCAGGCGTCATTTTGGCTGTTGTTGGCGGGGCTGTTTGCAGGAGTGTCGGTCAGCTTGATCGTAGCGGCCCTGCAGCTGAATGCCGAAGACCGCTATCGAGGGCGTGTTATGAGTATGTACACAATCAGTACCCAGGTGCTGCCTGCCAGCTCGGGGTTGCTGTGTGGTGTCGTGCTGGAGTTTATGGCGCCTGCGCAGGGGCTCTCGTTGGCGGCACTCACCCTGTTGTTATTGGGAGTTGCTGCCTGGTGGCGTATGGGGGTTTTGCGCCGTTATAGCTAGTGATTTACCGCACTTGCTCGTAGGGCGCTTCGATACTGGCCTGGGGTTTTCCCTGTCCATTTCTTGAAGGCTCGATAGAAGGTGCTGGGCTCTGTAAATCCGAGCATAAAGGCGATCTCGCCACTACTGATGTCGGCGCGACCAAGGTACTCGAGGGCGAGTTGGTGGCGAGTGTTGCTGAGTAACTTCTGGTAGCTGGTCTGCTCTTCGTCGAGCTTTCGTTGCAGGGTACGAGCGCTCATATTAAGGGCTTGAGCTATGCGCTGCTTGTCCGGTTCTTGCCCCATCAGTTGTTGGCTAATCAGGGTAACGACCTGGCGGCTGAGGGAGCTGCTCTGCAGTTGCGCAATCAATTTGTCGGCTTGCTTGCGTAACAGGGTGCAGAGGGTACTGTTGGCTTGCCGGATCGGTTTGTGGCGCATCGCAGGTGATAGTAGCAGGGCATTTTTCTCAGCGTCAAAACGAACCGGGTAGCCGAGTTCCGATGCGTACTGTGCTGCGCAGACAGGTGGAGGGTTGCGAAAACAGATAGCCTCGACTGCAAAGCCATCAACCAACCACTGCCCCATTTTGACCCAGCTGCTCAAAACGGCGGCGACCCGATGGTGGGTGCATTCGTGGTCAGGGTTGACCGGGTCGTAATGAATGATCCAGCGGTTTGGGTCGCTATTAGCCTGCTCAACGATACCGCCTTCGCCAACCAGGTTTTGATAGTGCTGCACGTGGCCAAAGGCTTCACCCAGGGTGGCGCTGTTCATTGCAATGTATCCCAGCACATTAAAGCTTCCGGGTTCGGTACGCAGCCCCATAAAGAGTCCAACCGGAGTGTCGGGGCATTGCTGAATGATCTGCATCCACAAATTTTCCTGCAGCAGAAAAGGGATGCGGTCGTCGGGGTTGTCGAGTTGGCTGGTGCCGATGCCTGCTGCCTGCTGTAACTGCTCGCGGTCGAGTCCGAGTTCGACCGCGGTATCCAGTAGTGTATTGGTCAGGCTAACGCTGACCTCTGCTTCGGGGTTTGGCTTCATAGGAATGATGCTAGCAAATCGATCGCCCGCTGTGCCAGCACCATGGGAAAGGGTTGCATTTACTGTACGGATGACCAATACTGTTTATTCGTACAGTATATGGAGGTGCCCCATGCAATTTAACAATAAATCCGGGCTGGAAGTTTGGCGAGCCAGTGAGTGGCAGCAATTTATTCCTGATGCGGTATCCAGTGGTCATGGGGTGCTGGATGACGAGCTGCCGGGCGGGGGCTGGCCGCAGGGGGCGGTGACTGATCTGTTGTATGAGCGGGATGGTATCGGTGAATTGCGCATACTATTGCCGGCGCTGGCGCGCCTGAGTCGGCAACAGGAGCGCTGGGTGCTGTGGGTCGCTCCACCGGCTATTCCTTACGCGCCGGCCTTGCAGGCGGCGGGTGTTGACCTTTCACGGGTATTGGTAGTGCGGGCCGACTCGCTCAAGGATCGACTTTGGGCGATAGAGCAAGCACTGGCAGGCGGCGAATGCAGTGCGGTATTGGGCTGGCCGGGTGATATTGCAGCGGGTGAGTTGCGCCGCCTGCAGTTAGCTGCCCGCAAGGGCAACAGTCTCTGTTTTTTATTGCGAGATAGTATCTATGCGCAGCAGTCGGCTGTAGCGGCCCTGCGAGTAAAGTTAAGTGCAGACCTGCAAGGGGTGGGCGTAGAGATCCTTAAGCGACGCGGCGGCTGGCCGGTATCGCGCTTTGTCGTCGGCCTGGATTCACCTGCGCCGGAGAGTGGACTGCCCGCTGAAACCGCCGCCGAGGTTATTCGGGGCCCTTGGGCCGAAACCAGCCCGGTTCGGGTTCAGTAGTGTTTACCTGAATCTGGATTGTGGTGGGGGAGGGTATAGGTAGGTCGTGTGGGTTGGTTGTACCTTCATTTTTATCGGCTCGAGCTGGATCTGGCGCGTGCCGAATTTTCGCCAGACGCACCCCTGGCCCTGATCAATAGCGCGGGCGGACAACTGCTTAGCGTGAATGAGGCGGCGAGTGCGCAGGGTGTGCGTTGTGGAATGAGCGTTGCGGATGCCATGTTACTCGCTCCCCGGTTGCGGTTGTGTGATAGCGTTCCGCTCCGTGCTCACCGGGCTTTAGAGGCGATTGCAGCATCGCTACTGCAGCGGGTTGCAGATATAGCATTGGATCCTCCATCCGGATTGTCTCTCGATGTGGGAGGGATGTTGCGCCTTTATGGGGATATCGACGCGCTTTGGAGTGCCTTGAAGCCGCTGCTGGTACCCTATTCTTTTCAATACTCTGGGGGGTGTTCTCCGCTACAGGCCAGGCTGCTGGCTCGTGCGGGCAGGGGAGGCTGCTATCTGGACAAGTCACGCCTTTGCGATCAACTGGATGCCCTGCCCGTTGATCAGGCGGATCTGCCTGGTAAAAGTGCTCAAACGCTACAGCGGGTAGGTGTGCGATCACTTGGGCAGTTGCGGCGGCTGCCCCGTGGGGCGGTAGGGAGGCGTTTTGGGCGTCCGCTGTTGCAGTATCTGGAGCGGCTGCAGGGGAGGGTCCCCGAATCCTGGCCCCGCTTTGTCCTTCCGGACCGGTTTGACCGCAGTATTGAATTCTATTCCGAGGTTGAGTTTTCCAGCGGTTTGCTGTTTCCGATCCAGCGGTTGGTGGGGGAGTTAGCCAGCTACCTGCACGAGCGGCAGCGTCAAACCGATCTGTTGTGCTTTGAGTTGCTTCACCGCCAGCAGGTGTGTTGCCACCTCCATGTGCACTGCGCGCAACCGGATGACCGTGAGGCTTTGTTGATGCGTTTGAGCCGCATGAAGCTCGAATCAATTCAATTGAGAGCCCCGGTAATGGGGGTGCGGCTCAGGGTTGATCACTTACACGCCAGGGGTGCTAATCAGGGAGAGCTATTTTCCGCCACAGCTGGTGGTGCACAGGAAGCTGCGCAGTTGGTCAGCCTGTTACGTGCCCGGCTGGGAGATGGAGCTGTGCACGGTATCGCTTGTCGTGAAGATTACCGTCCGGAGCGGGCTTGGGAGAGCGTGCAACCTGGAAGGGGGGGTGCCAGTCAGTGCTTTTCGCCTCGTCCAGCCTGGTTGTTGGTCCGGTCACGGTCTGTCGATGTGCGAGAGTATCAGGTTTTTGCGGGGGCCGAGCGCATCGTCAGCGGGTGGTGGGACGGAGAGATGGTTCGCAGGGACTATTATATTGCCCGGGGAGTTGGAGGGCAGCTCTGTTGGCTGTATTGCGATGCGGGAAAACAGTGGTATCTGCAGGGTTATTTTGCGTGAGTCTGGCCAAGGATAAGCCGTTGCGGCGAGGCTATGCCGAGTTGCATGTGCGCTCTAATTACAGCTTTCTTACGGCGGCGTCGCATCCCCATGAGCTCGTACAGCGAGCGGCCCAGTTAGGGTACCGGGCATTGGCCCTTACGGATGAGTGCTCGGTGGCGGGGGTTGTGCAGGCGCATTTGGCAGCGAAGCAAGAGACGATTCAGCTGATCGTAGGTAGCGAGTTTCGTTCCGTAGAGGGGTTGGTATTTGTGCTGTTGGCGCGTGACCGAACCGGCTACGCGCAACTCTGCCGGCTGATTACCTGTGCGCGAAGGCGTAGCCCCAAAGGGGAATATACTCTTTATCGTGAAGATCTTTTGGGGGCGCTGGATCGCTGTCTACTGCTATGGATACCCGAAGAGCGTAATCAATGGGGGGCACAAATAAAATGGTTACGTGAACACCTTTCGATCCCCTGGTGGGTGGGTGTGGAGCGGTTGTTGATGAGCGGGGACCGGCAGCGTTACCGCGACCTGCTCGAATGGATTGAGCGCGAAAACTTGCCCGCGTTGTGCACTAACCGGGTGCTGATGCACGAACCAGGGCGCTTGCCGTTGTTGGAGTTGGTCTGGGCGATCCGGCATCAGCGCACGCTGGTTGCCCAGGGGTATGGCGGGGCGCCGAATGCTGAACAGCACCTGCGATCCCTGACCAAGTTAAACTCCCTGTACCGGCAGGACCTGTTGAGGGAAACGCTGCGGGTTGCCGAGCAGTGCAGGTTTTCGCTGGATGAGTTGCATTACCGGTATCCAGCCGATCTTTTGCCGAAGGGGTTTTCGGTTCAGGGCTGGCTGCGAGCGCTGGTGCGTGAAGGAGAGGTGCGCCGTTTCATTACGGGTACACCGAAGAATATTCAGCGGCAGATAGAAGCGGAGCTGGCCTTAATTGAGGAGCTTGAATACGGGCACTACTTCTTAACGATCCATGACATTGTGCGTTATGCGCGAGAGCAAGGCATTTTGTGCCAGGGACGGGGGTCGGCCGCTAATTCGGTGGTGTGTTATTGCCTGGGGATTACTGACGTTGATCCGCGACGGGTGAATATGTTGTTGGAGCGCTTTATCTCTCGAGAGCGTAATGAGCCTCCGGATATTGATGTCGATTTTGAGCATGAACGTCGCGAGGAGGTGATTCAATATATCTACCGGCGTTATGGTCGTGAACGGGCCGCACTGGCCGCTGCGGTGGTTCGTTACCGCGCCCGCAGTGCGGTCCGGGATACGGCTAGCGCGTTGGGTTTTAGTCGCAGGGAGATCGATACGTTGTTGGCTCGTATGGATTGGCGCGATGCCGATTATCCGTGGCAGCAGCAGCTAGCGGAACAGTTACCGGCCGGGAGCGGCATTAAATCGACCTTGTTGCCTCGACTGTGTGCCGAACTGGTGGGGTTTCCACGCCACCTGTCCCAGCATGTGGGAGGCTTTGTCATCGCCTCCGGTGAGCTTTCGGAGTTGGTACCGCAGGAGAATGCTGCAATGCCGGGGAGGACGGTTATTCAGTGGGATAAAGATGACCTGGAGGCGTTGGGGCTGATGAAAGTCGATGTGCTGGCGCTGGGTATGCTGAGCGCAATTCGTAAAGCCTTGGTGGATGTGTCACGGCTGCGGGGGAGGCCGGTTACTATGGCCGACATTCCTGCCGAAGACCCGAAGGTGTATGCAATGCTGCAGCGGGCGGACACCGTTGGCGTGTTTCAGGTGGAGTCCAGGGCTCAAGGCAGCATGTTGCCGCGCTTGAAACCCGCCTGTTACTACGACCTGGTTATCCAGGTTGCGATCGTGCGGCCGGGACCCATACAGGGCGATATGGTGCACCCCTACCTGCGACGACGGAACGGCATCGAGGCGATTGAATATCCCAGTGAAGCCGTACGCGGTGTTTTGGAGCGCACCCTTGGCGTCCCTATTTTTCAGGAGCAGGTGATTCAGCTGGCGATGGTGGCGGCCGGGTTCACAGGGGGGGAGGCGGATCAGCTACGTCGAGCGATGGCTCGGTGGAAACGGGGTGGGGAGCTACAGCCTTTTCGCACTCGCTTACTAGAGGGGATGTTGCAGCGAGGCTATTGTTCCGGCTTTGCCGAGCGCATTTACCGACAGATCTGCGGTTTTGGTGAGTACGGTTTTCCTGAGTCTCATGCTGCCAGTTTTGCATTGCTTGTCTACGTGTCCGCGTGGTTAAAGTGTCATGAACCTGCGGCTTTCGCCTGTGCCCTGCTTAATAGCCAGCCTATGGGGTTCTATTCAGCCTCGCAAATTGTGCAGGATCTCAGGCGGCATGGGGTAACTGTGTTGCCGCCGGATATCAATGCCAGTCAGTGGGGGCACACATTGGATACAGAGGATCGAGAGGTAGGCAAACAACCCGCGCTGCGTCTTGGTCTGTGTCTTATCAAGGGGCTGAAGCGGAGGGAGGTAGAGAGTTTCGTCGAGCGCCGTCCCGGGGAGGGGTTTTGTTCCTTGGCCGCGCTGCGCACGGTGGCCCTGCTGGGTGAGGATACGCTGGGTCTTTTGGCTAGCGGTGGTGCACTAGCGTCATTAGGAGGGCTACGCTATCAGGTGCGCTGGGAGTTGTTGGGGCAGTGTCCTGATGACGGATTGGGGCTTAAGGTGAGGGAGCCAGCCTACCCTATGCCCTGTGCCGATGAAGGGGACGAGCTGGTGGAGGATTATCAGGCGCTTGGGTTGAGCCTTGGGCCTCACCCCTTGGCGCTGTTGCGCGGTAGTCAAGCGCTTAAAAGTTGTATCTCCACGGCAGTATTGCCGGAGCAGCGTCATGGGCAGCTGGTTGAGGTGGCGGGGTTGGTGGTCGGTCGGCAACGCCCGGGTACCGCAGCGGGTGTTACCTTCGTGACGCTGGAAGATGAGGCGGGTAATTGTAATGTGGTGGTATGGCGCGCTACGGCTCAGCACCAGCGTAGCGCGCTGCTTAACTCCCGACTGCTAAAAGTTAAGGGAGTGATAGAGCGTGAAGGCGGTGTGATTCATCTGATTGCGGGCAGGCTGGATGATATGAGTTATCTGTTGGGTGAGTTACAGCCGCTGTCGAGGGATTACCATTAGTGTTGACGGCTAACGTAGGTAGATATACCTATTCTTCAAAATAGTCTCGAAAAGGCGCTTGACGATGGTGTCGATCGCTATATAATGCGCCTCCTTCTCGACGACAAGGCACCGCTCAGGCGGGGGATATCTGGAGTTGAGAAGAACTTTTAAGGGTGTGTTGACAGCGATATTGAACGCTGTAGAATGCGCGCCTCGTTGCTCGGGAAGCTTTGTTGAAAAGCGTTTTCAG